>CAVQBA010000001.1:0-363799 GCA_963710605.1 uncultured cyanobacterium
ATCTGATACTAGTAATTTACACAACAATGATTTAAAGCACATTCATATAGTGTATATTTTACATAACAATAATTAACTTCTAAAATTATTCTATCAGATGTCTTTAAAGTTTCCTACAGATGGGTCAAAATTGACTTTACAAGTACCAGTTGAACCATTTCTATTCTTACCCACAATTATCTCCGTAACCCCTGTATCTTTTGTATTTGAGTTATAGTATTCATCTCGGTAAAGAAGTAAACCTAAGTCCATATCCTGCTCTATATCCCCCGAATCTTTAATATCACCCATAGAAGGGCGTTTATTGCTTTGCCCTTCAACTCCTCGGTTTATTTGGGCTAAAACGATAAAAGGAACATCAAACATTTTAGCGATGTCTTTACACGCTCCTGAATATTTACCAATAGCTTGAGATCTATTCCTGCACTTCTATCCCCTAATTTTTGGATATAATCTAATACGACTAAACCTATTTCTCCCTTTTCGGGGGCAACTGTATGCCACGTAATACAGAACGCATTTTGGCAGGAGTTAATTGACTTGCAGGAGTATCATCAATAATTATTGGTAGTTGTGACACCTGCTCTAACGAAGATACTAAAAGCTCATATTCTTCTTCATAAATTTGATTGTGTATCAGTCGATGAGAATCAATACCTGTGTGCATTGAAAGAAATCTTTTAGTCAACTGTTCGTGACTCATCTCCGCACTAAAGATTACTACGGTTTGTGTTCTTTGGTACAATATAATTAGCAAAGTAACAACCAAGCCAACTTTTCCCCATAGATGGTATTTTTTTTTAACCACAATCAAATCTTGTTTTATCAAACCGCCAATCAGTTGGTCAAGATTACTCAGTCCAGTAGAATAGGCATTCCTTGCTCCATCGCTAATTTTACCCAAGACTTCAATTAAACTATCACCAATAGATTTAGGGTCAAATCTACCTGTTTTCTTAGTAGTTATATCAAACAACTTCTGTTCGCTACTATCAAAGACTGTTTCTAAATTGGCAGAAGTATCACTGGCTAGTTCAACTATTTCTTGTCCTGTTTGTCGCAATAAACGGCGTTGATACTTATTCATTACTAACTCAACATAATGTTGAGCTGTTTTAGATGTTACTGTAGAATCTAATAATTGAGTTAACTTGAGAGTACCACCAACAGAATCTAAAAGATTATGGTCTTGTAACCAAGTGCTGATAGTAGTTAAATCAGTCGGTTTGTTTTGACGATATATTTCTAGAGCAAATTCATAAATCTTTTGATGAGCAGAAAGGGAAAAAGCATCGGCAGGAAGCTGTGATGCAATTAAACCGATAATTTTTGGGTCAAATAGAATACTACCAAGAATTTGTTCTTCGGCTTCTATATTTGCTAGGAGCTTATTTTGATTAATCGTCTTCATTACGGAATAAGTTACTAAGGGCTTTTAATTTATCGTTGCTAATTAATTTTTGGTCAGAAGGAGTTGATTTACTGACTATTTGTTGATGTTCGGGTTTGGTAACTTCAGGTGTAGATGATTGGTGATTCCATCCTTCTTTAATCGCTTTGTTTAACCATCCCCCTGCGTTACTAACCTTGGACTGTGCTAATTGTTCCTTCAAGGCAGAAATAGCTTCTAATACTTGTTGCTCTTCTGCTTGTTTGATAGTTTTTTTTAAAGTGGGATTAAGTTTAACACCTAATTCTTTTAGCTCCTTTTCAATTGAAACAGTAGAAGTTTGAGGTGGACTTGTCAAAGGAGGAACTTTAGTCATACGACTAATGGGGATAACTTTTTCTGCTATCTCTTGTTCTTTAACTTTAGTAAGTAGTCGTTCATTTTCTTTTTGTAATCTTTCTACTTGGTCTTGTAGTTGATAGACTCGATATACTTGTCCTGCAAGAGCTTCATTCTTTTTCTTTAGTTCTTTGTTTTCATTTTCTACCCGTTTGAGTCGCTCTTGTAACTTCGTGATGATTTTACCTTGGGCGGTAGAATTAGGTTTATTGAGCGGTTTAACAGGCATAGAATTTTGTTGACTACGAAGTTCTGCCACTCGTTGCTTCAACTCAGGATATTTATATAAATAACTCACACTGACTTGGGCTTCTCTGGCTACAGTGGCAAAGTTAATCTTGGCATTGATTTTGAGTAACTTTTCTATTGCTTCATGAACACGATTACGGGATTCTTCTTTTCTTTTCTCCTGAGTGGATTTAAGGGTTTCAATTAGTTGTTCTCTAATATCAAAGTCTGCCATTATGCTACCTCGTGTTGTAATGACTGAATAATCTTGTTAAGGGTGTCGGCTTGTCTGCCAAACTGCTCGACTAAAACATTTTGCCCATTGGCATTAGCTGTAGATTGTTTTTTCCTTAGCTCATCTCTAACTTTGATATATTGGTCAAGTTTATCGGGAGTAGCGACAAAATGATTGCAAGTATAACAAGCTCTGAACTTATGACAATCTTGGTCTAAATCCAGTCCACAATAACCATAAATGGGCGTGTTAATATGTGTTCCAGAGAGTTCTAACTTATGAGCAGTAGGATTATCCCAGAACGATTTAGGGAAGGATTCATAAGGTACTTGTTTACCTTCTGCATTAACTAAGGCTTTTTGAATATGTCCTGCTTCTTTATTAATGAGTTCACAACTAACTTTGGTATAGTAAGTGCTAGTGGTAGCAAAATGTTTATGTCCTGCCCATGCACTCACTACCGCTAAATCATGTCCTTGTTCAAAAAGATTAGTTAAGCGAGTAGAACGTAATATTTTGTTTATAAAGGTTGCTAGTTGTCCATTTTCATCTCGGATGTCTAAAGTAGTAATTAGAGTTCTTATACTTTTCATTAATGGATGTGAATCATTACTTTGTACAACCTTCTTAACAGGTACTAGATTAGGTTGAGATGCTTTTGTTGAAGATAGACCGTGATAATGACAGAACAAATAATCATATTCATCCCCCCATAGATTTTTAACATAATCTAGCTGTTCTTGAACAACTTTGGCGATAGTTCTACTAATAGGTATTTCATGGTAATCTTTATTTTTTGGTCTGTACCAACGTAGTTTCCAATATTGTCCTTCTTGTATTAAACAATCCTGTTTGAGTTGAGCTAGTTCAGATGGACGCATTGCTCCAAAATAGCAGATTAGATATATTCGAGCGATGGGGTCTGGTAAAATATGTAAATTGGCTTCTATTTGCTCTGTAACTTTTTGTGATAGGGGATCTGGATTGCCTCGGCGACGTTTAGGATAGTCTTCATCTCGAATAATATCTTGGTCAATATCAAACCAACCCTTAACTGTACCCACAAAGAAAAAATCTCTTAATGGAGTTAACTTGGATTTAGTAACTTTTTTCTCTTTTGATAGGTAGTCAAGAAAAACTGTACGATTAATCTGTTCAAAATCACTAATAGCAGTAGTTTGTAAGTAAATAGATAATGAGCGGAAGGCGACTAGAACATGGTTGATTGTTCCAAAAGCCTTTTCTATTTTGCATAAATGTTCGACATACTGCTTAGCTTTGTCTTTCAACCATTGTTGCTTAATCTGACTGAAGTTAGCGATGGAATGTGTTAAATTTTTTGGGTTGTAGTTGAGATTAAGGTTTCTCAAATCCCATCGCTCATCTTGCCATTGAAATGGTTTTATATGTCTGTCTTGTTGTGTGAAATAACTTAAATTTACTTGATTTAACTCAATATAATCGTATTGAGTTTTACGACAACTTCGACAACTAAATGTCTTTTTGTTTTGCTTATTAATTCCTGCAATATACATATCCATTGCATTACATTCAGGACAAACAAAGCCTTCTATCCTATGATTCCGATACCAGACCACACCTTTATTCGTTGGGTCTTCAATGGCTTCATAACCACCTTTGATATTGCATGAATCCTGCTGTATTTTTTGGCAGTGAGGACATCGAAATTGCCTTTTATTATTGGGTTGCTTAATTCCTCCTACTACCATTCCTAAATGATTACATTCAGGGCAGATAAACTCACCGTGATAGTCTTGTCCCCAATCAACCTGTTCATCAATCAATCTATCTGTTAAATAACGAGAACGATTGTTCAAATTAATTGAAGAAACGACTGAACCTCTGCAATTTGAGCATCGAAATTGTTGCTTACCATTATTCAGCCCCCCTAATTTCAAAGGCATTTCATTGCATTTAGGGCAGATAAATTCTCCTTGATAGTCTTGTTTCCAATTAATTTCCATTACTGTTGCCCTCCAACCCTTGAATACGAACAATTAATCTTTCTTTATCATCGGTAAGTCCTTTACTTTGTCTAACTAAACCCAAATTAGTAGCTATCTCCAATTCCTCATCTATTCTCTGTAAGTCTTGTTTGAGGTAGTTTAGGTCATCCGTGGAAGTGAGCCAATGTTCACATTGCCAACAAGCATTAACAGTTTGACAGGGTGATTTTAAAACAGGGCGATGACATTCCCCATAGTTCGTCGTTACCTGATACATTTTTCTTCGCATTAACTCAGTAATAACATTTTTGGGTTTATGTTCTTTTACTATCTTTCCTGTACTGTCAACGTACTTTGTACTCTGCATTAATTCCTGATACTCTTCTCCCACTACCTCCTTAAGTAAATGTTTGTAGTAGTTCTGCATATCGGGAGAACGGTGACGTAGATACTTTTGAATAATTAAGTCTCTTACTCCTGCATTAGTCATTACCGTTGCCACAGTCTTTCTGAATTGGTGAGAACGAAAATGCCAAAGATTTCCTTCTTTTGTACAGATATTTTGTTCCTCTGCCAGTTTATTAAGCCAACGACTAAAGCCATCTACTTTCATTATTCTAGGAGCAGGGTTATATTTTCCAAATATACCATCGTTGCTACCGAACAGATTATGATAAGTATCACCAAAGTGTTCTCGAATAAAATCTTGTTGTTCTTTAATAACGGCTACAAGTTCTTCACAGATAGGTAATTCATCCTCTGTCTTATACTTTTCTGTCAGAAATCTCAACCGCCATTCACTCCCTCTCTTACGTAAACAGTCTAAAGGTAAATTCAGTAGTTCTCCTATGCGTAATCCTGTTGCTCGAATGATTAACACCATTCTCTGCTTTGGTGAGGGAAGCAAATGCAAGTGTTCATCTAGCTGTTGCCATACTTCTTCGGGGATGTATTCTACTTCGTCATTCTTTGCTTGAGAACCATGATACTTACCTTTAAACCAATAAGTATTGACATCCAACCAACCTTCTTGCCGACAAAGGTTAAAGAAGTTGATCAATGTCATATAACGTAAAGAGATACTTCTTTGGGATAAAGGTTTTTTTGTCTGTTTGCTTTTCGTTGAATGTAAGTAGTAATCGTATTCATCTAATAGTTGTTCATTGATATCTTCTACACTATAAACAGACTTAGTTTTCAAAAAGATAGAGAACTCCCTCAAAGAAGCAACATCATTCTTTAGATACATTGCCGAATAATTACGTTTAGCCCGAATCAATATGTAGAGCTTAGTCAGCAGCTTCAACCAATCTTGTTGAATTTTATCAAATCTAATAGTTAAAACTTTTTGATGTTGATTCACACTTAACCCCAAATCTTCAATGGTTCGCCAAACATCTTTTTGTAGCAAAGGATTATTTAATAACTCTCTAGCAGACTCATTCTGTTCTACTAACCATAACTCAGGTTGGCTATTCCAATCTGGTATTGCATTCATTCTTCTTCCTCCTGTTCGATTACTCTTCGTAAGTCTGCTTCTTCAATCACATGAGAATACACATCTAACGTCGTTTGAATACTGGCGTGTCCTAATAAATATTTGACTCTATCAGGAGAATAACCTGCTTTGAGCAAACGAGTGGCATAAGTATGACGAAATAAATGGGCATAAACCTTGATTCCCGTTTTTTGGGATAATCGAGTAAACATGACACTCAAAACATCAGGACTGATGGGCTTACCTATTTCTCCTTCCCAAATATTGATAAATACGTACTCTGACTCTATTTCAGGATATTCATAAAGCAGATAATCGTTGTACATTTGGATTAGCTCTGGTATGACAGGAATCGTTCGTTCTTGCCCTTTAGCCAAAGCACCATTTGGGTTATCTTTTCTTTTTACTACTTTAATGTAGTTTTCTCCAAAATCACTCACATCCTCATGTTTTAGACCTAGTATTTCTCCTTTACGCATTCCCGTACCATTAAGCATAAGGATAATCAACTTGTCTCTTAAACGATTACAGGCATTGACCAATACTTCTACCTGCTCATCTGTTAAGCATCCTGCAAACTTTTTCTTGCCTTTGAGCTTAACTAATTTTTGACGAACGGGCTTAGTTTTAGCAATACCTGTGAGTAGTCCTTTACTACTTCTGTTTGTGATGCCATAGGGTAAATGAAATCTGTCGAACTGTTTGAAGTCCACAGTCTTGTTGGCAATATGATATTCGTAAAACTGTGTTACCCCCGTAATCATACGATTAACGGTACTTTCACTTCTAATGGCTTCTATTCCTTGTAGATTGATGACAGCTTTATCTCCAACTCTGAGCCAGTGAGCATAGTTTTCTAAATCGGAGACATTTACTTCCCTCCAATCCAAACATTGTTGTTGAAGAAAAAGCCACCAGTATCTTAAATCGTGTCCATAAGATTTGATGGTATTAGGTGATTTGGTTGTAGTCATAAACGTCAAAAAACGTTGTATTGGTTCGACAATTTGATAGTCCTCATCAAACATCAACCAAACTGGTTCGTTTGTAACGGGATCTATTCCCTTTTGCAAAGACAACATAAACTTTACACAATGAAGAAATATATGTATAAGCTTAACATGTTATTAGGTAAAAAAAAGGGGTCTTTGTTGTTGTTGTTTATTATTAAATATTTGTATTGTATAACCCATATCTAACCCAATCATTTTCTTTGTTTGAGGTAGTTCTGGGGTTATATCTCTTACGTCTAGCTTCAAGCAAAACTGAGAATAATAGCCGTCGCTTCTCCTAACAATACGGACTCTTTGTATTTGGAATTCTTGGAAATAAAATAAATCTCTCGAACCAATTAACTTTAGAGTACCGATATTGTTACCGTCTGTGAAGGTTATTCTTTTGTTGTCTCTATCTAACTTCCATCCTGACTTTTTCAACTCGATACTTCGTGTTCGCTTAGAAAACTGAGGATAACCCGCTTGGTGCGCGTTCCCTTGCGCCTGTCGGCGGCGCGGGGTCGCATCCGCTTTCTTCCCTTTTATGTCTTTTTTACAATTATCATAAAATTTGGCAATTGCCGACCATGCTCTTTCTCCAGCTTGTTGACACGCTGTTGAATTTAATTGTTTGACAAAAGAAAACTCTTTTCTCAAATCTGTAGTATGACGATAAATATCTTTTTTGCCTACTCCTCTTAAGTCCATCCATAAACGAATACATTTATTACGCACGAACTTTACGGTACGAATACCTTCGTCGATTGCTTTAAATTGTTCTGGCTTTCCTTTTAATTTGTATTCTAATAAAAACATTTTACGCTTTTAACTACCGCATAAAACATTTTACCATACAGTTAGAAAAGTCGTCTTGAAAGACGAGGCTTTATACCCAAAAGTTTTGGTAAAATAAGTCAAACGCACGTCTTTCGTAAGCTAGGCAATGCTAATGGTATATCTGCTGGTATTCCTGATAGCTTACGTTGTAAGTCTTTAGGACACTCTGAAGCGATTAATCGCAAACATTATCAAACGTGGAGTCATCAAACGACTATTGATTTATTTAAAAACGCTAAACGTCAACCTATTGATTTACAATCGTCCTTAAAACTAGCTAAAGCACCCGATAGCAACGTCAGTAAAAATCAAGTGTACGAACTTATTGCGAATATCTATCAGATTGATTACGACGAGCTTATTAAGCTACTCTAAATTACTTCTGTCAGAAATTAAAGGTGAGGTCGTTATCAATAGCTATAATGATAATAGTTAGTTAAAAATAAAATATTAAATTTTAGTCAGCTTGACTTAGAGGTCATCTTTGATGTGTGAGAAATAGCAGAATAAAATTTAATTAAAGCATAATCGCTCTCTATTGTGCCAGTTCAGAAAGTGTCATATTGTAGGTTGACGTTGTACTTTTTGATTAAGTGTTCTACACTAGAATGAGTAAGTTTTGAGTAATTGCTACTAATTTTAAGTGTTGTAAGGGATAAAATACCATACGACGCTAGGAGTAGGGGCAACGAGTGCGAAGGGAATCGAACCCCCGACAACCAGAACCGGAATCTGGTGCTCTATCCGACTGAGCTACGCACCCAACTAATTAATAAGATAGCATTGATAATTGACAATTGACAAATAAAAATTGAAAAAAATTGAAAGTTGAAAAGAACTTTTATTGAACTAAACAATATGGATCATAATTTATCGTCGGCTATTTCGTTATTAAAAGAATATAGTACTCTCACTCCAAAAAAGGTTGAAACAGAGACACAAATCGAACAATTACGATCGGCGGTAAAATTGGTAGTTAGTTTAGCTACTGCTCAAAATTTTGGTATTTGTGCTTCTAATGTATCTGAGGCATCTTCTGCTTTAGTTTCTTACTTACAATCTTTAAAATGTGATCTTGAACTTCCTGCCAATATTGCCACTATCACAACTAACAATACTCCTACTTATTTAAAATTTAGTACTCAAAGGATGTCTTTTAATATTGAACGTTATGATGGTAACGATCGTGGTGTTTTAATTACTATTTTCAGTGATGATCAAGAAGAAATAGTGGGAACTTATGGTTATTTACCGCTAGACTTGTTTGAAGATAAATAGACTGGCTAATTATTGATATTGGTAATAAATTGAATCTGTCTTGAATATTTATTTACTAATATCGATCGTTAACTCTAAAATGATTAAAGTGATGATTAAGTCGTGACAAAGTTGAGCTAAAAATTAATTATCATTAAAACACCAGCCAACGAAACCGAGGATGATTACTAATAAAGTAAGCTGTAGATAGTGATATAACTGCGAGGCAAAACCCAAAATGACAGAAATAATAGTAAAAGTTCCTAATTGATTCAACAAACCAATTAAAATCACAAAAGCAAGTAAGTTAATCATATTACCCTCCAAACTGTTATTTATTTGATTATATTGTATTTTTTTGTTAACCACCACACGATCAAGAATATTGGTTCAATGATAAATTGCAAGAAGAAGAAAAACTGAGTTAAGGCTCAAAAGTCAAACATTTTAATAGCTAATGAGTGGTAAGTATATTTCATTATTCATTATTGTTTGTGGTTTTCCGTATCCTCCATTGCTACTCAAATCTATAATCAACTATTTTATAATTGTTAATATAACTTAACAAAAACAAGATAAAATCAAACGATGACAGTAAGTATAGATTCTATTCATAACGTAGTTGCGATCGAAGGTCACTATTGGCAATGGCGTGGAGAAAAAGTTTATTATGTTGAGGCGGGAGCAAAAAATAATGACAAACCTGCTTTGTTATTAGTACATGGTTTTGGTGCTTCAACTGATCATTGGCGTAAAAATATTCATCAATTACAAAATGAATTTAATGTCTGGGCGATCGATTTATTAGGCTTTGGACGATCGGCAAAACCTGCGGGGGAATATAGTGGCAAACTATGGCAAGAACAATTAAACGATTTCATTACCGAGGTGATTCAACAACGTACTGTAGTAGCTGGTAATTCTTTAGGTGGATATGCTTGTTTATGTGCAGGGGCGAATTATCCTGATAATGTAGCCGGGGTAATTTTATTAAACAGTGCAGGGCAGTTTTCTGATACAACAGTTGAAGAACCAAATTTGTTTCAAAAAGTCAGTGGCTGGACAATGCAAAGACGTATTGTCACTTATTTTCTGTTTAATAGATTACGTAACAAAAAAAATATTCGTAGTACTTTAGAAAAAGTATATTTAGATCCAACTACGATTACAGATCAATTAGTAGATGACATATATCGTCCTTCTTGTGATAAAGGTGCATTAGAGGTATTTGGTTCGGTATTTAAAAGTCCTCAAGGAGAAAAAGTTGATGAGTTACTAGCTAAACTTAAAGTACCTTTACTTAATATTTGGGGTGAATCAGATCCTTGGATACGTTGCCAAGAAAGAAGTTTAAAGTTTGAGCAGTATTATCCTAGCATTGAACAAACTTATGTCAAAGCTGGTCATTGTCCTCATGATGAAGTACCAGAAGAAGTTAATCGTACTATCAGCGATTGGATGAACAAAATTAATCTATAACAACAAACGTCTGTAGTTAGGACACCTTGATCGATTTCCCCTCCCTTATAAAGGAGGGGTTAGGGGTAGTTACGCTTATCTTAATATTGGGGTGCCGCAATTAAGATGATTTTTTCGATAATTTTTGGTGCGAGGCGTTGACCCCAGACGGCTAAATAACTTTGCCATCCCACTAAAATTTCGTCCGAATCTTTTTCTAATCCTTTAACTAATGCGATCGCTACTTTTTTAGGAGTAGTTTTTTTGACAAAAGCAAAAGTTTTTAACTCTCTAGACATATCGGTGTCTGTCAAAGAAGGAAGTAAAGCTATTACCTTTAATTTATGAACCGAAAGCTCACTTCTCAAGGCTTGGGTAAATCCTAAAATAGCAAACTTGGTAGCCGAATAAGTTGACATTGTCGGTGCGGCTACTTTGCCCATTAAGCTAGAAACATTAACAATAGTACCTTCTTTTCTCGTTGCCATCCTTCGAGCAACTAGACGGGTGATAGTGTACATCCCCATCAGATTCAAAGACATTTCTGCTTGAACTTGAGGGAGTTTTGATTCTAAAAACGGTACTTGATGGGCAATACCCGCACAGTTTACTAATAGATGAATTGGGCCATAATCTCGCCAAGCTTTGGCTACGGCAATATTGACAGCTACAGGTTCGGTTAAATCTAAGGGGATAATTACGGTTTCTACGTCGATCGTTTCTTTTATTTCTTGAGCTAATTGAGCTAGTTGATCACCATTACGAGCTACTAATAACAGTCGTTTTAAACCTTGCCCGGCTAATTGCTCAGCGATCGCTCTTCCGATGCCACGAGATGCTCCTGTTACAAGAGCAGTTTTTCCTTGTATTTTCATTATTTTAAACAATCTCCATTTTTTGATGAGACTAAAGTTTTGATGTGCTAGACAACAATTGGGGAATTAGTTTTTTGATGCGTTTTCCCAATTGATGTAAATGTAGAACATAAATTATATGCCTCCTGAATACGAGCATTAAATGGATTAAGTACATATCATGGATTTGTTATTAAATCAATGATAATTAATCATTCTTGATTAAAAACTTAATTAGTTGCCATCCTATCTTAGTCAATTTGCGAAAATAGGTGAGGAAAACCGAACTAATTAGGTACGGTCGTTGATCAAAGTGTTAATCAATAGACGATCGACGCTTACTGAAAAGTATGTAAAGATTCTGGTATATTTTTTCATAAATCTCAACAATACTATAGTTGTGACCTCCCCCAGAATTGGCAGGGCTGTTTCATGTCTTATGTTTGTATTTTCTACAACGCCAAAAATACCAGTAAATTTAGCCGTTTTTTTCTAATAATAAAAAGATAATATGACCAAATCGCTCGATCGAGTATGTAGTAGTAATAGCTTCTAGCTATTTATTTTTTGCTTCTAGCTATTTATTTTTTGCTTCTAGCTATTTATTTTTTGCTTCTAGCTATTTTCTTCTTTTTGAGAATGAAACAGTCCTGCCCAGAATTGGGGGATGAGTGGGGGCGGGAGATGAGTGGGGGCTTTCTTTGTACTTCATAATGGCGATAATTGCTATATCTAAGAACATTTTTCCTTTTCTTCTTCCATCTTCGTCTCAATCTGCGAAGGTAATCCTAATTGCACGTTGTTGTAAAGAGAATCAAATTCTCGTTGAAAATGTGTAGCTACCAATTGATTGTAGATAATTAAGAGAGTTTCATCATTAGTATGATTTGCGGCGTTTGACCAATTATGAGAACCTGTAATTACGGTATAAGTATCGATAATGGCGAATTTATGATGTAGTTTGTCTCCTTTTGCTAAACTGGGAATACCGACAGTTGTGATAGGTTGCTTCCAAGGGCGATTATTTTTTTCGTAACGACATTTATTAAGTATCTCAACACCGAGTAAATCTAATCCTTCGCTATAGTAACGATAAGCAAAACTACGATCGATTAAAGCTCGAATTTGTACCCCTTCTAAAGCTTCTTTTTCCATTGTATTAGCTATTTGTTGATCGCTAAAAACAAACAAGGCTAAATCGATCGAATCGTTAGCAATTTGTAAAGTTTGACTAATTAAGCCATTACTACTATTTTGCCACGAACTAGAAGGGCTATCAGGAGAAAATTTAACAGTGATAGTTGCTCTATCCAAACTAATAGTTTTACTTACTCGCTGCGGTTTTTTTAAACCAAATAAACTATCTTTTTTTCCACCTACTCCATCACCCCATAAATAATTGAATTCTTCGGTAAATAGTTGTGCTAAATCAGGACTATTAATCACTAAAATATGATTAGTATTACCTCTGGTTTCTAAGTTGTCAAAATCGCCATGAATACCACTTAAAGTAAAATTAGCTGAGCCTGTAAGGACTTTTTGCCCATCAATAACCATAAATTTATGGTGCATTAAACCGCTACCTTTACTACCATCTTCTGTATCGTCAATGATAGGGATATTATTCTGTTTGAGTAAGGTTAAACCGTGTTTATCGGGTAGTTTATCAGTAGGAATATTATAATTATTTTCCAGTACTATTCTTACTCTAATACCTTTGTTTTTTTGCTGAATAATCGATCGTGCTATTTTACTTAAATTTAATTCTTGTACGGCAATATCAATACTTGTAGTTGCTGAATTGATTTGCTCAATGATTACGGCTTCTAAGTCATCACCATTACGCTCAAGATTGCGATAAGATTCTTGATATTTTCGATCGACTGCCTGATTATGATTAAAATAAACTTGTATTTGCGAATCTTGCGGTAAGGATGAAATTTTTTGGGAATTACTACCGCAACTATTAATAAATAACGAACAACCCATTAATGTAAATAACAAGATTAAAAATCGATCGATCGTTATTAATCTTACTATCTTAAAACGGGTGTATTTCATTATTAATTATTTGATGATATTGTAAGAATCTATTTCTAATACATCTCCTACCATAGCGATCGTCATAATACCTTTTTTGATTTTACCTTCGATCGTCACCTTCAAATCATTTTCTTTAATTTCTGCTGGAGGTTTATACAACTCGTAAGTAACTCCTTTGTCACTAACAATTGTCCATGTACCAACTCCGACTGGTTGATATTTAACTGTTCCTGTTACTGTCATAATTTTTACTCTTTTATTTTCATTTTACCGTAACGATCGTCTTAAAAAGTTAGTAATCTCAAAATCATCTGTAAAGACTTTGCGTTGTAACATCTGAGGCGAAAGTGTCTATAACCAAGAGTTTATTTTATTAAAACATTTTCATCTATTATTAGTTACTTCTAAATAAATATGTTGTAAACTAATTGTTTCTTTTCTAATTGAAAGTAAACTTATATTTTCTAATTGAGAGATAATAGTTTTTAAATCAATATTTTCAGTTAAAAGAAAGGCTAATTCTTGATTATAATAACGATGTTGCCAACCCAATTTTTTAGCTTGTAAAATTAATTTTTCTACTTCATTGGTACTAATAAAAACTAACTCTTGTGCCGGTATAATTTGTTTTAATTGAGCTAAACTACCTTCGACGATAATTTTACCTGTTTTCATAATACCAATACAATCGCATAATTTTTCAGCTTCATCTAATAAATGAGTTGTCAATAAAATTGTTATTCCTTGTTGTTTTAAAGCCAAAATTAATTGCCAAATATCATACCTAATCTCAATATCTAATCCTGTAGTTGGCTCATCTAAAATTAATAATTGCGGATTATGAATTAAAGAAGAGGCGATATTTAGTCGTCTTTGCATACCACCGCTTAAATTAGCTACTGTTTCGTTTTGATATTCAACTAATTTAACTGCTTCTAAACTACGATAAATATTACTGGTTAATTTTGTGCCAGTCAAACCATAGATTTTGCCAAAAAATTCTAAGTTTTCTCGACAACTTAAATGAGAATAAAGTAGATTTTCTTGGGTAGCAATTCCTAATAAATATTTAGCTTGATGATTAAGCGGATTATTATTCAACAAAATTGAACCATCTTTATATTTAGTTATGCCGCAAATAATATTAATTAAAGTAGTTTTTCCCGCACCGTTTGCTCCTAATAAGCCATAGATTTCGCCTTTATTTAATTGTAAATTTAAATTGTCTAAAACTCTTTTTTGACCATAATATTTAGTCAAATTATTAATTGCTAAAACCATTAAAAGCTAAGAATTGTTAGTAAAGAATAAGCGATCGAAGTATTTTATTTTGACGAAAAAATATAAGATTATTCCTAATATTTAAGCTCTAAACTTTATCACCCTTATTCATTGTCAATTGTCAATTGTCAATTGTCAATTGTTTGACTCATTGCTAATCCTGCTAACCATCCAGTTGTCCAAGCATTTTGAAAATTAAAACCACCTGTTACTCCATCTATATCGAGTATTTCTCCTGCGAAATGAAGATTAGGACATATTTTACTCATCATCGTTTGAAAATTAACTTCTTTAAGCTTAACTCCACCACAAGTGACAAATTCTTCTTTAAATACTCCTTTTCCTTGAATTTTGTATTGACTATTAGTTAATTCAATCGCTAACTTTTCTAATTCTTTTTTACTTAAATCTGCCCAAATTTTATCCGAATTATCTAAACTATATTTAACTAGATTTTGCCATAATCTTTTTGGTATTTCTAATTGATTATAGTTAATAATTTTTTGTTTTTTTACTTGACTTTTAGCTTGTAATAGTATCTCTTTAATTGATTCTGGATTATAATTTGGAAGCCAATTAATAGTTAAAGATGACTGATATTTCGACTCATTTAAAAATCTTGCCCCCCATGCCGACAATTTCAGTATAGCAGGGCCACTAATCCCCCAATGAGTCACTAATAATGCTCCTTGTTGATGTAGTTTTTTGCCTTTTTTAAGATTAATTTTAACCTCAACGTGCTGACTACTAATTCCTGCTAAATCGGCTAAACGAGTGTCATTTATTTTGAGAGTAAATAATGAAGGTACGGGTGAAGTGATTGTATGCCCTAATTTTTTTGCCCATTGATAACCGATTGGGTTACTTCCTGTAGCTAGTAGAAGATGTTTAGCTTCAATTATTTTACCTGACTTTAATAATAAATTAAAACCCGATTCTGATTTGGTAATTTCTTTAACGGGTGCTTGAGTAATAACTTGAATACCTAATTGGTGAGCAGTTTGAGTGAGACAATCAACAATTGTTTGCGAATCGTTGGTAACAGGAAACATTCTGCCGTCGCTTTCTGTTTTTAATTTTACACCTCTAGAGGTAAACCAATCAATCGTATCTTGGGGTTGAAAACGAGAAAAAGCCCCCCGTAATTCTCTACCACCACGAGGATAATAAGTAACTAAATCACTAACATTAAAACAATTATGAGTGACGTTACATCTACCACCACCAGATATTTTTACTTTACTTAAGGTATTTTTACTAGCTTCTAAAATAGTTACACTAAGACGAGGATTTTTGATAGCACAATTAATTGCCCCGAAAAAACCTGCCGCACCTCCACCGACGACGACAACTTGAGATTTATTACTCATTAAAAGTTAAGAGTTAGGAGTTAAGAGTTAAGAGTGAACAATCGATAACTAATTGTTCTTTATTAATTCATTGTTAATTGTCAATTGTCAATTGTCAATTATCATCAGGTTTCCAATTGAGTGAATCACTTTGAGTTACTGTTTGTTTATAATTATCACAATTTAATTCTTCAACTCCTAACCAGTCTCCTAGTTTTTGTAAATCTTGATTAAAAACTGATTTGAGATAAATAATATTTTCTGATTCTAATTCAGGCTTTTTTTGCATCATCCACATACTTTTAACTGAATCACGTACACTTTGAGGTATCAAGTTTTTTCTGATTTCTTTAAGTAAAGGTGCTTCAACGAAAAAATCACGGATAGCACTTTTACGCATTCTTTTTTGTGAGACATTAGCGGCTTCGACTTCTTGCCATTGTGGTGGATGAGGATAACCAATAAACTGACAAATTCTGGCTAATTCTGATTGAGGAGAAGTTAGTAATTTTTCAAAAAAAACAGGTAAGACTCGCTCTTTACCAAAGGTATCAAAATATGGTTGCAGTTGCTTTGTGTATTGACTATAAGCAATTAATTCGGGATATTTTTCGACAGCAGGATTGATTTTGACATCGATCGCTTTTTGACTCCATTCATGGATATACTGAGAAACGAGTCGATCGAATCGGATGACGAATCACATAAATAAATTTGGCATTGGGTAAATGCTCTTGAATTCTAGTGATAGTCTCAGGATAAGTAGGTAGTTTGGTGTAGTGAGTACTAGATTCTCCTGCCAAATCTTCGGTTTGAGCGTCTTGAAAATGAGAAAGATACCATGACATTCCTTTAGTATATTCTTCATCATTACTAAAAAAATTAGGCTCTTTTAATTCTGTCATAAAAATCCCATCTTGTAGTGCTAATTGCTCATGAAGACTACTAGTGGCACATTTCATTGCACCAATAATTAAAAAGTTAGGTAGTTTAGACATCAGAATTGATAATTAATAATTGATAATAATTGTTTACTATACGATTTTTTACTGTTATTATTCTATTAACTTCTTGGTTTTAATGGATTAAGCCAATGTGACCAAATATCTATTGCTTCTGAGTTACAGGTTTGTGGCTCTATTTTTTGAATAATTTCTCGAGTTAAAGAAATCGATCGTCCAATTAACCATAAAATATTAGCAAACCATAATCCAAAAATACCGTAAAATTTAGCAAAATAACGAGAGCGAGAGGCATACAAATAAGCAGGAGGGCGTTTGCGTAAAGCAACATCTTTTTTAACCGAGCCACTTCCACCCCTTAAATGCACAACTCTAGCCAGAGGATAATGAATTATTTGCCAACCTGCTTCAGTTGTACGACGACAATAGTCAATATCATCAAAGTACATAAAATAATCTTCATCCATCAAACCAATTTTACTAATTACTGATTTTCGGATTAAAACACAAGCAAAACTTGTCCATTCAACTTCTATCGGTTGCTCAAAAACAGGTACTGGTACGTATTGTACTGATTCAGTGTTTTAGTAATAATTCCGGTGTTAGCTGATTTAATTAATTCGTTGAGAGGAGAGCGATTACGAAAACAACTAATTTGTGGTGTGGCATCTAACCATTCTAAGCGAGGGCTGATTATTCCTGCTTGAGGATATTTTTCGAGGGCTTCTAACAAAAGTTTGATCGCTCCTTCACGAACGATCGTATCACTATTAAGTAACAAATAATTTTCAGCTTCGATCGCTTTAATCCCGACATTATTACCGTAAGAAAATCCACCATTGATAGGCGAGGCGATTAGTGATACCCATTCGCTCCAATTATGATCATCAATTGCTTTTTGAATTAATTCAACCGAATCATCTTGGGAGTCATTATCAACAACAACGATATTCGCCTCTGTGGAATTATTTAGATTCGGAATGGTTGAATGTAAGCAATCGATCGTTAATTGTGGTGTTCGATAATTAATAATGACGATCGCAAGAGAATATTTTTTTTCACTCATAGTTATGATTTGTGCTTCTTTAAGTTAAATAAACTGGTGGTTTGGCTCAATTAAAAATATGATTATTTTATTTCAATTGTTTTTGTTGAATTTCACCCATTTTCAATCGACTTTGTTTTGCTAAAGATTTTAAACCTAATTTGCGAGACATATATTCAGACATAACTAAAGGTAAACCAAATCTATTGATTCTAAAATTAATTCTGTACCACCAGTTTTGTAATAACAATTGTTGTTTTGTCGAAGCATTTAATTCTAAATGTGGTAAACCACTTGGTTGATATTGTTTTTGAGTTAATAAATTTCCAACTTTTGATTCAATTAATTGTATTTCTCTATCAGATAATTTTTTACGCCATTGCGCTGCTAATTGAGGATTTGGTTTAGTGTAAGTCGAATTTACGGGATTCATCATCGCTTGGTTATAATCTATACCTAAAAACTCAGAGATAGTGGTTAAGGTTTTTTCTGGCTCACGAATTAGATTTTCATAACTAATTTCAATATATCTATCCTCAGAAATTTGGCTTTTGAGTCGATTCCAGAGTTTTTCTACTTCTATCCATCGATCGATTCCATACCAAACATTACCAGCCCAACCCATACCAATACAAGAACGAGCAACATCACGAGGATCTCTGATAAGATGAATAAAACGCACATCAGACCATATATATAATAGTCGATCGAAATGTCGATGAACTGTGGCACAAATCACCGGTTTTTGATCGAGTTTTCTTTGTTGTTGTAAAAAATCATCGACTAATTCAGGATAAGTTAAATTATGCTTAATTTCTAAACCTGTAGAACGAAAAATACGATCGATTTCCAAATGTTTATAATAAGTATCTAAATCAGGATAATCACCTTTATCGCTGACTAAATCTACACAATATTCAAATTCTTTGAGCCAACTAACATCAGGATGATGCTTAACCAACTCCCTTACTAAAGTTGTTCCCGATCGTTCTGCACCCACTAAAAATACTGGCTTTTCTATCATTGTTCTGGTTTTGATAAAATATAATGCGAATTAATCTGTCAAAATTTTATTATATAGACATAACAATTAATCGTTAAAAACTTTTTTTAATTACAATCGGAGGACAATTTTCATCGAGACTTAACTCTAGAATTAGTAATAATGATAATATAACTTAGCCAAACTTTAATCCTTGACTGACTGATATATATTTTTAAATTCTCTTTGTCGTTTTTTATGATCAACTATCGGTGAAGGATAATCACAATCTTCTATATTTTCAGGTGGTATTTTTCCTGTGACTAACTCTTCGGTATCTAAATGACGAATCTCAGGTAACCATTGACGAATGTATTCTGCATCTTGATCATATTTTTGAGCTTGAGAAGCAGGATTGAAGATACGTAAGGGTTTGGGGTCCATTCCACTAGAGGCACTCCATTGCCAACCACCATTATTAGAGGCTAAATCACCATCATATAGTTTTTGCATAAAATACTTTTCTCCCCAACGCCAATCGATAATTAAATCTTTAGTTAAAAAACTAGCTACTATCATCCGACAACGATTGTGCATCCAGCCTATTTCATTAAGTTGTCTCATCGCCGCATCAACGATCGGATAACCTGTTTTACCCTCACACCAAGCGGTAAATAATTCTTCGTCGTTTTGCCACGGAAAATGTTTAAAATGTTCCCGATAAGGACCATCTGTCAATTCTGGGTAAAAATAAAGACAATGCTGATAAAACTCTCGCCATGCTAATTCTTTTTGCCAAGTAATGATATTATCTCTAGCTTCATCACTACTACAATTATCTAATTGTTCGATCGTCTTTTGCCAAATTGTTCTAACTGAAATTGTGCCAAACTTAATTGCCGCACTCAATTTAGAAGTACTATCTAATGCTGGATAATTTCTTTGCTCATTATAATAAACTAACTTATCATGACAAAAATACTCTAATTGTTCTTGAGCCGCTTTTTCTCCGGCGGATAATAACAATTCATTGTCCCAACTATAACCTAGCTCTTTCAAAGTAGGAATTGAACCTGCTCCTAAATCTTCGGCTATGGCTGTTTGCTCCTGATCTAAACCCACTAATTTATCAGGAATGGGGACAGGGTCATCTTTAGGTTGTTCTGCCCAATTACGCCAAAAAGGAGTATAAACGTTGTAGGGTTTTTCCTGACTTTTAGTCAGAATCTCACCGGGGGCGTGTAATAATTGATCCCAAAATGTTTTGACTTTAATATTTTCGGCTTCTAATTTTTCGGTTATTTCTTGATCTCGATCGCGGGCAAATGGTTCAATATCATTATTCCAATAAACTGCTTCTGCTTTTAAAGTTTTTGCTAATTCAGGAATTATTTTTTGAGGTGTAGAATGAAAAACTAACAAGTCACTACCTTGTTTGTGATAATTTTCTTTTAATTCTTCTAATGAACCTAAAAGATATTTAACTCTTGCAGGAGCAATATCGTCTCTTTCTAAAATAGCAGGATCTAAACAAAATAAACTGATAACTTTAGGTGTTTCTTTGTAAGCGTTATGTAATCCCAAATTATCTTTTATTCTTAAGTCTCGACGATGCCAAAAAATAATTAATTTATCCATATTTTACTTAATATTTATTCTAATTAATTATACCAAAAAAGCTAATTTATAATTAATAATTGAATAAATTATTTACTGAATAAAATAACCAATTATTAACTATAAATTATTAAGTAATTTGGTAAACAAAACTAAAAGTTACCCAAGAATTCATATTTAAAGCGTAAACATCGTTGGTATTTGGAGCTACATTATTAATTTGATGTAAATCTTCTAAGACCGATTTAGCCATATTAGCTGAGTTTTTTAAACTTAAAATTTGTTCATTTTGGGCTTTAAAACCATTATTAATTCTTAAGCTTTCAAATGTTTTAGTTAAAGGTGATTTAGAACAAATAATAATTAGTTCTCCTAATCCTTTATTATCATTAATAAACCATTGAATACTATCGCTATTTTTAGGTAATGTTTTGGTTTTATTTGCTGTAACTAATTTTAATTCAGGACTATTAAATACAGAAATTTCTTGAACAGGATTAATATCTAATACCATAAAATATAAATCCTCTTGGTTTTGATTATCAATTTTAATATTAATCGAACTATTTTGCGGTATATTGATTAATCGATCGTTTTGTATTTGTGATTGGTCATCTACACTAGAAGTAGATTTAACGCACTTGTAAACAGAATCATTATAATTAACTTCTACAGTACTAGTAACAGCTAGAGTTGAAGAATATTCATTGTAAGTTAGATTTAATAATTTATAGGCTAAATCCGTATTTAAATAATTAAAATCTTCAAAACGTTTTACTGCACTATGAATTCCTTCATGTTCTGAAGTAGGATTAGTATATTTTAATGCTACTCCCGTAGGTGAAAATAAGCTATATCCTTGTTTTTCATCTGATTTATCGAGAATATAATCCACAAAATTATTACCAATGGTAGATACAGCCGAAACAACTCCAATTGTACTTAAAGCACTAGTAGCATCAACTTTTTCAATTTTAGTTAGATTATTATTTAAACCAATATTTAAACCTAATTTTTCAGGCAAAATTCTTAATAATTCTTGAACAACTAAACCTTTTTTAATCAAATTAATATTATCAGTATTGACCGTTCCTTGAATAGTATTTCCGCTAATCGAATTTATTTTTATCGTAATATCTTTTCCTTCGATATTTTTAACTTTTAAAATTGAATTAACTGTATAATTCAACAAAATAAGTAATGGTAAACCCAACAGTTTTACTTCGACATTATTTGGTGGATTAATATTACTAATAATACCTATTCCTTGGGATTTAGGTGAAAAAGATAGATGATAATTAATACTATTAGACAAATCTTGTGGTGATAATTCTATTTGACTAAGTTGATTGCTATATAAAGATATTTTAGTCGCTATTTTACTTTTCAAATTAGTGTTATCAATCGGTTTAAAAGTTGTCCACATCGACTGAGTCAAGGTGTAGGTAAACAAACCTGCATGAAAGTTATTAGTATTTATTTCGACGGCGATATTCTCTGTCGTTGGGTATAAAACTATACCTGATAAAGAAGACTTTTGTTGACTGTTGGTGATACCTAATGCATATTGAGGATTTAGTTGTTGTTGGAAGTCTAATACTGTTTGAGCGATAGTAACTTGAGGATTGTATTGATAACCTCTTAAGGATATTTGTTTTTGAATTGAGTTAGATGCAGAAGAAAAGCTAGTATCAAAAACAAGAGTATATTTCTTGGTGTTGAGGTTTTCAGCTAAACTAATCATGGTATCGAGTAAAATATCATCTACTTGATTATTTTTAGCGTCCATCGTATCGTAGGTAATAATACTTTTAACGGTAATATTCTTAGAGTCTGGATTATTAACAAGTACATTTCGACCATACCCACTAAAATGGAAAACAACTACATCATCTTTAGTGGCTTGTTGTAAGTGTTGGTTAAAACTAGTGATGATATTATCTCGAGTCGCTTTTTCGTCGGTAATAATCAAAATATCTTCAGGTTGAAAGCCGAAACGATGAATTAGGAGTAATTTTTGTAACTCGACATCTGTTTTACAACCCTTTAAATTGCTATTACCGCTGGCGTATTTATCGATACCGACTAGTAATGCTAGTTTTCTTGCCGTGGGATTATCGTTAATAGTGGCGGCATAAGCATCTAATTGAGTAGGAGAAAAAACGGGTAGATTTTCCCATCCCCAAATTGTGGCGATACTGGCGGTTACTCCTTGTAAAAAATTTCTTCTAGAAAATTTCATTGTTAAATTTTGTCACCAAAATTAATGGTAATAGCTTTATCTAAATCATTGATTTTATCGTATCAAAATTACGCTCAATAATTTTCAAAAATGTACAATTGATGATGGATAGTTTACATTACCTCTAACTAAATGTAAGAGAATTAGACACCAGAATGTTTGTTCTTTTTTTCTTTAAAAGCAAATGTTTTTCATTTCTCAATAAAAAACGTTATCTTTATCTATAAGCCGATGTATTCTAAATAACTGGATAACAACCATTCTCCTGCAAACATAGCGGTGATTGCACCCAAGACTAAAAATGGACCAAACGGAATCGGATTACCTTTAGATAGACGTTTGATGATAATTCCACCAACACCGACAATCGTACCATAAAAACAAGCCACAAAAGTAGTAATCAGGACATTTTTCCATCCTAACCACACTCCTATCATAGCGGTTAATTTTGGGTCAGCACCTCCCATTGCTTGTTTTTGAAAAATTAATGTACCAAGAATTAAAATAATATCTAATAACCAAATTCCTACCACGCCACCAAGAATACCTTGAAAGAGAAAATTAATTCCTCCTGAGAGATTATTGTCAACAAAACCTAACCAAAATTGATAAATCAAACCGATAACTAAACCTGATTGAGTTAGTGGGTTAGGTAAAGTCATCGTATCTAAATCAATCCAAGCTAATGCCATTAGCCAACTAATGAAGATAACATAACCTAAACTGAGCCAGATAAAACCAAATTGATAAAAAACAGCAACAAATAGTAAACCTGTCAATGCTTCAATAAAAGGATAACGAAAAGAAATTTTTGTCTGACACCAACGACATTTACCCTGTAACCATAACCAACCGAATACAGGTACATTTTCAGTTTTGCCTAAAGGATGTAAACATTGAGGGCATCGAGATGGAGGATGAATCAATGATAAATTCGCCGGTAACCGATAAATCACTACATTAAGAAAACTACCAATACAAGCACCATAAATAAAAACAATAAAGTAAATAAGGAAAGTAATCATTATAAAAATTAAGGCTTTACCAATTAAGAATACTTCAATAACCTTAGTATAATTTGTTGACCAGAAAATCAAGGGTTTCAAGCCCCGAATCTCCCCCCTTCAGTAAGTAGGGCTGTTTTTCATTCAAAGGAAGAAGAAAATAGCTGGAAGCAAAAAATAAATAGCTAGAAGCAAAAAATAAATAGCTAGAAGCTCAAAATAAATAGCTAGAAGCTATTACTACATACTCGATCAATCGCTCGTTGGTTACATTATGTTTTTACGAAAGCGAAAAAAATAGCTACATTTACTGCTATTTCTAGCGTTGTAAAATTTTTAAATTATACAATGAAATAGATAATAGTCAATCGTTAAATTCAAAAAGAATGAAATAAAAATGAATCAGCAAAACCAATTGCAGACAACTATCCCTCTTTCTTTGGTTAGCTATGGTAATAAAATAATGCTAGTTATAAGATATGTTGAAGGTTGGACTGGTTTAACATTTGAAAAAGCCGAAGAATTAGTAAAAACTGTACCTGTTAAATTTGAAATATCAATCGCTTCAAACAAACGTATCGCATTTCTCGACATACTTGAAGAATTACACAAACAAAGGATTGAAATTTATTTAGATGAAGATTTAAAACTAAGTACATTAGAATTAAAGAATCGAATTGATGAAGTAAATGATGAAACTACATTAGTTGAACGTTTAAGACAAATATTTCAGTCTTATTTCTATCTCAATCCAGATTCAAATCGAGAAAAAATTTTAAAGGCAATGGCTTCTAATCCTAATACACCTTTAGAATTATTAGAGATATTAGGTATATATTACCCCGA
This sequence comes from uncultured cyanobacterium, assembly GCA_963710605.1. Lineage (GTDB taxonomy): Bacteria > Cyanobacteriota > Cyanobacteriia > Cyanobacteriales > Cyanobacteriaceae > JAALKG01. Next base: position 24,490 of record CAVQBA010000001.1, read on the forward strand.
GCAATTTTTAGATAATCCTGCCTTCGATTTGTACTTATTTGCTAACCCCAACTTTTTAGCTGAAATACCAAAACAGACTTTAATTAGTTTACTCGATACCGATCGAGTTCCCAAATCATTGATTTCACTTATCTTAAATAACTCTCAAAATACAAATACATATATGTTGATTTTGAATAGCCATCATGATATTTGGAATCAATGGAGAAAAGACAACCCGAAAGTCAAAATCAATTTAAAGAATGCCAGACTCATGGGTGCTAATTTAGAAAATGTCAATTTAGAAAATGCTGATTTGAGAAGTGCTGATTTGAAAGAGGCAAATTTGAAGAATACTAATCTACTTAATGCTGATTTGAGAAATGCTAATTTAAGTGGTGCTAAATTAGATGACAACAGTAAAATATATTCTAAATGGCGACTAGTTTGCGAGATTGTTAGTAACGAGCAATCGAACCTGAATCTAGCTGGTGCTGATTTAGAAGATGCTAATTTAAGTTATGCTTATCTCAAAGGTGCTAATTTAAAAGGTGCTAATTTAGAAAGTGCCAATTTAGAAAATGCCGATTTGTCATTTGCTCATTTAGAGGGTGCTAATTTAAAGGATGCTGATTTATTCATTGCTTATTTGAGAAATACTAATTTAAGTGGTGCTAATTTAGAAAATGCTGATTTAACAGATGCCAATCTTACTGGTGCGGATTTAAGGCAAATTAAAGTTAATAGTCAGACAAAAATCGACTCTCAATGGTTAAATCAAAAATAATTCTTTTTAATCAAGATAATGAATTAGTCAACGAAAAATTAGTATTGGTAATTTATTTTTCTACATAAATCGATTTGAAATAATTTATGATTTTAATCGTTTTTTTCATTTAAAACAAACTAATTATTCCTAACCAAAACAATAGTATTAATAAACAACTAAACCCAATCGTTAAACGAGCTTGTTGTGGATTTTTAGTAATAATTGAACTCATTACCGAGCCTTCTGGATAAACAAAAGTAACTATTGTTGTCAGACTCAAAACACCTAAAATCCAGTTTTGAACACTATTGAAGTTTTGGGTAAACAAGAATGGTGAAGTAGCGAGGGTAAAACCGAAAACGATCGTTGTTAAGACAGAATAAAAAAGACTAACTTGAGCTTTAGGGGTAACAGAAGTATCTTTATTATTAACTTGAGTGATACCAAAATCAATCGTTAAATGAGGGGAAATAATACTCATTAACCAAGATAAAAATAAAATTAAAGTTAATCTAGGCAAGAAACTAATCGTTTCGCTATTAAGATAAGTTGTAGTCATAATAAACCAACTAATAGCTAACCACAATAACCATTTAATCATCACCAAAAATTGATCGGCAAAATGACGTATTGATTCAATAACTTGAACTAATTTTGTTACTAAAGGATGGTTGACAAAGTAATCACGGAATTTAGTTTTTAGTTTTTGTTGCCACGAAGGAGAATCTTGATTTGATGTTTCTGTTGGAATTGGAGTTAATTTAACTTTTGCTTGAGCGATACAACTACCAAACTTAGCTGTAATTGTATAATCGCCTATTTTGTCATCCGCAAAAAATAAACCATCTTGATAGATTACTCCTCCTGAGGCTTCCCATTTAACTTGCTCGATAGGAATTTGATTATGCTCAGAATCGATGCCAAAAACTGTAAAAATTTTTGATTCGTGATAATGTAATTCAACTAACTCAGGAGAAATGATAATTTTTTCAAATTGCGGTAATTTATCCGAAAGATGATTTTTCAGAATAGAGTAAGCAAGATTAATTTTTTGAAGTTTTTTTTCGGCTTTTTTTTGAATTCTACCTTTATTTTCTAGCCTATCTGGATGCCAAACAAAGACTATATCTCGATAAGCTTCTTTAACTTCTTGGAGAGAATTAGTTTTCTCTAATTCTAATATGCGATAACTTTCTGGCAAATCCATTCAAAATAGTTAATAGTTAATCGTTAATAGTTAATAGTTAATTTTCACTCGGTGGTATAACTTCTACTTCTTCTTCTTCTTCTACTTCATTATTAATCGGTTGTGGTTCTAAGTTGGGATCATTTATTTCTTGAGGATGAGGGATAAAGAACAACAATAAGCCTGCTAAACACACGCTAACAAAGCCTAAAGCCGCAGGTGTGGTCTGTTCTACGACAGAGACTTCAGACATCCGATAACGACGGGATAATGGCGTTAATTCATCTTTTATTTGTGGTAAAGTTTGGTTATCTTGGGTAAATTGATCGATCGCATCTTGAAGATCAAATAATTGAATTGTGCTTAATTCTATTTCGAGTTTTTGTGCTTCGGGGTTATCTTTTTCTTCTTGCCAAACTAGTAAGTGCCGATTTTTATTGTCTATTTTTTTTAACTCTAGATAATGACTATCAACATGAGTATTATCCACAGGATGATTTAAACCGCTCAATAAGCTTTGGGTATAACTACTAACCACCTGAGTTAGATTTTCTAGTAAAGTTAATCCTCCTTGTAAAATAGCTGGAGGTGTACTCATGATTTGACATTTTGCGAGAGTCAAAACTGACATTACCTGCGAAGAATTATCCTCACCATTATCATCAGTAAAACCTTGTAAAGATAAAATACAATTAGGAGAAAAATATTGACGATCGATCGAATTACTCATAGATAAATAGACAAAAAGACAAAATCTGAATAATAATTTAATAATTTAATAATTTAATCATATAGCTAGATAAACTTAAAACACAAAACAAACGTTGTTTTCAACTACTTAGCTACAAGTTATCATAAATATTTAATAATAGGTTATAAATACTTACTATCAAATATAACTCTACACTATTAAACAACTATTTGAGAATTAAAACTTTTGAGTTTTTATTTCACCTCTCCATCAAAAAGACTAGTCCAAAATCTTTGTTTACCTCTTGTGCCAGTACAAAAAACTAATTCTTCTAGTAAAGACAAAGCCAAAGTATTTAATTCTTCAGTAGATGATAAATAATATGCTACTTTAGCACGACGAGAATTCATTCTTCTTTCAAAATGAGATTTGAATCGAGTAAAATATTGTGAAAGACGAAAATTATTTTCCAAAGGCATATCTTTATTATCCATCTGTTGTACAGCAACTAGTAACTGACGAATAGGAAGCATAAATTTTTTGGCAGATTCAATCGTAATTAATGTTAATGCTTTAGCCTGATTAGGGGTTAATGATTCTCTGGTGTAACATTTTCGCCACGGATTGCTACAACGTAAATGCCACAAACTGAGTCGATTATGGATTATGTCATTTAATTCTAACTGTTGAGCGATCGCTAACATATATTCAGAACCACCTAACTGTAGTGCTTCTAAAGCCAAAAGTAGTAAATCAAGATGTTTTTGAACCTTAATCATACTTGCGGTAGAAGAAACAGGAATATCAGATAATTCCCCCAGAATAGCCTCTGGTGAAGACGTTAGAGTATTTTGGTTAACTACTTCAGAACTAGATTCGGTCATTAAAAATACAGATTGATTAATTTGAAAGTTTATTCTAACTTAAAAATGCCCATAACAGGATTAACAATCATCAATCAAATAAAATTAGGAAATTAATATTTATTCTTTATTTTACTTCAAACCCATATCATTCAATAGATTAACTATAATTAGTTATTAATTATTTACTCTAATTCTAGCCATTTTTGGGTAAAATTTAGTAACTACTAACTTTAAAATATTACTTAACCCGACAAAATGCCAAGCGAAACAATAACACTAATGTCAAGTCGAGAAATCGAAAAAATGCGTCAAGCAGGAAAACTAGCCGCTCAGTTACTAACACATTTAGGCAAAATGGTTCAACCCGGTGTTAGTACTTATTCCATCAATCAAGAAGCCGAAAAATGGACACAAGCACATGGTGCTAAAAGTGCACCTCTAGGTTATCATGGTTTTCCTTGTTCTATTTGTACTAGTGTTAATGAAGTAATTTGTCATGGCATTCCCAATAAAAAACAAATTCTACAAGAAGGAGATATTATCAATCTCGATGTGACACCTACTTTGGATGGTTATCATGGAGATACATCAAGAACTTTTTTTGTAGGTACACCATCACCATCAGCTAAACAATTAGTAGAAGTTACCGAAGAATGTATGTACAGAGGCATTAATGCTGTCCAACCCGGAGGTAGAATTGGTGATATTGGGGCGGCGATTCAAGAATATGCTGAAAGTTTTGGTTATTCTGTCGTGAGAAATTTTGTCGGGCATGGTATAGGTAGAGTTTTTCATACACCTCCACAAGTCCCTCATTATGGTAAAAAAGGTACAGGTAAAAAGTTACGCCCCGGAATGGTATTTACGATCGAACCAATGATCAATATTGGTACTTATGAATCTGAATTATTAGATGATGGTTGGACGGCTTTAACTAAAGATAGAAAGTTATCCGCTCAATTTGAACATACTATTACTGTTACTCGTGAAGGAGTAGAAATTTTAACTTTAGATAAATAAAAGAATACAGATATCAACTATCAACTACTCTTCCCCTTCTTGATAACTTAATCATAAATTATGAAAAAAATTCAACTAGTCTTACTAGTGATTGTTTTAGCGTTTTGTTCTTGTTTTTTAATCAATCCTAGCTCAGCTTCTGCCTATACAGAAGAAGAAAAGTTAGTTATGCAATCTTGGCGTTTAGTCAATGAGGCTTATTTGGATGATTCTTTTAATGATCAAAATTGGTGGTTATTAAGAAAAAAATTTCTGCAAAAACCATTAGAGAATAAAGAACAAGCATATCAAGTCATCGCCGAGATGTTAGCCACATTAGATGATCCATATACTCGCTTGTTACCACCGCAAAAATATCAAAATCTACAAATTACTACCTCAGGAGAATTATCGGGTATTGGTTTACAAATTAGTATCAATTCTGAGAATAATCATATCGAAGTAGTTAGCCCTTTACCCGGCTCTCCTGCTGATGTTGCAGGAATAAAACCACGCGATCGAGTTTTAAAAATAGATGGTATTGTTGCTGATACTCTTAGTCTAGATGAAGCCGCTAGCAAAATTCGGGGCGAGGCGGGTACTTATGTTGAAATTGATCTTCAATCTAATGCTGATTCTACTGTCAATCATTACAACATTCTTCGGGATACACTAGCTTTAAGTTCGGTACTTTCTCATTTAGATACCTCTGTCTCTGATTATCCGATCGGTTATTTGAGACTTAATCAGTTTAGTGGTAGTGCTACTCATGATCTTCAAAATGCGATCGCTGAACTTGAAACAGAAGGTGCTAAAGCATATGTTTTAGATTTAAGAAATAATCCAGGTGGTTTATTACAAGCAGGTATCGAAATTGCTAGATTATGGCTACCCGAAAGTACCGTTGTTTATACAGTCAATCGTCAGGGTATTTTTGGTAGTTATACCTCTAATGGTAATCGGATGACTGATGCACCGTTAGCTGTTTTAGTTAATGGTGGCTCGGCAAGTTCAAGCGAAATTGTTGCAGGGGCATTAAAAGATAACGATCGAGCTGTATTAGTCGGTGAAAAAACTTTTGGGAAAGGTTTGATTCAATCCTTGTTTGAACTGCCTGATGGGGCAGGAATAGCTATCACTGTAGCTAAATACGAAACTCCTAATCATGAAGATATTAATAAAAAAGGTATCTTACCCGATGTTGAGGTAAATCAAGAGCCGATTAGTTATTTTGAAATTACGACTGAAAAAGATCAACAGTATCAAAAAGCGGTTGATTATTTAATTAATTCAGAAAAAGGAGCAACTACTATGATTACTCAAAAAAATTAATCGAAGGTTTTTTTTGGTAATGAATAAAGATAAGATGCGATCGTTTTTAGGTTGAATGATATTCAACCCCTACGTAAGGATATTAACAATCTAACGTTATTTCAAATGAGAATCAAACAATTAATTGTCTTGATGTTTTAGTTTAATTTATTAAACGACACTCTTTAGCCTTGTAATTAAGACTCAAGGTGGTTACTAAACTTATACCTTCAATATAATTATCACTGTCTTAATTTTAATTTGAACGGCGATTATCTAATTTTTACCTTAATTTGATTAAGGCAAATCGATCGAATAATTTTGGTTAGCCTTATATAGCATTTCTCACAATCATAAAAAAGATGAATCCAATTATTAATCAGATTCATCTTTTCTTTTTTTAGTTAAGGAAACTTTAATTATTAGTTGGGATGTTAATCACAAAAAAATAGTTTTTCTTTACCCGACAATTTCTTTAGCAAAATTAAACCTAATACCCAACCTCAAAACCTCTACTCTTTAACAGGTACAGGGGCTAGTTTAATGTTTTTCGCTAAACCAAAAATTGAGAGAAATTTAATCGTTAACCAAGTTATATCAACTTCCCACCACTGTAAACCGTGACGAGCAGAATATTGATAAGCGTGGTGATTATTGTGCCAACCTTCACCGAAAGTTAAAATAGCAACCCACCAACAATTACGGGAATGATCATTAGAGTCATGACTAACATAACCAAACTTGTGTGTAGCACTATTGACAAACCAAGTTGCGTGGAAAACTAACACTAAACGAACGAAAATCCCCCAAATTACCATTGACCATCCGCCCCACCATAACAGAAGTAATCCTAAAACTACTTGAACGGGAATGAAATACTTTTCGCAAAACTGATAAAATTTATCATTTTGGATATCTTTGGTGTATTTAGGTACATCTGCATTAGCAGGGTTTTGAATAAACATCCAACCTAAATGACTCCACCAAAAACCTTTATTAGAATCATGGGGATCGCCATCATGGTCAGAATACTTGTGGTGAATACGGTGTAAACCAACCCAAGAAATAGGGCCACCTTGACAGGCTAACGCTCCACAAAAAATGAGGATATACTCTACCCATTTAGGAGTTTCAAAACTGCGGTGAGTTGCTAAACGGTGATAACCTAAAGTAATACCTATACCAGCGGTTATCCAGTAAAGAAAAGCTGCTACACCGATCGCTTTCCAGCTAAAATTGCTAGGTAAAAAGGCGAGTAAGGCTACCGAATGGATAAAAGCCATGTAAATAATAATATGCCATGCTGGAGGTATCTTTTCTGAGGTTGTTGTAATGGTCATTATAATGATCGAAATCTACTAATATTGTTAATTGATTGAGTACGATAAAATTACGTTTTTTTGAGATAAGTTTTGATTTGCTAAATCAGCTAAAAAATCGCAAAAAAATTTTTGGAAAATAGCCTTTTCTAATCAATTACATTAGTGCTATTAATGTTTATTGACTATTTAACTAATATATCACTTTTCAAATTATAAACTATAAAATGTCATAATTTACGATCGTCACCTAAAATAATTCTTAGGATTAAAAGCTGGTTACATTTAAGCAAATATAAACAGACAAATTAAGCAAAAAAAATAGTTAACAAATTTTAAAAATGAACAGTAATTTTTCGACTCTTTCTTTAAGTCAAATTCAAGAAAAACTTAATCAATTAGATTTGAATTCTCTTGAAATTCTAGAATGGGAAGACACGAATCAGTGGCAGAAAAAGATTAACAAGTTAAATCAAACAAAATGTCTTTCTCGCTACTTAGTTATCCCAAATACCAAAGATATGTTATCACAATTTATGAAGGTTTGTGGTGAACAACAATGGAGAATTTACCCTATAGGTAATGGGAGTAAAATAAGTTGGGGGAAATCGCCTAATGAGTTTGATTTTTTTGTAAGTACTGTCAAGCAAAATAATATTATTGAACATGCTGTGGATGATTTGATTATAACAGTTGAATCAGGAATGACAATTAATGAGTTACAAAAGTACTTATCTACTCACGGACAGTTTTTCCCGATCGATGCCTGTTATCAAGAGGAGGCAACCATAGGTGGAATCGTGGCTACAGCGAATGCAGGTAGTTGGCGACAACGTTATGGTGGGGTAAGAGATTTGATTTTAGGTATTTCTTTTTTACGTAGCGATGGGCAAGAGGTGAAAGCAGGGGGAAAGGTAGTTAAAAATGTAGCAGGATACGACTTAATGAAGTTGTTTACAGGTTCTTATGGTAATTTAGGATTAATTACCTCAGTGACTCTACGTTTGTTTCCTATACCCAGTGATTCGGCGACTATTTTGGTGACAGGAGAAATAGAAGCGATCAAAAAACTACGGACAACGATCGTTTGTTCTGGTTTGACTCCTACTTGTGCAGATTTACTTTCTCCTTCTATTGTCCAAAACTTCGATTTAGGCAACAATTTAGCTTTATTACTTCGTTTTCAAAGTATTAGTGCTAGTGTCAAACAACAACTCTCACAAATCCAAACATGGGCTACGGAGTTAGATTTAACCACTCACACTTATCAATCTGAGGCAGAATTACAGTTGTGGCAAAAAACTAAACAGCTAAGTAGTATTACTACGGATAATAAAAATATACTGTGTAAAATTGGCATTATTTCTAACCAAACAGTTGATTTTTTAGCTAATTGTCAAGGTGATTGTGTTTTAAATATTAGTACAGGTGTTGGTTATGGTGTTTTCCCTACTTCAACAAGTGTCACTGCTTTAAAAAATTTACGGGAATTATGTGAAGAAAATTCAGGTTTTTTAACTATTTTAGAAGCTAATGTTGAGATAAAAGAAAAAATCGAGCCTTGGGGTTATGTTGGGAATATTCAAAGGATGATGCGGATATTAAAAGAAAAGTTTGACCCTCAAGGTATTTTTATCGATCGAGTATAGAAAGCTATAAGCTATAAGCTATAAGAGTTAAGAGTTAAGAGTTAAGAGTTAAGAGTTAAGAGTTAAGAGTTAAGAGTTAAGAGTCTTGATAGTTGAAACAGACGTTTGAGACAACAATTAATACTTCTTACTCATTACGGTGGAAGCCCGCTCAGATGCGTAAGACGCAAGGGAATGCTCACTCCTGACGGGAAGGCTGACCAAGACGGGAATGTCCACCAAGACACTCATTACTCATTACTCATTTAAATGGGGCAATCTAAACCTTGTGATTGACGAGAAAAACGAATATTCTCACTATAATCAACAGGGCAATCTATGACAGAAGGTACATTTTGAGCTAAAGCTTCTTTTAGAGTAGGAATCAAATCTTCGGCACTTTCTACTCGATAACCTTTCAACCCCATACTTTCGGCAAATTTAACAAAATCAGGGTTAGTAAAATCAACAAAACTAGTACTACCAAATTGATTCATTTGTTTCCAACCAATCAAACCATAACTATTATCATTAAAAATCAAAGTCACAAAAGGAGTTTTAATCCGTGAAGCTGTTTCTAACTCTTGACAATTCATCATAAAACCACCATCTCCTGTTACTGCCACCACATTTTTATCTGGATAGATTAATTTAGCCGCTAATGCCCCCGGAATCGAAAAACCCATCGCCGCAAAACCGTTAGAAATAAGACAAGTATTCGGAGATTCACCGTGATAATTTCTTGCCATCCACATTTTATGCGCACCCACATCGGAGATAACAATATCTTCAGAATTCATTACCTGTCTTAAGTCGTAGATAATTTTTTGTGGTTTGACAGGAAAACCTTCATCATCAGCATATTTTTCATAATCTTCTTTTATTTCTGTCCGTAAGCTAGTGGCGAAGGGCTTTTCTTTTCCTGTGCGATCGCATCTACTAACTATTTCATCTAAAGCATCAGCGATATCACCAACTACTTCTACTTTAGGAATATAACTACTATCAATCTGCGCAGGTGTTGCGGCAATATGAATAATTGGTGTTGTACCGTCTAGATTCCATCGTTTAGGAGAATATTCAATTAAATCATAACCGATCGCAATAATAAGATCACTTTGTTCAAAAGCACAATTAATAAAATCTCGTTGTTGTAACCCAACTGTCCACAAAGCCAATGGATGTAAATAAGGAATAACACCTTTACCCATAAAAGTATTAGCAACGGGAATTTGTAAACGGGTAGCAAATTCGGTTAAAGCATCTGCCGCCCCCGCACGAATAGCACCATTTCCGACTAAGATTAAAGGATTTTTAGCTTTAGCGATCGCAATAGCGGCATTATTAACACTACCATAACTCGCATAAAACTTCTCCCGATTATCTTTAGTTAACGGTTTTCCTTCTACTTCCATCGCCGCTATATTTTCTGGTAAATCGATATGCACTGCCCCTGGTTTTTCTTTTTCGGCTATCTTAAAAGCCTTACGAACCACTTCAGGAGTAATACCGGGGCGAACAATTTGTGTATTCCATTTAGTTATCGGGGCAAACATAGCCACTAAATCAAGATATTGATGAGATTCAATGTGCATTCTATCCGTACCTACTTGCCCTGTTATCGCTACTAAAGGAGCACCGTCTAAATTAGCGTCTGCAACCCCCGTAATCAGGTTGGTCGCCCCCGGACCTAATGTAGAAAGACACACGCCTGCTTTGCCCGTTAAACGTCCGTAAACATCAGCCATAAAAGCCGCACCTTGTTCATGACGAGTGGTAATGAAACGAATCGAAGAATTTTTTAATGCTTCTAAGATATCGAGGTTTTCTTCACCGGGTAAACCAAAAATATATTCTACACCTTCGTTTTCTAAACACTGAATTAATAATTCGGCTGTATTCATAATCATCAACCCCTTTTTATCTATTTTATTGATTTAGTTTAATCGGCTTGAGATATCCTAGAAGAAGAAGTAGTAGTGGTAGTCGTAAAAAATGATCTTCAAAAATCGATCGTTTATCCTTTACTATTTCTGGTGAAAAAAACTTTTGTGCTAATAATTCGTGTGAATACTAATAACCAATCTGTAACTTCTTCTTCTACTCCTAATTCTCACTATTTGATTGATCATCCAGCGATAGGAATACCTCATCATCCTTTGCAATACCGAGCTATTGGAGTAATTGAGGGTGTTTATTCTCCTGCTGATAATATTATCACTAAAGGGGTCATGACTACATCGCAAGGGGAAGAATTTGAAGCTGTTTTATTAGCTAAAACAATTAGTGCTGTCAAAAACCATATTGACTTAAAGCAAAAACAAAATTGGGTTGTTTATCCTCATACTATACCTGATACTGATGATATTCATTTTCAGATAGCGGGGGTTTATTATCCTTCTCCATTGCAATCAATTCCTTTACCTGATAATTATTTTTCCATTCGAGGCGAGGTTGTTTATTCTTCTAAGTACAAGCAGAAGATAGTTGTACAGGTGTTAGATAATAATTTTGTTTATCGTCACAAGGCTAGAAGTTTTAAACTAGAAATTAAAGGTAAAATTCCTGATAATCGTATTAAACATTTTTTTTCTTTAAGTGCAGGTTTAGAAAATAAAACTATTGTTGTTTATGATTATATGGATTTAGGTTTTGTCGCTGTCAATGTTTAATACAAGCCTATCGTCTGAAAGTATCGATTCCAAACTTTAATCTTGATAATTAACCTCTAAAAGAGGTTACTACAGCTTTCCCCCTCAAAAATTTGAGACAGTCTTAACAGCAGGGTATTTAAAAACAAGAAGGAAGATAATTGTCTAACTAGTCGTTGCAATTATTTTCCCAAGTTTCTGGTTGTAATAAATCAATGACATGATCTCGGAGTAGAAATTCGTGTAATTCTAATTCTAACTCGATCGATCGCCATTCTCCTGCTGGGATAAATTGACAGATAGCATAAATAGGTTGCTGACGACTTAATAAACCTCTATTAACTAATTCTTTAGCTTGATTTTTAATTGTCTTGATTGAATGGATGGCATTATTTTGCATCTCAACTTCACCTTTTTTTTAGTTTAATTTAAATTAATAATTTTCAATGATTTTTACAATTTTTAATTAACCTTAATCTTTGTCATCAGTAAAGGTCAACTACAATTTAAATTATATTCAATTATCTTCATGTTAACTTATTCTTTTAATTTATGGTGAAAATCTTAAGATTTAATTTCTTTAACTATTTAAGCTTAATTTATGTTTAAATTAATAATCAATAATCAAATTTTTTACCGATTGCTTATTATCTTTATAAGTATTGATTTTTATCTATGAGTTATTTATCAGTATTGATGATTGTTATATAATACTTATAAACTGTCTTAAATCGCCAACGTTATGAGCAAAAAAGCATTATTACTGATTAATCGTCATTCACGTAAAGGACAGAATTCATTACCTTTAGCCGTCGAATATTTTTATGATCATGGTTTAGAGTTAATTATCAAACCGATTAAAGATTTCAGTGAATTAGGGGTAGTAGTCAGAGAATATGCCCCAAGAATTGATTGTGTTATCGTTGGTGGTGGTGATGGTACACTTAATGCGATCGTTGATAGTTTAGTTGAAACAAATTTACCGTTAGGTATTCTACCCTTAGGCACAGCTAATGATTTAGCACGAACTTTAGGCATACCCATAAATATCAAACAAGCTTGTGATGTCATTGCTAATGGTATGCTCAAATCGATCGATTTAGGATGTGTGAATGGTAAATACTTTTTTAATGTTGCCAGTATCGGTTTAAGTGTCGATATTACCAACAAATTAACAGGTTGTTTAAAAAAACGTTGGGGTATCTTAGCTTATGGAATCACAGCGTTACAAGTAGTTAGTAAAACTCGTCCGTTTAGAGCTACGATTAAAGTCGATGATCAAGAGTTACCGATTAAAACAGTTCAAATTGCGATCGGTAATGGAAAATATTATGGTGGTGGAATGGCAATTGCTGAGGATGCGGCAATTGATGATCAAAGATTAGATTTATATAGTATTGAATTAAAACGTTGGTGGCAAGTTTTCCCGATGATTTGGCGGTTACCTAAAGGTGAGCATGAGGATTTAAAATGGGTAAGAACGATCGAAGGTAAAGAAATTGAAATTCATACCACTAAATCATATGATATCAATACCGACGGTGAAATAACTACCTTTACCCCAGCTAAATTTAAAGTTGTGCCTCACGCCTTACAAGTATATGTACCTCGGAAGAATGGAGAATTGAAAATTGAGAATGGAGAATAAAAGACGTTGCAGTACTAATAGTAGTAATAGTAGGATGGGTTAGGCGTGTATCCATTATCAACTTCAACAAATAGATGAATAACGATTGCCGTAACCCATCATCAATAAATTTGTCTTTAGATACATACATATTTGTGTTGGGTTTCGCTTTTATTTTATATTTTGTTTATATAACAAAGCTTTGTTTGCTCAACCCAACCTACTGGCTACTTTCTTTTGTTTAGGTAAAGCTACTTCTTACTCATTACTTCTTACTCAATTTAGGTTAAACGTTATTAAGAAATAACATCACATCTCCTTCTTTGACAATATACTCTTTACCTTCAGAGCGGACTAATCCTTTTTCCTTAGCCGCTTTCATAGTACCATTTTCGACTAAATCTTGGTAAGAAACAGTTTCAGCACGAATAAAACCTCTTTCAAAATCACTATGAATTACACCCGCGGCTTGAGGTGCAGTCATTCCTGCTACAATTGTCCATGCACGGCTTTCGGTTTCTCCTGTGGTGAGGTAAGTACGTAAACCTAACAATTCATAGGTCGCCCGAATTAAAGATTGTAAACCACCTTCGGTGACACCTAATGATTCTAAAAATTCGGCTTTGTCTTCAGGAGATAAATCAATCAACTCTGATTCTACCTGTGCAGAAATAACCACAACTTTAGCACTTTCCTCCGCGGCTTTTGCTTTTACTTCTTCTACCCATTTATTGCCCTCGGCTAAATCTTCATCACTGACATTAGTTGCATAAATAACGGGTTTAGAAGTAAGTAAACCCATGGGTTTAATAATCTCTTCTTCTTCTTCGGTTAATTCAACTAATCTAGCAGGTTGCCCTTGATTAAGTATTGGTAATATTTTCTCTAAGACAGCTAATTCATCGGCTAAGGAGTTATCTTTTTTGGCTTGTTTTCTTAATCTTTCAGTCCGTTTTTCGACTTGGGCTAAATCGGCTAATGATAATTCTAAATTAATTATATCCATATCTCTGACAGGATCAATCGAGCCTGAGACATGAATAATATCATCATCTTCAAAACATCTTACTACATGAACGATCGCATCAACTTCTCTAATATTAGCTAAAAATTGATTTCCTAAACCTTCACCTTTACTCGCACCTTTAACTAAACCGGCAATATCAACAAACTCCATCCTCGTTGGTACAATTTTGACTGAATTAGATATTTTGGCTAAGACATCTAAACGCTCATCAGGTACAGCTACTACCCCCACATTTGGTTCAATAGTACAAAAGGGAAAATTAGCCGCCGTGGCTTTAGCGTTAGCGACTACGGTATTAAATAAGGTTGATTTACCGACATTTGGTAAACCGACAATTCCTGCTTTTAACATAGATTGATAGTTAGTAATTGATAATTGATAATTGATAATTGATAATTAAAGTTTTCTCAACTTTCATCCTGAGGAAGTAAAAGTAAGTTTTAATTAGATATTCGATCGATCATCTATTATAAACCGAAGTAGATGGTTGCTAGTAATACTTTTCTTACTTACTAGAATAAGTTTGTGTTTGAAAAACGATCGTTTCTTCTGCTTTTTGTTTTACTGACAAATTTACTATTTGTTAAAGGGTGTAAGCCTTACACCCCTACAAATCAATAATTTTAAAATCTTACAGGAAAAAACTTTAATCGCTCAGTAAATTCGGTTTCATAAATCCTTTCAACTAAAAAATCAGTATCGGTATTTTCGATTCCTTCGATACTATCCATCATTTTCAGAAAGTTAGGATGATGGGCAATGACACCATCTTTGGTGTAAGCAATCCATTCACCCCTATATTGCTTGAGCGTATAACGATTGTCTTTGTACCATTCTATCGGTGTTTGAGTCGTGCTTATGATTATCCATCATTACACTACAAATTTTAATTATCGATCGAGTATATATCGATCTAAACACAAAAATAACTATTGATTAAAAATAACTTAAATATAAATCAAACATAATTTTAGCAATGAAAGTTGTTGTAATTAATTAGCCACAATGACCCAAATTAGCCTAAACTAATCTAATAATGTCTAGTTTAGTAAAAAAATATATATTTAGGAGATTAAAAACATGGGAGTAATATTCCAATTATTATTAGCCGCTTTAGTATTTTTCTCATTCGTGATGGTAGTTTATGTACCAGTTGCTTATGCTTCACCTCAAAATTGGGAGCAGTCTAAATCCTTACTCTATTTGGGTTCAATTATTTGGTTTGCTTTAGTGATTTTGGTTGCTGTTTTCAACTTTTTCGTCGTTTAAGATTGTTTTTGAGAAAAAATATTTAAGAAGATTTAGAAAACCATTATTAGATGGGCAAAAATAAAATTAATTTTTAATCTAAGTATTTTTGCCTATTCTATATTTATTAAGAATTATTAATTTTAACATGGCAGTTTTTGAAGGTAATTTTCAGGATACCAAAAATTTACGTATAGCGATCGTTATTGGACGTTTCAATGATTTAGTCACCAACAAACTTTTAGCAGGTTGTCAAGACTGTTTGAAAAGACACGGTGTTGATATCAACCCAGAAGGCACTCAAGTAGATTACGCTTGGGTACCAGGTAGTTTTGAAGTGCCTTTAATTACAAGCAAATTAGCTTCTACAGGTAATTATGATGTCATTATTTGTTTGGGGGCGGTAATCAGAGGAGATACTCCTCATTTTGATTATGTCTGTAGTCAGGCGGCAAAAGGAATTGCGGCTGTAGGTATGAAAACGGGTGTGCCGACTATATTTGGTATTTTAACTACCGATACAATGCAACAAGCCTTAGAAAGGGCTGGAATTAAAAGCAATCTTGGTTGGGGTTATGCGATGAATGCTTTAGAAATCGCTACTTTAATGAAACAACTTCCCAATTAGCAGTTAGCAATTAGCAATTAGTAATTAATAATTATATTTATTTTAATCGATCGTTTGAGGTAAAACTAATTACATCAATGATTTAGTTTGTAGGGACGTATCAGTGCTACGTCCTTCATAATGTAGGCATTCTGTACGATCGGTTTTCATTTATAATCTGAACTATGTTAATCTCTAGGTATTTATGTACTAAAAAAGTATAATAGAGATAAAATAAGTTGAAGGTAAAGGATTATTATGGAATCATCCTCACAAAAAATTACGGCTAAAACCATCCAGCGTGTAGGGCAACTCAAGGCTAAGTTAAAAGAAGCGAGTTATGCCTATTATGTTTTAGATAACCCAATTTTAGAAGATAGTGTTTACGATCGATTATACCGAGAATTGCAAGAGTTAGAAAATCAATATCCTAGTTTAATTACTAATGATAGTCCAACACAAAGAGTAGGTGATAAACTTAGTAGCAAATTTGATTCTGTTAAGCATAATATTCCTCTTTATAGTTTAGAAAATGCCTTTGATTTTGAAGAGTTAAAACAATGGCAAAGTCGTTGGCAAAATAAGTTAGAAACTATTACTAATTACGATTATATTTGTGAATTAAAAATTGATGGAAGTGCGATCGCTTTAACCTATGAAAATGGAATTTTAACCAGAGGATTAACTAGAGGTGATGGGGTAACAGGAGAAGATATAACCAGTAATATCAGAACGATTCACTCTATCCCTTTAAGTTTACATTTAGATGACCCTCCCGAACGCTTAGAAGTAAGAGGAGAAGCCTTTTTACCTATCCAAGAATTCGATCGTATCAACAAAATTAAAGAGCAAAATGGCGAGAATTTATTTGCTAATCCTCGTAATGCGGCGGCAGGTACATTAAGACAATTAGATCCTAATATTGTAAGTCAAAGAAAACTGCAATTTTTTGCTTATAACTTATATTTAGAAAGTGAAAAATATTCATTCCAAACACAATCTGAATCCTTGACTTTTTTACAACAATGTGGTTTTTTAATTAACCCTCATTATCAAATTTGTGCTGATTTAAACTCGTTACAAACTTACTTAGATTATTGGCAAGAGGAAAGACATAATTTAGCTTATATGACTGATGGTGTGGTGGTAAAAATCAATGACTTTTCCTTACAATCAGCTTTAGGATTTACGCAAAAATTTCCTCGTTGGGCAATAGCCGTAAAGTATCCTGCGGAGGAAGTAACCACCGTTGTCGAAAATTTAATTGTCAATGTGGGAAGAACAGGAGCAATTACACCAATGGCAATCATGAAACCTGTAGCAGTAGCAGGTACGATCGTGCAACGAGCTACTTTACATAACAGCGATCGAGTGCGAGAATTAGATATTAGAGTGGGGGATACCGTGACAATTCGTAAAGCGGGTGAAATTATTCCTGAAGTAGTAGAAGTAATCAAAGACTTACGCCCTAGTAATACTCAATCCTTTAATTTACCAGACAATTGCCCTGAATGTGATTCAATTTTAGTACGTCCTGAAAATGAAGCTGTTACTCGTTGTGTGAATAGTTCTTGTATCGCTATATTAAGAGGTAGTTTAACCCATTGGACGCAACGATCGGCGATGGATATTCGTGGCTTAGGTGAAAAGGTTATTATCGCTTTGATGAAGCACAAATTAGTTAAATCGATTGCTGATATTTATCATTTGCAGGCTGATGATATTGCTGGTTTGGAAAGAATGGGCGAAAAATCGGCTCAAAAATTAATTACCGCTATTGAAGTAAGCAAAAAACAACCTTTTGAGAGAGTATTATATGGTTTAGGTATTCGTTATGTTGGGGCGGTGAATGCTAAAATTTTAGCCGAAAACTTTACTAATATCGATCGTCTAATTAGTGCGACTCAATCAGAATTAGAAGCGGTTTATGGTATCGGTATAGAAATTGCTTCTTCAGTTGTCGAATGGTTTAAAATTAGTAAAAATTTAGAATTAATTGAACAATTAAGATTAGTTAAACTCAATTTTAGTTTAGAAGAAAAAGAAATAACTAATAGTAATTTGAGTGGTAAAACGTTTGTGTTGACAGGAACATTACCGACATTAAAACGTGATGAAGCAACAAAAATAATAGAATCATTTGGCGGAAAAGTAACCAAAAGTATTAGCTCAAAAACAGACTATTTAGTAGCTGGAGAAAATGCAGGTTCAAAATTAGCTAAAGCTCAATCTTTAGAAATCAAAATTATCGACGAAGCTCAACTTTTACATTTATAGCAAAGGGCAAAGGGCAAAGGTAAAATGCTTATATATTAATAGTTTGAGCCTTTATATTTGTCCTAACTGTTATGGCTACTACTATACAAATAACAATGATACAATTCTGGTTTTAAAATCTTAGTTTACAGATTCGACTCTAGCGGATTCACAAGAGTATTAAATGAGAATTAGAGGCGAGTTTCATACTAGAATTTCCCGATAAATATTAATGTCTCAACCCTATTTTAAACGATTGTAATTATTTAAAATAAGAACAAAATAATTTTGCACAAATACTTAATATAGCAATTATTGGTGAAATGAAGTATAAACTAATCCCCCACTCATCCCCATCCCCCTTGCCACGGGGCTTACAAGCACCTGAAATCAATTCAGGTGACAGCCCCTCCCCTTCGTAAGGGGGAAATTTAAGGATGCTTCGCTTTTATTTATGGGGACTTACCAGTTGTAACTGTACCTTATAATTATGAGAAACGCTATAGTTTTAAAATATTTATCTAAGTAGATAAACTTTATTTTAGTTTTTAATAAAAGCTAATCTTTGATAATAGATTGGTTATCATTACCAATTTGCTCAATAATTTTAGGGAATTCTTCTAAACTATGACTTAAAGAATCAAGTTCTATATTAAGAATATGTTTTTTGAGATTATGAGCATATTCTAATAACAATTGTTGATTATATTCTTGTGCTTCCTCTTCTAAAGAATTAGCAAACTTTCTGACTTCAGATATTATTTTTGTTTGTTGTATCTTCTTCCATTGTTTTAGATATACAGTATCTAATTTAGTTATCAAATTAATTAATTTATTTGATATATTAGTTGAACTAAATATTTTTTGATAGTGGTTATTTATACTCGTAAAAATCTCTTTTTTAGCCAAAACTTGCTCAGGTAAAACTAATTTCAAAGCTTCTACCAAATTACCAATACTAATCGGCTTATGAAGAAAACCTTTAACTAAACTTGATGGTTGAATTTGAGTATAAATTTCTACATCAGTAGTAATTATAATAATTGGTATAGTATTAGTTAATTCGTTTTTAGATAATAATTTAATAGTTTTTATTATATTCAAGTAGGGTGTATTCAAATCTAATAAAATTACATTTGGTTGATATTTACTCGCTACCATCGGTACTTTTTCACCATTATCAATAATTAAAAGTTGATGTGTAGAATCGGTAAAATAAGACTCAATTAAATCTGAATTAGACGTAATTTCATTCACTAATAAAATAGTACTAGGAGCAAAAATAGTTAATTTATCATTACAACTATCATTGATTAGTCTATTAGTCATTGTCTCTAAAGATTGAATCTGCTTAAATATAACTAGAAATTGGCTACCTTGATTGACTTTACTCTCAACATAAATATTACCATTGAGCATAGTTACTAGCTTTTTAGTGATAGCCAAACCTAAACCAGTGCCACCATATTCACGATTACTTTGCCCATTTTGTTGAGTAAAAGATTGGAAAATATTTACTTGCTCTTGTTTAGGAATACCAATACCTGTATCTTCAATTAAAACTGATAAATTACATTGAGAAGAATTGGCTATTTGAGTCTGACTTGATTTAACCGTTATTTTTACATAACCATGAGAAGTAAATTTAATCGCATTACCAATTAAATTAAATAATATCTGTCTTAGTCTTACCTCATCAAAAACAATATAAAGAGGTACATTTGCTTCGATTTCTAAGTTTAAATTTAATCCCTTTTCTTCTGCTTTTAAAGAAAAAATATTGACTATTTCATATAGTAATTCATGTAAACAAATTGAGACAGATTCGGGTTGCATTTTCCCGGCTTCTATACGAGATAAATCTAAAATATCATCAATTAAAGACAGCAAAATTTTACTACTAGAAGTAAGTGAGTTAAGATAACTTTTACCTTCATCGTCATCCACTATATCTCGTAATAAATCTGAAAAACCCAAAATAGCATTCATTGGAGTACGAATTTCATGACTCATATTAGCCAAAAACTCACTTTTAGCTACATTAGCAATTTCGGCTTTTTCTTTCGCTTTCTCTAATTCGATCGATTTTTCTTTTAAGGTGATAAAAATTTCTGCTTGCTCAATTGCCATACCCAAGGGGTTTGTGATATGTTTTAATAAATGTATTTGTTGGGATTGCCAACGAAAAGGATGATGATAATATGCGGCTAATAATCCCCAAAGATTATTCCTCACAAAAATAGGTATAATACACATCGCTTCAATTCCAAATTGCTGATAAACCTCTAAATGGCAAGGAGAAAAATTAGCTAAATTAATGTTGTTGATAATAAAAATATTTTTTTGACGATACCTACCACCTTGATGAGTTTGAAGATAAGTATCATTCCATACTCTTTGAATGTTTTTATCTAATAAAGAAGGATATTTAGATTGAGCATTTTCGGCGATAAATTCTCCTCCCCAATTTTGATCAAATTTGTAAATAGCAACGACATCACACTCTAAAAAATTTCTTACTTCTGAGGTAGTTGTATCACAAATAATCTCTAAATCGATCGTTTCACGCATTTTTTGTATAATAGAGTTAACTGTATTATGCAATTGTGCATTTTCTTTGAGAGTTATTTCTCGACTTTTTTCAACGGTAATGTCCATAACAATACCATTCCACATAATTATACCTGAAGATAAAATTTGTGGTTCGGCTGTAATTTTTATATACTTTTGTTGATTACTATTAGTAAATATTTCTGTTTCAAAGCTTAGTCTAGAACAATATTTAGCTGATAAATCTAAAGATTGATAAAGTTTTTTTAATTCGGTTGCCGGTAAAATTTGGAAAATTCTGTCGCTTTTTTTGATTACTTCTTCTGGTGTTACTTCAAAAATACTATTAACAGCCTGACTGACAAAAGTAAAAGAATATTGATTATTTCCATCATCTAACAATTGAAATACCATTCCGGGTACTAAACTAGTTATATCTTTTAATTGTTCATTATTCAAGGTTTTATGTACTGAAGAATTAATCTGATTAATAATGGTTATTCCACCTTGATAGATACCATCTTCATCGTTAATTTTTTGAGAATAGACATTAACCCAAGTGTGAAAATCTTGTTTGTTTTTTAATTGATAGTTTTTGCCCCGCCCATAAAGATTATTATCCTGAGGAGATAGCTTGAAATCAATAATTTCTTGTTCAACAATTTCTTGCCAAGATTGTCTGATTAGTGTTTTTTCATCATAACCGAAAATATTTTTTAAAGCAGGATTATTAAAAATAATATTATAATCACGATCGTACACACAAATGCCTTGAGAAGAATTATCAAGTAAAAAAGTAACTAGTTTCGGTGGCGAGTTATTTAACTGCTCAAATTCTTCGATTGCTGATAATTGCTTGATGTTTTCTAAGTTATGATTACTTTTATGATTATTTATCCACTCCTGCCAACAAGATAACGCTTTTTGCCAAAGTATTTCATTATTACTACCACCATTAATACTTTGTGTTGATTGATTTTTTTTACTGTTAGGAGAGTCTGAATACTTACTCATTTGAGTATTTATCTTGTTTTTTGCTATTTTTTAGTTATTTAAAGTTATATTAATTGTACCCAATTCACCTTTTTTATTAAACAATTTATCCACTTTTTAAATAATTAAAATTATTATATATCTACTTTTAAATAACAATTATACAACTAAATTTTTCTTTAATTGTTTATTTATTCTTAAAACTTTATGAACATATTATTAAGTAATTGTTAAGAAGAAAATAACCAAAGCTTTTTCACTAAAATGTATATATCATAATCTTTTATGATTTAAAGTTTTTTTGATTGAGAATTGAGGATTAGGTAGTATTATTTGAGATGAAAAGGTTTTTCTTGCCAATCGACAGTCCAATCTTTTTCGTTTAAATATTTAAGTAAAGGCATAGTTACTTCTATGCTACGACAAAACCAATATTGTTTTTCTTGTTGAGAATTAGTAACAACTATTTGGTATTGATACGCATGACCCAAAGTTTTTAGCAATCCAGGGTATCTTTTAAGTTGTTTTTTAATTTCTGATTGAGAATAAGTAACGATCGTGTTTTTTTTAAAGTGAGGTGGTATCTTAAACTTATACTGAGGTTTCTTTGGCTGTGAAGGCTCAGAAAATGATTTCTTTAGCTGAGAGGGTTCAGAAAATGGTTTCTTTAGTGGTGGTTTTTTACGAAGGATTCGAGGCGAAGAAAAAGGGAACATAACGTCTTTTACCAACAGACTATAATATATAGCAGTAAATCGAATCATAAGCAAATCAATAAGTTGCGATCGATACTGTCTATTTTTTATTCACAACTTGTGCTTATATAAATTATTTTAATGTATTTTTTAGTGTAATGACTCAAAAATAATTAATAGTTAATAATTAATCATCGTTTTAACTATTATTTCTACAAGTAACTTTAGCAAGATTGTGATTAAGTTAACGATAAAATAGTGAAGCTATAAGCCATAGCCTATAGCTTTTAATCAAGACAACTAACCCTCATTACTATCGATTCTCGATTTTTTTTTGGCATTTACTTGTTGCCATTATGTTAAGTTAATGGTGGTTACGTTTTAGGCGGCGAAAGATTTACCACAACCACAAGTTTGACTAGCATTAGGATTAGTGAATTGAAATCCGCCACCAATCATTGCATCGCTAAAGTCTAAGACTAAACCGTATAAATATAACATACTTTTACGATCGCAAATGATATTAAAACCATCATAATCAAAAACTTCGTCGTGTTCACCTGCATTATTAACATCTTCAAAATCCATTAAATAAGACATTCCTGAGCATCCGCCTTGTCTAACACCTACTCTTAAACATAAATTTTCGTTACCTTGTTGTTGCTTTAACGCCAAAATATGCTTAAAAGCAGTAGGAGTTAATTGAATTCCTTGTTTATTTTTAGTAGCTACTTCTTGCGTCATCTTTTCTCTTCTTAAATTTATTCTTTGATTATCATTCTATTGTACAACCAAAAACAATGAACAATGAACAATGAATAATGAACAATGAATAATGAAATAATTATATCGAACACTATGGTATGTATAACAATTGAGAATTGAGAATTAATATTGTTAAAACTAGCTAGTTAAGATGATAGTGACAATCAAATAGTCATTTTCGTTCCGAACACTATGGTATTACTAGATGATTACGGATCTTAACGTTCTTTTTTAGTTATTATTGTTGATAACGATCGAGTTTTGTCACTATATTTCTTATATTGTCAGCATCATTAATTAATCAGAATTAATAGGATGAAGGATGAATAATAACACTCAACTTAGTAGTTAAACTCTTAACTCTTAACTCTTAACTCTTAACTCTTGTCGTGTTTGTTTGCATCGTTTTGTCTCCTTCTTGCCAATCTACAGGGCAAACTTCGTTATCATGAGACTGAACATATTGAATTGCTTTTAATACCCTTAGGGTTTCGTTAATGCTACGACCTACAGCTAAATTATTAGTGGTAATATGTTGGAGTATGCCATCTGGATCAATAATAAATAAACCTCTTAAGGCAATCCCTGAGTTTGGTTCAAGTACATTATATTCTTGGCTGATTTGTTTAGTCAAATCCGAAACGAGTGGATATTGAATCTCTCCTATCCCACCTTGCTTTTTATCTGTTTGTATCCAGGCTAAATGAGCAAATTCGCTATCTACAGAGACTCCTAATACTTCTGTGTCTAAATCACTAAATTCTGTGTAACGATCGTTAAAAGCGATAATTTCTGTTGGACAAACGAAGGTAAAATCAAGAGGATAAAAAAACAAAACTACATATTTACCCTGATAATCACTCAAACTAACTACCTGAAATTCTTGATCAATTACCGCCGTTGCTGTAAATTCAGGGGCTTGTTTGCCAACAAAAACAGTCATATTTTATATAATTGGAATTACAAATTTTTGGTTAACAATTCACCAGTAATGAATTAGGTGTTAGGGAATGAGTAAGGAGTAAGAAGTATTGTCAATTGTCAATTGCGGTGAAAGCCCGCGTCGGCGTAAGACGCAAGGGAATGTTCACCAAGACGTCAATTATCAATTATCTTTTGCCTCTTGTCCTTTGTTAATCAATTATTATAGCATTGATAGTCGAACTAAATAATAGAAACGATCGAGTTGAATATGATAAATTTCTTGAGTAAGTATTATCGCCAAAAATGGCAAAAACTATTTTCGTGGCTAATTATTTTTAGTTTTAGTGCCTTAGTTTTTTCAGGTTGTCAATTTACTCAAACATCAGCCAATCCAAGAATAGTTCAAGCAATATTAAGTGACCCTAAAACATTTAATGCCGTTTTATCGCAAGAATCACCTAATATTTTTGGGATAACTTATGAAGGGTTAACTAAAGAAAATGTGATTACAGGAGAAGTAACACCTGCATTAGCTAAATCATGGCAATTTTCACCAGATAAACTAAGTATTACTTTTACTTTAAAAGATAATTTAAAATGGTCTGATGGCGAGCCTTTAACCGTTGATGATGTTATTTTTAGTTATAATCAGCTATATCTTAATGAAGAAATTCCCTCTAACTCTAGAGACAGTTTGAGAGTAGGAAAAAGCCAAACTTTACCAATAGTTGAAAAAGTAAACGACTCGCAAGTTAAATTTACTATAACAGAACCTTTTGCCCCGTTTTTACAAAGTACTAGTTTGTCTATTTTACCTAAGCATATTTTAGAGGAAAAAGTTACTCAAAAAGACAGTGAAGGAAAACCGCTTTTTCTTTCTTATTGGGGTGTCGATACACCAGCAGATGAATTAATTGTTAATGGCCTTTATAAACTGAAAAATTATACGACTTCTCAAAGAGTAATTTTTACCAAAAATCCTTATTATTGGCAGAAAGACGCAGACAATAACGATTTACCTTACATAGAAGAAGTAGTCTGGGAAATAGTCGAATCAACCGATACATCTTTATTACAATTTCGATCGGGTAGTCTTGATAGCGTTACTGTCAGCCCCGAATATTTTTCCTTACTCAAAAAAGAAGAAGATAGAGGTAACTTTACTATTTATAATGGTGGTCCTGCTTATGGTACTACCTTCATGTCATTTAACCTTAATCGTGGTAGTCGTAATGACCAACCTTTAGTTAATCCGATTAAATCTAAATGGTTTAATGACCTTGATTTTCGTCGGGCGATTGCGATCGCACTAAATCGAGATAGAATGATTAATAATATTTATCGTGGTTTAGGAGAGAAACAAACCTCACCCATATCAGTCCAATCACCTTTTTATGATCCCACCCTCGAAAGTTATGATTACGCTCCTGATTTAGCCAAGAAAATGCTTTTAGAGGCAGGTTTTCAATATGATTCCGATGGTAATTTAATCGATCGAGATAATAATCAAGTTCGTTTTAGTTTACTAACTAATGCAGGAAATAAAATTAGAGAATCTTTAGGTACACAAATAAAACAAGATTTGAGTACAATTGGAATTACCGTTGATTTTACTCCGCTTGCGTTTAATATACTAATAGATAAAGTAACTAATTCTTTAGAGTGGGATGCGATCGTACTTGGTTTTACAGGCTCAAACGAACCTCATGGAGGAATAAATTTGTGGCTTCCTGACGGTAATTTGCATATGTTTAACCTTAATCCACAAGCAGGAAGAGAATCAATACAAGGTAGAGTAGTGCAAGATTGGGAGCAAGAAATTGCCGATTTATATACCGAAGCCGCTAAAGAAATAGACATCGAAAAAAGAAAAGAAATTTATGCCCAAGCCCAACAATTAGCAGTAGAATATTTACCACTTATTTATCTAGTTAATCCTTATTCTTTATCTGCGGTGAGAAATAATATTGAAGGTATAGAATATTCAGCTTTAGGTGGTGCTTTTTGGAATATCGAACAACTCAAAATCAATGAATAGGTTTTAGGTGTTAGGTTTTAAATATCAGGATTTAAGAAGTACATTTTATTAGAAATTGAGAGTATCAATTATTTTTTTGTTTATTGTCAATTGTCAATTGTCAATTGTCAATTCTTTATTTAACTATTAACTATCGACATGAAATATAAATTTAGTTTTTCAAGTTTCGTCTTTGCCTCATTTTTAACCATAACTGGTTGTACTAATTTAATTGGTTTAACAATTGCTTCTCCTGAAACTATCGATGTTGAAGCGGTGAAAAAAGAAGAATTAATTGATGATTCGCTTAAAGTAACAGGTATCGTCGAAAAAATAATTCCAATGTTAGATTATACAGCCTATCTGTTGAGAGATGATCAAGAATTGATTTGGGTAACGACGAATAAAAAAGCACCTAAAAAATTTGAAGCAGTAACAATAAAAGCCTTGATTAAAAATCAAGTAATGATTATAGAAGGAGAAGAGTATAATGAATTTTATCTAGAAGAAATTGAACGGATAATTAAGGATTAAGAATGATAGTTTTTTAATATATAGTCATTTAAAAAAAGAATTAAGACAGTAATAATAATTCTAAAACCAAAGTACTAAACCCGCCTTGAACTATCGTGCAAGGCTAATATCCTGTTCGTTTAATAAATTAAACTTAAATTCAAATATAGCACTCGTGTGTCATTTTTATTTAAAATAACTATAAAATGAGAAAGAAAATTTATTATTTTAAAATCTAAGTTCAATTCATTGAATGTTATTATATGAACCTTCTAAATTCGTCCCTAAGGTGACTCTAAGGCTTTCAATTCGATAAAAATATATTAAACTTAAAATAAAGATTTAAGGTAGGTATTAATTAATAATTATTAATTATTAATTATTAATTATTAATTATTAATTATTAATTACCGATCGAATCTCATGCTAATATCTAACCAAGACGATCGAGTTATAGTAGCACTAGTAGAAATATAATCAACACCAGTAGAAGCAATATTTTTAATTTTAGTCAATGTAACGTTACCTGAGGCTTCTATTTTGATTAAAGAATTTTCTTGACGAATGAATTTAACTGCTTTAGTCATTTCTTCGATACTCATGTTATCTAACATAATAATATCAGCACCTTGTTCGATCGCTATTTTCACTTCTTCTAAACAACTAGTCTCAACTTCAATCGTAAGAGGATAAGGCATTGAAGCACGAATTAATTTAATTGCTTTATCGATACCACCTGCGGCTTTGATATGGTTATCTTTAATCATCACAGCATCATCTAAACCCATACGATGATTAATCGCACCGCCTACAGTAGAGGCATATTTTTCTAGGATTCTTAAACCAGGAGTAGTTTTACGAGTATCAACTAATTGGGTGGGATAATCGGCAATTGCTTCGACATATTTTCTGGCGGCTGTAGCAATACCGCTTAAGTGCATAACTAAATTAAGGGCGAGTCTTTCTCCTGTTAACAAAGCGGACATCTTACCTTCTAATTCCCAAATTTTACTCCCAACAGCTAGTTTTTCTCCTTCTTCAATGTTGAAGTTATATTCCATCTTCTCATCTAAAAGGGCAAAGACTTTTTGGGCGATAGGTAATCCTGCAATAACTCCTTCTTCTTTTAATAACCAATGTGCTTTACCAACTGAAGAGTTATCATTAAAAATACATTCGGTAGTACGATCGCCACGACCAATATCTTCTAATAACCAATCACGAATCAGGGTATCTAAAATCAAAGGAGAAGGAAGGGGCATAATTGAGAATTGAGAATTGAGAATTGAGAATTGAGAATAATTAAAATTTACTAATTGACTAAGGTTTTTAATTGACGAATATAAAACCTAGTTAATTGTATTTAGAGTTATAATTTTTTAGTCTGAATCAATTGTCAACTGTCAACTGTCAATTGTCAATTATGAACTATACTTTGATTACAAGTTTATTAATGATAATGAATGACAGAAGATTCTTATTTGTATGAATATCAATCGTTAGTATCGGGTATTTTGATTAAAAGATATAAACGATTTTTAGCTGATATAGAACTTGATACAGGAGAAATAGTTACCGCTCATTGTGCTAATACTGGTCCTATGATAGGAGTTTGTGAGGCAGGTAGTCAAGTAATGTTATCTAAAAGTGATAACCCCAAACGCAAGTTAGCCTATAGCTGGGAATTAATCGCCGTTGGTGAAACAAATCCTGTTTGGGTAGGTATCAATACCGCTTTACCAAATAAAGTTATCAAAATAGCATTACAACAACATTTAATACCTGAATTAGCCCATCAATATGATGTAGTTAAAAGCGAAGTCAAATTTGGGCAAGACAGAAAAAGTAGAGTTGATTTTGTTTTAACTGATACTGAATCTGATATAGAAACTTATGTTGAAGTGAAAAATACAACTTTGGCTGAAGATGGAGTTGCTTTGTTTCCTGATACCGTAACTACCAGAGGGCAAAAACACTTACGAGAATTGATGGCTTTACCTGCTGAGACTAAAAAAGTGATGTTATATTTTATCAACCGCTCGGATTGTGAATTGTTTGATGCCGCCGAAAAGTACGATCGTACTTATGCCCAATTATTCACCGAAGCCATAAGTAAAGGGGTAAGCATCTTACCAATTCGTTTTGATGTTACCCCTAAAGGTGTTAAATATTTAGGAAAAGCGAAGATAATTAATAATTAATAATTAATAGACACCTGCAAAAATTGTAGTGTGACAATCAGTTTTCGGATTCAGGACGATTATCTAAGGGTTTATTCATAATGAGTCCACATTCTAATCACTTTAATGCTTTTTGTGTCTTCCAATATTTGATAAACTAAACGATGTTTAATATTAATTCTGCGAGAGTAATATCCTTGTAAATCTCCGATTAATTTTTCATAAGGTGGATAAGATTCATAAGGGTTATTTTTAATTACATCAAGTAGATTATTAACTTGCTTACCCAAACCAGAAGAAGCAATTTTTCTGGCATCTTTTTGAGCCTGTTTTGTAAAAACTAACTCCCAGTTATCCATTTAGAATATTTCTGACAGTTGATTCCTCAATACACTCTGATGATGGTATTTGTCCTCCTTCTTTGATCGATTCGAGCATATTAGGAATTGAACTTAAATAAAGAGTTTCTTGAATTGCATTCCATTCCGATTCAGAAATTAATACAGCATTTCCCGTTTTTCCTTTTAATAATATCGGCTGATTCTTGTCAATAGTTTGAACGACTAAATTATTAAGATTATTGTTATCTTGATTAATAGTAACTGTTTCCATCTAATTAAACTCCTTAAATTGCAAATAACAAGCTAAACAAGGCAAATCATTATTTTCTTTTTTCAGAATTGACTCTAATTGATTAGGAAAAGAAAATAAATTATTTTTTCTCTTTATTTTGAAATAAACTAGATAATTCTATTTTCATCACAATTTATTAATGTTGTCGTTATCAGAAAATATTGCCTCAAAATATTTTGAGCGATTTCATCACAAGAGGCAATATCATTATTTTACAATCATGAATAAGTTAACTATTTATCGATGTGATAATAGTAGGCAGTGCATCGCCCTACAGTCTTTACTTTTTAGACGTTTGCACCAAACCTCTCTACTAAATTAACTGACTCCTAAATAAGCGGCAACGAGAAATAACCCATCAGTCACAATAGTAGTCAAAACAGCACTAGCAAAAGCAGTATAATGAAGTTCTTTTTTGATAATACCCCACAAACTGATTGCTAAAAGTATATTCGCTAATAAAATCGCCCAACTAATTCCCCAAACACTATGTACTTGCCCGATCGCACCTTCTAGTAAAGGTTTGACTAAAGTCGGGTCAGTTTTCATTATTTCTTGCCAGTAAGGAATCAAACCCGCAATATAAAAATATAAATCAGTAATCGCTGTACCAATTAATGAGCCTAAATAAAAGTAGTTACCAATTAAACCCCAGCCTCTTTTAATTCCCCATATCGCAAAAGGTAAACCAATCGCTTCAATCGGAATATGAATAGCAGGATAATCTCTTAACCAACCCCAATAAATCGAACCACATAACCAACTCCAAGCAAAACCCCAGAGTAAATCACCCCAAAGGTATTTATCTTCTTGTTTTTGCCAATGCCAACCTAAAGCTAACCAAAAACCAGTTAACGCCAAACTTAGCCAAGGTAATACTCTTACTAACGGTGCTTGAAAAAAAACAGGTACTGATACTAAAAATGCCGCCGCAGAAAAAACTAATACTTTTTGACGTTTTTGCTCGTGCCACCACCAACTGAGAAGAAAACGTACTATATTTTCTTTAGTAGTCGGAACAAAGGTGTTTATTTGGGATAAAAAGGTATGGTATAACAAAATTACTTATAATTACTTAAAATTACTTAATATATCTTCACTCAATCTTAGAATATTTTGTCGATAATTGCTTGGTTTTAGTCTTATCGATCGTCAAAAATTCTGATTAAGTTATCCCCTAAGGGGGTATATATAGAATCATAACCCGATCTCTGGGAAAAGTCAACTATAACCTAACAGTAATACTTTGGGGTGAAAACCAAAATTATGTAAACTGTTGATTCTCAGCGATTAATCCAAAGTTAAAGATATTGTTAAGTATTTCGCCCTTGATTGCTATTACGATCGAATCTTTATGAGTATCAGCTTTATTTTTTCAGTCCATTTGCAAGTGATACAATCGTCTCTTGACAGCCTTTATCCGATCGTACTAATTATATTTGTGGCGTTTCTCATCTTTACTTTACGAGGCACAGTTTATGTTTTCAAGTTACTAAAAAGCGGTACGAAGCATCCTTTATCCTCCCATAGAATTGAGAGATAGAGGGGGCGGGGAATTTAAAAGAATTTATATGTGCTTGATAATATTAATAATAGCTATACCTAAATCACAAATATATTTTCTTGTTTCCTATTCACCTGATTCGTTTAATAAATATTGCGTCTATTGGTTTGTATCTAACCATTCTTCGGTAAAATGTAAGTGTGTAAAAGAAGGACAAAAGCCGTTATCTAAGATAAATAACAGATCGTAAATCACTTAAAAATAGACGATCGAAGACAAGAAAAATAGAAATCAGTAAATCGTTAAATAGAAATAGTATTAATGGCGATCGAACGATGTAAAACTCAAGTGGGCTACAATTATGGTAATAGTTATCAGTAGTAAATTAAGATGAGCAAAACGGCAACCGTAAGAGCAAGAATCGAACCTGAGTTAAAGAAAAATGTAGAGAATATTTTTGAGCAATTAGGATTAAGTACAACTGAAGCTATTAATCTTTTTTACAAACAAGTCGAACTACACCACGGATTACCTTTTGAAGTGAAAGTTCCTAATCAGGAGACGAAAATAACTTTTGAAAAAACCGATCGAAAAGAAGAATTAGTTGATTGTAAAGATGTAGAAGATATGTTTAATCAGCTAGGAATTTAACAATGATTCCATCTTATACCAAACGTTTTCAAAAAGATCTTAAAATTATGCAAAAAAGAGGCAAAAATATCAACAAACTTAAAAAAGTAATTCAAATACTAGTTAATCAAGAACCTTTAGATGCAAAATATAGAGATCATAAATTAGTAGGAAATTATCTTAATCGTCGAGAATGTCATATAGAACCTAATTGGTTATTGATATACAAATTAATTCCTCAAGATAATCAAATTATATTTGAAAGAACAGGCACACATTCGGATTTATTTAACTAGTATCTAATATATTGTCTTCAGTTAACAAATACGGCACTTGTATTATTCTTGGTCAAAACGACTATAACTGTTAGCGATTGATTATTGATTGTTTATCATCTTGAATATTGTTATTGTTATAAATAATCCAGACTTTCGATCGAATAATAGAATAATAATCAATTATGAACAATCAATTAAACACAGAAGAATATAAACGTAAAATGCAACGCCGTAAGCAGGTGCAAGACGAGCGTTTAGCGAAGATGAAAGCAGAGAAAGGCTTGATTATTGTCCATACAGGAGATGGTAAAGGAAAAACAACCGCCGCATTAGGAATGGTAATGCGATCGATCGGGCATGGCTATAAAGTAGCTATTATTCAATTTATTAAAGGTGCATGGGAACCAGCAGAAAAAGAGATTCTAGCACAATATTCACAACAGTTAGATTTTTATGCGATGGGTGAAGGTTTTACCTGGGAAACACAAGATAAAGAAAAAGATATTGCCACCGCCGAAAAAGCATGGGCAAAGGCAAAAGAGTTTATCTTAAATCCAGATTATCAATTAGTCTTGTTAGATGAAGTAAATATTGCTTTAAAACTTGGCTATCTTAATATTAATGATGTAGTCAGCACTTTAGCCGAAAAACCAGAATCTAATCATGTCATTCTCACAGGCAGAGGTGCAAAACCTGAATTGATTGAAGTAGCTGATTTGGTTACCGAAATGAAATTAGTCAAGCATCCATTTAGAGAGCAAGGAGTCAAAGCCCAAGCAGGGATAGAATTTTAAGTAATAGGGAATAGGGAATAGGGAATAGGGAATAGGTAAGGAGTAAAAAGTTAGTTTTTTTTATGGATAAATGAATAAGATGAATAATAACAATCTTGAGATTCGTTTAGCTACAATCGATGATGTCGAGACGATTTTTAATTTAATTAAAAGTTTGGCTGAATATGAGAATTTATCCAAGCAAGTGACGGGAGATATCAATCGATTAAGAGAACATTTGTTTGTTGAGCCGACTTATGCTCAAGCAATTTTAGCTATATGGAGTGATAAGGCAATAGGCTATGCTTTATTTTTTCCTAACTACTCGACTTTTTTAACTAAACCGGGAATTTATCTCGAAGATTTGTTTGTCTTACCCGAATATCGTCGTCAAGGAATTGGTAAAAAGTTATTAACTTATATAATCAATTTAGCTAAAACTAATAATTACGGTAGGGTAGAATGGTCAGTTTTAGATTGGAATGAACCAGCAATCAAATTTTACGAGAAAATGGGTGCAGATATTCTTCCTGATTGGCGTACCTGCCGTGTCGTCTTTCCCCAAGATGCTTAACTAAATATTCACACGCAAACTACTTAAATCAAAAACAGTATTCATTCTCAATTCTCAATTCTCAATTCTCAATTACCATCGACATTACTTGCTCTAAAGTCTTGGCTAGATTATCAAGACTATAATTTTCTTGGCAACGTTGTCGGGCTAATTTGCCTTTATTAATTGCTTCTTCTTGTTCTTCATTTAAAATTAAATTAATTGTTTCAACGATCGTTTCAGGTGAATTTGGCGGAACTAAATAACCCGTATCCCCTAAAATAATCGGTATATCGCCAACAGTGGAAGCTACGATCGGTTTTGCCATTGCCATCGCTTCTACTAGCTCTAAAGGACATCTAGCTATCTGTGTAGGCTCATCAGTCGGGCATACCAAGATAATATCAGCAACCTCGATTAAACCCGCTGTTTCTAAAAAAGGTCGTGCCGCACTTAAGATTAATAACGATGACCATTTTTGATATAACTGTTGTCGGTATTCGTTGTATTGGGGA
Organism: uncultured cyanobacterium; assembly: GCA_963710605.1. Lineage (GTDB taxonomy): Bacteria > Cyanobacteriota > Cyanobacteriia > Cyanobacteriales > Cyanobacteriaceae > JAALKG01. The sequence goes on from CAVQBA010000001.1 coordinate 58,177, forward strand.
TTACCACCTAAAAGAAACAACCGAATTTGAGGATTATTTAATTTAGCTAGGGCTTCTAATAATTCTTCGATGCCTTGATTAGGTTTAACAGTACCCGTAATCATGACTAATTTAAAATCATCTAAACCAATTTGTTGACGTATTTGTTGACGATCGAATCTAGCCCGATTATAAACTTCTGTATTGACACAATTAGGTAGATAAGTGCCACCATAACGAAATTCTAAAAATTTACTACTAACCGTAATACCATTAACACGATCGAGCATATTTTCTAACGCTCTTAAATAAACAGGATGTTGCGGATTCGCTAGTTTACCACGAGCTGAAAGTACACTACTAAACAAATTACCTTCATACTCAGATTCTTCTTCTCCCCATTTAGCTATCTCCCAATCATCTAAATCGATAATAATTGGTTTTTGATTCTTCTTTCGCCACGTCTTTAACAAAGCCAAACCAAAACTAGTTAATTGCGGTTTGATGACATATAAAATATCACCTTCAATATCCGCTAAAAATTTGCTCGCTATTTTAACTAAATTGGGTAACTTAGAACCGCCGATATAAGCGATCGGTATATTATAAGGAGGTTCTGGGTACATTTGTTCACCAAAAATAAAACCCAGAATTTTTACTTCATAACCAATTTTTTGTAATCCTTGTGCAATAATATATGCTCTAGTCGTACCCAGCGACGAAACATCAGGAACTAAAATCGAAATTTTTTGGGGGGTCATAAAGTAAAATGAATTAGATATGAAGAATTATTACATTATTAATCATCAATGAATATTATCAGAATACCCGTCTTAAGTGACAACTATATCTTTTTACTCCATGATACGCAACTAAATACAGTAGCAGTAGTTGATCCAGCCCTTGCTGAACCAGTACTCGAAAAAATTAATGAATTAGATGCAAAATTAGTAGCCATATTTAATACTCATCATCATAGTGATCATGTAGGAGGAAACAAAGAATTATTAAAACATTTTCCATCAGCAGAAGTATATGGCGGAAAAAACGATCGAGGTAGAATTCCACAGCAAAAATATTTCCTAGAAGAACAAGATGTGGTAGAGTTTGCCCAAAGGAAAGCGGATGTATATTTTGTCCCCGGACATACTAAAGCCCATATCGCTTATTATTTTCCACCGATAAATGAAGGCGAATGGGGTGAACTTTTTTGTGGTGATACCATCTTTGCTGGTGGTTGTGGACGTTTATTTGAAGGCACTCCTACTCAAATGGTAGATTCGATCGGTAAATTAAGAAACTTACCTGACACAACTAGAATATGGTGTGCTCATGAATATACATTAAATAATTTAAAATTTGCATTAACAGTAGATGTTGACAATCAAGAGTTACAAAAACGCTTTAAGCAAGTTACCCTAGACAGGGAAAACAATATTCCGACAGTACCAACTACTATGGAAATGGAAAAATTAACTAATCCTTTTTTGCGTTGGGATGATTCAAACATCACCTCAGCAATGGCTTTAGAAGAACCAGCAAGAGTTTTTGGACGTTTGAGAGGCATGAAAGATAATTTTTAGTTATGATTATGGCTAAAGAATATTTTAATTCCTTCAAAGATATTAAATTATTAACAAAATCTATCTGAATTGATTGTGTGAGGACAAAATGACAGAAGGAAAATTACCCAACTCAGGGATTAGTAATAATACCCTAAAACAAAGAAGGAAAGTTGTTAAAGCTAGACCAAAAAATACCCCTGCCAAATCTAAATTTAGTCGGAAACATTTCTTTCTCGGTTTTGGTTTTAGTGGTATCGCTGTTTTTTCAATTGGTATTGGTGCTTTATTAGCGTTATCTTTATCAGGTACACCTCTTAAACAAGTACGTTTGACCCCTGAGGAGGAAGCTGTTTTTAATAATGAAGAAACCGTAACTTTCGATAATTTAAATATTTCTAAACTTTCTCGCCCTGTTAATATTTTAGTGATGGGAATTAAAGTATTGACAACTGATGTGCCTAACCAGAAACACGAAGATGTTGGTTATCATGCTTTAGTCAATTCTTTTCAAGGTTTGTCTGATAGTATGCTACTAATTAGGTTTGACCCTGAGCAAGATCATGTTAGCGTTTTATCTATTCCTCGTGATACCAAAAGTTATGTTGAAGGTAAAGGGATAACTAAAATCAATTCGGCGAATCAAGTGGGTGGCCCTGCTTTAGCGGCTGAGTCGGTAAGTGGTTTACTTAATGATGTCAAAATCGATCGTTATGTTCGTATTAATGTCCAAGGTATTGAAAAATTGATTGATGCTTTAGGTGGCGTTAATCTCTATGTACCTCAAGATATGAAATATACTGATCACAGTCAACATTTATATATTGACCTTAAACAAGGGCAACAACGTCTGAATGGAGATAGAGCGTTACAGTTTCTACGTTTTCGTTACGACGCTTATGGTGATATTGGTCGAGTACAACGTCAACAAACTTTTATGCGTGCTTTAATCGAACAAGCTTTGAATCCGAAAACTATTCTTCGTTTACCTGATATTTTAGACGTAGTTCGATCGCATTTAGATACTAATTTAAGTACCAATGAATTGATCGCTATATCAGCTTTTGCGGCACAAAAAAGTCGATCGGATGTCAAAATGGTGATGTTACCCGGTGATTTTAATCAGCCAGAAGAAGGGCAAGCTAGTTATTGGTTACCTCATACCAGCAAAATAGAACAGATAATGACAGAACATTTTGCGGTTGAATCTGATGAATTTGATTATCAAATAGCGACAACTGATAACGAATTTAATCCTCGTCGTCTAAAAATTGCTGTTCAAACTAATGAAGAAAATCGAGAAAATGCTCGACAATTAGTTAGTTATTTAAGAACAAATGGTTATCGTGGTGTCTATCTCACTCCTCAAATTTATGCTAAACCGCTTTCGGAAACTAAAATAATTGCTCAGCAAGGAGATAATTTGTCAGCAGTTAAAATTCGTGCTGATTTAGGTTTAGGTGAAGTATTAGTTCAAAGCACAGGGGTGATTAATTCTGATATTACCATTCAAGTAGGACAAGATTGGGATGATTCTCCTTTCAATCCTTTTTATCAAGAACAAAATGATGATTTTCAAACTATTTCTTATGAAAATGAGTAATAATTAACAGTTGATAGGGATTAGGAGTTAGGAGTGAAGATTGAGTAATGAGTAAGAAGTAAAGAGTAAGAAGTAATGAGTAAGAAGTAAAGAGTATTAATTGCTAATCCCCAATCCCTAAAACCTAATCTGTTATCTGTTCACTATTTACTGTTATCAATTATGATAATTATGGTTCATTATCTATAATCATCAATGAGTTATCAACAAGAAAAAGAAGTAGCTATCAAAGCTGTTATCAAAGCCGCTAAGTTATGTCAAAGAGTCCGAGAGGATATTCCTCCTGCGATCGAAAAAAAAGATAAAAGTCCTGTTACTGTCGCCGATTTTGGTTCTCAGGCAATTATCTGTAAAGCTTTAAAAGAAGCATTTCCCTCTGCTCAGATTGTCGGGGAAGAAGATGCTACTGCTTTACGCAAAGAAGGGCAAGAGGCAACAGTTGAAAAAATTACGGGTTATGTATCTGAAGTAATCGAGACAGCCACCACAGATAATGTACTTGATTGGATTGATTATGGTAACGGTAAAGTAGCCGATCGTTTTTGGACTTTAGATCCGATCGATGGCACAAAAGGGTTCTTACGTCAAGATCAATATGCGATCGCTTTAGCATTAATTGAAGATGGCGAAGTTAAATTTGGTATTTTAGGCTGTCCTGCTTTAAGTTTTGATGAAGGTGAGACAGGATTCATTTTTACTGCCATTAAAGGTGAAGGTAGTTATCGGATGCCCATTACAGGTGGCGAAGAGACTAAATTAGAAGTAGTTAAAAGTGATGATGTTAGTCGTTTCCGTTTTGTCGAAAGTGTAGAAGCCGCTCATGGTAATCAAGATCTACAAAATTCGATCGCTAAAGCTGTGGGAATCACCAGCGATTCAGTTAGAGTTGATTCTCAAGCCAAATATGGTATTGTCTCTTCAGGTGAAGCCGCTTTATATTTAAGATTACCTTCTCCTAAATATCCTGACTATCGAGAGAATATTTGGGATCACGCCGCAGGAGCGATCGTAGTCGAAGAAGCAGGCGGTAAAGTAACCGATATGTATGGCAAACCACTAGATTTCGCTACAGCTAGTAAAATGCACGATAATCGAGGTGTAATTGTTAGTAGTGGTCCAATTCACGACGCTGTGATAGAAGCACTTAAATAATTAGTAATTAATCATTAGTAATTAATAATTGAAATCTTTTTTTTTAATTACATTGTTAGGTCATGATTATTTGACCTAATTACTCAATTATTCACTGATCTTATATTTGATGATTTTTTGACTGTTTTAAACGATCGAAATAAAAATTTTGTCGCTGGTAGCTTACTAAAGTTCAAGTTATTATTTATTTAAGTTTCGATAAAGAAGTTGATTATTTTAAATCGGTCAATAACAATCTTCTTAGACACAAGTACTAACACTCAGATAAAATAATAAAAAGCAGAGGCTTAAATAGTTTTGTCAATCAACTATTAACCTGTCTTGCTTAGTCAGCATTCTATATGCGTCTGTCGCATTACTAGCAGGCTTATGAGCGCTATTAACTATTAACTATTAACTAAAATGACTATTGCTCGTACTATTTGCCTTGGCTTTTTAGCAGTAATTGTTATCGGCACAATCTTGTTAATGACACCTTTGGCAACAGAAACAGGAGAATGGAACAACTTAATTACCGCTTTGTTTACCTCTACTTCGGCTGTTTGTGTCACTGGATTGATTGTTGTTGATACTGGCTCTTATTATTCTTTTGTCGGTGAATTAATTATTTTATGCTTGATTCAAATTGGTGGGTTAGGTTACATGACAACCACTACCTTCTTAATTCTGTTGATTGGTAAAAAATTTGATTTCAGTCAAAAAATTGCGATTAGTGAATCATTCGATTGACCTTTTATCCTTGGTAGTCGTAATTTACTTATTTCTGTATTTGCCACCACAATTATCTTTGAATTATCGGCTATTTTTTTGTTATTACCCACTTTTTCCCAAGATTTTGGTTTTAAAAAAGGGTTATGGCTTTCAGTTTTTCATGCTATAAGTGCTTGGAATAATGCAGGATTTAGTCTTTTTGTTGATAGTTTAACGCCTTATCAAAGCTCTTTAATTTTTAATTTGGTCATCACCGCTTTAATTATTTTTGGTGGTATTGGTTATCAAGTAATTATCGAATGTTATTTATCGCTAATTGATTTATTTAATCGTCGTCCACGTTGTAAGTATGATTTTTCTCTTAACTTTAAAGTAGTTATAAGTACTACGGTTGTACTTTTAGGTTTAGGAACGATCGCTTTTTTGATGACCGAGTATAATAACCCCGAAACTCTTGCTTCTTTATCTTTTCGTGAAAAATTAATTGCGGCTTGGTTTCAATCTGTCACAACTCGTACCGCAGGTTTTAATACGATCGATATTGGTCAAATGACCACAGCAGGATTGTTTATCACGATCGGTTTAATGTTTGTTGGTGCAAGCCCTAGTGGTACAGGAGGCGGGATTAAAACAACAACTCTCAGCATTTTAGCTAATACAACTAAAGCCGTATTAAAAGGACAAGAACAAGTAATAGTTTATAAAAGAGAAGTCGCTTTTGGGTTGATATTAAAAGCAATTGGTGTTGTTTTTGGTTCGGTAGTTACGGTTATCTCCGTTATTGTGTTACTCACAGTGCTTCATCCTGAATTTGAATTTATTGCAATTTTGTTCGAGGTAGTTTCGGCATTCGGTACGACGGGTTTATCTACAGGTATAACTAGTAGTTTGTGTTTGGTGGCAAAATTAGCGATCGTCGTGGCGATGTATCTTGGCAGAGTAGGAATACTATTATTTATGTCGGCAATAGTTGGGGACCCTCGTCCTAGCCGAATTCAATACCCTGAAGAAAATTTATTAGTAGGTTAACAACTAACAATTAATGTAAAATTAAAAATTATGATCTAACGAATGATAACTTCTTTTTACTCATTCTTGTATTGTCAAATTTCATACTTCACATTTTATTTAAACCATTATGTTTTATTTTCAATCAAAGTAGGTGAACTATATATGTTAGAGAAAAATTCTCTTCCTTCTAAAAAAAATCAACCTCCAAAACCCAAAAGTCTTTTTAATTTAGATTTAAGTTCAGTCAAATTTCTAAATAGTCTCAAAAAAGAAAGTCGTCAATTCGCCATCATTGGTTTAGGACGATTCGGAAGAGCAGTTTCTAGAACTCTTTATAACTTAGGTTACGATGTTTTAGGTGTTGATTTAGATGAAAAGCTAGTTGCCCAAGCCCTAGCCGATCGAATTACCACCAATGCTATTCAACTAGATTGTACCGAAGTTAGTGCCTTAAGAGAAGCAGGTATTTTTGAATTAGATACCGTTATTGTAGCGATCGGTAATTACTTAGAAGAAAGCATCATTACGACACTTAATCTTAAAGAAGCAGGAGTTAAATATGTAGTTGCCAAAGCATCATCCGAAATTCACGGCAAATTACTCCAAAAAGTTGGTTCTGATTTAGTGGTTTATCCTGAAGACGAAGCAGGATGCGAACTCGCTCATACTCTCACTAAACCCAATATGCTCGATCGATTTGAATTAGATCCAGATCACAGTATCGTCGAAATCTATATTCCACAAGAATTTGACGGGCAAACGCTTTCGCAAATTAAGTTACGTAGCAATTATGGGCTTAACGTTTTAGCGGTTGGTAATGATGACAAATTTGTGATCAATCCCCCTCCTCAATATATCCTCACTAAAGGTTTATGTATGGTTGTGATTGGTTCTAATGATGATATTAATCGATTACCATCAACTTAATTGGTGAGAAATAATACCGCCATAGACAATGAAGATATTTAATGATTAATTATTGATGATTTATTAATTATCTTTGCTTTTTTCTATCTCTTATAAAAACGAACTTATGAATTTCACTCCTAAATTAATTAGAGATAAAATACCAGATTTAATACACACAAATCAGCAAAAATGTCAAGTTAAAAAACTAGATAATAAAGAATACAAACAGGCTTTAAAAATTAAATTAGTTGAAGAAGCTAAAGAAGTATTAAATGCAGAGGAAGACGAGCTAATCGAAGAAATAGCCGATGTTTACGAAGTGATTGATACTTTAATACAAACCTATAATTTAGATAAAACAAAAATTGCTCAATTTCAACAACAAAAAGCAGAACAAAAAGGTAAATTTAACGATCGTATTCAACTAATTTCGGTTTCACCTATTCCCAATAAAAAAATAATTGAAACGACAAAAAAAGTAGATGATCTACTATCTAAAGCTGAAAGTTTTTTACAAACAGAAGTAGTTAAAAAAGCTAATGAAATCGATCGAGATAGTGAGCAATTAAAACAAACTTTAATTGAAATGAATGAAATCGATCGTAATTTTTTTCGTTTGAAATTAACTAAACAATGGGGCGGTTTAGAATTTGACAATTATGACTATTATAGATGGCAAATGACGATCGTTAAATATTCAGGTGCATTAGCCTTTTTGCAAACCCAACATCAAAGTGCTGTCTCAATTTTAAGCCATAGTCAGCAACCGATGATCAAAGAAAAATACTTACCCAAATTAGTTAATGAAAATACTTTTTTTGGTGTCGGTTTTTCTCATTTAAGAAAACAAGGTAAGCCTTTAGTCACTGCTATTTCTTCTGATAATGGTTATCAAATTAATGGTTTTGTACCTTGGATTACAGGCTGTAATATTTTTGATTATTTTATCCTCGGTTGTAGTTTACCAACAGGCGAAGAATTATATGCGGTTTTACCCTTCAACTCTTTATCTTCTTCATTAAAGTTAAGTAAGCCATTGTCTTTGAGTGCGATGAATAGCACCAATACAGTTTCTGCTACTTTGCAAGATTATTTTTTAGCCGATGAAGATGTCGTCACAATTAATCCTGCGAATACAATTCATCAAAAAGATATACAAAATGTTTTAAATCACGGTTTTTTTCCCGTCGGTTGTAGTTATGGTGCGTTAGAAATACTCGCTGAAAATTGTCGTAATTTTGATTTACCCGAAATTGATCATGTTTATCAAAATTTAAAATCGCAAATAGACAACCTCAAAAATCAAATGTTAACAGCGTTGTCACAAGAAACTAGTTTTGAAGCCAAATTGAATTTAAGAGTAAAAGCGATCGATTTAGCTTTTCGTAGTGCTAAACTTGCCGTTGTTAGCTCAAAAGGTAAAGCCAATGAGAATCATAATCGGGCTAATCGTATTTACCGTGAGGCTTTAGTTTATAGTGTTTCAGGACAAACATTGCCTGTCTTAACCAAAACATTACAACAGATTGTTTGAAGTTATATAGCTTTGCTATGAAAGGTAAATTATTTGTTGGTTAGGTTTATTTCGAGCATAATTAAAATACTGTACACTTAAGAGTATAAATCGTGTACGCTTTGTTAAATTGATGAAAAAGATTACACCGACGCAATTACAGAAAAATCTTTATAACTTACTAGATGAAGTAATTAATACTGGTATTCCTCTACAAATAAATAGAGATGGCAAGATATTACAAATTACTCCTGTGGAAAAAATCAACAAACTCGATCGACTTATATCACGTCCTAATGTAATTGTAGGAGATACCGATGAGATTGTGAATATCACATGGGAAGGAGAAATGAATCTTGATTTACCTTGATACTCATATTGTGGTTTGGCTTTACGCAGGATTAACAGATAAATTGAGTGAGTTGTAGGATGGGTTAGGCAATGATACTTAATCAGTTTCCACAAATTAATTGATGATTTAGCCGTAACCCATCATCAAAAATAATCAAATAACTAATTCAAATCTACTAGGATTAATTGTTGGGTTTCGCTTTTTTTATTTATCGTTTATGGTTTAAGTTTTTCGAGGCTTAACCCAACCTACAAAATTATTAATTCTCTGTTGCCGATTTTCTCTCATCCAGATAATAACGGTATCTCTTTTCTAATTGAGTAAAATCGAGGTTTTTTGTCCAAAACTCGACTAAAGCATGACCAAAAGCCCAAGCATCGTCCTCTGGCAAACCATTTGTCTCGACTATCAACGTCCATAAAGAAAGTAAATCAAATTGTTTTTTAGTTGCATCATCACTAAGTAGATTAAACAATTCATAGGCTAATTGTAATTTACCAATCACAACAGGCAACTGCTCAACGGGTATTTTTTCCGCTAACAGAAAGGCTAAACGAGGCGAACCTGTAGTAAGAGTAGATAAAAATTGTAGTATGGGGCTTTTAAGTAAAGCAGTTAATCCTTGAGAAGTCGCCATTTGAAAAGTATATTTCTCAATAATTTGGGCGGCGGCGACACTTCTTGCTTCGAGGTTACGCAAAAAACGAGCTAGTCTAATTTGTTTGGCAGGTTCGATCGAATCTAAGATTTTTAAAGCTAAAATATCATCATACCAAGCAACTCTAGGAGAATCACCATAACTTGCGGTAACGATAGGTAAAAAATCTTCAGTATAATCGCCGAAAATTTCTTCTCGATATTCTACTGCCTGACGGATAGATTTTTCTTTAGGTGCATCGCCCGTTATCCAATTATAAGGAGGTTGCCATTCTCTGACGGGGCGAAGACGATCGACTTGTGTAATTACAGTGATAATAGGAATACCTTCAGGTAAATCTTTAATTATGTCTAAATCCATTTGTAAAGCAGGATCTAAAGCTGGATTTAACAGTAAAATTAAATCAGTATCCTGACTATAATCAATTACTTGTTCTTTAAATTCAGGACGATCGACTTGTTCGTAACCAGGGGTATCATATAGATATAAAGCCTCACCTGTTTTTGCTTCCCATTGATAACTTTGAATATCGGCGGTGTTAGGTAAAATATTTACCTCAGCAATTTGGGAATTAAATAAAGTATTGATTAAGCTACTTTTTCCTGCACCTGTTCTACCCGCTAATAAAATCTTAACTGGTTTTTGCTCAATTTGTTCTGGTTCTTCCACTTGAGCAAAAATTTCTTGTAGTGTCTGGGTTTTTGCTTCGGGTAAAGTAACAGTTTCTTGCTCAAATTTGTCTTGAGGTAAATTGTCTCCACCATATAATAAAGCCGCTTGTCTGCCTAAGTTTCTCAGGGCAACTTCTTTTAAAACTTGATTGAGGTTGATTAGTAATTCTTGATTAGCTTGATTATTCAGAGGTTTACTAGCTAATTTTGCCGCCGCAACCGCAGGATTAACTATCCATTGAGCCCAATTCCATACCTTGATTATTTTACGAGCAGACGGTTCTAGTTTACGATAAAGCTGATATCCTTGATAACCTTGAGCAACGGTAATTTGGTTAAAGACAGGAGACAACTGTTTCATCCATCTATCCATATCATCAACTGTATCACGCATTAAACCGTATGCTTGAGGAATATAAATATTTAGTAAAGGATATTCTACCTCTGGATGATAAACCTTAGCGATAGTTTCCACCGAAGTTTGACATCTTTGCCAAAAAGCAGGAAAGTCTTCCCATATAGGTGCATCTTCTTTTGCTTGACTAATAATCTGTTGTAACGATGTTTCTATTGTATTAATCGTATCAGCATTCAATTCTGGTAAAACAGTTGATGTGCTTGTTTTTTGCTCTTCTAATTCTTTTTGGGCATCAGCAATAATATTTTCGACATTACTAAACGCAGGCTTTGTCCATTTTACCAATAACCATCGCCAACCGACTAAAATTAAAACAAAGAATGCCCATATCCAGTTGATACCCCAACGGTGTATTTGTAATCCTGTAGCGATCGAAAAAAAAACAATTAGACCAATTATAGGTGTACTTAAAACTACCCATTGCCAAGGTTTTAAACGAATCATGGTTGATATTGAAGAAGTAATAGTTCACAGTCGATAGGTTATAGATAAATTAATTGTCAACTGTCAATTGTCAATTGTCAATTATTAAGTATTAACTATCAACTATCAACTATCAACTATCAACTATTTTAATAACCTTTTTTGAGGGCAAATTCTACTTGTCTGAATTCTTGAGTTAAACGTTTGTCAAGTTTTTCAGGTAAAGGGCGACTTCCAAAAGTAGTGTAATAACCAGCTAAAGAATTTAAAGCAGTTTGCATGGTAGTGAAAGATTTTAAACCATTGTATTTAGAATTTTTACGATAACGTGAGATGTAATCATTCATCTGGTTTTTCGCTTCTGCTTGTAATTCTTTTTTCTGTTGGATATCAGTCTCTGCTGGTAAACCAATAACTTCTCTGAGATTCTCTAAAACAACGATCGTATCTTCACCATAATTACCTGTCAAACTGATATCATTTGCATAAGCTGAAGCCCCAAACGTACCAAACCAACCAATAACTATTGTTAAAACTAATGCTAATGCTTTAGATAGATAAGATTTTATCATAATTTTTTTTTGTTAATTTTTATTGTGATTTGATCTGATTTTATCAGGATAGGGTGAAGAATGAAAATGAGTAAGGAGTAAGGAGTAATGAGTAATGAGTAAGAAATATTAATTTATACTGAGCGTTAGTCTAAGTATTGTCAATTGTCAATTGTCAATTGTCAATTATCAATCATCGTGTTTTGATGGTAGATAATTTAGCGTTACTGTAATAATGAGACAAAATTTGATCATAACTCACACCATTTTCAGCTAAATATTGCGAACCCCATTGGCTTAAGCCTAACCCATGCCCAAAGCCTCTACCTGATACCTGAATACTATTACTATTTAGCTGGGTACGGAATAAAGTACTACGTAAATCTAATTCTTTACGAATTTGAGTACCTTTGATATTTTTTGTACCACGATCGCCCACTACTTTCAGCGTCACAACTCTACCTTGAGGAGTTGTTTTTTGCGGTACGAGTGCTTTAATGTTACCGACATTTCCTGCTAAACGATTAACTGTATTAGCTGAAACGGTTTTATTCCAATTAAAAACAGGAGAATAATGATCATAATCAACTACACCTCGAAGATAAGGTAAAGGAGATGTCCAGATATCTTCGACATTTTCGGTATGTCCACCAGAAGAAGAATGAAAAACAGCCAAAATAACTTTACCATTATAGGTCATCACTTGCCCTTTAGTTGCATTAACTGCTTGATGAGTGGTGGTATATTCGCTTTTTAAGCCTTTATAAACTTGAGTCGCAGTGCTAGTATCAACATCATATACTTTATTTTTACTACTATCTCTTTTATAAAGTGCATAAGTACGAGCCGCAACTGCTTGGGCTTTAAGGGCTTCGGCTGGCCAACTAGGAATTGCTTCTGCCCCAACTACGCTATATAAATAGTCTTCTAAATCAACATAATTAACTGCTGTTACATTATTGCCTTGTGAACTTAATAATACTCTACCTCGATACCAACGATCGCCAATCCAGACAACTCCATCTCCACTAGGCTCTAACCATAAAGCGTTTGATTTCCATTGATTAATATTAACTCTACCACCTTGAGCCTTAGAAACAAATGAATTCATTCCCGCAACCTGCCCTAAAACTTTACCTCTAGTATCTTTGACTACAGCAGGGGTAGAGCTACCTATTTGAACATTACTAATATTTCTTTTAACTGCTACTCTTAATTCTAAAGATGCTTGGGCGCAAGGGGCGAAGATTAGCCAAAGAAAGGCAATAAAACTAAATCTGGTAATTGCTTGAAAAATTATTTTTTGCCACATAGTTTTCGTAGATTGTATCTTAGGTTGCAATTTTTGACGTGAAAAAAGACTTTGTTAAAATGCTTCTCAATGATAGTAACACAAGAATTACTTTGAAGGATGAGGGAGCAAAGAGCAAGGATGAAAGATTAATTATCTTTCTTATTTTAGTAAACAATGTTAGTCTATTTTTTTATAGAGTCGATCGATAATATTTTTGTTCCTGAACTATATAGCGTTTATCATCTTTATGAGGTACATTTTCAATTGACAAGTCCCCCTTCCGAAGGGGGATTTAGGGGGATTAGTTTGTACGTCACAATAATGATAATTGCTATAGAGATGGGATGAAGTAAGGTAGAAAAGCCATTAGTTTCAATAGACTTCTTGTAAAATTATAACGATCAGACGATCGATTCTGGATTTACCACTATTGATAGATACTCACAATTCTCATTTGGACATATGCTGATAATTATTCATTAATTAATTTTGTTATTTAGATCGATAATTTTATGGTTCCTTTAAAAGATGAAAATCCTACCCAAATAACTCCTTATGTTACTTATGGCTTGATAGCAGTTAATATCATAGTCTTTTGCTACCAACTTAGTTTAAATCCTCGTCAGTTAGATCAGTTTTTTCATCGGTTTGCGATCGTACCCTTAGAATTAAGTACTAACTGGAGTTTAGTTTCATCACAATCTATTCCCGAACCACTAACCTTAATCACTTCACAATTTATCCACGCAGGTTTTATCCATATCGCTTTTAATATGTTATTTCTGTGGATTTTTGGCAACAATATTGAAGAGAAACTAGGTAGAATCAAATATATTGTATTTTATTTAAGTTGTGGTGTTTTAGCTGGACTGGCTCAATATTATTTTACTGCTAACTCGCCTGTTCCTTCCTTGGGTGCTAGTGGTGCAATCGCAGGAGTAATGGGAGCATATATTATTCGTTTTCCCCAAGCTCAAGTTGTCACGCTGGTACCATTGGGTTTCTTTTTTCCTGTCTTTAGAATTTCGGCTTTTTGGTATTTAGGTTTTTGGTTTGTGCAACAGGCTTTTAATGGTATTACCATGTTAGAAGTTAATGCCCATGTGGGAATGCAGGGAGGAGGAGTTGCTTATTGGGCTCATGCTGGAGGTTTTGTTGTTGGGGTAATTCTTGCTCCTATATTAGGGCTATTTAGCGATCGTATTGAAGGCAATGTAATAGTTGAAAACGAAAACTACGATCTTTAACTTCCATTCGATCGTCATCAGACTGTTGATAATCTCCGCAAAACCTTTCGGGTACGTTTAACTGATTTTGAAGAAGAATTATAACCCAAAGTCAAACTTACCGCCTGAAAGGTTTCAATCCCTAGGTATTGATAGTTGTTTAAATTAAGTTTGAGACAGTATAAAAACAGTATAAACAAGAACATAGAACTCGCCTTGGGTATAAATTGACAAGGCTAATAGATACCGTTTAATAAATTAAACTTTAATTTTAGCTTCAAAATTGTCTCACCGTTATTTTAAATGACTATAGTTGACATTTCAACATTATCTCCCCTTTAACTATTTTTTCTTCTCAAATTTGATAATCTTTTTATTGGACGCTATCATATTAATTAATTCATTTCGCCTCCGTTTTAGTTCTACTGGATGAATGAGTATTTTTTTTACTTTTTGCATTTTTTTTGTTTTCAATTATATGTTGTTCTACTAAATTAATGTACCTTTATTTGTCAACGCCTTGTGAATTTGAAAGCATAATCGCACGATTCATTTATTATTAATAATCGAATTCCCTTCCTTCATAAAGATGGGCTAGGGGTGGTTACAAAGTATTAATTAACTTGTTAGTTACTATATAATCAAGAAAGCCAAACAAGCAAGAGAAAAACTCAACTATTACTCTTCCTCGGCTACTTTTATTAAAGGAGAAAGTACAAAATGATAGCAACAAATACTAAAAATAGTCTCCCAGAAATTGTCAGTAAACTTCAACAAGAAGAAAAGCTTTTAGAAGAAGGTTATACCGTGAGCGACTATGCAGTAACATTACCAACTTTTAATGGTGCAGAAGACAAAAAAACCCACTTAGCCCACAAAATAGCTAGATTTCTATTCCCTAACGAAGATAAAGATAAAGCAAACAGCTACATTGCTTACAAAAAACTGTTATCAAAATTACGTAAGGCTTACAGACAACAAATTCAACATAAATCTCAATTAGAGCAAATCGAAAAAGCAAAACGTGATCAATTTCGTGATGCCCGTAAATTTGGTCAAAGACAACTTTTTGAAACCCTTTTAAATCAACCAATTTCCGAACAAATTCTCAACCCAAAAGCCATGCCAGTTGAGGTTGCACCTTTAGATGATTTAACGCCTTTATTTACTTATCTTAAACAAGGCAAAGCAGTCAAGGAAGATTATCTGGAATTTGCTCGTGGTGCTTATTATAATGATGGGCGTATTGATATGTGTAAGCAGGTAGTAGGAAGCGATTGGATTGGTGAATTAGTAGATTCAATTCAAGTCAATACTAATGTTGAACACTTTTTGCTCGGTAATAATATTGTCGGCGATCGAGGTGCCAAAAAAATAGCTGAATTAATTGAAAGTGAATCTTCCCCCATAATTAAAACCTATTATTTAGCAGGAAATTGTTTTACCGCTACAGGTGCATCTTATTTAGGTAACGCCCTTAAACATAATCAGACAGTAGAATCATTATGGCTAAAACGTAATCCTCTTAAAGCTGAAGGAGTGAGTCAGATTGCTCAAATGTTAGAAGTAAATAAAAGTTTGCAAACACTTGATTTAGTTAATGTGGGGATGTTGGATGATGGAGTTAAAATACTTTTTGAGAGTCTAAAAAAGAATACTTGTTTAAGAACACTTTATCTTGATGCTAACGGTATAGGTGTGAATGGTGCAAGATATATCGCTGATTATTTTAAATATCTCAAACAAACTAAACAAAAAGGTTTGACGGGTTTGTTTATAGCGATGAATCGTCTGGGTGATGAAGGTACAAAAATAATTGCTAATGCGATCGCTAATTATCCTTATCTTAAACGATTAGATTTATCTTCTAACCGCATTCAAAATGATGGTTTGACTGTTTTACTCAAGCAAATTAATACTTTACCTGAATTAATCTATTTAGGAATTGGTTTGTATAAATCTACTTCTGATTTGAGAGAGTTACCTAATTATTTTGATGGTGAAGGTGCAAACATTATGGCTAACTTTTTGCAATCGAATCAAACTGTTAAAGCGATCGAAATAAAGGATGTTAATTTTGTAGATGGTGGCTTAAATACGATCGCTCAAGCCTTAGAAGAGAATACCACATTGTTATATTTATCTCACACTCAGTTTCACTACACGATACCTGAAACAATAGAGACGAAAATTAGTGATTGTTTAGCCCGAAATATTCAACAACAATTAGGAATGGATGCAACTGAATTTCGACGTACTAAGTTACGTGAAATCAGACATACGGCACAGGTTGCTTATATTGATAGTATCTATCGTAATCAAGGCTAAAACGGCTATGTCATCAACGTATAGGGCAAGTATCGGCAAAATTGGTCTTGGAACTTATAAATTAGGAGAAGAGACTCTTTTTGCCTGTTTAAAGGCTTTAGAAATTGGTTATCGTCATCTTGATACAGCTTCTTTGTATCGTAATGAAAAGCAAGTGGCAGAAGCAATAAAACGATCGTTAATTAAACGTGAAGAGATTTTTGTTACTTCTAAAATACACTTAAAAGATATTAAATCGGGAAAGCTAAAAACTGCTGTATGCAAATCTTTAGATAACTTAAACAGTATCAATTTATTATTATTACACGCACCGACAGAAAATTTAGTTGAAGCGTGGCAACAAATGTTGGAGATAAGTCAGTGGCAAGAAATAGGCGAGGTTGGAGTTAGTAATTTTGATGTCTGTCATTTACAAAAATTAGAGTTTCAATTACCGAAATGGAATCAAATAGAAGTTAGCCCATATTTGCAACGTCTCGATTTAGTTCAATATTGTCAACAAAATAAGATTCAAATTGTCGCTCATTCTCCTTTAGTTAAAGGTAGGAAATTGTTAGACGATAAATTAAAATCAATCGCGAAAAATATTAACATTACTACTTCTCAACTGTTAATAGCTTGGTCATTAGCTAAAAATTATATCGTATTACCTCGTAGTTCTAATTTAATTCATTTACAAGAAAATTTTGATGCGATTAAAATAAAGTTACCAGAGAGTATTATGGAAAAATTAGATTGTCTCGAATCAGGTTATGCGACACATCCTCAACATATTATGAATAATAATAGATAACTGCAAATTTAAGGATAATGTCTGAGCAACTTTTTTAAACTTTATTACTTTCTTTTGAAAAAAATATAATCATCTTGATTGCGACAAATCGCCTTAGGTATGAATTACTAAGGCTAATAGATGGCGTTCATTAAAATGAACTATTCAAACGTAATTAATTTTATTTGAATTGCTGTTTAATTCATTAAACGATTTACATTAGCCTTGAATTTCAATTCGAGGTGGGATTTAAACGTAGAGACAAATTCTGTTTCAATCCCTCATAGGGATTATAGTCGATTTCAACAATTCTCTTGTTCTTAGCGATAAAGGATTAATTTCTGTGTTTCAATCCCTCATAGGGATTATAGTCGATTTCAACATTCGCATTCGTCAAAGCGATCGCTATGTTTGTTTGTTTCAATCCCTCATAGGGATTATAGTCGATTTCAACTTCAGATAATGCTTCGTTTGGATCTACTTCAAAGTTTCAATCCCTCATAGGGATTATAGTCGATTTCAACTCGCCTTCATTGTCAAATAGAAATTTATTCCCTTCGTTTCAATCCCTCATAGGGATTATAGTCGATTTCAACAGTTTTAGAAGATATTGATTCAATACCGCATGAAATGTTTCAATCCCTCATAGGGATTATAGTCGATTTCAACCGTTTTCTTTTATCTCAGATATTCAATTACCTCCTAGTTTCAATCCCTCATAGGGATTATAGTCGATTTCAACCCAATTCGTTTAACCAAAGGAAAGATTATGCCCAGTTTCAATCCCTCATAGGGATTATAGTCGATTTCAACTGCCCACGATCGTAACCGTTGATATATT
This sequence comes from uncultured cyanobacterium, assembly GCA_963710605.1. GTDB lineage: Bacteria > Cyanobacteriota > Cyanobacteriia > Cyanobacteriales > Cyanobacteriaceae > JAALKG01. The sequence continues at coordinate 76,151 of CAVQBA010000001.1, forward strand.
TAGTTTTCGAGGTACGATTGCGTAAGGCTACCATAATTATAGACATGATCAAAAGTAATTGTCCACTGAAATCGCTGAAATGATTGCTGTACAAGGAGCGTAAAGGGGTCAAAATATTATATCGCTGAAAGCCCCTGACGGTAATAATCATAGCCATTTTTATTTTGTATAGTATTTTAACACCCTATCCCTTACGCATTTTAATCAAATAATTCTCTATTCTCCATTCTCCATTCTCAATTCTCAATTCTCCAAATATCTTCCACCACTGTATAAAAAACAGGTACAAAAATCAAACTCAAAACCGAAGAAGTAATCAAACCACCAACAATTGCCACTGCCATCGGTTGTCTTAATTGTGCCCCCGCCCCAAAACCGATCGCAATCGGTAACATACCTAATATAGTAGATAAAGTCGTCATCAAAATAGGACGGAATCTAGTTTGACAACTAAGCACGATCGCATCATAACGTGTTTTACCCTGTTTACGTAACTGATTCGTATAATCAATCAACAACAAAGCATTTTTATCTAACAAACCAACAAGGAAGATTAAACCCAACAAAGAAATCATACCAAAATCACTTTGACTGATTAACAAAGCCAACATCGCTCCCACAATAGATAAGGGTAAGGAAAAAGCAACCACTAAAGGCTCTAATAAACTACCAAACAAACCCCATAAAACTAATAACATCATTACGATCGAAAAAGCAAACGTAATTGAAAATTGTTTTAATACTTCCATCATCCTCGCCGAATCACCACCCACAGACAAAACGACATCTTCAGCTAACAATGGTTGAATAATATCGACCACTTCAGTAGTCACATCTCCTAAAGCATTTCCTGACGCTAAATTAGCAGTAAAAGTAACCGAAGGTTTACCATGACGATGTTCAATTAAAGGTATATTATCGTTATTTTGTATATCTATATCCGCAGGAGAAAAACTTAAATCTACTAACGAAGTAACTTGACTTAACTCCTGATTAATTGTTGAAGCGGTTTTAAATAAAGCAGTCAGATTATCACTAAGTAAAGTAAGGGCGAAAGGTTTCTCATCGCCTGTATCGACAAACTTAATATCTTCTACACTTACCTGTGTATTTTTAAGTTGGGGTAATTTTTCTCTAACTAAGTTTTGAACTTCACTGGTAGTAAATTGTCGATCGTCTTTTAACCTCAGATAAATCTTACCTTGATTTGGTTGCCCCCGAAAACCAACGGTATTAAAACTAGATGCAATTTCAGGTATTTCTAAAATCGCTTCTTCTATTTCTTCCCCAACCCGACTCGTACGTCTTAAAATAAAACCACTAGGGTTACTTTTCACCTCACTTAGCCAACTAAAAACACCTTCATTTTCATTGTTTTGTCTATTTTCTTCTTTTTGAGTCAAAATGTTAGCTAACTCCTCGTTATTCGCTAATTTAGGTAACTCCGTGGTGTAAATAATATTGAATTCTCCTCGATCTAATTGAGGTATAAATCCTTGGGGAATAAAAGGAATCAAACCGATACCAATCACAAAACTAACCACACCAGCAAGTAAAACTAAGCGACGATGAGATAACGACCACTTTAACCAGTTAGTGTAAACTTCGTTTATCAATTGTCCCCATTTATTTGATTCAGATTGAGATTTAGTCGTTGATTTTCGTTTTAACCAATACATACATAAAACTGGTACTAAAGTACGAGCAATAAGTAATGAAGCCATTACCGCCGCACTGATGGTTAAAGCAAAAGGTTTAAAAAACTGCCCGACATTACCACTAGTAAAAGCCACGGGTAAAAAGACAGCGACAATGGTGATAGTAGAAGCAGAAACACTCAAACCGATTTCATCACTACCTTTGATAGCCGCTTGTTTAGGTGTATATCCTTGTTCGATATGACGAGCAATATTTTCAACATCAACAATGGCATCATCAACTACTATACCAATTACTAAAGCTAAGGCTAGTAAGGTGATGGTTTCCAAATTAAAATCGTATATCGCCATAACAATGAAAGTTGCTAACAACGAAAGTGGTATCGTCAATGTAGTAATTAATGTAGCGTTAAAATTACCAAGAAAAGGATAAATGACGAGTATAGCTAATATAACAGCTAAGACCAAACTATCGATCGTTGCCCCTGTAGCTTCTTGAATATAATCAGCTTGATTTTGAGCAATTTGGATATTTATATCAGTTAGTTGTGGTTCAATTTTAGCCATTGTAGTGGTTATTAAATCAACTACTTTGAGAGTGTTTGCTTCTCCTTGTTTGATAATTTGAATTGCTAAACCTTCTTGTCCGTTATAATGAACGATCGTAGATGTTGGTTGTGATTCTTCTGTTTGTGTTTGAGGGTTATTATCTATGCCTAATAAATTAATTTTGAGGATACCGTCAATTTTTTCTAACTGAGGAATTATCTGACTTTGAGTAATCGTTGTGATTTCGGTTAAAGTTTGTGTCTCGCTGGTGACAGCATAAGTAATCGCTGATGATTCGTTGAGGTTATAAGGGATTATTTCTATTTTTGTATTTGCTGGTAATTTTACATTAGCGATCGTTTTTTTGACTAAATTTGTCCTTTCTTTTAAGCTATCACCTGCAAAAAACAAATTAGTAATCACTGCTTGATTGGGATAACTAGAAGAAGAAATCATCTCAACTGATTCTAAAGTTAGTAAAGCTGATTCTAGAGGTGTAGTTATTTTTTCACTAGTATCAAAGGCATTATCCAAGTTACTCTCAGCACGAATGATGACAACAGGAAAAGTAACATCAGGAAACAAAGCATATTCCAAACTAAAAAAAGCGAATAATCCTGCTACGGCAACACCTAACCAAAAACTGATAGTTAACCAAGGATGTTTGATTGCTAAGCGTGAAACATTTAATCGCTGTCGCCAAGAAAAATTCATGCTGATAAGTAACCTCTTATTGGAGACCAAAATATTGTATTCTAACGAATAAATGTGAGATGATGATGATTTAGATCAATTTTTAGCTATTTTGATGATCAAAAGATTGACAATTAGCAATTCAAGTTGTATAAATATTATCAAAGATTAATATTTCAATTAATTTTAATATTCAAGTTTTGTTAACATTAGAACTGGTCTAAAAATAACTTTTTTAATCGTTACGAAATTATAGTTATGTTTAAAGCTAATTTTTTTGAAGCTAATTATACATGAGCTTTTTTGGTATATTTGAAGACAGGTATAATCGTTAAAAAAAGATTGAGACTAGATTCTTAAATTATCAAAAAAACCATTTTTTTTTGGTTTATCTAACTAAAGATAGATGAATTATGACGCAAAATTGAGTAATATAATGGGTGACAGAAAAAATTAATACTTAAGTATATAAAATGATCACAAATCATTCATTTTTACAGTCGTTACCGCTAAACAACATCTTCGCTCAGTTTAATAACTTAAATTTTTCTGGCGATGCATTGTTGGGTACTGCAGGATCGATTGTAAAAGCGTTGCTAATTCTGATTATTGGTTTAATTTTAGCCAATATAATTAAAGGAGTAGTCAAATCGGCACTAAAGAAAACAGATATAGATAATAAAATCGTGGGCTGGATTGGAGGTGACTCTAATAATCAGCAATCGAATTTTGCGGTCGAAGAATGGATTGGTGAAATAGTTGGTTGGATTCTAACTTTATTAGTTGTCGTCGCCTTTTTAGATGCGATTGATCTTAAAGTTGTTTCCGAACCTCTTAATGCTCTTTTGAGTGAAATAGCTCAGTTTTTACCTAGATTAGGTGGTGCAGCCTTACTTTTAGCTGTTGCTTGGGGTTTAGCTACTATCGCTAAAATGCTAATTAAAAAAGCTTTTGAGAATTTTAAGATTGATGAGCGTCTTAATAGCCAAATACAAGAAGAGAAAGCTCCAGAAGAAGATTTTAACTTCAACGATCCTGATACAATGGGTTTTAGTTCAACTCAAGCTGTTGGCGGTACATCTGCTACATCTTCTTCAGGTGGCGGTAGTAACGACAATATCAGTTTAGGCGATACAATCGGTAACGCTGTATATTGGTTAATTTTCCTTTTATTCTTACCTAATGTTTTAAGCGTTTTAAGATTAGAAGGTACACTTCGTCCCTTAGAAGAATTAGTTAACGAAATTTTAGGTATTATTCCTAACATTTTTGCCGCTATTTTAATCGCCGCTGTTGGTTGGGTAGTTGCTAGAATTGTTAAAAAAGTTGTTACTAATTTACTTAAAGCTTCAGGAGTTAATAGTATTGGTGCTAGATTTGGTATCGGTAGTACTCGTACAACTACAGTAGGTAGTTCAGGAAGTAGCACCAGTAGTCAATCTTTAGCTCAAATAATTGGTACTGTAGCTTACGTTTTAGTTTTAATTCCGATCGCTATTACTGCTTTAGATGCACTTCAGATTGCGGTTATTTCTCAACCTGCAACCGAGATGCTTAATCAAATCTTAGATTTGTTACCTAAACTCTTCTCCGCGATCGTTATTTTAGGTTTAGCTTATGTAGGTGGACATTACCTCTCTGAATTAGTAAGTAACTTATTAGCCAGTGTTGGTTTTAATAATGTGACTGAATGGTTAGGTGTCGAGCCAAACCAATCAAAAGCAACATCCACAATGCAAGTCGATGTTTCTTCTGGTAGAAGTACAACTGCTACAAGCAGTGCTGCACCTCAAACACCATCAGAAATTATTGGTACAGTTGTTTTAGTTGTCGTCATGTTAGTTGCGGCTTTAACAGCAGTTGATATTTTAGGAATTGAAGCTTTAGAAGAAGTAGTCGCATTCCTTCTTGTCTTAGCAGGGCAAGTATTAGTCGGGATGATTATCTTCGCAATTGGTTTATACTTCTCTAATTTAGTATTCCGTTTAATTGCTAATTCTGGTAGTAGTCAATCTAACTTTCTCGCTCAAACAGCACGTATCTCAATCTTAGTTTTAGTTTCAGCTATGGCTTTAGAAAGAATAGGTATTGCACCAAATATTGTTAATTTAGCCTTTGGTTTACTAACAGCAGGTATTGCTGTTGCGATCGCTCTTGCCTTCGGTTTGGGTGGTAGAGAAACAGCAGGAAAACTTGTTGATGAATGGGTTGGTAAATTTAAACGTGGTGATGTGCCTCAACCTAATTCTCCTACTCGTCGTAACAATCCAAATCCTGCACCTAGCCCAAGTAGTGGTAGTACAGGTACAACAGGAAGTACAACCACAACACGTTATCCATCCCCTGATGATACTGATGACTTAGGTTTAGGTCTATAATATATTTAGTTATTTAGTAGATTATTTAAATATATAGAAATTTTATTTAAAGGCTATTACAAATACTTTCTCGATAAAAAAATTATTTTTTATGATGATTAGTATGATTGTGATAGCTTTTTCTTTTTTATGAGTATGGCAAAAAATAGTTAATAGATTGCTATTAATAATTAGTACTTTGTGCTACTCTACTTTTATTATTGTGATAACTGTTAATTCACAAGTGTTAACTATTGATTACTATTGATTCTTCAAGTAAGGGATCAAGTTTATTTTCGCTGTCTAGTTGATATAAATCGTCGCAACCGCCTAGATGTCGATCGTTAACAAAAATTTGCGGAACACTTTTTTTACCACTAGCTCTTTGTGCCATTAGTTTACGAGCATTTTCATCACCGTCTATTTTGTATTCAGTATATTCGCAACCTTTATACCATAATAATAATTTGGCTCTAATACAATAAGGACAAGTTTGCCATGTATATATTTCCACATTGGCGTTAACGGTTTTTTTGTCTATTCCAAAAACTTTTTCGATAAGTTTTAACATAAATTAATTCAGATTAAAATAAATAGTTAATCAATAAATATTTTAATAAATAAAGATATTTACGCCTCCTATTATAATACATTTATTTTTTATTTAATTGTAGATATTAAGCTGAAAAATAAAGATTAACTAAATATAATAAATTTTAAAAAACTACTAACTAATTATTAATTAATTTAATTTTTTAGATTGAAAATAAGTATTTAATTTTGTCCATAAAGAGTATTGATTAATTTTTTCTCGCTGGTTAATGAAGTAAATACTAATCAAAGTTAAACCAACACCTTGCCATTGTAAAGTAGATAATGTTTCACCTAATAATAAACTACCAAAACTAAGAGCAAAGATTGGGGTAAGAAAAGTTAAAGCACTCAAACTAGTTAAATTACCTTTAGATGCCAAAAGAAAAAATAAGCCATAAGCGATCGCACTTCCAAAAACTGTGGCATAAGTTAAAGATAACCAAGCAGACAAATCAAGATTTACCCATTGAGCGGTTTCGTACTGAAAACTAAAACCAAATAAAACTACACCTGCCAAAACTAAATGCCAACCAGTCGCAACGATGGGGTCAACATAACGACAAACAAAAGGTATCATTACAGTGCCAATTGCCATTGAAATTGAAGCCAATAACATTAACCATTCACCATTATCAAACAAACCATGCCAACTTAATTGTACATCGACAAAATTACCCTGCCACCAACTAGTAATCCACTCATCAGGTAAACCAATCAAACTAATTCCTAGAATACCAACAACCAAACCTAACCAACCCCAAAAACCAATTATTTCTTTGAATAACCAACGAGACAAAATCGCCACTGCTAAAGGTTGAGAATCAATCATTACCGAACCTAATCCTGCCCCTGTACGGCTTAAACCTTCGGCTAAAAAACCTTGAAATAAACAACCATCAACTAAGGCAAATAAACTAATCCATAACCATCCTTGCCAATTAATTTTTTGTTCTTTTTTGAAAATGATGCTAACTATTAAAATTAAGATACCTGCGGGTAAAATTCTTACACCTGCAAGAAATAAGGGCGTTGTTTGCTCGATTACTCCTTTCATTGCTACCATTGCCGTACCCCAGAAAAAAAAGGGTGCAATTAAGACAACGGGCATAAAAAAAGGTAAATTATAATTATTTTTTAGTTGCATCAACTACTTGGATTGATTTGTTTACATTTGTTTATATTAATCTAAGGTGAAGCAAAATGACGAATAAGATCGAGTAAAGTGATTTTGAGATAAAGCGATCGATCGGACTCTATATCCCTTCAAAACAAGCGATCGATCGTATCCTCATAAAAGTTTTTTAAATTCTGCAATAGTCAAACCAGAACCTTTGATAATTGTAGCCATTGTATAAGCGTTGATGGGATTAGCTCTAGGAATAGTTAAAATATGTTCTCCATCGTCATCGTTATATGTTTTCCTTGTCGAACAATCACAAAACCTACTTTCTCAAAGGCTTTAACAGCTCTTAAGTGATTAACTACCTGAAAGTTTAGGCATAATTTGTTTCAACCTCTAAATAGATTGATTCTATGTTTTTATCTAATTCTGCTTTAACTTCTAGATAAACAGCAATCGCATCTTTGATGTTTTCAATTGCTTTAATTCTGGTTTCTCCTTGAGATGCACAACCTGGTAAATGAGGACACCAAATATGATAGCCTTCTTCTGTCTTTTGTAGGTTAACTTTATATTGCATAACCTTTTGTTGAATTATTATTAATCTAAACTGATTATAACCGATAGGGATTTTAACTAATAATTAAAAGTAAAGAAACTCTATAGCTACTAAAATTTTAGAATACAAAGACGATCGTATTCTATATTTTCTTTTTCTTATTTAATCTTATCAATAAATTACAAGTCCTCTGCGTCCTTCTTTTTTCCAAATTCTAAGAATCTATTCTGTAAAGAGGATATTTTCCTAAATAATATTTGACATCAAAACTAAAGAACTTATTCCCTACTTGAATCTACATGTCTTAACCAATAATAATCACGCCATTGATGTTAATCATTACTTTTACTAAATCTGAATGTATATCTCTATAATATCTTCAAATCGACTTCCTGCTTCTTTTAAACCGTTAGTTAACCCATCTTCAAAGTTTTTTCATTACAACGACTGACTTTGCCATCAACTAATCTACTATCATAAAGGAATATATTATTCCACCCAAACATTTTTCTGCCATCTGTTAAAAAAATAATCTACATTTGATGGTATTGTTCTCTTGTTATGGTTTCGTAAACAGAGCTGTTTTACCTTTCGATTGGGTAAATCAATTATTTGAGTAGCCAATAGAATTGTACTCAAACTGAATGTTGTTAAAAACTTTGAGAATTTCATAATCTTAAAATCATTTTTTATTTTAATTGTTATTAGGTGATAAAAGCTATATTTTAATTATTCCCTAAAATGTTAATAAAATATTTATATATAAGTAATAAAAAACCTTTACCGTAAAAAAAATATCTTTTCTTATCTATTTTCAGTTTTAAAAGTAGTAATGATGATAGACTTTTATTAATAACTAAGCGATCGCAAAATCAGTATATTTACGACTTTGTGGATTGTGGAAAGCTAAGACATTTGTACACCTTTTCTTAATAATTCTGCTAAGATTGTACCTCTTTGATTCTCACTTAAATCTGATAACTCTAGTTGATTAATTAAAGATAAAACATCATAACATTCTTCTTTAAATTCCTTAATTAAAGTATTTAATGTAGAATTATCAACATTGATTTTATTTTGAGCTAGTTGCATTATTTTTTACCTAATCTTTTTAATGCTTGTTCAATTCCTCTTTCAAACGCTTTTATTTCTTTTTGCCAATGATTTATCAATACTACTCGATCTGGTATTTCTTTCTTTCATTCTAGTTTAATTTTTTCTTGATGTTCGCTAATTCGAGTTTGTAAAGATGAAATTACCTTTCTAAAAAGATTTTTATTTATTAACAGAGATATTAAAAGTCCCCCTTACAAAGGGGGATGAGCGGGGGATTAAAAATTAGAAATTAGTTAATTATTTAGCACCTGCGGGCATACCTAAAATATCCTCAATTTTGGGCATATCTTCTAAGGCAATAACTCGCCCTTCATCTTCAAAATTGTCAATTTCGTTGAAGTTTAGGTAACGATATAAATCATCTTTAAAAGGATCTATTTTTTCATTGACGATCGTCATATACTCTTCTACAGTAGGTATTTTACCGAGTAACGCACAGACTGCCGCTAACTCAGCACTACCAAGATACACTCTTGCACCTTTACCCATACGGTTATTAAAGTTACGGGTAGAAGTAGAGAATACAGTTGCCTCATCTTCCACACGAGCTTGGTTGCCCATACAAAGCGAACAACCAGGCATTTCCGTTCTTGCACCCGCCGCCGCAAAGATACCATACATACCTTCATTACGTAGCTGTTGCTCATCCATACGAGTTGGAGGACAAATCCACAAACGCCCTTTAACTGTACCTGCACCTTCAAGGATTTTCGCCGCCGCACGATAATGTCCGATATTAGTCATACACGAACCGATGAAGACTTCATCAACCACATCACCAGCACATTCACTCATCAGTTTAATGTTATCAGGATCGTTTGGTGCGGCAACGATCGGCTCTTTAATCTCATCTAAGTTTACCACGATCGTATCGACATATTCGGCCTTTTCATCCGCAGACATCAACGAAGGATTAGCTAACCATTCTTCCATTTTTGCCATCCGACGTAACAAAGTACGAGCATCAGTATAACCTCTAGCAATCATATTTTTTAATAAGACTACATTCGATCGAAGATATTCAGCTACAGTTTCTTCGCTTAGTTTTATTGTACTACCAGAGCAAGATCTTTCAGCCGTCGCATCAGTCAATTCAAAAGCCTGTTCAACTTTCAAATCTGGCAAACCTTCCATTTCCATGATACGTCCGTTGAAGACATTAATTTTATCACCTTTATTATAAGTTAGCTTACCTTCTTGCATCGCTACCCAAGGAATGGCATTGACAATATCTCGTAAAGTCACACCTGGTTGTAATTCACCAGTAAATTTGACTAACACCGATTCGGGCATATCCAATGGCATCGCTCCAAGTGCCGCCGCAAAAGCTACTAAACCTGAACCTGCGGGGAAGGAAATACCGAGGGGGAAACGAGTATGAGAATCACCACCCGTACCGACTGTATCGGGTAATAACATTCTATTTAACCAAGAGTGAATGATACCATCACCGGGACGTAAAGCAACACCACCACGATTAGCAAAGAAGTCAGGTAAGTTTTTGTGGGTATTGATATCAACAGGCTTAGGATAAGCGGCGGTATGACAAAAAGTTTGTAAAGTCAAATCGGCGTTGAAACCCAAACAAGCTAATTCTTTTAATTCATCACGAGTCATTGGTCCTGTGGTATCCTGAGAACCAACAGTCGTCATAATCGGTTCGCAAGAAGTGCCGGGTAAGATACCTTCAACACCACAAGCTTTGCCGACCATTTTTTGAGCGAGGGTAAATCCGACCTCACCCCCGTCCCCTCTCCTCGCAAGAGAGGGGGGTACTGGGCGGACAAATAGTTCGCTAGCAGGTAAACCTAATGCTTGACGAGTTTTATCGGTTAAAGCACGTCCGATTAATAAAGGTATTCTTCCTCCCGCTCTAACTTCATCTAAAATAGTTTCGGGTTTTAGATCGAAATTACAGATGGTTTCACCGCTTTCGCTTTCGATTTTTCCTTCGTAAGGATAGATGGTGATAACATCTCCTGTGTTCAAATTATTGACATCACATTCGATCGGTAATGCACCAGAATCTTCAGCAGTATTAAAGAAAATCGGGGCTATTTTACCACCTAAAACGTATCCACCAGCTTTTTTATTAGGAACATAGGGAATCTCTTCTCCTAGATGCCATAAAACCGAGTTGATAGCAGATTTACGAGACGATCCAGTCCCTACAACATCGCCTACATAAGCTACGGGATGTCCTTTTTCTTTAAGTTTAGCAATTACATCTAAACCATCTGGCATTCTCGATTCTAACATCGCCAAGGCGTGTAAAGGAATATCAGGGCGAGTAGTAGCGTGAGGTGCAGGAGACAAGTCGTCGGTATTAGTTTCGCCTTCTACTTTAAAGATAGTAACGGTAATGCTTTTGGGTACTTTTGGTTTACCAATAAACCATGTCGCATTTGTCCAAGCATCGATTACTTGTTTGGCATGAGGATTAGTGTCGGACAATTCGAGGACATCGTTAAAAGCATCAAAAACTAAGATAGTTTTACTTAAAGCGTTAGCGGCTTCGGATGCGATGTTACTATCTTTTGATTTAAGTAGTTTGACTAATGACTGGACATTATAACCACCCATCATTGTACCGAGTAAACTGACTGCACCTTGAGAGGAAATTAAAGGTGATTTGATTTCACCATTAGCTACTGCGGTAAGAAACCCTGCTTTGACATAAGATGCTTCGTCAACTCCTGGGGGTATTCTATCCCGAAGTAAATCCATCAATTCTTCTCTTAATTCTTGAGGCGGATTTTTAAGCATCTCGCATAGTTGCGATGTCTGCTCGGCGTTGAGAGGTAAAGGAGGAATACCTTGTTTTTTTCTTTCTTCTACGTGTTGATGGTATGTTTCTAACCAAGTTGCCATATTATTCTATTTTTCTTCTTGACAATAATTTACTATTTTAAGCATATCAAGGGAAAAGGGTTTGATTTTGTATAGTAACGATCGATTTTGATATATTATGAAACGAATAAGTATTTGTGCAAACTTTAAATGAATTCTCAAGAAAAAGATAAAGCTATCTGGCTTATTTTGAGAGCATTAGCGATACAATTTCTTCCTATTATATTTATTCAATATTTGAGTTCTCAATTTAATCTAGTTTGGGAAAATTTATTACTGTATAATGTTATTTCTTGTTTGTTATGGGGATTATTACTTTATGGATATATCCCTTTTATCAAGGGCTGTCGCCATTATATTAAAAGTAAAGGTTATTCTGCTCATTGGGGTTGGCTAGGATTATTGAGTATTTTTGGTCTTTTTCTTTTATCGTTAATTCCGCCTAAAGCTCCTATTATTTTGTCTCCAGAAATCTCAGATAAAGAGTCAATAAATCAGCCTTTTAGCAATATTAATCTCTTAGAAATTTTGGTATTATATTTGTTGAATTCTTATATTGTCATGGCGTATTTTGCTTACTTAATTATTTTTATTACCGATCGGCAGAACGAAATTGAGGACTTATTTCAAGTAATAGATACTCCCATAGAATATATTGTTGTTGGAATTATTATTTCTATTTTTTCGTCATTGTTGATTAGAGATTTGAAATTAGTCGGTTTTGCTATTAAAGACTTTATTCCTGATTTTCAGATCAACTGGACAATAGTTATTAAATCAACTTTTCTTTACAGTATTTTTATTATTTCATTTGGGAGATTAGTCTATTATTGGCTTTCTTTTATTTTTCCTAATTATATAGAAAATCTAATTAACTCTAACCGTCCTACCAATTTTAATGTATTGGTAGCAGAAATATTTTTCAGCATATTAATTCTTCCAATTTTTGATTTAATTATTTGTCTTGTTCTACAAAAACAGGCTCTTAAATGGAATAATAAAATAAGTATATTATTTTTATCTATTGTATCCTCTTTAATGTCTTTTTCACCTTCTTTTTTTGGTTCTTTCTTACACGTAATTATCTGGGCGATATTATTTTATAAAACAGCAAGTTTACTTAATATATTCATTTTTCAAACCTTTATTAACTTGATATTTAATTTTATCTATATTATTACTTATAGAAATAATAATAACTTGTTTAATATTTCAATTATAGAGTATCAAGAAATACATCAACCATATTTAATTTTATACTCTATTTTAGCTATGATATCGATTACATTTATAATCAATTTTATTTATAAAAATTTCCCTAAAGAAAATGACTTAATTCCTTTATATAAAAATAGAAGCAAACTATTATCTTAATTTTTTTAACCTTTTGCTACTTCTAACCATCCCTCGACAGCTTCTGTTACCATTTCCATCAAATGTTCATAACTTTCTCCCCATGTATGACAACCAGGTAAAGCAGGTACAGTAGCACACCAAATATCATCTTCTTGCCAAACAATAACTTTGATATTCATTATATTTTTCGTTTCAAAATTTATTTTTACGATAGCAGAAATTTAGCTTTTTATAGGAAATGCGATCGATCGTTTGTAGTTGTGGCTTTAGCCATAAAGATGAATGTTTTTTGATGGAGTTAGAAGTGCGATCGTATCTTAACAAATCCACTATTTAGTACTAATAGACCGATCTAAAGTATCAACAATCCATTGATTCAAACTCTTCCCTGAAGTTGATGCCCTAACAGCGATTTCGGCGTGTAAAGTCGGTGATATTCGCAGATTGAATTTTCCCGAATACTCTTTACGTGGTTCAACTCCATCTTCAATACACATATCCAAAAATACTTTTAATGAAGTTGCACCTTCTTGACGTAACCCTTGAATATCTGTAGCGTAAAAATCCGCTCCACCGTTTAAATCAATAAATTCTCCACGAAACATATCAATATCTGGATCGTATTGAATAATGGCTCTGTAGCCGTTAATTTCCATTATATTTATCATGGCTCTACCCCGTTTTCTTTTAACCATTTACGAATACTTACTACCGCTCCTTTATCTGTTTTTGGGGAAGGATGTGGTCTATGAAAAACACGCCTTTGCCCAAACAATCGAACACCTATTCTAGAGCCTTCTCTTTCACTTAATTCACCATCAAGGGCGATAAACAAAGCTTCAATATCTTTCCAATCAATATTGGCACTAGTTGGTTGAGTAAAGATGAGTTCTAATGTTTTGCGATGCTTACGTTTTATCACTATTATAGTACCATTATTTAGTACTAACAAAAGAAAATAATCGTTACAAAACTTCGTCTAGTAGATAAGTACGATAGATTTTTATCTAGATTGAAGGTGCGATTAGATTAAGTACAATTTCTTTGTTGCCACATTATATTAAGTCAGAATCTTTTAAATTTGCTTGTTTCATCACGGTTTTTAGTAAACCTATTTTTAAATCTTGATTAGCATGAATAGGGATAGATATACTTTGATTCTCTTTTTGATAGCGATGATGACTACCTTTAACCCTAACTAACCGCCATCCCTTTTTCTCCAATATTTTGCCTAATTTTTTCCCTGATATTGCTTTCATACAGTTAACTCAACCACTTTATCGGAAGGACTAAGATTTTCTGGTTCATCCTCCGCATATAAACTGATAACTTCTTTCAGGTTTTCTAAAACTTCATCAATAGTTTCACCTTGTGTATAACATCCCTGAAAAATTGGTACTTCTGCCCAATATCCACCTTCTTCGGCTTCATGAATTATGGCTTTAACTTTCATTTGATTTTATTTGAATCATTTATTATTTGCTAGAAACTTAAGTTCATTATAATAAACACAGAGATCCTTTATCGGCTCTAGTTTTCAAACGGTGAAAGGTTTTTTTGTAGAGGTTAGAGATACGATCAGGCGAAGCCTGGCACTGCGTGATCGTTTTTATTTTAATAGTCTTTCATATTCTGCATGACTTCCTATCCATACCCAAATATAATCTTCTCCCTCCTTAAAAGCTAAAGCACGGTAATTAATCCCAATTCTTGCTGACCAAAATTTCCCTACTTTTTTTAAAGATAAAGAAGGATGATTTGAGTTGTTTTTTAAGAGTTCAAAATTCTTTTTTGCTAAAATTTGAGTTGATTGAGGTAACTGGTTAAAACATTCCCAAAATCTCGCATTAGTTCGATGCACTTATAACTCCTGTAATTGATTTTTACTCTTTTCTAGTAAAGCTTCCTCAATTAAAAAATCAAGTTTTCCCGCATTAGAATCTTCCTCAATTTGCTTGTCCCATTTTTGCTCGTCTAACTCATTAATCCAATTTTTTAAATAGCTAAAGTCATTAGGCGTAAGAGTTTCTATTTCTGCCTGAATTAATTGTAATTTACTCATATTATCTATTTTTAAACATCATAGTTTTTGATATTTCGCTGTTATTCTAACATTTTAGTAAAGGTTGGAAGTACGATCGGGCGAAGCCCACCACTTCAATTATTTATAGATAAAATATTAGTAATCTTTTTTGATAGTTAGTGACAAATTCATGAGACAAGTTTTATTTTATAGGGATGAAGACGACTATTGGATAGCAGAATGTCCAAGTTTAAAAGGTTGCGTTTCTCAAGGTGAGACAAAAGATATTGCCTTGGTAAATATTAAAGAAGCCATCAATGGTTACATAAAAGCTTTAGAAGAGGATAATATCCCTATTCCTGCCGAAAATTACGACGAATTAGGGCGATCGACAAAACTAAACCAACTATAATTAACTCAAGATAAACTAAAAAATTTGAAGAGTAGAGCAGTAAATATGACAGAAATAGTATTTTTAGTAGAAGATGCACCCGAAGGTGGATATACAGCAAGGGCTTTAAGTGAGTCTATTTTTACCGAAGCAGATGACTTAGAATCTTTACGAGAAATGGTAAAAGATGCCGTTAATTGTCATTATGACGAGATCGAAAATCGTCCTAAAATTATTCGTTTACATATCGTCAGAGACGAGGTATTAGCAGTATGAAACTGCCTAGAGATTTATCCAGTGATGACTTAATTAAAAAACTATCTAAGTTAGGTTACGAAATTACTCGTCAAACAGGTAGCCATATAAGAGTAACTACTTCTGAAAACGGTACACATCAAATAACTATTCCTGCCCATAATCCTATTAAAATAGGTACTTTAAATAATATTTTACGTGATGTTGCTCAACATTTAAATCTAAGTAAAAATGAACTATTGAAAAGATTATTTTGAAAATGCGATCGGGCAAAGCCTACCAATGCTTAATCGCTTCTCAGGCAAAATATTGCGATAATACCAACACTAAAGTAATTACTCCCAAAATAATCATTAATCCTGCGGGCATAAACTTACCTGTTTTTTTTAGTCGTACAGAAAAGACAATAATCAAAAGTAAAGTTATTGCACCAGCCATCAAAAAAGCCCACTCTAATCCTTGAGTAATTAAATAACTAGAAATTAACATCAAAATTCCACTGATACTACCTGAGATTAAAGAAGGTGTACTTTTAGCTTGAAGATAACCGATTACCCCGCCAATGATACAGATTACGCCATAGATTGAACTTGCAATGACTGCCATAGTAATTTACTCGTGTTAAAGTGGTTGTTTATTTTATTGTTTCGCATCGTGTTATAAAAGTCATTAGTCTTATTATCGATCGATTTATGGATTTAATTTTCAGTGAATACAAAGGAGAAATAGCGGCTTTAGTTGGGGCGGCGTTATGGGCAATTTCGGCAACTGTTTATAGTAAGGTTGGTGCAACTATTCCCCCTTTGTTTTTGAATTTAAGTAAAGGTTTAATTGCGATCGTTTTTATTTTACTTACTTTACTCATCACCAAACATCAATTTTCTGATCTTAACCTAATTTCGCTCGTTGGTTTAACTATTAGTGGCATTATGGGCATCGGTGTAGGAGACACTGCTTATTTTCAAGCCTTAAACCATTTAGGAGCGAGAAAAACTCTCCTTTTAGAAACTTTAGCACCACCTCTAACTGCTATTTTAGCTTTTGTTTTCCTGCAAGAAAAACTCAACAGTATTATTTGGATTGCGATGATAATCACGATTATAGGTATTGCTTGGGTAATTAATGAAAGAAACCTCCAAGCCGATAGTAAAAATGAGAATCTGACTATTGGTATTCGTTGGGCATTAGTTGGTGTCGTTTCTCAAGCTATTGGTGCAGTGATTGCGAGGTATGCTTTATCGACAACCAATGTATCTCCCCTTGAAAGTGCTTTGATTCGTTTAATTGGTGGCACGATTATTATTATTATTTTACTGGCTGGGCAAAAAAAACCTTTATCTCCATTATTGAGTAATAATTGGTCAATAAAATTAGTTAGTACTTTAATTGCCACCGCTTTTGCTAGTACTTATTTGGGTATTTGGTTGCAACAAACAGCATTCAAATTTGCTCCTGCTGGAATTGCTCAAACTCTTCTAGCGACTAGCCCTTTATTTGTCTTACCTTTGGTTGCCTTTTCGGGGGAAAAAATTACTTATCGATCGATATTAGGTGCGATGATTGCTTTATTAGGTGTATTTTTATTGTTTAATTAGACAATACAGTACCTCTGATGTGAATTTTGATTTCTTCTAAATAAACATGACTTTAATTAGCATCAACCAAATAAGCATTTTTTAAATTAGTACCTTTTAGATTAGCACCCGTTAAATTAGCATCAACCAAATAAGCATCGGTTAAATCAGCACCTGTCAAATTAGCATCAGTTAAATTAGTATTTTTTAAATCAGCACCTGTCAAATTAGCATCAGTTAAATCAGCACCTGTCAAATTAGCATCAGTTAAATTAAGAGCTTCTAAATTAACACCTTTTAAATTAGCATCAGTTAAATTAACACCTGTTAGATTAGCATCAACCAAATAAGCATTTTTTAAATAAGTATTAGTTAAATTAGCACCTTGTAAATTAGCACTACACAAATAAGCATTTTTTAAATAAGCATTAGTTAAATTAGCACCTTGTAAATAAGCACCGCTCAAATCAGTATCTTGTAAATAAGCACCGCTCAAATCAGTATCTTTTAAATTAGCATCTCTCAAATCAGCACCAGCTAGATTTTTTTTCGATTGATCGTTATTAACAATATCCCAAACCAATTGCCATTTTTTCTGTATTTTACTATTTTCATTTAACTTAGTATTCTTTAAACAAACACCTTCTAACTGTGCATATGTTAAATCAGCATCCATTAAATCAGCATCTGTTAAATTAGCACCACTCAGATAAGCCCACTTTAAATTAGCACCCGTCAAATCAGTACCTGTCAAATTAGCACCACTCAAATTAGCATTAGCTAAATTTCTGTTTAACTGATGATTATTAACAATATCCCAAACTAATTGCCACTTTTGGTCTATTTTAGTTTTTCTATCTAACTTCGTATTCCTTAAATCAGCACCTGTCAAATTAGCACCCGTCAAATCAGTACCTGTCAAGTCAGCACCATTTAAATTAGCCCCTGTTAAATTAGCACCTGTTAAATCAGCACCAGCTAAATTTCTGTTTAACTGATGATTATTAACAATATCCCAAACTAGTTGCCATTTCTGGTCTATTTTACTATTTTCATTTAACTTAGTATTTTTGAGATTAGCACCTTCTAACTGTGCATCTGTTAAATCTGCGTCTGTCAAATCTGCATTTGTTAAGTTAGTATTTTTGAGATTAGCTCCTTTTAGATTAGTATTTGTTAAATTAGCATCCGTTAAATTATATTCTTCTAAATAAAAATCGCTTAAATCATTACCACTTAAATTAGTACCATCTAATTCTGAAGTGTATAAATGTTTATCCATTAGATCGGTATTACTTAAATTAGCACCACTCAGATCAGCCCACTTTAAATTAGCACCGCTCAAATTAGCACCGCTCAAATTAGCATCCTCAAAACCAACCTCGACTAAATAAGCATTGGTTAAATCAGCACCGCTCAAATTAGCACCTCTTAAACTAATATTTCTTAAACTAAATCCTTCTAGAGAGACTTTAACTTGAGGGTTATCTTTTCTCCATTGATTCCAAACATTACGGTTATTTTTTAAGATGAGTTCTAATATTTTTCTAGCTTGACAACTGTTTAAGGCACGTAAAATAAATGAATTAGGAAGTAATACACGATCGCAATTTAGTAAATTAGTTAAAGTATCCGATGGTATTTCGTCTAAAAGGTTACTGTTAGCAAGTAAATATAAATCTAAAACACTGTTGTCTAAAAATTGATCTGGATAATAGTTTACCTAATATATTTAATAATTCCCAAGGAGTATTAGGATTAGAAACGATCGCTTTTAAGATGATTTCCTCATTCAAACCAGATCTTAACAAATAACAATAGGATTGAAATATTTGTGTTAAACGCTCAATTGATGTAGTTTCATCGTTTGCCTCTACCAGAAGATAATTCAATTCTGATGTACTCACAGGTGAGTCTTTATCAAGATAAATTTTAACCCCTAAATCTTGTAATTTTTTCAATTGGTAATGAAAATAAAATTTAGTTATCCAATGTAAAGGAGCGGAAATTTCAAATTTAACAGGTACAGATTCTAGTAAATCGCTAACTTTTTCAGATCTAAAACCAGTCCACTCTTTTACAGATTCAAAAGTAGGTATTTTCTGTTCGCCATAGCTAACTAAAGAAATAGGAATAGTTACCAGTAATTGATTTTCTAAACTCATCTTTTTATAAATATCCTTTTTTATTTAACGTCTTGACTTTTATTATCTGCTTTTTTTCCTAATGGCTTATTCATCAATTAGACTGAAAATTTTATGACTATTTATTATTTCTAAATGTGATAGTTTTACAAACGATCGTATTTAATTCAACCACTATTTAAATAAGATAACTAACAGCAAAATCTATCCATCTCTAATAGCTACTGTAAGGTAAAATCAAGAAACTATTTTTTTAAATTCAACTAAACGATTATCTAAATATTCTACAAGCTTTTGTGATGTCGAAATCATTGGTTTCACTTTTTGATTAAAAATAAGATTCGATTTTACTTTTTTAATCGTATTATAATCAACTAGATAATCACCATCCAAATCTTCTAAATCTAATTCATCCATGAATAAACTAACACCAATTTTTTTAGAGTATTGAAGAACTCTTTTTTTATCTTTATTACTAAATTTTTCTTGTTTAATAAATAAATCTATAGCATTAATTCTCAGATATTTACAAAGAAAATGAATATCACTATAACCAATATTAAAAATTTCGATCGTGAATGGGTTCGATTGAGGATTTAAACTAGACATTACTTCAATCCAATCATACACAGAAAAATGTTGCCAAAGATAGGGTGTTGACAAAATAAACTCTAGTATTTCGGAAACAGAAAACTTGTTTTGCGAAGATAAATAAGCTAATATTTGACTAAATTCGTACTTTTGTAATTCTTCTGAAAACTGATTATAGTAATCTAAACCAAAATTACCATTTTTATTACCACCACAATCAACTATACGATCGAGCAAATGAATCATATTTTCTGACATAATATTTATCTAAAATTATTAACAAAAATAAACCGCTCGATAAGTTAATAAATAAGCATATAATAAAAACATAAATCTTGCTAATCTTTCAATTGAAAAAATTAGTTAGATTAGTAATGCGATCTAGGTAAGTAAAACAAAACGATCGTCAGTACTGTTTATTGTTTTATTCAATTCCTCGAAGAATAGTTTTCTGTCTTTTTCTTTGTTGAATTTAGTATAAGTTTTATTTAAATCAAATATTATCTATTTTCATTATTAACGATTTCAAAGACTAAAGTCCTGACTACAAGATATTACGATCGTACACATCAAAAAGATTAAGTTTGCACAGACTCTAACCATTTTTCAGCTTTAGAATAATTATCTTGTTGTACTTGTTTAATCGCTTTTTGGTAATTTAAAGTTACACCCCAAACATCACTATTAAAACGTTTTTCTCGTTTCATGTTATCAAAAAAGTCAACCGCTTCAAGGTGAGACATTTTTCCTTGAGATTTAGCGATCGCAAACATCGTGTCAAAAACATTATCCGCCATTTTTGCATCTCCACAAACATAATAATGACATTGAGGATTACTTAAAATTTTCCATACCTGTGCCGGTTTTTTTTCCATTAAATGTTGCACATAAGCCTTTTGTTTTTTCAGACGAGAAAAAGCGACAGCAATATAAGTCAGTACTCCTGTTTTTCGCCATTGTTTTAAATGTTCTCGGTAAATAAAATCATCATGGTTACGACAACCAAAATACAAATGAGCTTCACCTAATGTTTGTCTTTGTTCGAGCAACGCCTGACGGTACTCCATAAAGGCAATTAAAGGAGATATACCAGTACCAGGTCCCACCATCAAAATAGGTGCGTGAGGGTCTTCTGGGGGGCGGAAACTCGATGTATTAACCCCAATTCTTGCGGTTTGCTGAGGTTCAAGATTCGCTAGATAGTTAGAACACAATCCTTGTCTTATCTTACCTGCATCGGTTTTAATTTGTAGTACTCCAACTGTAATTTGAATTTTATCAGGATGAAGTAAGTTAGAGGAAGAAATCGAATATAGACGGGGTTTTTGCTGAGGTAAAATTTCTAGTAAAGAGCCTAAATCGATCGTTGCTGAGGGAAATTGATCGAATAAATCAACTACCGTCATAAATTTATCGATCAAACTTTTAGTTAAATTTTTACTATCTTCATCCGCATTAGCTTGAGTGATAATTTCGAGCCATGTTGTGAGAGTATTTTTTTCTTGAGGATTAGTAACTACTGAGTTAAGATAAGTCAATAACTCTTCTAATGGTTCACGCAAAGACAAATCTAATTCTTCTGTTAATACTTGTCTTACAGTTGTTGGTAGTTGAATCGGTAATTCATCTTCTAGTTTTGTACCATCACTAGTCACATAACTAGCGGTAAAATAAGCCTCAGGATTAAGATCGAGTTTTGTACATAAACGATCGACAATTTCGCTAGAATTACAAGGAAGAATTGATAAATGATCGCCTGTTTCGTAGTTAAGCTCAGTCTTACTAATATCAAAAGCTATGTAACGAGTCGATCGACTTCCTGCAACTACTTTGCCTAAAAGTTCTTTGTTGGCGACTAGAGGCACTCTCACACCTTTATCTGAATCAATAGCTAAAGTTTCAGTAGTAAGATTATCTAAAAAAGTAACTTCTAGTTTAGGTGCATTTATACTAGTAGCTGAAGAATTTAAATCATCTCCTAAGACACGAGAAATCAAACCTAACCATTGTTTGAAAGTATTGGCTTGCCCTTTAATTTCATCGGCTTTGTGTAAAGGTACAATCGAATTTGCTCCTGCTTTTCTTAATCCTTTATCGATCGAGATTCCTGCCGCACAAAAATGCTCATAAACCGTACTCCCAATCCCTAACACTGCATAATTAAGCTGACTAAGAGAATTAGTTTTTTGTTGTTGATTAAGCCATTGAAGAAACTTTCTGCCGTTACTAGGTATCGAGCCATTGCCAAAGGTAGAGGTAATCACTAATAATAGTTTTTCTTGACTTATTTTACCAATATCATATTCATCCAACGCCATTACTTGGGTATTATGTTGTTGGAGTTGACGGGAACTTTTACGAGCAAAACCTTCTGCTGTCCCTGTTTCGGAGGCATAAAGAATCAAAATACGATCGTTTTGATCGTCGTCTTCTTGCTTGATGGTGATAAACTGTTCTAAATCAATATCTTTTTCAACTGCCCAACGATCGGCACCATGATGATAAGCTGGATCTAGATAAAAGTCACGCATTTGATGATGCCATACAGGGCAAGTACTACCACCAGATGGAGGCACAACCCAACCATAATCAGCAGGGCATTCTCTACCAGATTTTTTTTCTCTTAAATCATGGCTTAAAAATTGTCTGGATGCGGACTGATGATCGACCATTGAGACTTTAGCTTTTTGAAATGAATGCAAGATAGCGACATTGGTTTCTAAGGCAACTCTATCTCTCCATAAGGTAGATTCAGCACTAGTATCAAGATTTAATAACTTAGCAACATCATCCATTCTGTCATAACGCCAATCTTCTAAAAAATCACGGCTAAGTTCGGTTTCCATATACCAACCATTAAAAGGCAGACAGCCATAAGTTATCCCACCAATATCCATACGGAAGTTACTAATAGCAGGTATGGCATACCAACGTAAATCGAGAGATTCAAATTCGGGGATAGATGGGTGGGTAATTGGTACTTCTAAAACATCTTCTTTATTCCATTCGTAGATTTGGGGTTTTTTACCCGGTATTTCGATTACTAAAGGTAAAATATCATAATGACTTTTCTGGGCTGGTGGTTGCCACCCTAATTCGATAATTGCCTCGGTGAGATCTAAATTAGCACGATCGCCTAATACGCTACCATCAGGTTGTGGATAAGCCGCATAACGAATTAGCTGAGAATTCCAAATTCTTGGTCCCCATCTTTCTTTCGGTAATTTAGGACGAAATACGCTCATCACAATTTGAATATTACCGCCATTAGTAGCTAAACGTAAATGTTCTTCTAATTGCTTAAACATCTCATCAGGCTCGGTTACCTGACGGCAATCTCGAACTATCATATTACTCCACTGTATCCGTGCAATACATTTAGAAGCATTACGCCAAGATAGTTGAGCACCATAAGCTAATTCTTCGTAGCTATGTGTATATGTACCCGTTGCTTGTACCTGTGACTCTATCTCTTGCCAACGTTGCAATCTAGCTTCTTGTGACCATCCTTGTTCTTGAGATATTATATCTAAAAATCGACGTGCTTTTTTAAGTAACCTTTCTTCATTAATTTTAGGTAACTTCATTATATTGGTAACACGATCGAATAAAGTTTGCCATGCTTGTTTTAATTCAGGATTAAAATCAGGTACATATTTCTCAAACAAGACAAACATCGTATCGGAAATAGCAGGATAAGCAGAAGAAGGAACACCAACTTTACCATGTAATTGCCCTAGCATTCTTAATTCTCGTAACATAGCATCACTACTACCTGCTTTGAGACAACGAACTAAAAACTCAAGAGATTCAAATAAATGTAGAGAAAGATAATCCATATCCGCTCGACCAAAAATTGGTAAAACAGAGGGATATTTATGGAATAAAATTTGATAAAACTCCATTCCCATTTCATGTTTACGATTGCTAAATACTGTCCAAGAATCAGCCATTTTCAAAAGCATTTCAGAAGATAGTGCTAATTGATAACGATCGATCGCTTCTACCATTGGTAAAATAACATGGGTATTAAAAAACTTATCTAAAGCTGAATCGCTACCTAAACTTAAATTTTCACGATCGTATTCTTCTAAATAAGGAATAGAAGGCAACATCCACATCCAAACTTGTCTTGCTTTCAACCAATGTTTAGGTTGCATACCAATATCGGCAAACAAAGCCCCATATTCTTCAACTGAATTTAATCCATCTCCTTTTTCTGGAGGTACACCCATCATCGGCTCATTAATTACGTTTTGGGTTTGGGGTGTTAGTTGACGCACACAACAATCAAACAAATCAAAAAAGTAATCGCCTATACTGTCAATTGCTTCATCAAACAAATATTCTAATTCAGGCTCTTCTAATAATAACCGTTTGAAAAACTGCTCCATTTCTAACTCTTTCCAAGCTCGTAATTTATTCCAAACGTCTTTGACGATTACTACTTCTGGAGGCGAAAGTGTGGTAGCTGTCGGAAGTTCGATCGGTGTTTCGTCTTCACTTTGTTTCGTTGAATTTTTTCTTTTTTGCTGATGATAACGATCGTCTTTTGTACTAGTAAGAATATTTAGTTTGTTATTATTAAGACTAGTCTGGCTTGAATTAACATTTACGCCTATTTTCAATTCAGGTGCTACATCCCAACTAGAAATGGCGAATTCTAATTCTTTAAATTTATCTTCATTTAATACTTCTTGCGTCGCAAACTCGACTGTTTCTAAATCTTGCCAAGGATTAGTAATATCTCCAGTACGATAACTAATCTTTACTTTGACGTAGCAGTCTCCTTTATACTTAATATCAATTAACCAGTTAGGTTGTAATCTAGTTAATAATGACTTTTGTAATTTTGTTTGTCCATCATCATCAGAATGTAGAGTTACAGAACATCTATATCTATAATCAGCGGCTTGAGGAAAGTTATTAGCTTTGATTTCGGTAATCTGAATAGTTCTGACAGTAGTAGCAATAGCAGACATATATTGTTATCTAGTAGTTTTGTTTTGATTAAAGTCCTGATGTTTTGATGCTTCAATAATTGTGTGAAATAAAACAGACTATCTGATTAATAATTATAGCTAAACAAAATTAATAATTGATCACGTAAATTATTGATAATGTCAACAAAGGGCAATGAGTAAGAAGTAAGAAGTAAGGAGTAAGAAGTAAGGAGTAAAAAGTAAAAAGTGAAAAGTAAAAAGTGAAAAGTAAATAAATTTACTCTAGCTAATAGTTAACAGCTAAAAGCCAATAGCTAAAACCTAACTCTTAACTCTTAACTCTTAACTCTTTTAACCTTTTCTCTATCTGTTCACTATTCACTGTGTTGAAGATACTTACGACTAATTTTAACAATCCTCGCTGAAGCTTTACCATCACCAAAAGGATTAATCGCCTCCGCCATTTGCTCATAACTATTTTGATTACTTAACAATTCACTAGCTGAAGAGAGTATTTTGGCTGAACTTGTCCCAATTAGTTTAGCTGTACCTGCTGTGACAGCTTCTGGTCTTTCTGTAGTCTCTCGTAATACTAAAACAGGTTTACCTAAACTAGGCGCTTCTTCTTGCAACCCTCCTGAATCGGTGAGTAAGAGATAACTTCTTTGGATTGCTCCGACTAATTCTTGATAGTCTAAAGGTTCGGTTAAAAAGACTCGATCATGATTACCCAGATTTTGTTGTAAAGGCTCTCTAACGATCGGATTACGGTGTAAAGGAAGTAAAATCGCTACATCAGGAAAACTAGTCTAAAATTGATTGTAAGGCTTTGATAATATCTTGTAAAGGTTCACCCCAATTTTCTCGACGATGTACTGTAACCAGTAAAACACGGTATTTTTGCCAATCCAAACCTGTCACATCACAAGCAGGATTTTGATCAGCAACTGAAAGTAAAGCATCAATAACCGTATTACCTGTTTGATGAATCTCTCCTGTGACATCAGAATTTTTGAGGTTTTCTACCGCTAAAGTTGTCGGGGCAAAATTAAGTTGAGCAATCTGTGAAATCAAACGACGATTAGCTTCTTCAGGAAAGGGATTATAAATATTATTTGTTCTTAAACCAGCCTCAACGTGTCCGATCGGTATTTGTTGATAAAATGCAGTCAAAGCGGCGGCAAATGCTGTAGTGGTGTCACCTTGAGCAATAACTAATTGAGGGTTTATTTGCTCGTATAGTTTTCCTAACCCTTGTAAGCTACGACAAGTAATATCATTTAAAGTCTGTTTTGGTTGCATAATATCTAAATCAAAAGTAGCAGTTAAGCCAAATAAATCCATGACCTGAGCTACCATTTCTCGGTGTTGTCCTGTCAAAATGACCTTGGTATCAAAATCATCATTTTCTTGAAAAGATTTGATTACAGGTGCGAGTTTGATGGCTTCTGGACGTGTTCCGAGGGTGATACAAATAGTTTTTTGATTGACAACCATAAAGATTTTATTCGATCGAAGAGCTTAATTTAAAGATATTAGTTGTTAATTGTTCATGGTTAATCGCTGATTGTCAACTGTTGGACAAGTTATATCTTCTAGAGGAGTAAATATAATTATAAGTTATGGTAAAATCATTAACAACAATTTATGTTCTAAATAAATTTAGGAGTAGTTAATTGTCTAAAATTCGTAATTCTCAATTACCCCCTAATAGATCAATCGAATTAGATGATAGTCTTCATGCCACCACCGAAAAATGGTTTGAATACCCTATAGTTGTCCATCCTCATCATACTGATTATGCGGGTATTGTTTGGCATGGCACTTATCTTAATTGGATGGAGGAAGCGAGAATTGAATGTTTACGCTCTTTAGGATTAGAGTACAATAATTTTGTTAATTTGGGTTATGAGTTACCTGTCATCGAGATTAATTTACGTTATCATCAATCTCTAAAAATGGGTGAACAAGCGATCGTTAAAACTAGACTTAACGATATCACAGGAGTTAGAATACATTGGGATTATCAAATCACTAATTGGCGAGGCTCGACAGTTTATGTTAGTGGAAGGGTAACATTAGTAGGTATCGATCGAAACAAAGGTAAAATTATGCGACGATTACCCCCAGTATTAAAAGAAGCCCTTGTAAAATTGTAAGTAAAGATATAGATATAGACAAACAATCATTATCCTTAGTTAGGGTTAGTAGTTATGAGTGATGAACAAAAAAATAATAATTTCGTAGTTGGTTTGGTTATTGGTAGTAGTATAAGTACGATCGCAACTTTAGTTTTTCATCCTCGTAGTGGTGAACAAACACGCAAAATTTTAACTAAAACAGCTCAAGCTTTACCCAGTATGGCTGAAGATATTTCTTCGTCTTTAAATACTCATACAAATAAATTATCTTTTCTTTCTGGGCAAAAATGGCAACGTACTTTGCATCGTTTTCAAGTAGCTGTAGAAGCAGGAAAACAAGCAACTCAAGCTAAGTCTAAACGATCGTGAACTTCAATTGTTATTATATTTTAGATCTGATTTGATGTATAGTAATCATCAACTGATTGAAGATAACAATTAAATATTAATACTATTAGTAATTAAAATTAAAAATAGTGTTAGGCGATCGTATATTAGAAATTAAATATTATCAGAAAGCTAAAAAAAGTAGAGTATTTAATCTTGTAACTAAACTTGCTAGGACTGAATTCTTAATTATCATTGCTTAAATATTGATATTATAGAAAAACTCATGACAGATTATTTATTGTTCACAACTGGTTGACAACATAACGTATGGAAAACCCTTTATTTTGGTTAGGATTATCCCTCGGTTTAGTTGCCATGAGTTTGACGGCGGTTTTAATTGCTTTTATTCCCTTGGCACAAGAATTAATCCAGACTGCACGTAGTGCCGACAAATTATTAAATACTCTTAATCAAGAATTACCTACTACTCTAGAAGCCTTGAGAATGACTAATTCAGAATTAGCCGAATTAACCGAGGAAGTCAAAGGAGGGGTTAAAAGTGCTACAGGTACAGTTAAAAGTATTGATAAGGGTATTGTAACAGCAAAAAAACAAGCTCAAAATGTCAATGAGAAAAGTCGTAGTCTTTGGGCAGGAGTCAAAGCAGGTATTCGTACATGGCAAACTTATGATGAGTAACCAAAAGAAAATATCAATTTTATTAATCAGACGAAACAACGTTATCACCTACTCTTTAGTCTCTTCTCCCAGTGGAATTATCCTCGATTCTACCACAGGTCAATTAATCTGGACACCTAATAGCTAACAATCACGAATAAAAGAAATTATTTTCAAAGCCATAGATAGTAAAGAAGGAGAAACGATTCAAATCAAACTATTACCGTTGATGTAATTGAATCTCAACCTAACCAAAATCTTCAATTTACTTCCTATCCTCGTACTAGTTGTCCTTATTGGTCATAACTATTTAGTATTAAAGTATTAAAAAACGATCGTCTTGAATCTAAATTTTGAAAATTGTGTTTTTATGCCTAGATTTTATACGACAATATATTCTGCCAACAAAAAACACCCCCTGTTGCCAGAGAGTGATTTTTGAGATTTCTATTTAATTGTTATTTCAATTTAAATCACAAATCATTTTTTTGATTAGCTGTTGATTACAGGTGCTGTTACGACATCTGCTGACGCTAAATCTAAGGGGAAGTTATGTGCATTACGTTCGTGCATGACTTCGATACCGATGTTGGCACGGTTTAATACGTCTGCCCATGTTCCGATTACGTGACCTTGGCTATCTAAGATTGATTGGTTAAAGTTAAAACCGTTCAAGTTGAATGCCATGGTGCTGACTCCCATTGCTGTGAACCAAATACCAATTACAGGCCATGCTCCTAAGAAGAAGTGTAAGGCACGTGAATTGTTAAATGATGCATATTGGAAGATTAAACGACCAAAGTAACCATGTGCGGCTACGATGTTGTAGGTTTCTTCTTCTTGACCGAATTTGTAACCGTAGTTTTGTGATTCGGTTTCAGTTGTTTCACGAACTAATGAAGAAGTTACTAAGCTTCCGTGCATTGCGGAGAATAAAGAGCCACCGAAGACACCGGCTACACCTAACATATGAAATGGGTGCATTAAGATGTTATGCTCTGCTTGGAATACGAACATAAAGTTGAATGTTCCACTAATTCCTAAAGGCATACCATCAGAAAAACTACCTTGACCAATTGGGTAGATTAAGAATACTGCTGTTGCCGCAGATACAGGTGCAGAATATGCTACACAGATCCAAGGACGCATTCCTAAACGGTAGGATAATTCCCACTGACGACCCATATAACAGAAGATTCCGATTAAGAAATGGAATACTACTAATTGGTAAGGACCACCATTGTATAACCATTCGTCTAATGATGCTGCTTCCCAGATTGGGTAAAAGTGAAGACCAATAGCGTTAGAACTAGGGACAACTGCACCAGAAATGATGTTGTTGCCGTAAAGTAATGAACCGGCTACTGGCTCACGAATACCGTCAATATCTACAGGAGGCGCTGCAATAAAAGCGATAATGAAACAAGTGGTTGCAGTTAATAGACAAGGGATCATCAAAGTACCGAACCAACCGACATATAGACGGTTATTGGTTGATGTGATCCACTGACAAAACTGTTCCCAAGCAGATGACTGCTGTTGTTGTTGTAAAGTGGTTGTCATGTTTGTTATGATTGCGATTAAATTTTCAAGGTACGATCTTATCTGTGCTTCAAGTGAGCGAGATAAGTGACATCAGTTAAGCGGATAAATAAATAATTGCTTTGTTTGATGTGTATATACCTATATTAACAGTAATATTAACTTTTGTAAAGGATTCTCAGTTTATTGTTACTTATCTGAGTCATTAGGTTTACTTAATTTAGATACTAAGTAAATTTGTTAATTCTTCGATTTTTGTTCTTGAGTAACGATCGATCGTTAATAAGGTACTCCTACTATAGCAATTTTCCCCATTATGAAGGACAAAAAGATCCCCCTTCGTAAGGGGGAAGATAAGCAGATGCTTCGCTTTTATGTCTGGGGACTTGAAAATAATTAATGTACCTCATAATTATGGGAAACGCTATATAGTTAAAACTACCAATTTTAAAAGATTACTGAAGAAGTGGCTTTGCCGAACGAAAGATTGTTAAAATATCTAAAAATCTTATAGGGTAATATAGATCGAGTGTATCCATTGTCAAACTAAATATTATTGAAAAATAATTAGATATTCCTCGTAATTGTTAGCAAGAAAGTTGCAATGCTTGTTTTATTGCTTCAAAATTGTATTCTTTAAAAAAGTAAGTATCTCAAATCTTTTCACCATTTATTCCCTGTTCGCTATTCTCTAACTCCTGTCAGAAATATAAATAATGACTTCAAGACGTGAATTTTTAAGATTATTTACCATTTCTTTCACAGCGATCGCTTGTGGTAATAAACCTGACTTTGTTTCACAACAAAATTTATCAGATGACTCTCTATGGTCAAAATTACAACAAACAGAGGAGCGAGCTTACGTTATCTTGTTTCGGCACGCTATAGCACCTGGTACAGGAGATCCCTCTAACTTTAATCTTAATGATTGTTCAACTCAACGTAATTTATCCTCAGAAGGAAAAACCCAAGCAGTTCGTATGGGATTAGCCTTTAAACGTCGTCAAATTCCTGTTAAGCGAATTTTATCTAGTCAATGGTGTCGGTGTTTGGATACGGCAACTCTGATGGATGTAGGAAGCGTAGAATCCTTTCCTCTTTTAAATTCATTTTTCAATAATACTAGTCGTTCTGAGCAACAAACAAGTCAATTACGAGAGTTTATACTCCAAGAAATCGATCGAGACGGGGTGATAGTTATGGTTTCTCATCAAGTTAATATTACAGCGATCGCTAATATTTTTCCTAAATCTGGTGAAGGAGTAGTTTTGTCGATCGATCGAGATAAGAACGAAATTGAAGTTTTAGGACGGGTATATCCTTGAAAAGCATTAAAATACGTCAGTAGATATAGAAAGCATTCCTTGTTTTAAAACTTGCAATTTATCACCTAAAGATTGAGAATCCCGATTATCTAAGCTTTCAATCAATTTAGTCAACAATGAATTAAATTCAAGCAAAGTTTTATCTTCAAGAATCTTACTAATATCTTGTCCCAGTAAATAGATACTCGCATCAAGAAAATTTACTATTTCATCAGTAAGTTCGTCTATCAATTCAGAATAAACACGCTCATCATCTTCATATTTTGATAAAATAAATTCAATATCTTCTAAATCTTTATTTGTCCGATCGCCTCGATCGCCCCAAGCAAATACTTTTAGGACAACAAAAGCGGGGGTATCAACGACTTTGATTTCTAACTCATTATCAATAGTAGTCGTTTTAGCAGAAGAAAGTGCTTCAGCAAAACCAGAAACATTCATCGAATTACCACTATCTGACCAAACTATTTTTTGATTCGGTTCGCCAATTTTACCAAAAGGAACGATATCAACTTCAATATTTGTCTTGATATGAATAAATTTGTGAGAATTCTTAGTCGATCTAAATAGTGGATAATTACCAGTTGTTAAAGATAGGCGAAGTTGTTCGTATATTTGCCAACTATCGATCGATATTGCAATATCCCAATCCTTTGTTGCTCTTCCTTCACCAAATTTTCGATCGAATACTAAAAGCCTCGCTCCCGCACCGACTAAAATCATCGGCAAATTCAACGAACTTATTATCGTGACTAAATCACTTAAAGCTTTTTTCTCTCTTGAGCCAAGCATGATAATTTTGTCCTATTTTATCAAGATATCGATCGTAAATTAGTTGTGCCGTTTCTTTTAAGCGACTATTTCCAGATTGAACTAATTCAGCATGAATTAAAAGTGGATGGACGAGACTAGATTGAAATTCTTCTCGATCGTATTGATAATATTTCATATCGCCAATAGTTTGAAAAAAAGCTATGTGACCATTAGGATCTGGTTTTAACTTGAATTTGACTGCTATTATACGAGTATGAGAATTACTTATGAGGTGTAAATTTGCACCAATTGGACGAAGATAATCAGTTATCATTGAAGCGGCTAACTCACCAGCGATGAAGTAACCCTCAACTTTTACATTTTCTTTTATTTCATTTGCAACTTGTGCGAAGCTTTGATTTTGGATTGGTGAGAAAGTTTCTAAAAGTAGTTTGGCACGCAGTTGTTCGCTGTAACCTAATTCCCAGCGTTCAAGAAGCTTGACATAATCAATAATTTCATACCTTTCGTGTGTATATTTTATATAATCCAATTCTTCTAGTTTTCTTAAAGAATTTCTGACTGTTTTAATAGTAACACCAGAGAAAAATGAAATTCTATTTTCAAAATTATCATCATTTTGTATCGTTAACATTGGTTGACTTAGCAACGCATACATAACTTGTAACGTACCATTAGTAATATCTAACGATTTTGCTCCATTATTTACAGACGATTGATTTCTAACTAAAATATATACCCCCGAACTATTGAGATAAATTTGCCCATCGACATCAATAAATTCGATATTTTTTTCTAAAAGTCGATCGACTACCAAATTTGATAAACTGCGTGTAATCAGTAATGGTCTTTCTTTTGATTTGAGTCTTTCGCCTAACTGAACAAAATATTGATTGAGTTGTTCTATAACATCATTTGTAATACCCGTTTTGATCTCGCAAATATAATTAACAGGTACCCCAGAAGTATTAATTGTTAGTTTTCCATCAGCTAATACTTCACTGGAAAAATAAGGCTCTCCATCAATATTTGCCTCAACATTAGGTAGCGATTTAAGATAGTTAAGACACTTTTGGAAAAGTGGGTTTTTGGGTTGCATTATATTAATTGCCCACTTAATAACTGACAATATCAATTTTAATTATACACTGTTTAAAAGATTGAAAAAAACATAGATATTCACATAAAGGTAAATAAAGCAGAAAACTGCTGTTTGGATTATTAAGGATATTATAAGTACCCGCATAAAATTGTTTATATATTTATTTGTAGGGGTGCAAGGTTTGCACCCTTGATTCTCATAAATAATAAATAAAATTTGCTCAAACTCGATCGAATTGATACTGTAATCCTTTAATCCTATTAATCCCGATAAAGGCAGGGGAGGGAGTATCTCTAAAACAATTAACTAACCACTTTTGCTTTACCTTGACATAATAATTCTGTGGCTGATAATTGTAACGTCTTTATTTCCACATCTGTACCTAAATCAACTGCAAAATCATTTAATACAATCAAAGGCATTTCGGGTATTCCTTCCATCTGAATCGGGCATAAAGACAATGTATGACTATCTTTTGAAGTCAAACAAGAAGTTAGTTTGAAACTGAAAGTGCGTTGTTGTTGATTAGTTAAAATCGCATCAAGCATAAATTTTTCTGGATAAATAGTTAATTTTTGCCAATCAAATTGATATTGGCTGACAATGTTATCGTAATTATCGATCGATTTTTCTTTTAACAATAACTCCATTAAATCAACTAACCCTTGTTGTAATAACGCTGAATTTAAAGAAGTTTGTAAATCATTTTTGTTTAACTTGATTTCGCCATCAACAAAAATTGGTTGTAACAAATTCAATGGTTTACCTTTTAAAACTCCTCCTAGATTAACCGCTATTTTTTCTGTTTTAACAGTAGCTTGATTAACATGAATACCTTGATAAACCGCTTTACTAGTAGTTAAAAAAACCTCATCTATTTTTCCTCTCAAAATCTTACTATCCCCTGCTGTGATTTTTATCTCTAAATCCTCTACTGTTTCTAACTGGGTTTTTAACCAATATTTAATCGCAGGATTTAAAAAACGGGAAATGATTTCTGATTTACGTTTAACCATATCGAGAGTTAAGAGTTAAGAGTTAAAAGTTAAGAGTTATAATTGTTAGACACGAACTTAATTTTTGATTATCAATTGTCAATTGTCAATTGTCAATTACTATTTTACTTATGTCTGAAAGAATTCAAAAAGTTTTACGTCAATGGGGTATCGCCTCCCGTAGAGAAGCAGAAAGGATGATTGAGGCAGGAAGAATCACCGTTAATGGTGTCACCTGTAAATTAGGAGATAAAGCTGACCCTTTTCAAGACAAAATAGTTGTAGATGGTAAAGAATTAACCAATACTTATCGCCCCAGATTATTTTATATTTTACTTCATAAACCTAAAGGGTATTTATGTACTTGCGACGATCCTCAAGGAAGAAAAACTGTTTTAGATTTGTTGCCTCCTAATTTACGTCAAGGAAAAGGTATTCATACTGTGGGCAGACTCGATCGTAATTCCACTGGTGCATTAATCTTAACTAATGATGGTGCTTTAACGATGGCTTTAACTCATCCTCGTTATCATCAACCGAAAACTTATCTAGTTACTTTAGAAGGCTCTATTGATGATGATAAATTAGATACATGGGCGAAAGGATTTGTGTTTGAAGGTAAACAAACTTTACCTGCGGATATTATTCTTAACGATCGATCTTCTAAACAGACTAAAATAAAAATTATCCTTCAAGAAGGGCGTAATCGTCAAATTCGTAAAATAGGCGAACATTTTGGTCATCCTGTCACTACTTTATACCGTCAATCGATCGGTATCTTAAATGTTTCTTCCTTAACTTTAGGTAAATATCGTTTATTAACTAAAGAAGAAATTACTAATCTGAAAAAAAATATTCCTACTTCTGACAACAAATCTCCATCTAAAAATAATCCTCGCAAATTTTATCCAACTACTCAAAAAAACAAGAAAAAAGTAGTTAATAAAAAAAGATTACGATTCTAGAAGAATTGACAATTGATAATTGCGGTGGAAGCCCGCGTCGGCGAGAGACGCAAGGGAATGTCCACCAAGACGACAATTGACAATTAAATATCGTTTTAAAATTATCAAGTATCAACTATTAACTATTGACGTGTTAATCAAATCAGCTTATTTACACATTCCTTTTTGTCGTCGAAGATGTTTTTATTGTGATTTTCCGATTACGGTATTAGGAGATAAAGGTGGCAATCGATATTCAAATTGGCAACAAGAATATGTCGATTTTATTTGTCAGGAAATAGAAATTACGGCTAGTTATCAAACTAATAATTTAGAGACGATATTTTTTGGTGGTGGTACTCCTTCATTATTAGCGATCGAAGGATTAACTAAAATTTTAGAAACTTTATCTCAATGTTTTACTATTAATAAAAATGCCGAAATATCTTTAGAAATCGATCCAGCTACTTTTGATTTAGATAAGTTAAAAACATATCAAAAATTAGGAATAAATAGAGTTAGTTTAGGTGTACAATCTTTTCAAGATAATCTCTTAGAAAAATGTGGGCGTACCCATACCCAAAAGGATATTTATCAATCAGTAGAATGGATTAATCAAGCAGGTTTTGATAATTGGAGTTTGGATTTAATTTCGGGTTTACCCCATCAAACTATAACCGATTGGTCAGAATCTTTAATTAAAGCGATCGAACTTTCTCCTAAACATTTGTCTTGTTATGATTTAGTATTAGAGCCAACTACAGTATTCGGCAAAAAATATCAAGCTGGGGATAATCCCCTTCCTGCGGATGAAACTACGGCTCAAATGTATAAAATGGCTTCTGAAAAACTAACACAAGCAGGGTATATTCATTACGAAATATCCAATTATGCTAAGAAGGGTTATCAATGTCAGCACAATCAAGTTTATTGGTACAATCAACCTTACTATGCTTTTGGTATGGGGGCATCTAGTTATTATGATAATCAGCGATTTACTCGCCCACGTACTCGTCAAGAATATTTTGTTTGGTTGGAAAAATTACGAAAACAACAAGGAAAATTAGATGTTAATAATCTGACGGAAAACGATCGATTATTAGAAACTTTAATGTTAGGTTTAAGATTAAAAGAAGGAGTTAATTTAGCCGATATAAATATTAAATTTGGTCAAGAAACTAGCGGAGAGATATTAAAATGTTTGTCTGATTTTATTAAACAAAAACTAGTTAATTATAATCAAAATACTCAACAACTAACTTTAACTGATCCTGAAGGATTTTTATACTCTAATACAGTGTTAACTGCTTTATTTACACAGTTCGATCGCCCTTAATCCCCCTTATAAAGGCAGGGCTGATTCATTCTTAAATTTTATAACTTCTATACCTAAGAAATAGCAGTAAATTTAGCTGTTTTTTTCTAATAATAAAAACATCATGTAACCAAATCGATCGATCGTATAGTAATAATAGCTTCTAGCTATTTTCTTCTTCCGAGAATGAATCAGTCCCCCTTACGAAGGGGGGTTGGGGGGATTGATCTGTCGTAGTATTATTAGAAAGAAGGTAGAATGATATTCTACCCCTACGGTGGAAAGATTATTTATCTGTTACTAATATTTGAGTAATTCATCTCATTATTTTAAACAGCTAAAAATTCTTGAATCACTCTTTGACTTAACTCACTAGTAGCACCAGAAGCAACAATACCGCCCTTTTGCATAGCGTAATAACGATCGGCTTGGCGGACAAAATGTAAATGTTGTTCAACTAAAAGAACAGATATACCAGTTTCTCTAATAATCTTTTTAACAGCCGCTTCTATTTCTAAAATAATCGAGGGTTGGATACCTTCTGTCGGTTCGTCTAACAATAGTAATTGCGGTTTGCCCATCAATGCACGAGCGATCGCTAATTGCTGTTGTTGCCCACCACTTAAGTCTCCTCCCATGCGATTTAACATCGTTTTTAAGACAGGAAACAATTCAAAAATATCTGATGGTATTTCTCTTTTAATTTTGCCATTATTAGGAATTGCTTCTAAACCTAAAAGTAAATTTTCTTTAACTGTTACTCGTGGGATAACTTCTCTACCTTGAGGTACATAACCGATACCTAACTTAGCTCTTTTATCTGTGCTTAATCGATCGATATATTTGTCTTTGAATTTCATTCCCCCCGTACGAGAATTTAATAAACCCATAATTGTTTTTAATAAAGTAGTTTTTCCTACTCCATTTCGCCCAATCAAACAAACCATTTCACCACTATTGATGTTTAAATCGACATTTCTTAAAATATGACTTTCGCCATAATAAACATTTAATTCTGATAAATTTAACATGATATTTAAAAACAAAAAAATTTTACTTTAATTGATGAAAGAATTATTAATTATTAACGACACAAACGATCGACAGTTTCAGGAGGTAAATTCAATAACTCAACTAACTCATTAAAAGCCTGATTGTTTAACTCATTAGCCTCGTTTCGATCGATAATTTGATAGCTTAACGCCAAAACTTGCTCTTTTTGTTCTTGATTTTCTAACAGAGGCACTAACTCAGTTAAAGGTATCTCTTCGGCTAAAAAGTTATTTAACTTTTGTTTTAACTCTTCTTCTTCCTCAGGGGAAGAGGCAAATTGCTGACTTAAATTATCTAAAATTATTTGTTGTTGTTGAGAGTTTATATTATAATCAGCCCATGCGATCGTAGCGGCAATTCTAGCAATTACAATTTGATCGGCTTCTAAAGTTGTTTCTTCTCCTAAATACACTTCAATTACACGGGGGTCATTTTGGATTTGGTTCATGTTACCCTCACACAAAACTGTACCTTGATGTAAGACAGTTACTTTTTCAGCAATTTGTCTGACAAACTCCATATCATGTTCAATGACAATAATAGAGTGATTTTTAGCTAAAGCAATTAAAAGATTACCAACATTTTCTGTTTCTTCATCTGTTAAACCCGCTACTGGCTCATCTACTAATAATAAATCAGGGGATTGAGCAACTAGCATACCTATTTCTAAACGTTGTTTTTCGCCATGGGATAACAAATCGGCGTTAAGTTCGGCTTTGGATGTTAAACCGATCGTTTCTAGTAAACCTGCGACTTTGCGTCTATCTTCTGAAGACGGTTTTTGGAATAAAGTTGTTAAGACATTTTTATTTTTATTCGTCACTAAATCTAAATTTTCTCTGACTGTCAAATTCAAATATACTCTAGGTGTTTGAAATTTACGCCCAATTCCTAAGCGGGCAATATTATGCTCACTGATATTACGCAGATTTTTACCTTTAAAAAGAACTTTACCTTCGGTTGGTTGTACTTTTCCTGTTATGACATCTAAAAAAGTCGTTTTTCCTGCACCGTTTGGTCCTATAATGACCCTTAATTCTCCTGATTCCATTGCGAAGTTAAGATGATTTAGTGCTTTAAAACCATCAAAATTAACGGTTAAGTTATCGATTTCTAAAATAGGTTGGTTCATGTATTATCCGATCGTAGTCTTATTTTCTAAGATTGAAAATAATTAGATATTGTTGAGTTGTTATATAGAAATGATAATTATTAATCGTCGATTGTCAATCATTAATTGTTATTTTGATTTTTGATTCTCTAATTGCTTTATTTTTTTTAGTTGTAGCAATTGTTTTTCTAGTTGGTTTTGTTTAGCTTCGATCGTTTGTAGTTTATTGAGTATTTGTTGAAAACATTTTTCTTGTTGAAAGTTAATATTTTCGGGAATAACTTTTTGAGAATTATTTTTGGCGAGATAATTTCTAAATATAAAAGGAGATTTGAAGATAAATAACCAAATTCGACCTACTAAAACAGGAATCATCTGAATTATTGCCCAAATAGTTAAAATAATTGTAATTAATAATATAAGTCCTAAAATTGGATGGGAAACAAAAAAACCAATCACAGGATGATTAGCTATCCAATTATTTAACAAAGACTGTATAGTAGATTTAATGTTATAAGAAACTGCACTACTCATGTTTTATCTATCTTAAGCAAATTTGATTATAAAGATGGAGATTGAATCTAATTATTTTAATACTGTTTAATTAATGTTAAGACTTAGTACTAATATAACAAGAGTAAAAAGCTTTAACAGTTAAGAGTTAAAAGTTAAGAGTTAAGAGTTAAGAGGCTATAAATTCACTACCGATTACTCTTTACTCCTTGCGGTGGAAGCCCGCTCAGGAGCGTAAGACGCAAGCGGTCAGAACCCGCGACGACGGCAAGTCGCAAGGGAAGGCTGACCAAGACGGGAATGTCCACCAAGACACTCCTTACTCATTACCCATTACTCATTTTTAGGCGTGTTCAATTTCGTGCATAATTTTTAGATATGAGGGAGTATTTGAATTGATTATCGCAGTATCAATGTGATTTTCGTCATAAATAGCTCTTTTAGCGTTATCTGCAATTACAGCATGAGAAAGTAACTCTAATGAATCAGCTTGTTGCAAATTATCTAATGCTTCTGCGTATTTACGACTATGACTATGTCTAACAGATTCTTGACAATAATTTGATAATTCTCTACTTTCTGTCATCACTTCAAATGCCAGAATTTTATCTTCCTCGCTACCATATAATGCTTTACAAAGTAAGTTAACCATAGAAGCATCATGGTAAGGGATATGATATTTCTTTTCAATTTGGGGCCAATATTTGAGAGCTTTTAATCCTTCTAATGCACCTGTGTTTAATCCTGCATTTATACACCAATGTTCAAATTCTTCGACATTATGAGGACAACGATTGTGATCTCTCATTCCCTGTGCTAAAATCTCTCCTGCTCTAAAATTACGGGTAGGTTTACCAGAAACAGGACGCATCATACTACCACGTACATCAGCAACGATCGCAGTTAATTGCGAAAAAGTATGGTCACGAACATTTTCGGTGAAACCGCCTTTATTTAAGACTGCTTCAATCCGAGGAATGGCATAACCTAATTCAGTCAAAGCGATCGTCTGTTGACTATAAAGTTGATGTCTATCTTTTCTGCACATTGAGACAGTTGCGGCTTGATCTAAACATTGATGAAGTAGTAAAGTCAGTAATGTCGGTAAAACACCTGGATTTTCTTTATGATATGTATAACCAAATCCGGCAAAAATAGAAGACATATTTTTAGCCGCTTTAATATATTGGGCTTCTACATTATGAATACCAGGTGAAACTTGGATATTAGGTGAAAGTTGATTAAATAAATAAGCACCGATTAAGGCGGTTAAAGCATTAGGATGGCAAAAATTGGCAGTAAAACTATCAACGGGGTCTCTTAATGAGCCATGTCGATGAAAACCTGAGAAAAAGGCTAAATCAGGAAACTTCTCGCATAAAACATAAGCGTCTCCTGTATTTTCATCTTGGTTAAATGAACCTGATAAACAACCTAAAACTACATTATTACGATCGAGTTTATCTTTGATATGACGTGCTTGTTTTAAATCTTCTTCAACATATTTACTGTTAGCGGTTAAAATAACTAGATCACATTTAGAAATTAAATATTCTAATGTATTCGGTATTAATTGACCTTCTTTTTTATGAGAAGACATTTGTTTTAACTTAGTTAAATGATTGGGGTCCATTCCCGTTATTTCTTCTTCAGAAAATGCACCTAACAGATTTCTGTCTGGGCGTGCGGCTAATAAAAGAGATTTAGGACTTTTTTGCATTGCCGAATTATAGGCAAGGGAAGCAGGATACAAACCAACACTATAAAAGCCAACTTTAGCTTTACTTAATTTGCGTAATCTTTGTTTGATTGTTTTTTTGTCGAGAGCATCTTGATTAAAAAAATTATTTTTCATTTTAAAGTTCTATTAATTTCGGTTTTATGTTATTATCCAAAGCTTAGTAAGTTGAAATAGATAACAATTTTCAACTATGAAATTCTCTTCTCAACATCGTAAATGACTATTATTCTGTCAAAAAAATGAACTAAATAAAAATAAAAGAAAATAAAACAAATATAGCCTAAAAAGTTAAAAAGCTGATTCAAAACGGTTTTAATTTTTCATTTACATATTCCTATTTGTGATAATTGATAAGTATTATAAAAATACATAATAATTAAATTATTTAATTGTTCAGTTCCGATAACGAAGTTATGAGAGTAAGTTTGATATCTAGTTAGAGATTAAATTTTTTACGTCAATAAATACTTGACGCTCATAGATTTTATGGGGATTAAAGTTATTGCTCTAAAAATTTTTTGCCAAATAAGTTGATTTTTTTAGGTATTTAAACTCTTATTTGTCTTAAAATAAAGGAGCTAAAATACCTGTTTGATTAAATTAATCGTAGCAGAAACATTATGAACGAGCAAATAAACTTATTAGTTGAAGTTATTACTTTTCTTGATTGATGATTAGCTTTTTTGCTGTTAAAATCAACTTCTTAGTAGTATCCCTGTGATTGCGAGGAGTATTCCTTCGGTGCAAATGCCAACCATAGAGGAAATTTTAGTAATGATAAACTAACTCGATCGTCATCTAAATCCATTATGACAAAAGGTAAATCTCGTTGCTCAACAATTTGATCTCCTTTTTTAGCTAAACCAGAGGGTGTTTCAAATAAAATTACACCACGACTAGGACCAAAATCACTCCGAGAGATACCTAAACAATCTTGTAAGCCTCGTCGCCATTCGCCTAGCTTTTCGGGGGTATCCGCTAGGATTAAAATACGACTACGATCGCCATAAAGATGAGATAAGATCGAAATAATTGCTGAACCTACGAGAATATTTTGTAAACGAGAGTCCATACTTGAAATAGCACCTCTACCACCTTGAGTAAAAAACCAATCAGCGACTGTTTTAGCGTGTATCGGTTCAAAAGTACGTCTTAGTTGCCAAGATGGACCATAATAATCAGGGCGTGTACGATATTGATCTAATAAACGACGAATTTCTTTTTTTTCTTGAGTAAAATTTTTCTCAACAAATTCGGGGGTAGAAGAAGATTCATTTTGAGTAGTAACTGGGGAATTAACTTGATTGTCTGATTCATTCCAGTTGTCGTAATCATTATTTGATGAAAGTTCTAATTGCTCAGCGGCGGCGGCTAAATCTTGTAAACTACCGACTAAATAATCTTTGAATCCTTGAACTCTGATGGCTAAATCTTGAGAAACACCAGCAAAGTTTTTGGTCATTTCTTGTTCTATTTTAGCTTTTCTTTTTTCTAATTTAGCGATCGTATTTTCTAAATTTTCTCGTTTTTCTTCTAACTCTTTTAAACTATTTTTTACTAATGAATTGAGGTTGTCAGAAACTTCTTTTTCGACTGGGATAAATTCTGGTTGGGGCTTTTGAGTATTACTAAAATCATCTATTACAGATACAAAATCAGTAGTAGAATCAATCGTTGGTTGGGGTTGGTTATCTAATTTTGATTCAATTTCATCTAAACTAGAAATAAGGTCATCTTGATTATCATTAGATTCAATAATCGTTGGTTGTATCTCTTCTTTTTCTGGGGTAGTTGGTGAAACTAAATCTACTTCTTGGTTGATAATTTCTACGGTTGATTTGTTTTGTTCTTCCACTGTAGTAGTTGTGTTATCTACAACCGAAACTATTTCTTCTTCTACTACATTCTGGTTGAGGATAGATACAGATGATAGTGGTGGTGGTGGTGGTGAAACCGAATTTGATTCAATCGTTTCAATTGGTTGAGTTGATTGGGGTTGGCTGGGTGTTTCTACTGTGATATCATCTTCTTTTACTACTTGGTTAGGTTTTTTAGTTTCTGATACAGGTAATTCAAGCGGTTCAAGATTATCATCATCAAAACCATCTATATCTATTAATGAGGTATCTTCTTTATCTGATTGTAATGCCCATAAATCATCTTCATCATCAAAACTATTCATATTTGAACTAATGTTTTGATTATCTTTTCTTATTTCTGACATAATAATGGTAAATAATAAACTTATATTAAATAGATATTTTTGGTTTTTTGGTTAACTACAGTAACAAAATAATTGCGTTATTATTATAATTTATTTTGGGCGAGGACAATATTTTTCTAAACAAGCTTTCAATTGAATCGGATTGAAAATGATCGGTAAAAAATGAATACTTTTTACTTCTTTAAAATAAAATAAGACAGGTACAGCAGAATAAAAAATTAGCCAATTTTCCCATTCACTATAAGGAAAAGAGCGGATTTTGTTTTGACCACGATATACATCTAAAGCTGTGGTGCTAAACTTTAATTTAATAATGAACGCTTGTACTAACAAAAATACGCCAAAAACAGCGACAATTAAACCAACGATCGTTTGCCAGACAGTTAAACCGATTCCGCCGACAATGATGATAATGGGTAAGTTATAACTCGGTGCTAATTCTATCTCTTCAGTAATTATAGTTTCGTTGTTATTCATAAAAATATTTCTCTCATTATTGATAGTGAAAGGTGTACTTAATTATATTTTAACTAAGCACTCGAATAACGATCCAAAATAATTAATGATCAATTTACGTTGTCACTGATGGTTGCTCAACTAAAGGGATTGTAAAGTGGAATTTACTACCTAAATTTTTACCTTCAGATTCTGCCCAAATGTCTCCACTCCAATTGTGTACCATCTGCCGACAAATCGCTAAACCTAGCCCTGTACCGCCAGCAGAACGTCTTAATGCACCTTCTTCTTGATAAAATCGATCGAATACCTTATCAAGTCGTTCGGGTTCGATACCTCTACCATTATCAGCAACTGTTATTTGTAAACTATCATCATTACGAAAGCTTGCTTTTAAAGTTATTTTGCCCTCAGCGGGGGTGAATTTACAAGCATTG
This sequence comes from uncultured cyanobacterium, assembly GCA_963710605.1. Classification (GTDB taxonomy): domain Bacteria; phylum Cyanobacteriota; class Cyanobacteriia; order Cyanobacteriales; family Cyanobacteriaceae; genus JAALKG01. Next base: position 119,605 of record CAVQBA010000001.1, read on the forward strand.
TCAAGTAACTTACTTAAAACTTCGACTAACCATTCTCCATCGGTTTGTACCAGTAAATCAGATGAATTAATTTGATTATCGATCGTACAAAGGTTCTCTTTATTTTGACGAGAATTAATTTGACAAAGAGATAAATCAACACATTCTTGTAAAGATAAAACTTCAGGATTCCAAGCCACTTTCCCACTTTCTAGTTGCGAGAGAGTTAAAAAGTCTTGCACTAATTTACGCATTCTCTCAGCATCATGTAACGCTGTACTCAACATTACTTGTTTTAATTCTTCAGACATATCCGGCTCAGATGCCAAACTTTCTAAACAAACTTGGATGGTAGATAAAGGAGTACGTAACTCATGCCCTGTAATAGCTACTAAATTAGAGCGGGTTTTATCTAATGCTTCTAATTGTTCGTTTAAGTCTTCTAAATTTGCGTAAGATTCAGCTTGAATTAAGGCAACACCGACTTGAGTTGCAACTGAATCAACTAAGGTAATATCTTCGCTTTTCCAAGTGACGGGGGTAGAATCACAATGATGTAATTCCATCATTCCTAATAATTTACCTTGATAAATAATCGGTACAATTAACCAAGAAATAATCGAACAACTATTGATCAAATTACCTAAAGCTTTTTGATTTGCTTGTATTAAAGGATTAAGTTGAACATCATCGATACTAATAGATTCTCTTAGGGTAAGAACTTCTTGAAAAAGAGGGTTATTTTTTAACGGCCAAACTTGCCCTTTTAATGAACTAATATCTTTATTTAAAAATTCATGTTGAATATCAGCACTAAGAATCATTTTCTTGACAGCGATAAATCAAACAACGACAAACACCAAATCCTTTACCTAACTTGTCAACCGCTACTTGTAAAATTTCTTCGGAATTTAGTGAGCGACGAATTGCATTACTAACCGAATTAAGCAAACGCTCTTTTTTCTCTTTCTCCATCAAAAAACGATTTGCTTTCATCAGTTTATATTGCCCTGCTTGCAAATAAGCAATTAATCTTTGCACAAATGGACCAGTATTTATTTGTAAATTAGGATGAGAAACCTTTTTATTACTTTTAGTTTTCTTGCTTAAAACTGGCTGACAATATGAATCGATCGCATTAGTGATTTTATCAGTTAATTCAGGACGATATTCTTTAATTCGATTTAATAAAAGTTCGGCGGCTTTTTGGGTGATTAATCTTTCACTCGTCCAAATACCTTCAAAACGTCTATTGTTGTCTAATTTTACCATCTCCTCATCTTCTTCTTCACTAGGAGAGAGTATTTTTTCTCGGCAGATTAAACTGTTAGCATAATCTTGAGTGATAATAATTAAGTGCCACTCTTGTGCTAACGCGTCATCATGATTAAAGGCAACTTTCTCATAAACATCAGAATCGTGACGAAACTTTGATTCAGGTACGGCTAAAACATAAACTTGATCAGATAGTTTAGCTATTTTTTCATAACGATGAGCTTCTTGAGCATAAAATTTTTCTTTTTGAAATGTAGCAATAATTAAAGGCTTTTGTTTATTAGCTAAAACTTGATCTTCCATCGCATGAGAAAGGGCAGTCAGAGATGACTTAAAATACATCTGTGGTCGCCAATCAGAGAACGTTTCTAGTATTTCTGTGACGATAGAATGGGTGTTGCTCATCTAATCTGGTTGAGAAAGTTGTTAGCTTTAATAATTAATTGTTCAATCTTTAAAATCTGCAAGTTTAAATTTTGAGCAAATTATCATATCATCATCTATCGTACTACTACTTTGCCCTTGCTAGTTATCGCTTTTACTTTAATTTTTATTAAGTTTTGTCAAAAAATCTGTTTTTAACCTTACAAAAATTGACAATTGACGATTAAAACTTTTTAGCTAAGCGACTGTTTTTTATCTCAGATGTGTAAAAAAGACCCACGCTACAAATTCTCTCAAAAACCGAATACATTTTAGCTATTGATGAATTTGCACCAACGAAACAAATCGAACTCAAGTGCGAGTCCTTAATTTGTAGGGCGGTTTTGTTCTTGGACATATTGTTTTAGGGTTTCTATAGTCACACCACCACACGAAGATATATAGTAACTGCCTGACCACAAAGCATCTTTCCAATAATATTGTTCAAATCTTTCCTTAAACTCTTTTTTCAGATAGCGGCTTGTCACGGTTTTTAGATTGTTAACCAACTTGCTTAGTTGTATTTGTGGAGTGTATTGAAACAGTAAATGCACATGATCTTTTTCACCATTAAACTCTAAACATTCACATCCCCATTTTTCTGACAACTCCCTTACTATTTGTTCTAATCTAACTAACATTGCTTTGTTGAATAACTTTTTACGATATTTAGGCACTAACACCAAGTGAGCTTTTAAGTCTGATCTACTTCTAGCACTTGAAATTAAATTACTATTTGGGCTTGACACTATTTTAATTAAAATGATACACTAAGCATCATCTTAACTCTAATTAAGTTGATGAGACAAGCCTATCAGTACAAACTACTTCCTGACGCTGAACAAAAAAGACAAATTAATAGATGGTTAGATATGCTCAGGCATCAATATAACTATTTATTGGCAGATAGGTTTGCTTGGTGGCAAGAAAATCGCAATGAGGCGGTATTACCAAGTGGTGATTTTTGTCTCTATGCTTGTACTTTACCCCCCAAGCAGTTAAGAGAGAATCCTAATTATCATTCACAAAGTGCTAGTCTTCCTCAATTAAAAAAAGATCGCCCTTGGTATGGTGAAATGTATTCGCAAGTATTGCAAGATGCAGTAAAACGTGTTCAGTTAGCTTTTGATAGATTCTTAAAAGGTGATTTTAAGGGGAAAAGAAGTGGTAAACCTCGATTTAAGAATCATAATCGCTACCGTACTTTTACTTACCCTCAAGCAAAGGATAACTGGATTCAAGGGAACAAAATTAAGTTTCCCAAATTAGGACTCATCAAGTTCATTTCTCATCGTTGTTTTAATGATGGTTGCACTGTAAAGACGGCTTCTATCACTAAGAAAGCTGATGGTTATTACGTCACTTTGATTGTAGAAGATAAGTCAATACTAGACTTTGAGCCTGATATAACACCGACAGAAAATAACTCTATTGCCATTGATTGTGGTTTGGAGAAACTGTATGTGGATGATGAGGGGAATCAAGTATTACCTCGAAAATTATTTAGAAAAGCAGAGGAAAAACTAGCTAAATTGCAACGTAAATTAGCAGATGACAAACCGAAGAAGAAGGCTAAAAGACTCATCCGTCAGAAGATTGCTAAGTTACACCAAAAAATAGCTAGACACAGAAGACAATGGCATTTTGAGGAAGCCAAAAAAATATGTTTCAAAGCTGATGTAATCTTTGTGGAAGACCTACAAATAGCTAATCTCAGACGGAAAAATAAACCGAAAAAAGAGGATGGTAAATTTGTGGCGAATGGACAAAGTGCTAAAGCAGGTTTAAACAAGAGTTTTTCTGATTGTGGCATTGCTCAATTTTTAGAAATTTTGCAATATCAAGCTAAGAAGCTTGGGAATAAAATAGTTAAAGTCAATCCTTCAAGGACGAGTCAAGTGTGCTATAACTGTTTAAATTTAGTACCAAAGAGTCTTTCTGATAGATGGCATAACTGTCCTCATTGCAAAGTTTCGCTAGATAGAGATGAATGTAGTGCAAAATTAATCAAAAAAGTGGGGTTGGGCATCGCCTCACTATAAAATGCTCGTTGGCTTTTGCCTCCCGTGAAGCCCACACCATAAATCTTCGATTTTGGTGATGGAAGTATGTCACTGTGAATTACCTAGTAATTCAGGATTATCGAATTTATCTAGACGTTGAGGTGGCCAAAAACGTACATATGCACGTCCGATAATTTTGTCTTCTGGTACAAATCCCCAATAATGAGAATCATAACTATTATTACGGTTATCTCCTAAAACTAAATATTCTCCTGCGGGTACAGTTACAGGACCATATTCGTATGATGGTGCTTCTTTGATATATGATTCTTCTAGTATTTCTCCATTTACTATCACTTTTCCACTTCTAACTGCAACGGTGTCTCCTGGTATGCCAATAATTCTTTTGATAAATGCTTCTGTATAATCTTCAGCTTGTAGTGCTTCTGTGGCGTTAAATACTATCATCTCACCTCTTTCTGGTTCGGTAAAACGATAGCTCATTTTTTCGATAATTAATCGATCGTTTATTTGTAAAGTAGGCTCCATCGAAGAAGAAGGAATGTAACGCGCTTCAGCGACAAAAGTACGAATTCCGAATGATAAAACCGCCGCCATTGCAATTGTTTTGACGATTTCTACAACTGGGTTTTCTTCTTTTTCTACTAATTCTGATGGCTTCTGGTTATTAGGTAAATCTTGGCTCATATACAAATAGTGATACTAATAATATTGATCGATCTAATCTAACTATTATAATTAGAGTTTTTCTAAATTGACGATCGAATCTTCAAAAGGAGAAAAAACACGAGCCAATCCGTACAAATAAGAGTTAATAGTTAGTAGATGATAAATTACTCTTAATTGTTTCTCATACGCTGACAAATAAAAAGCGACAAATTGTATTTAATTATCTATTATCTGTTCACTGTTATCTGTTCACTCTTAGCACTGTTATCAATTGCTATATAATTATTTACTGTACGTCAAGAGCAAACTTGGAGAATAGATGCAAGATAAATTAATGTTAATGATACCAGGACCTACACCAGTTCCTGAAAGAGTATTACTCGAAATGGCAAAACACCCGATCGGACATCGTAGCGGTGGTTTTAGTAAGATTATTGGTGAATTAAACGAGAATCTAAAATGGTTACATCAAACTAGTAATGAAGTTCTTACTCTTTGTGTTTCTGGTACAGGAGCAATGGAAGCAGGTATAATTAACTTTTTGAGTGCTGGCGATCGAGTTTTAGTCGGTAATAATGGTAAATTTGGCGATCGTTGGGCTAAAATGTGTCGTGCCTTTGGTTTAGAAGTAGATGAAATAACGGCAGAATGGGGACAACCTTTAAATCCAGATACCTTTAAAGAAAAATTATCAGCCGACACAGACAAACAAATCAAAGCCGTAATCATTACCCACTCAGAAACATCCACGGGGGTACTAAACGATTTAGAAACCATCAATAAGCACGTTAAAGCCCACGCAGAAGCTTTAATTATGGTCGATGCTGTAACTAGTTTGGGTGCGGTTAATGTTCCTACCGATGAATGGGGTTTAGATGTCGTCGCTTCAGGTTCACAAAAAGGATATATGATTCCTCCTGGTTTGGGTTTTGTGGCAGTGAGTGATAAAGCATGGAAAGCCTACGAAACAGCTACTTTACCTAAGTTTTATTTAGATTTAGCCCCTTACAAAAAAGCAAACGGCAAAAATAGCTCTCCTTTTACTCCACCAATTAATCTCATGTTTGGTTTAAAAGCCGCTTTAGAAATGATGAAAGATGAAGGTTTAGACAGTATTTTTGCTCGTCATAAGCATCTAACCCAAGTTACTCGTACAGGTATTAAAGACATGGGTTTACCTTTGTTTGCTGATGATGATTGTGCGGCTTTAGCTGTAACGGCTGTTATGCCTGATAAACATGATGCTGAGGCGATTCGATCGACTATGAGCAAAAAATATGATATCGCTTTAGCCGGTGGACAAGATCATCTTAAAGGTAAAATTTTCCGTATTGGGCATTTAGGGTTTGTTTCTGAGGCTGATATTCTTAAAGGTTTAGCCGCAATTGAAGCTACTTTAAAACAATTAGGTTAGTTTAGTTAACAGTTAAAAGTTAAGAGTTAAGAGTTACAAGACGTAGCGGTGCGCTACGTCTGTACTTAAAAGTTAAGAGTTAAGAGTTAAGAGTTGGTAATTATTCCTCTTTTTTTATTTCTACTGATTACTCCCGACTTGGTTAGACTATAAGTTTAATTCAGTCAGGATTTGAAATACTTTACCCATTTCTTTTTTATCTAAATGTTCGGCAAAACATTTCATCGCCTCTTTTTTATTATTTTTAATATCTAAATTATTATCTTGATAAATTTTTAACACTTGTTCTTTTAAAGCTAGTTTATCTTGAATAAATTGGATACAATAATTGATTTGCTCGATCGATTCATTAACAGTATCTTCCTTAAACTCTTCTTTGAGTAAAGAAACAATTACATCCGTACTCACCTCATCTTCAGTCTCCATCGCATTCCAAATAGTAGGTACAATCACCGACTGAGGAATAATACCATCATTCAAATTGCGGTTTTCTACTAACTCAGACTTACATTTAAACATCTGCCATTGAGAATCTGAATCAAGAACATAAAAAATATAACCTTCACTACCAAGAAGATAATCACCATCAACTTTACTTCTTCTTCGAGCCAAATAAAGCATTTTTTGATAAAAATTGATTAAATCTTCATCCGCCCCACATTCAGCTACAGGTTGAATATCTTTACCCATACTCCAAAATGATTCGGGAGGATAAACTGAGGCATCCTCTTGACTTACAGAAAATAAAGGGTGAGCAGAGAGCTGATTATCGTATTTAATCATATGGAGATTATTTGCTCCATAAAGTTCATAACAAAAAGAGCGTTTACCATAAAATTCAGGACTAATATTGTCTATTTCGGGATATTCAACCAACATTTGTCGCCATAAATCTAAGGGTTTCGTTCCTTTTGTATTAATTATTGCAGGAGTTAGACGAGTTTTGTAACAAGTATAATATTTTCCGTTAGCATCATGATAAAAATACTGACATATATTTGTACCATCTAGTTTTTCATAAACTTGGACTTTTTTGTGGACGGGAAATTTATATTTTCGAGTCAGGACAAAATTATTACTACAAGCATAGTTTAGTTTAGGAGTACAGTAGATAAATTGAAGGGGTACATCTTCTCCATTGACCACAGATAAAGCTAAAGCACCATATGCCGAACCTGATTGCCGACAAATTATTCCTTCTAAAGTATTTCCTTGATTAAATGGATCTTTTATGCTAAAGCGATCGAGAGTATTTTGTGGTGCGTTAAATTTAGCGGCACATTGAGAAATTAAATCTGACATGAGTAATAAGTAATAAGTAAGGAGTGAAGATTGAGTAATAAGTAATGAGTAAGAAGTAATAAGTAAGGAGTGAAGATTGATAGTTGATAGTTTACGGATATAAAAAGTATTAGTTCATTATTTTTCTTTAATCCCTAATCTCTAATCTCTAATCCCTAATCTCCAATCCCTAATCCCTAACCCCTAACCCCTAAAGCCTAATCTCTCATCTGTTATCAATTATCAATTATCAATTATCAATTATCGATTATCAATTATCAAACCTATCAGCTATCAATCTATCAATTGTTTGCGGTTATCCATTAATAATTTAATCGCTGATTGAGCATGAAAAATCACCTGCTGATTACCACTTAATTCAATTTCTTGTAAAAAAGGAATAGCTTCAAATGCTCTTAACTGACTCCAGGTATAACATAGTGCTTGTAAAACTTGCGGTTGTCGCCCAGAAGGTAATTCGCTTTCATAAAATTGAGTCAAAATATCAAGGATGACTGATTTTAATTCAGTAGGCTGATCAATTCTACCTAAAACTTTAATGATTTCTACAGTTAACATTTCAGGGCTTACTAGAATGTATTTACCCAAACATTCGATACTTTCAGTTGTTTCTATCCATCCTAAAACTCTAATGATTGTTTGCTTTAAAGCCTCAGGAGTAAAATTAGAAACTAAAACTTCTTCTAAAGCCCAGACAGCGAATGGATGACGACAGCGACTTAAGGCAATTGCCGCTTGTTGTGCTACAGATAAATCAACATCACTAAGTAAGGGAATGATAATAGAAATCAAAGGTATCTCTTGATTGGCTTTTAATTTTAAACCCAAACCGATTAAAGCTTCTTTTCTAATTTGCGAATTAAAGTCTTGTAAAGCATTAATCATTACTTGGATAATTTTAGGATGACTAAAGTTACGTAAAGCGACAATAGCTGTTTTTCTCACTTCCACATTCTCATCTTCTACTACCGACAATAAAGACTCAATTACTTTTTTGCTAGGTATTTGGGCTAATGCTTTACAAGCTAATAAACGATAAGATTCTTTTTTCAGTAATCCAGATAAATAGAAAATAGCCTCTTTTCCTTGAACTGCTAGAGTTTGAGTCGCTAAAGAAATTAATTCATCTTCCTCAGTTTTATTTAATAATTCAGTAACAACTAAAATAATTTCAGGATTTCTCAGTTGACTAAATATTCTCAATCCAAAACAACGATGTTCAACTTCCGCATTTTCATCAAGAATAACTTTTTTTAATGGTGAAATAACTGCATCACCAAATTTAACTAATATTTTGGCCGCCGCCCATTTTTGCTCAAAATCTCCTTCGGCTAGACTTATCAAAGCTTGATTTAGATTTGCTTTTTCCTCAGAATTCATTTCGGTTTTGGTTTGATAATAATCTATTGTTGAAGTTTTACGATTACCTTGTGAAGGAAAGACATATACTTTTCTACCTAATAGTTCTGAAGGTGATAATTTATGATACATACAACTTTAAAATAACCAAAAGATGGCGGAGCGATTTTTATATAACTGTAATATAACTTTACCGAGTTTTTAGTTCAGTCAATTTAGATACATTGAGTTGTCATTTATGAGAAAATGTCAAGTACCAAAAGGATTAATCATCAGGAAGCGTACTTAGATTTAATTGTGAATAATTAAAGATTACTATTTAACGATCGATCGTTTGTCAATACTATTTGCTTTATTTTTGGTTGCAACAATTACGATAAAATGCAATATATCAAGCAGATAATCATCAAATACAAACGATTATGACTAAGCAAGGAAAAATAGGTGTAGCGATTGTCGGTACAGGAATCGGCAAAAAAGTACATTTACCGGGGTTTCAAGTACATCCTGATACAGAAGTTGTTGCCATTTATAATCGTAATTTAGATCAAGCAAAATCGATCGCTTCAGAATATAATATTGGCTTTGCTACTGATAAATTAGATGATCTTTATACTAATCCTGAAATAGATGTTGTTAGTATTACCACTCCTCCTTTTCTCCATTATGATATGGCAAAACAGGCACTTTTAAATAATAAACATATTCTACTCGAAAAACCACTCAATTTAGATGCCTATCAAACTAGAGATTTATATCGTCTTGCCCAAGAAAGAAACTTGGTAGCGATGGCCGATTTTGAATTTCGTTTTATTCCCGCTTGGCAATTATTAGCTGAGTATTTACAACAAGATTATGTTGGGCAGATACGCTTAATTAAAATTGATTGGTTAGTCACCTCTCGTGCTAACCCTGATAGAGCGTGGAATTGGTACTCATTAAAAGACAAAGGAGGAGGAGTATTAGGTGCAACTGGCTCTCATGCTTTTGATTATATTAGTTGGTTATTCGGTGAAATTAGCTCTATTTCCGGATATTTAGGCTGTGCTATTAACCAGCGTCCTGATCCGCAAGATAACGATCGTTTAAAGCCCGTTACTGCTGATGATACCGCTTTGATTCTCTTAGAATTAGCTGATGGTACACCAGTTCAGATCAATTTAAGTTCAGTTACCTATCAAGGTAGAGGACATTATGTAGAAGTATATGGAGAAAAAGGAACATTAGTTTTAGGTAGTGATAACCTTAGTGATTACGTGCATGGTTTTAAACTTTATGCAAGTCAAAATAACAATTCTTTACAAGAAATTGAAGTACCAACAAAATATACTTTTCCCGAAGTTTATAGTGATGGTAGGATAGCACCTTTTATTCGTGTAGTCGATCGATTAGTGTCTAATATCAAAAACCAGACTAATGTATCGCCATCATTAAAAGATGGTATCTATTCACAATTATTAATGGATTTAACTCATCAATCTCATCAACAAAAACAATGGTTGAGAGTACCAAAACTCAATGAATTTTTAGATATCTAATCTTGACAAATCAATTATTATTGAAGATAAATTAAGAATCAATAGTTCATACTTAATACTAAGAGGAATTAAAAATAAAATAATCAATATTAATTGTTAATCATTAATTATAGCGTTTCCCATCTTTATGAGGTACAGTTTATATTTGAAGCCTATAAGTTAGGGGATTAATATGTAATTCATAATACTAATAATTGCTATATTTTTATTTTTTACTTTAATTAATATTTTAATTCATCTGTTATAATTAACTTCGATCTGAAAACTGCTCAAGTAAAAAAATAAATATTAATTATCAATGTCCACCGCTATCAATTATTAATTAGAGGTATGAATTAAGTGAACAGTATCAAAAAATTAACCATCTTCTTGTTTATCTCCACATTATTAATAATTACTACATTTTCTGCAAGCCAACCGGTATTAACTCAATCTGCCTTTCCCGAAATAAGAGGAGTATGGTTAACGAAAAATGATACTGAAGTATTACTAGATCAACCTCGTTTAGCAACAACTTTAACCGAGTTAGCCGAAGTTAATTTTAATACAATTTACCCCGTAGTCTGGAATTCAGGTTATGTATCTTACCCTTCACCAGTAGCATATAAAAGCAGGAATACAACCATTTGAAAGAAGAGGTTTTCAAAATCAAGACGTACTAGCCGAATTAGTTTACCACGGGCATAAAAATGGCTTATTAGTTATACCTTGGTTTGAATTTGGTTTTATGGCACCTCCTTCTTCAGAATTAGCACTTAAACATCCTCAATGGTTAACTAACCGTAAAGATGGTAGCAAAATTGGTAGTAGTGCCGCGGGGGAAGTTGTTTGGCTTAATCCTTTTCATCCACAAGTACAGCAATTTATCACCGATTTAGTTTTAGAAATTTGTACTCAATATCAAGTTGATGGTATTCAATTTGATGATCAAATGTCTTTACCTGTAGATTTTGGCTATGACAATTATACCAAAGCGTTGTATAAAGAAGAAACAAAACAAGATGCCCCAGCAAATGAGAAAGACGAAGACTGGGTAAAGTGGCGTGCAGATAAACTAACTACTTTTATGGTAAGTTTGAACAAACAAATAAAAGAGAGAAAACCCAATCTAATTTTTTCTGTCGCACCTAATCCTTATTTCACTGCTTATAATACATATTTACAAGACTGGAAAGCGTGGATTGAAAAAGATATTGTTGATGAATTAATTGTCCAAATTTATCGCCCCAGTATTAACAGTTTTATCAATGAATTAAACAGCCCAGAAATTAAATTTGCTAAAAGCAAAATTCCTACAGGTGTTGGTATTTTAACAGGTTTAAGAAATAATCCTACCTCGATTAATTTAATTGATGATAAAGTTCGTATCTCTCGTAGGTATGGTTTTGGAGTATCTTTTTTCTATTACGAAACTTTATGGCAAAATGCTAATGATGAGGATAATGATTTACGTAAATCAGTTGTTAGTGCTTTATTTTATAATCCTCAACCTCGAATATAAAGTTATTTCTCAATCAAGAAATAATTGATGAATTATATTTACTTAAAGTTAGAATACTTTTGTCTTTATAGTTTTATTTGTTTCAAAGAATATAGTTGTTTTGTTGTTTTTCTTGATAAGGATTAAGTTGCTAAATCATATTTGAATACTAATTATCGATTGAACTAAAATTAACAATATAAACGATTAGTTTTTGCTTGATTTCAGCGATTATATTAATTAGTAAAAAAGAAGACTCGCTAAAAATAAATATTTTTTGTTCAAACTAATTGTCTTAATTCTCAAAAAAGTAAATAACTACTGTAACTATTCTTGGTGATTTATTTATTAGCTGTTAATATTCTCAAACTTTATAGATACTTAAGCTAATCGTCAATAGTAAAATAGTGTTTAACGATCGATATTTGACTAGATAGATAAACTTCTTTATTATTTATTGTCATCGATAAAAGATAAATATAAATCAAGATTGTACATCAAAAAAAACTAATTGGTAATCAAAAAAAATCCTGCTTATAATATAATTTCGAGTAACGACAACTGAAAATATTTTATTAAGTAATTTTGTGATTTATTTTGACAAATTATTATATAGCAGAGAATGAGTTGGTTAGGACAAATGTAAAAACCAAAACTATTAATCTATAAGTATTCTACCTTTGCCCCTTGCCCCTTGCCCCTTGCCCTTTGCTATATTATATTGATTAAGACAACTATAACTATCGGGCTAAATCATTTGTGAAAAATTAACTAATAATTGAAAGTAATAAAATTATTAAATATATTGAATCATTACTTAAGCACTTCCTCTTGCTAACAATTATGAGCAAAAAATTATAATCTTAGTATTATTAAATAATAACTAAGAAAAAAGAGTTAAAAAACGGTAGTCGTATTAATCATGGATTATTCTCAAAAAAAGTGTATTGATCAACTATTTGAAGAACGAGTAGTTAAAACGCCTGATAACATAGCACTAGTTTTAGAATCACAAACCATCACTTATCGACAACTAAATCACAAAGCTAACAAAATAGCACATTATTTACGACAGCAAGGTGTAGAGAAAGAAACATTAGTTGGTATCTATACAGATGGTTCATCATTTGAGATGATTATTGCTATACTGGCGATTCTTAAAGCCGGCGCGGCTTATGTACCGATCGATTCTCAATATCCTCGTGCTAGAATTAACTTTATCTTAGAAGATGCTGATATCAACATCTTATTAACGACTCAATCTGGTGTTGATACATCTATCATTGAAAAACCACTGACAATTATTTGTCTTGATGATAACCCAGAGATAATTCAATGCAATCAGGATAATTTGGATGTCAGTATTAATGGAGACAACCTTGCCTATTTAATTTATACCTCAGGAAGCACAGGCAAACCTAAAGGAGTTTTAATCCCTCATCGTGGTGTAGTGCGTTTAGTTAAGGAGACAAACTATGTCAATATCACTAGTGAAGATGTCTTTTTGCAAACCGCCTCAGTTAGTTTTGATGCAGCAACTTTTGAAATCTGGGGTAGTCTGCTTAACGGTGGTAAATTAGTCTTACTGCCAACTACCAAACCAAGTATTGCTGAAATAGCCAGAGTGATTCAAAGCGAAAAAATCAGCATCGCTTGGTTTACAGCGGGATTATTTAATTTAATTATAGATCAAGATGTAAATGCTCTTTCTAGATTGAAAACATTGTTGGTGGGAGGCGAAGCATTATCAGTTAATCATATTCGACGTGGATTAATTAATATGCCCAATACCAAAATCATAAATGGTTATGGTCCTACTGAAAATACGACTTTTACTTGTACATATGATATTCCTCGAATCTTAGACTTTTCATTATCTTCGATTCCTATTGGTAAGGCAATTAATCAGACACAGGTGTATATTTTAAATGAGCAACTTGAATCTGTAACAGTAGGAGTAGTTGGTGAATTATATACAGGTGGAGAAGGATTAGCCAGAGGTTATCTTAATCGTCCTGAATTAACTACTCAAAAATTTATCACTAATCCTTATGGAGAAGGAAGGTTATATAAAACGGGAGATTTAGTTAAATACTTAGCTGATGGTAATATCGAATTTATTGGGCGTGTTGATAATCAAGTAAAGGTGCGAGGATTTCGCATTGAGTTAGAAGAAGTTGAGCGTACTATACAACAACATCCCCAGATAGAAGATGCGGTGGTTATTTGTCGAGAAGATAATCAAGGGGAGAGTTATTTGGCTAGTTATCTGGTTAGGAAAAACGATTCAGTTTTAGAGATTCAACAATTAAGACAAGATTTAGCTCAAAAATTACCGCAATATATGGTGCCGACAGGTTTTGTTTTTCTAGATAGTTTTCCTTTGACGACTAACGCTAAGGTAGATAAAAAAGCTTTAAAAGAAATAGAGATAACTTTCGAACGTACAAAAGAACTAGTATTACCACAAACAGAAACTCAAACCAAGTTACTAGCAATTTGGCGACAAGTTTTAGGTATTGATGAGATTAGTGTTGAGGATGACTTTTTTATTTTAGGAGGGCATTCATTAAAAGCCGCCCAAATTTTGTCTCGGATTCGAGATGAGTGGGGTGTAGATTTACCTATCTCGATCGTTTTTAATTACAAAGAGGCTGTAGTATCTGCAATTAGTATAGCACGATTAATTGACCAAAAAATTTCGACTACAGAAATTAGTAAGATTGGTAATACGATTAAAGCGAATCAGAGTAATGATTTACCTTTGAGTATTTATCAACAAAGAATTTGGTTACTGGCAAAACAAGCAGATCAACATCCGATTCATAATTTACCAAGGGCTTTTCGAGTTGTTGGTAATCTTAATGTGGAGTTTTTAGCAGTTGCATTGAAGCAAATTGTCGAAAGACATTCATCTTTAAGAACAATTTTTCCAATTGTTAACCAGTTACCCGTGCAACGTATTTTGCCAACAGTAAAATTAACTTTATCAACACAAGTAGTTGATTTAAATGAAGAGACGAGAAGAAAACTACCTACTTTAGATAAGCAAGAGGAAACAACTCAAGGAAGAAAACTACTTAATTTCAATCAAGAAGATGAAGATGGTACTCAAGGAAGAAAACTACCTGCTTTAGATAAGCAAGAAGAAGCAAGTCAAGGAAGAAAACTACTTAATTTCAATCAAGAAGATGAGATAAGCAAGAAGAAGCAAGTCAAGGAAGAAAACTACTTAATTTCAATCAAGAAGATGAAGATGGTACTCAAGGAAGAAAACTACCTGCTTTAGATAAGAAAGAGGAAACAACTCAAGGAAGAAAACTACTGAATTTCAATCAAGAAGATGAAGATGGTACTCAAGGAAGAAAACTACCGACTTTAGATAAGCAAGAAGAAACAACTCAAGGAAGAAAACTACTGAATTTCAATCAAGAAGATGAAGATGGTACTCAAGGAAGAAAACTACCTACTTTAGATAAGCAAGAAGAAACAACTCAAGGAAGAAAACCACTTAATTTCAATCAAAATAAGGAAACCGAAAAAGAATTACTAATTACTAATTTATTGAAGGAAGAAGCAACTCGTTATTTTGACTTATCTCAAGAAGTAGGTATAAGGGCGAAGCTATTACAATTAGGTGAAGATGAATATATATTGATCATTACCCTTCATCATATTATTAGTGATGGTTGGTCGATTGAAATTTTGTTACAAGAATTATCGACTATCTATACAGCTTTAGTTAACAATCATCAAATTGAGTTACCAACTATTGAAATTGATTATGGTGATTTTACTCTTTGGTTAGAAGAAGAAAGAAAACAGACAGACAAACAAAACGAGGTATTACAATACTGGCAACAACAACTAAAAGATGTACCTAGTTTGTTAAAACTACAAAACGCTCGTCTTCGCCCTCGCCGACAAACGTTTAATGGTAGTGTTCAACATTTTACGATCGATACTCAATTAACAACTAAAATAAATTTATTAAGCCAAGATACTCGCACTTCAGTATTTATGGTATTAATCGCCGCCTTTTTTATTTTGATGCACCGTTATAGTAATCAAGATTCTATTGTTATCGGCACACCAATTGCTAAACGTTTTGATAGCAACTTAGAAAAGATGATTGGTTGTTTGATTGATGTTATCCCTTTACGTAGTGATATTGAAGATAATCCTACCTTTGCCGATTTTTTAACCAAAGTCAAACAAGTTTGTTTAGATACTTATCAGTATGCTGATTTTCCTCTAGAGAAACTACTCTCTAAGCAAACAAAACAGTTAGGAAACTTCAGCCAAAGCCAAGGGCGAGACATGAGTTATTCTCCTTGGTTTCAAGTCGTATTTAACGTTTTGAATATGCCTCAAACTAATTTACAACTACCTAATTTAGAAATAAGTGACTTATCACAACAAATCAATAAAGGTAGTGCCAACTTTGACATGATGGTATCGGTGACGGAAAAAAAAGGGCGATTACAAGGAACGATCGAATATAATACAGATATTTATGATGATGATGTTATTACTCGTTTAATCCGACATTGGCAAACCTTACTTTTTAATATCACTAACGATACCCAAAAGAAAGTCAAAAATTACTCTATCTTAACTCCAGCCGAAAGTAACCAACTTTTAAATCAAATTAATCAAACTACAGATAACTATTCTCTTAAAAAAGATACTGTACCAGAATTATTTGCCCAACAAGTAATCCAGACACCAGATAATATAGCAGTAGTTTTTGAAGGGCGAAAACTAACTTATAGTCAACTCAATCAACAAGCCAATCAACTTGCTCATCACTTACAAGAATTAGGAGTACAAGATGGTGTCTTAGTAGGAGTATATCTCGATCGATCGACCTTATTGATTATAACTCTTTTAGCGATACTAAAAGCCAGAGGAGCATATTTACCTTTAGATATAAATTATCCCGCTCAACGTTTAGCCTATATTATCGATAACGCCCAAGTCTCTATTATTATCAGTGAGAGTGAAACCTCATTATCTTCAATTTTACCGCCAGATAACGATCGAATTAGAATCATTAACCCTAATGACGATAACCTAAAATCAAAATCGGTTGAGAATCTTCCTTCATCTTCGGCAAAAATGGATAACCTTGCTTATGTTATTTATACCTCAGGAAGTACAGGAAAACCCAAAGGCGTAGAAATCGAACATCATAATTTAACTAATCTACTAACTGCCTTTAAACAAAAACTACAAATTACAAAAGAAGATAGATGGTTATCAGTGACAACTATCTCCTTTGATATTGCCGCCTTAGAAATATTTTTACCCTTAATTACGGGGGCGACTCTTCATTTAGTTAGTCAAGAAACTGCCCGTGATGGGATAAGTTTACTCAATCAAATAAAAGAATCTTCCCCGACTTTCCTTCAAGCCACACCTACTACATGGCAAATATTACTTTCAGCAGGATGGAAAGGTAGCCCACAACTAACAGCTTTAATTGGAGGAGAAGCTTTATCGGTAAATTTAGCTGAGCAATTATTACCGAAAGTTTTATCATTATATAATGTCTATGGACCTACAGAAACCACGATTTGGTCATTAACTAATCATATCACCACCGCCGAGTCACCCATAACTATAGGTAAACCGATTGCTAATACTCAGGTTTATATTTTAGATAAACAAATGCAACCTCTACCTATTGGTATCATCGGGGAATTATATATCGGTGGAGACGGAGTAGCTAGAGGTTATCGTCGTTTACCTCAACTAACCGCCGAAAAATTTATTCTTAATCCTTTTATCCAGACAGAATCAGTAAAGACAACAAATGTATCACCTTTATTATATAAAACAGGAGATAATGCCCGTTATTTAGCTAATGGCGAAATAGAATTTATCGGTAGAATTGATAATCAAGTAAAAGTACGAGGTTTTCGGATTGAGTTAGGAGAAATAGAAACAACTCTTACTCAACATCCTGATATTAATCAAGCATTAGTTACTGTTACTCAAAATAGTGGAGGAGAAAAACAACTCGTCGCTTATCTAGTTTCTTCTACAGTAGTAACTTTAACTAGTAAAAAAGTCAGAATCTTCCTTGAAGATAAGTTACCTGAATATATGATACCCGTAGGTTTTTTCTTTTTGAATCAATTTCCTCTTACTCCTAATGGCAAGATAGATAGAAAGTCATTACCGAAGATAGATTTATCTCTTAAACGAGAAGTTGATTTTGTTGCACCAAATAATACCACCCAAATAAAGTTAGTTGAAATTTGGCAAGAAGTTTTAGGTATCGAAAGTATCGGCATTAATGATAACTTTTTTAGCTTAGGAGGTAATTCGTTACTAGCAACTCAAGTTATTGTCAGAGTCAGAAATATTTTTCAGATAATAGAGTTAGCTTTGTCTTACCTATTTGAATTACCCACAATTGCCCAACTAACACCACAAATTGAGCAGAAACAAAAATCAAGTATCAGCGATTCAATCACAATAGAAGTAGTTGATAGAGACGAAAAAAATAAATTTCCACTTTCGTTTGCCCAAGAAAGACTATGGTTTATCAATCAACTAGAAGGCAGTAACCCTGTCTATAATATTTCGACGGTTAGTAAAATCTTTGGTGAATTAAATATTGAGGCATTAAAACAAGCGATTACTCACCTTATTAATCGTCATGAGTCTTTACGCACAAACTTTATTAATCAAGAAGGAAAACCATACGTTAAAATTCATTCTACGATCGAATTACCTTTAACTGTGATTAATCAGTCAAATAATCGACCCTTCGTTACACAAAATGTGCAATTTGTCAAGCAAAAAAATAAAATAAAATTTAATCTCGAAAACGATCGATTAATCGACTTTACTTTAATTCAAACCTCAGCAAAAGAGAATATATTAATCATCGTCATTCATCATATTATCAGTGATGGTTGGTCGATGGGAATCATCACCCAAGAGTTAGCCCAACTTTATCAACAATATCACCACCAAGACTCACAATCATCTTTTTCTCCTTTGCCATCATTACCAATCCAATATCTCGATTATGGAAAGTGGCAAAAAGAATATCTATCAGGAGAAATTTTTACTCACCAATTAAACTACTGGCAAAAACAATTAGCTGATATTCCACCCTTACTAGATTTACCTACTGATTATCCTCGCCCTAAAGAGCAAACTTATCAAGGTGAATCGGTAGCAATTAATTTACCTGTACAGTTGCAACTACGGTTAAAACAAATAAGCAAAAATCAAAATGCTACTTTATATATGACTGTGTTAGCTGTATTTAGTATTTTGTTATCAAGATATAGCAATCAAGAAGATATTGTCATTGGCACACCGATTGCTAACCGAAATTATTCCCAGTGTGAAGGAATAGTTGGTTTTTTTGCTAATACCCAAGCATTGAGAATTGATTTGACTAATAATCCTAACTTTGCTGATTTACTGTTTCAAGTTAAGCGAGTAGTTTTAGAAGCCAGTCAACATCAAGATATACCTTTTGAAAAACTGGTAGAGAAACTTAATCCTGTTAGAAGTTTAAGTCATAACCCTATATTTCAGGTAATGTTAGCTTGGGATAATACTCCCATTAAAGAGGAAAAATGGTCATCAGAAATAACTGTTACTAGTCAAGTATTAGATAGCCGACTAATTAATACCGCCAAGTTTGATTTGTCTTTAGCATTTAGAGAAACAGAAGACACGATAATAGGTATCTTTAATTATAATACTGATTTATTTACACGAGAAACGATTGATCGAATGAGTGAACATTTCCAAGTATTATTATCAGCAATCGTCGATAACCCTCAACAACCAATCTCATCTTTACCATTACTAGCTAAAACCGAAACTCAACAAATCCTAATTGATTGGAATCAAACTCAATCTAATTATCCTCAAGATAAATGTATTCATCAACTTTTTGAAGCACAAGTAGTTCAAACACCTGATAATATAGCACTAGTTTTAGCATCACAAACCATAACTTACCGACAATTAAATCACAAAGCCAACAAAATCGCCCATTACCTCCAAAACAAAGGTGTAGAAAAAGAAACATTAGTCGGTATCTATACAGATGGCTCATCGTTTGAGATGATAATAGCTATGCTCGGTATTCTTAAAGCAGAATGTGCTTATGTACCGATCGATTCTCAATACCCTCGTGCTAGAATTAACTTCATCTTAGAAGATGCTGATATCAACATCTTACTAACGACTCAATCTTCTCTTGATACCTCAATTATTGAAAAACCCCTGACAATTATTAATCTTGATGATAATCCAGAAATTATTCAATGCAATCAAGATAATCTAGATACCAGTATTAATGGAGATAACCTTGCCTATTTAATTTATACCTCAGGAAGCACAGGCAAACCCAAAGGAGTTTTAATCCCTCACCGTGGTGTAGTGCGTTTAGTCAAGGATACAAACTATGTCAATATCACTAGTGAAGATGTCTTTTCCCAAACCGCCTCAGTCAGTTTTGATGCGGCAACTTTTGAAATCTGGGGTAGTCTGCTTAACGGAAGTAAATTAGTCTTACTGCCAACTTCCAAACCAAGTATTGCTGAAATAGCTAGAGTAATTCAAACACAAAAAGTTACTATTTTGTGGTTAACTTCAGGATTATTCAATTTAATTGTTGATGAGCAAATAGACTCTCTAAGCTGTGTTAAGCAAATATACACGGGGGGAGAGGTTATGTTACTTTCTCAAGCAAAAAAAGCCCAAAAACACTTACCACAGACTCAAATAAACAATGTCTATGGACCGACTGAAAATACAACTTTTACGACTTTTTATCCCTTACCTTCCCAAACATCATTACCATCAATTGTACCTATAGGTAAGCCTATCAATCAGACACAAGTATATATTCTTAATCATCATCATCAACTAAACCCGATTGGGGTAGAAGGAGAGTTATACATCGGTGGAGATGGTTTGGCTAGAGGATATTTAAATCGCCCTGAATTAACTGCCAAAAAATTTATTAATAATCCTTTTGGAGAAGGAAAACTATATAAAACAGGAGACAGAGTTAAGTATTTAGCAAATGGTAATATCGAGTTTGTTGGTAGAATTGATAATCAAGTGAAGGTGCGAGGATTTCGCATTGAGTTAGCTGAAATTGAAACAGTTTTAAATCAACATCTACTTATAGAAGAAGCAGTAGTAATAATTCAACAAAATTCACCTTCAAATAAATATTTAACAGCTTATTTAAAATCTGGGCAACAATTAAAGTTAGCTGAAGTTAAAGATTATTTAGAGCAAAAATTGCCTAATTATATGATACCTTCAGCATTTATTTTTGTGGAAGAGTTTCCGCTAACAGCGAATGGAAAAATAGATAAAAAAGCTTTACCATTACCTCAGTTTACTAGCAATAATCAAACATATCTTGCACCTGAGAATGAGATAGAAAGTCAATTAGTCGTTATTTGGCAAAATGTTTTAAAAGTAGAAAAAATCGGCATTAATGACAACTTCTTTGATTTAGGAGGGCATTCTTTATTGGCTACACAATTAGTTTCCCGAATTACTCAAAATTGGCAAATAGAAGTACCTTTAAAAATTATTTTTGAAAAGCCAAGTGTTAAACAAATTGCGGTTTATTTAGACCAAAAACTACAAAATCCAACTGATTTTAAACCTTATAATAATCAGAACAAATCAGTAATTATTATTAACGATCGTGGTACTAAAACTCCATTATATTTTATTAACTCGACTGCTGTGGCTTATAATCTTAATAAATATCTACCAGATAATCAGCCTTTTTATAGTATTAATATATTTAGCTTAACTAATAGGACAAAAAAGCCTTTTGAACAACTAACAATTAGTGATTTTGCCGAATATTTAGTTAAAGATTTATCAGATTTTCAAGATAGTAAAAACTATAGTTTGATCGGTTTTTGTCAAGATGGGGCATTAACGTTAGAAATTGCTCAGCAACTTCAAGCAAGAGGATATAATATTGATTTCCTCGGATTAGTAGATGTTCTTTTTTATCGAGAAAAAATCAAGCTTACCGATCGTTTAAAAATGATTAAAACATTTAAAGCTAACTATTTTAGCTCAAGATTAAAAATGTATGCGGATAATATTTTCAAAAAAGTTAATGAATTTAAACAAGTAATAAATAATCCAGTTATTGATCAAGAAATATCCGCTTTTGAGAAATTAGAATTAGATAAACAATTATACAAATTTTATCGTCAGGCGGTAGAAAGATATGAACCAACTATTTATCAGGGAAAAATCAACTCTTTTTTATCTCAAGAATTTTGTTTAGGAGATTTATCAAAACTAGAAGCGATCGCACCTAATAATTTAGAAGTATGTAAAATAGATAGTTTACATAAGACTTTCTTTCAAGAGCCTTATATTCAATTATTTTCTGATAAGCTAATTGACTATCTGGATAATTAATAATTCACAATAAAACTATTTATTAGCTAAAATATGAACAGTGAATTAGTTATTATATATATCCTTCAAGAAATCGAAAAATATATTTAGTAAGATTGGTAAGTATAATCACTTAAGTAATTTTGAGCAAGTTTTTATGAAGCTCAGACATTGGCAAGCAACCATCAACTATTAACTATAAAATAGTAAGAATAACTTTCTTTTTCTGTACCTAGTAATAATTATCATGGATTGCTCAGTCTTATTAAAAGCACAACAACAAGATTTTTACGCTCGTCTCCAGATAGGAAACTTACTTGTATGTTCAGAAAATAATCTTCATAGCGAAAGTTGTATTTTAGAAGAAGAAGCGATCGAAAAAATTAATTTAGAATCAATTATTGAAGCTCAAAATGTAGTCGATAATTATTTACTAGAAGTTAGTCATCAAGATATTTTTAATTCATTATTTTATCGTCGTTTAACAATAGAAGCATTTTTATTTCAATTTGGTAACTTAGTTTGGTTAGATAATATCGAACAAAAAGATTATAGTGAATTATCTTTAACTCAAAGTTTTTTTTCAATTAAAAATAATAGTAATATTAAGATTTTAATTAAAACCTATCAAGGAGATATTAATCAAATAAAATTAGAATTGTCTTTAGAAGAAATTCAAAATAGTCAAGTTTTTGTGTTTGCTTATTTTGTCCATAATGAAGAGAATACTTCTCAATATTTTCAGCCGATATTTTTAGGATTTACAACTATTGATTTATTAAACAAAAATGAGACTAAACAGGAAATTTTAGTTAAAGATTTATTATATATCGGTGGTTTAAGTTATTATTTGAGTAACGAAGTTAATATTAACGAACCTTTACAGCTATTAGCTAAAAAACAAATTAAACAGGGTAAATATCTCCAAGCGATCGAAACTTATAATCAAATAACTCGTTCAGGAGATACAACTGAAAAAAATATTTTTAATCGGGGAATTTGTTATTATAAATTAGACAAAAAAAAACTAGCTTTAAGAGATTTTTCACGAGTAATTCAACTCAATCATCTTCATAGTTTAGCTTATCATTGGTTAGGATATATCTGTTTAGAATTAGAAAAATATCCTGAAGCGCTTAATAATTATAATCAAGAAATAAAATTAGATTCGCATAACTTTTTTGCCTATTTTCAAAGAGCATTAGTTTATCTCAAATTGAATCAACTAATAGATGCTTTAGAAGATTATTCGATCGCACTTAAAATTAATAATCAGTTTTTTCAAGGTTACTATAATCGTGCTTATCTTTATTATCAGCTAAAAGACTCTCAAAGTGCGATCGAAGACTATAAAATGGCACTTAAAATAAAACCTAATTTAGTACAAGCACATTATAATTTAGGCGTTATTTATCAAGAATTAAATGATTATCAAGAAGCAATAGAGCAATATCGATTAGCAATCAAAATCAATCCTCGGTATGTTAATGCTTACTATAATTTAGCCATTTTACAAGCAAATTTAGGTTTATTTGAAAAATCTTTAAATCATTACAAAGAAGTTATTAAAATTGCTCCTGATTTTATTCAAGGCAGTTACAATTATAAATCTTTGAAATCTCTACTTAAAAATGAAGGAAATATTTTATTAGATTCCCTGGAATATACTTCTACCTTAGAGCAAACTCCCGGTATCGTTAGTATTGATGATCATAATTTACTCAAAATCGAAGACGAAGCAAAATATACTACTTTAGGTGTTAATATCAATCGTGATACTCAGCCAACTCATTATCTAAACTCTGTCTAAAGACAAATTATCAAATTATTAGCCAAGATTAAAATGATGATGAATTGCTAATTGCTAATTATTAATTGTTAGTTATCGGCTACTGTTGTCACCGTCAAAATTTGCGGTGGTGTAGCATCAGGAGGATAAAGAAAATTAACTGAGACTGATTTAGTCGTCTGAGGTGGTATCGATAAAGTAATCAAATCCTCGCCTTTTTCGCCTCTTTTCTGGACTAAATGAAGATACTTTGTTTGGCAAATATTATTTTCATCATGATACTTAACTTTGACTAAACCTCGAAAAAATACCGATGATGGTGGAGAAGGAAAATATTTAACACCAACAGTATCTTGTTTGATAGGTGTTGAAATAGCTATAGATACTGTTTTTGTTTGTGAATCGTGATTATGTAATGGTAAATCGAGACTATACTCAACACCGTAATTACCATGAGCAGAATAAGCTGTATCAGGGTATCTAACTATCATCGGGGCGGTTTGAATTTGATTTGTACCGAAAGTACCCGCAGTTAGAGTACTTAAGCCATAAGCGATCGTTTTGCCTAATTGAGGAATAGTTAAAATATTGCTGGTGGGGGAATCAGTTATCTTACTTTGCCACAAATTACCTTGAGAAACACCTGCTACTCTACCATAAATGATGTTACCTTCAGCAGAAGGAGATGTGGGTACTTTATCACGAGGAGTCGATAAATTAGCCTTGTTTAAAATCGTTTCCCATTCTGAGATTGAAGGAGGATTGTTTTCACTATTTTGATATTTTGCCAAACTAGCTACATTGACTAAACCATCACTATTTAATCTCATGTAAGTCGATCGTCCGTTAAGTTTGGGTGTTAAACTTTGAACAGGAATAGGCAGATTAAGTAACATTTTACTTTCCCCTGCTTCTAGCTCTATTTGAGCGGGAAAAATAGAGTTACGTTTACCCTGTAGTATTTCTCCTGTAACTCGACTACCTGGTCCTGCATAAACATCATTTGCTTCTACTTTAGCAGGTAATTGAATGAATGGGGCATCAGGTTGACTCAGATAACTTGCTCCTTGTAAAATATCGATCGTTACTTTTTTGTTAGTCGGATTATTAACGATTATCCCTAAATAAAGGGTTCTATTATCATCTTCTTCTGCTTTAGCTACATGATGAGCAAAAAGATCGAATCTACCGTTAAAACCATAGCCAAGATGTGCATTTTGATATCTTTTGTCTTTTCTCTCAAAAGTAGAAAGTAAAATACCTTCACCTAAAACTAATTCAGGACTGTTACTATTAAAAACAGGTATTTGATTTAATTTTCCCGGTAATGGTTGTACAGTATAGTCTGCTGTGACAGGAGGTATCTCTTGGGTGTATAAAGCAGGTTTCTCGACAGGAAAAAGCAAAGATAATATCTCTAACATCAAATTTTTTTCAACGTAATAATTTATTGAATAATACTAACAATTTATATGGATAGTAAAGATTTAGCTAGATATATCGAATCAACAGATGGTATTTCCAAACCTTGGTTATTAGTCCAATTACGCCTGAAAAAATTAGAAGAAAACAAACCGTTTATCCCTAGTCATGAATATCTAAGTCAATTAGCTGATATTCATCAAGATTTAATGAAACTAGGGCAATGGTGGGTTGGCAGGGAAGACGAAGTCTTTTAGGAGTTAAGAGTTAAGAGTTAAGAGTTAAGAGTTGCTCAGTGTTTACCGTGAAAGCGGATACCTAAAAATAGATCGTAAAGAAAACTCCAGAAGTTTTTTGCTTTTAATAAACCTAAAGATTGCTCACATCCTTTTTGATCTAATAAAGGTTTGGTTTTAAAGTAAGCCGACTCGTATCGATACCAAGGAATGGATGGCCAAAGATGATGAACAAGATGATAATTTTGTCCGAGAATGAGTAAATTTAAAATTCGACTAGGATAAACTCTAGCATTTTTCCAACGATCGCGTTCAGTAAAAGGGCGATGAGGTAAATAATCAAAAAATAAACCCAAAGCAATTCCGACAACTAAAGCTGGAACGAACCAAAAATTCATGACATAACCAATAAAACCATAACGGATGGCAATAAAGACGATCGTAAATAAAAATAAACGACTTAAAAACCACTCCAATAATTCATTTTTACGCCATAATTTGCGTTTAAAGAAAAAGATTTCGTGATAAAAAAATCGAGCGGCAATTAACCATAACGGGCCACCCGTAGAAACATAATGATCAGGATCATTTTCGGGATCATTTACATGAGCATGATGCTGTAAATGAACACGAGTAAAAACAGGAAATGCAAAACCTAACATTAATGCACTGCCATGACCTAAAAATGAATTTACAATACGATTGCGGTGAGCGCTATTATGAGAAGCATCATGAATGACAGTACCTGATAGGTGTAAGGCTAGGACATTTGCACAAAAGCAAATCCAGTCAGGAAAATGAAGCAAAAAATAAGCACAAGTGGAACTAATAATTAAAAGGACAGCGGTAATAAACATTAACACATTAGGATTCCATCCACCTTCTGCCTTAAGATATTCTTTGGGTACCGATGTCAACACAGGTAAGACCGACTGCATTGGGATTGTTTGCTCCTTAAGTTTAATCTGAACATTATTTTCTTGTTGTAGTTTATCGTATTTTGAGCCGAATTGTAAACTTTTGTAACTAAAGATATGAAATTTTTCAGAAAAATACCCGAAATCTTAAATATTTTCTGTAGTTACTAAAACTAAATTCTTTCGACTAAAAACAGATTGCTATGAACAGTTACCAAAATAACAAATTTTAATCATAACTAGGGAGTTAAAACCTGTCAAGATTAGGATTATTAATCAAAAAAATACTCAAAAACAGTTTAACTAATTTTTTTTCCTAACTATAATCTCTGTTTCATTGTTTCAGATTGAGATACACTATACTAAAGAAGCTTAAAATCAGTTGTTTTGGGGGGAAAAAATTTGGACGGTCAAAAAGAAAAAATTTTAGTAGTAGATGATGAAGCGAGTATCCGTCGTATATTAGAAACTCGTTTGTCAATGATCGGTTACGATGTTGTTACTGCCGCTGACGGAGAAGATGCTATCACAACTTTTTATGATAGTCAGCCCGATTTGGTCGTACTCGATGTCATGATGCCCAAATTAGATGGTTACGGTGTCTGCCAAGAACTGAGAAAAGAATCTGATATTCCCATTATTATGTTAACCGCTTTAGGTGATGTGGCCGATCGAATTACAGGTTTAGAATTAGGTGCAGATGATTATGTTGTCAAACCTTTCTCTCCTAAAGAGTTAGAAGCCAGAATCCGTTCTGTATTAAGAAGAGTTGATAAAACAGGTGGTGTAGGAATACCAAGCTCAGGCGTAATTAGTATAAATTCAATTAAAATTGATACCAATAAACGTCAGGTATCTAAGGGTGATCAAAGAATCCGTTTAACAGGGATGGAATTTAGTCTGCTTGAATTGCTAGTAAGTAAATCAGGTGAGCCTTTTTCTCGTTCAGAAATTTTACAAGAAGTTTGGGGTTATACACCTGAGCGTCATGTTGATACTAGAGTGGTAGATGTTCATGTATCTCGTTTAAGAGCTAAATTAGAAGATGATCCTAGTAATCCTGAATTAATCTTAACTGCTAGAGGTACAGGTTATTTATTTCAAAGAATACTTGAACCAGGAGAAAAAAGAACTCCGTAGTTTAACAACTATTCAGTCAATTTATCTCTAGTTAATTACGATAAAAAATAACTAAATAATCTTGAATTTATTTTTAAATAAACTATAATACTGTAATTTTAACAACCTAATTGGTAAATTATTTTCGGTATAACTTAAGATTAATTATAACTACAAATAGTTAAAAGATAAAAGAGCCAACAGTTTTGGCTTTTTCAAAAACTTCAGCTTTTCTTGATTAGAAATATATATTTTAGCTAAAAAACAAGATCAATAATTAGACTGTTACATTATTCTCATCTTTAATTTAAAGTTTAAAAAACTATTATTTGATATTAATATATTATTATGGCTAAAACCGTTAATAACCAATGGATTCAAAATTTTCCTTTAATTGGTGGTATATTGGGCGGTTTTTTATTAATGACTAATCGTTTGACAACACCGATCGTTTTAGATTCTCAAGCACGCTCAGATGCTTTAGGCGTAATTTTTTGTGCCATGTTATTACTCACTAGTATTTTACTACGACAAATTAATCCTAATCCTCCTGAAAGTGTTACCTTAATTGGGAATCAAGGAATGGAAATGCAACCAAACCTGCCCGAAACCTTACAAACAGAAATTGCTTGGGCAACCCATTTGATTTTAGCCAATACAGTCACTCAATCGATCGTGATTTACTATCAAGAACAAACTATATTACGTCGTGGAATTATTGGTGGTACAAACACACAACTAACACAAGGCAGTATCGTTGAAAGAGTAATCAAGACTCAAAAACCAATTTATCTAGTTGATTTAAAACATTATCCGGGCAAAATTGAGTTTAACTATTTACCAGAAAACATACAAGGATTAATTTGTTTACCCCTCAACAATGAAGGTGTGATGATTACCGCTACTAATATTCCTCGTAGTTATAGTAAAAAAGATGAGTCATGGATTCAAGGAATTAGTGAAAAAATTGCTCTTAGTTTAGAAACTGATTTTTCTCAGGAAAAAAAATCCTCAATCTCAACTTGAGAAATTAGCAAATTAAGTGAACAGATAATTATCAACTATAATAAAAATACCTGTTTAAGATATCAAAGTTAAAAGAATTAAGTTATTATCAAAAGACCAACAGTATATTTGTAAAAAAACTTAAATAAAATCAAAGTAAACTTGCTTGATATATTTCAATTATTATGATAGATGTACAAAACCGTTTACGGAATGAATTTCTTAACACACAAGTAATCACTAGAAATACAGGAAAAAGACTTGGAGTAGTCAAAGAAGTATTAGTTGATGTGGATAGGAGGGAGATTGTTGCTTTTGGCTTAAGAGATAATCGTTTTGCCATGTCAGGAATACCTAAATATATGTACCTTAGTAGTGTTTCTCAGACAGGTGATGTTATTCTCGTTGAAAGTGAAGATGTCATTGAAGACGTAGATATAGATTTATATAGCCCTCTGATTAACTCTGAAGTAGTTACCGAAACAGGCGAAACTCTAGGTAAGGTAAGAGATTTCCAATTTAATCAAATCAACGGTGAATTAAGCTCTTTGATTATTGCTACTCTTGGTTATCCACAAATTCCCGAACAAATGATTAGTACTTACGAGCTATCAATCGAAGAAATTGTCAGCAGTGGTCCTAAAAGAGTGATTGTTTTTGAAGGAGCGCAAGAGCGTATTGTTCAAGTGACAGAAGGCGTTTTAGAAAGACTCGGTATCGGTCGTGCACCTTGGGATAAAGAAGACGAAGATATGTATTATGCACCCACAACTCCTCCTGAGAATCAATTACCAACAGGGATACCAGCACGTCCACCAGTTGTCGCTCCACCATTACCTAGACGTGAACCTGTAATGGAAGAAAATTGGCAAGATGAACAGTGGGAAGAAGAGCAAAGACCGATCGCACCCCCTCCATTACGTCGTCAAGCCCAGCAGCCAATTCCTTACGAAGAAGAAGCCTCTTTAGAAGAAGATGTGTGGGATGACCAAAGTGATGATTATCGTCCTCAAAGAGTTAATATTCCTAAAAAACAAGCAATGCCTGAATATGAGGAATACTAAAAATAATTAATAATTAATAATTAATAATTAATAATTAATAATTAGGTAATTTAAACCGCTTCTGACTTAGGTTAGAGGCGGTTTTTGGAGTTAAGAGTTAGAGAGGTTTGAGCCAAACGTCTGTACAAGAGTTAAAAGGCACTCATGCAAGAAGTATAGTTATTTCAAATAAAAATGAGACAACTTCTTGGTGCTGGTAAGTTGGAGTTTAATTTATTAAACGGACTTTGTTAGCCTTGTAATGATAATTGCTCGTCGGGTTTGCTACTCACCTAACATTTTTTACGATGATGAATACTGTCTCAATTCTTTTTTTTAACGACTATAAGAGTTTAATTCTCAATTCTCGCACTCT
This sequence comes from uncultured cyanobacterium, assembly GCA_963710605.1. Lineage (GTDB taxonomy): Bacteria > Cyanobacteriota > Cyanobacteriia > Cyanobacteriales > Cyanobacteriaceae > JAALKG01. The sequence continues at coordinate 149,406 of CAVQBA010000001.1, forward strand.
CTCAATTCAATTTAGATTCTAATGATTTTTAACTTTTGTGGGGTCTTAGGGGAGCAGTAAGTCCCACGCTATATTTTCGACAAAAGACAAAAACAAATTAGCGCCCTTGATACACGGACTCCCCTAGTTATCTTGAAGCACTCGATGTGCGATAAAAATAACAATATAACAATCTATGATATGATTTTATCATCAATCTAAGTACGTGATAATGCTAAAAGTCGTCAAAGTAAGATTATACCCAACACAGCAACAGATGGAAGAGTTGTCAAAAGCTTTCGGTTGTACTCGTTGGCTATGGAATAAATTCTTAGCTTTGACTAATGAGACATACAAAAACACTGGGAAAGGTTTATCTCGTTATGATTTACAAAAACAACTGCCAGAGTTGAAAAAAGAATATCAATGGTTGGGGGAAACTTACTCTCAATGTTTACAAGTAGTATGTCTAAATCTATCTCGTGCTTTCATCAACTTCTTTGAAAAACGCTCGGCTTTTCCTCGCTTTAAATCTAAGCATGGTAAGCAATCATTGTCTTATCCTCAAAATGTGAAGGTACTTGATGGTTATCTTAAGTTCCCTAAGCTAGGTGAAATATACGCCAAGATTCATAGACCGATTGAAGGCAAGGTAAAAACGGTTACTATCAGTTTGAATAAAGCTGGTCAATACTATGCTTCAGTTTTATTCGAGGATAGTAAAGAAAAGCCTAAGCAATCAACTGACGGAAAAGCGATTGGTCTTGATATGGGATTGACTCATTTTTGCATTACATCAGAGGGGTCTAAATATGATAATCCTCGCTGGTTAGAAAAGCATGAGCGTAACTTGAAGCTAAAACAAAAAGCATTATCACGGACACAAAAAGGTAGCAACAATCGCACATTAGCACGGGTTAAAGTTGCCAAGGTTCATAATAAAATATCTCGTTGTCGAGAAGATTTTCAGCACAAACTATCACGCAAGGTAGTAAACGAAAACCAAGTTATTGTAGTTGAAAATCTCAATATCAAAGGTATGGTCAAAAATCATTGTTTAGCTAAATCTATCTCCCAAGTAGGTTGGGGTAGTTTTATGACAATGCTAAAATATAAAGCAGAAGATGAAGGTAAAGTATATCTAGAAATAGATCGCTTTTTCCCTAGTTCTAAAACCTGCTCTAACTGCTTGAATATAGTTGACAGTTTACCCCTTGATATTCGTCACTGGAGCTGTAAAAGTTGTGGTACTAAACACGATCGAGACATAAACGCCTCCATCAATATTCGAGATGAAGGTATGCGAATTATTTCCTCTGGAACGGGGGATAAAGCGAGCCAGTGTGGTCTTGGTGGTTTCCCCAATGAACAACTGGCTCAAGAAGCCTATTGCCCAGATGTAAGACGTAGTAGAGGTGGACGCAAGAAAGCCACTACGCGCGCTATCTGTTGGATAGGAAGCCCACACTATAATCTTGGATTTAGTGTGTGGTAGTTCACGACAGAATCGAGTTGCTGATACACTTCTAATAATCGATCGGCTTTAAGGTGTACTTCTGAAGTCGGATAGTTTTGTAATATTTCAATGATGCTGATATTGTTGTCTTTTAAAGCAGAGGTAACTAAAGCACCACGCAGAGATTCTCGACTCGCTCTTTCACTAGGAGTGGTAATCACTTCACTAATATTATCCAAAATAAAACTACCTAAAAAGTTATTAAGTACATCAGATAAAACAACACCATTTACAGGGATTTCTCTAGTAAGAATTTCTCTAACTTGTTCAGGGTTTTGTTTACTAGCTCGTAAATAAAAATCTATCTCGGAGGAAGGCTCACCTGTTTCACAAAATTCGGTTAATTCTTCTACTGACAACGATTCTCTTAATATACCGTAAGTAACGATAACATTATCTGCGGCGATCGATGGGGAATAGCTACCAAAAACAGAACCGAGTAAACAAGAGATTATTAAAAAATAACGATTAAAAAACATGAGGGGTGCGAATAAAAATAGGAGGAATCTACTAATCCTAGACGAAAATTCCGACAAAAAGTTCTGAAAACAAATAACCGTGAATAGATAACAGTCAACAAATAAAGATAAAGTAGTAGGTTTATAAACTAAGTTCGTCGAGAGTTATTTTCTCATCCATTATCTTGATTGATTACTAATCTTTTTTTTGCCTAAAAATACTAGAGGCTACTATTTTACACTTCAAAGCCAAATTTATTAATCATGAGCAAATAGTTAAAATAGAATAATTTCTTGAAAGCTATTGCTAAATTTATAGATATGATGAATAGCCAATCCGCTATTACCACAGTAGGATTAACCAAAAGATATGACTCTCATATCGCCGTCAATGATCTTGATTTGGACATTCCTAAAGGCGAAGTTTATGGTTTAATTGGACCTAATGGTGCGGGGAAAACTACTTTAATCAAAATGTTAGCCGCCGCTGAAACACCTACTAAAGGAGAAATTTACTTATATGGCGATCGTTTATTAACTGATAACAGTAATCCTCATCTGAAGCAATATATCGGTTATTTACCCGACGATTATCCTGTCTATGAAGATTTGACCGTTATTGATTACTTGGAATATTTTGCTCGTTTGTATAACATCAAACCAAGCCAACGCCGTCAGCGATTAAACTATGTATTAGAATTAGTTCAATTAGAATACAAAAGAAATTCTTTAATTGATACTCTCTCTCGTGGGATGAAACAAAGATTAGGATTAGCAAAAACGATCATCCATCAACCTGTAATTTTGTTTTTAGATGAACCAGTTTCAGGACTCGATCCGATCGCACGGGCTGAATTTAGAGAAACAATCAAACTATTACAACAAGCAGGTATGACAATTCTCATCTCCTCTCATGTATTATCCGATTTAGCCGAATTGTGTACCAGTGTTGGTATTATGGAATTGGGTTTTTTGGTTGAAAGTACTTCTCTTGCCCTGTTATACGATCGTCTCAGTCGTCAAGAAATCATTATTCGTATTTTAAATAATTCAGATCAACTTCAAAAAATATTGGAAAATAATTCTATCGTCAAAAAATGGGAAACTTCAGACAACCATAAATTTAAAGTAGAATTCGATGGTAATCCAGAAGATAGTGCCACTCTACTCCAAAATATAGTCCAAACAGGAATCAAAGTCTGTGAATTTCATCCTCAACAAGAAGATTTAGAAACCATTTTCCTCAAATTAGGTCATCAACAACCATCATAAAGAATGAGTAATGAGTAAGGAGTAAGGAGTAAGGAGTAAGAAGTAATAAGTAGTCAATTTATCGCTTTTTAGCTTTTAACTGTTAACTATTAGCCTCGAATGACTAAATTCAAGGCAGTAAGTCGATTGTTAATTTATCTAACTTGCGATAATATATTCTTCGATAACTTCTTTGCGTTTACGTAGTTTGGATAATGCTTCTCTTTCGATTTGTCTAACTCTTTCACGAGAGATACTAAGAATACCACCAATTTTCGATAAAGTTAACGGTTTGCCATCATCTAAACCATAACGGAGTCTAATTACATCTTGTTGTTGTTGAGTCAATTCAGACATCATCCGACGTAAATCTAGTTGTAAACAAGAATAATCAGTATAATCTTCTGGAGATTGCCCTTTATCTTCTAACAATTCTCCTAACTCAGTATCGTTATTATCTCCTACCTTTAAGTCTAAAGATAATGGTTGACGAGCTTTACCTAGATAATCTCTAACTTGATCTGTTGTTAATTCTAACTCATCAGACAACTCTTGAATTGTCGCAGGGCGTCCTTTGGCTTCTGATAATTTACGTTGAGTTTGACGAATTTTATTTAGTTTTTCGGTAATATGTAATGGTAAACGAATTGCTCTACTCTTTTCTGCGATCGCACGGGTAATAGCTTGACGTATCCACCAATAAGCATAAGTAGAGAAACGATAACCTTTTTTCGGGTCAAATTTTTCTACCCCTCTTTGCATACCAATTGTACCTTCTTGAATAAGATCAAGTAAATCTAAATTCCGTTTCAAATATTTTTTAGCGATCGAAACTACTAAACGTAAATTCGCTTCGATCATTTTTAACTTAGCTTTTTGACCACAACGAATTTTGATATCAAGATTTTTTTCTGATAATTTTACCTCTTGCGCCCATTCTTGTTTTGTTACTTCTCTTTCAAGTTGTTTTTCTAATTTTTCTCGTTTTTTTTCTAAGGCAACTAATTCTTGAATTTGTTTGGCTAAAATTATTTCTTCTTCTTTAGTAAGTAGAGGAATTCTACCTATCTCTTTTAAGTAAACTCTAATTGTATCAACATTTTTGGGCAGTGGTAACATAATATAAATCTCTATGTGTTTCAGTTCAAATTAATAATATTTAAAGGACAAAAATTTTGCATAATGACGATTAGAGGTCAAAAAATCAAGGCTCTTTTCGCATAAAAAAAGCCCTATTACTTATGGTCAACCTTGTTTTCCTTAAGTTATTACGGCATAATAGAAAAGTTGAGCCTTTATAATCATAAAGCATAAATCAAAAATTTGTAAATTATTTTACAATCTTTTTTTAATCTATTCCTAAACTCTAATTAATTGAGAACGGATGAACCAAGTTGAAAATTGATTAAACATCTTCAACAAAAAATAATTGGCATTTTACAGAGCAAAAATTTAAGCTTTATATTGACTATCTACCTATCTATTTAATTAATTTAGATACAAGATCAAGGATTTTCATTATACACAATACTCAAACAATAAGTAATAAAAAATTGTGATCAACGAATTTGACTGCCAAATGATGAGTAAATGTTTAGAATTAGCTAAAAAAGCACAAGGAAAAACATCTCCTAACCCTTTAGTTGGTTCGGTAGTAGTCAAAAATGGGGTAATTATTGGGGAGGGATTCCATCCAAAGGCAGGGCAACCTCATGCTGAAGTTTTTGCTTTAGCACAAGCGGGTGAAGAGGCGACTGATGCCACTGTTTACGTTAATTTAGAGCCTTGTAACCACTATGGACGTACGCCACCTTGTAGTCAAGGATTAGTTAAAGCTAGAGTCAAAAAAGTAGTGGTAGGGATGATTGATCCTGACGATCGTGTTTCAGGTAAAGGGATTCAAACTTTAAAAGAAGCTGGAATTGAAGTAGAAGTTGGGGTAGAAGAAAAAGCTTGTTTAGAATTAAATGCCCCCTTTATTCATCGAATTAAATATCAACGCCCGTTAGGTATTTTTAAATATGCGATGACTTTAGACGGGAAAATTGCCACCTCAACAGGGCATAGCCAATGGATTACTAGCCCTGCTTCTCGTAATTTTGTTCACCATTTACGCTCTACTTGCGATGCGGTAATTGTTGGTGGAAATACTGTTAGACGTGATAATCCTAATTTGACAACTCATAATGTTACCAGTCATAATCCTTTACGGGTAGTAATGACCAAAAGTTTTGATTTACCTTTTGAGGCGAATCTCTGGCAAACACAAATAGCGAAGACGGTTGTTTTTACTTTACCGCAAACTAATTCACCACTTAAGCAACATCTTTTAAATCTAGGTGTAGAAATAGTTGAGTTAGAGGATGTCAATCCTACTTTAGTGATGGATAATCTTTATCAGCGTGGTTTTAATTCGGTATTGTGGGAATGTGGTGGTAATTTAGCCCCAAGTGCGATCGTTACGGGTAATATTCAAAAAATTTATGCTTTTATCGCTCCTAAACTTATTGGTGGCAATAATGCACTGTCTCCTCTTGGCGATTTGGGTATTGAAAATATGAGTCAAGCAATTACATTATCTAATATTACTTTCCAACAAATCGATCGAGATTTTTTAATCGAAGCAAGTTTAATTAGTTAAGAGTTAAGAGTTAAGAGTTAAGAGTTGGAAAGAAAAAGCAGTAACTACTAATTTAGTCTTATAGTATAATTGTATTTATTAGTTAATTAATAGTAAAAAAAATATAAGCCTCGCTGTTAAAGGTAAAAATAATTATCAATTACCAATTATCAATTATTTATGAATGATTTTACTCCCGATTTAGCGGCTAATTCTTTACCGCCACAGAATATTGAAGCAGAGGAAATAATTTTAGGTAGTCTGTTATTCGATCCCAATGCGATGGGAAAAGTAATTGATTTATTACCACCAGAAGCTTTTTATGTCAATGCTCATCGGCAAATATATGAAGCGGCGAGAAATTTGTATTTTCAAGGGCAACCGATCGATTTGATGACTGTTTCTACATGGTTAAGCGATCGTAGTTTGTTAGACAAAATTGGTGGTACGCCTAAAATACTTAACTTACTCGATCGTACTGTTTCTTCAGCTAATATTGAGCGTTATATCCCTTTAGTCACCGACAAATACATCAGAAGACTGTTAATTGGTGTTGCTAAAGAAATTGGTGAGTTAGGATATGATACCACCAAAGAATTAGATCATGTTTTAGACGCATCAGAGCAAAAAATATTTAGTTTAACCCAAGCAAGGGTGCAACAAGGATTAGTGGCAATTTCAGACACATTAATCAACACCTTTACCGAAATCCAAAACTTTCAAGAAAAAACAGCAGTACCCGGTATCAGTACGGACTTTTATGATTTAGATGCCCTGACAGGCGGTTTACAACGTTCTGATTTAATTATTATTGCCGGGCGCCCTGCGATGGGTAAATGTTTAGCTCAAGACTCGGAAATTGTTTTAAGCGATGGTAGTTTAGTAACAATTCAAGAACTTTATCAACGTCGTCAAGCTCAATTATTAACTTTACAAGATAATTATAAGTTTGCCATTAACCAAGCATCTCAATTTATTGATGACGGCATTAAACCCGTTTTTCGAGTTACCACAAAATTAGATGTTCGTCAAATAGAAACCACGATTACCCATCCCTATTTAACTATAACTGGATGGAAGCATCTTTCCTCTCTACAAGTAGGAGATAAAATAGCTGTCCCTCGCCAAATTAATACCTTTGGAGAAAAAAGTTTACCCGATTATCAAGCCAAATTGTTAGCTTATTTTATTGGTGACGGTTGTTTAACTCGTAGTTGTCCAGAATTTACTAATAGTAATCCCTTATTACAATTCGATTTTATTCAATCAGTCAAAAACTTTTCAGGAGTTGCCGTTAAAAGAAAAAAAGATCAAGGAAAAAGAACACCTAGTTTTTCTGTTATTAGTGATGCCGAGTTTATTAAAGTTAACCGTGAATCCTTTGCTCATTCTTTAGCAAAAACCATTAACTCTCAATCATTATCTAATCGTCAATTAGCAGAATATGTTAATGTCAGCCCAGCCTCTATTACTCATTGGCAAAAAGGAATTTGCGTACCAGAAGAGAAAAATTTCCTTTTATTGTGTCAAATTTTAGATATAAAACCTGAAAAACTAACTAGTCACGAATTATCAGCTATTAGTAAAAATAGTAAAAATCCTTTAACTATCTGGCTAGAAAAATTAGGATTATGGGGAAAATCTGCTCATCAAAAAACTATACCTTTGATTATTTTCCAGTTAAAGCCTTCATTGATTGCTTTATTTCTTAACCGTCTTTTTGCCACAGATGGTTGGGCTTCTGTTTACCAAACTAGTCAAGTTCAAATCGGTTATTGTACTGTTAGTGAAAAATTAGCTCGTCAAGTTCAGCATCTATTACTTCGATTTGGTATTATTTCTCATCTTAAGCAAAAATCTGTTAAATACAATGAGCAATACACAAAAGCATGGCAAATTAAGATTAGCGATGCTCGAGCAATCAAAATATTTATTGCCAAAATTGGTATTTTTGGTAAAGAAAAAGCACTTTCGGCTATTAAAAATATTCTCAGTAACAAGAAATATCAAACTAATTGTGACTTAATTCCAGTAGAAATTTGGCAACAAATTAACATAGCTAAAGGTGAAGAATCGTGGCAAAGTTTAGCCAAAAGAGCCCGAATAAAAGGCTACAGTAATCTTCATGTGGGCAAAAGAGCTTTATCTAGACAACGGTTACATAAATTAGCGGTAGCTTTAGATAATCTACCATTACAACAAATAGCTACCAGTGAAGTTTACTGGGATGAAATCGTCTCCATCGAATATACAGGAAAACAACAGGTGTATGATTTAACTATTCGGGACACTCATAACTTCGTTGCCAACGATATTTGTGTACATAATACTAGTTTCGCCTTAAATATAGCGGCAAATGTAGCTAAAGAACATGATTTATCGGTGGCTATCTTCAGTTTAGAAATGTCAAGAGATCAATTAGCGATGCGTTTACTCTCAGCAGAAGCAAGACTAGAAAGTAGCCGTCTAAAATCAGGAAGAATCACTGAACGAGAGATGGAGCCTTTGATGGAGGCGATGGGAAATTTATCTGAGTTACCAATTTATATTGATGATACTGCCAATATTACAGTCATGCAAATGCGATCGGAGGTACGTCGTTTACAAGCAGAAAAAAAAGGTAAATTAGGATTGGTATTAATTGATTATTTGCAGTTAATGGAAGGCACTAGCGACAATCGTGTTCAAGAATTATCAAGAATTACACGAAGTCTTAAAGGTTTAGCTAGAGAAGTTAATACCCCAATCATCGCTCTTTCTCAGCTTAGTCGTGCTGTCGAGCAAAGAACGAATAAACGCCCAATGTTATCAGATTTAAGAGAATGTATTACAGGAGATACATTAGTTTTTATTGCCGATCGAGGATATTATGTACCTGTTAAAAAGTTATTAGGGCAAAAAGATTTTTACGTAAGTGCGTTAAACGACGAGCTAAAATTGGAAAAATCACAATGCTTAGATGTTTGGGAAACTGGAGAAAAAGAAATTTTTGAAGTTACAACCCAATCGGGAATGAAAATTAAAACAAGTATCAATCATCCTTTTTACACAATCAACGGCTGGAAAGAATTAAAAGATATTTCTTCAGGTGATTTTGTCGCATCTGCACGTAGTTTGCCTAGTAATACAGTTACCAGTGAATTAAAAAACGAAGAAATTATTTTATTGGCACATATGATAGGTGATGGATGTTTTGTTGAGAGACAACCGATTCACTATACTAGTCAAGACAAAAATTCTCGGAAAATTGTGGCTGAATGTGCAAAAACATTATGGGGTACGAAAGCACGTGTTGTCCAAGATAGAAATAGCAAAAATTGTTTTCATGTTTATTTACCAAGTCCATACAGATTAACTCGTAATAAACATAATCCCTTTGTTAACTTATTAAAAAAATTACATTTAAATAAATCACATTCTTTTGAGAAAAAAATACCCGATTTGATTTTTATTAGTAACAAAAAACAAATTGCGATGTTTATACGTCATCTTTGGAGTACAGATGGTGGTGTAAGTATTCGTCAAACAGGTTCGTCAAAAGTTTATTATTCTAGTAATTCTATTTCATTAATTACTGATCTCTAAATCACTGCTATTAAAATTTAGTATTCATTCTTCAATCAATATTTCTAAAAAGAAAAATTACAGATGTGTCTATAATTTAAACATTACAGGAAAACCCAATATATTGAAATTTGCTAGTGAGATTGGTATTTTTAGTGAGAAAGGGCAAAAATTGTTACAGTTAGTCAATCTTTTAACTCAAAAAACAGAAAATCCAAATTCAGATGTTATTCCTAAGAATATATGGAACGATGTTAGAGAAAAACGCTTAAACAGTGAGTTTACAGAACGTTCTTTTCAAGATTCTATTAATACTCAATATTGTGGTACAACCCTTTATAAATCTAATGTTTCACGACAAAGATTGGAAAGAGTGGCAAATGTATTGAACGACGATCGATTATCATTAGTTGCAAACAGTGATATTAAATGGGAAAGAGTTAAAAGTATCGAGTATGTTGGGCGAGAAATGACATATGACATTCATGTCGAAAAAAATCATAATTTTGTTGCCAATGATTTTATTGTTCATAACTCAGGTGCGATCGAGCAGGATGCGGATTTGGTGATGATGCTTTATCGTGATGAATATTATAACCCCGATACGATCGATCAAGGTGTCGCCGAGATTATTGTTGCTAAACATCGAAATGGCCCAACTGGACAAGTTAAACTGATATTTCGATCGGAATTTACTCAATTTTTAAATCTGAAAAGAGGTTAGATAATTGAGAATCACTAATCAAAAAAGTTAATCAAGAAAGCTCAAAATATCTTAATTAACTTTTTATTATTTAAAAGAAAACAAAGCAAGAAAATTTATCGAATACGGCACATAACTTTAGTGAAAATATCAAACTCTTGAAGCATGGCTATCGTATCTTTTGAAAGCATATTTATCAGTGTTTTGAAAGATTTGACTTCGATATGATCTATATCTAAAAGTTCAAAACCCACCACCTCATTTTGAGCATTATAATCAACAATAATTCCCTCAGCTATTTCTTCAGAATCTAAAACTTGATCGTCTTTAATTTGAACGTAAATAGCATCTACTTCACGAATCGTATTTGCTAATTTTAATCATTTTTTGTAGTTCCTATCAAAATAAAAAGTAATAATCTTAACTGGAGTTTGGGTATGATTAAAAACAACTTTTAATGCTCGATTACCGTACTCAGAAATACACTTCCAATGATAAGTTTTATCTAATTCTTCGTATATTTCCTTATAATCAGGATTATTAAGGGTTTTTTCTATCCAATCTATTTTAATTTGTGATCTACCAAATTTTTTAAATTGTTGGTCAGCGTGGTTAGTAAAATTATAATCCAATTAAATGTACCTCTATTTTAATAAATCTTTTGTAAAATAAGCATAAATTGTGAGTCTGAGGTGAATATTTTGTTTAGTAAAAAAACAATAATATATTTCAAGAAGAGTTTGGAAGTAATCTTGCTTAAATCATTTTGTATTTTATATAATGTTTAGCTACTTGATATAATACGGTGGATAAAATCGCTTAAAAGTCAATTTATGTTTTCATAGATTGTTGATTCTTCTCCTATTATTTGTTCAGGTTTAAACTTTTCTAACACTCTACTTTTTATTCTTTCTAAGTCTTCCATCTTTTTAGGTTTATCTAAAGGACAATCGTTTTCAATCCATTGTTCAATAAATCTCCTTTACTCAGATTAGTAAAATCTTGGATTTGCTCTAATTTGCACTTATTAGTTTTTTTTAGCCTAACACTAAGATTTTCGTCTCTTTTTTTGGAAGAACTAGAAATAAATCTTCCATTTTTATCTCTTGTTTTCGTCATAAAATTTAAGTAGTAATTTAATGTTTATTTACCAGACAAAAACCCACTATGTTTGACATAGTGGATTAACTTTAGAATGGAGCGTCTATTATTTGATATATCTTTTGAGATCGTTGTAAGGCAATCTCAAAATTATGAATAAATATATCTTTTGTCTCACTAGCTTTGATAGCATTACTAGTAATTTGATTAGCAATTGTTAATCTTATCAACTCAGAATAAGAACAATTACGTCTCCAATCTTTACTTTTTTCTCTACGTTTATCAGCATCAGAAACTACTAAAGATGAAATTTGGCGATTAAGATTACAAAGCTGAGTAACTCCATATCCTCGATCGAATGTCGAATCTTCCATTTCATGATACGAACTTTGATACGAAGCTCTAACATTGAGCCTATTTTTAGGAATTAAATCTTGTTGTAAATCATCAGGAGTTATTTGATAATTCTCTACAACTCGATCGACAGATTTTTGGACAATCGTGGCAAATCCTGCTTTATAGATTGATATAGGAACGAGATATTTCTCATTCTTAACCAGATAACTAATCAATAAAACTAGATCGGATTGAGTTAATGCGTGAATAGCATTCGAGCCAATTCCTGTTGTTGTTTTTATCCAGGTGAAGGTAGTAGTACGACAAAACAATCTAAAAGAATTAGAAGCCAAAATCTTATTTAGGGAAGATTCGGAAATATCTAGAGCTTTAGCAATACCAACATTACTAAATATAACCTGATTCTTGTCATTAGAATTATAAAAAGCCTCAAAGCAAACACCGTTAATTGTAATTCCATTAGGAATTAACTTCAATATTTTCTGATCCATTAATTAGCCCTCTGTTTTTTCTTTGACATCTAAAGAATCAACCATCTGCATAACATCAGAAAGATCGGTATTAGAATGAGATTTTTCGTCCAGTCTTGCTTTCAAATCATCTATTTCTTCTTGCATAGAAGAAATTTGCTGAGTCAATTTAACAAAAAGTACTCTGACTTGATCCTCAAAAGTTTTAGGAGCATTATCAAAAGTTAAAGGTAATTGCCCATTTTGAATCTGTTATCTCCTCAAAAAGCTCAGGAGTTGCTTTAGCTTTCATTTTCAAAAAAAGAACGCACTTTGTTGACATAAACGTTAGTAAGTTTAAATAAAGAGGTTGGATTAACATGGTTTTTAGTAGAATCTAAAATTCCTTTATCTATTAAACCTAAATCCACTAACTCATTTATGTTAAGTCCGATTGTCGATCGATGAAGATACAAAGATTCAGACAAATCTAATGTTTTAAGTCTGTTGGGATACTCTTTGCCAAAATAGTTAAAATTTTGATTTGAGTGTCGTTGGAAACAAAAATTGTTGGATTTTGTTCTTTAAGGGAATTATCTAGAATGAAGATGGTTGATTACTTTTAGATAATTTTTCATCTAAATCAACAAAGTCGTACCTTGACTCCCTACAGAGGTGTTGTTTATCATAAATTTATAACTGAAATTGTTTATTAGGAAGAACTACTCTTTTCTTCGGCAAAAGAAAATATTAGGTAGTTCTTTGTTACTTCGACTAGTATAACTGTATTTTTATCTATTGACAACCCTTGAAAACACTAGCTAGTGAGATATCCATGTCGTGCAAGGTTTTTTTATGATATTAAATATCAAGCGTAATACAAATACTAATTTCGTTGATAGTTAATGACGTATAATCTCGGATAAATTTTTTAATCTAATCGACTTTTGCTATTACAATAGAAGCAAAAAAAACTGCCTACCTTATCAGTTATTGACAAGATAGGCAATTATTAATTATTGATTATTGATTATTCATCGACATCGTGACTAAGATTTTTGAATAATTCTAAAAGACGATTGCCCCAATACTTAACATCGTATTTAGTGACAATATCATACATTTTAGTCATAGTTTCTTTTTGTTCTTCTGCGGGCATATCTAAAGCCTTATCGATCGCTTTATCCATTAAATCACTAGAATAAGGATTAGTCCGAATCGCATCAGGTAATTCAACCGCCGCCCCAACAAACTCCGAAAGAATTAAAGTACCATCATTACCCCCATGAGTCACAATATATTCTTTAGCTACTAAATTTAAACCATCTCTTAAAGGAGTTGTCCAACAAACATCAGCCGCTTTATAATAACAAAGTAAATCAGTAAAACTAAAAGCCTTAGTAAATAATAAAACAGGTGTCCATTCTAAAGTAGCGTGCTTACCGTTAATTTGCCCAGCTAACTGTTCAATTTGGTTTTGAGCATCTTCATAGATTCTCATCCCCGTTGCCGCAGAGACACAACTGACAATAAAATGTACCTTACCTTTCAATTCAGGGCGACGCTTTAACAAACGCTCAAAAGTCTCCAGCATCTCTTTATTACCCTTAACGTAATCAACTCTACCAGCGGCGATAATAAGTTTTTTCCCTGCCAACTCGTCCTTAATTTGTTGGTATCTTTCTTCAGATTCAGGTTTTTTCAACACTGAAAGTAAATATTCAGGATTAGTACCTACAGGAAAAGCATCCATTCTCACTGTTTGCCCTTTATACTTAACTTTAGTTACCATTTCAGGCTCAGCTAAAGCAGTACCAGTTGGGCATAAATGTCCTTCCACTTTTTTGGTTTCTACCACCTCAATCGGTAAAAGACTACGTGCCACATTAACAAAATTTTCTGAATAACGAGGAATATGGAAACCGACTACATCGCAACAAAGTAAGCTTTCGGCAATCTCTTTACGCCAAGGCAAAATATTGAAAATATCAACAGAAGGAAAAGGAGTATGGTGAAAAAACGCTATCTTCGCATCAGGTTTAATTTGCCTAATAAAATAAGGTGCTAACCACAAATTATAATCATGAATCCAAATCAAGGCATCATCAGCCGCCTCCGCACAAGCCGCCTCGGCAAAAAGTCTATTTACATCCTTAAAATTATCCCAGTCAGAAGATTCGTAAGTAAAGTGGTAAGGAAAAGAATGGAGAATGGGCGAAATAGCTTCTTTAGAGGTAATATGATAGAAGTTTTTAACTTGTTTTTTATTTAAAGGAATACGTAAAACAGAGTAGTTAGAATCTTCTTCTTGAACATCAACTCTTTCTTGAAAACTTTCTTGCTCGTTATTAGCGATTTGTTTCCACGCTACCCAAGTACCTTTTTCTGCATAAGCAAAGAAACTCCTAAGAGTTGGTACAATACCGTTCGGGCTTTTTTTCTGAACATACACTGTCTTACCGTCTTTAATTGCCTCATCATAAGGTTGACGGTGATAAAGAATGACTAAAGATGATTTCATGGATAGATTTTGTGAATTAAATAAGTTTGCAGTTATAAATTGCCTTAACAATTAATAATCAAGCTTAATGATTTTGTTAAAATTTTGACCTGTAAGATGCTAGAACTATTTTTACGTCTCAAGGAAGAGGTTAAATTCTTCTGTTTTTGATACCTAAATAAGTCCTAGATAATTAGTCAACTTTTATACTTAAATTTTGATTATTATGTTTTTTATCAACACCTAATAACTAGATATTTTATGTCAATCTTATCATAGGGTTGAAATAAAATTTCATTTATAATTCTTAGCGATAAGAATAATCAAGAAAAAATTAGCTAGAAGAATACTTGATAAAGGATTCTACCACAAACTTAAAGGTGCTATTATCTATAATAAATTGACAATTGACTCTTAACTTTTAACTTTTAACTTTTAACTTTACTTACTCCATTCTTAACTGTGCTAGTTGTTTTAGTTTTGTTTTGATTTCGAGTATTTCTTGATAATAACTATTGATTTTACTTCTATCTTCTTGTCGATTTAATTGACTAATTTGTTGCTTGTAATATTGTTCGTATATTTCCAGATTTACAGCTTCTAGACAAGCGATTGCTGAGGTTATATAATGACTTGGATTAATCGTAATTGGTCGATTGTTTTCTTGTAAATTAAATAAATGATTGAGCTGATGATTATATTCTGGATAACTAACCATATTTTCTTGCAAAATTCGTAATAGATAATTATCATTATCTTGCTCGGCTGAAGGTAAAGAAGTTTGATGAATTTGTTGCCATAAAAAACGATGATGAGCTAAACTAAAAACCAAATCTTTTTCTTCTAATAAATTGACAATATTTTCTCTTTCTAGAAGACAATGAAGATAAATTACGAGCAAAATAAATTCTGCTCGATTGATTTTCTTATTATTAGTTGGAGCAAATTTATCTATTTTTTTAGTCGATTTTTTAGATTGATATTTATGACTACGTTTAGTGGCTAACTGTAAGCTTTGATATATATTCTTTAACTCTTGAGAATTAAATCCTGAAAACTGATTTTTTTTCTGACTTAATACTTCAGCACAATGAGATAAATAATAATTTTTAGTAGCATCATTACTAATTTTATTAATTAATTGAACTAAACTTTGAAAAGCTAATTCAAAATCAGCACTATTACTTAAATCGTAATTATTAATTGATTCTTCTATTTGCCAATCTAACCATAAAGGAGCATTATTTATTAACTCTTGATATTGCTTAATAGCGTCATCACCTGATTGCAAAAATTCATCAGCATCTTTACCATTAGGAATATTTAAAACTTTTAATTTTACTTGTCCATTATAAACTAAATTCTCTACTTCTTTAATTGCTCTTTTAGTTGCCTTTAAACCAGCTTTATCAGCATCGAAATTAAGAATTATTTGTTTTGATTCTGTATAACGAGACAGTTGATTAATATGTTGTTTAGTTAAAGCTGTACCTAGCACTGCTACTACATTTTCAATTCCAACTAAGTGCAAAGCGATCGCATCAAAATAACCTTCAACAACAATAACTCGATCGTGTTTAACAATATTTTTACTAGCAAAATCTAAAGCAAATAAAGTTTTACTTTTAGAAAATAATTCAGTTTCAGGAGAGTTTAAATATTTAGGTTCATTACCATCTAAACTTCTCGCCCCAAAGGCAATAACTCGACCTTTTTCATCACGAATAGGAATCATTAAACGGTTACGAAAATAGTCGATATAACCTTCACCTCTATTTTTCTTTTTAATTAATCCTGCTTGTTCAACTAATAATAAAGAAAAGCCTTTTTTTTCGACTAAATAATGATATAGTGTATCCCAACCATCAGGAGCATAACCAAGTGCAAATCGATCGATATTTGCACTAGTTAAATGGCGATCTTTTCGTAGGTAATCTAAAGCAATTTTGCCTTCTGCATTTCTCAAACTATATTGATAAAAATTAGCCGTAACTTCTAAAATTTCGTAGAGTTTTTCTCTCAAAGACATTTGCCTTTGAATTTCTTCTTGTTGCTCGACTCCTAATGTTTTAATCGGAATTTGATAACGTTGGGCTAAATCAAAAGTTACTTGCCGAAAAGATTGTTTGCCAATCTCCATCATAAATTTGATTGCCCCACCACCTTCACCACAACCAAAACAGTAATATACTTGCTTAACAGGATTAACAGTAAAACTGGGAGTTTTCTCGTCGTGGAAGGGGCATAAACCGCTAAATTCACGCCCTTTCTTTTGCAAGACGACGTAATCTGATACTACTTCTACTAAATCTACTCTATCTTTAACTTCGGCGATCGTATCTGGATGTAGATTAATATTTTCCACGGTGACATAGTATGAGTGAACTGATAATCAAATTTTAACACTCACGATCGATCGTAATTCACAATCAACAATTAATTTTCTATTTTCAATCCATATAATTTTGCCATTTTCCTAACTTCCTCAACCATTTTTTCTCTGACATTATCGGGAGAAATAATTTCACAGTTTTTACCGTAGGGTATCACTTCCCTGATTAACCAAAAAGGATTACTGACTTTTCTGATTACTTGACGTATATCTCCTATCTCTTCGTTACTCATATCTTGGTCTTTTGCTTCGTAGGCTTTTACCATCCCACCATAAAAGTGTAAATACACTTTACAGAAGCCTAATCCTTCTTTTCGCCATTTACTTTGTAATTTTTCAACACTTTTAATTCGATCGAGTCTCAAACAGCGATTATGAATAAGTTCTGGATAATCAGTATTTTTAATATCTTCTGTTTCTTCACACCAAATGTTTAAGTAAGTACGCTTTTCTTGTCTTTTTATCTGGGCATACCTCACGGTATAAAGTAGTTTTTCTTCTTGAGCGTTTTCATAAGTTAAGCAAAAACATTGCTTTTGCTCAATATATTGTTCTAATTGCGATCGCCAACCGATTGCTGGTTGCTCAATGATACTTTGTAAAGATAAAGCCATCGGGTTTTCTAAGTCACCATTGTTCAAAAGCAGATTAACTAGGGTTTTTGCTTCTTCAATCTCATCACGATTCGATCGAATTTTTAACTGATTTTTCCAGTGCTTCTACTTGTTGTGGATTGAGTCTAAATAGTTTTTTAATTGTCGTAGAATCTGAAGCGATCGCTGTTATCAACCCAGAAATAGAAGGACGATCGCCCCATGTAATATCTAATTCATCAGCTATTTTCTCTAATTTTTCTTTTGTCCCCGATGGTATTGACAAAGTAATTGTTTCTTTTTTTCTACCCATACAAAAAATGTATTGACATTTATAGTTTTTTTGTTATCATAGCAATATGATAATTACAATTATATCATTTTGATAAGACGATAAGTAAAGTAAACATTATGACCTTAGCTGATTTACTGCCATCAATTAAACAATTAAAATCCGCAGAAAAAATTAAATTGATTCGGATTTTAGCGGAAGATTTGGAAATGGATAAAAATATTGAGCCTTTAAAAACTAATCACACTTACAACTTAGCAACTCCTTATAACAGTTATAGTGCGGCTGAGATATTAATGGAAACTCTCAATCAAGCAAAAGAGTAAATGAAATGCGTTTTAAATATTCAACAATCAATTCATCTCAAAACGAATTAGATAGTCTTCCTCGTCTTCCTATCACTTTAACTTATGAAAATAGAAGTATTGAGCTTTTAGGTTTAGTTGACAGTGGTGCAACAGTGAATGTCTTACCTTACGAAATCGGTATTGATTTAGGTGCTTTTTGGGATGACAGTCAAAGAATTATTAGTTTGTCAGGCAATTTAGGTAATCAACCAGCTATTCCTTTTATTGCTACTGCAAAGATTGCTGATTTTACTTCTGTAAGATTAGTTTTTGCTTGGACAAAAACAACTAATGCACCTTTGATTTTAGGGCAAACTAATTTTTTTTATGAATTTGATGTTTGTTTTTATCAATCGAAATTTGAGTTTGAAGTGAAACCAAAAACAAATTAGGAAAAGATTGAAAGATGAAATTAATGATTTTCTAAAAGAAAACAGGGAATTGATAGCATGATTGACATCAAGCGAAAACTAAGGAAAGACGGCTTTCCGATGTGGGAATATTCTAATAATAGTTGATTGTCGATCGAATTTTAAATTTGAAGTAACACCAATAACAGAATAAGTAAATTAATTAAGGAGATTTCAGTGATGAAAAAAACACTTCCCATCGTGATGGTGAAATTAATGTCTGATGGTAATTGGCATTCAACAGATGAGTTAGTAGAAAAAATTAGTCATCGTTTTTCGGCAACTAAACATATTTTGAAAAAACAAGGTTATCGATTTGAATCTCGTCGAATTGAAGGGAATAAATGTGAGTATCGTTTAGTAGTTTAAATTTTTAAAATTAAGCCAAAATCTTAGTAAAGGAGGAAAAAATTATGAATCTTGAATTACTTAAACAAAAACGAGCAGAAATTATTAATATTGCCAAAAAGCATGGTGCGTATAATATACGAGTATTTGGTTCGGTTGCCAGAGGCGAAGCCGATGAAAAAAGCGACATTGATTTTCTGATTGATTATGACATCGATAAAATTACCCCTTGGTTTCCTGTGGGGTTAATTCATGACTTGCAGGATTTCTTAGGTGAAAAAGTCGATGTTGTTACAGCCGATGGTTTAAAAGAAAGAATCAAACCAAGAGTTTTACAGGAGGCGATTACATTATGACTAAACCAGACATTCAAAATATATTAAACGAATATATAGAGATTGTGATTCCAGCAATGTATGAGCAAAAATACCATCTAATATTAGCAAAAGGTGGTATTGATTATCCTTATCTGTGTGAGCAATCACATTTGAAACATAGTTTAAATGGTATTTTCGGTTTAATTGAAATACTTAAATTTATTCAATTAGAGAATCTTTTTGTTTATGGATTAAATGAGTCAATCATTCGTAAGGCTTTAGCATTGATTACTATTCATGATGAGCACAAATTTAAAGATTATGAAAAAATTGGAAATTCAGAATTTGCAATTCCTTTAGAAAGACTTGAAAAAAAATATAAAACACTTAATTTAATTGATTTTGCAGGTGGATTGAATCCTCACATAATACGACATGGTAATGTCAGCAAAAGAAGTTCACATCACGGAGATTTATTATCTTCTGATGAAGAGCATGGAAGTTTACTGTGGTTATTAGTAAGAGTTGGAGATACTATTGCATCTGTTACCAGTGCTTCTGAAGCTGTAGTTTCATTAAGAAATTATTTAAGTGACTTAATTCCTGATTTTGCTAAAAAATATCAACTTTATTATCACGATTTGGGTGATATTCGGGGAGTTTTAACTAATTTAATTCATAGTACAGTAACTCAATATTTAAGAAAACAATTTGGGTTTCAAGATATTGTTTATTTTGCAACAGGAACTCTTTATATAGGTAAAAAAGAAATTAATAATTTTGTAAGGAAATATTTTATTGATAATCTTGTTAAAAATATTATTGATAATTTACAACCTTCAACAGAAATGGCTAAATCTGTTGCTAAAGATGGTGTAAGAGAAAAAAATTACGATTTTCAAGATTATATTTACAAATTATCTACTATCGAACTTTTACTAGAAATAATTTTAGAAACAACACAGACTATAAACAAACCTGATGGGAAAACTATAAATAAAGATGTTCAAGCTATTGCTAAGAAAAAAACTACTCCTAATGGATGGTTAGATTCTTTTGAAGATAAATATAATGTATCATTAAATGAATCTGAAGATTTTCATAAAAGATGGTTTTTAGTAAGACGTTATTTATTATATGTTGACAATCTTTTAAAAGTACTTGTACCTGATTTAGATCAAGTTAGTTGGTTTTGTGAATTATTTGAAATTTATCCTAATATAAAATTTAATATACAGGAAGAAAAACAATTATTTGCTAGTGGTGGTTTAGGTAAATATGTAATTATTTATGGTTATCATTTTTTAAACGGCGTTGATTTTAAAAATAGATCAGCAGAATCTTGTGATTTTCCTAGAGTAATAGAATTACTTAATCAACGTATTGCTAATGCTGTTAGTAAAATTGATGATCGGGCTGGAAAAAACAAAATCATAGAAAAATTAGGTTTTAGAGAAGAACTAGGGAATTATTTGCAAGAAAATTTACTTTTATCTTTTTCCTCTAAAGTAAATTTAAGTGATGATTCATTTTCTGATTATGCTATCACTAAGAAAAAAGGACATTCAAATCAATTATGTTCTATTTGTAATCGAAATAGTAAATATACCCAACCATTAAGAACAGGTATTTTAGGCGATTCAGGACAAAGTTTTTCCAATCGAGTTTTACCAGCTAAAAAAGTTCCTAATAATTTACGTCCTTGGTGTCCAATTTGTCACTTAGAGTTTATTTTACGAAAAATCACAGGTTTGTCTTTACCTAAAGGTGCAGATTACAACAAATCTCGTCGCATCCATCTTTATGTTTTGCCAACATTCTCTTTTACAGCAGAATCTATCAAGTTAATTGGCAGAGTATTAAAACCATTACAGGAAATTTCAGCCTTGCCCATCAGAGATTTTGGAGAAGAATCCCCGGATTACCTAATTTTTGGCTTAAAAATAGAAGTCTTGATCCTGAATGGATTGAGACGGTTATTGATGTATTTAATCGTGAAGCCCAAAGAATTGCTGAAAAACCTAATTATGTAGGAGAAAGATTACTTGCAACTCAAAATAATTTTAATCAAGAAGATGAAAATAATAAAGATGAAAACAAAGCAAAACCACAACCTCATTATTATTTAATTCCTTGGGAGCGTTCAGTTTATGAAAGCGATAAAGATGATGCTAACATTCCCACTCGCACTGAAGCATGGGCTAAGGCAACTTTTGCTGGTGTGATCATTTCTAGCTTAACCAGTAGTCGGGTTTATGTGACAGAACAACCATATTTATTTGTTGCCAATGCTTCTGAGTTAAAAGCCACTGTCACTCTTGATTCTCCACCACCGATTATTACTAAATTATTAGGTAGTGAACAAGACTCAAAACTTTGTAATCGTCCTGATACTATTAGTCTTTATGGAATGGAAAAGGGTTATAAAAGTGGCTTAGAGAGGGCATTAGATTTGTGTTCAGCTTTGTGGATGATTACCAGTAGTGTCCATCGTTCTAACTCTCAAACTAAGGATAAACAGATAGCTCAAAGATTAGGCGACTTGCTAGTTAATCCCTTAGCCGGAGCTCATTTTTATAAAGAGTATGGGCGTTTAAATGAGGATAAATCCCCATTTCTTTTACTTACTCAAGCTTGTGCAATTCTTTTAGAATATTTTGGAGGTGACTTAATGAATTTAGTGACAAAAAATTGCCGAGAAATCGTTACAAATTCGTCTTCCTTTTCGTGAATATGGAAGGGGAAAAGCTCATAATTATGAGTTAGTTTTACGAGAATCTGTTGATGCTATTCGAGGGGCTTTTCGGTTAATTTCTGAATTACGTCAAACAGCATTAACGGGTCAAATTCCTCCTGATGAAGCAATTACAGAGTTGAAAATCAAGCATCGGGAACGCTTCTAAAGGTATGGAAACACCGAAAAGCTACTAAACGAGGTGATGGTGTCATTAATCCTGAAGGCAAAGATTTAGGCGATTTAGTCGGAGAATTTATTGATTTGATGATTGATGAAGTCTTTTTAGACCGTTGCGATCGAATCGTTTGCTCAATTCTTAAAACTAGAAAATAATCTTGCTGATGGTATTTATTATTACACCAATCGAAATGTTAATCAAAAATGGGAGGAATATAACGAGCTTAAAGCTAAAAACAAAGCTAAAAAAGATTCTGATAACCCCAATGATTAAGATACAAGCAAGATGCTTGTTTTACAAAACAATCTCAAAACTTGATTTAACTAATATTTATTCTTTAAGGAGAAACAACAATGACTAGCAATAATAATCAATTTTCTACACTTCAAAAATATGCTAAATATTTTGTATCTGAACCACCAAAAACACCTATGGGTAAATATGCAAGTATTCTTGTCTTACGAGAAACTAAATCCTACGCTATTTTCACAACTGAAGGAGGTCAACAACAAGATATAGAAAGAACAAAAGCAGGTTTAAATAACTCGAATCCTGTAGATCGTTTAGTTATGTTTAAACGTAAACAAGTTGCACCCGAAAGACGTACAGGAAAAGCATTGATGCGTCAATATAGTGTTTTTCCTTATGGCTTAGTCAAAAAAGAAAATAAATTTCAGAGTGTGGCTTATGGTGAAAATGCGATTGCAGAAGCAGAAGCTAAAAAGAAAGATAAAGTTAATATTAAATCTTATTCTGACTGCTATTTGACCGCAGGATTATGTGGACATTGCACTGATTGTATGACTTATGGTTATGCGGCGATCGAAGGTGAAGGTTCGCGCTCAAGTCGCATTATCACAGATTCATGTTTTACAGTGCGTCCTTATGCCTTAATTCAAAAAGGTTTGAAGTTTAATGTAATTGATGAAAAAACCCAAACTTCAGGGACAATAACTGAATATGATTATACTCAACCCGAAGTCTTTTTACCCTCAGTCGTTACTACCGTTGATTTAACCTTAGAAGAATTTGTTTATACTCTGATTAATCTTCTACGCACAACACGTTACGGGAAAGAAGCTTCACGTCAAGGTTTTATGCGGAATCACATTTTAGGAATTGCTTTTTCTGATGTGGAATTATTCTCAAATCTTGAATTTAGTCAAGCTTTTTATGATGTTTTTAAAGATGATGAAAATATTGATTTAATGAAGGGCTTTTTATCTTTACAACATTTTTCAGAATCATAAAAAGCAAATTATTCAAACATTAACAAGTAAGTTAAATGGACGGTTAAATATTATTAATAATTCTGAAGAATTAGAAGCTATTTTAGCTGAAATTCGGACATTAAACCAAGATGAAACTGCTTTAACAGAATTTTTACAAAATCTCAACACTCAATCTGCACGTTTTTCTATTGAACTTAATAATTAATTATGGAAATTTATCGAGCCAAATTAGAGGTTTTGGATTACCTGTTTTATGCAACAACCGAGATTGGAAAAGTTTATGAAACAGGTGCATTTATTCATAATTACGCCTTATGTTATGGCTTAAAATTAGTAAATGCTCCTTATTCTCGTCAAATCCAAAAACCTACTTATGAACAAGACTTAAAGCCTTTAAAGGAATTAGGAATTTATATAACACCTGCTTATCCTTTGCAAATATCCTATCGTTTAATTCAATGGAATACCATTCAAGAAAGATATGGTTTTCACAGGGAAAGAGAAGAATATTGGTTATCCAGATTGGGGCTTTGCTCGTGTTATTACTCCTGAAAGTTTGTTTGAATTTTATATTTTAATTGCTGATATTCAAACACTAAAACATTATCCTCAACTAGAGCAATTAATAACAGAAAAAACTGGTTATATTCGACTAGGTAAATTTTTAGCAAAATCAAGTTTGGCTTTAACAAAAGCTCAAGAAATAACCACAAAAAAAGGTTTATTTGTAGCAGGTATTACAGATGATAGAGGAAGATTACCATCAGAAAAAGGTCAATCATCTCTATTATTAAACTGGCGAGATATAACTCTTGATCCTTTTACTTGTGATATTTATCCTGCAACTTTACCAACTCGTTTAATAGCTAATCCTAAATATGAAAATGCTAATTTTTATCATATTAATTTTGGAGATAAAGATGAAATTAAACTACCACAAAATATGAGTTTTGTTGCTCGTCCACTAACTAGCAATAACAAGAAAAATAAAACTGCTAAAAAGACAGAAAATGATTAATTTAAACATTTCTCCTGTTACTTTAAATCAAGTTAATACTGATCAATGGCTAACAGGAAAAAAACCTCATGAATATCAATGGAAAGCTTATCAATTAATTCAAGAAGCTTTTAAACAAAAAAAAACATTATGTTTATTCTTAATAACTCCTACCGGAAGTGGTAAAACTTTAGCTTCTTATGCTCATAGTATCAAAACAGGTTTACCCGTGATTGGAGCTTATCCTACCAATGAATTACTAGCAGACCAAGAGAGGGCTTTATCTGATGAATATAAACAAACAGGTACGAATATAATAGAACGAATAGATAGCGAAACTCTAGATAGATTACAAATAGAATATGAGTTAAATCGTCATAGTCAAACTTTAGAGAAAATTCTGAATCAAAGACCAGTAATTTTAACCAACCCAGATATATTATTTTATGTGATTTTTGGATTATATCCAGCTATTTATAGTTTAAGGGAAAGATTATGGTCATTAGTTGGTAGTTATAAACTATTTGTTTATGATGAATTTCATTTATATAATGTTAAACAACAAGCAGATACAGCCTTTTTTATTGGTGCTTTAAATACGATTAAATCTGATACTCCTAGAGTGTTTATTTTTGCTTCAGCTACACCTAATTTAGAAATAGTTAACTTATTAAAAAATAAACTTAATTTATGGGTAGAAACCGTTGCTTCAACACCATCAAATCAAGACTCAGCTTATACTATTGCTCATCCTGTTAATTTAACATTAATTCCTTCTAATTTGGACAAATGGCAAGGATTAAAAACTTTAGATGAATCTTTTGATATTATTACATCTTTCAATCAAAAATATTCTGATTCTCGTTATGTTGGAATTTTTGATTCTGTTGCAGGTGCTATTGGTGCAGCTAAAAGTTTTAAAAATTTTTTTGAATTTGCTCAAGTAGGAGAAATACATGGTTTAAGTTCAAAAAAAATGAGGGAAGAATCACTAGCAAAAAAAGTAACTATTGGCACATCAACTATAGAAGTAGGTGTTGATTTTAAAGGAAAATATGAAAAAGATTTTTTAATCTTAGAAGCAAGGACAAGTAGTCAATTTATTCAACGATTTGGACGTATTGCTAGACATAATAAATCATTAAATATTCCCAATCAAGTTTTAGCACTTGTACCTGATTATGTTTCTAACTATTTTGAGGAAAAACTTACATCTGAGTCAAATATTACTCGTCAAGAATTAACTAATTTAATCGAAGAAGCCTACCGTGATTTAGAAAACTTTGAACGTTATTTGAGTAAACATGCTTTAGTTGAGATGATTGAAGCAAGTAATTTAGTAATGAGACTATTTCAGGCAGATGTTAAACCTAGAATTAAAGATGGGTTAGCTAATGTAATAAAAAAACTAACAGGCAAAAGTTATGAACAAGCACAGGCTAGAAGAAAAGAATATAAAAATGAAAAAATATTAAATCCATTATTAACATTTAGGGGAAGTGGTTTAGAAGTAGCAATTATCGATAAACGAGGTGACGATGTAGGGTTTCCTATAAAAAGATATAATCTAATGTTTATTTTAAGACGAGGTATTTTTGACGAAATTAGTCAAGATACTTTTGTTAAAAAGTTAGAAAAAATAGAACAACAGGATTCTCAATATAATTATGAAATTCATCGTGAAAAAAGATTTTCTGAACTTACTAAGCCTTCATCTGAAGAATTGCTTGGAGTCTATGGATTTTTTCGTTTGAAAGGATTAATTGATGATGGTGATAAAACTAGACGAGTTTGGTTTGAAATCAATCAAGAAGATATTGAAGGAAAGTCTGGAAAAGTTACTGTTTTAGAAAGATTATCTATTCAAACTGAACCTAAAACTTTTATCAGATTACTTCAAAAAGTGTTTCGCAAAAAACAGATAGTTGCTTGGGTAATCGATAAACATCCACATAGTATTAAATTTGGTCGTTCATTACCTCCTTTATTTGCTATTTATGAATTGCAAGTAATACTTGTAGGTGGTGGTCATAGTAAACAATCATGGAGTATTGCTTTTAACCAAGATGCTTTCTTTTTGGATAGTCTGTATTGGAATCTAAACAAGTCTAATGATTTTATGTGCTGTTAATTAATATGCCTCCTGTTAGTTTAATTCGTAATGTGACCATGGAAGGAAAATATTACCAAGACTTTAATCTTCCTGTCAACATCAATTATCGCTTTCACTAATTCTTTTTGACGACAATCCTAATCTCCCTACACCACACAATATTGATAATTATCAGTCTGCGAATGATATTCAACCCCTACGACAATACATTAAAAATATGCCTTACAGTCTCGTCATTAACTTTACCAATACCACCGATATTCCTCGTGGTTATACCTCAGGAAAACACTTACACGCTCTATTCCTAACTCTTGTAAATTCGATCGATAATCAGTTAGCAGAATACTTACATCGATCGTCATCTAACAAAGATTTTACCATTAGTCCCTTACAAGTAGTAAATCATCAAAATCAAAATCAAATTACTTGGCAAAAACAAAAAAAAGATATCAAAAAAGGTTCAAACTGTTGGTGGCGAATTACCCTCTTAGACGATCGTTTATTTGGTTTATTAACTCCTTTATGGCTTAGTATTAATCCTCAAAAACCGTTTCATTTAGGAAGTGGCGAATTACAAATAACTAGTATTTTATCTAGTAATAATAGTCACCCTTGGGCTAATGCTTGTACTTATCAAGATATTAATGAAAATGCTTCGCAAACTAATAGAAATCTTCAGTTTAAAATATACACACCAATGGCTTTTCGTCAAGGTAAATACGATATATCTTTACCAACTGCCGATTTAGTTTTTTCTAGCATATTAAGGCGTTGGAATAATTACAGTAATCTTCCTTTTGATAATGTCGATTTTAGCTCTATCTTTCCTGCTTATTTCGATTTAAAAACCGAAGTTGTGATTAACGATAAGAATAAATTTATTGGTTGTGTAGGAGATATTAATTACAAGATTTTAGGTGAGATAGATTCGTCTTTAATTAAGACAATAAATATTCTTGCTGACTATGTTTTTTACTGTGGAATTGGCAGAAAAACCACTATGGGGATGGGCATAACTACAAGAGTTAAAAGTTAAGAGTTAAGAGTTAAAAGTTATGAAACGAAGTATTGTTTATGAAAAGGCTTATAAATTTTCTATTCGAGTTATTAAAGCCTATAAATATTTGACAAAAGAAAAAAAAGAATTTGTTTTGTCCAAACAATTATTACGCTGTGGTACTTCAATTGGTGCAAATATTGCTGAAGCAAATGGGGCTATTTCTCAAGCTGATTTTAAAAATAAAATGTCGATCGCTTACAAAGAATCTTTAGAAACAATATATTGGTTATCCCTATTAAAAGACACAGAATATATTGAAGAAAAATCGTATCAAAGTATCAATAAAGAGGTAGTCGAAATCAGCAAAATGTTATGTTCGATTGTCAAAAATACCAATTCTTAACTCTTAACTCTTAACTTTTAACTCTTAACTTTCAACTATGGACTATATTCCTATCGCATCTTTAAACCATTACAGCTATTGCCCTCACCGATTTTGGCGGATGTTTTGTGCTTCTGAATTTACAGACAATCAGTACACCATAGATGGCACTACATTACACGATCGAGTTCATACCGTGGGGGACTTAAATAGAGAGGAAACTTGGCAGATTCGAGCAATATGGCTTAAATACGAGCGTTATCAACTTATTGGTAAAGCAGACTTAATTGAAGTGGAAAATGGTGAATTCATCCCGATTGAATACAAAAGAGGACGGAAAAACCAATGGACAAACGATGCCCTACAAGTTGCCGCTCAAGCCTTATGTTTGGAAGAAATGACCGACACAAGTATCGATATTGGTTATGTTTATTACGCTCAAACACACCAACGGCAAGAGGTAAAAATAGATCGACAATTAAGAGATTTGACAGTAGAAACGATCGATCGAATCAAAAATATTATGAATAACAACATCATACCACCAGCCCAATACGACAAACGTTGCAAGGGTTGTAGTCTTTATTCTGCTTGTCTGCCGAGGGCGAGTAAAAAAATCGAATCGTTATCAAGAAGCAAATTAAACAAAAAAGTGTTTTTTCAAAAGAAATACTGTAGGGGTTGAACATTGTTCAACCCTAAACCCTTATTCAACCCTAAACCAAGAAAACAAAATATTTAACTTTAAGAGGATAAACATGGGAACAATTTACGTAACACACGAAGACGCATTTATCGGCAAAATAGATGAAAGAATACAAGTCAAAGCGGATAAAGAAAAAATATTAGACGTACCGCTAATTAAAACAGACGGCTTGGTAGTTTTAGGAAGAGCGACTATTTCTCCAGCTTTAATCAGTGAAGTTTTAGAAAGAAAAATACCCGTATCTTATTTAACCAAAACAGGAAAATATCGAGGACGACTAGAACCAGAATTAACCAAAAATATTTTTATCAGAAAAGCACAATGGTTAGCAGTAATGAATGAAGATAATACACAAGTTATTCATGTTGTTCGGGCATTTATTCGGGGAAAACTAAAAAATTATCGTAACTTAATTAATCTTAGAAATAGACAGTCGAATAATCATCATTTAACAAAAAGTATTACTAAAATAGAATCAATTATAAACTCTTTAGCTACCGCAGATAATGTTAATTCTTTAAGAGGATTAGAAGGTGCGGGAAGTGCGATTTATTTTAGTTGTTTTAACCAGCTAATTAAAAACGATCGATTTAGTTTTAATACCCGCAATCGTCGTCCGCCAAAAGATCCCGTTAACTCGTTATTAAGTTTTACTTATGCTTTACTCAGACACGATATTCAAAGTGCGGTAAATATTGTCGGGGTTCGATCCTTATTTGGGTTATCTTCATGTTCCTCATTATGGCAGACCAGCACTAGCTTTGGATTTGATGGAAGAATTTAGACCTTTAGTTGCTGATGCGGTAGTTTTAAATGCGATTAATAATCAAAAAATAACTCCTGAAGATTTTGTCAGCGAGCCTTTAAGTGAAGCAGTTTCTTTGACGAAAGATGGACTAAAAATATTTTTGCGTTTGTATGAAGAAAAAAAACAATCCAAGTTTAAACATCCTGTACTGAAAAGACAAGTTACTTATCAAGAATCTTTTGAAATTCAAGCACGATTTTTAGGTAAATATTTAATGGCAGAAACTCAGCAGTATCCACCTTTAATTATTAAAAAATAAAAAGCATAACGATCGATTTTTCGTTCGATACTGAGTAAAAAAAAGGAATAACCTATCAACTATCAATTAATTAAATGTATGTAGTTATCAGTTACGATATATCTGAAAATAAAAGAAGAACTAAAATACACAAAATTCTCAAGTCTTATGGAGAATGGGTACAATATAGTATATTCGAGTGTGAGCTAAGCCAAACTCAATACGCTAAATTACGCGATCGTCTAAGTAAAATAATCGATAACGAAACTGATAATATTCGTTTTTATTTTATGTGTCAATCCTGTCAAAAGAAAATCGAACGTATTGGCGGAGAATTACCTCGTGATAATACTGTCTTTTTTGCTTAATTGGCGTAAGGGGTAGGGTGTAAAAATGAGGATTTGAGAAAAACCAGTTCAAATCTTTATTCTGTAAGAGTTTTAGCAATCGAGATATTCAACAGCCTTACGCCCTTTACACAGTAAAATTTTCAGCGTTTTGACTACCTTTTTCTTCTAGCTATAAGTTATAATATGAGTACCCTTGTGCGACCTGAAAAGTTGCAAGAGAAAAGTCGAATTAAAACTCGCCAACGAGTCATCCGTTGTGTTATCACCCGAAGGGGCTACATGAGCAATTGTATAGTTTCACAGCTAGAGGGTAATGTCAAGGAAGAATATAGTTAGCAATTACTCCAATTGGCTAGATAAAGATGATTATGAAGTCGAATATGTTGATTGAAGCCTCCTAATCATAAGTCACTTGAAATGCTAAATGATACGAGTGATACGAAGATTAGTTCCTTAACTATTTATTTAAGGAAAAAAAAGTCATAAGATTAAGGGTTTTTTATGATGATGAACGACATATCTTCGGGGGTATAGACATCTTCTAAAATCATCGCATCTTAACTCTTGTAAAACAGGATAACTCCCATATGTTCCTATTAGGTAAGGAGAGAGCAATCTCAAATGATGGCATAGGGGAATTAGGATATTAAAGAAGCGAAGGCTCTCAAATCGCAAGATAACAGGAAAGACTTAACAGTTATAACTGGAGAGATAGGGAAATACCCAATCCGAAAGGATGCTGACTTTAAATGGTATTTACTAGTTTAGTAGAATCGGAGAAAATAATTAAACCATTATGGAAAAGATAGATGAGTCTAACAACTCAATCGTAACTAATGGGACTTTAACGTGGAACGACATTAATTGGCGTAAAACCACAAACAAAGTTCAAGGATTGATGTACCGCATTTACCGAACAACTAAGAGAAAAAATCTTAGAGTAAGTGCTTGAGCTGAATGCTTGGAAACTTGCACGTTCAATTCTTAGGGGAGAAAGGGGGAGAAATCCTTCTGCCTTACCCGACACGCAATCGAACCTTGAAATTCAAATATATCAATGCTTTCAATCGTGAGCAGTTGAAATCGACTATAATCCCTATGAGGGATTGAAACTGGGCATAATCTTTTCTTTGATTAAAGGAATTGGGTTGAAATCGACTATAATCCCTATGAGGGATTGAAACCTGTTTTCAGCCCTGACATATAAAATCTTAAAATGTTGAAATCGACTATAATCCCTATGAGGGATTGAAACTTTGTCTCCTTACAAGATAAGCGGAAGCTGAAAAGTTGAAATCGACTATAATCCCTATGAGGGATTGAAACGCTGTCGCAGAATCACAAAGCATATCTAAGAGATGTTGTTGAAATCGACTATAATCCCTATGAGGGATTGAAACTTAAAACTCCTCCATAGGTAAGCCAAAGCATCATATATGTTGAAATCGACTATAATCCCTATGAGGGATTGAAACATGTCAATGACGAGAACAGACGAATTTATAAATATCGTTGAAATCGACTATAATCCCTATGAGGGATTGAAACTTTTGTCAAGTTTGCTCATGAGTTTAATTTCATCAGTTGAAATCGACTATAATCCCTATGAGGGATTGAAACAATTATATAAACAATCGCACGAGAAAACCAATTAAAAGTTGAAATCGACTATAATCCCTATGAGGGATTGAAACTTTGACATATACTCCATTTACCGATAAAAGTGAACGTTGAAATCGACTATAATCCCTACGAGGGATTGAAACGTACTAAAATAGAGAAAGTCTTATAAATTAGTAGCCAAAACTTGTGCTACAGAACAAAAACTATAGTAAATAAAAAAGAAAAGATAATTATGACAAATTCTCAGGCACAATGGAAAATTGCAGACGAATCAGACAAGTATTTGATTTCTGAAGCTAATTCTTCGCTAGACATTCTCGTTAAAAAAGATACTAACCATACCGTTGACAAATCTGTAGCTAACCACGGCGACGCAAAAATTGTCTCTTACGCAGCAGGAGTATTAGAAGTAGTAATTATTGATGATGAAAAATGTAGTTTACATTGTGCAGATATATGTACTTGGAAGATACCAAAAGAGTTTGCCACTCAAATAATTGATTTATTAGAGAAAGTTTAAAAATTTTTAAAACCTGATGTTAGGCTTTGTCTAACATCAAAAATTTACCTTAAAACTTAAATAAAAAGAAAAGTAGCGATCGTTTTTAGATAAAAAATACTAAAAACGATCGTAATTAAAAAAATAAATAGAAATTAATTGTTAATATTTTCTTTCTTTTGGTTGAAACATATTAACCACAACGGGCATATAATCAACATTTACCCCCGCCTCATCAGAATAAGAAGCTAAAGTATGTCTGAGAAAATCACTATCATTTCGAGTTGGATAATCATCACGTGAATGAGCACCTCTACTTTCTTTGCGTTTGTAAGCAGAAGTTAAAATTATTTGCCCCACAATCATAATGTTTTGTAATTCCAGTGCTTCAACCAACTCCGTATTCCAACCTATTTCTTTATCATCAAGCCTTACACGATCGTATTTGCCTTTAATTTCACGAATTTGGTTTAAACCTTCATTCATGATCTCTTCTGTACGAAATACACCACAATGTTCGGTCATCGAATCTTGAAAATTTGTTTTGATTTGATGAATACGTAAATCACCTTCTTGGGCGAGTAAATCATCAATTCGTTGCTGAGCTTTTTCTAAATAATGTTTTTCATCGATTTTCGGTACAATCCGATTGACAACATATTCAGCGATCGCTTTACCAGTACGTCGCCCGTAAACCACACATTCTAGTAAAGAATTACTACCTAGACGATTAGCACCATGCACTGAAACACAAGCACATTCACCAGCGGCGAAAAATCCCTCTACCAATTCATCTGCATTACGACGCACTCTGCCATCAGTATTGACAGGAATACCACCCATACAATAATGAGCGGTTGGGCGTACAGGCATTGGCTGATAAACCGCATCGATACCTACTAAACGATGAGCTTCTTCCCAACAAAAAGGTACACGACTCATGATTTTTTCTTTACCCATATGAGTCAAATCTAAATGCACATAATTACCACCGGCGGTGCCATCAGCATGAATACCTCTTCCTGCTTGTATTTCCAAAATAATCGCACGAGAGGTAATATCACGAGGTGCTAACTCCATTTGTTTCGGGGCATAATCTTCCATAAATCTTCTACCTTCGCTGTTACGTAGATATGCACCTTCTCCTCTAACAGCTTCAGAAATCAAAACACCGACAGGATATAAACCAGTAGGATGAAATTGGACAAATTCCATATCTTCTAAAGGTAAACCAGAGGCGGCTGTCATTGCTAAACCATCACCTGTAGAAGCATAATCATTGGAAGTAGTATTAAATACTCTGCCGTAACCACCTGTTGCGAACATGACAACTTTCGCTCTAACTACTTCTAAATGTCCGTCAGCGATATTAAACATAACTACCCCTTTGGCTTGATTATCCTCAAGGATGAGTTGCATTACATACCATTCATCATAAATTTGAACATTATTACAACGTAAATTATTAACTAATTCATGAAGCATTGCATGACCTGTTTTGTCTGCGGCATAACAAGTACGTTTGTGAGAATGTCCACCAAAAGCACGTTGAGCAATTTTGCCATCTTCTAAACGAGAAAATAAAACACCTAAATGTTCTAATTCGATAATCACCTCTGGTGCTTCTTTGGTCAAATATTCAACCGCATCTTGATCGGCTAAATAATCTGAGCCTTTTACTGTATCGAAGGCATGGGCTTTCCAATCGTCTTCGGGGTCAACATTTTTTAAACTTGCGGCGATACCTCCTTGGGCGGCGACTGAATGAGAGCGTATTGGATGAGTTTTTGCGACTAAGCCAATATCTACACTACTGTTTTGTTTTTTTATTTCAAGGGCGGCACGACATCCTGCTAATCCACCACCAATAATAATTACGTCATGTTCTATCATTACGAAGCTCTTCTCAACTAATAACCATAATTGTCTATCTATATCCTGTTACACCTTAATAGGAAAATTCGACGATCGTTGATAATTCTTAACAGTTAAGAGTTAAAAGTCAGTAACAGGGTAGTTTCCGTTATCGGTAATTTAGTTAAGGGTATCTCCTCTAAATTCTTGGTTATCTACTAACTATTTAGCAGAGGGGTCGGAAATTTAGGGGGCTATTTATAGCGTTGGTTTGCCCCTCTCCAATTATCAGTTGCTTTCCTCCAACGATGGTTTGCCCCCCTAACCCCCCAATTCTGGGGGGAACAAGATTATATTATTGTCGTGGTTACTTACAGTTGTGGACACAATGTCCGTTATTATGGTCGCATCCTTCGTGGTTCAAACCGTATTTTAAATGGAGAGTCGATCGTTATGATCATGATTATGGTAATGGTGGCTTCTGCTAGTTGTCCTGTTGGTAAATCTTTGATTTCATAGGTGATGTCGATGTCAGTTTAAGGTAGGAGGGTTGACCAGATTTGTTTTACGCTACTATTAAGTTGATTAATTATTTGAGTATTTGAGTTATGGACAGAGAAGAATTGATCAGAAAATACGCTGGAACCGAAAGAGATTTCACGGGGCAGCGATTTGGAGTAGGATTGACCGACCAAATCATTAGAGGAGGAATCTACAGCAGAACTAATTTTAACGAAGGATTTTTTGAAAGTAGCTCTTTTATTGAAGTTGATTTGAGTTTTGCTGATTTCTCCCTTATTCGTATGTACGAAAGTTCCTTTATGAATTGTTTCATGGAAGGGACTGATTTTACTGCTGCTGAGTTTGGACAAGTGATTTTTAAAAATGTCAATCTTACTAAAGCTATTTTTAGAGGTGCTGTTTTTAGTGAGTTCGATTTTTCTCGTACCGATCTCAGTTATGTCGATTTTAGAGGAGCTAAAGATTTTGATTGTGTTGGTTTCAATGACGTCATCTTTTACGAAACTATTATGCCCGATGGTAGCATTCGTACTGATAATGTTTGAATTTGTATTATTAATTTGAGAATTAGTGCGATCACGAAGTGGCAGCCGAAGGCTGATCGACGATCTTGTAGGGAACGGTTGAGCCTTGGAAGGCTTAATATAAATACGATACATAAAACAAAAGCGAAACCCAACATTGAATACGATAAAGACATAAATTCGCAAAAGTAACATTCTCCCAAACTACTACGGAAGGTGCATTAAAATCAAGATACTCACCAGAAACGAAAGGTATATCGGATTTCACACTCTCTTGATAAAAGTCATGAGGTATCGATCGTTGTCATTTGTAATAAATCCTTGACCAGCCAAAGCCGATAGATAATTATCATCCGTAGGGAGTAAATCAACCGTAAAATCAGTTAAAATTCGATATTTTTCAACTGTTGTCATTATTTATTATTCATTGTTGATAATTTTTTTTCTCATCTTACATAGATGGGCGAATCAGACAGAGTATTCTTCTAAGAAATGCTAAAATAGGTTATCTCAACACTTTATGACAGCAATTACCAAAAAAATAAACTAAAAATTCGTAACATAAGTTAACATAGATTTAAGAATACAAAAAAAATTAGCTCGTCATATTAACAAAAGTAATTGATAAAATAATTATATATAGATAAGGAGACTGTAACAAGCGTGAGCAAAAATAACAAAAAATGGCGTAATGTAGGACTCTATGCAATTTTAGCAGTAGTGGTAGTAGCTTTGGGGACAGCGTTTTTAGACCGTCCACAAACTAATCAACTAAGCTGGAAATACAGTGAGTTTGTCAATGAAGTTGAAACAAATAAAGTAGAAAGAGTAAATCTAAGTGCCGATCGTTCTCAAGCGATCGCAACTTCTAGAGATGGACAACGTTACTTAGTTAATTTACCAAACGATCCAGAATTAATTGATATTTTATCTGAGAATAAAGTTGATATTTCCGTCTTACCTCAAAGTGATGACAGTTTTTGGTTGAGAGCATTAAGTAGCTTATTCTTCCCTGTATTGTTGTTAGTCGGTTTGTTTTTCCTTCTACGTCGTGCATCTAGTGGCCGTGGTTCACAAGCGATGAACTTCGGTAAATCGAAAGCACGGGTACAAATGGAGCCTCAAACACAAGTAACTTTTAGTGATGTAGCGGGTATCGAACAAGCTAAATTAGAATTAACTGAGGTTGTTGACTTCCTTAAAAATGGCGAACGTTTCACAGCCATTGGTGCCAAAATACCTAAAGGTGTCTTATTAGTAGGACCTCCCGGAACTGGTAAAACCCTTCTAGCTAAAGCAGTTGCTGGTGAAGCTGGTGTACCTTTTTTCAGTATCTCTGGTTCTGAATTTGTCGAGATGTTTGTCGGTGTTGGTGCTTCTCGTGTTCGTGATTTATTTGAGCAAGCAAAACAAAACGCCCCTTGTATCGTCTTTATTGATGAGATTGATGCAGTTGGTCGCTCTCGTGGTGCTGGTTTAGGTGGTGGTAATGATGAAAGAGAACAAACTCTTAACCAATTACTTACCGAAATGGATGGTTTTGAAGGCAATACAGGTATCATCATCGTTGCGGCAACAAACCGTCCTGATGTATTAGATTCAGCTCTTCTACGTCCGGGAAGATTCGATCGTCAAGTAGTAGTCGATCGTCCTGATTATTCTGGTCGTGCCGAAATCCTTAATGTACACGCTCGTGGCAAAACTTTATCCGCTGATGTCGAGCTAGAAAAAATTGCTCGTCGTACCCCCGGATTTACAGGTGCAGATTTATCTAACTTACTCAATGAAGCCGCTATTTTAGCCGCTCGTCGTAATCTAACTGAAATCTCGATGGATGAAGTTAATGATGCGATCGATCGTGTTGTAGCAGGGCCAGAGAAGAAAAATCGCATGATGAGTGACAAACGTAAGAAATTAGTCGCTTATCACGAAGCAGGACACGCTTTAATCGGTGCTTTAATGCCTGATTATGATCCGATTCAAAAAATTAGTATTATCCCCCGTGGACGTGCAGGTGGTTTAACTTGGTTTACTCCTAGTGAAGACCGTATGGAGTCGGGTTTATACTCTCGTACTTATTTACAAAACCAAATGGCAGTTGCTCTCGGCGGACGTATCGCTGAAGAAATTATCTTTGGTGAAGAAGAAGTAACTACAGGTGCATCTAATGATTTACAACAAGTTGCTCGTGTTGCTCGTCAAATGATTACTCGTTTTGGTATGAGTGAGCGTTTAGGACCTGTTGCTTTAGGTCGTCAAAATGATAACATGTTTATGGGGCGTGATATAGCTTCCGATCGTGACTTTTCTGACCACACAGCGGCAACTATTGATGAAGAAGTGACTCAATTAGTTAATCGTGCTTATGACAGAGCGAAACAAGTTTTAACCGAAAACCGTGATGTATTAGATAAATTAGCTAATATGCTCGTTGAGCAAGAAACTGTTGATGCTGATGAGTTACAAATCTTGTTAAGTAACAACGATGTCAAAATGGCAACTATTTCTTAATCGTTAATTTGTTAATTCAGTTCATTCAAAGTTTTGGGTTGAATGGTATTCAACCCCTACAATATTAAAGACAAGAACGATCGTTTTTTACCTTAATCGGAGAAGACGATCGTTTTTTTGTTTGAAATGTCTAAATAAATCTTTAGATATAGTCATTTCAACTGGCAACTAACACAGTAATTATACTATTTCAGATGTGAGTACCCAAACCGCCTTGAATTATCATTACATAGCACTCGTGCAAAGGTAAAATTCTTATATGGTAAAGATGAGTGTTTTTATACCATGTCCTAACCAACTCATTTTCTGCTCTAGTTTATTTTAATAAACGTCACCTGTTAGCCTTGACAATTCATTGCAAGGCGGATTATAGGTACAAAAATAGCAAATTTTATTCTTTTTCTTGCCTGTATTTTTTTCTTGGCTGTAAACCCATTCATTATTAAAAGTCGAAGGGTGCAAACCTTCTTGGTGGACGTTCCCTTCTTGGTGAGCGTTCCCTTGCGACTTGCCGTCGTCGCGGGGTCTCACCGCTTGCGTCTTACGCCGACGCGGGCTTCCACCGCTTGCACCCCTACATTTATTAATTATTAATTCTCAATTCTCACCGAAGACGTGCTTCGATAAGGGATTCATCACGGGTTCTCAATTATCCGACTGCCATCTTGAAGATAATTAACACCTTTAACAGCGATCGTATCTTGTGGTTGAAGCCCTGACTTGATTTCGATCGTGTTATTATCAATAATCTCCCCTAACTCCACTTGTTGAGCTTTCACCGTCTGATTGTCTTGAACTAGAAAAACCCGACCGATACCATTATTTTGAGGAATAACTGCCTCTATTGGTACAGTTAAACGAGCCGATGTAGTCGTAACAATATCCGCCTGAACAAACATACCGGGTTTTAAACCCGCACCTGTAGGTAAATCAACATTAATAATTGCCTGACGAGATTCTTGCTCAATCACAGGATTAATATCTCTGACAATACCTGTCAAATTTAAGTTAGGGTTAGCAGTTGTTGAAATCTGTACTTTTTGTCCTGCCGTAATATTTTGTAATTGAGTTTCAGGTACTTTTACCTCTAACTCTAAACGACCATTTTGAATAATAGTTAATAATTCCCTGCCACTAGAACCTGATACAATATCGCCAACTCTGGCATTACGCTGGGCAATAATACCGCCGACAGGAGCAGTCACGATCGTATCTTTTAGTCTTGTTTTAATTAAATTTACCCTAGCTTGTGCTTCTGCTACACTAGCTTGTGATTGAGCAACCACCTCAACTCTCGCTCCTTGTTGTAGTTGTTGTAACTGTTGTTGGGCTTCTCTTAATCTAGCTTGATTTCTTTGTAAAGACGATCTTTTCACTAATTCATCATTAACCACTTCATCGAGTCTATCTCGAGAAATAGCACCTTCTGCTTGTAAAGTACGATTACGTTGTAGTCTTACTTTAGCCAAATTTAAGTCTGCTTGGGCTTGAGCGATTTCTGATTTGACTACATTAATGTTTTCTTTTGCCCTTGCTATCTCTTCAATTCTTGAACCTGCTTTTATTTCTGCTAACCTTGCTTGTGTTTGCTGTACCCCCGCTTGGGCTTGTCTTAATTCAGCTTGTAGCACAGCGTCATCTAAACGCATAACGACTTGTCCTTGTTTAACACTATCTCCTTCATCCACTAATATCGTCTTAATTTGTAAACTGTTGGCTTGAGACATAACAGGTACTAATTCATAAGCTAAAACTGTTCCTGTTGCCTCTACTTTGCTCTCTACATCCATTACCTCAGCAGTAGCGGTGGTGATGCTTTGACTAATATTTGTTGAGGTGGTTTCTGACACTACTGGGGTTGATGACTCAGAATTTGGTTGCTGTGGGTTGATAAAACTCATTGCCACGATCGTACCTACAATACCAACAATCATTCCGATCAGCAAATTATAGCTTTTTTTCGCTGGTTTATCAGGTTGAGGTTGTTCAATCAAACTATTCTGTGTCTGAGTTGGCGTTGGGGAGTTTTGTTCAGAAACAGCAGAATTAGTATTATTATTAAAATTAGATTGCTCGATCGGGGGTTGCTGACTCATTTGTGGTATTTACTGTTAAATTAGTTTGAATCTGCAAAATTTTATACTTAGCAGTTGACTATTAATAAGATATAAGCACCATAAAAGAAACATTGAGATAATGTCTGAGTAACAAAGTAATTTATCTAACAAACCGATTGTCAATTGTCAATTACTGTGTTTGTTTTCTTAAAAAGCAAATATTTTCAATCAACTTTTTTTTGTAAACTTTCATGTACTTATACTTACTTATATTACACGAAAAAATTGGGGTTTGATGAATAAAAGGCGATCGTTTTCTATCTATAATTTGATAAGAATGAGTATTTAAAACTAAGAAAAGATCTTTGACGAGTTGAATTATCTAAAAAATAAGCAATTTAATATTAGACAAATTAGTAGGAAGAAGGAAGGAAAAAACAATCAGGAGATAGAAAGACAAGAAGTACAAAAGTAAAAACGATCGACTATTAACCACTTGCCCATTGACGATAATTTATAGATTTTTTTATCCTTCAACCGTTTTGATATTTGTCTTAATAGAAGATACGTTTTCATCCTCGTCCATAATTTCAGAAGGTTCGGTATATTCACCTGTCAAATGCTCACGTAAAAGAGCGGCGTTACGTAGATTCGCTTTGAAAGTAGCATCAAAAATATCACCAAGAACAGGCACTGTACCGATAAAATAATCTAAAGCTGTATTCCCTGCCATACGTAAAATTTTACCATTAGGCATTTGCAGTTGCCATGCTTTCCAAATCATCCAAACAGAAGGAATTAAAACAAGTGTATCACCAGCCACAGGAACTAAACCAATAATAAAATCCCAACCGAAACGAAAAGGGGTAAAAGGAATACGATACTTGCCATCAAGAAGGCGGGCAACTCGTTCGACACTCTCTAATTCAGGATTTGTCGTAATTTTTTTTAGTTTGGTAGCAGAGGTGATTTTTGGTTGAATTTTTTTCTTCATCTTATTTACGGTGAGGTTTTGTCACCTTCTTATTATAATTTTTGCTCACACTTGACAAAACTACCAAAAGTATGAGTTTTTGAAGAAAACAAACAGTGGAAAATAATTACTATAACCCACATTGAATTGGGTCATTCAATGCTGACAAAATTCGTTTAATGAATTAAACTTAAAAAAATCAAAAATATAATCGATCGATTATGCCGTTATGGAGATTACATTATCATATTGTCTGGGCGACTAAAAACCGAGAAGAGTTAATTGAGCCATCACAAGAAACTCTCTTTATACAATTATATCAAACATCGATCGTCAGAATTTGGTTGTATTGTTCGTGCCGTTAATGGTATGTCCGAGGATATTCATGTAGTTATTTCTATTCCACCGACGATCGCGCAGTGCCACATCTTTGATGTGATCGCTGTTTGTGAATATATCAGAAAAATTAAAGCTGGTAGTTCGACTTTTTTAAATAAAGTATCGACTGAAAAGTTCGCTTGGCAAAATGGCTATGGTGTTTTTTCTAAAGTGCAAAAATAATTTATCTAAGGCTATTAATTATGTTAAGAAACAAAAAGAACATCATCAAAATAGTACGATTGTTAAAGTTTTAGAAAGTAGTCAACCATAATTTAGAAATGCAATTTTTAGTTCATGACAATGAACACTTCGACTCTTGAGCGAGAGTGCGGGGCGACTCCTGTTAGCGATGACAATGTCAATTCAAGGTAGGTAAATAATTCAACATGGATGATTTAAAAATACTTATGTTATTTTAGCTTTAATTCATAATCCCGCATTGAATGAAGAATTCAATGCTCACAAAACCCTTTCAATAAATTGAACTGTATCAAGATTGTTTTTCGTTCAATATTTTGATACACTTAAATAGTACTTTCTTACTACAAAAGAAGTGGAAATTTATGAATAGCAACATTCAAAAAATTAAACAGTTTTATTCTCAAGGTTATGAACGCGTATATGACCAAGGAAAAGAATTAACTTTTACCCCTAAAAAATGGTCTTTTCATATTCATAACTTAGATTCAGAACTTGTCGAAGAATTATCAAATGATGAACGGGTTGATGAACAGCTTGAGGAATATATCAATGCTTTAAGGTTTAATTTTGATTTAGAATTGATTTTAAACGGTATTAGCGGATTTGGTCTTAGAGACATTTTAGGGGAATATTTTGAAGATTTGGGAGGATATCGTTCGATAGCAGAAGTATCAAATGATACAACTGACTCTTTTGACTTTTATTACACGTATGTGCAAGAAGAAGACTATGGAAATGTTTATGCTTTAACAATTATGGTAGAAGACCAAGAAACATTAATGATTAGAACTACTACAGATGGTAGTGACGGATGGTTAGAAGTATTTGATGGACAAGGAAATTTTCTTGCATCTGCACGAACTGAAGGGTTTGGTATCGCTTGGAGAAGTTTAGATGAAGTTCGTGGATATGTTTTAGGAAAACCTCGGTATCCTGAAGAATTACAATAGACATAGTATCGATCGTATCTCAATAGCAAAATACGTTTTTTTAGTTCATTGTCATGAACTAAATTAAATTCAAACAGATTTTTCTAATGTTTTTTCAATTAAATTATTAACGCTAATACCTTGTTGTTGAGCTAATTGTAAAACTCGATTGTGTAAATCTGAAGAGATAGAAATATTTAATTCTTTTTTAGAGGGTTTATTCGGTATTTTATTTGACTTTTGACAATCTTCTAAATATTCATCAATTACATTCTGAAAAGATTCTTCTAACTCATCACCGAAACAC
This sequence comes from uncultured cyanobacterium, assembly GCA_963710605.1. Taxonomy (GTDB): domain Bacteria; phylum Cyanobacteriota; class Cyanobacteriia; order Cyanobacteriales; family Cyanobacteriaceae; genus JAALKG01. The sequence continues at coordinate 191,725 of CAVQBA010000001.1, forward strand.
CATCAAACATAATAATATCTTGGATATTTATTACTCTACCAACAAAAATACGATCGATTTGATCGTATTCAATAACCGCTTCATATCCCTTATATTTCATCGTTCAATTCCTCCGCTAATTAAAAATTCACGAACAGCTTTCACTTGATACAATTTTAATTCTTTTTGCGGGTGAGGCGAGTGAATATTGAGAGAAACATTATTCAAGTCAAAACGAACTCTAGAGCCATTGCCTTCGGTAATTGTACCACCAAGAGCCTTAACTAAAGTAACTACATCATCCCAGATAATATTACGCTTAATCGGGTTAGCAAATATGGCATCATAAGTTTTACGTTGTTTTTTATTCATTATCTCATTACCACTATTTCTCTAGTGATTTTAAGAGATAATATCATATAGACCTATATAGATAATTTTTTTATGACTAACTTACCTCCTTCCTTAAGCGGTGACGAAATAAGAGATAAATTTTTACAATTTTTTGCCCAAAGAGATCATCAAATATTACCTAGTGCGTCCTTAATACCTGAAGACCCTACAGTATTATTAACTATAGCAGGGATGCTCCCTTTTAAACCGATTTTCCTCGGACAAAAAAAATCTGAGTTTCCTCGTGCGACTACTTCCCAAAAATGTATCCGTACCAACGACATCGAAAACGTCGGGCGTACTGCTAGACACCATACCTTTTTTGAGATGTTAGGTAACTTTAGTTTTGGTGACTATTTTAAAGAACAAGCGATTCGCTGGGGATGGGAATTATCAACGCAAGTATATCAATTACCGCCAGAAAAAATTGTTGTTAGTGTCTTCCGTGATGACGATGAAGCCTACGAAATTTGGCGAGACAAAATTGGTGTACCCGAAAAAAGAATCATCCGCATGGGTGAAGAAGATAACTTCTGGAAATCGGGGGCAACTGGTGCTCGTGGTCCTTGTTCTGAGTTATACTATGACTTTAAACCAGAGTTAGGCGATGATGATATCGATCTAGAAGATGACGATCGTTTCATCGAATTTTATAACCTCGTCTTCATGCAATACAATCGATCTGCTGATGGTAACTTAACCCCTTAGAAAATCGTAACATTGATACGGGTATGGGTTTAGAAAGAATGGCTCAAATCCTACAACAAGTACCAAACAATTACGAAACCGATCTTATTTTCCCGATTATTAAAACAGCGGCTGATATTGCAGATATTGATTATCATACAAGCTGATGAAAAAACCAAAGTATCTCTTAAAGTAATTGGTGATCATGTTCGATCGGTCGTACAAATGATCGCTGATGGTGTTTCTACCTTCTAATACCGATAGAGGATATGTCTTAAGACGTTTAATTCGTCGAGTAGTTAGACACGGGCGTATGATTGGGATTGAAAATAAATTTATCAATCAGGTTGCTGAAACTGCAATTCAACTTTTAGAAGGCGTTTATAGCAATACCAGAGAAAGAGAAGAATTAATTAAAGCTCAACTAGATAATGAAGAGACAACATTTTTGGCTACCTTAGAAAGAGGTGAAAAACTGCTAAGTGATGCGATTGTCAAACTCAAAGAAACAGGTAAAACGATCGTTTCAGGAGAAGATGCTTTCACGCTATACGACACCTATGGTTTTCCCTTCGAGTTAACCCAAGAAATTGCCGAAGAAGAAGGGCTGGTAGTGGATGAAGAAGGTTTTAAAGTCAAAATGAAAGAGCAACAAGTGCGTGGTAAAAACGCTCATAAAACGATCGATTTAACCTTACAAGGAAGTATCGAGCAGTTAAGCGAAAGTCTGCAACCAACCCAATTTTTAGGTTACGATCAAAATCAATTATCTGCTCGTGTAGAAGTCTTATTAATTGATGGTAAATCAGTAGAAACCGCCGAAGCAGGAGACAAGATACAATTAATTTTTGACCAAACTCCTTTTTATGCTGAATCTGGAGGGCAAATTGGCGATAAGGGTTTTCTAGCTGGAGATGATGCTTTAATCTCGATCGAAGATGTGCAAAAACAATCAAACTTTTTTGTTCATGATGGTATCGTTAAAAGAGGTACAGTAGAAGTAGGACAAGAATTGAACGCAACAATCGATCGTAGTTGTCGTCGTCGTGCTCAAGCTAATCATACCGCAACCCATTTATTGCAATCAGCCTTAAGAAAAATTGTCAGCGATTCTATCTCTCAAGCAGGCTCACTTGTCGATTTTAATCGTTTACGTTTCGACTTCAATTACCCTAAAGCTGTTACAAAAGAACAATTACAGCAAATAGAAGAACAAGTTAATACTTGGATTGCTGAAGCACATACTGCTCATATTTCTGTGATGGGAATTGATGAAGCTAAAGCAAAAGGAGCGATCGCTATGTTCAACGAAAAATATGGATCAGAGGTACGTGTCATCGACATACCCGAAGTTTCGATGGAATTATGCGGGGGGACTCATGTCAAAAATACCGCTGAAATAGGTGTCTTTAAAATCGTCTCAGAGAGTGGTATTTCTGCTGGTGTCAGAAGAATTGAAGCTGTCGCTGGTGCATCAGTATTAGAATATCTTCAAGTACGTGATGATGTTGTTAAAGAGTTATCTGATAAACTCAAAGCCAAACCCGAAGAAATACCCGATCGTTTTACTAACTTACAAACTGAGTTAAAAAATACTCAAAAAGAAGTAGAAAACCTCAAACAACAATTAGCGTTCATTGAAATCTGACAGTTTGATTAATGAAGGCTATTACAGTCGGAGACTTTAAAGTATTAGTTGCCAACATGGGCGAGTTAGACGCTAAATCATTACAAACCGCAGGAGAAAGACTACAGCAAAAACTGGGTGAAAGTGCGGTGGTTTTGGCTTCAATTCCAGCAGAAGGTAAAGTTAGTTTGGTGGCGGCTTTCAGTGAAGGTGTTTATAAAGATAAAAAGTTACCCGCGGGTAAGTTTATCGGTGTAATCGCCAAAATCTGCGGAGGCGGAGGCGGAGGGCGACCAAATCTGGCTCAAGCAGGTGGTAGAGATGCGTCTAAGATTGATGAGGCTTTAGAAACTGCGATGGCGACGTTAAAAGATAATTTAGCTTAAAAATAAAATGTAGGGTGGGTATTGCCCACCTTAAAAACACTGTAATTCACCGCTTAATTTTTACGTTTTAACGCTTAATTATCAAATTTCAAGAGAAAAATAATATAATCAATATTAATCAAAAGATTAATTTGAGAACTAATGCGATGAATGTTAATTTTCCCATACCCCAAGAACTTGAACATTATGTTAAATTACAGGTTCAATCTGGCGATCATGCTAGTGTAGCAGATTATTTTTTAGCATTATTACATCAAGATCATCAAAAGAAAATAGCACAGGAAAAATTAAAAGAATTAATACAAGAAGGTTTAGATTCTGAAGGTGAATTAGTTACTTCAGATTATTGGCAAAATCTGCGAATGTCAGTTTTAGAAGCACCGCCAGAAGTATGAGTTTATCATTAATTATCCGTAATCGAGCTACTAAGGATATTAGACAACAAGCTAATTATATATTGACCCAAAGGAATCGTAATACAGCCGAAAAATTTTTATCTTCTGCTGAGTTAACCTTTTCTCAATTAGTCAAAACACCCCATATAGGGAAAGTTGTCTCATTTGGTTTGTTCGATATTGGCGAAATTCGTCAGTGGTATATCAAGAACTTTAGAGATTATTTGATTTTTTATCAAGTAGTAGATGAGAGAATTGAAATTCTAAGAGTTTTAAATGGTAGAAGAGATTTGAGAGATATTTTGCCATTTTTAGATGAAGAATAAGTAAATTTTGATAATTATAGATCGAATGACACGATCGGTTTCAAAATAACATAAGTATGAATCAATTCGAGTGATAGTACAATACAACTATTATGTATTGTTTAAAAAAATATTATTATGTCTATCTTAAAAGACGCATTAAACAGAATTGACTTATGGCTTGAGAATAACCAAGAAAAATTATATGCACAAAGATTAAAACAAAGTTTGTTACCTGGTGTTTCTCGTGAAGAAATCGATCGAGCATTTCACGATATTGATTCATTTTATTATTTACCAGAGGAATTATATGAGTTGTATGAATGGCACGATGGTAGTATGAATTCGGTTATACCTCTGAGTAGCGCAATGGATGCCTTTTGAAGACATAATGTGGGCGACAACAGATGAAGTGTCATTCACCTTATTTTCGTTTATTTTAGGAGATGATTATGTAGCATTTGTTATTCGAGGCAGTGAACAAAAAAGCGAAGAGTATTCATCTGTTTATTATTACAGTAAAGACGGATGGACAGATTATTCAGTAGAAGTAGCACCAAACATTACAAGCATTATGTGTGCTGTAGCTGAGTGTTTAGAAACTTATGGTTATACTTCATCATCAGAAGCAATCTTTGATGATACAAGACTTTGTTGGGATGACAAAGAAAATTTTAATCGTACTATGAGTAATCTTGAGGCAGAATACCTACCTTTATTTTGGAAAATTTATCGAAAATACGACATTGATGTAGAAAGTATTTGGTGGTAAATAAAATTATCGGTGAATAACGACTTATCGGATGACACAGGTTTAAAATAGATGAGACAAACCAAATGCTTGTTAAGATAGAAGCTAAAGTCTCGCTCTTCTTCTCATTACAGTTTTTATTCAATAGATGTCTTATACACCAGTCATTGAGGGTAGTTTAGTCGCATTTGGAATTATCGGCTTAACTATAACTGCAATTTTTTATAGTATCAGCAAACCTGAATATCGTAATGGTAATTTAGCTAATCTTATTTGTTGGTTAACTGTAGCTTTAGCTGTTTTGACTCTTGCTCTAATTTTATTAATGGGAAAAACAATTACAGCAATTAGCTTCACTGTTATTTATATCTTGCTAACTTTTATTCAACCAATTATAGATACGTATGTTGTATCCACTTTATTTATTACCTCTATCGTAATGATTATTGGGTTAGTATGTTCACTTTTAATTATTTCCTGTTTTTCCTTTCTTCCTATCTAAAAAACCATCAATGCAAAAATGCTAACATTAAATAAGATGTTAATTTAATGCAGGAATACATGATGATTAATTTAAGTCGAGATATTCAATCTTTGTCAACTTTTAAACGTAATACTAATGAGTTGATGAAACAAATAAAAGAAACAGGAAATCCTCTTGTTTTAACTGTAAATGGTAAAGCCGAATTAATTGTTCAAGATGCTGTTTCTTATCAAAAATTATTAGATTCAATCGAAGAATTAAAAGCTATTATCAAGCAAAAACAATCTCTTGAATCATTAGAAAACTACACTATAGATGATTTTAATCAAGAAACTCAACAAGCAATTATCAATACTGAAATAGGAGAAAATCTAACTGTTTGCCAAGATAAAGACGATCTTTATAGTCAATTAGGTATTTAATGTTAACATCAGTAAGAAAATTAATCATCGGATGATAGAGGTTTAAAATCAATCGATAAATCAAGCACTTGTAAAATAGAAGCCAAAGTTTCAACAGTAGGATTACCCTTACCACTAAACAAAAGATGTAAATGTTGTCTTGATATTTGAGATTTATTAGCTAATTCAGATATAGACACTTTAGCATCAACAATATTTTTTAAAGCTAAGAGAAAAGCCTCCATATTACCATCATTAAGAGTTTCATCAAAAGCAGTTGTGAGATATTTTGAAGCGTAATTTGAATCACGAAGTCTTAATAACTTATCTTCTTGATAACTTTTTACTGGCATTGTTTAATTTTCTCCTACTTCTTTTTTATAATCAAACCAATATTTTTGAGCAATTTTAATATCTTTATTTTGACTCTTTTTCGATCCTCGTGTAAGTAAGAGGACAATTCTTTTTCCTGTTATTCCATAATAAACTCTATATCCTGAATCGAAAAAAAATCTTAACTCATAAACACCTTTTCCTACACTTTTATAATCGCCAAAATTACCTAATACTAGTCGATCGAAACGAACATCAATACGTACTTGAGTTTTTACTGAAAGATTTTTAAACCATTCATCAAATGGGCATATATTATTATTGGTAACATATTTCTGAATTTCCCATTCTTTTTCACTCATAAATTATTATACTAAGTCTTTTATTTTATTCATTTTGTCAGATAAATATGACATTAGTAATTATAGACTAACGATCGTCAAAGATAAATATACGATCGAAGTTATAGCGATTAAACAGAGAATTAATAACAAATATTAAGTTTCAAGCTAAATATATCATTGAGCCACATACTTCAGTAAATTTGAATTAAGATAAAAAAACTAATTCGATCGTTAGATAAAATAACCAATATCTCTAAGTTAGTTCAATTGTTATAAAGTACTATCTAATATTGAAAACAGACAGTCAATTTATCGTCTTTAGTTTAACCAACTCCTATTACCGCTTATTTGCGATGACTAATAATATTATTTCGAGTGACAGACTAAAAAACCGCCGTAATGTACTTAAAAAACAACGTCAATGGCGTATCTTCATTTGTTCTATTCGTATTTTACTAATAACATCTTTGTTTGGTAGTGTTTTTTGGCTTTTTACTTCACCTAGATGGGTGCTTAGCGATAGTAAACAAATTGAAATAGAAGGAAATAATTTATTAACAGACGATGAAATTCGTAGTTTAGTGGATATTAGCTACCCTAAGTCTTTATTACAACTCTCAATTGATCAAATCAGGAATGATTTAGAGGAAGATATTCCTGTACGTGATGTTATAGTTACCAAAAAGTTTATTCCTCCTGGTTTACAGATTCAAGTTACCGAAAAAAAACCAATTGCTGTGGCTTTGGCACCAAGATTATCACCAAAAACTAAAAAGGTGCAGGTAGAAACGATCGGTTATATTGATGAAGATGGTAAATTTATTTCTAGTAAGTTGTACCAAAACTTGAAAAAAAATCCTGAGCAAATACCTAAATTAAAAATTACTGGTAATCCGCAAATATATTTAGCTTATTGGTCAGAATTATATAATTTATTAACTCAATCTCAAGTAGAAGTAAAAGAACTAAACTGGCAGAATCCTGCTAATCTAATTCTAACAACTGACTTAGGAAAGGTACATTTAGGTAGTTATACCTCTAAATTTGCTGAACAATTAATGATGTTAGAAAAACTAAAAATAATTACTCAACAAGTACGTAGAGAAGATATTCTTTATATTGATTTGACTGACCCTCAAATACCATCTATTAAAAAACGAAATTAAAATTGCTTATCTTATTTTTATCTATTTAATAATATTATAAATTATTCTCGTTTCAAATTAGTCTAGGAAATAAACATCAGTTGTCGTTATCCTTTTTTTAATTGTGATTGCATTAATCATCTGCGATCATCATCAAATGGGATGATTTTTTGACTCTAGAATGAAACGATCGAGTCATATTAGGATATAATCATATTAGGTTTAATTAAAAAGTCAATTCTTATAAATCACGATCGTTTTTTATATTTGTTACAATTAAAAAGCAAATACTTTATTGTAATTCAGAAAAAATATTAGCCATTAATGTTATGATTAATAATGGTAATAATCTGAAAATAAATATAAATTTAAAGATCATAATTTAACTGGTAAAAATGCCCATAGAAGTAATTAATTGGTGGCGAATTGTTTTACCTCCTGTAGCAGGTGGTTTTATAGGTTATTTAACTAATGATTTAGCAATTAATATGCTATTTCGTCCTTACAAAGCTCGATACATATTTGGCAAAAGAGTACCGTTTACCCCCGGTTTAATTCCCCGTAATCAAGAGAGATTAGCAAAAAGAGTCGCCGATACTATCATGACTTCTTTGTTAACACCAGATGAGTTACAAAAGTTAGCCAAAAAATTATTAGCCGTAGAAAGGGTACAAAGTGCTATTTCGTGGCTTTTGCAATTAGCATTAAAGCAAGTAAAAGAAGATAAAGAAAAGAAAACAGCTAAAATTTTAGGCAATGTACTTAAAGATTTGTTCGGTGATTCTTTACCTAAATTACTCAAAATATTAGTCAGAAAAGATGATTTATTAGAAGGGCAAATCAATCAAATATTCGATCGTATTTTGTTAGAATTTCAATTAACGGAAGTACAAGCAAGACAATTATCAGATTGGGTATTAAAAGTTGTTTTGGCACCTAATTTGATTAGACAAACATTAATTGATTTTTTAACTGATCGTAATATTAGCGTAATTGATGAAGGTTTTCGGGAAAAAACTAGTGGTACTTATTGGGTAGTTGCCAATTTATTCGGTGTCAGAAATACTTTGCTCAGATTACGTAGTTTTTGTTTAGACGAAAAAGAAGTTGCGAATACTCGCATTCAAGAATTACTATTGTCTTTAGAAGCCAGAAATAGACTCAAAGAATTTTTCCTATCTTTATCATTACAAAATTTACCTGTAGGCACTGTTAAACAATTAAGAAAAACTACTAATACCGCAGTCAGAGGTTATCTAAAAGATAATGGCTCGGAAGTTTTACAACAATTTAGCTCTATGATAGAGTGGGATAAAATATCGATCTTAATTATTAATCGTTTACAAGCATCTAATGTCGTTAATAGCTCTTTAGGTTTGATTAGTGAAGAATTAGCTTTAATCTTAGAGCGTTATTTAGAAAACGATTTAGAAAAAATTGTCGCTCAGGTTATCCCTATTTTATCGATCGATGAGGTAATTGTCGAGAGAGTTAAAGCAACTTCTCCTGAAGAATTAGAAGTAGCAACCCAAAGTATTGTCAAAAATGAATTACAAGCGATCGTTAATTTAGGTGGTATTTTAGGTATAGTTATCGGACTATTACAAAGTATTCTGTTTTTAGTAACTTAAAACGAAAATTGACAAAAATTGGTACTTGCAATAATGAAGAATGGAAAATAAAGAATAGAGAATTAATTTTATTATAGTCGTAAAAAAAAAGAATTGAGATAGTATTAATAATCGTAAAAATGTAAGTAGCAAACCCGCCGTGTAATAAATTACAAGGCTAATAAATACCGTTTAATAAATTAAACTCAAAGAAAATATATCAGATTGTCTCATTCTTATTTTAATTAGCTATACAATCAAAAGTAAATTGTCAATTTTCGCTACGAACACTATCGTATTACTAGATGATTACACATATCATCGCCAATTGAGCATAAAGGGAAGTCACGATCGAATCTTAGGTTAGTATAAGTATCACAATCAGAAGTAAATTGTCAGTTTTCGTTACGAACACTATGGTATTACTAGATGATTACGCATCTTTATGTCTAAAAAACGATCGTAGTTTAATCAGATAATTCTTAATTCTCTTACTGAACAATTCTCAATTATCAATTCTGTAAAGTTCTATGGTATTACTAGATGATTACACATCTTAAGAGTTAAAAGTTAAGAGTTAAGAGTTAAGAGTAAAATAATTCTTAATTCTCTTACTGAACAATTCTCCATTCTCAATTATTATGTACCCATTAACAGAGTTTTTAACCGAAGAAGAGATAGACAATATATCCTCACCCTACTATCAGACTATCACTTATAGTTATGAAGGTATTTGTCCGCAAACAGGAGAAAAACTAACCTTACCTCGTACTATAGTTGCTGAAAAAATAGCGATTCGTTTAAGTAAGCAATTGACACAACGAGGATGGGAAGCAAAAAAAGGAAAAATGTTGGGGGTATTGATAATAAAAGATAAAACAGGTAAATTAGGCGTAATCAAAGCCTTTTCTGGCTCAATGAAAGAAGAGAAACAACTGACAGGATGGGTAACACAAATACCAGGGCATTCAGTAATCGCCCTTGCTGAAAAACTAACTTTACAAAAATTAGAGCAAATCAAAGAGCAAATACTAGAATTACAACATTTACCGATTAGACAAGTATATCCACAATTACAAGCCGAATTTACCCAAGAAAAAAAACAACTAAAGCAAATTCATCGTCAACGCAAAAAAGCTAGAGATAAACAAAGACAAACACTTTTAGAGAATGAAGACACTCAATCTTTAGAAACACAAATGTACCAACTACAACAGCAAAGTCGTCGTGATGATTGGGAAAGAAGAAAACTAAAGCAGAGATGGCAAGAAAAACTTGAGCCTATTGAAAAGCAAATTAATGAGGCTGATAAACAAATTCAACAACTCAAGCAAGGAAGAAAACAAGCCTCTCGACAGTTACAAGCACAAATGCAAACAGCTTATACTATCACTAATTTTGCAGGGGATAGTCTTAGTGTGGGTAAATTGATGGGTAAAACTTTCATCCCGACAGGTACGGGCGATTGTTGTCTGCCTAAGTTATTACATCATTGTGCGACTCATAATCTACTACCTGTGGCGATGGCAGAAATTTGGTGGGGAAAAACATCACCTAACGGTTTGATGGTAGCTGGTAATTTTTATCCTGCTTGTGAAGAACGTTGTCAACCTTTAATGGGTTTTCTTTTATCTGGTTTACAAGTCAAAAATAAGATCGATCGATCGTTATCAATGCCAATTATTTATCAAGATGATTACTTAATTGCTGTTGATAAGTCAAGTGGTTTACTATCAGTTTCAGGTAGAGGTAGTGACAAGTTTGATAGCGTTGTTTCTCGTTTTAGACAGATTACTGGTAATGAAAATCATTTATATATTAACGCAGTCCATCGATTAGATCAAGATACATCTGGACTACTATTATTAGCCAAAGACGATCGAACTTATATTCATCTTTCACAACAGTTTGCACAAGGCAAAGTCAAGAAAATCTATGAAGCGATCGTCTGTGGTATCGTAACTAATGATGATGGTGAAATCAATTTACCTTTATGGGGTAACCCTTTGTCTCGCCCTCGACAAGAAGTAAATTACCAGTATGGAAAACCGAGTTTAACTTATTACCGTGTCTTAGAAAAAGATACACAAAACAAAACGACTAGGATTGAATTTATACCCCATACAGGAAGAACACATCAATTAAGAGTACATTCGCTTTTTGGTTTAGGTTTTGCTATCAAAGGGGATAAGCTATATGATAAAGCAGTTGACGGAGACGATCGATTATTTCTTCATGCTCGTGACATCACATTCACTCATCCTATAACCCAACAAACTATTCACCTTAAAACAAAAATACCCTTTTGAAAGAGTAACGAGTAATGAGTAACGAGTAATGAGTAAGAGATACCAATTATTAATTCTTCTAGATAGATGAGTGCCTGTTGCCTTCCTAACTCCGAATTCCGACTTCCGAATTAATTGTTCATTCTTGGCACTGTTGATTATTTGTTGCCAATTACTTGTTTGATTTTGTTGACAAATTCGTTATGATCAACTATTGGTTTAGAGATATAAGTATCAGCACCACTTTGGGATAATAAATTTTCTCGATCGCCCCTCATAGCATGAGCGGTTACAAGTATAATGGGTATATGCTTAGTTTTCTCGTCATTTTTGAGCATTCGAGTAATTTTGACACCGTCAACTGGTTGCCCTTGATAATAGCTATTAGCTAAAGATATATCCATCAAAATCACATCGACTTCAAGTGAATGAGTTATGGAGATAATTTCCTCAACATTTTCTGTACCTCTAACATCAAATCCACCTCTTTTAACAAGAATTTTAGAAAAAACTTTTAAATTGATCGGATCGTCTTCTACAATCAATACTATACCCATTATTTATTACTTAAATATACTTTCTCATTATGTTTGATAGAGGGAAAGAAATCTACGATCGGATTAGAATAATCAACTCCTAATTGTACACCAAACTGTTTTTGTTCGGAAGAAGATAATTTCCAAGGTTGATGTATTTTGTCTCCCTTAATCGAGGCGATTTCAGGTAACCAATATCTTAAGTAATCTCCTTTTGCGTCATATTGTTGTGACTGTTTAGGAATATTAAAATAACGAAATCCACGAGCATCATTTCCAATTCCTGCGGTGTAATTCCAATTACCCCAATTACTACAAACATCATAATCAATCAACAAAGACTCAAACCACTCAGCACCCATTTGCCAATTAACACCCAAATTTTTAGTCAAAAAACTAGCGACGTTTTGTCTTCCTCGGTTAGACATAAAACCTGTAGCTTTTAATTCTCTCATATTAGCATCAACTAAAGGGTAACCTGTTTGTCCCTCGCACCATACTTCAAACAATGACCAATTTTCTTGCCAAGGTATCTCAATATTTTGTAAACCAGATTGATAAAATAAGCGGTTACCATATTTGAGTGCGGTAAAACGGAAAAAGTCACGCCAAATTAATTCAAAGATAAGCCAATAAGTAGAATCGTTGGCAACTCTTTTGTCTTCGTATTCTTTTACTTGTTGATAAATAAAACGAGGGGAAATACAACCAAGTGCTAACCAAGCTGAAAATTTAGATGAGTAATCTGCACCTAACATCCCGTTACGAGTTTCTTTATATTTTTTCAGGCAATCTTTTTCCCAAAAATAATCTTTTAGCCTTTGAATGGCTTGAGTTTCTCCACCGACAAAATTTAATACTCCTCGTTGCTCTTGATCATGCTCATCTTTTAATCCTAGTTGTGATAAAGTAGGTATGCTACCTCGATCGATTTCGATCGTCGGCGGTAATTTAGTAGGTGTTTTAACAGTGGGTTTAACTTCACTATGTTTTTCTACTTTTTTACGAAAACTGGTATAAAGATCGGGAATATTACTTGTTTCAAAAGGTAAATCTTCAGGGTGATATAAAGTAGATTGCCAAATAGATTCAACTTTAATATTTGCTTTATTTAAACTGTTAATTATTCTTTTTTCTACTTGTGTTTCTTCTGAAGTTACTTCTTCACTAAAAAGTACTAAATCGATATTGTTATCGATCGCAATTTGAGTTATAATATCTTCTGTTATTCCTTTTCTTACTATTAAATCACTACCAATTTTTTCTAAGTTTTGCCTCAAATCGCTAACGCTTTCTAACATAAATTTAGCTCGATGTATTCCTGTTTTAGGAAAGCCAAAAGAAGTAGTCGTAAAAACACGATCGTCAAAACAATATATAGGCGTAATCTTTTGAGGATTAAACTCGATCGCTTTAGTTAGTAATTGTTGGTCGTGTATTCTTAAATCGTTTCTAAACCAAATTAAAATATTATCCACGTCTGATAGTTAATAGTTAATAGTTAATAGTTAATAGTTATCAAGACAATAATTAATTAGCAATTGCTATATAATTTATCTAATTACCTATTATAAAACAAATAAAAGCAATACATAAAAGTTACAAAATGTCAACTATTTTAGCTAGTTATTTAATGTCTTAAAATTATGATTATCTTAATATTATAAAATAAACGATCGTTCAATATTTAGTATAATAGTTAAAAATTTAAAATATTCATCTTTATCAAAAAACGAGCCTATAAAAAAGAGTCAATAAATCTTTGTTTAGTAAACAATAAAAGTAATTACAATTAACGTTTAGATTTCACTCTTCATCTTTTATTCTCAATTCTCAATTCTCAATTCTCAATTATTAATTCTATGGTAGAGACAAAATCAGATTTTTTTCATCAATCGGTATTACCCCAAGAAATAATTAGCCATCTTGAGATTAAAAACGATGGTCATTATTTAGATGCGACATTAGGTGCGGGAGGACATTCTAATCTTATTTTAGCTCATTATCCGCAAGTTAAATTAACCTCGATCGATCGAGATATTAATGCCATTGATTTTGCTAAACAAAAACTAGGCAAATACGGTAACAGAATCAACTTTTGGCAGGGAAATTTTGCTGAATATAAACCATTCAATAATCTGTTCGATGGTATTATAGCCGATTTAGGAGTTAGTTCACCACAATTAGATCATCCCGAAAGAGGTTTTAGTTTCCGCTTAGAAGGAGATTTAGATATGCGGATGGATTCTTCTCAATCTTTAACCGCCGCCAAAATAGTTAATCATTGGCGAGAAAAAGATATAGCTGATTTAATTTATCTGTATGGAGAAGAAAGATTATCTCGTCGTATCGCTCGTAATATAGTTGAAAATCGTCCTTTTACTACTACTATACAGTTAGCCGAAATAATAGCCAATTGCGTACCAGGAAAATACCGTCACGGTAGAATTCATCCTGCAACACGAACATTTCAAGCCTTAAGAATTAGGGTGAATGAAGAATTAGAATCGTTAGAAAAATTTATTCAAGTTGCCCCAAACTGGTTGCAACCAGAAGCAAGAATTGCTATTATTAGTTTCCATAGCTTAGAAGATCGAATTGTTAAACATCAGTTTAAAGGTCATGAGCAATTAAAAGTTATTACTAAAAAACCGATTATACCTACAGAAGAAGAACAAAAACAAAATCCTCGTTCTCGATCGGCTAAACTTAGAGTAGCTTATCGTATCCCCACATAGAATCATGGAAAATATTTATCTTGTCGTAATTGAAATAAAGCGAATAAATTATCTTATTTTAATTATTGACAATTAGATATACAGTGATAATTAGATAAACTGTTAAGTAAAATAATGGCATATATTTACGTAATTGCAGGAGCAAATGGAGCGGGAAAAACTACTACTGCATTAGAGATATTACCAGAATATTTACAAATATTAGAATATGTTAATGCTGACGAAATAGCAAAAGGAATTTCACCTTTTAATTCTGAATCTGTTGCTATACAAGCTGGAAAATTAATGTTAAGAAGATTAGATTATTTGAAAAATAAAAAATCTGATTTTGCTTTTGAAACTACTTTATCTTCCAAGCATTATGCCCGTTTTCTCAACCAATGTAAACTAAAAGGATATACTATTAATTTGTTATTCTTTTGGCTAGATAGTCCAGAATTAGCTGTTTTGAGAGTTAAGCAAAGAGTAAAAGCTGGAGGACATAATATCCCTGAAAAGGTAATTTATCGACGCTATTACCGAGGATTAACTAACTTGTTTAATATTTATTTATCTTTGTGCGATAATTGGTTTATCTATGATAACTCTGAGTTTCCAATCAGTTTAATTGCTAAGTTTACTCAAACTAGTAAATTAGTTATCAACGAGCGACAAAAATGGCAAAAAATGAAAGGTAATGATTATGAGTAAAAAGGATTTAAATTTACGATTAATAAACCTTGATGATAAAATTAATTTATCAGTTAGAAAGGCTTTAGAAAAACATCAAAAATTAGGAGAATCAATTGTTGTTTCTGAACATGGAAAACCCAAAATTTATACTGGCGAAGAAATTAAAACTTTATTAGATAAAATCTGAGAATTTGACTAATAATCTAAGTAAAAAAACTAAATATAATAAAGAAAGTAGGTAATAAATTGTTAGTAATCCAACAGTAAGATTGGTAATGTGATGGGTTAAGGCTAAGTTGTTAGTTTATTTATTGAAGATAACAATCTATAGTTATCTAAAATATTTTATGAGAATAATTACTGAATTATTATATACTTTTGAGAAAATCAATTCGTTAGTTCGATCGATTGAATATGAACTTAAATAAATTAACTAATCTCGAACAAGAAGAGTATTGGATAGAAAAATGGTCTGAATTATATGAATTAATTGAAGTTGAATCAGATATAGTTTTCCTTACATCGGATTGGAGAGAAATTACTTTAGATGAAGCTTTAGGTATTATACAAGATGAAGCATATCAAGACTATAAAATTAAGTTTAGAAAAGTTTGGTATAAAGGTAAGAAAGCACTTCAACTTTATTAATCAAAAAACAAATTTATTTTTCGATATTTTAGTACAATTACGGTAATTTGTAGGAAATGGTTAAGCTTGAAAAAATTACCTACCAAAACTATAGCTTTAGATAAAGCGTAACCTAATCGTAAAATTGGTAGTGTAAGGAATTGCGTTTAAGTTTAAATCGATTGATTTTAACAAATAATTAATTGTTGTTTAACCTAACCTATCTTACTAATATTAATCGTGATTGTCTTGAGAATAATCACAGATAGAATTAAACTGACAATACCGACAAACCATACCTGGATTTGGGGGGAAAACTCAATCGAATTCTTGCTTATAAAAACGATAGCTTTTTAATTCTGATTGATGTTTCTGAGCAATTTTTTTCAGTCTTTCCTGTAATAACATTAACTCATATTGTGTAGCGGTTAATGTTTCTGACCAAATTTCTTTTTCGAGGTTATAAAATGAAGCAACAGCTTGACGATAAGGATATAAATATTGAGCCGCCAACAAATAAATATATCCTTGTCTGGTATCAAAATCAGAAGTACCAGTTTTTAAATCAATAATATTAATTACACCGTTATTTTCTTCAACAATACAGTCAACAGCGGCATAAAGATTAAATTCAAAACCGTTATCATTAATTACTATAGGTTGAGGATAACCTTCATCACCACGACTTAAACTAAGTATTTCTTTATCTTTTAAAACAGGATTTTTTTGATACTTTTCTAAGATTACTTCAACTCTATTTTGTACCTCTGGTAATTCTTCAGCTAATTTTATTTTTTCTTTGACTTTTAAAATAGAATTAACATCATCTAAATCGCAATCTGGTTGATGAAATTCATAGACTGCTTCTTGGGCTAACAAACCGATACGTTGAGGAATACTTTCTATATTTAATAAAGCCTTGACTTCTTCTTCTTTTTTTCTGGCTTTATAAAAACCTCTTTTCATATCACAATGCCATACTTCTTGCCCGACAGCGGGAGAATGAAGGTTGAGCAAATTGTAACTAGCAAAATTATAATTTTTCTTCTTCACTATATTTCTCTATTTCGTCTTATTTTTCTATTATATAAGTGCCAAAATTAAATCTATCTCTTATCGATAAGAGGGTGTCAATCAGAATGGAGAATGGAGATGAATCCCTGCTTCGCACGTCTTCGGGGAGAATGGAGATGAATTCTTGCTTTGCAATTATTCGGGGAGAATTACCTTTACACTCAAGTATGAGGCTTGAAATAATGAATTAATTATTTTCTTATTTTCACGCTTTTAAGAGGAGGCTTGTATCCATATTTTTCGGTAAACCTTACACCCCTACATTAGAATTTTTTACTTAAATTTGCACTCTTACTTACCTTTACCGATTATACTAATTTATCAACACTGGAAAAAACGATCGTTTCAATTCTTCTTTTATTTTCTTCACTCTCCATTATTGTTGCCCATTCTTTATGATAGTAATGTGTGTCGTCATTATTAATCTATATATATTCAGCCTTTATTCTCAATTCTTCTATGATGTCCTTATCTCGTATAATTACGATCGTTGTTGGTATTAGTGCTATCTTTGGCTTAATGCTATGGTTAGTAAGTGCCGTATCTAGACTTTATAGCGAAATAGCATGGACTAGCCCTTTTTTAGCTAACTTCCTTGTTTTTATCCTCATTGTCTTACTTATTTGTTTTATTGCTTTATTTGTCTATTATTTATTCATTCTCCCGAATCAAAGTAAAGGTAAAGGAGGAAGAAGAAGAGGAATAAATCGTATTTTACCTACCTTACCCTCAGGTAAAAATGAAATTGCCACTGAAACTTTAAAAGCAGTCAAAAAACAAGTAGCTCAAATTCAGGATGAAGTCGCCCAACAAGCACTAATAGAAAAATCAGTCGAAATCGAAACCAGTTTAACGACAGGAAGATTACAAGTAGTAATATTTGGTACAGGTAGTGCAGGTAAAACTTCTTTAGTTAATGCGATTATGGGTGAAATGGTAGCTGATGTACAACCGAGTATGGGTACAACTACCGAAGGTACAACTTATCGTTTAGAATTAGTTGGTATTGCACGAGAAATATTAATTACTGACACCCCCGGTATTCTAGAAATGGGTGCATCAGGGGAAACAAAAGAGCAATTAGCCCGTGAATTAGCAACCTGTGCGGATTTACTTATCTTCGTCTGTGATAACGATTTGAGGGCATCTGAATTTAAACCTTTAGAAGCATTGGCAAGTATTGGTAAACGATCGTTATTAGTACTTAATAAGATAGACTTATACTCACAAGAAGAGCAAGAAATAATTGTTAAACAACTCAAAGCTAGAGTCAAAAATTTTATCGCCCCAGTAGATGTCTTAACCGCTTGTGCAAATCCTCAACCGATACAATTTTCCGCTGAGGAAACAATTCAACCTGATGTCGAAATTTTGTCTGTCATCAAACGTTTAGCCGCAATTTGCCGTGGTGAAGGAGACGACTTACTCGCTGATAATATCTTATTACAATCTCAAAGACTTGGTGCTGAAGCCCGTAAATTAATTAGTAAACAACGTAGCAAAGAAGCTGATAAAATTATTACCCGTTATCAATGGATTGGTGCAGGGGTGATTGCTTGTACACCTCTTCCTGTTGTTGATATGTTAGCTACCGCCGCCGTTAACGCTCAAATGGTAGTCGAAATTGGACAAGTATATGGATGTGAATTAAATAGCGAAACAGGCAAAGATTTGGCTTTATCTTTAGGTAAAACCCTAGTCAGTTTGGGTGTAGTCAAAGGGGCGGTGGATTTAGTGGCTAAGGCATTACAATTTACGGCGACGACTTATGTCGTAGGTAAGGTAATTCAAGCAATTAGTGCGGCGTATTTAACTAGAATTGCTGGAAAAAGTTTTATTGAATATTTTAGTCAAGATCAAGATTGGGGAGATGGAGGTATCACTGAAGTCGTCCAGAGACAATTTAAATTAAACCGTAAAGACGAGTTTATCAAAGCTTTCGTACAGGATGCCATAACTCGTGTTATCGATCCAATTAAGGACAATTTTGAGGAGAACATAGACGATCGTTTAGAACCAATCGAATTACCTCAGCAAATGAGTAACGATGTTTATTTTAATGATACTGCTGAAGATGATTGGCATAATGATGGTTATAGTAAGACTAATGATGAATGGCAGTGAAGCAATTAATAATTAATAATTAATAATTAATAATGAAATAAACTGACTGGTAGTTAGTTACCTTGATGTTTAATGCTCGAACCTAAAAAGAGTTTTGTTGATGAAAAAAGATGCTCTAAATATAGAACATCTTAAAATACAGACTAAAGATTAATAATCAATAGTAACTAATGAAATTATTTCCAGTTAGAAGCAACAATTTCAGCTAAATCAACAACTCTTTGAGAATAACCCCATTCGTTGTCATACCAAGCAATGATTTTAATCATATCTCCGCCCATAACCATGGTGTAGTTACTGTCAAAGATAGAAGATACATTAGCACCACGAAAATCACAAGAAACTAAAGGTAAATCGTTATAACCTAAAATACCTTTCATACTTTTTTCACTAGCTTCTTTCATCACTCTGTTGACTTGCTCAGCGATTGTACCTTTTTCTACTTGTACTACTAAATCAACTACAGAAACGTTAGGAGTCGGTACTCTTAAAGCAATACCATTCAACTTACCTTTTAACTGAGGTAATACTAAAGCAACAGCCTTAGCCGCACCAGTACTAGTAGGTACAATGTTAAGTGCCGCCGCACGCGCTCTACGTAAGTCACGGTGACTTGCATCTAATAAACGTTGGTCTCCAGTATAACTGTGAGTGGTAGTCATTGTACCTTTGACGATACCAAAATTGTCATCAATTACTTTCGCTACAGGTGCTAGACAGTTAGTGGTACAACTTGCATTACTGACTACATTAAATTTATCATGACTATACTCACTGTCATTAACACCAACTACATAAGTACCAATCTCACCACCTTTACCCGGTGCGGTGATTAAGACTTTTTTAGCACCTGCTTGAATATGTTTAGAAGCACCTTCCTCGCTTACAAATACACCAGTTGATTCAATTACTAAATCAATATCCCATTCAGCCCAAGGTAAATTTAAAGGATTACGATCGGATACACATTTAAGAGTCTTACCATTGACAGTAATGGAGTTTTCATCCGCTTCAATATCTGCATCTAAAATTCCTAACATGGAATCATATTTTAGCAAGTGTGCATTGCTTCTTGGATCAGAAGTATCATTAATTCCAATTACTTCTAAACCACTATTCTCACGTCCTAACCAACAACGTAAAAAGTTACGACCAATACGTCCAAAACCGTTAATAGCTACTCTTACCACAGTTTATTCCCTCTTTTATTTAAGATTAATAATGTAAATTTTTCTAATTGTGCCTAATCATATCGTAAATAACGTACCATGCGATACCCATATTTAAGTTTTTTTTAATTTTTTTAATTTTTTTCTGATTCACATTTCACTCTTTTTCTTGTTTTTACTCTCAACTGAATTAATGGTTAAATAATTGATAGTTGTTAATTATTTTTTATCTTTGTTATCACTTGATTGTGACTACTTTCGGTTAACTAATAATTGCTATACTAATGGCTAGATTTTGTTAACAAGATCAAGGTTTGAAGATGGCTTTTGCCTTGGATGGCTTTGTACTTAATTAGATATTTATTCGGACTCAAACTATTGATTTATCTCGTGTTGTAGAAGATCATAATATATCAAGCCAAAATAGACTCGATTGAGCGAAATTAAAAAATAAAGAATAGCAAAAATTATGACAAGCAAAAAAGCAATTGTTTTATTATCTGGTGGTTTAGATTCAGCAACTAGTGCAGCGATCGCCATCTCTCAGGGATATGATACGATCGCTCTATCATGTAGTTATGGACAAAAACACGCTAAAGAATTAGAAGTAGCTAAAGCCCTCGCCCCACGTTTAGGTATTAAAGAGCATCACATTATTGATGTTAATCTTTCATTATGGGGAGGCTCATCTTTAACTGATGATAATATGGCAATTCCAGATACTGGTGTCGAATCAGGTGTTATACCTTCAACCTATGTACCCGGCAGAAATACTGTTTTTATTTCGATCGCACTTTCACTAGCAGAAGCAAGACAAGCAGAAGCGATTTTTTTAGGTATCAATGCGGTGGATTATTCTGGTTATCCTGATTGTCGCCCCGAATATTTACAAGCATTTCAACAATTAGCTAATCTTTCTTCTAAAGCAGGAATAGAAGGTAATGCACCTGAGTTAATCGCTCCTTTAGTTACTTTATCCAAAGTAGATATTGTCAAAAAAGCAATTAGTTTAAACGTACCGATACAAGATACTTGGTCATGTTATCAAGGAGGAGAAAAACCTTGTGGAGTTTGTGACTCTTGTAGGATTAGAGATGAAGCCTTAGTTAAAGCAGGTTATTTCAGTGAACAATGAACAATGAACAGTGAACAATGCTAACAGTAGTCTTTATTAATTAATAGATTAATTGTCTTTATTTGATTTGGTTATTAATTAAATTAATCTGAATTAGGATAAGAAGGGTTTTTTTAATAGTTTAGATACTAACTAAAGAGTTTGTCTGAGCTAAAATCTGAGGGTTGGCAAACTTATTATCAAGATTGATATTAATATGTCTAGCTAATGTAGCAACATCCAAACATTCTTGAGTAACTTTATCTTGATGACCATTGTTAATAAACCACTGTAAAACTGTTTCTAAGTACCAAATTGCTTGTGAACCTCGATAAAATGGTTTGGGGAAGGTAGCTCGCTCAACAAATTTCCTAATATTTTGTCTTGTACAGTCAAAAAGTAGCGAAAGTTCTCTAACTCCTACAATATCTGGTGAAACATGAGCTAAAGTTGCATCAGGAATAGCATCACGAACATCATTGATAGCACTTGAAATAGCATCGTAAGCAGATTCAGATTCACGAATAAAGTCTAAAGCTATAGAGCCTTTTTCCCCAATTCCAATACAAGCATCACTACATCCGCTTTCATATAGCTTATCCACATAAATAGCAGGATTTAGATTAGAATCACCAAGTTTAAATATCAAAGCAAAATCATATTCATTCATATAGCAAAGGGCAAAGTTCAAAGGTCAAAGGGCAAAGGTAAAATGCTTGTATCTTAATAGCTTTACTTCTTACATTTTTCCCCAAGCGTGAGAATGGGCAGAAGCAATTTCAACTCGCCACTTTTTTTCAATTGCATATTCAATAGCATCATTAATATCTTTATTAGGATGACTTTTAACCATATTTAATCGTAGGTTGTCACTTGACAACTTGATCTAATCTAACAAAAATAAAAAATAATTAAGTAAAATAGGATACAGCTAAAGTAATCAAAGATGACGAAACCGAAGCTCTTTTTGAGAGTAAGTTTGGTATAAAGCCTTGTTTGTTCGATCGATTAGCTATACCGTATGACTCAAAAATAGACACACGATCGAGTAAAATTTATTTATTATGGCACAATCAACAATTAAAATAGGCGATCGTATTCAAGTTACCGAATTACCACCATACCTCAAAACAGCAGACCCTATGCCTATGTTACGCTCTAGTAGCTTACTTACCCTAGGAGAAGAAGGAATAATAATCAAAGCCAATCCAGCAGGTTACTGGAGTATTCGTTTTACTCAAGGTGCATATTTATTAGAAAGTAAATTTTTTAGAGTAATAGAATCTTAAAACTACCAATTCTCACCGAAGACGTGCGAAGCAGGGATTCATCACGGGTTCTCAATTCTCAATTATTTAGTCGTAGTATCACCAAACAAAAGATAGTAAAAACAAACCAACAGTTACAATTATTTCAATAGTAAGATATAATAGTAAAGAACATCACCACGAACACGGAAAGCAGATGAAATTGTTAATCGAAAATCAAAGTTTTTTCTCAACGAAACTTAGTTTTAGATTGATCTGTTTAATTCTTAAGTTGTTAATCAAATAAGCTAGTTGTTATATTGACTAGCGGAAAGGTAGTATATCTCAAAATCTAGATAAATGCAACGATCGAAAATGATTTTGAGAAAAAATATTAACTTCTTTCACATTTTGTTACAATGACTTATCATAACTTATCAAGAGTAATAGACACTTTTTTAAGATAAAGACTTAGGATTTGACAAAACCTAATTTTTATCCTCAAACCCTTGTGTTTAAATAGCCTCTGATAGATCATACTGCATCGATCGTAAGGTAGTTGATTCTAAACCCTTAAAAACTTATACAAAATCGAATTATGAAAAAAGACCTAAGTAAATATAGAAATATAGGCATTTTTGCTCACGTTGACGCGGGTAAAACTACTACAACAGAAAGAATTCTTAAATTAACTGGCGAAATTCACAAAATTGGTGAAGTACATGATGGTGCGGCAACTACCGACTTCATGGAACAAGAGCAAGAAAGAGGTATTACAATTCAATCTGCGGCTACCACTTGTTTTTGGAATGACCATCAATTCAATATTATTGATACTCCCGGACACGTTGATTTTACGATCGAAGTATATCGTTCATTAAAAGTGCTTGACGGTGGTGTTGGTGTATTCTGTGGTTCTGGTGGGGTTGAGCCTCAATCTGAAACTAACTGGCGTTATGCTAACGATTCTAAAGTTTCTCGTATTATCTATGTCAACAAATTAGATCGTACTGGTGCTGATTTTTACAACGTTGTTAAGCAAGTTGATGAAATCTTAGCCGCTAAACCATTAGTGATGGTTTTACCAGTTGGGATTGAAAATGAATTTAAAGGTGTAGTTGATCTTCTTACCCGTAAAGCATGGATTTGGGATGATTCTGGAGATCCGATGAATTATACCATTGAAGATGTTCCTGAAGATATGAAGGAAGATGTCGAAATGTATCGTGAGCAGTTGATTGAGACTGCTGTGGAGCAAGACGATGACTTAATGGAAAAATATCTAGAAGGTGAAGAAGTAACGATCGAACAGATCAAAAAATGTATCCGTAAAGGAACATTAGAACTCGCTTTCTTCCCTACTTATTGTGGATCTTCATTTAAAAATAAAGGTGTACAACTAGTATTAGACGCTGTGGTAGATTATCTACCTGCTCCTGATGAAGTACCTCCTCAACCTATTGTTGACTTAGAAGGTAACGAAACAGGAGAAGTAGCGAAAGTAGATCCAGAAGAGCCTTTACGTGCTTTGGCATTCAAGATTATGGACGATCGTTATGGTGCTTTAACCTTTACTCGTATCTACTCAGGTACGATCGCTAAAGGTATGACCATCCTTAATACCGCTACAGGTAAAACCGAGCGTATTGGTCGTTTAGTCGAAATGCAAGCCGATGACAGAAAAGAAATTGAATCAGCACAAGCAGGTGATATTATCGCTATCGTTGGGATGAAAAATGTCCAAACAGGTCATACTCTTTGTGATAAAGATCACCCCGGTACTTTAGAACCAATGGTATTCCCAGATCCAGTTATATCGATCGCTATTTCACCTACACAAAAAGGTGGTAACGAAAAAATGGGTCTTGCATTAAGCAAAATGGTACAAGAAGATCCTTCTTTCTATGTTGAAACCGACCAAGAAAGTGGCGAAACAATTATTAAAGGAATGGGTGAATTACACCTTGATATTAAAGTTGATATTCTTAAACGTACCCACGGAGTTGAAGTTGAAGTTGGAAGACCTCAAGTAGCTTACCGTGAATCAATCACTAAAGTTTATCAAGATAGCTATGTCCACAAAAAGCAATCTGGTGGTGCTGGTCAATTTGCTCGTATTGATTATACGATCGAACCGGGCGAACCAGGTAGTGGTTATCAGTTTGAATCCAAAGTAACAGGTGGTAACGTTCCTCGTGAATATTGGCCTGCTGTAAATAAAGGATTTGAAACTAGTATCCAAAAAGGTATTCTTGCAGGTTTCCCTTGTGTTGACCTTAAAGTAACCTTAAAAGATGGTTCATTCCACCCTGTTGACTCTAGTGCAGTAGCATTTGAAACAGCGGCAAGAGCGGCTTATCGTCAGTCTTTACCTAAAGCAGGACCTCAATTACTTGAGCCTATCATGAATATTGATGTCTTTACTCCCGATGATTATATGGGTGATGTAATTGGTGATATTAACCGTCGTCGTGGCATGATTAAATCTCAAAGTACCAATCCTATGGGTGTCAGAATTAAAGCTGAAGCACCTTTAAGCGAAATGTTTGGTTATATTGGTGATTTACGTACTATGACTTCTGGACGTGGTCAATTCTCCATGGAATTCTCTCATTATTCAGCTTGTCCTCGTAATGTAGCTGAAGATGTAATCAAAGAAGTGAAAGAGCGTGAATTAGCAATGGCTAAATAACATTATTCATCGCTATAAATTAGTTCGTTTTTAATCTATTCATCAATCCCCTTCTTTTTGTAGCAGGGGTAAGAGTAGGTTAAAAAATAACAAAAGGTTGGGTTAAACACTAGTGGTTTTTGCCCAGCCTTTTTTATTGTTAATTGTCAATTATCAATTATCAATTGTCAATTTGTACAATCTATTTTTGTTGTTCTTGTAATTGTTGTTGTTGTTGAATGATGCTATTTAGAACTTCGACTGAATCTTTAGCAGGAACAAATTCGATCGGTAAAACATCTTCATTACCTTCTTTTAGTCTGCCTAACATTACTTCTAAAGGAACAATGACTTGTATTTTAGCATCCGTAGCTAAATCAGGTTGTTTTTTCTTCATCTCTGAAATCATTATCTCTCCTCTTTCTTTCTCAAAGAAAACAGGCATAAATTCTACTTCTTCGTTTTGTTCATTTTTAATTGTTAGATATAAAGGTTTATCTTCTGAAAAAATAGCGAATAAAGGAACACCATTATATTCAGGATTGAGTTTTTTCGCCTCTTCAATTTGTTTGTTTTGCCCGATGAATTGAAAAGTGATTTGAGGATTTTCTTTAAATGCTTCGTTGTAAATATTTAATAAATTAGTTGGTTGTATGCTTTTATCTTGTAAAGCATTAGGATTACTTTTACCTAAATCCTGAACAAAAGATTGAGCTTCTTCCCTAGCCATAAAAATAGGTGTAATTAGTTTTCCTGTTTTTTCGTCTTTACCAACTAGAGGTACACCTTCTTGATTAGAAATAGTGAAAACAAATATCTGACCAAGTTTTTGATTGATTGCTTCTTGAGGAAGAGCTAATACTTTAGTACTCTGTGTGTACCAACAACCCAAAACGGTTGTACCGACTAAAGCTAAACTTTGTATTTTACTTAATAAAGATTTTTTTCTTAACATAATAGTTTTGCGAATGTATGTGATTGAAGATGACGATTAAATACACTAATAGTTTCGGTTCTATCTTAGTGTAATAATAAAGATATTTACAATACGTGTGCTAAGGTTGTGATTATACAATTGAATTTTTGTCGCTACAAAACAAAAGTTAGACAATAGATGCTTCAGCTAAAATATTCGACATATTTTTTAGCTACTTAATTATCAGACATACTAACATCTTATTAAAAATTTGGTGAGCTGAAGACTCGATGCTTAACGTAAGTTATTAGAAATAATCTCTTCAATGCCACATTTTGATTAAAGTAATAATTATCTCACCAATGTAATTAAAATGGTATAATATTTATGCTTACCTATGGTATCAATTTTTAATCAACAAACCAAAATGTGATAGTTAAATAAGTGAGTATTGGAGAGGTGGCAGAGTGGTTGAATGCGGCAGTCTCGAAAACTGTTTGGGCTTTATAGCTCACGGGGGTTCGAATCCCCCCCTCTCCGTAACAAAAGTAATGAGTAAGAAGCCTTAATAGTTAAGAGTTAAGAGTTAAAAGTTAAAAAACATTGTCAATTGTCAATTATTTCGTTGTTAATTCTTTCCCTCCGCCATCGATCGTTTTTAACTAATTATAAAATTATTGATATTGATATTGATATTTATTTATTTTGTAATTTTCCGATGACAACTCTAACATTAATAATTATGTTAACGATTAAATAATATATATGTCTAAAAAATATAGTTATATATAATCAAAAAAATAATTATTTACTGTATCTAAATTAATAAAATTTACTAACAAGTAAACTATCAAAAAATAGTTGAAGATGCCGATCTAAATAATGATAAAATATATCTGTGTTATTAGATAAAGTGAACATCAGAGTTATTATTTGTCGATGATTGAAAAATTAAGAGCTATATTTAATCAAGCTATAGTTGAAGCATTTGGAGAAGATTTACCTGATTGTTCTCCTTTAGTTGTACCTTCAACTAATCCTAAATTTGGTGACTATCAATGTAATGTCGCTTTGTCTTTGGCTAAAGTTTTAAAAGAAAAACCAAGAACGATCGCTACAAAAATTGTCGAAACAGTTAAATTAGATGATTGGATAGAACCATTATCGATTGCACGACCGGGTTTTATTAATATTAGTATAAAACCAGAATATATAGCTCAACAAATTCAATTTGCCCAACAAAATGAACGTTTAGCAGTCACTAAAACTGATTATCCTGAAAAAATAGTAGTTGATTTTTCAAGCCCTAATATCGCCAAACAGATGCACGTAGGACATCTACGATCGACTATCATTGGAGATACGATCGCTAGAATATTAGAATTTAGAGGGCATCAAGTTTTAAGACTCAATCATGTTGGTGATTGGGGTACGCAATTTGGTATGCTGATCAGTTATTTGCGTACTGAGAAACCAGAAGTTTTAACTACTGCTAATGCGGTCGATATTGGCGATCTTGTTACTCTTTATAAACAAGCTAAAGCTAAATTCGATCGAGAGCCAGAATTTCAACAACAAGCCCGAACTGAAGTAGTAAAACTACAAAGTAAAGATTCTGAAAGTATCAAAGCATGGCAACTACTTTGCGAACAATCTCGTCATGAATTTGAAATTATTTATGATTTATTAGATATAGAATTAACTGAAAGAGGAGAATCTTTTTATAATCCTTTTTTACCTGATATAATTGATACTTTAAAAGCAGAAAATATACTTGAAGAAAATCAAGGTGCTCAGTGTGTTTTTGTCGATGGTTTTATTAATAAAGAAGGTGAACCTTTACCTTTAATTGTGCAAAAAAGTGATGGCGGTTATAACTATGCTACGACAGATTTAGCGGCAATCAAATATCGTGTTAATCAAGACCAAGCTACCCGTATTATTTATGTAACAGATGCAGGACAAGCTAATCATTTTACGCAAGTTTTTGAAGTAGCAAAGAAAGCAAATTTAGCACCTAGAAAATATTGATTTAGTTCATGTACCTTTTGGTTTAGTTTTATCAAAAGACGGGACAAAAATTAGTACTAGAGAAGGGGAAACAATTCGCCTTCAAGACTTGTTAGATGAAGCAGTAATTAGAGCAAAACAAGACTTAGAAAGTCGGTTAGAGAAAGACGAAAGAAGCGAAACACCTGAATTTATTAATCATGTTAGTCAAGTGGTTGGTTTAAGTGCAGTTAAATATGCTGATTTAAGTCAAAACCGTACTACTGATTATCGCTTTAGTTATGATAAGATGCTGAATTTTCAAGGGAATACAGCACCGTATCTTTTGTATGCTTATGTCAGAGTTCAAGGTGTTAGTCGTAAAGGAGAGATAGATTTAGATAATTTGAATAGTAGTGAGACTATTATTTTAAATGAAGAAAGTGAATTAGTTTTAGCTAAACATCTTTTGCAACTAGATTATATTATTAAACAAGTAGAACAAGATTTATTACCTAATCGTCTTTGTTTGTATTTATTTGAACTTAGCCAAAAGTTTAATCAATTTTACGATCGATGTCCTATTTTGGATGCGGAGGAAAAAGTAAAAATATCTCGTTTAATTCTAGCTGATTTGACAGCAAAAACAATTAAATTAGGTTTATCTTTATTAGGTATTTCGGTGCTACAAAAAATGTAAGTAACCAAAAAACAATTAAGTGGTCAGCCATTGTAAATTAAATTAAATAAGAACTTTTGTAAAAGCTAATTATTACTAAATTTTTTTTATTTGAGCAAGATTACAATTGCTGTGGTTAAAAAAACATTAATTATCGTCTTGGTGGACATTCCCTTGCGGAAAAGTGTGGTCTTGGACGGGGCGTACAAGCACCTGAAATGAATTCAGGTGTCAGCCCCTCGGTTCTCCCCCATGAACAACTTTTTCAAGAAGCGACTTGCGGTCGTCGCGGGCTTCCACCGCAATTATCAATTATTAATTATCAAATGTATGCGTGTTTTTATTACAGGTGCAAGTGGTTGCGTTGGGCATTATATAACTGATTTATTAATCAAAAATACAGATTATGAATTATTTTTATTAGTCCGAAATCGTCAAAAACTAAAACTAAAAAATTACGATCGTTCTAATGTTCAGATTATAGAAGGAGATTTGAGCAATGTTTTAGCTCATCAAGAATTACTCAAAACAATAAATGCAGTAATTTTGATTGCTACTTGTTGGGGAGGAGAAAAAGAATCTTATCAAATAAACGTCGAAGCAAATATTAATATCATTAATAGTCTTAATCCTGATATTTGTGAACGAATTATCTATTTCTCGACAGCAAGTATTTTAGGTAGAGATAATCAGCTTTTACACGAAGCAGGTGAATTTGGGACAGATTATATCAAAACTAAATATCAGTGCTTTACCCAATTACAAAAATTAGATTTATATCCGAAAATTATTACTGTTTATCCAACTTTAGTTTTTGGTGGAGAAGAAGATAAACCATATTCTCATCTCTCAGCAGGATTACAAGACTTACCTCAATGGATGAATATTATTCGTTGGTTTAAAGCTGATGGTAGTTTTCATTTCGTTCATGCTTATGACATTGCTCAAATTGTGGTTTATTTACTACAAAATAATCAAGATGTCGTGCGAATTTATAATAGTAAATTAGTCTTAGGTAATGAGCCTTTAACCGTCAATCAAGCAATTAAAGAGATTGGTGATTATTTAGATAAAAAAATATATTTCCAAATCAATCTACCAATTTGGTTGGCGAATATTTTTATTAAGGTTTTTAATATTCAAATGGCTAAATGGGATTATTTTTGTTTGAATTATCGTCATTTTACCTATCCTAAATTTGTTAATCCGCAAACTTTCAGTTTATCGACTCATGTTCCTAATATTGATAGATTAATGAAAGCGACTCAAGTATTAAATCAAAATGATAACTAGAGAAAAAGGTATTCGAGAATGGCTGGCTATTAAGTTTTGTAATTAGTATTATATTATATTTTTTAGTGTAAATATAAGTTAAAGCGATCGTTATCACCTGTCAATATCGATCAAGATAACAATAATTTAAATACATTTAGTATTTGATTCTTATCGTTATGTCAAAGATGGCTTTGTTATAATTAAAAAAATAATTTGAGATTTTATGAAAAATAAAATGCTTCACATAGCTCAAGTAAGTGATAAAATTAACGATCGTTGTAATTACTATTCCCGATTAGTAGTAGTCGGATTGTTATCTGCTTAACTTTTTTCAAGAAACTAATCATAAGACTTGTTAATCACAAATGGTAAGATAAAGTTGTCAAAAAGAGAGCTTATTCTTAGCTTAATTTGCTATATAATCAGAAAACTGATAAGTAAGTAGAGTTAATAATTTTAATTATTTTCCAGCTTTGTGAATCTTTGAGTGTTAAATTTAAGTATTATACCTATATAATTAATATTTACTATTTGTAAATGTGGATAAATTTTTACATTACAATTAAGTAAAATATCTAATTACTTATATATAGCCAAATCAGGTAATATAGTTAGAGTAGATACGGTCAGACTGCTTTGAAAACTGCGGTGGACATAATATAAACCAATTATAATCTTTAACATTAGATAAAATATCGGTGATTACCTTAACTCTTTTGCACCCTTTAAAATCGATTCCAGTTCAAAAATGGAATTTTAAACCTAATACTGTGATTAGAGTCGGAAGAGCAAATAATAATAATGTAGTGCTTTATAGTGCAGTCGTATCTCGTCACCATGTTGAAATTAGACCGAGAGGAAATGACTGGGCTTTAATTAGTTTAGGATCTAATGGTACGTTTGTTAGTGGTCGAAAAATTAATAAAGTTTTAGTCAAACACGGAATGGTAATTCGTCTGGCTAGCTCAGGTCCTAAAATTAGGATTACATTAGAAGAGAGTAATCTGTCACTTGAGACACAAAATGAACAAAAACAAGCCAGAATAGCTAGAAGTAGAAATATATCGAAAGAGACTGTGATGAATTAAAGCAAGGGCAAATCAGTGAACAGTGAACAATGAACAATGAACAGTTAAAAGCCTCTTGGTCAGCCTTCTTTGGGGGTTCTGACCGCTATAAGCTAAAGGCTAACAGCTAAAACCTAAAACCTAAAACCTAAAACCTAAAACCTAAAACCTGACTATTTTTGATTAAGTGTTTTAAAGGCTTGATGAGTCAGTTGAGTGATACTTTCTAAGAATTTATCTTCTGGTTCGAGGTTTTGATTTTGATTTTTGCTTTGGTTTAACCACAATAGATATTCTATATTACCAGCCGGACCTGTGATTGGTGAATAAGTTAAGTTTTGATATTGCCATCCTAATTCGAGAGCATCTTGTAGTACTTCATAAATAGCTTGAGCTTGTAAATCGGGATTTCTCACAACACCTTTTTTACCTACTTTATCTTTACCCACTTCAAATTGCGGTTTTACTAATAAGATAATGTCTTTGGGCGTAGTTAGTAATTCCCATAATTTAGGCAATACTTTTTTTAAGGAAATAAAAGACAAATCCATCACACCTAAATCAGCTTGTGTATTGTTTTGATATAGTTTTTCAGGAGTTAAATGGCGAAAATTAGTTCTTTCTAGGAGAGTAACACGATCGTCTATTCTTAATTCCCATGCTACTTGCCCATACCCGACATCAACGCCATAAACTTGTTTTGCTCCTTTTTGTAATAAGCAATCAGTAAATCCTCCTGTAGAAATACCGCCATCAAGACAAATACGGTTTTTAACATCAATCTCAAATTCATCTAATGCTTTAACTAGTTTTTCTCCTCCTCTAGAAACAAAAGGAGGTTTAGCTTGTACTTGAATCTCACTAGTTACATCAATTAAAGTACCGGGTTTATCAACAATTCTTTCTTTAACTTTAACCTTACCTGCTCTAATTAATTTTTGGGCAAGCGATCGACTAGTACATAAATCTTGTTGAGTTAATAAAACATCTAATCTTTCCTTGGGCAAAAGTAACACCTCAAAAATCTAGTCATTACTAATTTACCCAAAGATACGATTAAACAGCAACCTTAACTGCTTCAGCTAGAGATTGCCAACGGAAATATCTTTCTCCACCTAATTCTAAGACTATTTTAATTTTGGGTTGTTCTTTAGCTAGATCAATCAAATATTGTTTTTCTTGGTTAGAAAGTACATAACCTTCAAGAATCCAAAGTACCAAACCTTTATAATTTTCAGGTAAACTTTCAACTTGATAACCTGCAATCGGAGGTACAAAATAAACTGGCCCTACCGCACCTTCTTGGGCAATATTTTTTTTACCTAAATGAGGAGGGCGTACACCATGCACGTTCATCAAGTAAGCACTCAAATCACCTAATCCTCTAGCTGAGATACTCAAAGTTTTATAACCTGTGTTTCTTAATCTGCGGATATAACGTCCTTCAAAACCACCTTCTAAAGGAGCATAAATTGCTAATGAGCCTGATTGCTCTAAATCACGAATGAATTTTTTTCCTGTAATCAATAAAAAAGGCATAATATAATAATTGAGAGAGTGTGATAATTGAGAATTGAGATAGTGCGAGAATTACCAGAAGACAACTCTGCTGCTACTGCTACTGCTTGCTGGTGAGAAGAACGCACCTAGATAAAAGATTTTTTAAGCCTGTGTGACACTTAAAGCTTGATAGAGCTTATAGCAATCACGCTTGTAGCTATAAAAGAATCAAATACTTTTAACATTAAACGTAATTTATTTACGATTAATTAATTTTATTTTACTCCGCATTCGCTTTTTAACAATAATTTTCTACTTGAGAATGAGCAAAAAATTGTTAATGATAGTCGATCGACGATCGAGATTAAGATTTGATATTAACTAAAAAATAAGTTTGTCACAAATGATTTGATTTGTGTTAAGTTTAGAGTGATATAATTTTTGTTAAATTAAATGTGCCGCTGTACGATCGTTATTAATCATTATTTTTTGACGTGTGGAGAAGGAGAACAATAGTGAACGAGTTAAGATCTGCATTAGAGTTAGCTACCCCTGAAGAATTGCAACAAGTTACCGAAATTCTTTTTTGTCGTCGTTTAAATCCCTTAGATTATTATTACACCCCAACTCCCTTAGATGTTCAAAGTCAAGATTTATCAACTTGGTTAGATACGATCGAAAACAGATTTCGTTTTTTAGGTGCAAATGGTATGACAGTTCTACGTCGTCAAACCCACGAAGTAAGGTATAAAGATATTTTAATTCAAGTGTGTCGCTATCTTAAAATTCCTTACAAACAAAAGATGAAGACAGTTGAGTTGGAAACAGAAGTATTTTTACATCTATTACAAAAAGCATGGCTACAACTACCCAAACAAGAACAAAAATCTTTAAAAAATAAAGTAGTCAAATCTTTAGCAAGTAGTCCGACACCTCACCCTTTACCAGTTAGTTTACAACATGACCCTTTACAAATCATTTTACGTGGTAGTGGTTTGTTGGCAATTAATTCGATGGTTAAACCTTGGTTATTACAAAAAATTGCTCAACAATTTGCACTTCATTTTGCTACCTATCAAACAGCTAAGGCAAGTTTAATTAAAGGCGGAATAGCTACTGCAACTCAAATACAAAAGCGTTTTGCTCTGCAAATGGCAAAAAAGGGTATGGTTGCCAATACCGCTCGTTACACAGCAGTTAGAGGTGTATTTACTTTTTTAGGACCAGTTTTATGGGCTAGTTTTTGTGCCGATTTAGGTTGGAGAGCTATTTCTACTAACTATACTAGAATTATACCTGTTATTTTTACCCTAGCTCAAATTCGTTTGACTCGTGGTTATAATTATCAATTAGTCTAAAAAATAATCGTGTTAATATAGTTGAGCAAAATAATAAACTGTTGATGATAATTACATCAAAGAAATGATTTAATGTTACCAGAGTATATCTATGTGACGATCGGTATCTTGTTGTTTATTAGTGTGGTTGCTAGTAAATTATCGGGTAAATTTGGCATTCCGGGGTTACTGATATTTCTTTTCATTGGTATGTTAGCAGGTTCAGAAGGAATTGGCGGTATTTATTTTGATGATTACTCCTTCGCTCAATCAATTGGGGATGTTGCTTTAATATCATACAAAAAATCGGCTAAGTTAGGAAGTTATTTTTGCGTGACTCCTAAGTATAGTCGTTTTAATTAAAATTGAGACAGTCTTAATAACAGTAAAAATGTGAGCTTCAACCCCGCCTTGAAATAAATTGCAAGGCTAATAGAATCCGTTTAATAAATTAAACTCAAATTTTAGCCTCAAAATTGTCTCACTGTTATTTGAAATGACTATATGTCAACAAAGGGCAAAGGTAAATTTAATTATTCTTGATCAAAGACGATCGATTGAGCATATGAAGCTGTACGATCGATCGAGCATATGAAGCTGTACGATCGATTATTAAACAAAAACAGTAATTAATTTTGTCTTAGAATTATGAATGTAGTCGGCTATAATTAGACTCATGACGCTTATGAATAATTTGATTTCTTTAGTTACGACAGTTTATAACCGAGAAAAATACTTAGCCGAAGCAATCCAGAGTGTGTTAAATTCTGAATATCAAAATTTTGAATATCTAATTTGGGATGATGGTTCGACAGATAATAGTTTAAAAATTGCAAAACAGTTTGCTCAACAAGACGATCGAATTAGGGTAATTGCTTCCGAGCATAGAGGTAGGGGATATGCTTTAAAGTTAGCACTTGAAGAAACGAAGGGAGTTTATTTAGGTCTAATTGATAGTGACGATTTGATTACTAAAACTACTTTGACTGAAACTGAATGTTTGTTATCTTCTGATTCTCAGTTGGGAATGGTTTATACAGATTATTTAGTGATCGATATTAACGGTCAAGTTAGAGGATTAGGGAAACGTTGTCAAATACCATATTCTCCACAAAGGCTACTTGTAGATTTCATGACTTTCCATTTTCGCTTAATACGCCGAGAAGTTTATCAGAAGGTGGGCGGAATTAATCCCGAATTCAGTGCGGCTCAAGATTACGATTTATGTTTAAAGTTATCAGAAGTGACTAAAATAGAGCATTTATCAAAGCCTTTATATTATTATCGTCATCATTCAGAAAATATTTCTCACCAACGACAATTGGAGCAGATTCATTTTACCCAAAGAGCAATTAATGAAGCCTTACAGCGACGAAATTTAGCCTCTAAATTAGAATTAACAGTAGAAATTCGTCCCCGATACATTTTGAAAAAAAGAGTTTGAATTTTTATTCTTATTGGGGTGTTAATATTTTTACCGAAAGTAGAAGTTAAAGTACTGTAGTATTAGTTAAATACTGATTAATACGATCTATTATCATAATAAAATTGGTGTATTACACTTAATGTTTAATTATGAATACGATCTTTTAGGTTTATTTTTTTACTCGATACGTACCCGACTATAATCTATAACGATCGTACTTAACCTACTTTTTCTGACAAAACGCTAGGTAAAGGTAGCTTTTCACCTGAGAGTCGATAATCCTCGATTAATAATTCTAAAACCTCCATACCACGATTGACAGCCTCAGTATAAGTGTCACCATGAGTACGCCATTGTTGTCCTGGAAAATCAGGTAATCCCACCAAGTAACAATCATCAATATTAGACCATTGAATTACCATTTTATATTTATGATTAGTCATTTGTTTTTCTCTTTTTTACATCTTTAATTGCTTGAAAAACCTCTTTCTCTTGATAATCTCTAGCGTCGTTACCGTCTTTGCCTGAGATAGTTATTCGACCTAAATATAAAGGATGAAACCAGTTAGAGTGACTTCCTTTTCCTGTTCTTTGAGAAAAACCAGCTTTTTTAAGAATTTTTTTTAATTCTCGAATTTTCTTAGGCATTAGTTAATTAATTTTTCGAGTTTTAATATATCATAAGTTTTATAATATTTTTTTCTACCCTTACAAAAACCAAATCTCATCTTGACCATCTAACCACTACAAATACAATATTACTTCTTCAATTGTCGCTGTAGCTATCGCTACTGTTTATAAAATACGCACGATCGTTTTAATTAATCGATCGAGTGAGTCATACTCGTATTGAGTACGATGAGCTAACCCGTCAATAGTAGCGATAATATTACCGATAGGAGGGTGTCTGGTATTAATTAATGAGCTTGATGGTGCGTTCCAACCAATAAAATTAGCGAGAACGACAGTAATTTTACCGAACGTACCCTACAGATTTACTACAGATCAACGATCGCACTTGAGCGTACTTTATGTTAACTTAAATTCCTTTTTGAAATCTTTTATAGAGTTTTGAAAATCATTATAGATAATTTCTTCTTCATTAAGAAATCTGCAATATTCTGATACAAATATTTTGACTCCATTCCAAATAGAATAGACAAAATCATTTTCTTTTAGTGTCAATATTTCTACACTTTCGCTATCTTTCAAGATTAATTTATTTTCTTTTTCTCCAAAATTTTTGACGAAAAAAAGTTTGAAAGATGAATCTGCTCCCACAAAACAGTATGACTTTTTATTTTTATCTTTTAATAAGATTCTAATTCCATCTAATAGTTCCACGATAGAAATAAATATCATCATTGATTGACTACTATTTAGTTTTTTAGGAGGATATAATGTCTTTTTAGTCTCTATAATTATAAAACCTTGACTAAAACTATCAATATCAGATAAAGGTTCATTTAACTTGAAAATAAATTTTATCATCAGTTTACTTTTACTCACTTCTAGGCGGAAATATAGTGACAACTTCTTCAGTTACCGTATCAACAATAACTCTTACTCGTTCTCTTTTGCCATTAACTTTAATTCTATCTTCAAAAGTTTGTACGTTTCTTGAAGGATCAGAAATTCTAGTTCCTTCTTTAATAATTTTATTTGCTCCTTCTTGTAATTGATCTCTTGTCGTTCCAGGTGCGAAAAGATCTGCTGGTCGCTTTTGTTGGATGATCACCCGTAACATGACGAGCATCAATATGTATCCATCCTTTTTTTAAATTTCCGTCGAGTATTTTGGCTGTACCTCTCCAAGGTGGTTTTACAGAACTGTCAAAATATGGATTAGAAAAATCATCATTAGCAGGACAAGAATTTCCCGTATGAGTAATTGGTTCAACATTGGATTCAGTAGGAGAAGAAGGAGGATTTGTATCAATATCAGGTTTTGTCGTATGTCCTGTATTGTCAGAAAATTTGTTCTCTTCACGATCGGGAATACCTTCAGGGTTAGGAAAATGATTATCTGGAAGAGACTTAATGTTATTTCGCTCTCGATCGCGATTTAATTTTTGCTTTTGTTTTTCTATTTGGTAAATACTATAAAGAGCAAAGCCTGCTGGAAGTATTACATCTTTAATAATGATTGTTCCAAATATCGCTGCTTCGCCGAATGGATCGATCGCATTAGTTGCATTATTACCAACATAACGATAAAGATTAGCATCACCACCAGCAAACCCTATGGTATCCTCAGAGATAAACCTTCCTACCGAGCTGTCATAATAACGAGAGCGGTAATAATGTTGCCCGGTTTCCTCATCTAACTCCCTGCCCGTGTAACCATTACGGAAATCAATAGATGGATCAGTCTCAGAAGTTACCTCACCGAAAGCATCATATGTAATGGAATTAATTACATCACCATTATGATCCAAAACATAACGAACCGAACCTAAATTATCAGCTAAAGCCCAATAAACGCTACCATCTGCATTCTCTTGTGCAATTACTTGGTCAACTGTGACACCATGAAGGAATCTTTCCTTTAAATTACCCTCTCCATCAAAAACGAGTGCGATTTCATCACTATCTAACACATATCTCTCTTCTAGATCGAGATTACCATCGCCATCGCTATCTACCGATTTAGCAATTCTTCTGTCATAAACATCGTATTGGTATTCAACAGTAGCCAGAACATTACCACTAACATCTTTAGTTACAACACCTACGAGTCGATTACGATAATCCCACTGATACTCAGTCACCTCACTAGTAGTATGGTTATTAGCATCCGTAAGCGAAATTAAATTATTGGCACTGTCATAGACAAAACGTTCCCACCGAAAAAATTAGTATGAACGACAGTACTTTGTAAAGACGCACCCTACAAGAGGGCGATCCCACGATTATTCTGCTCGTATTTCTTTAACAAAGCAATCAGGACCAAATATTTTTCTGTGATTCTTAAAGTATCTAGAAAATCTTCTTCATTTAAATATTCAAAATAAATTTCTAAATTATTTTCTAGTTGTATTTTAATCGCAAATTCACTAGGATTATTATCAGAAGCATATTTTGATTTTAAAAAAAATATTTTTTTGATTATCCTACCAATTCTCGGTTTCCAAAAACTATTTTTTGTAAGATTACGATATTCATAACTATCTCCATATTTCTCCATAAGACCTTTTTTAACGCCAATACTCTCAATTTCTAGTAAAGAGTAAAAGTTTAAAATATTACCATCGTCCAACATTATCTCTATCGGTCCGTCAGCAGTTTGTTCAAAATCATTTCGAACAAAATCATCTTTAAAAAGTTGACGATTTACTTGAATAATTTTACGACCTGAAAGACTTTGAAGAAGATCTAAATTGCAAGAAGGAATTCCTAAATTCATAATCTTTAAAAATAACTATTGATTAATAAATGTATCAAATTGACTATCTATAATTCTAACTCCTCTTCTTGTTTCTGGATTAAAAATATCAACACGTTCTTGTCCATTTCGATTAGTTCCTCTTTGAATTATAGGATTCTCATTTGTGTCTCCTAATACTTCTCTAATAATTTGATTTGCTGAATCTTGGCTTTTACTAAAATCTTCACCTTGAAAAGCTGAATTTTTTGAAGGACTTCCATCTAATCTTTTTCTTATAGCTTGAAGGGCTCGTGAATCTTCTGAATTTGGACGTGATGGTCTCATAGAAGAATCAATTATATCATTAATATCGGATATACCAATAGTTCTACTAACAGTTTCATTCATTCTCACATCACACATATTATGAACTAAAATAGCTAGTTCAGAAATATAATAAGTGTGATAATTTTCTACCTCAAAATTATAGACAGTTTCCTCGCCCTCACGCCAAGTAACAGATTCAATAGATAAGACTTTACCATCTTTAGTTAAGAGCTCATCACCTACTTGTAACTCATGAGCTAACTTCCAACCATAGTCTCTTATCCAGAAAGGATGGGTTGAAGTACAGGTAATTTTTACCTCATTTACAATAATATCGCCGACTTTATCTACTTGTTTTTGAAATAATTGTTTGACAACAGAAATTTCACCTGAAAACTGCTCACTTCCAGTGTAAACTCGATCGCCTATTTTAATTTGTTCAATAGGAATAAAACCATATGGAGTAGCAATCAAAGTTCCAGCAACAAAACACTCTATTTGACGAGCTAAACCATCTACCGCATCATCGATGTTACCATCAGCACCTTTTATAAAAGAATCTAATTGTTTAAAAAGCGGTTGAACAATTTCTCCTAAAGCACCACCTAGTCCACCGATTAAACCTTGTTGAAGAACGTTATCAGATAAATTACAACCTGTGAGTGCATTTCGACCAACTTGTAATCCTGCATCAATACCTCCACTAGCAAGACCATTGACAACAACTCTTTGTAGTAGAGAAGCAAATTTAACCGCCGCTTTAGCTGAAACAACACCACCAAGTGCACCACTTAAGGCACTCATGGCAACAGACATCCAATCGACTTTAGAAATATCGCCTTTATGTTGAATTAGTTGAATTGTTAAATCGACACCTGCACCAATACCAGCCTGTACCGCAAAATTAGCAAATTCACCAGTAGGATCGGTTGCATTAATCGAATTATTACCAACATAACGATAAAGATTAACATCGCCACCAGCGAAGCCAATCGTATCCTCAGAAATAAACCTTCCTACCGAGCTATCATAATAACGAGAGCGATAATAATGTTGCCCTGTTTCTTCATCTAACTCTCTGCCCGTGTAACCAAAACGGAAATCAACAGATGGATCAGTCTCAGAAGTTACCTCACCGAAAACATCGTATATAATCTCATTAATTATATTTCCATCATTATCTAAAACATAACGAACCGAACCTAGATTATCAGCCAAAGCCCAATAAACGCTACCATCCGCATTCTCTTGTGCAATTATTTGGTCAACTGTGACACCATGAAGGAATCTTTCTTTTAGATTACCCTCTCCATCAAAAACGAGTGCGATCTCATCACCATCCAATACATATCTCTCTTCTAAATTGGGATTACCATCACCATCGCTATCAACAGACTTAGCAATTCTTCTGTCGTAAACATCATATTGATACTCAACCGTAGCGAGAACATTACCACTAGCATCCTTAGTTACAACCCCTACCAGTCGATTGCGATAATCCCACTGATACTCAGTCACCTCACCTGTATCAATATCGGTACGATCGAGACGATTACCTTCATTGTCGTAGGTATAATTGTAAACACCATCAGACAATAACTGATTATTATCACCTGTCACATAACCGCCGTTAGTGCGATTACCAGTACCGTCATAACCATAACTTTCATCATCCTGATAATTATAATCAGCATTCGTTAATTGATTCGTGTCGTCATAATTATAAACAACAACACCATCAGGACTGGTAAGCTGCTCTATACGGTTAGCCTCATCATAAATCCAATTGTAATTAGCTATAGTCCCAGTACTATTGTTATGAACTAAATCAATCAAACGACCAAAATCATCGTAGTCATAATCACTTTCTGCGACTAATTGCGTACCAGCTAGATCGGAGAATCGATCGATCTCTTTTAACTGTGAAGCCTTATCATAAGTAAAATCAACCCGTTTATTAGTTACCCCATTACCCGATTGAGTAATACTCACAATTCGATTTAATTCGTCTAATGTAAACTCTTCAATACCCGATACAACGCCCTCGATCGTATCAGTAACCGACAACATATTACCGACATTGTCATATTGATAATTTAAGACAACATTAGGAACACCAACAGTACCTAAATTATCGATCGAAGTGAGTAAGTTTCTTTCGTCATAGCTGTACCCATAGCTGGAAAAGCTGTCAGACACGGATAAAAGACGACTACCTTTGTCGTAATCATAAATTATGAGATTTGAACCATCCTCCCATTCTTCTTGAGTAAGACGATTTAAACTATCATAGCTGTAATTAGTAGTGCGGTTATTTCGATCGGTCATCTCAATCAAATTACCCGCCCCATCGTATTCATAAGTACGAATGAAACCTAATTGGTTGGTATCAGTTAAAAGTCGATCGACACCATCGTAAGTATAAGTCGTCGTATTATCCTCACTATCAGTAAGACTTAAAAGATTACCAACCTCATCATATACATAGATAGTAAAAATATACTAATTTAATCAGCCAAATTATTAATATGTTCTCTCATTTTCTTTATATCTTTTCTATCCACTTGATTATGATGAATTTCAAAATCTTTCAATTTTTTTAACTGATAAATTGAATCAGGGATATTTTTTATTTGATTATGATCGAGCCATAAACATCGAAGATTTATGTTTTTAGCAAAATTAGCAAATACATTCTTTATTTGATTATGACTTAATTGTAATATTTCTAAATTACTTAGCTCTAAAAATATATTATTAATTTGGGTTATTTGATTATTACATAAATTTAACTTTTTAAGTTTTTTTAATTTGGATATATGATTGGGTATTTCGCTAATCTGATTCTCATATGAATAGAAAGACTCAAGAAGATTTAAAGAAAAAACTATTTCAGGTATTTGAGTAAATAAATTACGACTTAAATTAAAGTATATTATTTGATTATCATATTTAGATTTTTTTAATTCAATATCCCTTATTTTATTACCATCTAAATTTAGAGAGTTTAATTTATTAAGGTTAAAAAGATAAAAAGGTACATTGACTATTTCATTGTAACTAAAATCTAAGATTTCTATTTGTGATAAATTTGTTATTGAATTAGGAATAAATTCGATATAATTTCCCCCTAATTTCAAAGATGTTAAATTAGTAATTTCAGTGAGACATTTAGAAAAACAATTAATTTTGTTTGAAAATAAATTTAAATCAAATAAATTTTCTAGCATAGATATAGAATCTGCTATTTTCTCAATTTGATTTCGTTCCAAAATTAGTTGTTGTAGATTAGTTAATTTATAAATATTTTCAGGAATTTCTGTAATATTATTATTAGTTAAATCTAAATATTCTAAATGTTTTAATTCAAAAACTTCATCAGGAATGTAACTTAACTTTTCATCATCACCATACCAGTTCTCACGAGAGAAATCTAAAACATCAGATTTTTCTTGTTGGCATTGTTTTAATTTTTCTTGAAAAGAATCAGGTATCTTATTCATCATGGAAATATTTTGAGAGAATTAATTTAATTGATAACTATTAAAAAATAGGATTTCTAAAAGGATTTAACCATCTAGGAATTGGAGAGATAGGAATTGGAGGGATAGTAGGAATGTCAAATGTAGGATTTGGTTGTGGTAGTGGTGGTAGTGGTGGTAGTGGTTGTTGTTGCGGACTAATCATTGGTACCGCAGGTATTGCGATGCAAAAATTATTAAATTCGTCTGAGTCTTTCCAACGAAATTTTAGTTCGGTGACATTTTTATATCCTCTCGTATGATGTCTATATTCTATTCTTCTGTTAAGTTTTGTTGGCTGTAAATCAATCGTTGGTAGAGGACCTGATTTTCCAACAGATATCAAACTGGCTTGTCCACCTTCTCTTTCTCCTTGTCTTAGACTTGCGAAACTACCATTAACTTTTAATTTATAAGTTAAACTCCAAGCTGAAACAGGGAAATTTGGATTATTACGATCTGTTGTTAATCGATTAGTGGCTATATTTTCTCGTGTTGTTATGCTTTTAAAAGCAATTAAAGCTCTGCTATATGCCTGTGCATAATTTTTATATACCGTTTTACTTTGATAGCCACTTGGTATTTTGCCTATAGTA
Source organism: uncultured cyanobacterium (assembly GCA_963710605.1). GTDB lineage: Bacteria > Cyanobacteriota > Cyanobacteriia > Cyanobacteriales > Cyanobacteriaceae > JAALKG01. The sequence continues at coordinate 234,825 of CAVQBA010000001.1, forward strand.
TTAGGAGAAGGTTCAAAAGTATTTAAAAGTGTTGTTAACTCTGCTGATGCTAACCCAAAAGGATCGATCGCATTAACGGGATTGTTATCAACATACCCATATAAATTATAAGTCCCACTATCAAAAGAAATAGGATCGACACTGATAAACCTGCCAGTCTTACCATTATAATATCTGGCTCTGTAATAGTATAAATCTATCTCCTCATCCCATTCACGTCCAGTAAAGCGATAACGACTATCAACAGACGCATCAGTTTCCGATACCACATTGCCATAAGAATCATAAGTAAGATGATTGACCACATCCCCAGTGTTATCCACTAAATCACGAATCGTACCTAAATGGTCAGTTAAAAGCCAAGTTATATTACCATTGCTATCCTCTTGAGCTAAAACTTGGTCAATACCTGCACCATGAAGATAACGCATATCCAACTCCACACCGCTACCATCATCGACAAAATCAAGAATTACATCCTCCCTGTCGTAAACAAAATAAGTCGCAATACCATCAACCACTTTTGATAACCTTTGCCCAAACATATCGTAACTAAACTCAACAGTTTGTGACACATTATTACTACTATCAAAGTCAGTTACTGCCACCAAGCGATTGAGATAATCCCATTCAAATAGCCTGACCTCACCTGTAGCAATGGTAGTTTGAGAAATTAGATTACCCTCATCATCATAATCATAGTTATATACTCCATCAGAGAGTAACTCATTATTAACTCCTGTGTCATAGCCTGTTATAGTACGATTACCATTATCATCGTAGGAATAAGTTTCATCATCATTATCAATATCGCTGTGAGTAGCGTTTAATAATTGATTACAATCGTCATAAGTAAAACTAGAAGTACCATCAACATCGATAAGACTTAAAAGATTACCAACTGCATCGTAGGTATAAGTCGTTGTGAAATTTTCACTATCAGTTTGAGTTATTAGACGATTAATCTTATCATAGGAATAAGTGGTAAGATTACCTAGCCCATCAATCATTGTAATAATCTTACCGATTACACCTAACTATAAAAGAGACAATCATATTAAAGACATGTAAGATAGTATTGAGCTCTAATAGTAGATAAAGTATCATTTTCATCTACAGTCCAATGGATTATCCAATCATCTCTACATATAAAGCCTGATATAGAAAAAGATGCTACTTTTTCAGAAGTTACATTTGACGTGTCAAGAGAAAATCCTTGTTTAGATAAACTTTCAACTATTACAGTATTATTTATTCCTATTGGAAATGCATCATTGACCCTTTCTTTAAATTCTGTTTGAGCTACTAAATAATTTGAAGGAAGATTACGTGCCATTGAAGGAGTTTTTTGATAATTCCATAACCTGATTACAATTATCAGAATAATAAATCCAAATATAATCATTAAAAATATTTTGATATGTTTTATCATTTTTTATATTTTTGTAAATTTTGAAGTAGTTTATAAAGAGTAGATTTGAGTTTAAGGATAAATACTAGTTCCTATATTTTTTGATTTTACACCTGTAAAAATATCTATTTCCCAGGCGGGAGGATCAATACCAACTTTAGGAAAAGGACGTAATAACTGTGGTAAAGCCAATTCTAAAATAGTAAATGCTGCCGAATTACTATTTTTTAAAAAAGGGTTATAATTAATGTCTGAATTGGTGATTATTTGAGAATATGCTTTAGTTTTAGAGAGTATAGATGGTGCATATTTAAGGCAATCTTCTTCATAAACAATTTGTCTTTGAGCTATTTGTGAAGATTTACTATAAGGTATATCCTCTTGCATAATTACTTTTCCAAATCCAAATGAACCACCAGCACTACCACTACTAGAAAGCGTATTACTTACTTGAAGAGAACCTCCTTGTTCTGGTTCACCAATAAATCCTCTACTTCCTAACATATCTGTAATAAGAATTTCAGCGTGGTGTTTAAGACCGCCAGACAAATTAATATATACTAGTTCTACTTTAAAATGTTGTTTATTTTGTCCAGAAGGATCGATCGCATTAACAGGATTATTATCAACATACCCATACAAATTATAAGTACCACTATCAAAAGAAATAGGATCGACACTAATAAACCTTCCAGTCTCCCCATTATAATATCTGGCTCGGTAGTAATAGAGTTCTATTTCTTCATCCCACTCTCTTCCAGTAAAGCGATAACGACTGTCAACAGTAGCATTAGTTTCTGATACCACATTACCATAGGAGTCATAAGTTAAATGATTGACCACATCACCGCTATTATCTACCAAATCACGAATCGTACCTAAATGGTCAGTTAAAAACCAAGTGACATTACCATCACTATCCTCTTGTGCCAAAACTTCATCAATACCCGCACCATGAAGATAACGCATATCTAACTCCACACCGCTACCATCATCGACAAAATCAAGAATTACATCCTCCCTATCATATACAAAATAAGTCGCAACCCCATCAACTACCTTTGATAAACGTTGACCAAACATATCGTAACTAAATTCAACAGTTTGAATAACATCATTATCACTATCAAAGTCAGTTACTGCCACCAAGCGATCGAGATAATCCCATTCAAATAACCTAACCTCACCTGTAGCAATAGTAGTTTGAGAAATTAAATTACCTTCATTATCATAATCATAGTTATATACTCCATCAGAGAGTAATTCATTATTAACTCCTGTGTCATAGTCAGTTAAAGTACGATTACCATTATCATCATAGGAATAAATTTCATCGTCATTATCAATATCACTATGAGTAGCGTTTAACAGTTGGTCACGGGTATCATAAGCAAAAGTATTCGTGCTGTCAACATCGATAATTTGAGTAATACGACTACCCGCATCATAAGTTAAATCGTAGAAAGCGACATCATTAATACCATTATTATGAATTAAATTGGTTAGACGATTAGCACCGTCATAATCATAACTACTACTGACAAGCAAATTTGTATCAGTTAAATCAGAATAACGATCGATCCTCTCATACTGACCAACACCGTTATAATCAAAATCTACTCGTTTATCTTCTACCCCATTACCCGATTGAGTCAAAGAGGTAAGACGGTTAAGACGATCGTAATCATAAGTGGTAATACCGCTATCAATACCATTAATAGAATCAGAAACAGAAATGATATTACCTTGCTCGTCATAATTATAAGTTAAAACAACGTTAGGAACATCTGGAGTATTTGCATTATCAACAGTTTCTATACGCCCCATCACGTCGTAAGTATAATTATAAGTAGCGTCAGGATTAGTAATAAAGATTAACTCATTACCTGCATTATAAGAGGAAGTCGTCGAGTAAATAGGGAGGGAGTTATCATCGAGCCAAATCTCTTCTATTTGGCGGTTTAAATTGTCGTAGCTAAAGGCTCTAACTCGATCGTTACGGTCAATAGTACGAGTTAGATTATTAGCCTCATCATAGGCAAAAGTACGAGACAAACTAAGCTCATTAGTTTCAGTGATGACACGATTACGAGCATCGTAAGTATAACTAGTTTGATTATTAACAGAGTCAGTTACCGATAAAACATTACCAACATCATCATAGGTAGTAGTGGTAATAATATCATCACCACCATCGATGACATTACGCATCAGGATTTGTCGGTTTCGAGCATCATACTCGTATTCAGTACGATTACCGTTCCCATCGATCGTCGCAGTGACATTACCTACTTTGTCGTATTCATAACGAGTAATATTACCTTCACCATCAGTAACTTTAATTTGTCGTCCTAAATCGTCATATTCAAATTCAGTACGATTATCGTTTCCGTCGATAAGAGCAATTAACTGATTAGCTCGATCGTATTCATACTTAGTTTCGTTGCCTTCAGCATCAATTTCTCTGATTAATCGATCGCGATAATCATAGATATTAGTAGTTAAATTTCCAGTTTGATCAGTAGTAGAAACTAAATTATTGTTATTATTATCGTAATGAGCTTCGGTTGTGTTACCGTCAGGTTGAATAATTTCTACCAATCGATTACGACTATCGTAAATATAACGAGTTTCTCGGTTAAGAGGATCGATTGTAGAAACTAGATTACCATTACCATCATAAGTATTAATCGTAACAGGATTGCTTAACGGACCTGCACCATCAGGATCGGCTTCGATGACTTTAATTAAACGATCTTGAGTATCATAAACATATTCAGTGACATTACCTAACCCATCGGTCATGATAATTAGATTACCATTATCATCATAATCCATCATTTCTACTGCTTCATCTGATGCACTACCTACAGCATATCTAGTTTCAATTAATCGATTAGCATTATCGTATTCGTATTCAGTACGATTATTGTTTTCATCGATATATACTATTTGATTACCAGCAGTATCGTATTCGTATTTAACGATCGCCTCCTCACTGGTACCTACGGCATAGATAATTTCAATTAAATTACCTGTATCGAGATGATAATTATAATCAGTAATCTGACCGTTAGCATCAGTCATTTTATCGATTAACCCAGCATTCGTATAGGCATAGCGAGTCATAACGTCATCAGTTTCGCCATTACTAGGAGCATCTAATTCCCCGACAACTCTGGTAGTAGAGACTACGTTCCCATTATCCGAATCAATCTCATAAAGAGTAACTCGACCAATTTCATCAGTATAGCTAGTTAGTTGATTGAAAACAGGCTCATAAGTATAAAAACGTTCGTTAAACTCACCATTTTGTTGATTAATTAAGACAGAAATATTATAGTCGTTGGGGTTAACGGTTATAATATCAAAGTCTCCATCGGTATTAACATCGACTAATAAAAAGTCTGCAAAAGAGTTACCTACCTCAAAATGATTCAAAGAGTTGAAACTTCCTTCACCATCTCCTAACCAAACAATAATAGAATTATTAGCAATATCTGGTACAGTTGGATTGCCTCCTAGATAATTAGTGACTAAATCTAGTCGTCCATCTCCATTCAAATCAGCAAAAGCGACATTTATTGGTCTTGAGCCTTCTGGTAGAGAATAAGTAGAAAGCCGAGTAAAAGTCCCATTTTCATTCCCTTTTATTACGACTATCTGATTTTGAGAAGTACTAACGATCGCCATTTCAAGTTTACCATCTCCATTAATATCTTTCAAAGCTAATGAATCGACATCACTGGTAAAACTAAAATTACTTTGAAAAGACAGAGTACCATCTCCATTACCATTTAGTATCGAAATACTATCAGAAAAATAGTTGGTAGTTATTACGTCTTGGTTTCCATCATCATCAATGTCTTCTATGGTTATAGAAATTACTTCATCATCAAGTTCTTGATTGATTGGTTGTTCAAAAGTACCATCTCCATTACCTAAAGAGACACCGAGGAAGTAATCTTCTTCTTCATACCCACCACCTTCAATTCGATAACCACTGATTAAGTCTAAATTTCCATCAAGATCTATATCAGCAATTGAGATAGTATCAATCCAAATTGAATCGATTACATAATTATCGAATTCAACAAAAGTACTATCACCATAACTAGCCGTTACACTATTACCACTCTCGGTCATTAAGACTAAAGGAGGAGATAATGGATTAATAGTCTGTGTAGGTAAATATAAACCTTTTTGTACCTCTACTGGTTGAATATTGATGGTTGTGCCATCTTTACGTACTGATTGAGATAGTGCCTGTAGCAGTGGTAATTGCTATGTTTTTAATCTTTGTTGCTCGTCCTTTAAGTGTCTTTATTTGTACGATTTTTAATCAATACAATCGGTCAGAAAAGTTATTTATTTCTTGGGTTGGTTTAAGAGGTTCTGTGCCTATTATTTTGGCGATCGCTCCTATTACAGCCCAAATCGAAAATGCAACGGTTATTTTTAATGTCGTATTTTTTATCGTTTTGATTTCAGTCTCAGTTCAAGGTTTGACTTTAGTACCGATCGCCAAATACTTAAAATTAGATCAGTAAAACACAATTCGCAGTTATAATTACGAATCTACTCTGAGTATTCTTGATTTTTCAGTAAATTTATTTAGTTAAGCTATCAAATGTTTAATCGTCTTCTTTGACTGAATACTCAAAAGGAAAGTCATTTTTTAATTGAATTAATTCGTCTCTGTGAGCTTGAATGGTAATAACAGTATTCTCAGTTGATTCTTGCTCATAATTATCCAAACGAAAAGCTACTTGTTCGACTCTTGATGAGCCTTGCCAATAAAAATAGCCAGCTAAAGGTGCTAAAACCAAAAGAATTAAAAATGCCGTTGATGAAGTAGAAAAGAGCATTGATAATACTAAAGCCAAACAAAACAAACCACAACTAGCTAAAAAACTTAATAAGACAGCTAAAAAAATACTCGGTGCAACTAATCCTTCTAAAGTTACTTTATTTGTTTCGGTATCGATCGCTTTTACTTGATAAGATCGATCGATAAAATAACTACGTAAATAACTCAAAATATTATCAGAAGTATCTACGCAATTGAGAGTAACAATTTCAGTTCTATCCTTAGTGCTTGCTCTAATAAAAAAGAATAAACCGATCGTTAATAGGATAGTCAAGATAAAAGTAGATGTCATTATAGTTAAGAGTTAACAGTTAAAAGTTAATAAGTGAGATAATTGTCAATTGTCAATTGTCAATTGTTGTCTGTGTTTTTACTACAGGTAATTGAGCTAGAGGAATGATTAAAGTAACAGTCGAGCCTAAATTTTCGCCCATACTATAAAACGAAATTTTCCCCCCCATTCCTTCTACTAAACGCCTAGAGATTGATAACCCCAAACCAGTACCACCGTAGGCTTTAGTTCTAAATCCATCAACTTGATAAAAATTTTCAAATAGTCTTTCTTGTTTATCTAAAGAGACACCAATACCGCTATCTTCAACCCGAATTTTAATCATTCCGGGTAAAACTTTTTCTCGATAGGTAACAGGGGTAATAATAATTTCGACATTAATACTGATATTGCCTTCGGTAGTAAATTTTAAAGAATTACTCAACAAATTGAGCATAACTTGTAATAACCTTTGGTAATCAGCATGAAGCAAAATTTGATCATAAGTAGGGGGAAGATTAATTTCAAAACGGAGATTTTTCTTTCGGGCTTGATTGTGACCAAATTTATAAATATCTTCGCAAACTTTATTTAAAGAAATAGAATCTAAATCAAATTCCATTTTTCCGGCTTCGATTTTGGCAATATCTAAAATGTCATTAATCAGATTAAGTAAATGTAAAGCCGATTCATAAGCTTGAGTGATAAATTCTCGCTCTTCTTCTATATCATCTGCCATATCATCCAGAATTAGTTTCAGAAAACCTAAAATACCATTAAGAGGCGTTCTTAATTCGTGACTAGTACTTGCTAAAAATTCACTTTTAAGACGATTAGATTCTTCAGCTTGAATATTAGCACTCTCTAGTTTTTGGTATAAAGTGGCATGGGCCATTACTGTACCGACTTGATCACCTAATTCTTGAACTAGTTCTAATTCTGCTTGATACCAAAAGCGAACTTTGTCTAATTCAGACAAACAAATTAAACCGTTTAATTCTTGCTGATAAAAAGTAGGTACTAATAAAATCGATCGAGCTTGAAAAAAATTATGCTCACCACCGAACAAAATTTCGGGTTGCCCAGAAGAAGAAATAGCTTTAACTATTTGAGGATAATCATTAATCTTTAAACGATGTCCGAGTAAAGAATGACTATCACTTTTTTTATATTCTGCCTTAACTTCCAAATAATCCATTTCTGTAGTCGGTGTCAGTAAAAAACATTGATCAACTTTTAATTCTGTACCGATGTTGTCAACAGTTTTTTGCCAAATGGTTTCTAAATCTAAAGAGCGACGTATTTTACGGGCAATATTAGTTAATAATTGTTGATAAGGATCAGGATTAGTCGGTAATGCGGAAGTAGAATCAACGATCGAATCATGATTAGGTAAATGATGTCCTATCACTAATACTTTATCAGCATTGCCATCTGCTAAGATAATCGGACTAATTATTAACTCAAAAGTTAAAGTGTAATTATGATACTCAAAAAGACAATGACATTGTTCAGGAATTTTACGATTTAAAACTCGTTTTATTCTTTGTAAATAAATATCTTGTCTTTGGGGTTTTAAAACAGTAGAAAATGAAGTCTTTTGTTTTTGGTGATGGGTTAACTCAATCAAAGAAGACTGCCAATGAAAAGAAAGGTATTCTCCTTCACTCGATTGAATAAAAACTAATTCTGCACCTAAATGTGATAAGTCTTGACAATTGTAGGTGATTTGATTCAAATTCATAGATTGTCTTTTTGTGCGTTCTTTAGCTTATCTCTGAACAAGTTAATCAAAAATCGATTTTAGTGATTCAAATATACTTTTATTACTAATTATTCTGGCGAATTGACTTTAGATAGTAATAAATAAGATTGTTATTTGTTTTTTTTAAACTATTTACTTTTCTGGAGTTATCGATCGAATAGATAAATATTTTTTAATCAATTAATTAGTCTTTGGTCATATTTTAGCAAAAAATCGTCATTAAAAAAAAAGAGATTAATCAACAACTTTACTTAATTAAGACATAAATGCTTTTTGGCTGAGGAAAAAAGTAATTGTTCAATCAACATTTTTCCCGCCTTTTGCTTTTGTGTAGTCAGTCGTTTAATCATCAATTAATAATTAATCGTTCCATTCACCTCTAGGAGGCACAGGAGGATTACGGCGTAAACTACGAGTTAGATCATCATCTTGTTGTCTTTCTCCTTTAAGCCATTGTTTAAGTGCTGATTCAATTACTTTACTCGGATCGTTAGTTAGATGCTTAATTTTGTTGGCTAGCTCAGAATCAAGATGGATGGAAATTTCTACTTTCTCATTGTTGCGTGTCTGTGACAAAGTGTTATCATTCATATAATAATATTTGATTAAACTTATATATATTAATTGTACAAAATTATACTCTTCCTATTGTTCCCTATTTTCAGTTATTTCTCTACAAAGATATTAAAATAAGTTAAGATACATTAATTTTTTATTCATTATCATTCATTATTTAAAATAAAATCTATGACTTCTGTTCCTGTTAAACGATTGCGTAATTTTTGTATTATTGCTCACATTGACCACGGAAAATCTACCTTAGCAGACCGTTTACTACAGGAAACAGGTACTGTAGAAGTCAGAGATATGAAGGCTCAATTTCTTGACAGTATGGATATTGAAAGAGAAAGAGGTATCACGATTAAACTGCAAGCGGCACGGATGAACTACACCGCAACCGATGGCGAGGAATACGTACTCAATTTGATCGATACTCCCGGACACGTTGATTTTTCTTATGAAGTATCTCGCTCTCTCGCCGCTTGCGAAGGTGCATTATTAGTGGTAGATGCCTCTCAAGGGGTAGAAGCTCAAACTTTAGCTAATGTCTATTTAGCCTTAGAAAATGATTTAGAAATTATTCCGATTTTAAATAAAATTGATTTACCCGGGGCTGAGCCAGAACGAGTAATTCAAGAAATAGAAGATGTAGTTGGTTTAGATTGTACTGATATTATTTATGCTTCTGCTAAAAGCGGTTTGGGTGTTGATAAAATTTTAGAATCGATCGTTAAACTAGTACCTCCTCCTCCTGAAACGATCGAAAAACCTCTCAGGGCTTTAATTTTTGATAGTTATTATGATGCTTATCGTGGTGTAATTGTCTATTTCCGTATTATGGATGGTAGCTTGAAAAAAAGCGATCGTATTCGTTTGATGGCATCAGGGCAACAACATGATATAGATGAGATTGGAATACTCTCACCGGGGCAAGTACCTGTAGATGAATTACACGCAGGAGAAGTGGGTTATCTAGCAGGGGCAATTAAAGAAGTTGGTGATGCAAGAGTAGGAGATACTATTACCTTAGCTGATAAACAAAAATCGGCAACCGAACCTTTACCCGGTTATACAGAAGCCAAACCAATGGTATTTTGTGGTTTATTCCCGATCGATAGCGATCAATATCCTGATCTTAAAGAAGCTTTACTTAAACTAACTCTGAATGATGCGGCTTTGTCTTTTGAACCTGAAACCTCAACGGCGATGGGTTTTGGTTTTAGGTGTGGATTTTTAGGCTTATTACATATGGAGATTGTTCAAGAGCGTTTAGAAAGAGAATATAATTTATCTTTAATTACCACCGCTCCTTCGGTTGTATATCAAGTTACAACTACAGACGATGAAGTGATTGAAATAGACAATCCTAGTGCATTACCTGAACCGAACAAAAGAACCAAAATTGAAGAACCTTATATTAAAATTGAGATTATTACTCCTGAAGAGTATGTTGGTACTTTGATGGATTTATGTCAAACTCGTCGGGGTATTTTTACCGATATGCGTTTTTTCACTCATAATCGGACTAATTTAATTTATGAATTACCTTTAGCTGAAGTTGTGACAGACTTTTTTGATCAATTAAAATCTCGCTCTCGTGGTTATGCTAGTATGGAGTATCAGTTAATTGGTTATCGGGAAAACAATTTGATTCGCTTAGATATATTGGTAAATAAAGATCCCGTTGATGCTTTAGCGATGATTGTTCACCGTGATAAGGCTTATAATGTTGGACGTGCTTTAACTGAAAAACTCAAAGAGTTGATACCTAGACATCAGTTTAAAGTACCTATCCAAGCGTCGATCGGTTCTAAGGTAATTGCCAGTGAACATATTGCGGCTTTACGTAAGGATGTTTTAGCTAAGTGTTATGGTGGTGACATTTCACGGAAGAAAAAACTGTTACAAAAACAAGCTAAGGGTAAAAAACGGATGAAATCGATCGGTACTGTTGATGTACCTCAAGAAGCTTTTATGGCAGTCTTGAAACTTGATAATTAAATATAACAATTTGAGAGAGATATTCATAAGTGCGTATCATCTGAGAAAATCTTGGATGACACGTATTGCTCTTGTATTGTTAAACTAAAATATCAAAATCGATCGACTATAACTCAAAACCCATCCCAAAATAGCTATCTGCTCACAATAAATAGCTAGAAGCAAAAAATAAATAGCTAGAAGCTATTACTACTCGATCGATCGCTCGTTGGTTACATTTTCTTTTTACGATTAGAAAAAAACGGCTAAATTTACTGCTATTTCTGGCATTGTAGAAATTACAAAAATAAGACATGAAACAGCCTTGCCTTACCGAAGGGGGGAGATTCGGGGCGTAATTCCCCTTGATTTTCTGGTCATAAACTATATGCTTTCAAACGACAATAACAATAATACTAATAAGTTACACGATCGAGAAAACTAAGTAGTTTTTGCCAATTATGTCCCGAACGTTGCCAGAAAAAAGATAGATGATTTGGATCGTATAACTCGATCAATTCTTTAGGGGCGATTGCACTTTCATATAACTTCAATCCTAAATCAAATGAAACAACCCGATCTTGAACAGAGTGGATAAACATTTTTGGTACGTCTATTTTCTTGACGCATTCTTGAGGCTCAAACTGATTATCAAGAAGCATTTTTGTAATCAGACGTGATATGATACTGGGAAAAAAAGTTAGTTTGGAAACTGCTATATCTCTAAAGCTATTAAATGAGCTATCAATAATAACTCCAACAATATCTTTATCACAACGATCGGCTAAAGCACAAGTGGCAAATGCCCCTCCAATACTTTGACCAAGAATAATTTTTTTAGATTGCCTCAATAAATTGCTATTTTTCACAAAATCAAGTACACAACAGCAGTCATCAAAAACTCCTTGAAAATCTGGTTTTCCAGAAGAGTTACCAAAACCCCGATAGTCAAAGGTTACAAGATCATATCCCAAATCAGGCAACCAAGAAACAAAATCCCAATGATTTGTGATGTTACAAGCATTACCATGAAAATGAACGAATGTAGCTTTCGGATTGGAAATTGCCGATTTAACATACCAACCATCTAATGTGACATTATCTTTGGCTTGAATTTTAATCGTTTCAAAATCAAAACCATTTTTCTGGGGATGACCTCCATAATTTACACGATCGGGAAAAAAAAATAAAGATTCGAGTTTTTTAACCATTTGCAACTATTACCTCTGAATCATTATGACCTAATTACGATTAACAGCGATATTCAAAGTCCAAACATTGTAACTAATACAGTTATTAATATGTTTAGCTTTATATCTCAACTTTTAATTACCAATTATCTCTTTTAATCCTTTGACTAAACGATCGATTCCTTCTTTGGCGGTATCAGGATTTAACGCACCATATGCGACTCTTAAATAACAACCTTTTTCCATACCAAACGTATTACCCGGTATCACCGCAACCCGATAATCGGTAATCAGTTTTTTAGCTAATTCAAAACTATCGTAATCACCGTTTACTTTCAAGAAAAAATAAAATGCCCCTTCAGGCACGCCAAAAGTAACTAAATCGCTAATTTTATTTAATTGGCTTTGGAATAATTGACGCAAAGAATCGATCGTTTTTAGGTGTTGTTGACAATAACTTTTACCTGCTTCTAACGCCCCTAATGCACCATATTGAGAGATTACGGGCGGACAGATCAAAATGGTATCTTGAACTTTTTTCACCGACATCAAAAGGTGTTTTGGTATCACCATGTAACCAATCCGCCAACTAGCAAAACCATAAGCTTTAGAAAGACTAAATAAAGAAATGGTGTGATTATGACTAGCAACAATTGAGCAAGGAGAAAAATGAGTTGTTTGCCCGTAAGTAAAATATTCGTAGGCTTCATCACTAATATGATAAAGATTATGTTCAAGGGCAAGACGATTAATTTCTCTTAATGTCGATTCAGGATAAACTACTCCTGTGGGGTTATTAGGAGAGATAGTAACGATCGCTTTTGTTTTACTGGTAATAGCTTGTGCGATCGCATCTGGACGTAATTGATATTGCTCATCTGTGGCTACTAATACAGGATGACAACCCGCCATTTTAATCGCCATTTCGTGGTTGAAAGTAATAAGGAGTTTGTAATATAATCTCGTCTTCTGGTTGAGTGATGGCTAAAACAGTATTCATAAAAGCCATATTGCTTCCTGCGGTAACTACAACACAACTATCGGGGTGGAGTTGATAATTATTATCTTGTTGTAATTTAACTTCAATCGCTTCTAATAAAGGAGTAATACCTTGCACTGATTTGTATTTATGACTATGCGCTTGTTGCCAAAATTCACTAACTCGATCGAGTGCTTCAGTAGGAGGATTATAATACACTATTCCTTGCCCTAAAGAAATAGTACCGGGATTGTTACTAATTAATTCACCAATCACAGGTATCAAGGGTGATTGGATTGTTTGCATACGGTTAGAGTGAAGATTGGTAGTCATAGAAATTAGTCGGTAATTATTAATAATATAACGATCGTATTTTTACTGTTGTTGTCGATCGCTTAGATTCTCTTCTATAATAAAATTTCTTGATGATTTTCATTAATATTTTTCATCTTCGATTTTTGCTTTTTAGATTAACAACGATCGCTACTTTTAAATAATTAATATGCAAAAACTAGTTCAGTATTTATCGTTATCTAAGTTTAACCGCATCAAACTATCTAATAGACTAAATTTATTACTTAATAAAATATTACTTTTGATAATTGTTTCAGTCATCTCTTTCACTATTACAACTACACCAATTTGGGCAAAGACAAAATTAGATAACCTCAATGATACTCAGAATAATTTAGCACAACAGACGAAGACGATCGCTCAAGCAAAAAAAGTTAAAACAAAACAAATTTCAACTAACAAACTTAATACCTGCGTCAATTCAGATTGTAATTGTAAAGATTTTAAAACCCAAAAAGAAGCCCAATTAGTTTTTAATGCTTTTAGTAAAGACATTTTTCGTTTGGATAGAGATAAAGACGGTATAGCTTGCGAAAGTTTGCCTGCTAATTAACGGGAGTAGTTTGTTTTGATTCTCTAACTGTTTGAAGATCGTTAATCCATAAATTTAACAAATCGTAACCCAAAGCTAAGACAACAGGGCCAATAAATAAACCAATTATTCCGTGGAGAATAGTACCACCAAAAACACCAAGGAAGATAACAACCATCGGGATAGATAAACCTCTAGCCATTAGAATAGGTTTGAGAAAGTTATCAATGACAGTCGCACTCATCATCCAGATGCTAAAAATAATCGCAACAAGCGTACTAGCATGCAACCAGATAAAGATAATTGAAGGGATAATTACTATAGTAGGACCAATTTGAATAATACTTAAAACCAAACAAGCAAGAGTGAGCAAACCCGCCGAAGGCATTCCTACTGCGACAAAACCAATACCTGCTATTGCTGTTTGCACGATCGCAATCCCGATAATTCCCCGAATAACATTACGTAAAGTAGAAGAAGCTAAATCAACAAATTCTTCGGCTTTATCTGGTGTTAATCTTTTCAAAAAGGTAGTTAATTTTAGATTAAGTCGTCGAGCATTAATCATTAAAAAGAGCGAAATAATGATCGAAAGTAAAAATTCGACAAGGGCAAAACTAATATCCGCAGTGATAGGTAACAAATAACTTGCTAGTTGTTTAATTTGAGGTTCGAGTTTTACTAGTGCATCTAAGATGTTAACTGAAGCTAATTGCCAAGTATTATCTAATGACTCACCAAAAACAGGTATTCTCTGAATAATTTCTGGAGGAGGAGGAAAAACTAATGTACCTGAAAGAAAACTCTCTACTAAGCTGTTGATATTACCAACTAATGTTTGTCCCATGAAAGCGACGGGCCAAGTATTACAGCTATACCGAATAAACCGATTAATGCACCAGCTAATTTTTTTCTGCCACCTAACAGATTTTTTAGCCATTCAAAAATAGGATAAAAAGCAACGGCTAAAATGGTTGCCCATAACAAAAGAATAATAAATGGACGCACTAACATAAAGCACCAAGCTATAATAAAGCCCACGATGACAATTCTAATCAGTAAATCGATAACCTTAAAGCTACTTTTATTCATAATTTGTTGCTTGGGGCAGTCCGTGGGTAAATTAATCAGTACTTAACAATTAATAACTATTTATACTTTAAGTTAAATACATCATTATTATTTTTTATTTTTTAGAGACATAAATTAACAATATAGCGTTTCCCTTAATTATGAGGTACGGTCACTGTTTTCAAGTCCCCCAAGCTTGTTGGTTCGGACCCGTGGGGGCTTTCTTTGTACTTCATAATGGCAATAATTGCTATATACTAATTAAAAGTTTTGTAGTAATGGTTTTAGCTATTGATAGAGTTACTTAAAAGTTACAGTTGTTGTGTCTTATCAACAGAGATACCGAATTATTGTCAATTGTTTCGCTAAATTTTTTCTGAGTGGATATAATCGACAAAATAAAATTTGGGTTCTAGCCATAGTTTTAGCCACGTATAAAAACTTAGCCCCAATAAAGCAGTAATCATAATGGGAATACCCCAAGATTGACGGTAAATATCAGGCAGAAGAGTGCTTATCGTCAAACAAAGGGTGAAGTAACCTAACAAAATCTTTTGGGTAGTCTGAGTCGATTTAAGGGCATTGCGACAACTATGACAATGAATCGTATGTTGCTCGTAACGATCGAGCATTTGTTGGCGATGAGGATTAATTTCTCTAATTGCCGGCTGTGTAATGCCGACTTTCTCCCAAGGTATTTTAGCGTCGCAATAAGTATCAAACCAGCGACGAAATTCAATAATTAATCGATCGGCACTTGTCGGTAATTTGTACGCTTGTTTCCACGTTTTACCTTCTAATTGTTGCTCACGTTGTAAAAATATTTCTTGTTGATGAAGTAATACCATATCGCCATCTAAAACAGCATTCCTAGTTTTGATATGTTCCCACCAACGAGGAATTACTTTACTTGAATTGGTGGCAAAATTACGAGTAAATTGAGCCACTACCCGACATTTACCCGGGGTAGTAGGAATACAATAAGTAATCAATCCTAATTGTTTGCCATCATCGCCAAATTTAATTGCGTATTCTAATCGTGTTGGTGGCTCGAAGGTGATTGTTGTCTTAAATCCACTGTAGGATTGTGCTTCGATTAAATTGCGATCGGATTTGATTATTTCGATCGGTACGGGTTTGGCACTATTTCTGTTTCCTTGGATACCATGGTGGGCGAAAGGTACATGAGCGGGATCGGCTACATTTTCGATGAAGGTTTGCCAGTCATAAGCTAAATCTCTGACTAGTGAAGACCACACGAATCCTTTTTTGGCATCAATTTGAGGTGAAAGAGGTAAAGATGTTTTTTCGGCTAATTCGGGGCTGTTTGCATCTGCCCATACCCATAATAAATCGTTGGCTTGACGGGTAGGAAAAGTAGTTACGGCAAAGTTTTCTTGATTTTGCTTGACTAAATCTTCATTTTCTGCTTGAGGAACACAAGTACAATTACCTTCTTCGTTAAATTGCCAACCATGATAACTACACGTGAGGTTACCTGTCTTTTCATCGATACGCCCTTCACTAAGCGGTGCAAGACGATGAGGGCATCTATCTAAAAAAACATGGTAGGTTGAAGAGGTCTTTTTTTTCCAAATAACGATCGCTTGTCCGAGTAGTGTAAACGGTGTTGGGCGATCGATTTTCAAATCTTCAACAGGAGAAACAGGATACCAGTTTTGCCAAAAATTAAATTCTGAAGACATTTTTAATAGTTAATTATGGATAATTGCGTGCTTACTAATTATCCATTGTCGTTTATATTTCATTAGAAAAATCATTAACACGGGTAAAATGAAATGGCCCTGCTACTGAACCCCATAATACTTCATCGGTGACAGGATCTCGACCTCGATCGAAACTAATCAGTTTTTCACTATCAATATCAAAAGTATTATCAAGATAAGACATTTTACCTTTTCTTTCTACCATACAAGCTTTACCCGGTTTGATATAACCATGAAAACGATCGTCTTGTTCTTCTTCTCTTCTCTCGGCAATCATATCACAACCATTCATTTTTTCTAGATCAGCTAAAGTTAGTTGTTGCAACATTTCAGGTTTTCTAGAAGCACCATAAAACCTAGTTTCTTCCTTTAGTTTATAATGCTCTAACTCTAATCGATCGTCAACCAAATGAATTTTAAATACCCTCAAACGATAAGGTTGTTGAGGTAAAAAATCATAGGCTTGCTCTAAAAACAAACTTGTACCATCCAATAAAGTATCAGGTAATGGACGCATACAGACACGAATATGAGCAAAAAATGGTGGATTAGCTAATGCTTGGGCTTGATTAGAAAAATCTGCCGCCATTAATCTGGCTAAACCTTTTATATCTCTGGTATTACTCGTCATGACAAATAGTTGATAGTTGATAGTTGATAGTTGATAGCGGTCAGAACCCGCTCAGGAGCGACAGACGCAAGCGTTCAGACCCTGCGACGACGTTAAGTCGCAAGCGTTCAGAACCCGCTCAGGGGCGACAGACGCAAGGGAACGCTGAACAAGACACCGAAAGCTGAACAAGACACCGAAAGCTGACCAAGACGTTGATAGTTAAATATTTACTCTTAAAAACCTAATTCTTAACTCTGTGTTTAGCTAATTGAGCGCGACTAGTTACCGCAATATCTAAATCACTATTGATTATTTTAGTTAATAGTTCGACTATTCGACTACTCAAGTCTTGATGATTAAATTCTTCTAATTTATTGGCTAAATTTTCTAACGCTACTACCACCGCATAACGTACTACCCATTCGCCATCTTGAGCAGTTAAACATAATACCTCAAAAATTTGTTTTTGAGTCGTAACAACTTGATTTGTCGGTAACTGATGCCATTGCAAATTACCTAATCCTCTAGTTGCCGCCCTTCTGACACTTAAAGAAAAATCGGTAGTAGCGGCTTTGATAAGTAAATCAATCGCTCTAATATCACCAATTCCAGCAAATACTCTTAATGCCCACGCCCTCGCACCATAGTTATAATCATCCAAACTCGCTAATAACGGCTGAATAACTGTTTCTCCTAATTCAATTAAGCCTTCTGTTGCCGCTACTGCCGCACCGGGGTTGTTGTAACCCAAAACTTCAATTAAAGTGGGTATCGCTTCAACAGATTTGCTATCGGCTAATTCTTCAACTGTTTCTAATAATTTTGTCGCTGAGTCTGCTTTGTTGACTGCTTCAATTAGTTGGGTTACTGTTGTGGTTGTATTAGATGCCATGAATAATTAATAATGAATAATTAAAATATTTATTAGGGTGTAACTCTTAACTTTTAACTGTCAAGGAGTTGACTAAACTCGATCGTAGTAAGATTAGCTTGGATATATTTAGGCTCATTTGGATTATAAGGGCTGGCTAAACGATCGATTCTAATAATTTGTGCTTGTTCAGATAAAATAGGTAAATCAGGATCAAATGCAGTGGCACTAGTTAAACTACTGGAAAATCCTTTAAAAATAATAATTTCGATCGATTCTCCTCTTTCTTTTGCCTGTACCGCTAAAACTTCTTCTGGGTGTTGTTGGCTATATTTTTCTAACTGCTCGATCGTGATAGTCATAATTAATTTTACTGCTCAAGGGCAATTCTACCTTGTTTAATTAAACGAAAAGTCAAAAAATACGCCAGATAAATTAAATATATTACCAATCCACTCATACCTAAAAAGCCTAAAAATCCTGTAGTAGCATTAGAATGAAACCAATCTTTGTATTGCCAAGGAAGCTCTAACCAAGCCCTACAAGCTAACTCATCACTAGCTTTATCAGCAAAAGCACAACGGACAAAAGGAATAAAAACGATCGCACCAGCTAAGCCATAAAAAGTAGTCGCCCAACGCCAAACACGAATTGCTAGACGAATCGGTATTTTAGGTAAATCACGAATCTCATCATTAATATCAGCCCAAAACCAAAGACTAATAACGACAAAAAGATGAGCCACAAACCAAGCTAAATATCCTATCTGCCATACAGGAATAAACAGATAAATGGCAATCATCATCAAACTAGCTACTCGCCAAAAAATCACCATCAAACGCTGAATTGAAGGGATTCCTGACTTCATTGCCCAAACAGATAAGATTAAGGGGCAAATCAAGCAAATAAAAACAAATAATTTATAGTTAGTCCAAGCTACGACTCTAAATAAAGCTTCTTCCATAAAATTTAGACAGTAATCATTTTACACACAAAAAGAGGTGGGGAAACCCCACCTTATCATAAAATTCGTCGAAAATAAAAATCTCTAGTCTTCATAAACACGACACTCTGCCGCATCAGGATTATCGTCACAATATTGCTCTAAAGATGTTTTTTTAGTTGCGTTTCCTTTTTGGTGAGAAGCCTCTGCCTGTAACTCTTCAACGGCATCCCATGCGGCTGCACATTCACCTGAATTGCTGTCAGTGCTACATACTTCTCTTGCTTGTTTTAGTTCTTCTTGAATTTTTTCTTGTATATCGCTCATAATGTTTTGATTTGTTGTTTTAATCTTTACTTTAGCTTATAACAGAATTTTATTATTTGTTATGGGTAAAAACCCCATTGCTAATATTATTTATTATATTATTAATATTTACTGTTGTTTAAATTTTTTTTAGTCTCAACTTCTAAACCTCTAGCTATAAGCAGATTAGGTAATTTAAATATCTTCATAATTATCGTTTTATCTCTGATATTTTTACTTTTTTAGGCTTTTGTTTATAAATTTATTTTATCTTTTTGATTAAAAATCGTTAACTCAAATCTGTTTTTCTGATTCGTGCTATTATACTTAATCGACTAATATAGATTATACTCTATAAAGTAAACAGTTTTAATAGATATTTATGAATAAAATACTTATATTAGAAGGTTTTATTGTAGCGACTATATTATGCGGTTTTTTGGGTTTAGTTTACAAACGCAATTTAGTAATGAAGATTATGGCAATGGATGTAATGAGTACTGGTGTCATTGCTTTCTACGTTTTTATCGCTTCACGCGAAGGATTATTTACGCCTATTTTATCACCTACTTATAAAGGTGACTATGCTGACCCTGTACCACAAGCTGTAATACTAACAGCGATCGTGATTGGTTTTTCTATCCAAGCGTTGATGTTAGTAGGGGCAATGAAACTCGCTCAAGATAATCCGAGTTTGGAGGTGGAGGAAATAGAGAAATAATTGAGAGTTGAGAGTTGAGAGTTGAGAATTAGTTTTGTTACTGTAAAAATGCTGAATATAAGCCTCTTTATTCTCTATTCAAAAATTACTTATTACTTAAATAATTATGACAATAAATACTTGGACATTGATTTGGGTAACTTTGCCTTTTATAACTGGTTTTACCATTTATTTGTTCCCTAAAATCGATCGTCACCTAACAATTTTAACTTTATTTTTAACCACTATTTATCCTTGCTGGTTGTTACTTACAGATACTGTTTTAAATATTACCTTAAAAGATAGTTTTGGCGTAACTTTAATGATTGATAGTCTTAGTGGCTATTTAATTTTAACTAATTGTTTAGTGACAATAGCAGTTACTTTTTATTGCTGGCAAAAAGAAAAAAAGACTTTTTTCTACACTATTATGATCATACTTTATGGTAGTGTCAATATTTGTTTTATCGGTAATGATTTAATCAGCTTTTACGTCGCCTTAGAAGTAATTAGTATCGCTTCTTTTTTACTGATGGTTTATCCACGTACTAATTATTCTATCTGGATTGGTTTACGTTATTTGCTTATTAGTAATACAGCTATGTTGTTTTACTTAGTTGGTGTTATCTTAGAATATCAAGCTCATCATTCTTTTGCTTATGAAGGATTACAAGAATCTCCTCCAGAAGCGATCGCACTTATTGTTTTAGCATTATTAGTCAAAGGTGGTATCTTCGTCTCTGGCTTATGGCTACCGCTAACTCATTCTTCTGTTGATACTCCTGTCTCTGCTTTACTTTCTGGTATTGTCATCAAAACAGGTATTTACCCATTAATTCGCTTATCTTTATTAATCGACCAAATCGATATGGTAATAGGTATTTTAGCAGTAACTACAGCTATTTTTGGTGTCACTTATGCTATTTTTGAAAAAGATGTTAAAAGAATGCTTGCTTTTCATACTATCTCTCAATTAGGTTTTATTTTGGCAACACCAACCGCCGCCGGCATTTATGCTTTTAGTCATGGTTTAGTCAAATCAGCATTGTTTCTAATGTCGGGTGCATTACCTACTCGTAATTTGAAGCAATTACAACACAAACAAATACCTAATCAGCTTTGGATAGGTTTAACTATAGCCAGTTTATCGATTGCTGGAATGCCTTTTTTGGCAGGTTTTGTAACTAAGACATTAACCTTAAAAGGGTTAACTTCATGGCAGTTGTTGGTAATGAATATTGCCGCCGTGGGTACAGCTATTTCTTTTGCGAAGTTTATTTTCCTTCCTCATTCATCAGAGGAAAAAGCAAGTCAAGATAATGGTTTTTGGTTAGCTGTCATACTGTTATTAACTGGTTTAATTCTTAGTAATTTTATTTATCTTGAGGCTTATAGTCTTTCTAAAATTGCCAAGTCTTTAGTTACTATCGGTATTGGTTGGACTATTTATTTATTAGTTATTAAAAAAACTGTTGTTTATTTACCACGTAATTTAGAACAACTAGATAATTTAATCGGTGTTATGAGTTTAACTTTAGTCGGTTTATTCTGGCTAGTATAGCAATTAGCAATTAGCAATTAGCAATTATCAATTATCAATTATCAATTATCAATTATGATTTTACATTTAATATTTCGTTTATCAATTTGGTTTTTATTAACGAGTGATTTTTCTCCTGCTAATATTATGATTGGAGTAGCGATCGCTTTTATTTTACCTAAGACTAAAATTAGCGTCAATAGCATTCATGAATGGTTCAAAATATTACCAAAGATTTTGATGACTTTACCTCAAGCTTATATCGAAGCGATCGAAATTATTCTCTTTCCTCATCGGCGAGAAAGTTTAACTCTTGAAAAAGGTTCAACAAAACGATCGTCTATTTTAATCTTTTTAGATATTTTTATCATTACATTTACGCCAAAAACGATCGTTTTAAAATATCAAGAAGAAGGTTGGTACGAAGTACACAAAATTAATAGGTAAAATAACTATGAATTTAATTTTAATTGTGATGATTTTGACTATTTTAATTCCCATCTATCAAACTTGGCAAGATAGAAATGTTTGGCAAAAAATGTTGGCTGTCAGCAGTATTTCTAGTAAAGCATCAGTAATTATTTTGGTTATTTCAGTATTAAGAGATGATTGGATGATGGGTGTTGTCGGAGTAATTATCTTAACTATCGGAAATGCGGGTTTGATGTTACTTGCTCATTTACTCAAACAAATTGGTGATAATCATAAGCAAATGGTGGTTGATAACGAATGATTAATAATTATTTATTTATGAGTAAATAATGATTACCACAATACTATAATTATTTATTGAATAACATTTAAAAAAAATTTTTAACTATTGATACCTTTAACAATTTAAGATTAACAAATAAAAAAAATGATTGACTTTTTAACCTACTTTTGCTTAATATCAGGATTAATATTTTGGTTGTGGGGAACACCAGTTTTATTACAAAAACGATCGATTTTTTATAAACTTCATGCCCTTTCGGTTTCTGATACACTAGGTTCAATTTTAATTGTGATTGGCTTAGGTTTAAAAATACCAAGTGAATTACCTCTATTGATTTTAGCGATTATCTCCCTAGCAATTTGGAATACAATGTTAGGTTATGTATTAGCTTATGGTGCAATTAATCAGGAGGAAAAACTGGATGGATGATCTTTATATTTATCTTATAGTTGCTTTATTACCCTTGTCTTCATTAATGCTAATGCTGGAAGTTAATCCTTATAATGCTTTAATTGTCAGGGGTATTTTAGGGGCGGTTGCCGTTTTAACCTATGTAGTTTTAGGAGCGGCAGATGTTGCTTTAACTGAAGCTTTGATGGGAACGATGTTAGCGGTTAGTCTTTATGTTATCGCAGTCCGAAGTTCTTTAGTTATGCGTTTGGGTGTAGTTAAATCGATATGTCATAATGACGATGATTTTAATCTTTTAATTAATAATTTACGTCAAGCAATTAGCCAGATATATCTACGTTTAGAAATTGTAACTTACGAAGATCAAGAAACTTTAGAAACAGCTTTAAATAAAAAAGAAATACACGGAATTTGCTTAGCAAATAATTCTCAATCTGAGCAAAATATTCCTTATCAAATTAAAGTAAGAGTAGCAAGATTATGTCAAGTAATTGAAGAAAATGTTAACAAAAAAAATTTTATTATTAACTTAATTAATTATTAAATATTAAATATGAAAATATTATATCTATTAGCAGGAATAACGATGTTTGTCAAGATACTAGTTATTCCTAATTCTATTTTTGAATCAGAAGAAATATCGATTGTGGAAATGATAGTTGAAGAAAGTGGTGTGCCTAATGCGGTAAGTGCAATTATTTTTCGTAACCGTTTGTTTGACACAATTTTTGAGGTGATCGTATTTACTATTGCTACTTTAGGAATTAGTTTTTTGCTTTCTAATGAGCAACCTGCACAAGCAGTTTATCAATTTAGTGATCAAACATCGATCGTCTTAGCTCGTTTTGGGGCGACTTTAGCGGCGATTGTAGCGATCGAATTAGCTATTAGAGGGCATTTAAGCCCCGGTGGTGGTTTTGCCGCAGGAGTGGCAGGAGGTACAGCTATTGGCTTGATTGCTATTACCTCGTCATCAGAAGCAATGCAAACAGTCTATCAACGTTGGCGTGCGGCAATAGTCGAAAAAGTATCCGTAATTGTCTTTATTATTTTATCTGTCGTTTCTTTAGCAGGTTTAGAATTATCTCACGGTAATTTCGGACAATTATTTAGTGGTGGTATGATTCCTATCCTGAATATTATCGTAGCTCTTAAAGTAGCTTTAGGTTCTTGGGCGATACTATTATTATTTATTCGTTATCGAGGTTTGTTATAAATTTGGCAAATGTCTAATTATGTTGGGTTGATTTTTGCCTGCGTGCTTACTTACTTACCTGCATCGTTTGTAACTGATGACTAATAATCATCATAACCTAGATAAATCGATCGATTTATTTATTTGGCTACAAGACAAAAATACTTAAAAGAAGAGTCAATTTATTCACAAAACCAGATAACTATAAATTTAAGGAACAAAACTGACTGCTTTATCGTCTTTAGGTTTCTGGCAATTGTCAACAATTAAATCGATCGATTCTCAGAATATACTTTGTAAATAATGATTGATCAATCGGCTTTAAATCTTTAAATAATTCAATCAATCTCAACT
This sequence comes from uncultured cyanobacterium, assembly GCA_963710605.1. GTDB lineage: Bacteria > Cyanobacteriota > Cyanobacteriia > Cyanobacteriales > Cyanobacteriaceae > JAALKG01. The sequence continues at coordinate 259,184 of CAVQBA010000001.1, forward strand.
TAAGCAACGAAAAACCTTTATTGATTAGGCAAAAGATTAAAATCATGTCTAATTATTAAGTGTTTTCGACCATTAGTAAAGTGCTAACTGAGAAAATAATTAATACATTACTGAATTAAAACAAAATTGATAAAATACAAAAACAAAGAGAATAATTTGAATAACTAAAATATAACCCATGGCATCATCAATATCTCTAAATCAAATTGTTAAGCATCTGAATTTGCCACTTTTGTTATCTATCGGCATTCATGGAGTATTCTTTATGACTATTCTTCCTGATTGGAATACTAACAATAAACTAAGTAGTAGTGATGGTTTACAAAATACACCTGTAATCGAATTCAACGAATTAGAAAAAACTAGATTACCACAACCAAAACAACCACCAGCTACTTTTGATTGGAATATTGTTAATACTTTGCCATCGCAAAATGATAACTCCATTGCTTTAAATATTCCTAATCTTCCTAATCTTCCTCCTCCTCCTCCTCTCAATCAATTACCATTACCTCAAATTAATAATGGTGGTATAGTCAATATACCTTCAATGCCACCACCACCAATCAATTTTTCACCTAACAACCCAACACCAACGACTAATCCGTTACCATTACCTCAACCACAAATATATACTTCTAATTATTCTTCACAATTACCACCGCCGCCAAATTTTGATGGTGAAGATATTAATCAGCCAACAATTTTAGATAGTGTACCGACTATCAGCGATTCTGATTTACCTACCTATAATACACAACCACGTCCTAGAATATCATTATCTCCTGAAGAAGAAGCTAAGATTAGGGCTGAAATTTTTGCTGATTCTAAAATTCAAATTGCCGCTAATCCACGAGATGTGATTAATGGTAAAATTACCACTCCCAATGACAATAATAACAATAATAACAATAATCCCAATCTAAATAATTCTAACAATCAAAGTGCGATCGTTCAACCGTTACCTCAAAATTACGAATCTCTGGCTAGTAAACTAGAAAAAAAACCTGAGAATACTACTAACGATGAAGCGAGAAAAAACTATGTCGCATGGGCGGCAAAAGTCAAAAACGTCAAATCACAACAAGTTACCTTACAAGGTATATACCCTAAAGACGCTTGCGTTCGCAAATTAGAAGGCACTACAACCTATGGAGTTACTGTTAACCCCAGTGGTAGTGTAGTTAGTAGTAATTTGATTAAAAGTTCGGGTTATAGCTTATTCAATAATCAAGCATTAAGACAAATTCAGGGGCGTAAATTTGCTAACAATACAGGTGGCAATCAACCATATCATGTTTATGTTAACTTTAACTATAATCAAAATATTTGTCCTTCCCTTTCAATTAATAACCTAGGTAATATACCAGCGGCAAATCCTCCTAAAACAACTCCTAATACTAATACTAATCAACCTCAGCAGACAGAAACTAAACCCCAAACTACTGTTACACCTGTTACACCTGTTACACCAAAAACTAATCAACCTCAACAGCAGACAGAAACTAAACCTCAAACTACTGTTATACCTGTTACACCAAAAACTACACCAAAAACTAATCAACCTCAACAACAGACAGAAACTAAACCCAAAACTACTGTTACACCCGTTACACCAAAACCTACACCAAAAACTAATCAACCTCAACAACAGACAGAAACTAAACCTCAAACGACTGTTATACCTGTTACACCAAAACCTACACCAAATCAAACGACAACTAAACCTCAACCTAAACAAACAGTTGTGCCTGTCAAACCTCAAAATAAAACACCGACTAAACCACAACCTATTCCTGAAACTAAGTTACCGAATACATCTGAGAATAAAGCGAATCAGTTAGTGATACCTAAAACAAATCCGCCTAAAACTGAATCTAAATCTATTACTCCTAACTCCTCAGAAAATCAAAATAAATTAACTCCTTAAAAAGATTGATAATTTTTAAAATACTGATAATCAAGTCAAATAAATAAAGCCTGTGTTGCAAATAACATTAAATAGATAATCTGGTGTGTTGTTTGTTGTAAATCAAATAAAAAGACAAGGCGTGCCTTGTCTCTACTGTCAAAAAAAATTATCAATTGTGTGTATAGCCGTTAACTTCTCTAATGTGTGAGGAATAAGATTCGCTCTTGTTAATTTAGCTAAAAGGTTGCTATATTTAAGACAAATTAAAATCTCAATTTAGAATTATCGATCGTTATTAACTGTTTTTGTTGCTACCCAATATTTACTAAAAGCATGAACTTCTTCTTTGATATCAGTAAAACCTGCTTTATTTAAACGTAAACTAAGAATCATCTTTGATATAGTCAGTATAAAATGGTTCATGAAACATCAGAGGAAAATTTTTCATCATTGATTCTAAATCAGCCGAATCAGATAACTGGATTGAGTCAGCAATGACAACTACTCCTCCGGGCTGTAAAACTCTAAAAAATTCGTCAATCACTTTTTGTCTGACTGCGTTAGGCAATTCGTGAAATAAAAATACGTTAGTAACTGCATCAAAATAATTGTCAGCATAAGGTAAATTTTCGGCATTACCTTCTAGTAATTGGGGGATTGCTTCTGGTATCTGAGTTAGAAGTTGATTTGCTTTACGTAAATACGCCACCGATAAATCTACACCATATAAAGACGCATTAGCTATCGTGCTTCTAATAAATTTTAATGTTCTACCTGTACCACAAGCAACATCCAAAATTTTAGGCTCATCAATAGATAGATTCAGATTAGGATTATTACTTAAACCTTGTTTAAGAGGCTTAAGAATACGACGACGCATTGCATCAGCAACTCCGTTAAACAAAATATCAACTTGTAAGTCATAAACATCAGCCGAATGCTCACTTAGATAACCATCGCTTTGATAATGAAAGTTACGACGATAGTATTGAGGATATTTTTCTAAGTTGACATTTGCGGGAAATTCTTGAGCATTTTGTTTTTGCATTCTCGTCCATGTTTGAGGAGAATCTAACCATATTTTAAGATAGCTGGGCAAAAACTCAAGTAAGTTATCCTCAAATAATAAGCTAATCGGATATACTCCATCATGGGCATCTTGCCAGTCTTGATTAATTAAATAATCAAATCGACTTTGCAACCTAGTTAATGCTTCAGGTGATATATCTTCAAATTGGATATTAGCAGGAAAAAAAGCTTTTCTTATTTCGGTAGCTAGGTTTTTGTGTGCTAGACTTAATGCCGCTTTAGCAGTTTGCCCTGTTTGGTAAAGATTTTTTAAGAGAGTATCAGGTAAAAATTGCTCTGGTTGTAAATTTGATTGCATGGAATACGATCGATTTTATTTGAGTAAAAATGAATTATTATTAACTATTGTAATAAATCTTTACGCTGTTTTTAATTGAATCAAGACTATTTCTCAAAAAAATACGATCGAAGTTAGAATAATTTCAATCAATAACTAATCATTTGCTTTCCAAGCACTATTGTTTTATTTACAACTAAATAATATCCATAATGATACTATAGTTAAAATGACATTTTATTCAAATGCCAAAAATTAATAAACTTATTGCTAATTTTAGGAATAATCCAGAAAATGTTAAGTTTACAGATTTAGTTAAGGTTTGTAACTATTATTTTGGCGAACCAAGACAACAAAAAACGAGTCATTGTGTTTACAAGACTCCTTGGCTGGGTAATCCTAGAGTAAACATTCAAAATAAAAATGGGAAAGCAAAAGTTTATCAAGTTAAGCAGGTTTTAGCCGCTATTATTAAACTGGAAGAGGATATCAATAATGAAGATTAATCATGAGCATTATACTTATCGAATTATTTGGTCTCCCGAAGATCAAGAATTTGTCGGTTTGTGTGTTGAGTTTCCTAGTTTATCCTATCTAGATGACGATCGTTTTAGAGCCTTTGAAAAAATTACCAGTTTAGTTCAAGAGGTAATTGCTGATATGGAAGCTAATGGGGAACAAATACCAGAACCTATATCATTAAGACGCTACAATACAATTTAGTTGATATTTTTTCAATACCTCCACTAATTCTTTTATGATCTATTTTTCAAATCTATGTGTATAAATCCGTTGTTACTTCGTTATATTCAATGGTGGTTTGACCGATTAAATCTTTATCTGTAATTTTATTTTTCTGTTAGAATAGGTTGTACATTGGAAACGTTTCGGGTTCGACAATCCCATCAATAGCTATCGGCAATTTTACAGGTTATTCGCAACAATTGTGTGAATATTTTGGATTTACACTCGTTGATGATATATTTGATTTTCAGGAATCAGAAAAAAATCCTGAAAATTCTAATTAGTTATTTTTATTTGTACTTATGGCCGGAGGCGGAATTGAACCGCCGACACGAGGATTTTCAGTCCTCTGCTCTACCGACTGAGCTATCCGGCCATGTCTTAATGACACTTACCTAGTATAGCTAACTTTTCTAGGCTTGGCAAGGTCAATAATAATGAAGAATGAAAAATTAGCTCTATGATTAAGTTTAAGCCTTAAATTAGTTCAATAATTTTTTTTTTGCGTCTTAAAATATGAGCCTTAAGACCTAACTTTTTTTTGGTCAAGTACAAGAAATAATGATAATTGCTTCAACCTTAAGTTACAACTCATCAAAATTATCAGCATCATCAAAAAGAGAAATATAGTTAATAGCAGATAGTTTCAATATTTAGCTACTAACTATGCAGAATGCTTTTTCTCTTATCAATTGAATTAACCTTCGACGTTTAAAAAAGGTAATAAAGCTACTAAACGAGCTCTTTTAACAGCAGTAGTTAATGCTCTTTGTTGACGAGCGGTTAAACCTGTAATTCTACGAGGAAGCATTTTTCCTCTTTCAGTTACAAATTTGTGTAACAATTCTACGTCTTTATAGTCAATAACTTGACTCGTAGAGAGGGGGGATTGTCTTTTACGGAAATAAGCCATGATTTATTTTACAATTATGATTTGTTACTGTGAAGATCAAAAAAATTTCTGGGAAGAAATTAATCTAACTATTTAATTTCTTTATGGACTGTATGCTTATTACAATGGGTACAGAATTTTTTGAGTTCTAATCTATTGGTGGTATTACGTCTATTTTTCATGGTGGTGTAACGAGATACACCTTTAGAACGTTTATCTAGGTTAGTACGGCATTCTGTACACTCTAAAGTAATAATTAAACGGACACCTTTTTTACTGGCCATTGTTTTAGTTTAAGTTACTATAAAGCTAATTTTATACACAATCTACTATTATCTAACAAAAACTATAGTTTTGACAAGTCTTATTATTAAAGTTCGATCGATTTATACTTCCAAATTTTACTCTAAAGCCTTATCTTTTAACATAGAACAGATCATAAGAGAATTAAATATTTACATTCTTCATTTTTAACTAATTATCAATTACATAAAAAAATAGTTGTTTAATTGATTAATGAAAGTTGCAAAAAATCAAAGTAATCTCAAATATTTGTGGAGAAAAAATAAAAAAAATATTAAGATTAGATAGCCAAGTTAAGGAAAAAATTTCGCTAGGGATAATAAAGGGTTTACAATATATGAATAAATTTGCATTATCAAAAATTGTCGCTCTATATAACTAAATAGTTAAGCTTAAGTAACGCATTTATTTGTAAATCGTCGTTTATTATTCTCAAAATAATTGATTGTCGTTTATAAATGCAATAGTGAAAACATTTAACTAAATATAGAAACACTTGTGTAATTGATAAGCTCAATCGTCTTACCTAAAACTCTTTAGATGAATAATTGTAATCAACCTATTACTAAAAAAACTTTTTCTCTAACTACCCCTTTATATTATGTAAATGGTTTACCTCATATTGGTAGTGCTTATACCACGATGATAGCTGATGCGATCGCCCGTTGGTATCGGTTATCAAATTTTGAGGTAATGTTTGTTACGGGTACAGATGAACATGGGCAAAAAATTCAACGTACTGCCGAAGCTAATAATGTCGCTCCTCAACTTCATTGTGATACCATCGTCGAGAGTTTTCAACTTCTGTGGCAAAAACTAGATATACAATACGATAGTTTTACTCGCACCACCGCTGATAAACACTCGATAATTGTGAAAGAATTTTTTGCAAGAGTATCACAACAAGAAGATATTTATTTAGCACAACAACAAGGTTGGTATTGTGTCGGTTGTGAAGAATTTAAAGAAGAAAGAGAATTATTAGAAAACAAACATTGCCCCATTCATACTAATCAAGCAGTAGAATGGCGAGATGAGCAAAACTATTTCTTCCGTCTTTCTCGCTATCAACAACAACTAGAAGATTTATACGAATCTAACCCCGAATTTATTCAACCCCAAAGCAGACGAAATGAGGTTATTAACTTCGTTAAACAAGGATTACAAGACTTTTCTATCTCTCGAATTAATGTATCTTGGGGTTTTCCTATTCCTGATGATTCTGCTCATACCATCTATGTTTGGTTTGATGCACTCTTAGGTTATGTCACAGCTTTGTTAGACGAAGATGATGAAGTTAATTTGGAAAATGCACTCAAAAAATGGTATCCCTTTAATCTTCATTTAATTGGTAAAGATATACTCCGCTTTCATGCTGTTTATTGGCCAGCTATGTTAATGTCAGCACAATTACCTTTGCCTAAGCAAGTTTTCGGGCATGGTTTTCTCACTAAAGATGGGCGTAAAATGGGTAAGAGTTTGGGTAATACACTTGATCCTTTTGAGTTGGTTGATAAATATGGCTCGGATGCTATCCGTTATTATTTCCTCAAAGAAATTGAAGTAGGAGAAGATGGCGACTTTAACGAAACTCGTTTTATTAATACCGTTAATGCCGATTTAGCGAACGATTTAGGTAATTTACTTAATCGCTCTAGAGGGATGTTGAAAAAATACTGTCAAAACACTTTACCTGCCATTACAGGTGCCGATATTGCTGATGATAATCCAGTTAAACAAATAGGGGTGGTTTTACCTGAACGAATTAAACAAGCTTATAGTAGTTATCGTTTTCAAGATTTATTCAATAATGTATTCGCTTTAATTGGTCAATGTAATAAATATATTGATGATAGTAAACCTTGGACTTTGTTCAAAAATGAAGAGCAATTTGAGGTGGAAAAAATTCTTTATGTTGTACTTGAATCAGTAAGATTTGCCGGTTTTAGTTTAGCACCAATTGTTCCTAATATTAGTAATAAAATTTATCATCAATTAGGGTATGAGTTTGATTTTAATGACCAAAAATTAGGAGAGAAACTATCACTTTCTTCTGAACATTGGCAATGGGGGAAATTAACGATTAATTCTGATTTACCTAAAGCTGAGCCAGTTTTTGCCAGATTAGAACTACCTGAAAATTAATAGCTGTAAAGTTTTTTTCTAATTAGTTGAATATACAGCTTTAATTATATTTGTAATAAATTAGTTAAATATAGCTTTTAAGTTATAAACCTTTTATCGTTTAAAGAAAAAGAATAAAAATAAAAAAGTGAAAATAAGACATATTTTTGCTAAACTATAATTAAATTATAAAAATAATTAGTAGTATTTTTAACTACTAATTGAATCTAAAGATTAAGTTATTATCAAGATAATTTAATCAAATATAACTTTTAATAAAAACTTTTTCCAAAACTAATTTTAAATAAAATATAAAAGGATAAATAAATGTGGGATAATTTTGATAGCGATCCCGTTTTCCCCCCTGAGCAAGTGCTAGAAAATAGGGGTAGGGTAGCTATATTCATTGATGGTTCAAATTTGTTTTATGCGGCATTACAGTTAGGTGTAGAAATTGATTATACCAAGCTACTTTATCGTTTGACCGCAGGTGCTAAATTATTAAGAGCCTTTTTTTACACAGGTGTCGATCGTACTAATGAAAAACAACAAGGTTTTTTACTTTGGATGCGTCGTAACGGTTATAGAGTAATTGCTAAAGATTTAGTGCAGTTACCTGATGGTTCTAAAAAAGCGAATTTAGACGTTGAAATTGCGGTAGATTTAATGGCTTTAGTCGCTCATTATGACACTGCGGTGTTAGTAAGTGGTGATGGTGATTTAGCTTATGCCGTTGATGCGGTGAGTTATCGTGGAGCGAGGATTGAAGTAGTTAGTTTACGATCGATGACTAGTGATAGTTTAATTAATGTAGCCGATCGTTATATTGATCTAGAACAAATCAGAGAAGACATCCAAAAAACACGCAAATCTAACCTTACTTATGATAGTTTTTCTCCTTATCATTTAATTGAAAATAGAGATGCGGAATAATTTTATTTTAATAAATATTAATTATCAATTATTAATTATTAACTATTAATAATTGATAATAAAAAGGTTAAATCTAGATAAAGATAAATAATAAATTTATAATCTTGATCAAAATGATTAATGGGCAAATAAATTCCAATTTTAGAAGTTAGAATGATTATTTAAAGCCGTAGTCATTTTATCAATCACCTCTGCCACCGCAATCGCTCCTAAATCACCATTGGCACGAGTGCGGATACTTAAAGTATTAGCTTCTACCTCATTTGCTCCAACTACAGCCATAATGGGAATTTTTTGTTTTTCGGCGTTACGTATCATTTTACCCAAACGCTCGCCACTAGTATCCACTTCAGCACGAATACCCAAAGATAACATCTTCTGACAAACTTCTTTGGCATAACCGATAAATTCATCATTAACTGCAATCAAACGTATTTGGATAGGGGCTAACCATAGAGGAAAGTCTCCGGCATATTCTTCAATTAAAATACCAATCAGACGTTCTAAAGAGCCAAAAGGTGCACGGTGAATCATAATCGGACGTTGACGGCTACCATCGGTGGCGGTATATTCCAGATCAAAACGATCGGGTAAATTATAATCAACTTGTACTGTACCTAATTGCCATTCTCTTTCTAACGCATCTTGAAAGATAAAATCTAATTTAGCGACCATAAAAAGCCGCTTCACCTGGTGCTTCAAAATGTTCCATATCCAGATGTTGTACTGCTTTACGAATCGCATTTTGAGCTTTATCCCAGACTTCATCACTACCAATATATTTATCAGAATTTGGATCTCGGAAACTCAAACGAGCTTTAAAATTAGAAAGCTGTAAACTTTTGAATACAGATAAAATTAAATCAACCACATCAAAAAATTCCGACTCTAATTGTTCAGGTGTGACAAATAGATGGGAATCATCAACAGTAAAACCACGGACTCTAGTTAAGCCTCCTAACTCCCCTGACTGTTCGTAACGATAGACAGTACCAAACTCGGCTAAACGCATTGGTAAGTCACGATAAGACCGTAATTCGCTTTTATAAATTTGAGTATGAAAAGGGCAATTCATCGGTTTTAAGACAAATCCCATTTCTTTTTCGGCATCTTCGGTGCTTTCTGCCATCATCGGGAACATATCTTCTTTATAGTTTTGCCAATGTCCTGAGATTTTGAATAAATCGACTCGACCAATATGAGGGCTAACAACTGGTAGATAACCTCTTTTGATTTGTTCTTGTTGCAGGTAATTTTCTAACGTCGATCGAATAATTGTACCTTTAGGAGTCCATAATGGTAAACCCGGACCGACGGGATCTGAGAAAATAAATAAACCTAACTCTTTACCTAATTTGCGGTGATCTCTTTTTTTGGCTTCTTCTTTTCGACGTTTATATTCAGCTAACTGCTCAGGTGTTTCCCATGCTGTACCATATACTCGTTGTAATTGCTGATTATTTGCATCTCCTCGCCAATATGCACCTGCGATACTTTCTAAATCGATCGCTTTAGGGTTAAGATCAGCAGTAGTTTCTAAATGAGGTCCGGCACATAAATCCCACCATTGATCCGCTAGATGATAAATTGTAATCGTATCATCAGTAATACCGTCTAAAATTTCTAATTTGTAGGGTTCGTTAATCTCTTTAATTCTAGTTTGAGCTTCTTCTCGACTAACAACTTCTCTGACTACAGGTAGTTTTTTATTGATGATTTTAATCATCTGTTTTTTGATTGTCTTTAAGTCTTTTTCGGTCAAAGATTCGGGTAAATCAAAGTCGTAGTAAAAGCCATTTTCTGTCCAAGGACCGATCGTTACTTGAGCATTAGGATATAATTTTTGTACCGCCATTGCCATCACGTGAGAAGCTGTATGACGAATTTTTTGTAAGGATTCTGATTCGCTGGTAGATGGTAATTTAATCGTTTCTAAACTAGACATAAATATTCGCTCTTTTTGTACTATCTTTTTCTGCTCATAAATTTAGATCTTAACCTAAAACAGATAACAGATAACAGATAACAGATAACAGTGAACGCCCGTACAGTGAAAAGAAGACAGTGTATAGCTAAGAGCTGATAGCAAGTAAGCAAGTGAGCTGAATAAATATTTTAATTAAATTACTTAGAACTTATAACAATTTGATCTTAAAGTTTAATTTTTATTTTGTTAATCAAAAATAACTTTTCAATAATCTCCGAATACGTTACCCTAAATATTGAAGGTCAGACAAAGTTCTGTAATTTTGATCACAATAATTTAATACCTATGGTGATAAAGTGTCGGTAACTTCAAAAAACCTTTTTGTCAAAATACAAAGAATTGACTTTTACCCTGAATGTTAACTCTGATATTAACAGTTGCAATCGTTCTCCTTGGTTCTGCTTTTTGTTCTCTAACCGAAACGGTATTGTTGTCAGTACCCGAAATCAAGGTTAAGCAATGGGTTCAAGCAAAAAAGAAAGGCTCAAATACCTTGTTACAGATTAAGAAAAAAATGAGTCGCCCGATCGCCACAATTGTAATTTTAATAATATATTTAACATTGTTGGCAGTGTTGTTATCGGTACATTAACAACTCAAGTTTTGGGTAGCAAGTGGTTAGGAGCATTTTCAGCATTATTTACTTTTCTAATTATTATTTTCGCTGAAATTATTCCTAAAACTTTAGGGCAAAAAAACGCTGATTTTTTATCTTTACTATTGGCTGTACCTGTCAAGACATTATCTTTTCTCTTCACACCGATCGTGTTAATGATGGAAATTTTAACTGAGCCTTTAACTAAAGGAAAAGTTTTACCTACTACCAACGAAATGGAAATTAAGTTTTTAACTAATATTGGTAGTAATGAAGGCGTGATTGAAGCTGACGAAGCCGAAATGATCAATCGTGTTTTTCATCTTAATGATTTATGTGCGCTTGATATTATGACACCGAGAATTATTGTTACTTATCTCAAAGGAGATTTAACTTTAGGTGAGTGTCAAGATTTTATTATTAATTCTGAGCATAGTCGTATTTTGATTGTGGAAGAATCGATCGATGAAGTTATCGGTATTGGTTTTAAAACTGAATTATTAATCGCCATCATTCAAGGTAAAGGTAACAGTAAATTAGCTGATTTAGCTCAAAACGTTAATTTTGTCCCCGGTAGTGTAAGAGCAGATCATCTTTTAAAAAACTTCCAAGAATTAAGACAACATTTAGTCGTTGTTATTGATGAATATGGTGGTGTTTCCGGGGTTGTTTCTCTAGAAGATGTCTTAGAAGTATTGACAGGAGAAATCGTTGATGAAACCGATCGAGCAGTTAGTATGAGAGAGATTGCTAGAAAAAGAAGAGAGCGTCTTTTACGCTCTAAAGGTATCAATGATTCTTCTGGTTTTTATCGGGCATCGTGATAGTTGATCTACGCTAAACCCATAACTTTCGGTTGAATAATAATAATTCAAACATACTTACCATAGATAAATAACGATCGATTATTATCAAGATTTAGACGTGTCATTTCTACTAATTAACGAGCCAGACAAATCTTTATAATCAATAAAGTGCGAAAGTTCATGATAATGAACGAATTTTATTAGCCTTGCACGATAGTTCAAGGCGGATTAATTACTCAAAAAGAAAAGCCCCCCTTACGAAAAGGCAGGGCTGTTTCATTCAAAGGAAGAAGAAAATAGCTAGAAGCAAAAAATAAATAGCTTCTAGCTATTACTACATACTCGATCGAGCGATTTAGATACATGATCTTTTTACTTTTAGAAAAAAACAGCTACATTTATTGCTATTTCTGGCGTTGTAGAAATCACAAAAAATAAAAAAGAAAAGCCCCCCTTACGAAAAGGGGGGTTGGGGGGATCGATTACTCAGACGTTACTTATTCTTTGGTTTCAGAAAATTCAGCGTCAATTACATCATCACCATCATCAGAGGTCTGTACCTGTTGCACCAGCGTCGGCGGTGGGATCGACACCTGGACCACCTGCGGCATTAGGATCGACTCCCTCTGCACCTGCTTGTTGATACATACTAGTACCGATCGCATAAAGAACTTGTTGTAATTCAGGCATTACAGTTTGAATTTTAGCATCATCTTCTTGAGCTACTGCTTCTTTCAAATCTTTGATAAGTACTTCTGCTTTAGTTTTGTCTTCAGCAGGTGCTTTATCACCTAACTCATTGAGTTGTTTTTCAGCTTGATAGACTAAAGAATCAGCTTGGTTTTTACGCTCAATTTGTTCACGACGCTCTTTATCACTAGAAGCATTACTTTCAGCTTCTTTGACCATACGATCGACTTCATCATCAGGTAAAGTAGAAGCACCTGTGATACTAATTGATTGTTCTTTACCAGTACCTTTATCTTTCGCTGTTACATTTAAAATACCGTTAGCATCAATATCGAATGTTACTTCAATTTGAGGTACACCACGAGGTGCAGGAGGAATACCATCTAAACGGAAAGTTCCCAAACTTTTATTGTCTTTGGAGAATTCACGCTCACCTTGAAGTACATGAATTTCTACATTACTTTGACCATCAACCGCAGTAGAGAAGGTTTCTGAACCTTTACTAGGAATAGTCGTGTTACGAGCGATGATTTTGGTCATTACACCACCGAGGGTTTCTACACCAAGAGAAAGAGGTGTTACATCTAATAATAGAATGTCTTTAACTTCACCCGCTAATACACCACCTTGAATCGCCGCACCAACTGCAACTACTTCATCAGGGTTAACTGTTTGGTTTGGTTGTTTACCTAATACTTTCTCAACAACGTCTTTAACCGCAGGAATACGAGTACTACCACCAACTAAGACGACTTCATCTATATCACTAGCATTAAGCTTAGAATCTTTAAGAGCATTTTTAACAGGAATGGCACATCGATCGATTAAATCGGCACATAACTCTTCAAATTTAGCTCTAGTTAAAGTTAACTCTAAGTGTTTTGGTCCATCTTGAGTTGCAGTGATAAAAGGTAAGTTAATATCTGCTTGACTTACACTAGAAAGCTCAATTTTAGCTTTTTCAGCGGCTTCAGTTAAACGTTGTAAAGCTTGTTTGTCTTTACGTAAATCAATACCTTCATTTGCTTCAAAATCCTTAGCTAGATAATCAACGATCTTTTTATCGAAATCGTCACCACCTAAGTGAGTATCACCAGAAGTTGCTAATACTTCAAATACACCATCACCAACATCTAAGACTGATACGTCAAATGTACCACCACCTAAGTCAAAAACTAAGATAGTTTCGTTGCTTTTTTTATCTAAACCATAAGCCAAAGAAGCGGCAGTAGGCTCGTTGATGATTCTTTTTACTTCGATACCGGCAATTTTACCTGCATCTTTTGTTGCTTGACGTTGAGAGTCATTGAAATAGGCAGGAACAGTAATTACAGCTTCGGTTACAGTTTCTCCTAAATATTTACTTGCGTCTTCGACTAATTTACGTAATACCTGAGCCGAAATTTCTTCAGGTGCAAATTGCTTACCTTGAGCTGGACAATCTAATTTAACATTTCCGTTACTATCTCTAAGTACTCCGTAAGCTACTTCTGTAGTTTCGTTGGTTACTTCATCGAATTTGTTACCAATAAAACGTTTGACAGAATAAAAAGTATTTGTAGGGTTCATAACCCCTTGTCTTTTAGCGATTTGTCCGACGAGACGATCGCCATTTTTAGCATAAGCTACTACCGAAGGAGTAGTTCTAAAACCTTCAGCATTAGCAATAACAACAGGTTTACCACCTTCCATTACTGCTACACAAGAGTTAGTTGTACCTAAATCTATACCTACTACTTTTCCCATATTATAAAATTACTCCTGATTAATATATATTCAATTTCTATATTGAACAAATTTAAGTAAAAAGCAAAAATGATTTTTAACCGTTTCTTTTACTTAAATATTTGTTTGTTTCGTGCTTTCTTCCTATATAGTGAATTAAAAAGACTTGTTTAAGGTAGTGTAGTTTTCCGTACCTCAGCTCTAATGAAGATACTGACACAATATGATCAGGATTGAGCAGCCGTATTTTGAAGCTTAATTAAACAAATATATTGACAAACGTTGTGAACTACTCTATTATGGTTTACTTGTGTATAAAACAATAAATAAACAAAATTTTGGCGACAGCCGAAGACAGCAGGGGCAATATCTAAGCTTAATGATCCTGCCGAGGTTGATGCGATAAGTCAATTAAAGAATTTGCAACTTTAAGAATAACTTTCTTTGTTCTGCTTCTTTAAAGAAACTACTATAGTAATAAATTATTATAATCATCAACCCAAAAGCCCTACTAAAAATTAAGCTAGGGTTTTTTCATTGTGAGTTTTTAGTAAGTAACACTTATATACACAGTGAAACTGTGAGTCTTAAAAACTGGCAACAGAAAAACAATTAAACACCCAAGGAGGTGAGAATCATATCTAAAACCTTTGAGAGTAAAAAACAAGAAGTAGCCGAAATAAAAGAGTTACTAGACAAATCCCGTTTGATGGTAGTCATCGATTATCAAGGGTTGACAGTTGCCGAAATTACTAATTTAAGAGGTCTTTTACGAGAAGAAGGTAGTGGTATTTGTAAAATTACCAAAAATACCTTAATGGGTAAAGCCGTCGAAGGTAATGAAGATTGGCAATCGGTTGATTCATTGTTAAAAGGTTCATCCGCTTTTATCTTAGCTGACGAAGAAAATATAGGTGGTGCGGTGCGTGCCTATAAAAAATTCGTTAAAGAGAAAAAGAAATCTGAACTACGTGGTGGAGTCATGGAAGGAGAAATCCTTTCCGCCGATCAAGTAAAAGCTTTAGCTGACTTACCAACAAAAGAAGAACTTATCGGTCAAATCGCTGGTTCGATCAACGCTGTGACTACCAAAGTTGCTCGTGTTATTAATGAAGTACCTTCATCTTTAGCTCGTGTTGTTGAAGCTGTTAAAGCTAAGCAAGAAGAAGACGAAGCCGCTTAGGTATTTAATCGTTTCGTTAATTTATTTACATTTCATTTTTCGCAAATCAATTAATCAAGGAGATTATATTTAATCATGTCTGAAAAAGTAACAAATATTGTTGAAGAATTAAAAACTCTTAGTTTATTAGAAGCTTCTGATTTAGTTAAACAAATTGAAGAAACTTTTGGTGTTAGTGCCGCCGCACCTGCTGGTGGAATGATGATGCAGGCTCCAGGTGGCGGTGGTGCCACTGAAGAGGCTGAAGAGCAAACTGAATTTGATGTTGTTTTAGAAAGCTTTGGTGACAAAAAAATGGCTGTACTTAAAGTCGTTCGTACTATCACTGGTTTAGGTTTGAAAGAAGCTAAAGAATTAGTTGAATCTGCTCCTAAAGCAATTAAAGAAGCTGTTTCTAAAGAAGATGCTGAAGAAGTTAAAAAGCAATTAGAAGAAGCAGGCGGTAGTGTTACTGTTAAATAGTCTTTTGATTTAACCTCACCCCCAACCCCTCTTTTCAAGGAGAGGGGAGCTGTTTCATCATCGTTCGTAAAAAATAATCAGAAGCAAAAAATAGCTAGAAGCTATTATTCCTAGACGATCGAGCTATTTGATTATATTTTTCTTTTTTTAATTAGTTTAATGATTAACTGGTTGTAATTTGGTTTGTAATAAACGCAAGATAACGATCGCAATTACAATACTACTAGCTAAAACTAACCAAGAAATATCGGCAGTTGCTTTATCTTGATCTAATACCCAACCCCCTACAGTTGGACCGATAAAATAACCGATCGCCCAACATTGAGAATTAATCGCAAAGTAGATTCCTCTTGATGACTCAGGGGCTAAATCAACTACTAAAGCAGATGCTGTAGGATTATAAGTTACCATAGCGATCGCTCCAAATAAAACGCTAATTACTCCTAAAATAAAAGCTCCCTGACTTACATTCCCCGTAAACCAAATTAAAACAAAGCTAATACCCCACAAAATAGAAGCTAAGGTCAAACCTTGAATATTGCTAATTGAATTTAGTACTCTCACCATCGGTAATTGAAATAATACAGCTAAGGCAATGTGAAGCGTAAATAAGCCACTAATATTGTTAATCGAAAATTGATTGTTAGCGGTGAAATTCGTCAGATATAAAGGTAAGATACTTTGAATTACCGCCATATAAGTGGTAAAAATGACATTGACGACAAAGAAAATCCATAATTTTTGATCTTTGAATGCAATCGCCCAACCTTCTTTAACTGTAGGAGTATCTATATTGCGAGGAACTTTTTTTTCTTTAATTGCCCAATATATGACAGCATAAAAGACGACAAAAGACAAGCCATCAATGATAAATAATAAACGATAATTATTAGTCTGAGCAATCAACCAACCACCGATGGCAACACCTAAACCTAAACCAACATTATCTGCTAAGCGACTAATAGCAAAAGCTGAGTTTCTTTGTTTGTCGTTAGTTAAGTCAGCAACTGCCGCTTCTGCCGCTGGCCAATATAAACCGATTCCTAAACCCATCAAAAGGTTACCGAGCAATAAAAAAGTAAAATCATTAGCGGTAATTAAAAATATATCAGCGATCGCCGAAATTACTGCTGAAATTAGTAACACTTTTTTTCGCCCCCACTTGGGAGAATCACTCCAACTTCCTCCCCAAAAGCGTCCTAATATACCGGCAATAGGAGAACTACCTAAGGCTATTCCTACCATCGTTGGGGAAAAATTCAATTCATTAACAAAAAAAATCGGGGCATAAAATAAAGTAAAACCTGTCCCAAATTGTAATAACAATCTGCCACCTGCTAAAATCCACACTTGAGGATTAAAATCAAAATTTTTCATGTTGTAAATATTTGAATCGTTTTTTTGACAGAATTTTTACTTAATATTATTCATGGCTAAGAGTAATAATGGAGAATTTAGCTATAGAACTTTCGGTCGTTGGGTTTCGCTATTATTTTATGTATCGTCTATATTTTAAGATTTTCACTGCTTAACCCAACCTACAATCTGCATCGATCGCATTGATAATAGTCGATTAAATTTGCTTAGTTTGCCAATCGGCAATGAAAGTACCATCTGGGAGAGTCAAGTTGCAGTATCCCGCTCCCACAGCTTCGAGCTCAAACCCAATAGTTCCAGTGAGATCGACACCATCCATACAGAAATCCCCTTCAGTTCCAGTCAAGTTAGCGTTTCGCAAATTAGTGGATTTTATGTAAACGTCACTCAGATCGGCGTTTCTCAAACTAGCCCCTTCCATATTGCAGTTAACAATTCGGCTTTCAAATATTCTGATTCGATCCAAGTTGGCTCTTTTAAGGTCACAATTGATAAAACCTTCAATCCAAGAGTCTTGGAGATTGGCTTCCATGAGAATGGTATCACAAAGATTAGTACGTTCCATGTAAGACCTACTCAAATTAGTTCTACTCAGGTTAGTAGTTTCGAGATTAGCAAAACTCAAATCAATTTCACTGAGATTTAATTCACTGAGATCGAGTCCTCGCCAATCAACATTTCTGAAGTCTCTTTCTCCAGCATCGTATCTTCTAAGCAATTCTTCTCTATCCATAATTCTAGTTTGCAAACACTAAATCAATTAAATAATAGCGTAAACCATATCTGGAAAACACTTCTACCTCAAACTAACACCTATATCATCTACGAAATAGAAGATTTACCAACAAGATAACTAGCACAAGCGACTATTATAAGCAAACGGTAAAATAGATTACTAACCTAACCCTGAATTTGTTACTAAAGATACTTTCAATTATATAGTGGAAGATAACAACGATAATATTTTAAATCTTATAACTATTAATTATTAACTATTTGAAATGGCACAATTAACTTTAGAAAATTTACGCAAACAATTTACGCCACAGGTTATACCTGTTAAAGACATTAGTCTAACGGTAAATGATGGCGACTTTATCACTCTTTTGGACCTTCAGGTTGCGGGAAATCGACCTTATTAAGGTTAATAGCAGGTTTAGATGCTCCCACTCAAGGTAAAGTAGTTTTAGGGCAAAATGACATCACTAATGTTCCTCCTGGCGATCGTAATATGGCGATGGTATTTCAAAGTTATGCTCTTTATCCGCATATGACAGTGGCAGAAAATATCGCTTCGGCGTTGAAAATACGTAAAGTATCTTCAGAGGAAATTAAAAATAGAGTTAATGTAGTCAGTCAAAATTTGGGATTAACCGATTTACTCGATCGAAAACCGAAAAACCTCTCAGGGGGGCAAAGACAAAGGGTAGCTTTAGCTAGAGCGTTAGTTAGAAATCCTGAAGTGTTTTTATTAGATGAACCTTTAAGTAATCTTGATGCACTACTTAGAGAAAAAGTTAGAGAGGAATTAAAACAGTTATTTGGTAATCAAAATAAACCTGTAATCTATGTAACTCACGATCAAACCGAGGCGATGACTTTATCGACTAAAGTTGTAGTTTTGTTAGATGGTAATATCCAACAAATAGATAAACCTGCTCGTATTTATACTCATCCGGCTAACCGATTTGTAGCTGGTTTTGTCGGTAGCCCACAAATGAATCTATTTACTTTGAAGTGTGAAAATTCGGCGGTAAGATTAGGTGACACAATTATACCTTTACCTACTACGGGTATAACCTCAGATACGATCGATTTAGGTATTCGCCCCGAAGATGTAACGATCGCCCAGCCAACTGATAAACTAACTTTAACAGGAGAAGTATTATTAACAGAGAATTTTGGTAGAGAATTACTCGCTAGTATCAAAATACATAATTCTCGTCACACAATTAGAGCGTTACTCCATCCTGAATCAAGTTGGCAAAAAGAAAATATTACTTTAGGTTTAAATCCTCAACGTCTCCATTGGTTTGATACTAATACAGGTAGCAGAATTTGAGCTTAATTTATTAAACGGATTTTGTTAGCGTAATGGAGATTCATTGCAAGGCGGATTAAGGGGATAAAGGGGATAACGGGCAGAATGATATTCTGCCCCTACGTGGCGTTTTGATTATGGTTTGAATTTTTAAAATTACAACTGATAAATTCACGATTACATTAAGCTAAAATAAAATTCGTAATTATAATTAATCAACTAAATCAGGAAAAACTTCTTGCACGGCAGGATGTATTAAACGATGATACTGAACATTCAAACCTTGGGCTAAATTAGCATCTTGTTTTAATGCACCGATATTTTGATTGGCTAATTTGATGACGTAAGGCAAAGTACTATTATTTAACGCTTCAGTTGCGGTACGAGGTACAGCACCTGGTAAATTCGGTATGCCTAAATGAAGTACACCTTCTTTAACATAACAAGGTTCACTATGAGAAGTAGTATGTAAAGTTTCTATACAACCACCTTGATCGACAGCGACATCCATAATTACCGAGCCATCCGACATTTGTTTGACTAATTCTTGAGAAACTAGAATCGGTGCTTTTCTACCTGTAATCAAGACTGCCCCAATTAATAAATCGGCTTGAGGTACAGTCTTAGCAATATGAGGCGAACTACTATATAACAATTCTACCCTCGAACCAAATAGGTTTTCTAGATAAGCAAGTCGATCGAGGTTTACATCTAAAATTGTTACTTTAGCACCAATTCCCACAGCCATTTTAGCCGCTTCTGTACCGACGATTCCACCACCTAAAATGACCACATTTGCTTGAGCGACTCCCGGCATTCCTCCGAGTAAAATACCTTTACCACCTTGTTGTTTTTCTAAATATCTCGCCCCGATTTGAACCGATAATTTACCGGCAATGATACTCATAGGTGTAAGTAACGGAAGTCTGCCATCTATTAATTGTACTGTTTCGTAAGCGATCGCTGTTACGCCACTTTTTAATAAAAATTCGGTTAATTTTCGATCTGCGGCTAAGTGAAGATAAGTAAATAAAATTTGACCTTGATGAATATATTGATATTCTGTACTCAAAGGCTCTTTGACTTTAACAATTAATTCATTATCCCATGCACCTTCGGTATCGACTATTTTTGCTCCTGCTTTGAGATAGTCTTCATTAGTAAAACCTGAACCATTACCACCATTTTCTTCAATAAATACTTGATGATTTTGCTCAGTTAATACTTTGACGCTAGAAGGAGTTAGCCCTACTCTAAATTCACGATCTTTTATTTCTTTGGGTACACCGATTCTCATGGCAAAATTCTCTTAGAAAAACCTTACCTTCATCATAAATTATAAAAGACCAAATAATTTGCTCGATTCGATCGTGATTTATTTTGTCTAAGTCGTATTGTTACTTTCGTGAATTTATTAACTCTATATTTGAGGAGAGGGGCTGTTAGGTGATTTCACTCATAAGTAATGAGTCACGAGCGATTACTATAAGTTTTTTTATTATCCACTCTCTCCCTTGAGGAGAGGGGCTGGGGTGAGGTAGGAGCAAACTTTCTAATTTTAGGTTTTAACGGTGACTTGGGGGTGAGGTAGGAGTAAAGATGAGTTTAGGTGATTACAGTCGGTTTGTCTCTATTAGTGAATTTTTTGAGTTGAGAAATTTCATAAGCTATTTCAATCAATTCACCTAAAGCCTCTTGAGTATCTACATCTTGTTTACTGGCATCTGCTTCATAACTTTCTAGATATAGTCTGACAGTTGCACCTTTTGTACCTGTACCAGAAAGACGGAAGATAATACGTGAGCCATCAGTAAAGCCAATTCTGACACCTTGATTCTCACTTACACTACCATCGATCGGATCTGTGTAACTAAAGTCATCAGCATATTCAACGGTATATTTACCAAATTGCTTACCTTTTAAATCGTCAAATTGTTCTCTTACATGAGCAACTAACTGATTCGCACCTTCACTAGCTACTGCTTCATAATCATGACGAGAATAAAAGTTACGTCCGTATTCTTGCCAGTGTGCTTTAACAATATTTTCGACCGATTCTCCTTTAACAGCAACAACATTTAACCAGAATAATATCGCCCAAAGTCCGTCTTTTTCTCGAACATGATTTGAACCTGTACCAAAACTTTCTTCTCCACAAAGAGTCGCTTTATCTGCATCTAATAAGTTACCGAAGAATTTCCACCCTGTAGGAGTTTCGTAGCATTCTATACCTAATTTTTTAGCAACTCGATCGACTGCACCACTTGTCGGCATTGAACGAGCAACTCCTGCTAACCCATCTTTATAACCTGGTACTAAATGAGCATTAGCAGTCAATACAGCTAAACTATCACTAGGATTGACAAAAAAGTGATTTCCTAATACCATATTACGATCGCCATCACCATCAGAAGCCGCACCAAAATCAGGGGCATTATCACCAAAAAGGATATCAACTAATTCTTTAGCGTAAACTAAATTAGGATCAGGATGTCCACCACCAAAATCTTCTAAAGGTTCACCATTAATGACAGTTCCTTTTTTAGCCCCTAATTTGCCTTCAATGATTGCTTTTGCATAGGGACCCGTGACAGCGTGCATAGAGTCCATACACATCGTAATATCGCCACTACTAAGGTTTTTACGAAGTAGGTCAAAGTCAAATAAAGACTCCATCAAATCCGAATAAGAACTGACTGGATCGATTACTTCCACGTCCATCGTACCTAATTTAAAAGAACCAATACGATCTAAATTAACATCGGCGGCTTCTAAAACTTGATACTCATCGATCGTTTTTGTACGAGCAAAAATTGCTTCAGTCACTTTTTCTGGAGCGGGGCCACCATTGCTAGTATTATATTTAACCCCAAAATCGCCATCAGGGCCACCGGGGTTATGAGAAGCAGACAGAATAATACCACCGTAAGCATCATTGCCACGAATAATACAAGAAGCGGCAGGGGTTGAGAGGATACCATTAGCCCCAACTAAGACTCTACCGACTCCGTTTGCTGTTGCCATTTTGAGGATTGTTTGGATGGCTTGAAGATTATAATAACGTCCATCTCCTCCTAAAACGATCGTTTTACCTGTCAACTCTTCTAAACTGTCAAAAATAGATTGAATAAAGTTTTCTAAGTAATGAGGTTTTTGAAAAACTGTTACCGCTTTACGTAAACCAGATGTCCCCGGTTTTTGATCGTCAAAGGGTTTAGTTTTTACCGTGATGATACTCATGATAAATAGTTGGGTTTAAAAATTTTTTTACTGCCCTTAATTTATCAGTAATTGACACTGTAATTAATAAAAAGAATTAATTTTTCTATTTTAACGTTGCTGAGTAATACTTTTTTCGATCGACCTATCTACAGTGTAAATATTATCAATTATTCAACCGTCACTTTTCCATCTTTAATAGCGATTAATGCTCCTTTTTCCAATTCTGTTGGATACTGTTGTAAAGTGCCTAAAACTAAATCAGCTAGTTTAAGTGAAAATACATCTTGAAGATTACCTTGTATCACACCTGGAATATTTGCTCTATCCATTACTAGCAATACACCAAATTCTAAATTATGAGTAAAAACAATATAACCATTAGTTGCCGCCCAATTCATGATTGTAAAGTCATCAGCAGAAGGATTACCCACAGTTGACCAATGTAAGGCTTCGTAACCTGCTTTTTGGAATATATGCACCCATTGAGGTGGTAAATTCATATCAACGATAATTTTCATAATTTTTTTATGCAGGGTATTTATTATTTGTCTGTGTATAGTGAGGCATAAGTCAATGCTTGGTAAATATCTTCTATTTCTAGATAAGGATAAGCATTTAGTATTTTTTTGAACGAATGTCGAGAAGCCATTAAACCTAAAATTGTGCTGATTGTCACTCGCATTCCTCTTATACAGGGTTTACCCCCCATTACGTCTGGATTTATCGTAATTCTGTCTAAATTATTCATTTTTTATTTTTTTGGGCAGATTTAGCTAATTTATCGTCTATAACGAAGGGCAAGGGGAAAAGGGCAAAGGGCAAAGGTAAAATGCTCATATGGTAAAAAAAATGAGCGTTTTTATACCATGTCCTAACCAACTCGTTCTCTGCTATATTTGATTCAATTCTAATCTGTTACTTTTTTAAATATACTAATTACTGTTAATTATTGATATATGTCTTGAGGTATATATTTGTCAATCATTAATAATTGATATTTACAGCTCTAAGCTTTTTAATTCTCAATTTATACTGAGCGTTAGTCGAAGTATTCTCTTACTGAGCAATTCTCAATTATTTTTATTCCCTATTCCCTATTCCCTATTCCCTAATTGTGTTACGGGATTTGGCGATACGATAACTTAAGAGTATGACGGGGAGAATACCAACAATAATAATGGCTAAAGCGGGTGCGGAGGCTTCGGTTAATCTTTCATCGGAGGCGTATTGATATACTCTAACGGCTAGGGTATCAAAGTTAAATGGACGCATAACCAGTGTTGCGGGTAATTCTTTCATCACATCCACAAAAACTAACATGACTGCGGTAAAAATGCCACTCGACATTAATGGTAAATGTACTTTAAATAAGGTGGCTAATGTTCCATTTCCTAAACTACGAGAAGCATCGTCTAAATTTGGTTTTATTTTATTTAAACTAGATTCGATCGTATTAAATGAAACTGTTAAAAATCTGACCAAATAAGCATAGATTAATCCAATAATCGTACCACTAAATAATAATCCTGTTGAGATTTGAAAATTATTATTCATAAATTTATCTAACCAGTTATCAAATCTACCTAAAGGAATCAAAATCCCCACAGCAATTACCGCTCCCGGTATTGCATAACCAATAGAGGCTACACGAACAGATATTTTAATTATAGTAGCGGGTAAAATTCTGTAAGCATAAGCCATAATTAAAGCAATAAAAATAGCAACAAAAGCACTAACAAAAGCTAAGATCAAACTATTTTTAGCTAAGATTAAAAAGTTTTCATTTAAGGTTATTTGATAATTTTTGATAGTTAAATCGATTAAATAAATAACAGGTACAACAAAACCTAAAAAAACAGGTAAAAAACAACTAATTGTAGCGATCGTATTTTGCCACCAATTTAATTTATAACGCTCTAAATTTTGACGAGCGTTACCACTTTGATAATATTTAGCGTATTGGCGAGATAACTTTTCCATCACCAACAAAATTACCACGAATACCATTAAAAAAGAAGCTAGTTGAGCGGCGGCAATTCTTTCACCCATCCCAAACCAAGTTCGATATATTCCAGTGGTGAAGGTATTAACTCCAAAATATTGGACTGTACCAAAATCATTGAGAGTTTCCATTAAAGCTAAGGCTAAACCCGCAACAATCGAAGGGCGTGCTAAGGGTAAAGCTACTTTCAAAAAACTTTGCCAAGGATTGTAACCAAGAGAGCGACTTGCTTCTAAGGTAGAAACAGATTGTTCTAAAAAGGCAACTCTAGCCAGTAAATAAACATAAGGATAAAGTACTAAGACTAACATGACGATCGCTCCTGTAAGGTTATGAATCACAGGAAACCAATAATCATCGATCGTTTGCCAACCGAAAATAGCCCTTAACGTAGTTTGAATAGGACCAAAATAGTCAAGCAAATTATTATAACTATAAGCCAAAATATAAGCAGGTGCGGCTAAAGGCATCAATAATAGCCATTCCCAAAAGTTCGCCAACCAAAAATCACACATGGTAATTATCCATGCACAACCAACACCAATAATTAAAACACCGACACCAACTCCTAACATTAACCATAAGGAGTTAAAAATATAATCAGTTAATACTGTTTCTCTTAGATGTTGCCAAATTTCTTGATTATCAGCAAAAATACTACTCATCACCGTAAAAATAGGTACTGCAACGACTAAGGCAATCAAGAGTACGAAAAAATACCAGAAGTAAGTCGAGATGCGATTAAATAGTGAAGGAGAAAAAACCGTTCGAGAAAATCGGTGAAGAGAAAATATTTTGCTCATACAAAAATGACGAATTGGCAATTATTTTTACATTTAAATAACAAATTGAGAAATTAGAGTTATTTTTGATTTTTTCAACAAAAAAAGTAATCTTATTAGCTAATAATTTGCGGTTAATAAAATAATTACTCTTTACTCACCCACAACTAAATTCCATTGATGTAACTCATACTCAACACATTGATTATAAACTAAAGGATCTTGAGAAACGATCGATTTAGCTTCTGAGAGTGAATCAGCTTGAAAAATTAGCATTCCGCCACCGTATTCTGCCCAATATCCACTTTTTGCTTGATATCCTTTTTGGGCTAATTCTTTGACGTAATCAATATGTGCCGAGACATATCGATCGAAAATTTCTTTATTGACAATTCCTTTTTCAATTTTGACAAACCAAGCCATGACAGATAATGAATAATGAATAATGAATAATGCTATTATCAATTATCAATGATTTGAAGCAATCTCAAATATATTTTTTTTAGCTCTAAGCTTTAAGTAAGAATTACTATAATCATCTTTTTAACTAACAGCTTCAAAGTTAACGTGATATTAACGTATATGGTTAGCCTTGAACTTAAGTTCAAGGCTTAGATAAAATCGTTCAATAAATTGAACTCAAATTATGTCCTATCGTCGTTTAAAAAAAGAATTGAGATAGTCTCAATAATTGTCAAAATGTGAACAGCACCAAGAAGTTGTCTCATTTTTATTTAAAATAACTATAACCTTCTCCTCTGGTTTTTTACTATAACAAGGGTGCTTATATCTAACAAAAAATGGACGATCGATTATCAATCATCCATTATTAATTATTAATTATTAATTACTTAATAAGCATCTTGTAATTCATAAAAATCAGGAGAAACATAATCTTTACGTAATGGCCAACCAATCCAATCTTCAGGCATCAAAATACGCTTCAAATTAGGGTGTCCTTCATAGATAACGCCATACATATCATAACTTTCTCTTTCTTGCCAATCAGCGGCTTTCCAAATCCAGTACAGTGAAGGAACTTTAGGCTCTGCACGATCTAAATAGACTTTAATTCTTACTTCTTCAGATTCAGTAACATCATCACTAACTTTAGTTAAATGATAAAAGCTAACTAACTGTTTACCAGCACCTAAATCATAAACACCTTGACATTGAAGATAATTAAAACCATAAGCATTTAAAGCCGTTGCCACAGGAATCAAAAATTCTGCTTCAACTTTAATCAACTCTACACCTATGTGATCTGATTCTAAGGCTTCGTTGTCAAAACCATTTTCGGTTAACCATTGAGAAGTAGCACCAATTTCGACAATTTCGCCACCTTCTTGGTTTTCATTTTCGTTGTTGTTTTGATTTTCTTCTGCCATAACTAATTATTTAAGCCTCTTCTTTTGTTTTAGTTGCTTCTAGTGCCTCATTAATAGGCTCTCCTATACCGCCAGTCAACTCAGCAGGAGGATTATTTCTACCTTCTGCACGAATATATTTACCTGTCAAAATAGGTGCGACAGATTTCATACTGTGAGTTGTGGAATAATATCTGTGAGTTTGAACTTGAATATTACCTCTTTCTTGTATTGTTTCGTTAGCTACTTTTTTTCTCAATTTAACGATCGCATCAAAAATAGCTTCAGGGCGAGGAGGGCAACCAGGAATATATAAATCCACAGGGATTAATTTATCCACTCCACGTACAGCGGTAGTTGAGTCAGCACTAAACATTCCGCCTGTAATGGTACAAGCACCCATGGCGATCACATATTTAGGTTCTGGCATCTCTTCGTACAAACGAACTAAAGCAGGAGCCATCTTCATTGTGACTGTTCCCGCTACGATGATTAAATCAGCTTGACGTGGGCTAGAACGAGGTACTAAGCCAAAACGATCGAAATCGAAACGAGAGCCGATTAAAGCCGCAAATTCGATGAAACAACAAGCTGTACCATAAAGTAAGGGCCAAAGACTAGAAAGTCTCGCCCAGTTATGTAAATCATCAACAGTAGTGAGAATGATGTTTTCGGATAAATCTTGAGTTACCTGAGAGCGTGCCGCAGGATTCAAAATTCTTTCTCTGGTTTGATTTTCTAAAGTTGCTAAATCTTGATTAGGAACATTCATAATATTTTTGTTATATGCCGTTACTTCTATTCTAGAATAATGCTTCTCACAAGTTAAGGAAAATTGAATTAACCATCAAAGTTTAACAGCGAGAAGACAAAGTTTCCTTCTGTTGAATCTAAAAACCTGAGTTATTCAATTAGTTGGAAAATTATTATTAATTATTAATTATTAATTATTAATTAGATTATGACCATTCTAAAGCACCTTTACGCCAAGCATAGACAAGAGCGATGACTAAAATAGCGATAAAAATTAATGCTTCAATAAAAGCAAACAAACCCAAACTACTAAAAGCTACTGCCCAAGGATAAAGAAATACTGTCTCTACATCAAAGACAACAAAAACTAAAGCAAACATATAATAACGAATATTAAATTGAATCCAAGCACCACCAATTGGCTCCATACCTGACTCGTAAGTAGTACGTCTTTCGGCACCACCACCTTCTGGACGTAAAAGTTTAGAAGCTGTCAATGCTAAAATTGGCACAGAAGCACTTAAAAGTAAAAAACCTAAAAAATATTCGTAACCATTAAGAACAAACATATGATGTTGATTGGACTCCGATTAATTAATCAATTGTGATAAATGATAACTAAAAAACTAGGTTAACTAAACCCCGATCGTGATTTTAAGTTCAGTACTCGATCGATTTTAAAAATAAATTCAAGAATATAACCATTAAAATTAGTAAATATATTTAGCTAAAAATGATGGTATTTTCGACTGTAATTCAATTGTTGTTCACCAACATTTATCATCAACAGTTATAATATTTTTTAACCTTAAAAAACTGAGTCAAATCCTGATTGTGTTTAGTCAATACCGATTTCGAGTTAATTTATCCAAATCTTGATTTAATTATAGAAGGTTTATGTTAGGATTAAGCACAGTTATTTTGGAATAAGTAGCTAAACCTTTATCTAAAAATTTATTTTAACTCCACTCTATCTTTGTCTAGCAATATATTAATTGATTAAATTTAAATACTGTGTCATCTACAACTATTAAAAGCAAAACCAATCAGCAAGTTCCCCGCAAACCTAATTTTTTAGCAGGGGTAGCTAAAGTTGCAACAGGTACTTTCTTAGGTTTAACATTATTAAGCACTTCAGCCGTCGCTGGCGGATTAGTTGGTTTAGCCATCAGTTTCCGCAATTTACCCGATGTTAGGGTAATGAAAAGTTATCTTCCTTCACAAACTAGTCGTGTTTATGATATTAAAGGTAGATTACTCACAACATATCACTCGGAAGAAAATCGTACAGTTGTACCTTTAAATGAAATTTCGCCTCAACTTAAAAGAGCAGTTTTAGCGATCGAAGATAGTAATTTTTATACTCACAATGGTATCAACCCCACCAGTATTGCTAGGGCAGTAGTAGTAAATTATCAAAGTGGTGAAGTAGTAGAAGGTGCATCAACAATTACGATGCAATTGGTTAAAAATATCTTTCTTTCTCATCAACGAACATTTAGCCGTAAATTGTCAGAAGCCGTTTTAGCGATGCGGGTAGAGCAAGTATTTTCTAAAAATCAAATTTTAGAATCTTATCTAAACAATATTTATTGGGGACATAACAACTACGGTGCAGAAACTGCCGCCCAAAGTTATTTCTACAAATCAGCGAAAGACTTAACCCTACCAGAAGCGGCAATGATGGCGGGTATTATTCAAGCACCAGAAGCTTTTAGCCCCTTTACTGACTATTCGATCGCTAAAAGAAGACAAGCTTTAGTTTTAGACAGAATGGCAACAATTGGTTGGATTACACCCGAAGAAGCCGAAGAAGCAAAAAATGCTAAATTATTAGTTGGTAAACCCACTGCTTGGAAAAAAAGTCAACTTCCTTACGTTACAGATTCAGTTAAAGTTGAATTGATTAAACGTTTTGGTTCAGAAACAGTCCTAAAAGGCGGAATCAACGTCCAAACAACGATCGATTATCAAATGCAAAAAGATGCCGAAGAAATGGTCAGAAATGCCCATTACCGCTTACGTCGTCGTGGGGTAAGAGCCGATCAAGTCGCCTTAGTAGCGATCGATCCTCGAACACATTTTGTTAAAACAATTGTCGGGGGAATTAACTACGAAAAAAGTCAATTCAACCGTGTAATGCAATCACGTCGTCAACCCGGTTCAGCTTTTAAACCTTTTGTTTATTACACCGCTTTTGCCAGTGGTAAATACACCCCTTATAGTTCAATTCCTAACGTCTCTAGAGGATATAGAGAAGGCAATGGTTATTATCGCCCTGAAAACTACGGCGGTAGCTTTGGTGGTGGAAATGTTTCTATTGTTCAAGCTTTGAGTACTTCTTTAAATATTCCTGCGGTTGTATTAGGGCAAAGAGTCGGTTTAGATAAAGTAATTGAAACCACGAGTGTTTTAGGAATTAAAAGCCCTTTAAGCCCCGTTGTTTCCTTACCATTAGGACCTATCGGTGTCACCCCGATGGAAATGGCAACCGCTTATGCTACTTTTGCTAGTAATGGTTGGCAATCACCGACAACAATGATTGTTCAAGCAACTGATAGTATGGGGAATGTGATTTTAGATAATACTCCTAAACCCAAACTAGTCTTAAATGAATGGGCAACCGCATCTTTAAATAGCAGTTTAAGAAGAGTACTCGCTCCTGGTGGTACTGCTCCTAATGCTAGTATTGGTCGTCCTGCCGCAGGTAAAACAGGTACTACCTCCAATGAAAAAGATGTTTGGTTTGTGGGTTATGTACCACAACTTTCGGTTGCTGTTTGGATTGGTAACGATGATTTTCGTCGTACTTTAGGTAGAGGTGTCACAGGTGGTGGATTTGCCGCCCCAATTTGGAAACAGTTTATGTATAAAGCTTTGAAAGATGAACCGATTCAACACTTTCCTTCTGCTTCTAGTTTTACTCGCCCTAAACCTGTGAAAAAATAGAGTTGAAAAATTTTGAGCCAAACTAATTTAGATTTAGCCATTAAACAATTTAATCAAAGGGAATTTTATGCGTGCCATGATACTTTAGAAGAAATTTGGCTTGAATCGATCGAGCCTGACAAAACTTTTTATCAAGGTATCTTACAAGTTGCGGTGGGTTGTTATCATTTTGGTAATGGTAATTGGCGTGGGGCAGTAATTCTTTTAGGAGAAGGGATGCGTAAATTAATCTCTTATGAGCCTGATTATCTAGAGGTTGATGTAACTCAATTGACCGATCAAAGTAATGATTTACTGATTGCTTTACAAAAAATTGAACCTGAAACTGTTACTCAATTTTATCAGCAATTACTCGATCGACAATTAGAGAATAATCTTGATTTTCCTGTAATTCAAACCATTTCTTGATTTTTATCTTTTCTAACTAAATATCTTGCAAAATTAGTCAAAAATCGTTAGACTAGTTATGAATGTCAAAAAATGGGTGCGTAGCTCAGATGGATAGAGCAACTGCCTTCTAAGCAGTCGGTCACAGGTTCGAATCCTGTCGCACCCGTATTACTCTACTAAAAAATATTCAAATTAGAGACAAGGTATGCCTTGTATCTACTGATTTTTTGTTTATTTGTTTAATCTTGCCGACATTAATGGTAATATTGCCTCGATACCTTCTGTTAAGGCACTTCCTACAATTTCACATCGATCGTGGTAAATATCTTCAGTTATAGTAGAAACATCCTCAAACTCTGATAATTGAACTAAAAGTCGATCGATTTCGACGGTAAAAATATTACGTTGATAAAAATCTGTCATAATCATTTGATCAACATCCGCATAAATAGAAGCAAATTGCACCACTTGAGTTAGTCTAGTTAAAATTCCGCCACCATAACCATAAACATCATTTTCAAATTCGGGAATATTTTCTATTGGTGGTAACTTATCCTTGTTTTGTTTCAATACAGCTAAAAAAGCCTGATAAAATATATCTGCCTCCTCAGGTGTAGTTGTCCAATATCCATCCTCATCATCTGTATTTCGTACATCCAATACTGAGACTAAAGGGCGTAAACTATTTTCTTGTTGAGCTATTTCTAGCCAGTTTTGATTATCATCAGCTTGAGTTAGGTATTTATTTAAAAATCCATGCCCAAAACCTGCATAGCTATGAGGTTCGATTATAATCGGTTGAGTTGCACTTAACCGAGACAAAGCACCTCTAACCGCACCTGTAACTTTAAGACTAAAACAATGATTTTCTAAAATTTTATTTCTAATTTCCCAAGGCGGTAATTGATTATTTTGATAAATGAAGTCGCCTCGATAAGTTTGAGTATTTAACCAACAATCTACTTGTTTGTTTTGTAAATATTCGATCGTTGTTTCTTCGGTTGTCGGCAGAGGGCGATTACCATTACAGATAATTAGATTCCATAAAAATGCTGTACCCATCACAGGCGTATATTTTGGTGTCTTTGTTCGCCATAAATAAGCGATTAATTCTTTTACTCCCACATCCGATTGTCTTATTGCTGTATAAGGATGTGCTTGATAAATCGGTTTGTCTGTGACTATTTTGGGGTTAATAAGCTCTTTAACTACATCAGGAATACTTGTACCTGCATGAACCGCATCGATCGCAATTAAGGGGCTTTTTAGTGAGGGTAAAATAAGTTGTTGAGCTATTTGCTTTGGTTTAACAAAAGACAGACAAACACCTTCATTGTCATAAATATAAAGACTGTCTTGAATAAGAGTAAGATTGACTTTGCCTTCTTTTTCTAAATATGGTTTAGTGATAAGTGCGATCGCATCTTGGATTTGCCATGAATCGATCGTTTTTTCTTGAGCAGAATTAGTAATTTTTGTAGTTGGTTGAATACGATCGATATTACTCAAAATAAATTCAGTAACTTGATCTATTTTCGTCAAACAATAAACTTTTTCACTTAATTTCCCTCCTGATAAAAGAGTAATTAATTCTTGAGTTGCAGGGGGAATTACTGGTTTTTTTTGAATCAAAGAATCAATTAACATTCTGATGGGATTGATAAACTAAATCGTCTTAATGTAAATTATTAAATCATAATCAAAGGCAAAAAGCAGATAAAAAAGTATCGAATACGGTTATGGCTATAAAAGAAGAAAAAAAATAGCTACTATTATCTAACAAATTCGATCGCTATTTTTTTTTAATGACTCAAATCTAACTATCTCGTTATATCCCTCTAAATCTCTCTCTCTATACTTTTAAGCATTTTTTGCTTGCTGATGGTAACGTTTTTCTCTATAATATTTCTATCGGTCGCAAATGCGTGAAGGAATTATTTCTCTATCTAGCTTTGACGATCGATCGGTAGCTCTACCTCTATGGTGGAAATCACTTAAATTGAAACGCTCGACTCGTTTGACGAAGCCTTCTGTGCGAAGTTTGCTCAATATTATTTTCCGTTCGATCGTCCAAGTGCGATCTAGATAAATATGAAAACAGATCTTAATAGTTTGAATCGTCAACCTTTAATAATTGCAGGTATATTACTCGGCTTAGGACAAGCTGGCTTTTTTGATGGAATTGTTTTTCATCAACTACTGCAATGGCATCATATGTTTACTAACGTTGAAACTAGTAACACTGTTTTAGGCTTAGAATTAAATACTTTAGGTGATGGTTTATTCCATTTAGTGGACTGGCTATTTACTTTGTCTGGCTTGATAGTATTGTGGTTAGCTATTAAAAGAAATGACGTAAATCTTTCTACTGCTGTTTTGATTGGTGCTTTTTGTATTGGTGCAGGAATGTTTAACATCACCGAAGGTATATTGAGTCATCATATTCTTCAAATTCATCATGTCAAACCAGGAGAGCATCAGCTTGCATGGGATTTAAGCTTTATTGGAGCGGGGATATTATCGGTGATTATTGGCGGGATAATTCTCAACCGCCCGACTAATCTTAATCTGCCAAACAAGTAACATAAATAGATATTCAAGCCCAATAAATAGTTGTTACGATCTGCTTTGGTTTGACAAAAGACAAACAAACACCTTCTGTATCGTAAATATATAGTTATTTCAATAAAGAGGTGAGACACTAGTATTTATAGCAGCCTTGCAATGAATTGACAAGGCTTAACAGAGTCCGTTTAATAAATTAAACTAAGATTTTTTAGAGTCAAAATTGTCTCATTGTTATTTTAAATGACTATATATCGTGTCTTCGATCGGACTAAGATTTAGCTTACCTTCTTTTTCTAAATATGGTCTAGTCATAAGTGCGATCGCATCTTGGATTTGCCACGAATCGATCGTTTTTTCTTGAGCAGAATTAGGAATTGTTGTTGTTGGTTGAATACGATCGATATTACTTAAAATAAATTCAGCTACTTGATCTATTTTCGTCAAACAATAAACTTTTTCACTTAATTTTCCTCCTGATAAAAGAGTAATTAATTCTTGAGTTGCCGGGGGAATTACTGGTTTTTTTGGAATCAAAGAATCAATTAACATTCTGGTGGGATTGAGGTGAATCGATCAATTATCTCTCTATTTAAAACAGCAAAACTATTTTCTTTCCTAAAAACTTCTTGATTTTCATTAAATAAATACTCAATAATATTTTGAATATTTTTAACTAAATTATTAGCATCTTCTTCAGTTAAATCTGATTTTGATACACCTTCAAATTGATGAACTAATCCATTTCTTAACTGACAATATTCGTCCAAACTTTCTAAATCTTTAAGTACAGATTGTGGACAAGAAAAAGAATTATACCTAATTATTACTAACATTACAGGGCGAGTAAAATAATCTAGATTGAGATTTTGCTGTTTTACTGTTTGTCTTAATTTACCATCATCATAACCTTGACAAATATCGATGACTTGTGTTTTTAGTCGATTATTCCAAGATTGGGTAAGTAAATTAGGAGCAACAAATTTTCTGACTAAATATTTTAAAACAAACTCTTGAAAACCAAAAATTAAAATAATAAATTGTGAATATTCTTTAGTTTTTAGTCTTACTAAAATATGATAATAAAGTTCAACTAAAATAGATGTTTGATTTTTTTTTGCTAATTGATTAATTTCTTGTGTTAATCTTTCTCAAATGATTGCGAATTTTCAATTTGAGCTTGAGCATCTTCAAAATTGGAAGCTAAACGTGAACTTCCATACTCTAATAAAGAACTAATTTGATTGTCAGTTAAAGAACTAAGTCGTAAGGTTTCGATCGCACCATTGTAGTTATAATTATTGATCTGAGTTTGAATTATATTAAGATCAAATTCTCGTTTAAGGGTATCAACATTAGCTTGAAAAACCCGATTTTGCCCTTCCTTCATCGCCTTAGGATTCCTGACTTGCCAAATATTACTTTTAGGAAAATAACCCGCCGCTTGTAAAACGGCAAATGCACTTTTCATAGCTGGTGTTCCTGAAGAACTATTAAACTCTAAAATATCGTTATTATTTTGAATAGTAGGAAGATTTGTATTAATCTTTTTGATTTCTTCTATTACTAAAGATAAATTGATCGGATCTTCTGATAATCTATTATCAACAGGAAGTAAAAAAAATTGCTCTGAAGTAAAAGGCGAGTTTTCTAATAATTCTATTAACCATTCTTTAGTCTCTTTTGCTCCTTTTTCAGTATCTATAGTGTGGAGTAAAATTATTTTTTTGATCCTTTTTTTCTGACTTAATAAATGTCTAATTAAAGTAACGATCGAACCTTCTTCATTGGTATTATGAGAAACAGGATCTTGATTTCCGACAAAGGATAAAATAATACTAGGCATAGTTAGTTAATAGTAGTAGTAGTAGGTTGGATTGAAAAATGAAACCCAACTTTAGAGTTAATAATTGTTAATTCTCAATTGTTTGGATTGTTTATCGCTTCCACTCCAAATAAATGTCTTTTACCCCTTATTCTGGCTAAATCTTGCACAAATCTTGCTCTCATGTGATTAGGATGATTGACCGCAACGCCCCCCATAAAAACACAGACTATTTCTTGACATTCAGAATCGTTGATGGTGGGATGAGGAGTATTAACTCTTTTGATACTTACCCACGAGCAATGAGCTTCCCCACTTCCTGCAAGTCCACCAACGTCTTGTTTTCGCTTATAAGCAGGTTTATAAATCAAATTCATCCCTTCTCCACGGGTATCAACTACGTTATCAAAATCACCCCATGTGTTATCTTCCATATCGATCGGTTCAACATCTGGATAGGGTACAGCATAAATACTACAAGTTTGAGGGGAAAACACTTCTGCATTTAAACGATTATTGGCTTGAATATTGACTCTATCTGACCAAATTGTTCTAACTGCATTTAACCAATTGTTGTAGGTTGTTTGCCAGATTTCGGCTTTGTTAGCCGACAAACTAAATTGTCTTAAATTTATTTTGCCTTGCCTGTCTCTATCCTTTGGTTCTAAGATTAGATGACATCCTCTTGATGCTTCTCGACTACTAGAACGAGTTTCCATCATAAAGATATGTAAAGGTCGTCGCCATCCTCTACCGACACCACCGACAGTTACCGCAAATTTGATAATTGGTAAAATAATTTTGTTAAGAATATCATGGGGTTGTTTGGGGGCAGTAATTTTTAATTGTCCTTGCCATTGATAAAAAGAAGGAGCATGCTCAGATTCTTCACCCCATGTATCACCTTGAGTCATTTCAATCCTGACACAACCTTTTTGGGCTTGATTTTTGTCACCTGCATCGATACTACCCATTAATTCCCCTAGGGTTTTTTCGGCATTTTCTTGAGTCATTACTCCTAACAAAAACCGTAGTACCCACGATCGTAACCAGCCTCGCCAATGAGCAGGGCGTAAGACTATATTATTGGTAGTTACACCGCCACAACCTTGACTATAAAGAGTGAAATCAAAAACTTCTAATGCGTTATTAGGCTCTTGAGTAATAGTAATTCGACGATCGACCTCAATTGCTCCATAACCTGAAGCTGTACGACTACCAACACCGTATAAAGCAAGTGCTTGTTGTAACCATGACCAAACTGTATCTAATTCCTCACTAGTTACTTTACCTGCCATACCTTTAATAGCGACTTTGAAGGGAATTTTATCTTGTCCATTTCCTAATGTATATGAAGATAAAGGAGTACTTTGTCCATCATGATAAACCTGAAATCCTTGTTGAGGATTGACGATATCTAAGGTTACTTTTTGGTGAGTGGTAGGATAAGCATCCAAAAATTGAATTTTCCCCGCACTGATTTTGTCATTTTCTTGCTTACCTAATAACTTTTCCATTTGGGTTTTAATCTCAGGACGTTTGTTTGCCCATGTCCTGACTAAGCCACGGATACTAGAAGCAGGGATATAACCATTGAGAGGTAAAGTTTTAAACCAGTCATTATTTTCGCCCACATTTCTTTTGGCTTCAGGGCGAGATATTTTCTCTGGGCATGAGGAATTTTCTTTTTGTGTATTTGTTCTCTTCCATGCTTGCTGTACACTTTGTTTCGTTTCTGTCTTTTTTGGCTTCCATGCCCCGTCTGGCTCTGAGGCTGGGATCATCGTTTCTATATCTGGATGAGGATATGAGCCTACTTTTGCCCTCCATTGAAGGGTAAATTCGCCTTGCTTAAATAAGTTGTCTTGATTACGTTCTTTTTGTTGTTGAGCTAAAAGTTCAATCAGTTTGATGGCTGTATTTGGTCTGGGCATGGTGGTTTGTCGTTAGGAGAATAATCGAAATAGTTTTAGTTAATCTAAATTATTAATCTGATTGTTTGTACGCTCTACCCCAAAAGTTCCAGTAAGAAGATATTGCTAAGGCTTTTCGCCACATTCTCATATATTCGGTGGAATTGTTTTGTGCCATTTGTTGAACTTTTTTCATTAACTCATCAGCTTTGATGTCTTTGTTGTTATCGATTAGTTGTCCTAAAAGCGATCGCCATACAGGTATTGTTCTTTGTCGGACATCTCCTCCTTGATCATTAGTTTGATTGATATAACCCACCGCAGAAAGTAAACCAAATACCCTTAAATGCGTGGATAATCTTAAAATAGCAGTTAATTCTTTTTCTTCCATCAGAGGATTATCGCCTAAATAATTTTGAATATGTTCGTAAGCAGTTAAACTCATTTGTTCAGGTTGCACCATGTTGGTTTTAATTGATGATGGAGGTGATACGGTTGCGTTGGTGGATGACTTATTTGGTGCTTTTGGTTGGTTTTTTTGATTTGATGAACTTGAATTGTTTTGTTTTTGTTTTTGTTTTTGTTTTTGTGGATGTCTATTGTTTTTAGCCATTATCTTGTCTTTATTTGAGCTAATGAATACTTTTAAATTTTTAGTAGGGCGATGCACACCCCACCACCATGATTCAAACTATAATCTCTTGAACGAGTTGTTGATCAAGTAGATTGAGCTGTTGCTTGTGAAACGGATGAACTAGCTAAAGGAGACTTGTTATCCGCAACCCAACTTTGTACCCAACCTCGCCCAACACTGGCTTGCCCACCAACTTGAATCAATCCTTCTACTACTTCGATCAATTGATTATGGTCATCCTCAGTGATAGGATTACTTTGATTGAGACTATACCCCCACGGATAATAAAAAATAGTGTCTCTAGGTATGCAGACATCCGTCCAAAAAACCTCCGCACTTCCTGCTTCCTCTCCTATGTCTTGAATTTTGTTTCTGATTTGTGTCCACAAGGAATGCTCCATCAAAATTTGAAAATCAGCATCGGGTAAAACCAAATGACTTTGCTCCCAAGCACTTTTAACTGAATCACCTAAAGAAGGACACCAATTACTTGCTAAGGAAATAACTGCTTTTTGCTGTGCTGACAAACTAGAGATAGGAGTGACATTAATTTTGGCATCGGCTACCGTATAAGTATCACCAGTTGTCCCCACGGCACAGTTAGGCAAAGCAACAGCAGGTAAACCTGCAATCAAAGCATGATCTCGGATTAAACTATGACAACTAACCCAAGTAAAAACATCGCTATTATTACGAGACATTGTCGGCATCGGTACCCATAATAAACGACCATCTCCAAACCAAACTTGATGTACTCCCATTTGTCCATCACCGTCGAGTTTTCGCCCAAATAATCGCTCAGCTAGATCAAAATCGATCGATTCTAGTTCATTTCTAAGATTACCTCTTAAAGTAGAACCAGGGATATAAGGAAAATTGGTATGGGCTTCTCTCGCAATTTCTAAAATATTACCCAAATCACCTTCTCCACCGCAATGTACAGGAGAAAGACTGTATAAATAACCAACACGAAAATCTGACATAGTTTTAAACCTCTTGATATTTAATCCAAAGTAATTGTGAATAACCTAGTTTTCGCCATTTTTGAGCGGCTTGTAATCCTCCACTGTTTTGTGGACTATCCCGATTGTCTGCATAGAGATATTCTGGTTTGTTAAGATAATACACAGTACCGGCAGTTGCTCCAAATACTTGGGGTGCAGGAATACTAGTCTGTTGATTTTTATCTTGTATCCTGCCACTAATCGCTACAGGTTTAGCAGTTGCCACACTAACTAAACTACCAATAGTTTGATTACTATTAATTCGATGAGCTAAATTCCATTCCCATGGCCATGCTTGACAGTAGGATTTACCATCAGACTGTTTGCGTTCAAAAACACCTGTAGTGGCTAAATAAGCCAGAGATTTGCTTTGATTAGTTTTATTTTGTTCAAAGTTATTATTGCTTAAAGTGTTTAATTGTTGCCATTGTTGAGCTAAAGGAGGGCATTCTTCTATAATGACTCGATGCCCTTCTCCGCCTAAATGTAAAATATTCGGTGTTGGTAATTTTAAATCTAAACCAATGGCGATACTCCATCCTTGTTGCAGTCTGATTGTACTTTCCACAAAATAACCATCAGCGTCTTTGACTTGCCCTGTATCACGATCGATACTATTATGCGATCGTATTTCTGATTGATGAGTTTTTATTTCGATCGGTGTTTGAGTTTCAAAATTTAAATTTTGATTAAATCCATTAGTTAATAAATCTTTTAAAATTGAAAAGCTCAAATAGTTTTGACTTGTACTTTTCTTTTTGCTGTTATTCAAATCTCGATTATTAAGCTGATTTAATAACAAAGGTTCAGGTTGTAATTTATTCCATAACATTTGTTGTAAAGGATAGCTTTTTTCTAACCAAGAAAGTGGAGATAAATATTTTTTACCGACATAATTTAAAGGAGTAGAAAAATATAATTGCTCATCATAACTTAAAAAAGGCCCTGTTAAACTAAAGTTTGTTTTTGCTTGAATTAAACTACGAATTGCACCAGCTAAAGTATGACCATTAGGAGGGAAAATACTCGTAGCCCATGCTCTTTCCCCTGGGCTAAAAGGTTTACTATCTCTAAAAAGTAAAACATCAACAGGTGTTAATTTATACCAATAAGTTGTCATTATTATTAAGATTCGGGATTTAGGATTTAGGCGTTAAGTGTATTTATTCCCCTCATTGATAGGAGGGGTTAGGGGAGGTTGGTTTTAAGTGTATTTATTCCCCTCATTGATAGGAGGGGTTAGGGGAGGTTGGTTTTAACTATTAACTATTTTTATTTCTCGATTACGAATAACAAAAGCGGCTAATCTTAACCAATTACTAGTTTCCTCAGTAAAGTTTTCTGAAGGACTTTTGTTCCACATTGACTCAACAAAATCAGCTAGTTTTACTTGAAATTCACTCAGTTTTGTTTTCTCCAAATTAGTTCTTCTTTCACTAAATGCTCTTATCCAAGGTAAAATTGCTTGTTTAGTGGGAATAGGATAATTTTTTAAATATTCTGATGTTACTTCAAAAATACTACTAGTTAAATCAAGGCTAATTAGTTGTCGCCAAGTGTCGAGAGTCTCAAATTTAGCGGTAGCTTTAAGGATATTACCGCTACCATAAATAACTCTGACTTGTAAAGCATCTTTTTGATATAATTCGTTATTATCGTTATATTCGTGTTGTTTGGCTTGCTCTTCGGCTTCCCATAAGTTTTCAAGTGCGATCGCCATTGGTACAGAATGATGAGCTATGGTGATGCCAAAACTAATACTTGCATTACCACCCATAGTAAAAAGAGGACGAGCAGAAAGAGATTCTGGTAAGGGTTTGTGATTACCCCATTGCCAATAATCACCTTTATTCACAAACTCGTTTTGAGGATCTTTTTTACCTTGAAAACATTGGCGTAAATCCCACAACCAACTATCCCATTCCCACAGATTGGTATAAGCGAGAACATCATCGCCACCACCATAAATTAGTCTTCCTGCATATCTTTCTTGGGTTAGATAGGGTACAAGTCGATTAGAAAAATCAAGTAAAGCACGGCTTAACGCACTATGAGTAGAGGGGCCCATTCTTTTAGTGGCGGTTAAAAATTCGCTCATGGATTGACGTAAGTTTTCTGGCATTTGAGCAATTTTAGCTTTTAACTGTTCAGGAATATAGTCGTTATAGGCTTTGAGTTTATTGCCTCGTAACCATTCCCCCATCCCATCACCATCACCTGCGGCTAAAATGTACCAATCAGTGGGATTATTACCAACTTGATAATGTTTGGTTATTTCAAGCCGTAGTTTAACTAATTCATTTTTTTTCGCTGTTAATATTTGTTGGCTTGAATTATCAGGAGTAGAAGGATTAAACTCGTCAATTAACCAACCTGCATTTAACAAACGAGGATTTAACCATTTTGGTTGATGTTTGGCTATCCACGGAATACCCCAAGGTAAATTAGCGGGTGATTCTTGATTCTGATTTGCCCAAGGAAATTGATTGACTATACTTTGACAAGCTTGATGATAATAATCGATCGCTTCTTGGTCTTCATTTTCAGCTAAACTTCTTAAGTAACCTGCTACACCCGAACTTAAATCTGGATAAAGAATTGGTACTTTAGTATTTTCCAAGTTATCATTAGGATAAAGTTCAGCTAACAAAATTTGGTGTAAAACACGTTTGAGTATTTCACTAGGATTGAGTTGTTCAATGCCATCAAATAAACCTAAAGTTTCTGTCCAAAATTGACGTGTCTCTCCTTCTGTAACCCATTCTGTTTGATTCTGAGCCATTACGGGGTGAGCTACTGAACCAATTCCTGAGATAGTCGATTGAGGTGCAAAACAAGTTGGTATTTTCCAGTTACGAGCATTTTTTACTGCATTTAAACTATAACGTAACTGATCAAATGTACTTGCCCACCATGAACCAACATTAAGATTAGATTTTTGATTGCTATTTTGTTGTTGACAAAAGACAAAAACTGCTTCTAAAAATTGTTGTTCTGAATTTAAAAATAATCCAGGTTGAGGATTAGCGTAATTGTTTTGTTGTTGAATCCATTGATTATATTCTGTTGCTTCTAGATTAGAGACAGTTGCTGATTTTTGAGGTTGAAAAGATACACTTAATTGTTCGATATCAGGATTACCCATCGGGATAGAAACCCAATAACTTTGCCATTGTGCTTTTAACCAACTATTCCATACAGGTAAATTAATCTCTTGCCATTGCTTACCTTGATGTCTGTTTTGAATAAAAGTTAAGACTACATCACCTAATTTTTGCCATTCTTTTTTAAGGGTATTATCAGCATATTCCATCGCCGCTTTGACTGGATTGTTTTTGATGGTATTTTCATCTTTACCATTATTGGGTAATATCATAACTAAAACATTGGGAAATCCTGCGGTTAAAATTGATTCGGTGGCTGGTTTTTTAATCCATTGAGCAAAATCAGGATATTTTTGTAATAACCAATGATCGATTAATGGTTGTTCATACAGACAAGGATACAATAAGGTATCAGCACCATATTTAAAAGCGATCGCCCAGGCTACTTTTGCACTAAGATAATGCAATAACCACGAACCCGCCCAAAAATCACGCATCTTCCGACTAGCTTTAATTAATTCTTGTACTGGGCTAAAACTAAAGGTAGTTAGATAAGGGCGAGATTGTTCAAATTCTTCAGTTTCTGTTTGGGGATATTGGTTTTCATCATTATAATAACCTGCTAATCCACCTGCGATAGCGGAAGTCATCGTCACCTGACTCCAAATAGAAGCATCTGGTAATTTAGTTTCTGCGGGTAACAGATGAATATTAGCTTCTTGCCCCGCAATGATTTCGGGATAACACCGCCATAACCACCAATGAACTTTTTGGGGATTTTGCCAATCTTTAATTTGATTTAAGGCATTTCTTTGGATATTTTCTAAAAATTGCGGTTGTGTATTGTCGATTAATTTATCATGCCAATTATCACAAATAACTTGTTGTGGCTTCCCTGAGAGTAGATGATGGACGGCTATTCCTGCGTCATTATATTTGACTTCACTATATTCATTCGGTAATTTATCTATAGTAGTACGATCGCTTGCCGAAGCAATTGATTCAGATAAACCAATTCTTGTTAGCCATTCTTGATTAAAATTATGCGGTTGAGTTTGAGTATTTTGAGTAGGAGATACCCAATCAGTCATACAAGCGAGTATTTTCCAAAGTTCAGATGTTTGACCATTACTACTAGATGAATTTTTAAGTAATGGTTGATGAAGCAATCCCCAAATTTTAGCTTGCCAGTAAGCTTTTGTCACAATTTATTTTGATTGATAATTTCTAATAATTTAATTTAACCAATTATTTCGTTGTCTGTCACGAAAAAGAAAATATTATCTTTTTTTTCTTTGGTTGGTTTAAGCATAGATTATATCTAAGTTATTTTACTCTTCTGATTAACTTTATAAATATTATCTTTTTAAAGAATATCGCAATAATAATTAGCAATAATAACAACATATTTATCTTCCATCACCGAATTACTATAAATGAATATCTCTTCGCAAGGAACATTAATCAAGAATATTTCGATTGCTTTTTTTAATGGTTTAATCACCTTAATCTTATTACTAATCGCCCCTTTAGGACTTGCTACCGTAATTTTTAATACCCTAGCTATTACAATATCTAGTTTTGCAGTAGCAACTTTATTTGACAAAATTACTGAGTGGTTAATTACCTCAGCCCGATTAAAAACTTTAGATAAATCTTTATCTAATCATCCAATACCTGATAATTTGTTACCGAATCCTGACAAAAACAAGATTGACAGAATAGATAGATAAAACAACAATAATGCAAACTTTATACGTTTCTACACAAGGGTGTTATTTATGTCTAGAAAAAGAATTAATCGTCATCAAAAAACAAGGTGAAATCTTAAATAAAGCCCAATTACCATTACTCGAACAGATTTTAATTTTTGGTCAATCTCATTTAACTACCCAAGCTATTCGGGCTTGTTTGTTTTTTAATATTCCCATTGTTTATCTTTCTCGCATGGGTTATTGTTATGGACGTACGATCGCAATCGATCGAGGTTATCGTCAGTTAGCTCGTTATCAACAACAAGTTACTTTAGTTGATAAATTAATTGTTGCCCGTCAGATTGTTACGGGAAAATTAAACAATTGTAAAATAATTTTACAAAGACAACAAAGAAAAAAGTCACATTTAGAATTAAATAAAGCAATTCAAAGTTTAGATCATCTTAAAAAACAAGTTGCTAATGCCGAACAAATCGATCGTTTGATGGGTTACGAAGGTGCAGGGGCGGCAATTTATTTTCCTGCTTTCGGAAAATGTATTAGTAACACTGATTTTTTATTTTATCATCGCTCTCGTCGCCCTCCTACTAACGAAATTAACGCCCTACTTAGTTTTGGTTATCAAATATTATGGAATCACTTATTTGCTTTGATTGAAATACAAGGGTTAGATCCGTATTATGGTTGTTTACACCAAGATTCAACAGGTCATGCAGTTTTAGCTTCTGATTTGATTGAAGAATTTAGGGCAAGTATTGTTGATTCTCTGGTTTTATATTTAGTTAATAAAAAAATCATCAAAGCCGAAACAGATTTTGTTTTTCGTGATGGTGGTTGTTTTCTCAGTGACTTAGGTAGAAGAAAATACCTTCGTGCTTTTTTAACTAGGATGGAAGAAACAGTAACTAATGATAAGCAAGAAAAGTTACCTCGCTGGGAATTGTTGATGCAACAGGTAAGAAAAATCAAACAATTTTTTTATCATCCCATCAATGGTTATCAACCTTATTTGCTTAAGTAACTTTGATTTTGTTTTATTTAATTTGTTACGACATACCTGATGATAAAAGGAGGAAAAAAATCGCCGCTCTTCTTGAAGGTTATGGGGAGAGGGTTCAATATAGTGTTTTTGAGTGTAATTTAAAAACCAAACAATATCGAGTGTTACAAATCA
Source organism: uncultured cyanobacterium (assembly GCA_963710605.1). Lineage (GTDB taxonomy): Bacteria > Cyanobacteriota > Cyanobacteriia > Cyanobacteriales > Cyanobacteriaceae > JAALKG01. The sequence goes on from CAVQBA010000001.1 coordinate 303,723, forward strand.
GACTGCGAAAAATATTCAATCCAGAAAAAGATAATCTCAGATTTTATCCTATTTCTACTCATACTTTTGCTCAAATAGAAGTTTGGGGAGTCGCTGTTGAGGTTACTTCTCCTGCTGATTCGATTATTATTTGAATATATTGTGATGACTATCATTGAATAATCTCTTAAACCTACCAATATCGTTTTAACCCTCGCTCTCCCTATCAATGGGGTTTTTAGCTATTTTTACTTGCCTATTTTCATCTTTGCTTCTACAATATTTCTATCGCTCGGAAATGGCTTCTGCAATTATTGCTAGATATAACTTTGACGATCGAACCCTCTGCCTTCGTGGTGGAAACTACTTGAATTGAAACAGTTGAATCTAAAAGTCTTTACTTGTTAGACTAGATCTCTGCCTTCGTGGTGGAAACTACTTGAATTGAAACCTTTCAATAATATGTTCGAACTAATTTCTAATAAACTCTGCCTTCGTGGTGGAAACTACTTGAATTGAAACTTCTCGAACTAGCAATCCATCAGCTCTGCCTTCGTGGTGGAAACTACTTGAATTGAAACAAAAAAAGCAGTCTATGTGCTTAAACTCTGCCTTCGTGGTGGAAACTACTTGAATTGAAACGTTGAGTATAGATCTACTAAACTATAATTGTATAATCATATCGCCGAGGGGAGAATCTCTGCCTTCGTGGTGGAAACTACTTGAATTGAAACTTCCTTTCCCTGTAAAAGGAGCAGTCTGCTTCACTGAATGTGCTCTGCCTTCGTGGTGGAAACTACTTGAATTGAAACACGTTTAAATACCCAATAATACCAGTGCAGTTAAACGCCTCTGCCTTCGTGGTGGAAACTACTTGAATTGAAACTTTGTTTCACTCAGTTTTACTCGTAGGTGTCCTTCCTCCTGCTCTGCCTTCGTGGTGGAAACTACTTGAATTGAAACTCAACGGTATAAGTCCATTCTTTAGATATCTGATTTTCTCTGCCTTCGTGGTGGAAACTACTTGAATTGAAACTTCAGCTAGATTAGTTACTTCAGTAGCATCTGTACTAACTCTGCCTTCGTGGTGGAAACTACTTGAATTGAAACGCTAAGCCACTAAACTCTTAACATAAAACCAACTTAACTCTCTGCCTTCGTGGTGGAAACTACTTGAATTGAAACTGTTCGCTTATAGAATGTCTCTTCCATATATATTGGCTCTGCCTTCGTGGTGGAAACTACTTGAATTGAAACACAACATGACTGCTAGTGGGTGCTCTACTAAATCATGTCTTACTCTGCCTTCGTGGTGGAAACTACTTGAATTGAAACATGTCGGGGACAATGCCCAACTAAGAGCTGTTAAACTCTGCCTTCGTGGTGGAAACTACTTGAATTGAAACTAAGGCTTCTAAAGATATAGCTATAGATTGGTTTATTTCCCTCTGCCTTCGTGGTGGAAACTACTTGAATTGAAACAACAGTTAATTGTTCTACTAAAGACTCTTTAATAGTCTCTGCCTTCGTGGTGGAAACTACTTGAATTGAAACAATCCGAGTTGACCGAACAGGAAATTCACTGCCCACATACTCTGCCTTCGTGGTGGAAACTACTTGAATTGAAACAGCTTCCCAATTACCATTTCAAAATCTTTTCTGACTCTGCCTTCGTGGTGGAAACTACTTGAATTGAAACAAAAGAATTTTATCCTCTCCTAAATTAGAGGTCAATTTCTCTGCCTTCGTGGTGGAAACTACTTGAATTGAAACGAGAATGCAATTGTTGTCAAGAGCATCCCGACAATGCTCTGCCTTCGTGGTGGAAACTACTTGAATTGAAACCAAAGAAGTATTTTACATACAATCTAGAGACTTCTCTCTGCCTTCGTGGTGGAAACTACTTGAATTGAAACCTTAGGCATTTCTAAATGTTGGATGCCTATAGCTAAAACTCTGCCTTCGTGGTGGAAACTACTTGAATTGAAACATAAAAGTATTTTCTTTAAATGTGCATTCATTAAATGCTCTGCCTTCGTGGTGGAAACTACTTGAATTGAAACTGGTATAGCTTTGGGGTTGACGGCGGTAGCTTTATCCTCTGCCTTCGTGGTGGAAACTACTTGAATTGAAACTTATTTTGGCGAGAGAATTCCTCCTCAATTAGCTTGAACCTCTGCCTTCGTGGTGGAAACTACTTGAATTGAAACCTATTTGGTCTGTATTCATGTTCGTTGTACTAACGATGACCGTCTCTGCCTTCGTGGTGGAAACTACTTGAATTGAAACCGCACTGTAAGGTATAGGACCTGTTTTAGAATTTTGCTCTGCCTTCGTGGTGGAAACTACTTGAATTGAAACGTGACAATCTCTGGATTAAAGGCATAAATCCCTCCTACTCTGCCTTCGTGGTGGAAACTACTTGAATTGAAACATGGCAAATCTGATTGCTTTGTGTCGTACATCTTTCTCTGCCTTCGTGGTGGAAACTACTTGAATTGAAACCTAGTGCTAGTGTCAGTAATATTGCGATAAGACCTCTGCCTTCGTGGTGGAAACTACTTGAATTGAAACCTAAATAACTTATCGGAAGTCGTGCCGTAAATAATTCTCTGCCTTCGTGGTGGAAACTACTTGAATTGAAACATTGTTTTGTAGTCGTTTGAAAAAAGTTCGTTAATCTCTGCCTTCGTGGTGGAAACTACTTGAATTGAAACTAGTTTGTTTACCTGATTCTTCAGAGCTTTTTACTCTGCCTTCGTGGTGGAAACTACTTGAATTGAAACTCATTTGCTTCGGTCGCACGCTTCCTTAAATCATCTCTGCCTTCGTGGTGGAAACTACTTGAATTGAAACCAACTACAAGAGGTAGTCTCTGCCTTCGTGGTGGAAACTACTTGAATTGAAACGTCAAAACAATTACTTTTCCCCCGTACATTTTAGTAGCTCTGCCTTCGTGGTGGAAACTACTTGAATTGAAACGTTTGGATATTGAATGAACCCAACGGGGGTTCAATGCTGAGCCTCTACTGGCTTTCACCTTAGCTGTACTAACTACTTTACCGCTACTAAAAGTTGAGATTGAGGGTATTGAGTATTTTCGATCGTATTCAAGCAAAAACCAGCGAATATAGCAATCAATCGATCGATATATCATAATGCCCACAAGAGTTTTTAATTTCTTGTATATGTTCATTTCTTAAAGACAAAGGATAGATAACCTCAACACTACCGCCGTATCTTTGTAACCAAAAACGAAATTCTTTTAACGATCGTGAAGGCAAGTTAATAGAATAATCAAGATAAATTAGCTTACCATATTCATTTTTGATTTGTTTGATTGTTTGTTTGGGATGTCTTAATTCACCTTCTAGAATAAAATCGCATACAGGAGGATAAAATCTAACTTTAATTTTTTCTAACTTTAATTTTTTGTCTAACTCTTGTTTTTGAGCTTCTAAGTTACCTAAATTTAATCCCCAACCGTTACTTAATAATTTATTAGCTTTTTTAAGACTTTCTTGTTGAGCTTTTGTGTCTCTACCAACGGCAGAAATGACTCGATAATAATTAGCAAAACGACTAATTCTACCGATAATCAGTTGGTTGTTTTGGCTATTTTCGTAAAGTAAATACCAAGAAATATTATAGTAAATTAATTGTAGGGGTATGACTTGCTCTAAACCAATTTTTGGCTTTTTTGGTTGTTGGTTATAAAGATCAGATTTTCTTGATATTTGAATAGTTTGACCAAGTGCGATCGCTTCTTCTAATTGAGGAATATAATGAAATAAAGTCTGACGATTCTGACTCTTATTCATCATCTGTAGAGGGTCAGTATATTCGATCGCTTGATTAAGATTACGACGAATAGGGTAGCTAAAATCACTCTGAGATTCAAACTCCAAACCACGAATCCGTTGAGTCAAAATGGTATAACATTCCCTAGCAAAAGTATCACCTTGATATATTGCCATGGATTCTAGTGCATCAAAAGCTATTTTTAATTGTTGCTTATCCATCACACCTGTACCCAGATAATAACCCCAACGATACATTCTCGGTTCTAGAATACCAAAACCTTTGAGTATTTCTAAATCTTTTCTTAATGTAGCAGTGGCAGGAAGAGGAAAATCAGCAACTAATTCATTCTCACCAGTTAAAAAATTATTATGTTGGCTTGATATTGATTTAGCTATCACCACTATTCGCTGTCGTAACAAATCTAAGGCATTATGATGAATTTGGTTTTTTTGATTTTCTGTGTTTTCAAGGCAACCAATACCCGGATAATTAACCATTGTCGTAATCAGTAACATCAATCTTTGAAATGATTTCAAATCACTATAACAATGTATCTGAGGTTTTTTAGCCATGATTGATTATTACCGAAATACTATTTATACAACTAAATTAGCTAATTAAGACAGCTAAATCAACTTCAGTATCCCCCCTTAGTCCCCCCTTAGAAAAGGGGATTACCTAAGATGCCGAAGGCAGAGAGAGGGGTAAACGAGGGGTTAGGGGTGGTTAAACGTCTTAAGCCGCTGATTCGATCGCTATAAAACTGGTAATCGCTATATTTATCCTAAAATACAAAATGGTGAGCAATGCTCACCCTACAAGTTTTATCGATCGATTTTTAATCTTTAAACTCTTTGGGTAAAGGGGTAAGTTTTCCCGTCAATTGCCAATTGTTATCAATCGCCATCTGTTTCAAATTATCAATTCTTTTTTCAGTCAAAGGATGAGTCGAAAAATATTCTGGTGTATGTTTACCATAACCTTCGGCATTAATTTTGGTGAAAAAACCCAAACTATCAGCACCATGTCCGTAATATGCAATTATAGTTGACATTGCTTGATAATCAGCGTTTTGTTCTTGTTTACGACTATAATTCAAATGAGTTAAACTCCCAGTTGTCGAAACAATATCCGCTCCCTGAGAATTACCACCTACACCCAAAATGGTCGAAATAAATACCAAAAATATAGTCGATCGACCATATACTTTAAAGGCATCACGAGCAGAAATATGAGCTAATTCGTGGGCTAAAACAAAAGCCAATTCGTTTTCTGATTCCACCGCATCTAGTAAACCCGTCGTCACAAAAATATGTCCACCAGGAGTAACAAAAGCATTAATTTGCTCTATCTCTAATAAATGTACAGTAAGAGGTATTTGTGACTCTGGAGAGTTAGCCTGAGATAAAGAAGTGACAAGTTGAGTTAGATATGGCAAACGTGGATCATTTTTTATCGTTTTTTGGACAAAGTCTGAAGGTAACAAATGCTTACCTATTTTAACTTCTAATTCTAGACTAATACGAGTAGTAATTTGATCAGAAACTAATCCCAAAGCTAAGTAACCAAAGATGCTTACCCCCACAACTGTACCTAATAAATAAGCAAAATTTACTAGTGGATGCACGGGTGTAACGTTAACTTCTTCTTCAATCTCTTTGGGAATATATTTCATTATTTTTGATAATTGATAATTGATAATTGATAATTATTTTATTCTTTTTTATGGTTAGGTAAACCTTTTTTAAATTATTACTAACTTACAATTAACGATAACAATTTATCAATTAATTATAGACTTTGTTATAAATAAATCGATCGTAGTCGTAAATAATATTAATTATGTACTTCACTTCTTTTTTTTATCGATTAAATAATACCAAATTCAAAAAAGAAAAAGACAGATAAATCCCCCTAAATCCCCCTTTGTAAGGGGGACTTGCAAAAAAGCAACTGTAGCAAGTTTAATTTGAATTGGTATAACCATTGAATTAAGGGTGCAAACCTTGCGACAACAAAATAAAACTGTTTATCGAAAAAAAGTTCCCCTCTTTACCGAAGGAGGGGTTAGGGGTGGTTTTAGCTTTTTTATTACTTACTCCCAAAACAATAATCTCGATATCCATTCATATATTCCATCGCCTCAGATACAGCCAAAGGATTAAGGTTACGTCTATTTTCAGGAAATCTTTGTAATACCTCGGTAGGGGATAAATATACAGCACACCAAGAATAATTAAACTCTAATTGTGCTTCAACTAAAGACTTAATAAAATGAACGGTAAAATCATTAGGTAAAGCAAAAGCCGCTTGAGACAAATATTCTAAAGGTGATGTTTTCAACATCGATTCTGGGCTATTAAGTGTTAATGCTGATAAAGATAAATAGTTATCCATCGCCAAGATATAACCATAGACAAATTTTTCTTCGGCAGTTAAATCTTTTACTTTCAAATCCTGAATACTTTGAAAACGTTTTTTCTTCATCAATGCTTGCAAAAACAATTCACCGTTATTTTGCCCATCATAATTCCAACTTAAACCATTAATCACGGCGGCTTTTTTATCAAGTGATGCACTGCTTAATAAAAAATCTGTCACTGTTTTATCCATCGTTTTAGTTTGTTTAACTTGATTGACAATCGATAAATTTTCGTAGCCAGAGGTTAAATCGGTAGATGTCAACGGGCTATCTGCTTTAACTGGGTTAGCAGTTAGTGATACCCAAACGACTATTACTGAGGTGATAGTCTTTAATTTTGTCCACGATTGCGCAGCGCCGGCTTCAGCCGATCGTTTAATTATGTTCATCTTTTGTTAATCTAATATGATAAATAAAGTTGTCTGTAATCGATTGTATCCATTAGGGAAAATATCTTTTAAGCTATATGTAATTAAAAAAATAACTCTAATTTTTCTGCTAACTCTACTAGTTACAAAGACTAAAATAAATGAGTAAACTGTTTCTGCCCGTAATCTTTTTTAATATTTGCTTTGTGTCTTAACTTTTGTTAGAGATATAAATTTTAAGCAAATCGACAAGGTATTATTTTGCTCGATAAAATCTTAATCATTAGTTAAAATTACTTTCTAATCAAGGATAACTAAATTTAAAAATTTAATAATATTAAAGAATGAAACCACAACAACAATTAATTGATTTACAAACTCTTGCAAGTGGTGATGTTTTACAATTACAAACTTATCAATTTAAAGGAAAAACTGGTAATAAAAAAGTTTATATTCAAGCTAATTTACATGGTGCAGAAATAGTAGGTAATGCTGTAATTTATGAATTAATTCAGTTTTTATCACAGCTAAAACCAGAAGATATTGCAGGTGAAATATTACTTGTTCCTTTTTGTAATCCTCTTGGTGTTAATCAAAGAAGTTTGTTTTTTTCTACAGGCAGATACAATCCATATGATGGTAATAATTGGAATCGTATTTTTTGGGATTATGTAGATGAGAAACCTGATTTTGATACTTTTGTTAGTCAGAATATTAATTTAAGTAAGTCGGTAATTCAAGATAACTATCGTCAACAAATAATTAGTAAATTCAAACAAAAAATTAAACAGCAAACAGCGAGAGGATTATCTTTTTCTCAGCATTATCGTAACCAATTACATTTATTGTCTTTATCTGCTGATTATGTAATTGATATTCATAGTTCAAGTATAGAAGCGATCGATTATCTTTATTGTTTTGAGCAACGCCAAAAAAGTGCTGATTATTTTTTATTAGACTATGCTATTTTAATGAATAAATATGATGGTTATGCTTTTGATGAAGCCTTTTTAAACCCTTGGTTAGTATTAGAAAAAAAGTTTGCTAAACAAAGAAGAAATATTGTTTTTGATCTTGAATCATGGACATTAGAATTAGGTAGCGGAATGCGTGTAAATGAAAATTCTGTTACTAAAGGGGTTAAGGGAATTGTTAATTATTTAGCCTCTAAAAATGTAATTAATCAAGTAGTCAAATTACCAACAAAAACAACTACTTTTATTCCTAAAAATACAGTTAAAAGTTATTATGCAAGCACAGGTGGAATTATCCGCAATCGTCTAGGTGCAGGCACAAAAGTCAAACATGGGGATATTCTGTGTCAAATATTGAGTTTTGGGAAAAACAACTCTCAACCTGAGGTAATTGAAATCGAATCGATCAATCGGGGTATAATTTATGATGTATCCATTAACGATACAGTCAATCAAGGTGAATATATCCTAGGAATCTTTCCTTATGTCTAATTCGATTACCTCTTCTTTTTCCGCAATCCCTGAAACTCCTCCTAATTTTAAATCTGGTTTCGTTGCCATTATTGGTCGTCCTAATGTCGGCAAATCAACGATAATGAACGAATTAATCGGGCAAAAAATAGCGATAACCTCCCCCGTCGCCCAAACCACTCGTAACCGTTTGAGGGGGATTTTAACCACACCACAGGCACAAATAATCTTTGTCGATACCCCCGGTATTCATAAACCTCATCATGAGTTAGGTAGAGTTTTAGTCCAAAATGCAACTTCAGCTATTAATAACGTTGATGTTGTTTTGTTTGTGGTTGATTCTTCGTCTGATGCAGGTGGAGGCGATCGATTTATCATAGATTTACTTAAAAAGAGTAAAACTCCTGTAATTTTAGGTTTAAACAAAATTGATTTACAAGGAGAAAATCGAGAAGAATTATTTGAAAGTTACGATGATGTCTGCCCTGAAAATTGGGAAGTAGCTAAATTTTCGGCACTAACAGGAAAAGGGTTAGATTATCTACAACAAAAATTAATTGAAAAACTAGAACCAGGTCCTTATTATTATCCACCCGAATTAGTCACAGATCAACCAGAAAGATTTATTATTGGTGAATTAATTAGAGAGCAAATATTATTACTAACCAGAGAAGAGATACCCCATTCAGTTGCCGTCACGATCGAAAAAATAGAAGAAGGAAAACAAAAGACCAAAATTTTTGCGGCGATTAATGTCGAAAGAAATTCGCAAAAGGGTATAGTTATCGGGCAAAAAGGTCAAATGTTAAAACAAATTGGTACTGCTTCTCGTAAGCAAATGCAGAAATTATTAAGCGGTAAAGTTTATCTAGAATTATTCGTCAAAGTAGAACCAAAATGGCGACAATCAAGATTAAGATTAGCTGAATTTGGTTATAAAAAAATGGATGATTGATATAAATAGATCGATTAATCTAAAGTAAAATCCAATTATAGCCAATGCGATCGACTGTTATCATACTGTATAAATAATAATTTTATACTTTAGTAAATGGCAAAACTTTCCCCAGAAATTAGTAACACTTTATCGTCAATTAAACAAACTTTATTGGAGGTAATAGATGAATCGACTGCAACCGAATTTATTTTATTTGAGACTAGAGGAGAAAGCGATGAGACAATTCCCTTTTTAGATGAAATGAAAAATGTTTCTATTCAAGCTAGAGAGAGATATTTTCAGCTTTCTAATTTAGAAGTAGGAATCGCTGAATCTCAACCCATAGCAACTAATGCTATTATCAACTTATTAACAAAAGCAATAGAGCAAAATCAGATGCGTATTCCGGCTTGGCAACGCAGTATTCAAGAAGTAAAATTAGAGTGGCAATTATGATGAGTAACTTACCTCCTATTCCTAATCAAGAAACAAGAAATTATTTATTAAATAATTTGCGTCGAACTAATTTAGAGTTAGAAGAATTTGGACTAGAGTTAGATAAAATTATGGCAATCTTAGAACAAGAAAAACAACAAAATAAATTAAATAGAGTTAGACAAAAATTGAATTTTTTAACTGAGTAAAATAGTTAAGAAGTACGATTGTCAGTTTTCATACTCTAGCGAAGTCTTTTAGTGCTTAATACAATTGAGAATAGTAAGTAGATACGAACAATTTACCACCTATTTTCGCTCGAGAAACTAGAAGTTGTTTATTAATTATCAACGATCGATATTTGCTAAAAACTGTTTTAATTGAGGAATAATATTACCAAAATGTAAGTGTAAATAAGAAGCATAAACATTATTAATTTGCCATCCTTGAGAAGATAATTGCGTTTGAGAATAATAATCTTTAATATTAATAATTGGGTTATTAGGAATATTAGAATTAAGAGCATGATGAAATTCATGTCCTCTTAAAACAAAATCTTTTTGTAGATATTTATTATTAATTAAAATAGTTGCTTGTCGGTAACCTAAAGTCAGTTTTTTACTCATAGTGGCTTGATTCGGTAATACCCCAACCATCTCCCATTCTCGCCCTTGAAAATCAACGATCGCTTCTGATAAATACATCATGCCACCGCATTCGGCGTAAGTAGTTAGTCCATTTCTAATAGCTCGATCGATTTCTAATTTCAATGATTTATTCTGAGCTAATTGTTCAGCAAAAATTTCAGGAAAACCACCACCTAAATAAAGAGCGTTAATACCATCTGGTAAAACTCGATCGTTTAAAGGACTAAACTCAATTAATTCTACTCCCAAATACTCCAAAATATCTAAATTATCTTGATAATAAAAATTAAAACTTTTATCTCTAGCTATGGCAATTGTAATGTTATAATTTTCTTTTTTTTCTATAAAATATTTTACAATTTTGGTAGTTGTTATAGTTTTTAAATAAGGTAATAATAGCTCCCAATTAAGACTATCTTTGGCTAATTGAGCTAATTGCTGAAAAATACGATCGTGTTGCTCAATTTCTTCAGTTGGCACTAATCCTAAATGTCTTGAAGGTAACTCAATATTTTGGTAGCGAAACCAAACGCCCATAACAGGAATAACACAGTCTTTTAACCCTGCTTTTAATAAAGATAAATGTTTTTGGCTACCTACTTTATTTAAAATTAAGTCCGACAATCTTGACTTGCCGATCGAAATTGAGATAACCTAAAACGATCGCACCTACAGAAATACTTAATTTACTACAATCAAGAATCAAGACAACAGGTAAATCAAGTAACTTAGCAATATAAGCCGTACTAGCATAATAAGGTGAAATATCGGTAGGTACACCATCAAACAAACCCATTACCCCTTCAATGATACTCAAGTCACTATCTTGACTATGATAATCAAAACACCATCTTACATAATCCTCTGAAGTTAAAATAGGATCTAGATTACGACACGATCGACTAGTAATAGTAGAATGAAACATAGGATCGATATAATCTGGTCCTACTTTAAAAGATTGCAAACAATGACCCTGACTTCTTAGATATGCCAATATAGCTAAAGTAATCGTTGTTTTACCGACACCACTTCTTTCTCCTGCGATAATTAGAGTCATAAATTAAACAACAAACTACACATAACAGAATATAACTTTATCGATCGGGTTGAATGATATTCAACCCCTACGTTAACTTTTGGGTAATACCAATTAATCATCTCTACTTGAAACTTAAGACTTAATTTGTTAGTCATATTCAACTAAACTCAAAATAGGAATATTGGGTAATTTTTCTTTACCTTGCAAACCCTTCAAATCGATAATAAAAGCACAAGCAACTAACTCACAACCAATTTTAGTAACCAAATCAGCCGTCGCTTTAGCTGTGCCACCTGTGGCAATCAAATCATCGACAATCATCACCTTCGCCCCTTTAGGCATCGCGTCTTGATGAATCTCTAAAATATCTGTGCCATATTCCAAATCGTATTCTAAACTATAAACATCAGCAGGTAACTTACCCTTCTTCCTTACAGGCACAAAACCCGCATTAATTTGATAAGCTAATGCAGGAGCAAAAATGAAGCCCCTAGATTCAATCCCGACAATATATTCTGGTTGAGTTTCTAGCTGTTGAGTTTTTTTGGCTAAAGAATCGATAACAGCCTTTAAACCTTCTTTATCTTTAAGTAATGTTGTTATATCTCGAAAAACAATTCCTTGTTGCGGAAAATCGGGTATATCCCGAATCAAACTTTTAAAATCCATGATAGATAGTTGATAATTTATACAAGAAGAATAAGGAATAGAGAATAAAAAAAAACAACTAACTTTTAACTGTTTAAATGATCAGTTTAGGTGGGCATTGCCCACCCTACTCTTAACTCTTAACTCTTAACTCTTAACTCTTAACTCTTAACTTTTAACTTTTAACTTATTTCCCCATTCCTAATTGTTGAGCTTTCTGATATACTTTTCCTTCTGTGAGTAATGAAGGTGCGATCACTACTTCTACTTCTTGCATTTGTTTAATGTCTTTTGCACCTAATGTTCCCATACTAGTTTGTAAAGCACCTAATAGATTATGAGTACCGTCATCAAGTTTAGCAGGACCTGTTAAGATATCTTCGATCGTTCCTGTCGTACCTACATTAATTCTTGTACCACGAGGTAAAACAGGGCTAGGAGTCGCCATCCCCCAATGAAAACCACGCCCAGGGGCTTCCTCCGCACGTGCAATAGGAGAACCAATCATTACCCCATCTGCACCACAAGCAATACATTTACAAATATCACCACCTGTAATAATTCCACCATCAGCAATAACAGGTACATAATTACCAGTCTGTTGTTGATAATCATCACGAGCGGCGGCACAATCAGCCACAGCAGTAGCTTGAGGTACACCGACACCCAAGACACCACGAGAAGTACAAGCCGCACCCGGACCTATTCCGACTAATACAGCCGCCGCCCCAGCCTTCATTAAATTGAGAGCGACATCATAAGTGACACAGTTACCCAAAACTACAGGCATGGGCATCTTGGCACAAAAATCAGCTAAATCTAAGGGCTCGATCGATTCAGGGGCTAAATAGTCAGTAGAAACAACCGTCGCTTGAATAAAAACCATATCAGCACCAGCCTCAGCAACGATCGAACCGTATTTCGTCGCACCCACAGGAGTTAAACTAACTGCCGCTATTCCACCTTTTTCTTTGACTTGACTGATTCTTTTTTTGATTAACTCAGGTTGTATCGGTTTGCTATATAATTCTTGCATCAAACCAACAAATTCAGACTTCCCGATTGAGCTAATACGATCTAAAATAGGATTAGGATCTTCGTAACGAGTTTGAATCCCCTCTAAATTAATAACTCCCATCGAACCTAATTCAGAGAGTAAAACAGCCATATTAACATCAACAACACCATCCATTGCACTGGCAATAATCGGAATCTTTCTTTCTATACCACCGATAGCCATGGTTGTATCTGCTAAACTAGGGTCTAAAGTACGTATTCCGGGAACTAATGCTATTTCATCTATACCATAAGCCCTACGAGATTTTTTCCCACGTCCAATTATAATTTCCACTTTATTTCTACTATTAAGTTATTTGCTTAGATTATCAAATTTTCAACGATCGTGGCAATTTGAGCAATATCTAACTGAAAATATAATTGATAACTAGTATTTTTGCGATTAAATTTTAATGTCTTAGTCTAAATTTAAATGACGATAAATACGAAAAAGATATTTCTAAAATCTAGTGATTTGATTTGTACAATAGAATTAGGTTGTTTTTGCTCAGTAAAAGTGAAGGATTTTTATGTTAGGTAAGTTTCAAACAAGTGAGTTACGGATTGAAGTTAAAGCTACAGAATTAGTAATACGTGATGGTTTATTGAATTGTTCGCAACTCAAGCAGTGGTTTTCTCCTTTACAACTAAAGGGTGATTTTTCGAGTGAATTAACTTCTGGAGATGTTTTTATTTCTTCTGCGGGTTTGCTAGAGGTGGAAAATAAGGTCGAAATTATTAACAGTAATTGTTTTAATCTTCTTTTAAGTAAAGGTATTGACGGTTATCAGCAATGGTGTTGGGGTGATGGTTGGGTACAATCTCGTTTGGAGGGTGTTTCTGTTTTACCTCTTAGTTTAGGTCATAGTTTCAATTTGTTACGTTTGAGAAATTGGCTTAATAATCACGAATCATTAAAAACTACTACTAAAATAATTGAGATTGAATAGTTTTTATTTAATTGGTAAACAGATTCGATCGTAATTTTGATTTGACGGTGGGTATTACCCACCCTACATCAGTAATTTAATTATCAATTATCAATTATCAGATCGATATTCAAGAGTCCAATGACGAGGAGAAGACTGATAAACTTGTGCTTTGTGCCAACCTATTTGTTGGGTAATTGCCTTTACTTCGGCAATAGTTAAAGCCGCATGCAATGAATCTTGAAATAATTTTTTTTGTCGAGGGCTATAATCTAGATTTGCTTGTTCAACAATTTGATTAATTTGCTCTACTGAATCTGGACGTAGTAAGTCTCTAATCAAGACGTTACCATCTTTTTTAACAACTCGATCGATTTGTTTAAATAATAAATACGGATGTGGTATATGATGAACCAAACTATTTGTCATCACCAAATCAAAACTATGATCAGGGTAAGGCATTTTTTTGCCATCAATTAACTCTAAGCGAATTCGATCGGATTTATTTGCTTGCTCGATATTTTTTTGTCCGAGTTTTAGCATTGATTGAGCTAAATCAACACCCACTATCTCATACTCTGGACACAATTGGCTCAGAAACAAGGGAATACGAGCCGTACCCGTACCAATATCTAATACTTGTGTCTGTACTTGATTAATCTTTAATTTGCTGGCTAGAAGGGCAAAATCATAATTTACATCGCTAAAATCCATTTGATCATATTCTTGGGCTTCAGACTCATCATCCATTACTTCGGGTTCTAAAATACGTTCAATCATAAAAACAAAATAACAGTATTCTTTATTTTTAATTCTTACTTTTTAATATCTAACTTTTGAAATTAATAGAGAAAATCAGTTAAAATTTCATCAGGTTCATCATCAAGTTCATCATCCTCATCTACAGGTGCAAGAGAATGTGGTGGTAATTTCTGTGTATAGTCACGCACAGTAATTTGATGTTGAACAAAATCCATCAGTTTTTCCTGAATCAATAAACGATTTTCTAACTCTTCTAGTTTGCTTTCTTTCGCCTCTAAAACGGTTAATCGATCGTTTAGTTGTTGATCATGATCATCACCATCAATTGTCTGATTAGCCTGAAAATGCTTCGGTTTTGGTGTTTGTTGAGTAACCTGAGAATTTAAAGTTTGCTTAATCATTTCGATTAATAATTCCTCAAGTGACTGCCCTTGTTGTTTTGCTAAATCATTTAATTGCTCATGCCATTGACTAGGTATTTTTAAATTGAGATTAAGAGGTTGATAGATGATTTTTTTAGTCATTAGATGAATTAAAAATTCAAAAGTATAAATACTACTGTGTTTTGTGTCAGTAAGCAAAAATATATTTTAAACTATTATCCTTGACGATCGCAAAAACCAAATAACTGAGAATAATTTGCTCAACTTCTTTCATTAACCAGAAACTGAAAACAAAGCTGAACATTCATTATTATTAATTGATAGACACTCTTGAGTCGCAAAATTACAAAAAAAAAGGGAATAAATCCCTCAAAAACAATTAGATAAGTCACACATTTACGAAAACTAAAATCGCAAAATAAAATTAGTGCTGTAATTAAGAATATAATTTTGTTTAGTAAACTGATAAATAAAAAATTAAATCTTAATTAAACTTTATATTTTCCACCTTTAGCAGGGTCACTCCAGTCACAAGCATATCCTTTAGTCTCAGCTACATATTGATTCCAAGGTATAGGAGCGACAGGGGCATCAGTAGCAGAAACAATTTCAAATAAACCATCATCTCTAACTTGACCAATACGTACTGTTTTAGAGATATGATGATTAGGATACATTTCTACTTGTCCTTCAGGAGCATCAAATTGTTGACCAATAGCGGCTTCTCTGACTGCTTCTAAATCGGTTGTGCCGGCCGCTTCTACGGCTTGTTTCCAAAGATAAACCATAATATAAGCCGCTTCCATCGGATCATTAGTTACTCTTTCTTCACCATATTCGGCTTTAAAAGCTTCGACAAATTTGTTATTTTCGGGAGTATCAACAGTTTGGAAATAATTCCAAGCGGCGTAATGATCTTTTAAATATTCAACCCCAATTTGCTTAACTTCTTCTTCGGCTACACTTACAGACATTACAGGGTATTGATCAGGAGTTAACCCAGCCGCTTGAATTTGTTTGAAGAAAGCAACGTTACTATCTCCATTCAAACTGTTAAAAATAACGCCACCGTTTGGTAAAGCACTTTTAATTTTAGTAATAATAGGAGTAACTTCAGTATTACCTAATGGTAAATAATCTTCGCCGACGGTTGTACCACCATTTGCTTCTAGTTGAGCTTTAATAATATTATTAGCAGTACGAGGGAAAACATAGTCTGAACCAACTAAGAAAAATTCTTTACCTTTGTTTTCTAATAACCAATCTACAGCCGGTTCAATTTGTTGATTTGGTGCCGCACCAGTATAAAAAATATTTTTAGAACATTCCTGACCTTCGTATTGTACAGGATACCAAAGCATATGATTTTTGGATTCAAATACTGGTAATACAGCTTTACGACTAGCTGATGTCCAACAACCAAAAACGGTTACTACGTTATCTTGATCGATTAGTTTGGTTGCTTTTTCCGCAAATGTAGGCCAATCAGAGCCACCGTCTTCGATAACGGCTTCTATTTGTTTACCTAATACTCCACCTGCTTCATTAATTTCTTTAATTGCTAATTGTTCAGCATCAACTACTGTGGTTTCACTGATTGCCATTGTGCCACTCAAAGAGTGTAATATTCCGACTTTAATTGTGTCTCCATCTGCACTAGGAGTACCTGGATTGGTTGTTACATCTGGTGTTCCGTCAGTATCGCTAGTTGGTGAATCGCTACAGGCTTTTAAAAATAAACTTGTACCAAGAGTTGCTGAACCGTATAAAAGAAACTTTCTTCTACCTAATTTCGACATATGTTTTGTTGCTTATTAAATTTAGCTAAACTTCTCTATGTTAAAGATAAGGTTAATGTCTTTTTGTATTTATTAATACTTTTTCTTGGGTATTCTCTGGTAAGTATTTATTCGTAATTTATTAAAAGTAATTTTTTTTTCAAGTATTTTACTCAAAAAGCACGACAATGTTTACGACAATTGTTTATTTGAAAGGTGTTGAGCAATCATATAATTGTACAAAAAATTTAAAAATTTAAAGCTAGGTAATAAAAGTTTAGTCAAAATGAAATGATAAATACATTTAGCTGTATGGGTAAAACAGAGTTAGTAGCTAAAATAATATATTTAGGCTCAACAATATTTTGCTAAATAATTATGAACCAGAACATCAAAGTCTTAATTTTAGATATCGATGGTACGATTGCAGGAGCTTCAAATCAAGTAACTTCACGAGTAAAAGAGGTAATTAAAAAGGTTCAACACAAAGGCATTAAAGTTGGTTTAGCAACTGGAAGAATGTATTGTTCGGCTTTAAGGTTTCATCAAGATATTGGGGCAGATTTACCCATCATTGGTTATAACGGTGCTTGGATGCAAAACCCTGTAGATTCGCAAATGTTGTTTCATCAACCTGTTGACCAAAAAAAAATTGTTAAACAGTTGTTAGATTATTTTCGTCAGCAACAACAAAATAGTGATTTGCAAGTACATCTTTATTTTGACGATCGTTTATATGTTGAAAATTTTACGGCTAAAACTGATTATTATGTCAAACGAGCAGGTATTACAGCTAATGTAGTTGATGATTTTTCTTCTTTACTGACTCGTAACCCGACTAAATTATTAGCTTTGAGCGATGATTCGCAGTTAATTTCACTTTTATTAACTGATTTAAAAAAAATCTACACTGAAGATGAATTATATCTAACTCAATCTAGCCCTGTTTATTTAGAAGCAACTCAGCCACTGGTAAACAAAGGTACAACCGTTAAATATTTAGTTGAGAAAATTTTGGGTTTAACTAGTGACCAGGTGATGACAATGGGTGATAATCTTAATGATTACGAAATGTTAGATTATGCAGGTTTAGGTGTAGCGATGGGTACAGCACCATTAGAGGTGAAACAAATCGCTAATACAGTAACAAGTAGTGTGGAAGAAGATGGGGTAGCTGAGGCGATCGATCGTTTTTTATTATCTTAAAGCAACGTGTAAAGAGTAAGTTTAAGAATGGAGAATCGTGAATTGAGAATTACTTTTTACTTCTTCTTCCTTATTCCCTATTCCCTATTCCCTATTCCCTATTCCCTATTCCCTATTCCCTATTCCCTATTCCCTATTCCCTATTCCCTATTCCCTATTCCCTAACTAACTGTTCGCACTTTATCTGTTCGCACTTTATCTGTCTCACCCCATTTGAGGATAATTTGTTTTTGGTTTTAAATCTAAAGCACCCGGAGGATAAACAAGTCTTTCATGATTAAACTGTTGCCAAACATTAACAAAAACTTCGCCGATGATGGGTAATTCTTCGTATTTAAGCCCACTATCATCTAATTGATGATCTCGCCAACGAGCTTTAAATATTTTGTTAACCATGGCAATAGCTTGATCAGGAGTTGCTCCTTTAAGAGAGCGTAAAGCCGCTTCACAACCATCTGCTAACATAACGATCGCTGTTTCACGAGATTGTGGAGTGGGGCCTTGGTAACGGAAATTAGATTCATCAATCACTAACTGTGGATTATTCTCAACTTCTTTTTGAGCTTGAAAATAAAAATAAGAAATTAGTAAGCTACCCTGATGTTGAGGAATAAAGTCACGAATGGCTTGGGGTAAACCGCATTTTCTCGCCATGACAATTCCTTCGGTGACGTGCTTTTTAATAATTAGGGCACTTTTCCAAGGATCATTTATTTGATCGTGTTTGTTAACTCCTCCCATTTGATTTTCAATAAAACCAAGAGGATCGTGCATTTTACCAATATCATGATAAAGTGTTCCTGCTCTGACTAACTCGACATTACAATGTAAACGACGAGCGGCGGCTTCTGCTAAAGTTGCCACAAACATTGTATGTTGGAATGTACCCGGTGCTTCGGTTGCTAATCTTTTGAGTAAAGGGCGATTAGGATTAGATAATTCAGCCAAACGAATCGGCGTAATTAAATCAAAAAGTCTTTCTAAATATGGAGAAATACCTAAAGCCAAAATAGTGTAGGTTAAACCGATCGTACCAGACCATAAAGCACCCGGTAACATCGCATACCACACTAAACCGACAGTAGAGTTATTTAATAAAGAAACAATAAAATAAACACTACCCTGAGTTAAGGCAATTCCACCACCTAAAAAAGCTAATTCTTCTCTAGAGTGTAAACGACTAGCCATAAAAGAGGCAACTAACCCAGAAGCGATTGAAGGAATAAAAAGTTCCCAATCAGCTAAATCATTCTGGAATAAACTCAAACCAGTAACCAAAACAACTTGTGTCACGGCTAAAGTTGGTCCATAAAAAGTACTAGTCAACAAACCAACCGCTGGTAAAGAGTTGTAGTTAGGGTTAAATAAATTAATAGTCGGAACAGAAGCAGTTAATAATAATAATAATATTTGATCTCGCCAACGAATTTTCTTTTTTAAACGATCGGCTAAAGAGACAAAGGATAAAACAGAGATAGTGACTAATGCACCCGAACCAACTACCCCAGCAATACTCATCCGACGACGACTTAAATTAAAGTTATCTAGTAAAACAAAGTCTTCACGAGAAATTTTTTCTCCGGCATTGACAATAACGTCTCCTTCTTTAATTGAGACAACAACAGGTTCGATACCTTGAGCAACTTCTTCAACTTGAGCGATCGTTTTTTCATTATCAATCATCAAGTTAGTTTTTAAATGAGGTGTTAATAACTTGACTCCGATATAATTTAAAGACGGAGGAAAATATTCTTGTAAATGAAGACTAATCGTACTGTTTCTCATTTCATCGGTAAATCTATCATAGATTCCCTGAGTCAGGATCAAATTTTGAGCTTTAGTAACTTGAAGATTCATTCGCTCCCATGTTTTTTGATCCAAATTCAGCACAATTTTTTTCTCAGTTTCGTTTAAAATCCCAATTTTAATATTGGCAATTTTTGCTTGAACTTCTTGATATTCTCTTCTTTGAATTTGTAATTGACTTAAAAAGTCATTAAATATATCAGGAGTGACTTTTGTTTTATAATCTAATAATTGTCTAGTTAATCGATCGTTATCTTCGAGATTATCCCCTTGGGAGAAAGCATTAACCGCCAACAAAATTTCTTGCCATCTATTTTCATTTAAAGCTGACAAATCTAGTTGTACCGATATCGGTAAAATACTTGGGTCAATCTTAGATATATCTTGTTTTAATTTTCGCAAATCATTAATTTGTGCCAATTGATTTGCTAACGCTGTTTTTAACTCTTGAGAAGTTCTTTTATTTTCTTGATATACTTTAACTGAACCGTTACTTACTGCTTCACGTTTTTCATCAGTAGTTTTTTGATCAATAAAACTGCCATCCCCTGGTGCGATTACTTTGGTTGGGGAAATTGTATCTACAGCAAGCTCAGGTATGTTATAAAATCGATGACTAATTAATCCTGTTAAAGTGCTAATCGAGATTAAAATCATTAGAGGAGAATGCATTTTGTACATCCAACTTAAAACTAATTTTTTATCTTTTTTTTGACCAGGAGAATTTGTTTCAATCACAGGAGCATTTGTCTTTGGCACACTAGATTTATATTGTAGTTTAGTTAGAAGTTTATCAATCAACGACAAATTTTTCATTTTTAAGCAATTTTCGAGCTTTGATAGGATAAGCAGAATCTAATAGCTAATAATTTGAGATTTGAGTAAATCCGAATATAATATTCACCTTCGCACACAATTTTTTTTAAATTTAGTAATCACACGTGCGATAAATTCCCGCTTGTGTTGATTATTTGGCTCTATTTTTTCTTAATATAACTATAATTACTTGATAACTAATTTTTGGTTAAAATAATATCTACCTTTTTTTTGAGCATACTAGAGAGTATGATGATTGTTGAGATTAAATTAAATTAGTCAAAAAGGACTCCTTTTTTTGGTGATTGATACTTGTTAGTCATTAATTCTAATAACATTATAGTTTATTTATCGATTGCAAGTGCTGATTAGATTAATTAGGCTGAATTCAAAGAATAGATAACCAGACAATTAATCATTAATAATCAAATATTCGACTTTCTCCATTTTTAGCTGATGACTCAATTCTCCATAGGAATTAAAGAATTTAAGTGGTAACATAACCAATAAGCTCAAAACATATTTTTGAGGAGAATGAGATTGTAACTCTTCATTAGTAGTTTCTTATAGTATGAATCACGATAAACAAATCAACATCTTAATTATTGATGACTTGATTGAGAATTTGAAAGTCTTAGAACAAATACTTTTATCAAATAACTACAGTGTGAGAAAAGCAACCAAAGCAACCATAGCTATCAGAGCGGCTAAATTGTCTCCACCTGATATTATTTTGCTAGATGTTAAAATGCCTCAAATGGATGGTTTTGAGTTATGTAAAAGGTTAAAAAACGATCGTCTCACAGCAGAGATTCCGATTATTTTTATCAGTGCCTTAGATGAAACAATTGATAAAGTTAAAGCTTTTAATGTTGGTGGTGTAGATTATATCACCAAACCCTTTGAAGTCGAAGAAGTATTAGTCAGAATTAAAAATCAACTCACTATTCATCAGCAAAAACAAATACTCCAACAAGAAATTCAAAAACGTCAACAAACAGAAGAGATACTCAGGCAATCGAGAGCTTTTATTTCAGGGATATTGAATGTTTCTTTAGACGGAATTGCCACTGTAGAAGCAATCAGAAACATTAATACAGGATTAATTGATGATTTTCGTTGTATTGCAGTCAATTCGATGATGGCAAAAATTTTAAATCAAGATGATATGGATTTAATTGGGCAAACCCAGATTAAAAAATTAACCGAAACTATCAATCAAGATTTATTTACTAAATTAATTAATGTAGTCAAGACAGGTAAGTTATGGCAACAAGATATACATTATTACAACCAAAATCAACAAAAAAGATATTGGTTTAATCTCACAATTGTCAAATTAGGCGATGGTTGTGCGATTACGGTAAGAGATATTACAGACAGGAAAAAAATGGAAATTGAGCTGACTCAATTAAATGATAATTTGCAAACTTGCCATCATAGTTTATCTCACGATTTGCGACATTATCTTAATCATATTAGTATGTCTTCGTCTTTACTTAAAGAAGAGTTGAATGAAAATACAATAGAAGACAATCTATTTTTAGCCGATACCATTTATCAAGCTAGTCAAAAGACTAACCAAATACTTGAAAGTATTATGCAACTTGCTCAAATACAAAACATGGAAATGTTAGCAAGTAAATGTAATTTGTCTTATTTTGCGAGTCAAACGATCGATTTTTTGCAGTCTGTCAATCCTCAGCGTCAAGTAAAAGTAACGATCGAAGATAATGTTATTATTGAAGCAGAATCAAAAATGTTACAAGTAGCGTTAGAAAACCTCTTAAAAAACGCTTGGAAATTTACCCAGAATGTAACTAATCCTCAAATCGAGTTTGGTGTAATTACTCCTGATAATGGTGTTTGGATTGAAAAAATACAGCTATTATCTGATAACCCATCTTTATTATCTAACTCGGCGATGATTTATTTTGTGAAAGACAATGGAGTTGGTTTTGATATGAGTAAATACCAACAATTATTTCAAACTTTTTCTCGTTTACACAAATCAACTGAATATGTTGGGAGTGGTTTAGGTTTGTCTATTACTAAACAAATAATTGAGCGTCATCACGGTTCAATTTGGGCAGAATCTGAGTTGAATCAGGGTACAACTATTTATTTTACCCTCAATAATTAATCCGCTTTTATCTAGCTTTATGAATTTATTTAATCCATCCAAATTTTTCTGGCTCATTTTGTGTTTTATTCCTATTTTTTTCTTGACAACTTTACCTGTTAATGCTGTAGATATTTCTATTTGTCGTAATTATCAGCAAAATACAGTCTGCATTTTAAAAATTAAAAGAAGTGCTAAATACTATTGGCGTTATCGAACACAAATTAGTATTAATGGTGTTAAAAAACCTTTACGAATTTATGATTGCCGTCAAAACAAGATTTGGGAAAAAGATGGCGGGGCGATCGCTTTTTCGACTCAAGGAATTGAACAATATATCTGCGAAACTCTTTATAAATAGAAAATAGAGCTAAATAAATCAGTTATGCTAACTTGAGTAATGCCGTATCTTTTGGCTGTTTTCTAAGCAGAGGTTAGGGGAGTGTTTATTGGGATTGAGAAGGAGAAAGGAAGAAACAAAGAAACAAACAAAGAGAGAGAATCCTTACTTATTATAGGTAAGTAGCACCACCTAAATAAAAGAAAGTTTGTAGTGACCCCTAAATGGGGTTTAAAAAACTATTAAGATAACGGCTTAAGCCCTTACTACGAACTTAAGCTTTTTTACGTTTAATTAATTGGGGCTACTTAATAACGAATAATTAACAATTAAATATTTTTATCAACAACATTAGATTTGTTTACTGTTGTCTAATTTGGGGTTGTCAATAAACACAGACAAACTAATCGAATAACGATCGACTGATTGGACTAAAATGAGTTGGATTGATATATATAGAATAAATAAGAAGTTAACGCAATAGGTAAATATATGCCACGTCGTGAAGATATAAACAAAATTCTCCTTTTAGGTTCAGGACCAATTATTATTGGACAAGCCTGTGAGTTCGACTATTCAGGTACACAAGCGTGTAAAGCATTACGAGAAGAAGGTTATGAAGTAGTTTTAATTAACTCAAACCCGGCTACCATTATGACCGACCCCGAAACGGCTGAAAGAACTTATATTGAACCGATTACTCCTGAGATAGTCGAAAAGGTAATTGCCAAAGAACGCCCTGACGCACTCTTACCTACAATGGGCGGACAAACTGCACTCAATACAGCAGTAGCCTTAGCCGAATCAGGTGCATTGAATAAATATGGTGTCGAATTGATTGGAGCAAAATTACCTGCAATCAAAATGGCAGAAGACAGGGAATTATTTAAAGATGCGATGGCGAGAATTGGCGTTCCTGTCTGCCCTTCAGGTATCGCTAATAACTGGGAATCGGCGAAAGCGGTTGCTGAAGAAATTGGCTCTTATCCACTCATTATCCGTCCTGCATTTACTATGGGTGGTACTGGTGGTGGTATTGCTTACAATCAAGAAGAATATGAGGAAATGGCGAAGTTTGGTATAGATGCGTCTCCTGTTTCGCAAATCTTAGTTGAAAAGTCTCTCATCGGTTGGAAGGAATACGAATTAGAGGTAATGAGAGATACGGCGGATAATGTAGTTATTATTTGTTCGATCGAAAATATCGACCCCATGGGCGTACATACAGGTGACTCAATCACCGTCGCCCCCGCTCAAACTTTAACCGATAAAGAATATCAACGTCTGCGGGATTACTCGATGGCAATTATTCGTGAAATTGGAGTAGAAACAGGTGGCTCTAATATCCAGTTTTCAGTCGATCCCACTAACGGAGATGTGATTGTAATTGAAATGAATCCTCGTGTATCTCGATCGTCTGCCCTCGCTTCTAAGGCAACTGGTTTCCCGATCGCTAAATTTGCGGCTAAGTTAGCTGTGGGTTATAGTCTCGATGAAATTTCTAACGATATTACCAAAAAGACTCCTGCTTCTTTTGAACCAACGATCGATTATGTAGTTACTAAGATACCTCGTTTTGCCTTTGAAAAATTCCCCGGCTCATCCTCTACTTTAACCACACAAATGAAGTCTGTCGGCGAAGCAATGGCGATCGGGCGTACTTTTTGCGAATCTTTCCAAAAAGCTCTACGTTCTCTTGAAACAGGTCGTTATGGCTTTGGTTGCGATCGTAAGGAAACTTTACCAACTTTATCACAAGTTAGCTCTGGATTAAGAACTCCTACCCCCGAACGAATTTTTAGCGTCCATCATGCTTTTGTCTTGGGTATGTCTGTCGAAGAGGTATTTGAGTTAACAGCGATCGATCCTTGGTTTTTAGATAAACTAGAATCTTTAGTCAAAATTGAAAAATACATGAAACGTACTTCCTTAAAAGATTTAAGTGAAGCGGAGATGCGTTATATCAAACAAAACGGTTTTAGCGATTATCAAATTGGTTTTGCGACTAAAACTAATGAGGATGAAGTTCGTAGCTATCGTAAATCTTTAGGTATCACTCCTGTCTATAAATTAGTCGATACCTGTGCGGCAGAATTTGAAGCCTATACTCCTTATTATTACTCTTCCTACGAATTAGGCGAAACTGAGAATAATGTCAACGATAAAAAGAAGGTGATGATTTTAGGAGGTGGCCCAATCGAATCGGACAAGGTATAGAATTTGACTATTGTTGTTGTCACGCCGCTTTTGCTTTATCTGATGCGGGATACGAAACCATCATGGTCAATTCTAACCCCGAAACTGTATCTACTGACTACGATACCAGCGATCGTCTTTATTTTGAACCTTTAACTAAAGAAGACGTTTTAAATATCATCGAAGCGGAAAACCCAGAGGGTGTTATTATTCAATTCGGCGGACAAACACCGTTGAAATTAGCTGTACCTTTAGAAACATATTTAGCTCAACCTGACGTTTCTGTGACTACTAAAATTTGGGGTACATCGCCAGATTCGATCGATACTGCTGAAGACAGAGAAAGATTTGAAGCAATTTTAAACAAACTCGAAATCAAACAACCTCCGAATGGTATCGCTCGTAGTGCCGAGGAGTCGATGAAGATTGCTAATCGGATTACTTATCCTGTGGTGGTTCGTCCTTCTTATGTATTGGGCGGACGGGCGATGAGAATTGTCTATAACGATAATGAATTAGACCATTATATGACCTATGCGGTGAAAGTAGAACCCGATCATCCTATTTTGATCGATAAATTCCTCGAAAATGCGATCGAAGTTGATGTCGATGCGATCGCTGACACCACAGGAAGAGTTGTCATTGGCGGAATTATGGAACACATTGAAGAAGCAGGGGTGCATTCAGGAGACTCAGCTTGTTCTATTCCTTATACTTCTTTATCTGATGATGTTTTAGCCACTATTCGGACAGCAACAGTCAAACTCGCTCAATCATTGAAAGTAATCGGTTTGATGAATATTCAATATGCTGTGCAAGGAGAAACAGTTTTTATTTTAGAAGCTAATCCTCGTGCATCTCGTACTGTACCTTATGTTTCTAAAGCTACAGGTCGCCCCTTAGCTAAAGTAGCCTCTTTGGTGATGTCAGGTAAAACCTTAGAAGATTTGGGTGTTACTGAAGAAATTGTCCCTCGTCATGTGGCTGTTAAAGAAGCCGTATTGCCGTTTAATAAATTTGTGGGTACAGATACCTTATTAGGTCCTGAAATGCGGAGTACGGGCGAGGTAATGGGGATAGATAGCGATTTTGGTAAGGCTTTTGCTAAGGCAGAAATCGGTGCTGGTGTAATTCTGGCAACTTCGGGTACTGTCTTTATTTCGATGAATAATCGAGATAAAGAAGCGATCGTTTCTGTCGCTAAAGATTTAATCGAACTTGGTTTTAAAGTTGTAGCTACAGGTGGTACAAGACAGGCATTATTAGAAAATGGTGTGGAAGATGTTGAGTTAATCCTCAAATTACACGAAGGTCGTCCTCATATTGTAGATTGGATTAAAAATAAACAAATTCAATTCATTATCAATACTCCAAGTGCGGAAGAAGAAGCACAAAATGATGGCTTGAAAATTCGTCGATCGGCTTTAGATTATAAGTTACCGATTATAACCACGATCGCGGGGGCGAAGGCAACGGTACAAGCAATTCGATCTTTACAGTCCTAGACCAATGGAAGTGAAAGCGTTACAAGATTATCTAGCTTAAAGCGTTAAGGGTAAATAGTAGGATGGGTTAGGCATTTATTGATGATAAACTCCAACAAATTCATTAATGACTTAGCCGTAACCCATCATTAACCTAAATCTTAAGTTTTAGCCCCACCTTGCAATAAATTACAAGGCTAATAGATACCGTTTAATAAATTAAACTCAAATCTAACCCAAAAATTATCTCATCGTTATTTGAATGAAACTCAAACGGGGAATTACGAGCTTCTTTAACAGGAATGATGGCAACACAATTCCAAAATTTACATTTTTTGAATTCAAGCGTGTTGTGTTTGCTGTTGCTAATTCTGTTAGTCTTCATGTGACTGAGTTAACCGAAAGTGAATTCACGCCTAATTTTCACTCGGCACACCTTAATAATTCTAATACTTCGCTAACAGTAGTCGGACATTCTAGCTATCCAATCTTTGCTTTTTGTAAGCCATTTAAACAACACGAGTGTCAATTACATTTTGTCAATCGTACTACAATAGCCATAGAAATGAAGTATATTTTTCCATATGTGACAGTTGCAACAGTAGAAGAATTAAACAGAGAACCGACCAAAATAGATTTGGACGCATTGGATGCAGTTGAATTAGAACAGATAAAATACTGGAAACCGCAATCAATAGGTGAAATCGTTTTTAACTGGTGGGACTAACCTAGTTTTAGTGGTAGGATGGGTTAGGCATTTGTTTATAATAAACTTCAACAAATTCATTAACAACTTAGCCGTAACCCATCGTCCTATGATTACAGTACAACAACCTTAATATAAATAATTACACTGCAAATACGGTCTAATTGTAAGTTAAGGGTAATAGAGATAAGTATCAGAAAAGATGAAAACCTATAAGAAGCCTGATGTTATTCCTGCTAAAGTTGTAATGCAAGTTCATAAAGATGCGAGTCTCCGTGTGCTTGAGGCTAAGCAGTTCTTAGAACAGGCATCTCCAGTATTTTATGAGCGATTTCTCAATGCAATTGACCAAAAATCTTTGGATGTTAATTACTTAACTGACCCGATCGAGAATGAACCAGAGATGAAAGAGATAATCAAACAGGTTAGAAGGAAAACCGAAGCCAAACTGCACGACCGAAAAAAAATGAGGGGTTTTTGCCATCTGTATTGGCACACGCAAAAACGCATCCTCAAAGAGCGATATAATATTCAATGGTTCTCCCCTGTTGACTTAAATCCTGGCATTTGGTTTGATTGAGATAGTAGTAAGATGAATGATAGCTTTATTCGTAACAAACTCCAACAAATTCATTAACAATGAGTGTCGTAACCCATAATTAACCTTCAAAGTGTTTTTGAGGTATTTCTTTGGAATTAGACTTTTATATCAATCAATCTTTTTATATTCATAATCCGCATTGAATTCAGTCATTCAATGCTAATAAAAGACGTTCAATAAATAGAACTAAATCTATTTTATGTGGTAGAGAAAAACTATCGTATAAATAGGATTTAATTATAAGTTATTTTTTACTGAAACTATGAAGAAACCATCAAGATTTATGCCTAAATATAGACCGCAAAAAATGGACTTTTTTGTAGTTTTCATATTAACGGCGATCTCATTAGTCACGGCAATATATGCAACTGGTGCTTTTCTAATAATTTTAGCTATTATTATTGTAATAATCCTTTGGGCTATTTTTATTGAAAAGCCAAGATCGGATAACTATTTCGATCGCCTTTATAAAGCGAGATTGATGCAAGAGCTTGAGAGTTGGATCTACAATACACTGGTGGGTAAGGATGAATTCTTAAATACGTTAATATTTGAGAAGAAACTTGCTATATATTTTACTCCCTTAGCTAGTAATTTCGTGGCGACAATTATAAACGGCTCTAGTCATAGAGCTAGCTACAAAGTCAATCCTGGTGAGTTTCAGTATAATCATATAATTAGGAAAGTCGCAACGGTGACCGAGGGGACATCGGCTGTTTGGTTTTACTATACAGTGATAGATAATGCGGTAGGTCAGCTTAATGATGTTTGGGAGTGCAACTATAATTATTGTCTAGATTACCCACTGGAAAAATTTGAAACAGAGCCAGCAAAAGAAGGTGGTGTTTCGTACCTAGGTTTATTGAGCAAAAATAAGTCATGGTTGCTTTTACATACATATGAACCAAGTGAATCTTTAGAAATTACTTTTTATGGCTCGCAAACAACTGTTAATAATCTCAAAAATGGATTAACAAAAAGCAAGTAACAAAGCCTCAAAGTTTTTTAGAGGAATAAGGATGTTATTTTTTCTACTCAAAATTAAATTATGAACTAGTGATAATGACATCTCGACTCGCTATTGTTGTAAATGATCATAGCTCGATCGTATTTCAAACTTTTTATCAATTTACTTTTGATGACGATCGCTATGGTTATGTTAGATAATGTACAATTAATTCATTAATAATAAGTACTAAACTTTGCTTCAAATTTAATGAATCCATTGAGAGACAAAATTAACGTGATAATTTACCCTGGTGAAACCCAAGGATATGTTGCCGAATGTAGCGAAATTGCAGTGGTAACTCAAGGATTAACTTTAGATGAAATTATTAATAATATTAAAGAAGCAGTAGTTTTACATCTTGAAGATGAGGATTTAACCGAATTAGGTTTCACAGCACAACCAGCTTTAAAAATTAATCTGGAAATGCTAATTCAATATGCCTAAGATAAAGCAATTATCAGCAAAAGAAGTCATAAAAATCCTGCAAAAATTTGGCGATTGAAAATTATCGCCAAAAAGGAAGTCATGTAAAAATGCGAAGAGTTACAGTAAAAGGTAAAGAAACCCTAACCATTCCTAATCATAAAAATTTAGATACTGGTACTTGTCAAGCAATCTTCAAATAAGCTTGTAAATATATTCCTGAATCAGAATTATATAGTTATTTTTACAACTCATAAATTTTCTAAGAAATAAAAAAGTAAATTGCCCTTGCGTCTTGAATCGTATCATGAATGCTATTGTCAATAATTTTAGCTCGATCGATTATCAAGAAATAAACATTATTATAAAGGTGCTGTATAATCTTCTTAATATAGATAACTATACTGCAAATGTTGCTTGGAGGTAATGATGGGGCTTGAAGGCATTGAACTTCTAATGGAGGTTGAGGAGCGTTTTAACACATCTATTTCAGACTCAACAGCAGAACAAATTGAAACGATCGGTGATTTGCACAGTTTCTTGATGAAACGCATTGAACAAAGGTTTTCTGATACCTGTCCATCTACTAGGTGGTTTTACATAATTCGTAAAATGTTGGTTAATGAATTTGGTATCGAACGATCGCTGGTACGCCCATCAGCTTTTCTACAATCGTTGGTTTGTGCCGACAATCGACACAAGTTTTGGCGACAGATTAAATCCACAATTGCCCCAAAAATTCCAAATTTAAAGCGATCAAAATGGCTACAATGGTATGGTGATGTATTTCCAGAAAACTGCTCAACAGTTGGGCAACTAATCCAACATTGTGTTAATGTTAATAGAATTACAGGTGAATTTGGCTCGGACGATTCCAATGCTGTTTATAAGATATTATGTGATTTGGTTAGCAATGTTGCTGATGTTGATTCGTCTCTACTAAAACCAGAAACCAGCTTTGTAAATGACCTTGGTTTCTGAGCAAATACCCGTCTTCATCTGTTTTGATCTACTATCCGTTGCTATTGTCAATAATTATAGCTCGATCGATCGAAGCCAACTATTTTAAGATTTTTAGATTATAGTCATTTAAATTTAGACTGAGACATCAATAATAATCGGTAAAATTTGAGTATAAAACCCGCCTTGAATTGCCATTTAAGGCTAATACTCATCCGTTTAATAAATTAAACTAAGATTCTTAACCATAAATTGTCTCATTGTTATTTGAAACGACTATAAGTTTAATTCTATGACTAAAAAAAAGACTATAAATAATACTCGCCACAGTTTTGTAGTCTGCCTGAAAATATAATTTCTTTGGTGATTATGTTACCGTTTGGGGCAATAAACTCTTCATTGAACTTAAGACGAATTACTTGAGCTGAATCGTGACCTGTAATTCGATCGGTAAAGCGGGGAGGACCCATATCATAACCACCACCTGGATCGATCTCACAGCAGTTAGGATGTTTAGCCACAAATTCAGCAAAATTGGCATATGTGTTTTTTTGTTTTAAAGATTGATATTTTCCGTCAATCAAAATACTCGCAGAACCTAATCTATTCCAGCGATTGAAAAGGGATTCCATTTTCTCTTGCGAACTGAGGTATCTAAATTCTCCAACACAAAATCCCGAATAATTTAGGGCAAAAAGTATGATAGTTATCGAACAACAGAAAGCCAAGATATAAATATCTTGAACAGATAATAGTTTTTTCATCGGTAAAATGTCAGAAATAGTTTCTATTTAGACAATGGGTTAAGGCACTCGTTATTTATAGATTGGTTGAAATTGAAGATCGATAATTGCCTAATCTATTTACAATTATTAATGTTCCTCTTGTTATTATATTAATCATACATTTATTTTTTTTAATGTAATTTGAATAGTATTATATCAGGTTTTGAAATTTTTTTTAAATAAAAAAACTTGATATTTGTAAATATACGATCGAATATAATTATTACTAGTAATAATATGAGTAGTCGAGATGAGCAATGAAACAGAAAAATAATTTTATCAGTTTGTGTTTAAGTTTCGCACTTCGTCACATTGATTCGCTATTTTCAAAGAAAGCATATGTACCTGGTCAGATTTGTGACAAAGGTAACAAACCAGAATTTAGAGATTGTTTGAAACAAAATATTCCGCTGGGTTCAAGTTATGAAGAATTAAAATCGTTTTTATCCAAACATGGCTTTTCTATCGATCGCAGTGAACTAGACAAAAATAATTCTTTTCATTTTTTTTGGTCTGCTAATAGTTTATCTAATTATACAATCACTATTATCGGTGTTTGTGATAGCGAACTTAAAGTTATTGAAATGAGAGTTATTTAGTTAATAATAATTAATGGCGAATTATTTTTCAGTGGGATAATGGTGATGTGAGCCAAGTAGAAATTATTGACTATCACGATTAACTCTTACAGATTATGTTACCAACCGATCGTATTCCGACTCATCCAGGTGTAATTTTGTTAGAAGAATTTCTTCAACCAATGAATATTACCCAAGTAGCTTTAGCTAATCATTTGAAAATACCAGTACAACGTATTAATGAAATCATTAGAGGAAAACGGGGGATAACTCCCGAAACAGCATGGTTATTATCTCAAGCATTTAATACTACGCCTCAATTCTGGATGAATCTACAAACTAATCATGATTTAGCTTTGAATAAACCTGAAGATGTCAAACAAGTCATTACTGCTTAAATTCGATGAGTTACGGCACTCGTTATCGATTGATTTGTTGAAATACATAATGGATAGTTGTCCAACCCATCCGACAACTTAACTTTAATATTGCGATCGTTGTCAATAATTTTAGCTCGATCGATTCATTATCCATGAAAAAGTTCAAAAGCATAATTATTTAATTTTTGTGCTTCCTCTGGTGTTATTTCACGTTGGTGATTAAGAATGTCGAAAATATTTAATTCAGTTTTAAATATATCTAATAAATCAGTAGTTTTTACGTTTTGATTATTAATCAAATCATCTAAAATATCTATTGGTTTAAGTTGAGGAAATACTTCGTTTTTTTCTTCGTAATCATAAACTAGCATTCCTAATATTTTTAAATAATCTCGATCGTCTTGATTTATATTTACTCGATCGAGAATAGTATTAATTCTATTTTGAGTTGCTATTAAATGCTCGTGATTAACGATCGGACAAGGAGGAAACTCATCGATCGATTGTAGATAATAATCATTATTTATCGGAGTTAAACCAATCATTTTTGTATCTCTATAATCAACTATTACTAACTATATTATCTGTCTATAACTCGATCGTACTCAATCTGTAATTATCAAAAAGCGTTAAGAGACGATCGTATTTTAAAAAATCGCTTATATTTTTAATGCTAGAATTAAGAACAAATAAATTTTCCAGAGTAAATTACAGATGAGAAAAATAATTATTTATCCAGGGGAGGATGGTTATTGGGTTGCTCAATGTCCTAGTTTGCCCCCTTGTATTAGTCAAGGTGAAACAAAACAAGAAGCGATCGCCAATATTCAAGAAGCAATAGAATTGTATCTTGAGCTTCTTAAAGAAGAAAACCGTGCTATTCCTGAAGATAAAGTCGAAACAGTTACCCTCGCTATATGAGTAAATTACCTCAAATTTCAGGTAAAGAGTGTATCAAAACTTTGAGAAAAATTGGATTTTATATCAAGCGTCAAAAAGGTAGTCATATTATTCTGTGTCGAAATGAACCTTTTACCGAAGTAGTAGTTCCAAATCACAAAAACCTCGACAAAGGAACTTTGAGAGCTATTATTCGACAAGTAAACTTAGATGTGGACGAATTCATTGGGTTACTGAAAAATAAATAATTATAATGACGATCGTATTTTTAACAATCACTATTAATTCTCCTTTTATAAAAATACTAAAAGCGATTACCATAAGTTTTCTCGATTAAAACTCCCCTCTCCTCGCAGGAGAGGGGTTGGGGGTGAGGTTAAATCACTTATTCTCTATTCATCCTCTTCTTTTGCTTGTTGAAAAATCTTAGCCGCAAACTCAGGATTTTCCTTCATCCGCCGAAACAATAAAGGCATATCTTCATAATGTTGTTTCATCAAATCCTCATCCCTAGAAGGTATTCTCCCTGCCAAAAAAACTAACTTATCATCCTCTAAAGCTAAGTGTTTAGCCAACTTACGAATCAATTCTTCTTTTGGTGCATATTTCGCATTCTCATTTTCTAACTTAGATAGATAAGTAAAATCTACCCCCAACTTCTCAGCTAGTTGTCTTTGACTATAACCTTTCTCTTTTCTCGCTTGTCTAATCAAACTGCCAAAATTCGTTTCTGTATCCATTATTTTTTTAATTAAATTGAAAAATTGGTAAAATCTATTGACGAAAAAGTCAACTTTAGTTACTATAATGATAACACGTTGAATAAAAAATCAAGCTAAGAGAAATGGCAGAACAAAATTATCGTAGTAAAGAACAAATAATGTCTGCTTTACAGCAGTTGTTAAAACAAAAGCAAGTAGATGAAAGTGAGATTGAAACAAAAGAGCAAATTGCTGAAAAAGAAAAGAATCAAGGGTTGTTAAGTAAGGTTGCTGATTATACAGTCGATAATATTGTCAATCGGATGGCGAAAGTACAATTAGATTTTAGTAGTCTAACTCAAGAGATAGCCAAAAGATTAGAAACCGAATCTGAAGTTGTTACCGAACTAAAAAAAGCAATTCAAGTCGAGCAAGACAAACTAGTTGAATTACGACAAGTAAGATTAGTAGCTGATGCTCTGTATATTTTACGTCAAGAACATGAGGAGAAGACTAGATTTTTAGAAAATCAAATTGAGCAAGAAAAAAGTCAAATACTTGAGCAACAAGAAAACAACCGTAAAATGTGGGCAAGAGAAGAAGCCGAATTCGCTACTTTAATTGAAGAATCGCAAGAGTTATTAAGACGACAAAGAGAGCAACAAGAAAGCGATTATAGCTATCAAGTTGAGGTAGAGAGAAAACGAGAAACCGATGAGTATGAAGAAACAAAGAGAATACAAGAAAGAGAATTAAGACTTGCTAATCAGGAGAAAAATAAACGGTGGGAAGAAAGAGAAGCAATTTTAGCCGAGCAAGAAGAAGAATTTGAAGCTAATCAAGAAAAAATAGCTAGTTTTGAAGAAACGATAACCACCGAAGTTAATAAAGCACGTGGTGAAGCGATTAAGGAAGCGACAAAAGATGCTCAAGTTAGAGGTGAATTAATTGAAAAAGAATGGGAAGGCACAAAACAAGGTTTTGAGTTTACGATTACTTCTCTTGAAAACACAATTTCTCGACAAAACGAAGAAATAGAAGCAATTATGAAGCAACTAGAAAATGCTACTACTCAAGCTCAGAATTTAGCTTTACGAGCTTTTCAACCGGGTAACAGCGGTAACAATAGTTAACTGTAATCAATAATTATCAACTAAATATGTTGTTAATACTCAATCAAAAGTTATCAATCAGTAACTCTTAACTCTTAACTCTTAACTCTTAACTATCAACTATTAACTATTAGTCATGGCAATTAATTCTAAAAGTACCAAAGCACAAATCTTAGAGGCTTATAAACAGCTAGAAAAAGAAAAAGCACAAATACAAATACAACTGAGCAAATCATCAACTAATACCGAAAGAAGAAGTGTTTCGAGTAATCAATCCCCTGTTAACCCTGTAGCTAATAATACCCCTAATCGATTGATGAATCCTATTGCTAATCTTACTGATATTAATCAAGTTATCCAAAGTCTCGAAGGTTTACAAGTTGGTTTTGGTAGTGCGGTTAGTCAACTTTCCGAAAAATTAATCACCGAAGCAACCAGTTTTACTAACTTACAAACAGAAATAGAAATAGAAACCACTCAACTAGAAGAATTACATGATTTAGAAACGATCGAACACGAGACTTTATTGGATTTATTAACTACCTATCAAGAAAGCGAAAAAAACTTTAGTCAAGAATATAATCAGCAAAAAGAAATTAGACATCAAGAGTTAGATGATTTATCGAGACAATGGTTAAAAGAACAAGAAAATCATCAACGAGAAATTAAACTTCGTAATGATAATTATGCGAAGACAAAACAAAGACAAGAAGAACAATATCGTTATGATTTGGAGTTAGAAAGAGAAATTAATTATGATAATTATCAACAAGAATTAAAACTACTTTATCAACAGTTAGAAGATGCACAAGAAGATCGAGAAAAAGTATGGGAGCAAAGAGAAAAAGCGATCGATGATCAAGAAACCGAATACGCTAAAGCTAAACAACAAGTTACTGAATTTGAAGCTAAGTTAAAAGCAGAGGTGAAAAAAGCGGAAGATTCAGGCAAAGGAATTGGTACTTATCAAGGTAAGGTAAAAGCAGATTTAAGAAGTAAAGAAATTCAAGGTGAAAACCAAAATTATGCTTTAAGAATTCAGGCTTTAGAGTCAACTATTAACAATAATCAAACTAGAATTAATCAGTTATCCAAACAACTAAATTCGAGCCTACAACAAGTTCAAGATTTAGCCGTAAAAGCGATTGAAGGTTCGTCTAGTCGTAACTCTTTTGAAGCGATGAAAGAGGTAGCTTTAGAACAAGCTAAAAACCAACCAAAAGGAAAGTAAAAATTGATAATATTGAGAATTAGATAATGATATTTCAAAGTATAAAACCCACCTCGAATTAAAATTAAAGGCTAATAGAAATCGTTTAATAAATTAAACTTTACCAGAAATAAAATAGTTCATTTTAATGAACGTAATCTATTAGCCTTCGCAATTCATACTCAAGGCGAAATACAGTAAAAACGTTATTTTTCAAATTGATGTTAATGATTAACTGTTTGCTTTTAGACAAAATTATATTACTTAATCTCTGATTTTATTGGAAAGCTAGACAGGTTAAAAACTGAATGCTTGAAATTCATCCCCATAATCTAATGAAAAAAGATTGGCAAAGAGAAGTCGAGAAAGCATTGCTAAATGAAGAATTAGACCAAAACGATCGTTTGATAACCGAATTAATCGGTTTTATGCCCATTCCTGAAAGATTTATTAGTAAGTGGATACCGACTGAAAAGTTAATTGAGGGCGTAAAAAATCCTTATCTGTTGCAAACCGATAAAGTTAAATTACTAGAAAGATTAGCTCGATCGGCTGAAGCCGGCGCTGCGCGATCGGCTATGATGGGAGACAAATTATTTGTCGGTTTATATCCGCAAACACCTGTATATCTTCTAGAGTCGTTAGCAGGAGATACACAATTAGCTGTCAGGATTGCGATTAAAATTAATGATAATATACCTCTTGAATTAAGCAAAACGATCGAACATCAATACAATATAGCTGTAAATTGGGAAACACCAGTAGAAGTTTTAACCAATTTAGCAGAAAGTAAATGGGCATGGATAAGACAAACAGTTGCTCAAAATTTTAATACCTCAGCAGAAACTTTAAGCAAATTAGCACAAGACAATATTTATTCAATACGTTTAGCCGTTGCCCAAAATGATAATACTTCAACACAAATATTGGATTTGTTATTGAATGAAAACGATGGGCAAATAGAAAAGGCTATTGTATCTCATCCTCATACTTCCGATGATGCTTTATTTAAAGCACTTCCTAATTATCATTATGAGATAAGTAAAAGAATAAATTTAAGTAGCAGAATTTTAGAAGGATTATATCATTATAATTATGATGGTTACGAAAACGATCGATACACTAGTAAATTAATTAGTCATCCTAATACACCTGATTTTATTTTGTCTCAAATAGCCGATGAAATACCTCAAGATAAAATCAAAAAAGATTTAATCAATTCTCCTTCTACTGATACATTCAAAACAAAAAATGATGATGATGATTTTTACCAATTTGTAATTAGTCAATGTCAAGATATTTATAATCTACTAGCTCAAGATTCAGAAATGTA
The DNA here is from genome assembly GCA_963710605.1 of uncultured cyanobacterium. Classification (GTDB taxonomy): domain Bacteria; phylum Cyanobacteriota; class Cyanobacteriia; order Cyanobacteriales; family Cyanobacteriaceae; genus JAALKG01. Next base: position 341,023 of record CAVQBA010000001.1, read on the forward strand.
TCTTGAAGTTTTAGATAAAATCAAACAGACAATTTTGCACTATAAATTACTTAGCTTAGGAAAAAAGTCGCAATACTCTGGTTTAAGTTTTGATTACATTTTTCTTTTGATAATAACTCCATCAGAAACTTTAGTCTCGCTAACAAATAAGTTGGCTAATGAAGGATATTGGCAAAGAAATAACGATATATATAATTCCCGTTTATCACAATATGAAGAGTTATGTAACAACTTAAATAAAATCTTTATAGCTAAATATTATAATCAAGTTACTTTTAACAAAAAAAATAATTTTATTTCTTATTCAAAAGTTTTCAGTAACAATCTATTTAAAAACTATGTTTCTTTTTCACCTAATTTCGATCGATATGAAACAATAAAGTTATTAGATAAATATATTCGATCGGATATACCATTTGTTCGTTTAATGTGTTTGTTACATCCATTATTACCTAAAAAATATTTAACTGGAAATTATCCTTATAAAAGTTGGTTACAAAATTATTATCATCAAACTAACTCTTCAAAAATGATAGAGAGTAAATTAGGTTTAAGCAAAAATAATCAAACGATCGAAAAAGAAAAACTATCAGCTACTTTAAATATTTTAATTGAACCCTTACAAAATGAATATCCAGATTGTGACGATACTTTTCATGGCTACAATCTTTTTGATTGGGATAGTGCCAAACAAGCAAAATTTACAGTTAGCAAACTAATAAAACAAATATTTGCTACCAAAATTATTAATCCAGAAGAAACAATTAAATTATGGCAAAAAAAAGAGTTAGAAATAGACTCTATTGACAAAAAAACGAAAGTATTTAGAAATCAACAATATCAAAACATTCTGCAATTATTACAACAAAATTGTCAATTTTTGACTACTCACAGAATTACATATAATAGTTCTTCTCGCTATATTTATGATTATGATGAAGATAATTATTTTGATTTTGATATTATTGTCGGAAAAGTAAAAGATAATTGTTGGGTAAGTATTATCGCTTCATATTTTGTGCGACATCAATTTTGTGACTGGATTATTGATAAACCATTAAAATATAATAAATTTAAGAAAACAATCTCTCAACGAAATAATGTTGTACCATCCGATATTCAAACAATACAATTACAATTAAAAATAAATAATATTTTACAAAATTTACCTAGTTTGAAATTGATTTTTGGTGATTTTGACTATTCTTATTTTTATAATTACAAAATATTTTCCTCTTTTGCTACTACAAAAGAATTAGCGATCGAACAATCTCTTATTCATGCCAAAATATTAAGAATCAGACAATTTGAATCTTTTAAAGATGTAGAATCACATCCATATTATTTAGATAAAATAGGCGAATTTATGTCAGAAAAATTAACTGATATTAAAGTATATAATTTTGCTTTTCTTGATGATGCTCGTACTTATATTATTGGTAAAACTCCTCAAAAAGATTCTCTAGGAATTTATATAGATAGAGGTTTTGAATATAATCCTTAATCTCACTCTACAAATATAATCAAGGGTTTATACCATAAACCCCTACAGTTTTGAATAAATATAGCTAAATGAATTTATAATTACACTTTTTGTGTTGATGAAAGTCTCCTCTTTGAAGGGGAGAAACACGAGGGGTTGGCGAGAGTATAAGTAATCACAAATTCATTCGGCTATATAACTACAAATAAATATTTGAGCCAACTTAATACTAATCATTAATTATAAAATTATTTTTTCCCCTTTAATCGCACAATCGAGTAACTCCATTGGGTGCATCACTTTCATCTCTTTTCCTTGCAAAGCTAAATGTTTAGTAATTTGTAAAGCACATCCAGGATTGGGAGAAACAATCATTTTCGCCCCTGTATTCAGCAAATTATTAACTTTTTGTTGCCCCAAATCGTTAGCAATTTCTGGTTGTAATAAATTATAAACACCAGCACTACCACAACATAAAGCCGCATCAAGAGGCTCTTTTAATTGTATATTAGGTATTTTCTTCAACAATTGACGAGGTTGAATACTAATTTGTTGCCCGTGAAGTAAATGACAAGCATCTTGATAAACTATATTAATCTCATCATCGGTAACTGGTTGTAAATCTGTGGTTAAATTTACTTCGGCTAAAAATTCGTTTACATCTCTAACTTTACTAACGAAGTCTTTTGCTTTTGATGAATATTCAGCATCGTCAGCTAAGATGTGATGATATTCTTTAAGAGTATGTCCACAACCTGCGGCGTTAATGATAATGTAGTCCACATCAGTATCAGCAAAACTATCAATCATTTGACGGGCGAGGTTTTGAGCTTGATTTTCTTGCCCTTGGTGAGCGGGTAAAGCCGAACAACATCCTTGAGTAGGTGGGATAACAACTTCACAACCATTAGCGGTTAAAACTCTCACTGTGGCTTCGTTAACCGAATCAAAAAATAATCTTTGCACACATCCGAGTATCATACCTACTTTATATCTTTGTTTTCCTTGGGCGGGAATCGTATAAGGATATTTTTTACCAATCTTTTTTAAATCGATACGAGGTAAGATAGATTCCATCGAAGCAAGACGAGGAAACAATTTTAATAAACCTATTTTTTTAACGATCGTTTGTAATCCTGAAACTTGATATAACCATAATAAAGGCAAAAAGAAACTTAATCGATCGGGATAAGGAAATAAATTAAAAATAATACTACGTAAAAACTTCTCCCACAAACCACGGGGTTGATTTCGTTCTACTTGAGGGCGAGTTGCCGCAAGAAGTTTGTCATATTCAACTCCAGAGGGGCAGGTACTTACACAAGCTAAACAACCCAAACAAGTATCAAAATGAGAAACTGTGGTTTCATCTAAAACTGCTTCACCTTTATTGATAGCATCCATCAAATAAATTCTACCCCTAGGAGAATCCATTTCTTTGCCAATCACTCTATAGCTAGGGCAGGTTGAAAGACAAAAACCACAATGTACACATTGATCTACTAATTCTTGTTTTGGGGGATTTTTGAAATCAAAACCAAGGTTATCTTCAGGTTTTATCTTTGATGAAGTATCAATATTGTTCATGCGGATATTAATTTGGTTGGTAGTAAAAATAAGCCATATCTCGTATATACCATAATATCTTAATTATTCGTTGATACTAGGTAATACCGAAGTATCATTATTTTTGAACACCAAAACCACCTCGCAATAAATTGACAAGGCTAACAGAATTCGTTTAATAAATTAAACTAAAATTTTAAATCTTTCAAACATAAAATTAAAAAATATCTATGATCAATAACGCTCAAAGTGTTATAACCGCAGAGTACGCAGAGAAACGCAGAGAGATTAATTTGTTTGTGTCTATGTCGATTAAGATTGAAGTTGAGTCAAGTGTTTGAAATTATTAATTCTCAATTGTCAATTGTCAATTGTTTTCAACCATTCATTAATACCATCAGAAATAGTAACGGCTAATCGTTGTTGGGCTTGTGGATTTGTAATCCATTCAAACTCTTCAGGATTAATCATAAAACCTAACTCCAACAAAACAAGAGGAGTCGTATGAGGGCGAGTTAGTGCCAAATTATTCCAAAACACACCATAAGAATCTCGATCGAGTTTTTCGGTAAGATAGTTGTGCATAAATACAGCCACATCGTGAGATTGGGTATTGTACCAAAAAGTACTGATTCCTTTAGTATTGATCGCATCGCCACCATCGGGAAGAGCATTATAATGAATCGAAAAAGCAAGAGTTGGTTTTATCTTATTAATCATATCTTGTCGATCGCCCAAAGAAACAAATTTATCGGTTTCACGGGTTAGATAAACCGTTGCCCCTTTTTTTCTTAACTCTTGTGCCAACAATTTCGATATTACTAGATTAACATCTTTTTCAGGATAACCTGTAGGCCCAATGCACCTGATTCATCGCCACCATGACCTGGATCGAGTAAAATACTAATACCTTGTAAACTGTTACCTGATACTGGTTGAGGACTATGGTTGAAAGTTAAAATTAAACTGTTACCCTCATAACGCACATCATAACCCCATTGTTGAGCCGATTTGAAATGGAAAGTATAATCGATACGAGTAGGAGTAGTTTGATACCAGTCTAAACGTTTAACGATCGGGTTATCATCTAAACGAATTGTATCAGTTTGAGCGATCGTGTTATGTAATGATAATGTAAAACTTTGCTCGTCTTGTCTGACAGTAATCGGTACGGGATTGGTTAAAGGAAAAATAACCTCAGTACGATCGCTGACTTGTCTTGATGTTACACTACGAATCATACCAATTGGCGGTGTATTTGTTGGTAATACTTTTGTTTCTGATTTTTTAATCCAACCACCATAATCTAACCTCAACCATTCCCCTTCAGTCCCCGTTACAGAAGCTCTTGTTCCTTTAGGTAAGGGAGTAAGTCGAGAGTAAGTTGTACTTGCTCCTGTCCGAGCTACACCGCTATCTGCGGTTACTTCAATTACTTGTAGCTGTTGTGGATTGAGAATATTAATTGTGCCTTGAGTTTTTTCTCTGATGGTTTTACCTTGCTGATTCATGGTCAAAAAAGGTTGCAAGTTACTTACTTCTTGCTCAAATATCGTACAACCTGATACTTTCATTGACGATCGATTTTCTGATTGTTGAGGTTGATTTTGAGAGATTAAAATTGAGGAATTTGGCGGTAAATCAACAGGTTGTATTTCTGGAGATAAGGGTATGGTTTGATTACCAATACTTACTGAAGTGAGAGCGTCTTTAGGTGTTGTGGTGCTAAAACAAACAAATTCGTGAGGAAGACGACTAATGTCTTGATTGGGGGTAATTAAATCTGGAGATAAATTATTAATGTCTTGTATTGCTGGTTGGTTAGTTTTTCTGGTAATTGTACGTTTAATTTCTTGGTTGCCGTAACGAATAACTACATTATTGCTACCTATTTGTAGAGGGATAGAAGGAGCAAAATTACCTTGAGTCGATCGATTTATTTGTTGTCCATTGATAGTAACATTACCATTTGATGGTGCTGAGCCAATAATAAATATTTTATCTGATGTCGTTTGATGATTAGCTGGTGGATAAACTACTTTTAATGATTGTGCATTAGCCACCTGTGTTATTAAACTCAAACCTAAACTACCGACAAACAAACATCCCCAATCAGTTTTATTCATTATTTCTCTTTTAAGACGATCGATCAAAATTGATTATAGCTCAAAACAGAATTTACCTATGGACTAATTGTAGTCTAGAGCAATTTCACGAGAATTACTTTTTTAATTAATAATTGGAATTAATCACCAAAATTAGCATAAATAGATTTAGGTAAAGGTTAAACACGATTCAACCCACAACACCATTTAATTTAAATCATTGTTCAACAGCTATTTTTTGCCTCGAACTAACAACATTGAGATCAGAATATTCAGTACCACAAAAGCGATCCCAAAAAGTAAAATATAATCCATAATTTACCTTGTATTGATGGTGGTGAGTCGTATGATGTTTCGAACCGATCGACCATTTTCTCAACCAATGTGAAGAATCACCCAAAACTTCTAACCCCAAATGAGTCCAAACCGAACTTACTGTCATCGTCAAAAGTAAGCTAATTAAAGTCAAAAAATGTAGGGGAATAATAAAAACTATACAACAAAAGAAGAACGCTTGTATAAAAGCCTCTGGTAAATCAAAAGCGAAAGATGTCCAAGGTGTGGGAGTAGTTGAACGATGATGACCGCTATGTATCCATTTGAATAGTGACGGATGGTGAAATAAGCGATGGAGAAAATAGAAGTAGGTATCCTGAAGAATAAGCACGACAATAAAACTTACCCCTAAATACCATAATGGATAATGATTCAAATCGGTATAAAGTACAGTTTTGTGTGAATCGTATTGTGTCATGATAAAAGCCGCCCCTAATGCAAACACAATCCCTGAAAGAATGGACATTTTAATGTCTCGATAAATTGATTTATGGAGAATAGCTTTTTCTTTCTTCGTCGAACTATGTTTTTTTCGCAAACTACGAGGAGTCGAAAACTGATTCAAAGCCACGTAAAAAAGCCAATAAGTTCCACCTGCAACTATAAAATAGCGAACAAGAATAATGAAAAATAAAGCAAACAAGTAAAAGCCAAATGAGTGATAATTCAAATTAATGTTCCTTAATCTAAGGGGAAATAAATGAGGCTGAAAAAGTTAGGGTAGCCAATCTTTATTATGAAATAATTTTACTTCGATCGTCAATTTTTATTTAACCTCACCCCCAACCCCTCTCCTACGAAGAGAGGAGAGTTTTAAAAAACTTATAGTAATCGCTCGTGGTATTTTTGTTAGTAGAAATCAGCTCAGTTAAGTGAATTAATGACGATCTTATACGATCAGATATTTTGATTTGTTTATGTATGCCGTAGGGGTTGAACATTGTTCAACCCTTATCTTTATCAACGTTGAGATTAATTTAATTCTGAAATTTTAAGGTTTTTGATAAAACATCAATAATCGAGGTCGATCGTTCAATTAATACCGTTATTATAATAATTAAGACGATCGTAAAAATTAGTATTTTGATCTTGATAATGTGAACAAAAAACGTCGCTCGATTCGCTTAAAAAATTATGATTATAGTCAACAAGGAGCTTATTTTTTAACTATTTGTACTAAAAATAAACAATGCTTGTTTGGAGATATCAAAGAGGATAAAATACGATTAAATCGTTTAGGTGCGATCGTTTGTGAATGTTGGCAAGTAATCCCCGAACATTTTTCTCATGTTGAATTAGATACTTTTGTAATCATGCCTAATCATATTCATGGAATTTTATGGATTGCAAAATCAGTATCTGATGAGTATCAATCATCGGCTCAATATCAGAAAGTTATCAAAGGTTCGATTCCGACTATTGTACGATCGTTTAAAAGTGTAGTGACCAAACAAATTAATCAAATATGTCAACAAAAAGGAACGTCTTTAATTTGGCAAAGAAATTATTACGAAAAGATAATTAGAGATGAAAAAATGCTCGATAATATTCGTGAGTATATCATTAATAATCCAGCAAATTGGAAACTGGATGATGATTATTCTGCATCAAAAGAAATTTTATTGGATTTACCTTTTTAATATTAATGATTTAAAGGGTAATAAATGATAAAGGGCAAAATAATAAAGGGCAGAATAATATTCTGCCCCTACAGTAAAATACGTTTTATTTTTAATTCGTAGGGGTTGAACACTGTTCAACCCATTAAAGTCGTTCAAACCAACAAACAACCAAGTTCATTTCTTATCTTGTGGAAAATGACGTACAATCTGGACAATTCGAGCGAATTGTTGCTCATCAACACAGAACTTTTTAGGAATAATGAAAAAAGTAGCAGGAGTATTGAATATCAATAATAAATTCTTACTCAATACATATTTATGAATTATTTGTATTTTTGTTTCAGAGATAATAGTTCTTTCTAAGGTACTTTTTTCTAGAGTAGTTTTATCTATAATGACATTGTCATCAATATACATTTCAGCTTCACCTTTAAACATTGGTTGTTTTTCAAACAAATTCTTACAACTAAAAGGTAAAATACTCCATTCGTAAAATAGGTATGCTAAAGATAAAAGTGATAGAAAAATACCAATTAGATCCAATATTCCTAATATTATCTTGCTCCACACAAAAGTAAAAATAATACAGAAGCAAATACCAAAAAAAAATCTATTAAACCAACAGAATTTTGTATTTTGATAAGCGATTCTACTAGCTTCAAGATAAAGAGGATATGTGTAATGTACTGTTATTTTTTCCATAAATTTTTCATTAACATAAAAAAGGTGAGCATATAATAGCCCACCTCAATCATAAAATATGTTTAATTAATAAAAACTAACAGAAATTACACAGTAGTCAACTCCTTAGTCGCTTTCGCTTCAGGATTATCAGCTTCAGAAGGAGGTACAACTTGCCAGAATTGAGGTAAATAATCTGTCCAATTATCTAAAATCAATTGACCTTTTTTACTACCTGTTTTTTCAACATGAGTGGTAATCAATTCTTTTAATTGTGCTTCGCCTTCTTTACTACCAATTCGTTGAACTTTGACAATTTCAGGATTAACTTTAGGTTCAAAATTGCCTTCTTCATCTAAAAAGTAACCCAAACCACCTGTCATACCAGCACCAACATTACGCCCAACACTACCTAAAACGACGACTAAACCGCCTGTCATGTATTCACAACAATGATCGCCCGCACCTTCTATTACGGCTGTAGCGTTAGAATTACGGACGGCAAAACGTTCTCCCGCACGTCCATTGGCAAATAAATAACCACCAGTCGCACCATATAAACAAGTGTTACCAATAATGACATTCTCACTGGCTTCATAGGTTACTTCGCTAGGAGGTACGATGACTATTTCACCACCATTAATACCTTTACCGACGTAGTCATTGGCTTCACCTTCAAGATGAATATTCATTCCTTGAATATTTAAAGCACCAAAACTTTGACCTGCCGAGCCAGTAAATTTGAGGTTTAGTTGACCGTTGAAGCCTTTATTACCATATTTTTTAGCAATAACACCTGCAATTCTAGCCCCTACCGATCGATCTGTACTTACCATCTGGATTTCTTTGGTTATTGTACCTTGATTATCGATCGCTTCAACTAAAGCAGAATCAGCTAAAATTTCATCATCCAAAACATAATTGTTACTATGAGCATCTTCATGATTTAACCAATCACGATCGTTTTTCACGTCAGGTAAATTAGTCAAACAATCCAAGACTAAACCTTCAGTTTTAGCTAAAGTAGCCGACTCACGGTAATGTAATAAGTCACCACGTCCGATTAAATCGTTTAGACTACGGTAACCTAATTTAGCCATAATCGATCGAACTTCTTCAGCAATAAAGTAGAAGAAATTAACCACATCACCCGGTACGCCAGAAAAACGTTTGCGTAAACGCTCTTGTTGAGTGGCAACACCGACAGGGCATTGATTGGTATGACAAACACGAGCCATAATACAACCTTCGGCAATCATAGCAATACTACCAAAACCAAACTCTTCAGCACCCATTAAAGCCGCCATAATTACATCCCAACCAGTTTTTAAACCACCGTCGGCACGGAGTAAAACTCGATCGCGTAAATTATTATTCATTAAAGTACGATGAACTTCAGTCAAACCTAATTCCCAAGGGCAACCAGCGTGTTTGATCGAACTTAAAGGAGATGCACCCGTACCGCCATCGTGACCAGATATTTGAATTACGTCTGCATTCGCTTTAGCTACACCTGCGGCGATCGTACCAATACCAATTTCAGAAACTAATTTAACCGATACTTTAGCACTTGGATTGATTTGATGTAAATCGTGAATTAATTGAGCCAAATCTTCGATCGAATAAATATCGTGATGAGGAGGAGGAGAAATAAGCGTAACTCCTGGTTTAGAAAGACGAAGTTTAGCGATATATTCACTAACTTTTTTACCTGGTAATTGTCCGCCTTCACCGGGTTTTGCTCCTTGTGCCATTTTGATTTCTAGCTGTTTGGCACTCATTAAATATTCAGGTGTTACACCAAAACGTCCAGACGCAATTTGTTTGATGGCACTTGTCGCTCGATCGCCTTTTTTTAGACCACTTAAATGAGCGAATAAAGTACTTTTACCTTCATCATTAACATCATTAATTACATGATAGCGGTTTGGATCTTCTCCGCCTTCACCAGAGTTTGATTTACCACCCATCCGATTCATCGCAATAGCAAGAGTTTCGTGGGCTTCTTGGCTTAATGCACCTAAGGACATCCCCCCAGTACAAAAACGTTTGACAATATCCTCGATCGACTCCACATCATTAATAGAGAGTGATTCTCGATCGCCTGTAAACTCAAGTAAATCTCTCAAGGCAGTTGCAGGACGCTCTTTAAGATATTGACGATAAAACTCATAATGATCGTATCCTTCATCTTTGCCGTAAGCCGCTACTGCTTTATGTAAAGACTTCGCCATCTCAGGAGAATTCATATGATACTCACCACCTTTTTTATAGTTAAAGTAACCATAGTTGGTGAGTTTTTTACCTTCTAACTCTGGGAATGCGTTTTGGTGAAAAGAAACTATTTCGTTCGCTACTTGAGTAAGAGTCAATCCACCGACACGACTAGTTGTGCCTTTGAATGCTAATTCAATTACATCCGCACCTAAACCAATACATTCAAAAATTTGTGCACCGTGATAAGAAGCTAATAAAGAGATACCCATTTTCGATAAGATTTTGAGTAATCCTGCTTCTACGGATTTACGATAATTATTTAAAGCTTCGGTTTCGCTAATGGCAGGAATTTTTTCGTTTTCCATCAGTTTTTGGGTTTTACTGTCATTCCACCAACTAGAAACGGTATTTAAAGTGAGGTAAGGGCAAACAGCAGAAGCACCAAAACCAATCAAACAAGCGTAGTGATGAGTACTCCAACATTGAGCAGTATCGGCAATTAAAGAGGTTTTTAGTCTTAAGCCAACTTTAATTAAATGTTGATGCACTGCACCCATAGCGAGTAAAGGAGGTATATAAGAATATTCGTTACTGATTTCTTCACCATCTTCAGCATTACCTTTAGCTAAAGGAGAGCGATCGCTTAAAACAAGAATTTGACAATCGTTTTCTACAGCTTCGGTAGCTTCGGTACAAAGTCTTTCTAAAGCTGATTTTAAACCATCGGGGCCTTCACTGATGGGGAAGAAACAAGCTAATTCTTTTACTTTAAATTCGCTCGATTCTTGAATTTCTTCTAAGTCTGCATTAGATAACACAGGTGATTCTAATACTAAGGTATGGGCTGATTCTGGTTGAATATGTAATACATTACCACGACTACCTAAGTGCATTCTCAACGACATTACCAAACTTTCTCTGAAGAGGATCGATCGGTGGATTGGTAACTTGAGCAAAACGTTGTTTAAAGTAGTCGTATAAAAGACGAGGTTTGTTTGATAATACTGCTAAAGGAATATCATCACCCATACAGAATGTCGGCTCTTTACCGTCTCTCGCCATCACTGAGATGATCATTTCCACATCTTCAGCGTTGTAACCAAAAGCTGTTTGTAATTTAAGTAAAGCTGATGGAGAAACTTTATTTTCAGCGGTAGGAATCTCAAATGGTTGTTTGCTTAAACGTTGACGATGTTCTTTTAACCATTTGCCGTAGGGTTTTTGTTGGGCTATTTGTTGTTTGATTTCCCAATTTTTAAAGACTTTATTTTTTTCTAAATCGACGACAATCATTTGTCCTGGACCTAATCGTCCTTTTTCGACTATTTCACTTTCGGGTAAATCGACGACACCTGCTTCTGAGCCGACGACAACATAACCGTCTTTGGTAATAGCATAGCGAGCGGGGCGTAATCCATTTCGATCGAGACAAGCACCAACTGTTTTCCCTTCACTAAAAGCAAGTAAAGCAGGTCCATCCCAAGGTTCTTTTAAACCACTATAGTAACGATAAAAATCGAGAATTTCGGGGTATTTTTCTAATTCTGGTTGATTGTGATATGCCTCTGGGACAAGAATCATTAAGGCTTCGGGAATACTACGCCCCGTTCTGACTAATAACTCCATCGAACTATCTAAATTATAGGAGTCACTGTTATTCATATTAACGATCGGGGTGACACCATCAAATTCGTCTTGCGTCCAACCTGGTAGGGCTAGATTTGCTTCTCTCACACTCATCCAGTTAATATTACCGATTAGAGTATTAATTTCACCATTATGACCTAAGATACGCATCGGTTGAGCAAAAGGCCATTTAGGTACTGTATTAGTACTAAAGCGACGATGATAAACGGCAAATCGACTAGTATATTCAGGGTTTGTTAGATCGCCATAAAATTGAGCTAATACATCTCCTTGTACTAATCCTTTATAAACGATCGTACGACAAGAAAAAGAACAGATATAAAAATTATCACTCAGTTTTTTACCAACACGAGAACGAGCGACATACAACCTGCGATCTAATTCATCTCCTTTGTAATGTTTATCTCCAGAGGTAACAATAATTTGCTCAATACGGGGGAGATTTTCTTTCGCTTGTGTACCCAAAACATCTGAATTAACAGGAACTTCTCGCCAACCAAGAGTTTTGAGGTTTTCTAACTTAACCATTTCCTCAACGTATTCACGCCCTGCTTTTGCCTCGGCTTCATCCTGAGGTAAAAATACCATCCCTACACCCCATTCTTGGGCAGAAGGCATAGTAAGGTCATTATCATCGAACCATGACTTAAAAATGTTTGTTGGGATAGCAGTTAGAATTCCTGAACCGTCTCCTGTTTCGTTATCAGCACCACAACCGCCACGGTGTTCCATACAACCCAATGCGGTCAGGGCTTGTTCTATTAATTTATGAGATTGACGATCGTCTTGGTAAGCGATAAACCCTACACCACAAGCATCCCTTTCTTCTACTAGCCAGGGTTGCCCTTGAAAGGGTTGAAGTTCGTTATTCATATGATTCATTATTTATGTTTACTTTCTCGTTCATCGAATTCGATGTATCAAGTCGCATCCGCTATCATGCTATTTCTTTTCGATCTGCTGGTATGTCTTTTTTAGCTTCTGATAACTGGAGATACTTATATTTATTAACACTATTATAAAGAATTGTTAATTATTTTTTTGTTTTTTGAAAGAATATTTTTGATTATTGAGAGCAAAAGTAAAGATTTCCTCATATTGTTAAGAAAATTGTCAATAGTTAATGTTTGTAGTTAGGGCAAAGAGCCTTTATCCTGATTAGTAAAACAATGATTGTCTCAAAAAACGATCGATCGTTATGATTACTAATTAAGGAATTAATCCGCCTTGAACTATCGTGCAAGGCTAATAAAAGGTCGTTCATTGTCATGAACTTTTTAAGGTGAAATTTGAAAACACTCACAACAAAAAGTTTTGAGGACTTAAGTTCTTATCATCACTATTAACGATATACTCTTACCTCAACTATATAATAATTACATTTTTTCAAATAGAATTCGGTCTAAAGCATTCATAGCGGCTTTTTTTTTTGCTTCTTTTTTACTACCACCTTCACCAACTCCATAGAGTTTATCACCAACATATACACCTATCTCAAATTTTGGTTGATGATCTGAACCTACCCGTCTTAATAGTTTATAAGTAGGAGAATTAAGACTGATATATTTATGTGTATATTGTTGAAATTCGCTAATGGGATCAATAATTTCTGTTTGGGATTGTTTATCTACTAGCGGGCTGAAAATAGATTTAGCGAATTGATAGACAGTCTCTATATTAGTATCTAAATAATATGCACCAATAAAAGCTTCAAAAGCATCTGCTAAAACTCTGGGATTATATCTTTCCCTCAAAGCACTTACCCCTAGACGTAATTTTGGGGGAATATCCATTGAAATAGCGATATTTGCTAACCTAGATTCATTTACCAAGTCAATACGCAGTTTTGACATTTCACCTTCATTCATTTGAGGATAAGCCTCATACAATAAATCTCGGACAACAAATTCGATAATACTATCACCTAGAAACTCTAAACGTTCATAATGAGAACCTGCATTAAAGTGTTCATTGATATAACTGCTATGAGTAAATGCCTGTATTAATAGTTTTTCATTCTTAAATTTGGGTATTGTATTTTTTATCATTTATAGTAGCTTTAAGTAAAAACCTCATAATTAATAAGGTGAGCATCACTACCCACCTTACTACTTGTCTATTAAAATTAAAATGTGACAATATTAGAGATGCTAATTCAAATTACTAGTATATAGTTAGTATAAATTTTCGACTATCAAACAAGAATTTGTTTATCTTTTTTTCCACTATGTAGATTTACAAACTTCAAATCTTCTAGATAATAACAATTAGTTAATTTTTCTAACTTATGACTAATTTTGCCACGGTGACCAATTACAATCACTTTTTTACCTAACGTATGTAATTCTTTAATCAAATTTACATAATCATGATCACAAGTTATTAAAACCACGATTTCAATCTCTGGTATTTCATATTTACAGAATCTTAAACAATTTTGGATTAAAAGTTGATCGAGCCAATTTTCAGCTTGGTTAGCGGTGGTGATACATTTCCAAGAATCTTTCTGCAATTTCTGTTGAACAATGTTACTCTTGCCGTTGTTAGACCAATTATAATATGCAAACAACGTAGGATATTGGCTATATTGTTTTAAAAAATGGATAATATTTTGACTATAATTGGGAATATAGCAGTTTTCTACGTCTGCAAATACCGCCACTTTAGAGCTTTTATTTTTTTGATTTTTCATGATACTTTGTTCGTTGTAATTGGTATCATGCTCACTTTAGAAGATGGCTAAATTACGTAGTATCACCAAAAACAATGTGACTACAAATAAATTACACTATCCTTAATCAATTTTTACTTTTTAAAAGCCTTAAAACATTTGTTAATTCAGCTATAGAAAGTTTATCTAAAATTAAAGTTATAAACCACAATTAAATAAAATAAATTGTCAAAACTGAAATTACATAGAAATCGCTAAAATTAATTAATATAAAATCTTAATTGATTTTTTATCAAATATATTGGCGATTGCTGTGTAAGCTCAGCTCTTAAATGAGCTATATGATCTGTGTTTAATATAACTTATTTTTAACTACATTAAAGTTAAATAACTGAAAATTTAATCTGGAGTATTAACTTGTTTCTATATGAATAAGTTTTTCATTAATAAAATTTAGCTCAGAACTGTTGAAGAATAAGTTTTTTGCTAACAAATATAAAAATTAGCGACTTATCTATATCGATAGATAGCAGAAGTAATAAGTTTTATTAGTAATCTATTGATTCTTAAATGCTTGTGCGATCGCTTTTTTCTGCTCGTCGTCATATTGCCATCGTTTTAAGAATTTTTGATATTCTCCTTCTCCTTGCTCGATCGTTTCTTGTAATTTTTGAGTTTTGGTTTCTGTTTGGGCTAAATTTAGTTTGTCGATTAATTCTTTACTTCTTTGGGTCACTCTAGCTGATTTATTTGCCATTTCCTCATCGTTGTTGCGGTGATGGGCAATTTTCATACCAGTTGACATAGCTACATTTTTAACTAATAATTCGCTGACTATTTCAGGTGATGTTTTTAAACCATCAATAATTCCTGTAGATTGTCGATCGACGATCGGATTATCATCAGTTAAATAAGTCACAAAAAATCCTCTCGCACCATTTTCGGTAGCGACTAAAGAGGATACACTAGTTTCTATTTCGGCTTCATCAAGATTATCTAGTTGAGTAATCAAATTTTGGCTAAAAGCGATCGCATCTTGGAATGATATATCGGCTGAAGCGGTTAATGTCATGTTTTTATGATTAATAATTAATAATTAATAATTAATCATTATATAGCGTTTCTCTTCACTTTTGAGGTAGAGTTTCCATCTTCAAGTCCCCCTTACAAAGGGGAAGGGCTGTCACCTGAATTCATTTCAGGTGCTTGTAAGCCCTGTGGATTTAGGGGGATAAGGATTTAGAGCAATCTATGTATGCTTCATATTCTGCGGTTTATTATTCTACCAAAAAATCAGCCATCAATTCATAACTTTAAATGAAGATTGAAAAGTGACTGATATTAAAGAAAAAATCGGTGAATTATTCTTCTAAAAATAAACCTTGTCCAGTAAGCAGTTCTATTTATTTCAATTTCTGGTCTATCCATTGCTTAGCTCGGTGAATGGCATCTTTCGTAGTCATAGCAACAGGGACAGCAACAGCACAGCCTCGGTCATAATTAACCCAAGCGGAATAAATATAATATCCATCTAATCGATCGCGCTCTATTTCTACTTTGCAACCATGATAAACAAAAGACAGAATAATATTAGGGTAATGAGGGTCGATGATCATTATTTCTGTACTTGAATATGTGTAAATAAATTTTGAAGCGAATATCTATATCTAGTTGATATTCGCCTCATTCTAAGTTCTACTTAGGCATTAGCCAAATTTTGAGATACAAAATCCCAGTTAACCAATTTATCAAGAAAATTATCAATATAACCAGGACGTTTATTTTGATAATCTAGATAGTAAGCGTGTTCCCACACATCCATGGTCAATAGAGGTACTTGTCCACTAGTTAGGGGATTATCAGCGTTTAAAGTTTTGGTAACTTTTAAGGTATCTCCATCTAAAACTAACCAAGCCCAACCACTACCAAATTGAGTCGCTCCAGCATTTTTAAATGCTTCAACGAACTTATCAAAACTACCAAAGTCAGTCTCAATTTTTTGGGCTAACTCCCCTGTAGGATTACCACCTCCATTAGGTTTAATACATTGCCAATAAAAAGAATGATTCCAAGCCTGAGCCGCATTATTAAATATTCCAGTTTTATTAGTATCTCCAGCCGTTGCTTTAATGACTTCTTCAATTGATTTGCTATCTAATTCTGTTCCTTTAACAGCATCGTTGTATTTACTCACGTAGGCGGCATGATGTTTATCATGATGAAACTCTAAAGTTTTTTGAGAAATTGTGGGTTCTAAAGCTTTGTAATCGTATGGAAGAGATGGTAATTCGTAAGCCATTATTATTTTCCTCTTGTTATAAAAAATAGTCGGTTAAAAGATTGGGATTCTTGCTCTGTAATACTAACAGTAGATCGAGGAATTTGAGTCTATTCTCAATTCCATAAGTAATAGTAACTTAGTTTGTTAAAAAAAAATATGCTTGTCCCCTGCATAAGGAAGATAGACATTTGATTTTGGCAAGACAAAATTATTTAGCACTATTAGGCAAAAATAGAATGGTGCGATGTAGAAAGCCCAGTGAAATAGGATAACAATAATTCTAATCCTGAGTGGAGAACGCAAAAGGCAAGCAAACTCATTCTGGCAATGATTACAGCAATAATTATTAATCGATCATCAAAAAGCCACCGCTAGAAGTTTTCAAGAAGAAACGAAACTTATAGCAACAGTTTAGGGCATATATTAAACGCAAAAAAATCAGCCATCGATTCATAACTCCAAAAGAAGGTTGAAAAGTGACTGATTTTAAAGATCAAAACTGATCTGAATTTATTGAGAATAAATCTTAGAATAAACCTAAGGTTAAAGATTCATCAATAGGGAAGACAGAACCAGCACCTAACCAAAGGGTTACTAAAGTACCGAATAAAAATACGGTCATAGCAATCGGACGACGGAAAGGATTTTGGAATTTGTTGATGCTTTCGATAAAAGGAATCGACATTAAACCTAAAGGAATAGCCGCTTGACAAGCAATACCTAAAAGTTTGTTAGGTAAAATACGTAAGATTTGGAATACAGGGTATAAATACCACTCAGGTAAGATTTCCAAAGGTGTTGCAAAAGGATCGGCAGGTTCGCCTATCATTGCTGGATCTAAGATTGCTAAACCAACGATTAAACCAAAAATTCCCAAAATACAAACAGGGAACATATAAAGAATATCGTTAGGCCATGCAACTTCACCATAATAGTGGTGACCCATATTTTGAGCTAATTTAGCTCTTAAACCGGGATCGTTAAGATCGGGTTTTTTGACTAATTGAGAGTTAGGATTAGAAGACATATTTTTGTGTTTTCCTCAACTGATAATGTAAAGAGAACTGATTTATAAGTCAGGATAATATTTATTTTATCTTGATTTATTTCGATTCACAGTTTTATTTTTTGTGAATACTCAAAAAGACGATCAAGTCTTATGATTAACCCGTAAAGGTGATGTCAAAAACGATCGTCTTTCTAAATTAAATGGAATTTACAATGGACCTGAAATACCTTGCTTACGGATTAGTAAGAAGTGTAATAACATGAACACAGCCATGAACCAAGGTAAAACAAAGGTGTGAATTGTATAAAAACGAGTCAAAGTAGATTGACCGACACTAGCACCACCTCTTAAAAGTTCAACCATTTGGTTTCCTACTACAGGAATTGCCGCAGGTACACCAGAAACGATTTTCACCGCCCAGTAACCAACTTGATCCCAAGGTAAAGAATAACCAGTTACACCAAAAGAAACGGTGATAACAGCCATGGTTACACCAACTACCCAAGTTAACTCACGAGGTCTTTTAAAACCACCAGTTAAGTACACACGGAAAACGTGGAGAATTAACATCAAGACCATCATACTAGCTGACCAGCGATGGATTGAACGAATTAACCAACCAAAGTTGACTTCATTCATGATGTATTGAACTGAGCTAAAAGCCTCGGTAACTGTAGGTTTGTAATAGAATGTCATTGCAAACCCAGTCGCAAATTGAATTAAGAAGCAAGTTAATGTAATTCCACCTAAACAGTAAAAAATATTTACATGGGGCGGAACATATTTACTGCTGATATCATCGGAGATCGCTTCGACTTCTAAACGATCGTTAAACCATTTATATACAGGAGAATCGGTTACTTGTTTAGTAAACATTAAGCCCTAAACTATTATTTATATTATGTACAGGATTTTTATTGGCAATTTTCTAAGTGAGCTTTTCATCTCGCCCGAAAAAAGATTTATGTCATCTGCTATTTTAGTTTTTTATTACAAAATGTAACAACTAAAATGTAACGAAGAAAGACAATTAATTTTACCGTCAAAATCAATAAATCTGAATGTTTTAATTTTTACTTTCGAGAATTTATGATTCTTTGATTATATATAATCTATGGGAATTATACCATGACGTTGTAGTAAGGTTTAGCCCTAATAACCGTAGTTATTTAGTTACTTACCATCTAAATAAAATTTAACACATTTTTCAGTGTTTTTGCTATTGTTCGACGGTAATTACTCAGAATATTTACATTATGTATAGAATGTTTTGTTTCGTGAGCTTTATGATCATATTTCAAAGAACGATCGTTACTTTTTTGAAACTATTAATCGATCGTGGTGAAAAAAGAAAATACTGGTAATTAATCAGTTTGATCAGCAAAATAGATGTCAAGTAGGACAGTAGTTTAAATAAAATTAAACTAAATCAAAAAAATTTTCCAGCCATTAATTTTGCTCAATCTGTAAGTACAAAAGATTTTACTCTCTTGTATTGGCAAATTCAGGGCTTAAAAACTATCAATCATCCTTAAAATAAGGATACTGTCCATGACTATATCTATTGCTTCGGTTAATTATTATTTATTCAGTTAAAAATACTCAATAAATAAATGAAGCTATTTAACGAAAGCGTTTTTTACGACGGGCTACTGCTTTGCGTTTCTGCTTTTCGATGGGGGTTTCATAGTGACGCAAACGTTTAATATCTGCAAAAATACCTGCTTTAGACACTTGTCTTTTGAAACGACGTAAAGCTGATTCTATGTTTTCGTTCTGTCCCACAACCACTTGGGTCATGCACTCTTCCTCCTTATTAAAATAATGACTACACTAATATGATAGCTTACTATTATATCTTACAATTTTAAATTTCTGTTGAGGAATTGATTCAAAAAAATTGATACTTGAAACAACGAGGATTGAAGTCTGAGTAATGAGTAATGAGTAATGAGTAATGAGTAATTGGTATTAATTATCAATTATTATCCGACAGCCAAACTTGTACCTGAATTGTCTGTTTTTAATTCTCGCTGGACTAAAGAGATATAATTCATCTAGGCGATCGATTTTTGATTAAAGATATTTTTGTTCTTATTAGATTAATAATTGATTTAGATTAAATTAAGATTAAGTTAAACCGATTTAAAAACTATGGTTCAATATTAAACAAACAAAGGATTGAGATTAGCAAACAAAAATTATTATAGATGATTGAGAGAACCTTAATTACTTGTAAATGTGATAAATGACTATTTCGTTTGATAAATAATCAATTAGCTAATGATCACTAACTGTTTACTTTACTATTGAGTAGTTTGATGCAAAATTAAAAGAGAATCGATCGATTAACTCGGTTATAGTCGATCGTCAAAAAGTTTTTGGTAATTCGTAACAAGGGGTTTAAAAACAATTAAAATCAAATTCATGTCTAAATTAAAGTCAAAATTAAAACAAAAAAAAGTCGATCGATTTCAAATAGAAGGAAAACTTTCAGGTTTTATTTTCAAAAACGATCGTCAAATTAAATATCTCAAAATTACCTCCAAGAAAAAAAAGTATCGACTTAAATTACCAAAAAACCTACGCAATCAAATTAATGCCGATATGATAGGTAGTCGATTAGAAATTACAGGAGATAGAAAGAAAAATAGTAAAACAGGTAAAGTTAAACTCAAAGTAAAAACAATCGAATTAGTTGAGCAAAAAGACTCAAACAAGAGAAATTTACCACTAACTGCTCAAAAACCTTTAAAAAATAAAAAAAATAAAAAGGATAAAAAGATTCCAACTGCGGTTAAAAAATCAGCCAAGACAAAAATTTTAGTTTGTAACAAATCGAGTTGTCAAAAAAAAGGTGGGCGTGCTGTTTGTCAAGAATTAAACAGTCAAATCAAAGAGCGTCATCTTGAAGAGAATACACAAATCAAATTGACAGGATGTCTTAATAAATGTAAAAAAGGACCTAATTTAGTAGTTACACCAGATAAGGCGTTTTATAGTAAAGTCAAACCTAAACAAATTCCTCTTATTTTAGAAAAACATTGCTAAAAGCGATCGAGAAGGATTACAAAGAGTTTTTGAGTAATAAAAGTCTGATTATTAGTATCACGATGTATCATAGTACGTGGGTATTTAATAGCATTTTACTACCAATTATGATCCTAATTTTTTCTTTGTTCCTCATAAAGAAGACGACGAGGTTTGTCCAATGTTGACCATTGCTCTGCTCTTGTAATTTCCGAAATGACACCGAATGATTGATATCGATCGAATTTGTGCAATGCATGAAATTTTCCTTCGATAAGAACATAATTTAATTTAAGTATTTGTTTTTTACTTAAAATCATATCGTTAGGATCGATTAAAATACAATTACCTGTTAAATGATAATAATCTTCTGGAGAGAGGTAGATTGCATTTCCTTCAAATTCAAGATTAAGAAATGCAGTAACTCTAATTTTTCTGTTGTTATACTTTTGTGGGTTAGCAATCAATTCTATTATACTTACAGGTACTGGTTCTTTTGTATTAATAAAATGATAAATAGTCCATTTGGACAGAATAAAAACTAAGCCTAAGATTATTGTATATTTCAATAAATTATTTATAAATGATTTAATCTTATTCATTGGATGAGCAATTAATTATGAAACTTTCACCAGTATATAAGGCAAAATTAGAAGAAAGAGAACAAATCGGATTACAAAAAGGTATTCAACAAGGGGAAGCAAGATTAATTATTCGTTTGTTAAATCGAAAAATAGGCAATATTCCCTCTGATGTGGAAAATAAAGTACTCAATTTATCTTTATCTGTCTTAGAAGATTTAGGTGAGGTTTTATTAGATTTTAATTCGATCGATGAGCTTAGAAACTGGTTAAATACTCATTGATAACGATCGATTATCATAATCAAAAATTACCCTCAAAACTATCTACACATAAAAGTATGAGTCAATTTCCTCATGATGAATTTGTTAAAGAATATTTACCCGAGTTAATCCGTGAGTATGGCATCGCCTCCTCGGCTGAGAATATAACTGCTCAAAGGAGAGAAATTGATGTCTTTTTTCAACCTAATCAACAACTGCCAATCAACAGTGAAAAGAGATTGGGTTTGTTGGCAAGATTAATTCAGACAACTTGTTTATTTGAAGTTTATCGTAATCCAGTCAAAACAGAGCAGATTAATGATTGCTTAGGTAAATTATTTGACGTACAAACCTCCATTAGAAGAGATGAAAATAAAAGTAACCAAAAAAGTTTAGTTAATCAACAAACAGCAAAATTGTGGATTCTAACGCCAACTTTATCTGCCAAAATACTAGATTCATTTTCCGCCCAATCATCTCAGGATTGGATTAAAGGAGTCTATTTTTTACCCACAGCTTTAAAGACGGCAATAATTGTCATACATCAATTACCGAAAACAGAACAAACGTTATGGTTAAGGATATTAGGTAAAGGAAAAATACAGGAAAATGCGATTGATGAATTAAAAACATTACCTGAAAATAACCCTTATCGAGATAACGTTTTAGAGTTGGTATCGAATTTGTTGACGATGTTAGAATTGAATCGAAGTAAGAAGAAAAAGTTAACCTCAGAGGATGAGCAATTAATTATGAAACTCTCACCAATATACAAAGCAAGATTAGAAGAAAGAGAACAAATCGGATTACAAAAAGGTATTCAACAAGGGGAGGCAACATTGATTGTTCGTTTGTTAAATCGAAAAATAGGTAATATTCCTTCTGATGTGGAAAATAAAGTACTCAATTTATCTTTGCCTGTATTAGAAGATTTGGGTGAGGCTTTATTAGATTTTAATTCGATTGATGAGCTTAGAAACTGGTTAAATACTCATTGATAACGATTGATTATCATAATCAAAAATTACCCTCAAAACTATCTACACATAAAAGTATGAGTCAATTTCCTCATGATGAATTTGTTAAAGAATATCTACCTGAGTTAATCCGTGAGTATGGCATCGCCTCCTCGGCTGAGAATATAACTGCTCAAAGGAGAGAAATTGATGTCTTTTTTCAACCTAATCAACAACTGCCAATCAACAGTGAAAAGAGATTGGGTTTGTTGGCAAGATTAATTCAGACAACTTGTTTATTTGAAGTTTATCGTAATCCAGTCAAAACA
>CAVQBA010000002.1:0-248784 GCA_963710605.1 uncultured cyanobacterium
ATTTTGAACAGATTAATCGTACAGTTTTTCTTGACTACCTATCAAAAGAGAAAAAAGTTACTAAATCCAAGTTAACTCCATTAAGAGATTTTTTCTTTGTGGGTACAGTTAAGGGTTGGTTTGATATTGACCAAGATATTATTCGAGATGAAGACTATCCTAAACGTCGCCGAGGCAATCCAGATCCCCTATCACAAAAAGTTACAGAGCAAATAGAAGCCAATTTACATATTTTACCAGACCCCATCGCTCGAATATATCTAATCTGCTATTTTGGAGCAATGCGTCCATCTGAACTAGCTCAACTCAAACAGGATTGTTTAATACAAGAAGGACAATATTGGAAACTACGTTGGTACAGACCAAAAAATAAAGATTACCATGAAATACCTATTAGTAGAACTATCGCCAAAGTTGTTCAAGAACAGCTAGATTATGTTAAAAATCTATGGGGGGATGAATATGATTATTTGTTCTGTCATTATCACGGTCTATCTTCAACAAAAGCATCTCAACCTAATCTAGTACCTGTTAAGAAGGTTGTACAAAGTAATGATTCACATCCATTAATGAAAAGTATAAGAACTCTAATTACTACTTTAGACATCCGAGATGAAAATGGACAACTAGCAACCTTTATAAACAAAATATTACGTTCTACTCGCTTAACTAATCTTTTTGAACAAGGACATGATTTAGCGGTAGTGAGTGCATGGGCAGGACATAAACATTTTGCTACCACTAGCACTTACTATACCAAAGTTAGTTGTGAACTCATTAATAAAGAAGCAGGACATATTGAAAAAGCCTTAGTTAATGCAGAAGGTAAACAAGTACCTTATGAATCCTTCCCTAAATCGTTCTGGGATAATCCTACTGCTCATAAGTTAGAACTCTCTGGAACACATATTAACACGCCCATTTATGGTTATTGTGGACTGGATTTAGACCAAGATTGTCATAAGTTCAGAGCTTGTTATACTTGCAATCATTTTGTCGCTACTCCCGATAAACTTGACCAATATATCAAAGTTAGAGATGAGCTAGAAAAAACAATCTACAGCTAATGCCAATGGGCAAGATGTTTTAGTCGAGCAGTTTGGCAGACAAGCCGACACCCTTAACAAGATTATTCAGTCATTACAACACGAGGTAGCATAATGGCAGACTTTGATATTAGA
Source organism: uncultured cyanobacterium (assembly GCA_963710605.1). GTDB lineage: Bacteria > Cyanobacteriota > Cyanobacteriia > Cyanobacteriales > Cyanobacteriaceae > JAALKG01. Next base: position 1,182 of record CAVQBA010000002.1, read on the forward strand.
GAACAACGTATTGAAACCCTTAAATCCACTCAGGAGAAAGAAAAAAAGAATCCCGTAATCGTGTTCATGAAGCAATAGAAAAGTTACTCAAAATCAATGCCAAGATTAACTTTGCCACTGTAGCCAGAGAAGCCCAAGTCAGTGTGAGTTATTTATATAAATATCCTGAGTTGAAGCAACGAGTGGCAGAACTTCGTAGTCAACAAAATTCTATGCCTGTTAAACCGCTCAATAAACCTAATTCTACCGCCCAAGGTAAAATCATCACGAAGTTACAAGAGCGACTCAAACGGGTAGAAAATGAAAACAAAGAACTAAAGAAAAAGAATGAAGCTCTTGCAGGACAAGTATATCGAGTCTATCAACTACAAGACCAAGTAGAAAGATTACAAAAAGAAAATGAACGACTACTTACTAAAGTTAAAGAACAAGAGATAGCAGAAAAAGTTATCCCCATTAGTCGTATGACTAAAGTTCCTCCTTTGACAAGTCCACCTCAAACTTCTACTGTTTCAATTGAAAAGGAGCTAAAAGAATTAGGTGTTAAACTTAATCCCACTTTAAAAAAAACTATCAAACAAGCAGAAGAGCACAAGTATTAGAAGAAATTGCCTCTAAGGAACAATTAGCAGATCCAAGGTTAGTAACGCAAGGGGGACGGTTAAACAAAGCGATTAAAGAAGGATGGAATCACCAATCATCTACACCTGAAGTTACCAAACCCGAACATCAACAAATAGTCAGTAAATCAACTCCTTCTGACGAAAAATTAATTAGCAACGATAGATTAAAAGCCCTTAGTAACTTATTCCGTAATGAAGACGATTAATCAAAATAAGCTCCTAGCAAATATAGAAGCCGAAGAAGAATTCTTGGGTACAGTTCGATTTGACCCAAAAATTATCGGTTTAATTGCATCACAGCTTCCTGCCGATGCTTTTTCCCTTTCTGCTCATCAAAAGATTTATGAATTTGCTCTAGAAATATATCGTCAAAACAAACCGACTGATTTAACTACTATCAGCACTTGGTTACAAGACCATAATCTTTTAGATTCTGTTGGTGGTACTCTCAAGTTAACTCAATTATTAGATTCTACAGTAACATCTAAAACAGCTCAACATTATGTTGAGTTAGTAATGAATAAGTATCAACGCCGTTTATTGCGACAAACAGGACAAGAAATAGTTGAACTAGCCAGTGATACTTCTGCCAATTTAGAAACAGTCTTTGATAGTAGCGAACAGAAGTTGTTTGATATAACTACTAAGAAAACAAGGGGCAAGATTTGACCCTAAATCTATTGGTGATAGTTTAATTGAAGTCTTGGGTAAAATTAGCGATGGAGCAAGGAATGCCTATTCTACTGGACTGAGTAATCTTGACCAACTGATTGGCGGTTTGATAAAACAAGATTTGATTGTGGTTGCAGGAAGACCACCTATGGGGAAAAGTTGGGAACTTGGTTGTTACTTTGCTAATTATATTGCTACCAAAGAACACAAACCAGTAGTTTTCTTTAGTGCGGAGATGAGTCACGAACAGTTGACTAAAAGATTTCTTTCAATGCACACAGGTATTGATTCTCATCGACTGATACACAATCAAATTTATGAAGAAGAATATGAGCTTTTAGTATCTTCGTTAGAGCAGGTGTCACAACTACCAATAATTATTGATGATACTCCTGCAAGTCAATTAACTCCTGCCAAAATGCGTTCTGTATTACGTGGCATACAGTTGCAAAAGGGAGAAATAGGTTTAGTCGTATTAGATTATATCCAAAAATTAGGGGATAGAAGTGCAGGAAATAGATTTCAAGCTATTGGTAAATATTCAGGAGCGTGTAAAGACATCGCTAAAATGTTTGATGTTCCTTTTATCGTTTTAGCCCAAATAAACCGAGGAGTTGAAGGGCAAAGCAATAAACGCCCTTCTATGGGTGATATTAAAGATTCGGGGGATATAGAGCAGGATATGGACTTAGGTTTACTTCTTTACCGAGATGAATACTATAACTCAAATACAAAAGATACAGGGGTTATGGAGATAATTGTGGGTAAGAATAGAAATGGTTCAACTGGTACTTGTAAAGTCAATTTTGACCCATCTGTAGGAAACTTTAAAGACATCTGATAGAATAATTTTAGAAGTTAATTATTGTTATGTAAAATATACACTATATGAATGTGCTTTAAATCATTGTTGTGTAAATTACTAGTATCAGATAACTTAGGCTACTCTAGTCTGATAGCAACGAGCCGAAATGAAATAATTGATAGACCTAAATTTTTGATTGCTCTACAAAGCAAGTTGACATCACTGCAACGAGAGTTAAAGAATAAGGACAAAGGCTCACAAAACTGGAAAAAAACCTGTCGTAAAATAGCTTTACTACATGAAAAAATTCACCGAAAAAGAAAGCAGTATCATTATGAATTAAGTCATTATTTGTGTGGGCAGGCGAAAATAATTTTTATTGAGGATATTGTACCTAAAGCATGGGCGAAAGGGATGTTACGTAAACATTCTTTAGACTTCGCTTTTGGTGCGTTCATACAAATATTAACTCAAGTGGCGAAAAAAACAGACGTATATCTTCTCAAAGTTGATAAAGATTTTACGTCACAAACCTGGTGCGATTCGTTCAGTCTAAATAAGTAACACTTAGGGACGACTGGCTTTTGTTGAGTAACCTTAATCGGTAGAGTTCGCACTTTAAATCCTCAACGAAGGACAATTTAATAATCTTGTTGGTGAGAGTAAGTAACCTAGAAAACTCAAACCCAACCCTCCAGACATAGGAGTGAAAACACTTTCCCTACGGTAGAGAATGGTCATCAATCCGTAAAGCGGGAATGAATGGGTAAAGGTTAACTCAACCTTGAGTCAATGCCACCTTAGCAGGTTTCTATGGATAGGAATACAAAGGTTGTGTCAGAACCGTCTAGAGTGAAAACCAGTGAAATAAGGTTGATACACTGGGAGTACCAAAAGGTCAAAAACTAAGGGTATCAAAAAAGTCAGGTTTTAATTTGATATATGTCACCCGAAATAAGGCGGAGAATAACCATCCTAAAGAAACAAAACAAAGATTATTAGAAACGAAGTAACCCATTTATTACTCTCCTGAACTTCAGGAGCAGTCAACCAAGACGCAAAATCTGAATTTTTCAGGTAATTAATGGGAAAGATTGGATTAGAAGCAAACGCTCTATTGTAACGATAGAGATAAGCTGACGAATCCACGGTAATACGGAATATAAAGCTATGAGTAGCAATGAATAAGTTATGAACACGGAATTAAAACCGATGTATGAATGGAAAGACACCAATTGGCGTAAAGTCGAGAGATGTGCTTTTAAGTTGCAAAAAAGGATTTATAAAGCGTCACAGCGTGGGGATGTCAAGACAGTTCACAGACTACAGAGGTTATTAACTAATAGTTGGTATGCAAAGCTAATATCGGTGCGTAGAGTTACTCAGGATAATCAAGGGAAGAAAACAGCAGGAGTGGATGGAGTAAAATCTCTGACCCCAAAGAAACGTTTCCTCTTGACAAAAGAACTTAAACTGAGTACAAAGGTCAATCCAACCAGAAGAATCTGGATTCCAAAGAAAGGAAGGGATGAAAAAAGACCTTTGGGAATACCTACCATGTATGACCGAGCTTTGCAAGGGCTTGTAAAAATGGCAATTGAGCCAGAATGGGAAGCCCTATTTGAACCTAATTCATACGGTTTCCGACCAGCTAGAAGTTGTCATGATGCTATAAGTGCTATATTCAGCCAAATTAGACTTAAATCAAAATATGTTTTGGATGCAGATATAGCAAAGTGCTTTGACAAAATAAATCACAAAAAACTACTAGATAAAGTCAATAGCTATCCAGTCTTAAGAAGACAGATAAGTAGCTCCACTTAATTAAAAGTAAAACGTTCGACTTCAAATCCTGCTTGTTTTCCTCTATTATTCATTCCATTGATTATTTCTTCAACTAACTCACATTCATCTTCAAATACTCTTGCCCTTAATTCATCCCTTTTTAAATGTAGCCATTGATCTTCCATCTTATTCATCTGTGGATGATAACTTGCCTGATAAAAGATTAGTAATCCTTGTTTCTCCCAGTAACTATAACGTTGTCTCACTTTCTGTGATTTATGTATTGAAGCATTATCATTGACTATGACTGTTAATTTTCCTGTTTCAAATAATCTCTTTGTTGCTTTTAAGGCTTGAGCATCTAAACATTCTATATACCTTGAGCTGTTCAAAGTCGTTGCTATTAGTCCGTATTCGGGGTTTTTATCTTGCTCCCATAATCCCATGATGTTTATTCTTCTTCCTTTTCTTCGTTTTTGATGTATTATTTTTTGTTCTCCTTTTTTTCCATAACTATACACCAACGGGCTTTCTGGATATACTCCAGACTCATCCAAATACTTTAAGGTGATTCAAACCTATTTGAGCCCATTTTTTAAGCATTTCTAAATCTTTCTTTTTTGCCTCTATTTCTTTGAGATTAATTATTTCAGGTGGTTTTCTTCTGATTCTTTTCCAACGCCAGTTTTTTTTTTAGTATTCTTCTAACTTGCTCAGAACCTAACTCTACTCCTGCTTCTTGCTTTAACTTTTGAGCCAATTGTTTTGCTGTATAACTTTTTTGTTCCCAAAGGCATTTTTCTATAGTTTGCCAATCTTGTGGAGTCCATTTTCTTTTTCTTCCAACTCTTTTTTCATCCCATAATCCAGCTAGTCCTTTTTCTTCCCATCTATGTATTGCTTGTCTAACCATCTTTGCTCCGCATTTTAAGTAATCTTTGATTTCATTAACTGTTTTTCCCCTATTATTTAACCTCAGAGCAGTAGCTCTTTGTTTTGTTCTTTTTGGTACGCTATTTGCAAGAGATAACTCTTCAAGAGTTTTGTCTTCACTTTGTGATAGTTTTACTTGTAAAAAACTGGGCATTATTTCTTTTCCCATAATTATCCTGATTTTTTATTTTACTTTATTTATGTGGAGCTACTTAATAAGGTATGCAGATGACTTTGTAATCATGCACGAAGATATAAATGTGGTTATAAAATGTAAAGAAGTGATTAGCACATGGTTAAAAAATCTAGGATTAGAACTAAAACCGAGTAAAACAAAAATCGTACATACTCTGAATCAATATCAAGGACAAAAACCTGGATTCGATTTCTTAGGGTTCAATATACGTCAATTCAAAGCGGGAAAATATAAATCTGGAAAAAACACTAATGGAAAGATTTTGGGATTCTCTACCATAATCAGACCTTCAAAGGAAAGCCAGAAAGACCATTACAATAAAATAAAAGAGGTAATTAATAAGCATAAAGCTAAACCGCAAAATATACTTATTAGAAACCTGAACCCCATAATAAAAGGATGGTGTAACTATTTTTCCGTTGGATGCCCATCGAAAACATTCTACAGAATGGATTATACAATCTATTGGAAACTACAAAGATGGGCAAGAAGAAGACACCCAAATAAGGGTAAGTATTGGATTTCCAAAAAATATTTTAATAGTATTGGAAACAGAAATTGGGTGTTCTCGACAAGAGATGATAAAGCGAGTTTTAAGTTGCTAGAATACGGTTCAATCAAGACCAGAAAGTACATTAAAGTAAAAGGTGAAGCATCACCATTTGATGGAAATCTTACCTACTGGAGTACAAGAATGGGAAAACACCCCCAGATGCCTAAGCGAACAGCATCATTGTTAAAAAAAACAAAAAGGGATGTGTAACCACTGTGGATTGTACTTAAAAGATGGAGACATTATAGAGCTAGACCATATTATACCCAAATCCAAAGGAGGAAAGGATAGCTATGAAAACTGGCAGTTACTTCATCGACATTGCCATGATGTAAAAACTAAGGATGACGGAAGTCTAGAAAGAAATCCGATTATAATACCTGATAAATATTATTAGGAGAATGACATTCTTGTGTCGTACTAATGACAATAGCCGTTTTACTGAGGAGCGGTGTGACGTGAAAATGTCAGTGCGATTCGTTCTAGCAAAAGTCTAAAGCTAATAAGCTCAAGCGTAAGCTAGGCAAGGTTAATCATTCATTTGAACCTTGACAACTCAATATCCATGTAGGTGAGAATCCTACCCTCTCATGCTAAGAGTGAAAGCATAACCCACATTGAATTGGCGTTTGGTAAGTCATACGATGAAGCTGGGTTAAATGGTGGTAACTGATAGCCAAAATTGGAATCCCACCTAGCACAGTAGTCATGGGTACGAAAGGAATCTTCGTAATAATCATCGTTATCTCGAAACAGCTAAATGGCTGATAAGCTGTAACCAAAAGGTATTAGTCTAACGTACTGGCAATATTGACGGCTTGAACCAGATAGTATTACATAGACTCGGTGAAGAGAAGAACTCTAAAACTACATAGTATGGATATTGGGAACGAAATAACCCCAAAAAGACTCTCAACATTATTGTTGAGTAGTAACCAGCGTAAGTCTGATGGGGAAGGATTGTGTAAGAAGCGAAAGTCTAATTGTAATGATTAGAATATGCCCACGTACACACTTTGATTAGTAAAGAATAGTCCAAGTAGAATTAAAAGACATGAACGTAAAGTATGTATGGAACAATTGGAACGAAATCGACTGGAAAGTCGTAGAAATTTCAGTGTTTAAAATTCAAAAACGAATATTCCGAGCAAGTCGTAGTGGTGATAAACAAGCAGTTCACAAATTACAAAGACTACTCACTAACTCTTTCTATAGCCGTTTATTAGCGGTCAGAAAGGTATCTCAAGATAATCAAGGCAAGAAAACAGCAGGAGTTGATGGAATAAAACATCTAACCCCTAAACAGCGTCTTGAAATGGTCAATAATTTAAAAATAAGTGGTAAATCTAAACCAACTCGCAGAGTGTGGATGCCAAAACCCAACGGAGAAAAAAGACCACTTGGAATACCGACTATATATGAAAGAGCAAAACAATGTCTAATTAAACTAGCTCTAGAACCTGAATGGGAGGCTACTTTTGAGAATAACAGCTACGGTTTTCGTCCAGCAATGTCAGCACACGACGCTATTGAGGCAATATTTAAAACCATTAAACAAAAGCCAAAATACGTACTAGATGCGGATATAGCAAAGTGCTTCGATAAAATAGACCATCAAAAACTACTTCAGAAAATGGAAACATATCCAAAATTAAGAAGACAAATAAAAGCATGGCTAAAAAGCGGAGTAATAGACGGAAAATCTTGGTATCCAACAGATGAAGGCACACCACAAGGAGGAGTGGTGTCACCATTATTAGCAAATATAGCTCTTCACGGTATGGAAGACGAAATCAAAAGATACGCTAGAACATTAAAAGGAAATAAATCTAAAAATGAATCGTCACTGAGTTTAATCAGATATGCTGACGATTTTGTTATCCTACATTCAAAAAAAGAAGTAATTCTTGAATGTAAACAAATAATAGAAAGATGGCTTCAAGACATCGGATTGGAACTGAAACCGAGTAAAACAAAAATCACACACACCCTCAATCAAGTAGAAGGTAATGTGGGGTTTGATTTCTTGGGATTTAATATTAGACAATATCCCGTTGGAAAACATCATAGTAGTAAATCCACTCACTCAGAAATACTTGGATTTAAAACAATCATAAAGCCGTCAAAGGATAAAGTTAAACTACATACGCAAAAAATTGCAGAAGTAATTAAGAAACATAGAGCTAGTCAACAAATTGTCCTAATTAAAGAGTTAAATCCAATCATTAAAGGATGGTCGAATTATTACAGCACAGTTTGTAGTAAGGATACATATTCTAAATGTGATTCTATACTATACTCACAATTAAAAAGATGGGCAGAGAGAAGACACCCAAATAAATCAAAACACTGGGTTGCTAAAAAATATTGGCACTCAAGGGGTTTAAGAAACTGGGTCTCTTCATGAGGAAGGGGAAATATATAGCGAATTAAAAACTCACTCACAGACCCCTATCAAAAGGCATATAAAAGTAAGGAAGAACTACAGCATTTTTAATGGTGAGATAGTTTACTCGAGTAGTAGATTAGGAAAGCATCCCGAAATGTCTGAACTAATGGCAAAATTGCTAAAAAGACAAAAACAAAGGTGTAATCATTGTGAACTGTTACTCATGAGAAGAGAATTATTAGAAATTGACCATATAATCCCTGTATCAAAAGGAGGAAGATACAGTTTTCAAGAATTTACAAATTCTCCACAGACATTGCCACGACACTAAGACAACCACTGATGGAAGTCTCACTTGTATTCAAGACAAGAAACTAATTAGAGAGGAGCGAGGTGAGGGGAAACTTTCATGCCTCGTTTTGAAGACGAGTCAGAATGGTGACGTTCTGGCTTAGTTTAACTGCACCGTTTTGGAGAGCAGTAGGTGGGGTGACTCACTTACTGACTTTAATCCCAAATTGTAATACAATTACTGGTAAAAAAGACTTGAAAGAGCGAGTTCATAGTTGTTCTGAATGTGGTTTTACGGCAAATAGAGATGTAGCCGTATCGATGATTGTAGAGCAACGAGGTCTCCTAGCCGTTGGACAAACGGTGTCGCAGTCTGTGGAGGATAGTGGTATCGGGGTTGTTGAGAAATCGACAACTAGAACCACCCGAAAAAGCAGAAAATCTAAATAGCGATGTTTGGAAGCCCATGTCTGTACTGTAAGTCAGCGTGGAAAGATGTCACTACGATAATTAATCAATAATTTAAAATCAAAATACTGTAGAGATGGGGTAAGCCTTGTCTCTACTTCTTTTTGCTCAAGTTTAATATATACAAGGCTAATATTTTTTATTTTAAAGATCTAAAAACAAAAGAAGGTCTGATTAAGATTTAGATTATCTTATCTTAATATTTTAATCAAACTAACTTTGAGACGCAATAATCGTCTTGAATTATTACCAAACAATTGTATCTTGAAACGCTGAAGGGGTATCAAGATTTTATTAATAAGTGCGTAACTAACTTTACTTAAAACTCTCAAGGCTATACTCTATAAGAATATAGCGAAACGGGCGTGAAGGGACTCGAACCCCCGACCTGCTGATTCGTAGTCAGCCGCTCTAATCCACTAAGCTACACACCCATATTTTTCGCACTTATCTATAATAACCAATAATACCTAAAAATGCAATAGTAATAATGTCTCAAGAATTATCTCATCTTAACAACGATCGTGAAATTGATATGGTTGATGTTTCTCGCAAAAACATTACCGAACGTAAAGCGATCGCTTCTGGTAAAATAATTATGTCCCAAGAGAGCTTGAGTAAAGTACAAGCAGGAAATAGTCCTAAAGGAGATGTGATTGCCACAGCTAAAATAGCCGGAATTATGGCGGCAAAACAAACTTCACAACTAATTCCTTTATGTCATCCTTTACCATTACAAAAAATTGGCATCAAAATTACAGCCGATTCTAAATTACCCGGTTATCACATCGAAGCGTTAGCGAAAACCAAAGCCGAAACAGGTGTAGAAATGGAAGCCTTAACCGCAGTTAGTGTGACGGCATTGACTCTTTATGACATGATTAAAGCGATCGATAAATCAATGATAATCACCGAAATAAAATTAATCAGTAAAACAGGAGGAAAATCTGATTATCAAATCGGCGAATAAATAAGCAATTAACAATTAACAATGAATAACGCTTAATTATTCATTGTCTAAAGCTACCAACTAGATTTAACAACTCCAGGTAATAAACCTTCATGAGCCCATTCACGGAATACATTACGAGATAAACCAAAATCACGATAATAACCACGAGAACGACCTGTCACCCAACAACGATTACGTTGACGGTGAGGAGCGCTATTTAAAGGTAAACGTTGTAATTGACGTTGTAACTCAAATTTTTCAGCAGGATCATCACAAACACGGATTTGCTCTTTTAATTCTACTCTTTTGTCAGCATATTTTGCTACTAATTTGGCACGTTTTGCTTCACGTGCGATCATTGATTTTTTAGCCATTTAAAATAATACGTAAATACCAGATTAATTATAAACACAGCATCTTTTATAGTAACCCATATTTTTCTCAAATGTCAAAACAATTGAGTAAGAAGATATTCGACCTTCTAGAGAACTTTTGATATAATGTGACCACCGCCATGTATTGTTAAAGCTAACTTTCAACCTTAGACAAAGCCTTGAAATTTTTACTCTATTCCCCCGTTAACACAACCAAACCACTATTTATTTATTTACCAGGTATGGATGGTAGTGGAGATTTATTAGAAAGTCAGACACATATCTGGGAACACTTTGATGTACGTTGTTTATATCTTCCTTCTGAAGAATTAGATTGGGAGCAGATAACTCAAGCAACAGTCAGTTTAATTAAAGAAGAATTAGCCATTAATGGAAAAAGAAAAATATATCTGTGTGGAGAATCTTTTGGTGGTTGTTTGGCTTTAAAATTGATTGAATTAGAGCCTAAACTATTTGATCAAGTCGTTATTATCAACTGTGCTTCAGCTTTCTCACAGAGACCTTTATTGACTTTGGGGATATTTTTTACTGAAATAATGTCTAATTTTGCTTATCGTTACTCAGCAATACTTTTGTTACCTTTTTTGGGCAAATTAGGGGCTATTAGCAAAAAAGAAAAAAATAAATTATTAAAAGTAATGAGAAACGTCCCCCCTAAAGTAGTTTCTTCTAGATTGGCTTTACTGAGAAATTTTGAATTTGAACCGCCTCAAGTGTATCCTCGTTTATTATTTGTGGCAGGAAAGCAAGATAATCTATTACCTTCTGTTTCTGAAGCCCAAAGACTTAAGCAAGAGTATTTTCCTTCTGCTAAGGTTGCTATTTTACCTAATAGTGGACATTGTTGTTTATTAGAAACAGATATTGATTTATTAGAAATTATGAGTGAGCAACAATTACTTCTTTTTCAAGAATAATTTTAATTTTTTATTCGTTTTGATTAAGTAATAGTATAAATAATCAAAAGTGTAGTTATTTGAAATAAGAATCAAACAAGTTGTCATCTATTTATTCGTTGTGCAATTTATTACACGGTAAGTAGCCCCAATTAATTAAACGTAAAAAAGCTTAAGCCTTTCGTAGTGAGGTTTTAAGCCCTAAAGGGGTCACTACAAACTTTCTTTTATTTAGTTGGTGCTACTTACTTAAATAACTCATATAGCAGATAATAAATAATTAGATAGTAGCTAAAGATTTTTGCTCAATTAATTGACCGATCGACTGGAGAAATTTTTGTTCAATATAAGGTTTGGTAAAGTAAGCATTCGCACCTAAATGAGTTGCTAATTTACGGTGTTTATCATTACTTCTAGATGTAAGCATCGCTACTGGTATTTTGCCTAATTCAGGATAACGTCTTCTTTGTCCTAAAAATTCAAAACCGTTCATATTTGGCATTTCAATATCACAAATCACTAAATTAACATTATTTAGTTGTTGTAATTGATCGAATGCTTCTTTACCGTCTTTAGCTTGAATTACTCGATAACCTGCTTTTTCTAATGATAATGCTAATGTTCTTCTCATAGCGGCACTATCATCTACGATTAAAACAGTTGCTACTTGGAATGTTTTGATACTTGATGTTGGTGCTTGCTCTTCGTTTTGAGGAGTATTAATCGGAATTTGAACTTTACGAATTCCCTGAGTGACTTGTAAGAAATTAGATAATAAAGTAGCTGTATTGATAACTGGGATTAAAGTACCATCGCTCAGGATTGTACAACCGTAGGTATAGCTAGGTGCACTAAGTGATTTACCAAAGGGTTTGATTACTAATTCTTGCTCACTAACTAAGTTTTCGACTTCAATCGCAAATAGTTCTTTTCCTAAACTTAATACTAATAAAGGATTACCCCATTCCTCAGGTGTTGGTAAAATTTCTAAACTGGTACTAGCGGTTGTTAATTCCGATACATAACAACGATATTCTAAAAGGTTATTTAATGAATAAATAGGTACTATTTTGTTTTCAAAATGTAAGAATCTTTGATTTCCTGATGTTTTAATTTGTTTGGTTTCAGGAACGATAATCTCGGTAATATTATCTGAAGGTAGAGCATAAAAATGTGGCCCCATTGATAAGACTAGTAGTTTATCGATCGTTAAAGTTAGGGGTAAACTAAGAATAAATGTAGTTCCTTTTCCTTTTTCTGAATTAACCGTAATATTACCTTTAAGCGCTCTTAATTGAGAACGAACAATATCTAAACCGACACCACGCCCTGAAATTTCGGTAACGGCGGTTGCGGTGGAAAAGCCCGGTTCAAAAACTATATTAAGTAAATCATCTTCACTAATTGAGTTAGATTGCTCTAAAGTTATTAATTGACGATCGATCGCTTTATTTCTAATTTTATCTAGATTTAAACCATTACCATCGTCTTTGATTTCAATAATAGTTTGATTACCTTGATGGTAAGCTTTTACTTGAATTGTACCCATGATTGATTTACCTCGTTGCCGACGGATTTCAGGGGTTTCAATTCCGTGATCAAATGCGTTACGAATCAAATGAACTAAAGGATCATATAATTTTTCTAATGCCGCTTTATCTACTAATACACTAGTACCGTCCATTTTAAGATTAACTTTTTTGTTATATTTAACTGATAAATCTCTTAATACACGAGGAAAACGATTAAGAATTTCAGCTAAAGGTAACATTCTCGCCCACATCAGCTCATCTCTTAAACGATTGAGCATTTGACGTTGCCCTTCTACAGTTTCACCTGTTTGACTAGCAAACAAAGCAATATCATCAACCGCTTCTTCTAATTGAATCATTTGTTCAATTAAACCTTGAACAACACCGTAAAGGTTATCATAACAATCCATTTCTAAGGCATCAAAAGCTGAATTTAGATTAAATTGTTCATCGTCGAATCCAGATGGCGAGAGGCTAAATTTATTAGTTTTGCTTGTGGTTGTCGGAGCAAATTTTTCGGGAGAAACGAGCATTTGGTCGGCTAAATCTCTCAAATTATTTGCCATTTGTTGGAAACTACCAAATCTTTCGGTTAATTCTTCTACTGAAGTTTGTAGTTTATCGTTTTGTAATGATAACCCATTACGATTAATTGATAATTCACCGATAAGGTTATTCATTCTTTCTAAACGATCTAAATCGACTCTAATGGTTAAATTAGATTTATTGTTAGCCGAAGAAGTAACGTTAGTTTTTTTCTTGCTTGTTTTTTGATTAGATTTAGCGACTAATTTTGATTTAGCTTTTTTAAGTATTTCAGTTGTCGGTTTGAGTGGGGCATCTGTTTTGATACTAGGTAATTTTTGATAAATATCACCAATTGATTGAATCGCATCAGTTAGGTTTGTTGGTACATTTTCTATTTCTACATCGTCGCTTATTTGTTCATCATCAGCGTCTTTTAATTTAGTATCTTCGATCGTAATTTGTGGTAAATCTTGATTACTAAAAGGTAATAAGTTATTATCTTGTACAACTTCTGTTTGTGCTTCTTCTGAATCATTAACTTCATAATCGAAAGTACCGAAAACATCTTCAATTGAAGGAGATAATTCATTGTTTTGAGCTTTATTTTCAGTAAAATTAAAAACTTCTGGTTCATCTTCTTGATAACCAAATATACTACTAACAGAAGTATTTTCAATTAGTGGTACTGAATCATCATTATCATCATCTAGATCAAGAATATCTTCTATTTCGGGAAGTTGAAAAATTTCTTCAACCGAAGGAATCGTTTGATTTTTATCTTGCTCTAATGCTAATTTAGAAGCCGAACTTAATAAATTAATTTGTGATGGGGTTAATTCTGAGGCAAATATATCTTCTAATTCTACAATCGATTCTGAAGAATCGTTGTCAGTTATTTCTTCCTCAGTTGAAGATAAGACATCATCTATTTCTAAATCTTCTTGATTGAGAGCTAATGATTCTTCATCAAAAGAAGTATTGATTTGAGTATCTTTGGAAATTGGCGTTAGTCTAAATATGTGATCTAATTCGGTTAATTGTTCCCCAAATATCTGCTCAATTGAAGGTTGCATCTCTTCATCTAAGGTTATTTTTTGTTGAGCTAAACTAATTAACTCCAGACTTGGCTCACCTCCTGTGATACGATCGCCATCTAGTACCAAACTACGAGCTTTTTCGACATCACGAATGAGGATTTTGGCAATTAAAACTAAACAATCAGGGTTAGTTTCAATCGCTTGTAACCCTAAAACACCAATATCTTCAAACCCAGATAAATTAAGAATTTTACCAAAACCTGAGAATACTTCTAATGTCGCTCTTAATTCTCCCATCAAAGGTTGGGTTATTGGTTGGGTGCTGACACTTTTTAGTCTTTGTAATTGCTCAGCAACATCAACTTCAAACATAGATTCAACTATATCTATACCCAAATCAGTTGAGCTTGGCATATAATCGTTGCTACGAGTTAAAGCTGTGCCTAATTTCGCTTGAATATTTTGCCAAACAGCTTCAGCCCTATTTAATATTTTTTCTTGATCATAGCTACCTGTCTCAATTTGTGAGTTTAAGGCAGTATCTAGACAATCATAACTTTCTAATAACCATGTTTCTAATTCTGTATCTACTTCTATCTTTGGGTTATAAAGGACTTTAAAAACGTCTTCTAAGCGGTGAGAAATAGTCTTAATTCCTTCCAAATGAAAGTTTGACGCTCCCCCCTTCAATGAATGAGCCGCTCTCATTAATTCGTGTATTTTAGCAGGAACTCGTTTTTCTTCTTTTAGATTTAAAAGTCCATTTTCTAATATTTGTAACAGTTCGGGGGCTTCTTCAACAAAGAAAGTGTAAGCTTGATCTTTAGTGGAGTCTATTTGTTCATCAGTTGAATCGATCGAGTTATCTGAATCAGGAGCAATTGTTGTTTTTCCTGCTAAAAAGCTGAGTTGTTGACTTGGTTTACCACCTTCGGTACAATCGCCTTTTAAAACTTCTTGTCTGGCAAATTTCAAGCTGTCAATCAACTCTTGAGTAATTACCTGTAATTGTTCGTCGCTATTGCGAGATAATGCTTCGGTTGCTGTCTGGCAAATAGAGACAAAACCCGGTAAAGATAACATTTCACCAAAACCTAAAAAGACTTCGGTTTGTATTGTGATAGTTTCTTTGATTGCCGATTCTTCTGCACTATCTAATGCCGATTGTAAATGATTAATTCCTTCTAAAACATCAACTTCAAATATAGAAGTAGCAATATCAATTCCTAAATCACTTGATGAGGGTAAATATTCTTGAGCTTTCGCTATTTCTTCGCCAAATTGCCCTTCAAATTCAGCCCACATTTGATTAGCTATTTCAACGGCAGTTTCTTCATCAAACTCTTGATTTTCGATTCTGGCTATTACAGCTTGACGTAGTAATTGATAAATTTCTTCTAGATAAGATTTGAGAGAATTACTTAGAGGAATTTCTTCATTAAATAAGGCTTTAAAACTTTTTTCAACTCTTAAAGCAATCATACCTAGGTTTTCTAACCCTGCACTTCTTGAGCCACCTTTGAGTGAATGAGCGCAACGAGCAACTTCATTAATTAAGTTTACATGACGGTTAGCTAAAACAGCTTCTAAATTCTCATCAATTTGAGCTATCAAATCAACTGCTTCTTCAATAAAGAATTGATATGATTGTGCTTGTAATTCTTGTTGTTGAATGGAGGTATCTAATGACTCATCATTGTCTAGAAAAACGTTTTCAGTTGTTAAGGATATATCGCCAAAAATATCTTCTGTTGATACTTGTTCAAAAATATCTTCAATCGATTGTTTTTCTTCTTCTTCAGAATTATCTACTAAGAAATTTTCAGTTAATGATATATCTTCAAAAATATTTTCTAGTGGCGGTTGTTTTCCTTCTTCTTCATTTTGAGCCGAAATTTGCTGAGAAAATTCTTGCTCGAATAGACTAGATTCAGGTAAATCAATTAATTCACTAAAAACATCTTCTTTCTTATTATCTTTAACACCAAAGTTAAGAGTAAACATGGTGCTAGGATTATCTGAGGCTGATGATGAAATTTCTTCTAGTTCTGATGATATCTCAGAAAAGGTTGATGGATGTTCGTTTTCTTCTAAAGCACTTAACTCAGAAACTAATTCGGTAAAATCTAAAGTTGTATTAAATTCTGCTTCAATTAACGGTGGATTATCTTCTTCTACTGCTTCTACCAAATTCATTAACAAGTCATCATCGTTATCGTCTGTTGATATTTGAGCTAGTTTTAATAACTCTGAAGATGGTTTATTTAAAATTTGGGTATCTTTACCTTCATCTAAAACTTGTTGTTGTAAAGCTTTAACGTCATCAATTAATAATGATGCGATCGTATTAACTTGCTGAGGATGAAGTATTAATGCTTGAGCGGTAGTAGTAGCAATTTTTTTTAGTGATGGAATTACCGTCACTTCACCTAACCCTAAGATGATGTCAAGTTGTTCGTTAATGACACAAAGTAATTCATAGCCAGATAAATTTTCCAGACTAGTTTGTAATTGCTCGATGGTATTAGCTAAATCAACTTCAAATAAAGATTGAACGATATCAATGCCTAAATCTTCAGATGAAGGCAAATAATCTGTAAGTGCGATCGCTCCTAACTGTTTATCTAGTTTTTGCCATACAGCATCCGCTTCTTGTTGCCAATGATTACTATAGTTTCCTTTCTGTGTTTGTTCAGCTAAAGCATTTTTAAGACAATCAAAGGCATTTAAAAAATCAGTTTCTAATTGATCATTAACAATAACAGTTTCATCAAATAATGCTTTAATATAATCTTCTAGTTTATGAGCAATATTTTTAATTCCATCTAAACCGACACTCGCCGCACCACCTTTAATTGAATGTGCCGCTCTCATAATATCGTTAATATTACTAATACTTTTATCGTCTTTAATCGATAATAATGCTGACTCAAGAGTATGTAACAAATCAGGTATTTCAGCCAGAAAAAACTGATAAACTGGATCACTTAAAGTCAGAGTTACTTTTTGATCTTTGATAATACGATTTACCGCACTAGCATCTAAATCCGCATCTATATCTTCTGCTAACTTAAGTAAACTTGAGCAAGGGTTTCCACCTTCGGTGCAATCGCCATCAAGTACAAGATTACGAATAATCTCTAAATCATGTAAAAATAAACTAGCAATAATCTCCATTTTATCAGGATTATTTTCCAGTGCTTGTTCGGTAATACTAAGTAGAATAGAAAACCCCGGTAAATCAGCAACTTCACTTAAACCTTTTAAAATTGCTAAAGATTCAGCTAATTCTTGCTCAATGTTAAACGTTTCTGGGGAAGTGACTAAACCTTTAAAACGACGAATTTCTTGAGCTACATCTACTTCAAATAAAGATTGAACTAAATCGATACCTAAATCTTCAGAAGAAGGCACATAATTTTCGACTTGTTTAAGTGCTTGTTCTATTTTAGGCTCAAGTTTAGCTTTGACTAAATCAATTTTTGTTTGTGCTTCAACTCGATCGAAATCACCTGTTTCTAATTGTTGAGTTAAAGGAATCGCTAAACAGTCGTATGCTTCTAAAAAAAGATTTTCTAACTGAGTATCAACGACTAAATCGTCATTATACAAAGCCTTAAGATAATCTTCTAATTGATGGGCTATATTTTTAATTGTTTGTAAACCTACACTTGCCGCACCACCTTTAATTGAATGAGCCGCCCGCATGATATCGTGTACTTTGGCAGTGCTTTTATCGACTTGTATATGTAGTAAACCAGTTTCCATTTGTTGTAATAATTCTGGTACTTCATCGACAAATAATTGATAAGCTTGATTTAGTGAAGTCATGACAATAATTAATATTTGATAACGTTAGAAACCGACGACGACTCAAGTCGGACAAAGAATTTCTACTAAGATAACGGTGGTGGTATATCAACCAAATTAATAGAAGATAAAACCACTAAGGTGGCTGATGGTTAATTTACTTTAAATTGAGAAACATTAGATTCTAGTTGATTAGCTAATCCTCTTAGTTCAATAAAAGATTCTGAGAGTTGGTTAACTGAGAGATTAGTTTTTAGAGCAACTTGGGCTACATCAGTAATTTTAGTTTTAACTTCTTCTGAGTTTTCTGATTGCTCAAATGCCGCTAAGGCGATCGATTCTACTAATTCATTAACTTGGAGAGTAATTGAGGTTATTTTAGTCAAACTTTTACGTGTTTCTTCAACTAAACCACTCCCTTCAATTACCAAATCACTACCTTCTTCCATCGCTAAGACTACGGTTTTAGTTTCAGTAAGAATATCACTGACTAATTTTTCGATATCGGCGGTTGCTCGAGCTGATTGAGTTGCTAAACTTCTTACCTCATCGGCAATTACGGCAAAACCTTGACCCTGTTCTCCTGCACGAGCGGCTTCGATCGATGCTTTTAAAGCTAATAGGTGTGTTTGAGCGGCAAATCGACTAATCAGTCCCACAACGTTAGAGATGTTTTCGGTAGTATCTCCTAATCGTCTCATTTGTTCTGTAGCCTGTTGTACAGTACCCCGAATATTCGTGATTGATTTAACTGTACTATTCATCGCTCCTTCACCCATCTCTACAGTTTCTTGGGCTTGTGCTAGTGCTTGTTCTGCTTGTTGCGCACTTTGAGCTACTATTTTACTTGAATTGTTCATCACGTTAACTTTTTCTAACGCTTCACTAATATTCAATACCTGCCCACTAATCTCGGTTTGTAATAGATCAACTTCTTGTTGTCTATTTGTCGTTGTTTGGGTTACTTGTAATGCTGTTGATTGTACTTGTGTTACGATCGCTCTTAAGTTTTCAATTGTTGCATTATAAGAATCAGCGATCGTGCCGATTTCATCTTCGGTTACTGTCGCTCTAATAGTTAAATCTCCTTGAGAAACAGGATCAACTTGCATCAATAGTTCTAATGCTCGTTGTTGTAATAAAAGTCTTCCTTCCCTTTGTTCGGTTTCTGATTTTTGTTGTAAGTCTGATAATCTAATTCTTTCTAAAGCCAAACCGACTTGAGTTGATATTTGAGTATATAAATCAATTTCTTCTGGTTGCCAATATCGAGCAGATGAACATTGATGACAAATTAGTAAGGCGATTAATTTACCGTTAACTAAAATTGGAGCTACCAAATTCGCTTTGACTTTAAAAGGTCTTAACTGTTGTAAATGGCAATCGGTTAATCCTGCTTTATCAATATCTGGGGTTGATTGTACTCTACCTTGTTCATATCTAGCAACATATTTATCGGCAAAACAAGGATCTTTAATAGTTGAACCTATTGCTTTAGGATAACCAGGGGCAACAGATTCGGCGACAATTGTTCCTGTCCAATCATTATCAAATTCGTAAACTATAGTACGATCGCATTCTAGAGCTGAACGAACAGCTTTGACTGTACTAGATAAAACTTCTTCTCGTTCTAGAGTAACCGCCAAAGTTGTAGTCACATCTTTTAATTGTTCAGCTTTTATAGTTGCCTTAATTTGATTTTTAAGTAGATTGACCCGATCTAAAATTACACCATAACGAACCGACAGTTGTTCTAAGAAAGCCTTTTCTCGATTTTCCCAAGTATGATGCTGACGACAATGATGAGCAATTAATAAACCAAACAATTTACCTTGACTAATGATCGGTACAACTAAGTTTGATTTAATTTGTAAACGATGCATTAATCCTTCGTGTTCGGGTGCAAATCCTGCTTGATAGACATTTTCAGTGGCAAAAATTCGTCCGTTGACATATGCTTGTCTTAACTCAAAAGGAATACAAGGATCATTAATCTCTTCTTCTAAAGCACTAGGTAAATCATCTTCCCCTGCTTCGTTACTGATATAACCACTCCAATCGGGTTTAAAACGATAAATAACTAATCGATCGATTGCTAATATCTCTTTAGCTTCTGATAAAGTATTATTAAAAACTCGGTTAATATCATCTTCATCTATTGTTTGTGCACCTGTAATTTGTTGGAACAAAGCCGCCTGATTAGCATCTAATAGTAACAGAGATTCATTTTTAAGAATGTTATCTGCTAGATAATTAAAAGTAACGGCTAAATCACCAACTTCATCTTCTCCGATAATATTGGCTCGACTATCATACTGTCCATCCGCAAATTTAGCCGTTGTCTTTTGTAATGATTCAATTCGATCGGCGATCGTCCGAGACATTAAAATGATGATAAAAACACTAATTACAAACAAGAGTAAAGCAACTTGTGCCTGTGTTTTTAAGGCATTAGCAATAATTTGGCGTAAATTACTTTCTGATGTTCCCCTCACTAAAACACCAATCGGGTTATTTTCATTATTCAAGATAGCTTGAGCTGTCAGGGTATATTTTGTATCTACTACTTGATCCCTTGCTGAGACAATTTCATTGGGGTTTTCTAAAGCTAGTTGTAATAACCGATCGTTAACTATCCCTTCATCAGTCTGGTTTTCATTTTCTCCTCTAGCAGTTAGTAAACGAAAATTATTTTCTCCTTCTGCTAAATAAATAGCATTATAACCACCATCAAATTCTGCTACCGTTGTCTCAACGATCGTATTTTTTGTCTGACCAATAACATCACCTGAAACTAAAACACCAATTATTTCTTGAGTATTAGGACGAAAAACAGGAGTAACTGTATTGCGAACTAAAACATCTTCATTAGCAGTAAGTTCTGATAATACTGGTGGGGATTCTTTTTTTATATCTTGCCACGAGATAATTTCTGATGTTTTAATCTGTTGAGGATTATTAATGACTTGAGAAACAAGATTATTCGGATCAAAAACTTCTCCTGTACGATCGTTATTAGCATTAACAATAATTCTTTTGTTTACACCAACTAATGTTGCGTATTCTATATTCCGAGCTTTAATTTCATTTTGTAAAATTTGCTTGACAACTGCTCGTTCTTGTGCGGTTAAGCTTTGTCCATTCGTATTAGCTAATGCCGCTTCAATAATTGCCGAGTTATCTGATTGCCCCCGAAAACCAAAACCCATTTGATCAATTTTGATTCCATAGTTAACTTCGGTCGCTTTTAATTCTGATTCAGATTGATTAACTAACTGTTTACGTCCACTACCAACGGTTTCAAATGCTCCGACTAATAACAAAACGATCGTTAATAATGATTGTACTCCTAAGAAAACTAAGAGTTGTTTTTTCCGAATCGAGAGGTCATAAAACCACTTTACAAGTGGAGAAGATAAAGGTTTTTGAGTTTTTTGAGCGTTAGTTTTTCTCCTCGTCGAATTAGTAATGGGGCTAGTTGTCGGTGTAACTCCATTACGATTATCAACGATAGTTACTGGAGAAGTAACCGACGATGACGATGACGATAAAGATGAAGACGACTTTGATGTATCCAAACTTGGTCTTTCTGGTGCTTGAGTCATAACAAAGGATGAGGAATGAGTAAGGAGTAAGGAGTAAGGACTAAGAATGAGGGATGACGGATGAGGGAGGAAGTAAAAAGTAAAAAGTAAAAAGTAAGGACTCTTTTAGCTTATTACTTATAGCTCATAGCTTTTAATTGTCAATTGTCAATTATTTTAATCAACTTTAAATTTACTAACACTTCGTTGTAAGTTTTCCGATACACGAAGTAGTTTTTTGAAAGTTTGAGATACTTCCTTCACAGCTTCGGAGGTTTGGTCAGAAATTCCCGCTACATCGGTCATTGTTTCGGAGATATTTTCTGAGGTTTCTGATTGTTGAGCGGCAGAAGAAGCAATCGCAGATACTAGTTGACTAATTTGAGCAGAAGCGGCGGTAATATCGGTCAAAGAAGCACGGGTTTCTTCGACTAATCGAGTACCTTCAACTACTTGCTGAGTACCTGATTCCATCGCTTGTACCACTTCGTTTGTTTCTGCTTGAATCTCGGCAACTACTTTACTAATTTCAGCGGTTGCATCGGCTGATTGACGAGCTAGAGAACGAACTTCTTCTGCTACTACCGCAAAACCTCTACCTTCTTCTCCTGCGTGTGCGGCTTCGATCGAAGCGTTTAAAGCAAGTAGGTTAGTTTGGTCAGCAAAACTACTAATTAGGTTAACTACTTTAGAAATTTTCTGGGTCGATTCTCCTAAACGTTTTACTTTTTTGGCTGTTTCGGCTACCGTTTCTCTGATTCCTAAGATACCGTCAACTGTACGGTTCATCGCTACTTCACCTTCTTCTACACTGCGGTTTGCTTGTGCTACGGCGGTTTCTGCTTGCTCGGCGTTATCTAGTACTGTGCGAGCGGAGAAGGCTAAGGTTTGTACTTGTTGTAAAGCACTACTAATTTCATCGGCTTGACGAGTAATCTCATCAGCTAGGTTAGCAACATAGTCTTCTTGTTGGACTACCACATCATTTACTGCTTGTGTACCACCTTTTACTTGGGTAACAATTACTCTTAAACTTTCAATCGTCGCATTGTATGAGTCAGCGATAGTACCGATTTCATCTTCGGTTACATTAGCTCTGATCGTTAAATCTCCTTGAGAAACAGGATCAACTTGCATCAGTAATTCTAAAGCTCGTTGTTGAATTGTCTCTCTTGCTTGTCTTTGTTCTAATTCCGAATCTAGTTGACGATTAAGTAAATTAATTCAATCTAAAGCAGGACCAATTTGAGTCGCTAATTGAGCTAAGAAATTACATTCAGAAACTGACCATTCACGGGGGGCATCACATTGATGAGCAATTAGTAAGCCGAGTAAATTACCATCAACAATAACGGGGGTAACTAAATTGGCTTTCACGCTGAAAGGTTCTAGTTGTTTGATGTGGCAACTAGTCAAACCTGCGGTATAAATATTATTTGTTGCTTGTACTCTTCCTTGAAGATATTTATCAACATACTTTTCAGCAAAACAGGGATCTTTAATCGCCGAGCCAAGGGCTTCAGGGTATCGTGGATCGACTGATTCGGTGATAATTGTACCTTTAAAATCTTCATCAAAAGTATAAATAATAATTCGATCGCATCGAAGTGCTTCTCTTCCTTGTGTTGTTGCTACTTCAAACACTTTTTCTTGGTTTAAACATTCGGCGATAGAAAAGGTAACATCTTTAAGTTTTTGAGCTAATAATGTATCTAACTGTTGTGTCTCAAGTAACATTACTCTTTCTAAGGCTGGCCCATCTGAGTTGCTGTTTGCCCTAAAAAGTCAATTTCTTGAGTTGTCCAATTTCTTGGTGCAGAACAATTATGAGAAATTAGCAGTCCTAACAATTTATTATTCGCAATAATCGGAGCGACTAAATTAGCTTTAACTTGAAATGGCTCTAATTGTTTGAGGTGACAGTCTGTTAATCCTGCTTTATAAATATCTGGTGTTGATTGTACTCTACCGTTAAGATATTTTTCGACATAGCTTTCAGCAAAACAAGGATCAAAAATTTGAGCCCCCAAAGCTTCTAGGATATTTTCTATTAACAGATTCAGCAATAATTGTTCCTTGCCATTTTTCATCAAAAGCATAGACGACAACACGATCGGAGTTGATAGCGTCTCTAATTTGATTAACAGCAATTTCAAATACCTCATTAACATTAAATGCTTTAGTCATTTCTAAGGTAATGTTTTTGAGCATATCAGATTGACGAGCAAAATTTTGTTGTTCTAACAAAAGAGTTTTTAACTGAGATGTCATGTTATTGATACTATCGCCTAACTGAGCAATTTCATCATCCCCTTGAACATCAATCCGTAAATCTAAATCTCCTGAACTTATTCTTTTAACTCCCTCTGAGGTTTTTTTAATTGGTGCTAAAATCTGCTTAGTTAATAGATAAGCCAGAAAAGCCGCCCCTGCCCCAGAGACTAAGATACCCAGAAGAGTAGAAGCCCAAATACTATTAGTGGCTATATCTTTTGCTTTTTCATATACCGCAACAACTTCTTCATTACTTTCTTGCTCTATCTGATTTTCGATACTATTTGAGATTGTTAAAGTTTCGATTGTACTCACCGCTAATAGAGGTAAAATACTTAACAAAACAGCGGTAAGGGTTGTCTTAAAACGAATACTTTGCTTACCCCACCATGAAGAATCTTGTTCTTTTCTTTGCTCATCAATTTGTATTTGAGGCTCACTAGAAATTAAATAATCCTCTATAGATGAAGACGTATTAATCGTATTTAAACTAGGATCAGAAATAGTTGGTTTAGTTTTTTGTTCTGGTTGCTGTGGAGATGTTTGAGTCATTGAGTTTTCCTCGAAATATTAATATGGGTAAAATTAATTTTTTATTGCTTGGTGAGTCAGAGGATGATTTGACAATCTTTGTTAGCTAAATATATTAGCTCATAATATATTAGTAATTCTAACTTATTAGATACTTTATTTTTATGATACTTCAGCTAGTTGATGATAAAGCCTTGATATTTATTTTGCCCGTAAATTTATTTTTCTTAGCATTCAAAATTGAATTGATTAATAAAACTAAAATCTAACCACTCTTTTACATACCATAAAATAGACGATTTGTAACCTATTTTGCCCCACATTGCTATCGCTTTTTTATCTCCTGTGCCAATTATATTTAAGTATTTTTGCTGAGGTTTATATTTACTTAAAGATTGACTACTTAGATATTTATCTAAATTTCGTAATAGGGGTTTACCTTGACGAACCGCAAAAACACCAGCTTTTGGTCGATCGTAATTAATCATCGTCGCAATATCTCCTGTGGCAAAAATATAATCATAATTGATACTTTGTAATGTATCTTTAACTAAAATAAAGCCATTTTGATCGGTACTAATTAAATTATCGATTAACCAAATAGGTGCTTGTGCTTGAGTTACTAAAAATGTATAATCAGAGTCAATTTTTATTCCTTGTTTACTAATAATTTGTGTCTTAGTTACTTGTTCGATTTCAGTTTCTAAATAAAGATTGATTTGACGATTATTTAGTACTTGTGTTAATTGATTACTAATCCATTTATTTTGATTAGTTAAAATTCTTTCTCCTCGATGAATTAAATTAATTGTTAGTTGATTACTCGCCAAAATATTAATTAATCGATGGTGCATATTTAAAGCTAATTCAACTCCGCCTGCACCACCACCAATGATACTAATTGTGACGGGGGATTGAGGGTTATTTTGACAAATTTCAATTATTTGTTGCCATTTATGCCATAATTGCGGAACAGGTTTAGCAGGGGTAGCATACAATTTAGCCCCTTCGATCGTACTTTTTTTTGGTGTGCTACCAATATCGATCGATAATAGATCAAAGTTAACTATTTTGCCAGATTCACAAATAATTTGTTTTTGGTCTGGTTTAATATTAATAACACGATCGATCACTAATTTTACATTAGCAAATTGAGCGAGTTTTTCTAAATTTATATGAGCTTGTTCATAGCTATAATATCCTGCTATCAAACCCGGTAACATTCCCGAATAAGGAGTATATTTAACATCACTAATTAAAGTAACTTGCACATCTGGATGTTTTGTTTGTTTCCATATTTTTTTAAGTGCGATCGCATGGCTATGTCCACCACCAATAAAGACAAGATTCATCAATAGTTAAGAGTAAGGAGTAAGGAGTAAGGAGTAAGGAGTAAGGAGTAAGGAGTAAGGAGTAAGGAGTAAGGAGTAAGGAGTAAGGAGTAAGGAGTAAGGAGTAAGGAGTAAGGAGTAAGGAGTAAGGAGTAAGGAGTAAGGAGTTAAGAGTAAGGAGTAAGGAGTTAAGAGTAAGGAGTTAAGAGTTAAAACAGGTACTCTTGCAAAAGGTATCAAGTGTATCTATTTTAGCTAAAAGCAAAGAGCTAACTAAAAGAAATTAATTGTTCATTGTTCATTGTTCATTGCTAATTGTTTATTTTTTATCGCTCGTCGTCTTAACTCGTAGCTACAAAAGATGAGTAATGAGACAATTAAGGGTATAAAATAATATATACCACGATAAGCTAATAATACTCCTAATAAATCACTAGCAGGAATTAAAGGGGAAAGTAAAGTAATTATAACTGTTTCAAATATTCCTAATCCACCTGGTACATTACTAATAATTCCTGTAATTTGAGCTAGTAAATAAATACCAAAAAAACTAATAAAAGAAATATGTTTAGGTACAGGTAACAATACATATAATACTGCCGAGGCAAATATCCAATCAAAAGAAGTTAGAAAAATTTGAGCCAGACATAGTTTAAATGAAAGATGAGGAAATACCCAATTTTTAATTTTTAAAGGTTTTTTACTGAAAGCAGAAAAAGCTAGATAAGTAGTAATAATCAGTAAAAAAACTACTCCTAAAGGAAATACAGAAATAAAAGGTAAATTAAGTTGGGGAGGAATCTCTAAAGGAATGAACGTAAAAATAATACCACCGACAGCCAATAATCCTAACCAAAAACTGAGATTACAAAAACTAATGATGTGGGCAATATTAACCGCAGAAACACCCCAAGCTGAGTAAAAACGATAACGAATAGCACTACCACTAAGTAAAGCAAAACCAACACTATTACTGATGCCATAACTAATAATTGCCACTAGACTACTACGGCGATAAGATAAACGTTTACGGATATAACGAAGGGCTAATGTATCATATCCTGTAAGTAAAAAGTAGTTGCATCCAGTTAAAATAATCGCCCAGATTAAGTATTGGTTGGGGATAGCTTTGAGACTACTGATAATATCTTGTAAGCGATATTTGTGTAGCTGTTGAGAAATCGCCCAAACACAAAGGGTAAGTACTAAAACACTAATAAAAATAGGGACAGTTTTACTTAATTTTTTGAACAAAGAAGTGATTTTCCATTGAGAAATTGTTGGGTAATAATATATATAAGTAGTAACACAAAATTAGTTGGATGTTTTAATACTCAAAGTGCGATCGAGCAAACATTTACTCTCGTCAAGGGTGTAAGCCGTCTTGGTGGACGTTCCCTTGCGACTTGTCGTCGTCGCGGGATTCCACCGCTTACACCCCTACAAAGTCATTCTACAAATAATTTTGCATAGGTACTTAGCAGAGAATGAGTTGGTCAGGACATTATTAAAAAGTGCTCATCTTTGCCATATAAGAATTTTACGCCAATCAATGGAGTATCCCCCCCATCCCTACGCAGGGCTGTTTCATTCAAAGGAAGAATAAAATAGCTATCTGCTCATAATAAATAGCTAGAAGCTATTACTCGATCGATCGAGAGTGGTTACATTTTCTTTTTACGAAAGCCAAAAAAACCGCCACATTTACTGCCATTTCTTGGTTCTAAAAATGACAAAAATAAGACATGAAACAGCCCCTCCCCGATGCGGGGGGAGATTCGGGGTTTTAAACCCGTGACTTTTCGATCAGTACAAGTTACTAAATTGCGATCGTGCTTTGAAACATGAGATAGTTATAAATTGAATCTAAAAAAGATAATAATGAATAGATAATAACGATCGACTCTTAAATTATCATTTATGTCGCTAATTTGGCAAAAAAGAATTATTATCATCCTAGGTGTTTTAGGTGTATCTATGGCACCTATTTTTATCCGTTTATGTCAGCGAGAAGTAACTCAAGTAACGATCGGTTTTAGCTTATTTATTGCCGCTAGTCGTTTAATTTTTACGGGCATTTTGTTAACGCCTACTTACGGTAATCTTAAAAAAGTTGATAATTCAAATAAACAAATTACTTATGCGATCGCCGCAGGGGTTTGTTTGGCTTTCCATTTTGCTACTTGGATAACCTCTTTAAAGTTTACTTCTGTTGCCGCTTCAGTTAGTATCGTCACCACAAATCCTCTTTGGGTTGCTTTGTTATCTTGGTATTTTTGGCGACAGAAAATATCTCTTAAGACTTGGATCGGGATTTCGATCGCAATTGTTGGTAGTGTGATAGTTGCTTTTAGTGGCGAACAAATTGCTAATATTAGTAATAATCCTTTATTTGGAGCTATCTTAGCTTTAGTTGGTAGTTGGTGTGCTAGTGGATATATATTTTTAGGTACGATCGCACAACAAAAAGGTTTGGCTACAAATCAATATATTGCCATTGCTTATCTTACCGCCGCTATTTGTTTGTTTCCTATGCCTTTACTTTTTGGTAGCGGTTATCTGGGTTATCCTACGATCGTTTATCTTTATATTATGCTGATGGCGATCGTTTCTCAAATTATCGGACATACTAGCCTCAATTGGTGCTTAAAGCATTTTTCACCGACTAGTGTTTCGATCTTAGTTTTGTTAGAGCCATTAATTTCTAGTGTACTGGTATGGTGGCTATTTACGGAAATACCATCTTTATCGGTTATCCTCGGCGGATTGATTTTATCGATCGGCGTTCTGATTTCTGTAACGAAGTCTAATAATAATGGTTTGTCGCAGTAGCAGTAGGTTGGGTTGAGCCTCGGAGGATGTCACTATACACACGATATATAAAAAAAGCGAAACCCAACGACAAATACCCAAAACAAACCAACAAATCATTCTCTACCAACTTCATCGTTAAAAATAACTTCTTCATTTGCACCCCACATTAAATCGTAATCTTGACTTTGAACAAAGTAATAAAAACTAGAATATTGCCAGTCTTTGGGTGCTTTTACTAATTTATGACGAACAGGGTTGTAATGAATATAATTCAAATGATTAATAAAATCTTCTTCATCTTTAATTTGATGTTGGGTTTCGCTGATTATATTTCTTCAGATTTAAAGATAAGTTTTTTGTAGCTCAACCCAACCTACTACTATTATTTAGTTGACTAATTGTTTGAGGATTTACACTATGGATATTACTGTTTGAGGTATGAGGGTTGACCAGATATTATTTACGCTATTATTTAATTGGTTTAGTGTTTGGAAATTGGAATTATGATTAAAATGACCATTAGAGAATTGTTGAAAAGGTATGATGCTGGAGAAAGAGATTTCAGAAGAATTAATTTTGTTATTTCCGAAACTGGAAATTTCACAAGCCTTAGAAAACTTATTTTGAGCGGAGTTGATTTGAGGTTCTCCTATTTTCATGGATTTGTTTTTTTCACCGAAGTTAACCTGAGTCATGCCAATCTCAGAGGAATTGATTTGTCCGAATGTAATATTGAGAGGGCTAACTTCAGTGGGGCTGACTTGAGCTTTTCTGATTTGAGTTTTTCCGATTTGAGTGGGGCTAATTTGAGTGGGGCTAATTTGAGTGGGTCTATCCTTCAAGATACTGTTCTTTGGGAAGCCGACTTGAATAGGACTGATTTGAGTGGAGCTTGGTTGCATAATACCCGTTTTTTGGAAAATAATTTGACTAGAACTAATTTTAGTCATGTAAGGGATCTTGATTGTTGTGATTTGTCTAGTTGTATTTTCAACGAAACCATTATGTCTGATGGTATTATTCGTAATAGTTGATGAATTAAAATTATTTACATTTTGATTAAAACTTGTACTTGCTAAAAGATTAGTACGATCGTATCGCTTGTAGGTTGGGTTGAAGCCTCGGAAGGTTGAATATACATACGATACATAAAATAAAAGCGAAACCCAACGATAAATATAAAGAAACTAACAAATTATTCTCCACCAATTTCATCGTTAAAAATAACTTCTTCATTTGCACCCCACATTAAATCGTAATCTTGACTTTGAACATAGCGATGAAAACTAGAATATTGCCAATCTTTGGGTGCTTTTACTAATTGATGACGAACGGGGTTGTAATGAATATAATTCAAATGATTAATAAAATCTTCTTCATCTTTAATTTGATGTTCCCAAAATCGACGTTGCCAAACACCCTTTTCTTTTTTGTTCTGTCTCGATAAATTAACATTTCTTTGAAATTGTCGATCGCAATTACGGCTAAAATAACTTTTGATTAATCGCCAACGAGTAGAATAATCACTATCTTTTGAAGGTAAAGTCCACAGACAATGAATATGGTCTGGTAAAATAACAATTCCATCAATCGTAAAAGGATGTTTCCTGAGAACGTATCTAAAAGAATCTTTCAATAAATCAATATTTTTCGGCAGGCATAAAATTTTTTGTCTATGATGGGTAACTACAGTGAAAAAATAACATCCCCCTTCTATTTTTGCTCGACGATACTGCATAAAATAAATGTTTTTAGACTAGAAAATAATCTATTATACTAGGCTTCCCCCGATCGTTTATCTCAAAGTATATTGCTATCTAATGTTGGGTTTCGTTGGTTATATATTTTCAGATTTCAAGATAAGTTTTTTGAGGCTCAACCCAACCTACTGCTTTAAAGTACATTACGATCTAATGTTGGGTTTTGCTGGTTATATATCTTTAGATTTTAAAGTCAAGTTTTTTGATACTCAACCCAACCTACTGCTACTATATTCGATCGTTATCTGTTGTTTATTCTCTCTGGTTATTAGATAATAAACAATAATTATATATATTCAATATTTAACAAAGCTTTAATTATATAAATGAAATTATCCGAATTACTATATTTAGAAATATCTAATCCTAATCCTGAAGAAGTTTGTCAGTGGTTACACCAAAGTTGGCAACCATCTCAAGGAAAAAAGATGGCTACCGATAATGGTATCAAAATCGAATTAGCCGACAATCACGAACTCTCAATTTTTACATGGACATTACAAAGAACAACTTATTTAAAAGTATTTCGTTGGGGAGACAAACAAGTTAGCCAAGAAGTAAAAATTAAATCAGAATTAGAAGAAGCAATCCAAAAAGCATTTCCACCTCATTATCCCGAGTTGCCTGAAATAGATTTAAGTGATCAATCAATATTTTCGGCTTTAGCACCTTATTACCCCCAAACAGTTAAATACTTTCAAAAAATGCCCAAGGGTGAATACGATCTCAATCGTGTTTATTGGTGGGAAAAAAGATGGCGTGAAAGTGTCAAAAATAAAGTGAATCCCGCTCCCAAACAAGTTTTATTTACTGACAAAACCACAGGGCAAGCTGATTATGATTTAGTTTATGTTGGTGGTGCATTAGGGGCAATTCATGCGGCTTTAATGGCTAAATTAGGTTATTCTGTTTTACTGATTGAGAGGTTAAAGTTTGGCAGAATGAATCGAGAGTGGAATATTTCTCGTGGTGAATTTCAGGTTTTAATTGATTTGGGTTTATTTACTACTGAAGAATTTGAATCGATTATTGCCGCTGAATATGTTGATGGTTATAGTAAGTTTTTTGATGCGAATAATCCGTCTAACCTCAAAGCGGATATCTTGCATACTCCTACTGTTTTAAATATAGCGATCGATACTAGCAAATTATTAACTTTATGTGGTGAAAAAATTCATCAATATAACGGTGAAATTTGTGATGAAACCGAATTTGTTAAAGCAACAATTAGTAAAGATTTAGTTACAATTAAGACTTGTGATTTAGCCACCGATGAAGAAAAAAGTATCACGGCTAGGCTTTTAATTGATGCTATGGGTACAGCTTCACCTATCGCTTGGCAAATAGCAGGAGATAAAACTTTTGATAGTGTTTGTCCAACTGTTGGGGCAATAGTAGAAGGTTTTTCACCTGAAGTATGGGATAAAGATTATGGTGATGTTTTATTTTCTCATGGTGATATTTCTAGAGGCAGACAATTAATTTGGGAGTTGTTTCCCGGAGACGGTAATGAGTTGACTATTTATTTATTCCATTATCATCAGGTGCATGAAGATAATCCCGGCTCATTATTAGAGATGTATGAAGATTTCTTTTCGATTTTACCTGAATATCGTCGTTGCGATATGGATAGTTTAGTTTGGAAAAAACCAACTTTTGGTTACATCCCCGGTCGATTTACTGTGGGTAAAAACGATCGTAAAATTGCCACTGATAGAGTGTTAGCCATAGGGGATGCGGCTTCGTTGCAATCACCTTTAATCTTTACAGGTTTTGGCTCATTAGTACGTAATTTAGGGCGTTTAACTAATTTATTGGATATTGCCTTAAAACATCACTTATTAGATGCCGAATCTCTGAATAGAATTCAAGCATATCAAAGTAATATAGCAGTAACTTGGTTGTTTTCTAAAGGAATGATGGTGCCAACTCATCAAACTTTACCTCCTGCTAGAGTAAATTCAATGCTCAATACTTTTTTTGGTTTATTGGCAGATGAACCCGAAACAGCGGATACTTTTATTAAGGATAAAACAGACTGGTTAACTTTTAATCGTCTTGCACTTAAAGCGGCTAGAAAAAACCCTCCTCTATTGTTTTGGATTGTCGAAATGGCAGGGGTAAAAGATTTATTACGTTGGTTAACTTCTTATCAAACTTTTACAGTTGATGCTTTTAAAAATTTGATTTTTAGTGGTTGGTTTCCTAGTTGGTTAAAATCGCAAGAAGATTGGTTAATTAAAAGTAACCCAAAACTGTGGTTTAAATTACTAGTATTTAGTTCTAATTTATCCGATTGAAAGTAATTATTAGTGATTATTTATTCAATAATTTGTTTAAGATAAAAAAATCTATGTGAGTCTATTATCATCTATCACCATTTAATCAGGATTTTAGGATTACAGGATTTACATGATTTTTTTCTTGAAGTTTTACTCTTTAAAGTAAAGTTGATTGTCAATTGTCAATTGTCAATTGTCAATGATTTCACCAACTATCTCTCGTCGATTGTTTCTGCTTCTGAGTTTTTAAGTAAAGTAAAACGAACTTCATCTATCGCATGATTTAATTGATTAATTTTATCTTCTAAATCAACTTTTGTCTCTAAAATCTCATCTTCATCATTCTCATCTATTGTATATTTAATATTTTTTATTCCTACACTATTATTAGGGGATAATAGCTCTTTATTTTTGTTAGCAATCAAAGTTCCTAATACACCTCCTACAATACCGCCGATAACAGTACCAAGGAAAAAACCACCACTAAAACTACCTTTATTACTCATGATAAATTAACTAAGATTTGTTCTTTTAAAAGTTATTAATATTTTGATAATTAAAATTATTATCATCAGAATTAATTTAAGTTCCAAAAGATCGATCGCCAGCATCTCCTAACCCCGGAACAATCAAACCAGAATCATTAACCTGTTCATCAATCATAGCAGTATAGATGTATAAACTAGGATATACCAGACTTAATTTTTGTAAAGCTGGTGATGAGGTAACGACAGAAATAATCCGAATAAAGTCGGGATTCCCCCCTCTACTGACAATTTCTTTTAATGCCGCCATTATTGTCCCACCAGTAGATAAAATAGGCTCTAATACCAAAATACGAGTATCTTCAGCAAACTTTTCTGGCAATTTATTTAGATAACAAGTTGCAGTTAAAGTCTCCTCATTTCTTTCCATCCCCAAATGATAAGTTACAGCTAAAGGTAAAACTGTTTGGCTTCCTTCCCAAATAGTCAAACCTGCCCGAAGAATCGGAATCATAGCAATTACATTTTGAGGATCAATAAATGTCGCATCCGCAACTCCCAAAGGTGTTTCGACTTGAGTATCAATAGTTGGTAGCCATTGTTTTGTCGCCTCATAAGTAAGCCAACGCCCTAATTCTACCATGGCGGTTTTAAATAGACTTGGGGGAGTATTTTTGTCTCTAGCCACCCCTAGCCAATGTTTAATTAATGGATGAGGAGGTACGTATATTTTTAGCTGTAATGTCATTATAGTTAAAAGTTAAGAGTTAAAAGTTAAGAGTTCAACCTCTCAACAACCAATTTATCGACAAATCTTCTTAATAGATATTTAAAAATAACTAATTTTATTAAAGGTTAAAACCCTTATTATAAATAGTTCACAAAAATATTTGATCACAAAAGCCTAATATTTACTTTTTAATAATTGATAATTTTCTCGTAATTATAAATTATATACATTTTTGATATATTTCCAGAATTTTATTTGCTTTTTCATCCCAATCATATAAACTTACTGCTTTTTGATAGCCTCTTTCTCCCATTAATTTTACTAAATCGGGATTTGTCACTAATTTTTTCATTGCGATTGATAAGTTTTCAATAAAAGACTCTTTATTATCAGGATCGACTAAAATACCACAAGAGTCATCTAGATAATCAGCAGGACCGCCCCAATTAGTCGCAATAACAGGAACTTTCATCGCCATCGCTTCTAAAACAACAGCTCCACCACATTCGTATAAACTAGGTAGTACCATAATTTGTGCTTGTTCTAAATGCTTAGCACATTCTTGTTGAGGTAATTGTCCTCGAAAAACTATGTGAGAATTGTTTGTGTCTTTATTTTGTTCTAAACCTAAAGATTTCGCTTGTTGTTCTAAATTACTCCTTTGCTTTCCATCACCAATAATGTCTAAACAAATTGTATATTCTGGTAATGTTGTAACTAAATTAGCAAATGCTGTAATAAGTAAGTCAACCCCTTTCCAATCAACTAAACGTCCGATATAGATTATTTTTAAACATTTATCCTCGTTGTCATCATAGTTAGGCTTGTCTTCGTTATTATCTATTGGCGACGTATTCCAGATCGATAAATCAATACCATTTTCGACTAGTTCCATAATTTGAGATGAGCTATTTTTAACTGGTTTAGGAAGAGCATTTTTAGTTCTTTGGTTGGCAACGAGTAAAACAGCTGCTTTTCTTTTACCAGGAATCAAAATATTCATTATATTAGCTAAATATCTTGCTGATTTTTCTAAAAAATTAACCCCAATTGTCTCTCTTACTTGAAATGCCTGAGGATAATTCATTCCACCATTCATAGGACCTATCACCACAGGTACTCCCATATTATAAATCATAGAAGGTAGTTTGGGTGAAACTGGTATAGGTTGATGGATAATATCTATTTGGTATTTTTCAATCAAATATTTCGCCAGTTTAACTTGATTAATTTGTGTGATTGTCCGTGACAAACTACCAAAAGTAAAGTAATAAATTTTGGCGGGTAAGAATTTGTTGAAACTGAAAAGAAATTTGTACAGTATATTATCTTCAATATAAAAAATTTTGTCTAAATCATCAGGAAAAAGGGTTCTAAGTTCTTCTTTTCTTCTTCCATGTACTATCATCCAGACATTAATTTTTTTTTTCCTTAGAACTCGAAAATAATGTAATGGTAATGCCGCTTCACCTCCATATTTTAAGGAGGCATTTTCTGAGATAATAAGTATATTCATTAGTACAAATATTTTTGATAAAAACAACCACAAACATTCAAGTTTTAATTGTAGAACAGGAAGTAGTGAACAAATCAATAACTTTATTGTTGGAAAGATAAACTCAACCTAAGTATAACTTGTGTTTTTATTAATATTTGTTTTATTTCTTGCATTTTATCCTGTTTTTATTTCAAAAATGTTTGCTATTTAATTGTTTAAGTCTCGTCAAAATTACTATAACAAGTAGAATTTTTGTAAAAATCAAAACAATTAATAGCTGATTCAGAAAAAGCAGTCGAAGGATTAACCGTACATCTCAAATAATGATTATTAGTAGAGTAACGACAAGAATGACAAGGGATTTGGTGCATAGTGGCAGAGCGTTTACGTACATCAACAATAGAGGATACGATCGTCGAAATAAACATCGCCGAAAATAACCATGCAAACAAAAACAAAATTGGCTGTAAAAAAGCACTATAGCGAGCCAACAAACTAGTTACTAGAGGAATCATAGTTATCTCAAAAGTAAATGTGACCAATAATTAAAAATTGCTCAGCAGATTAGAATAATAATTAATTATTAACTATATAACTATTACCTATGAATATCAACTAGTTTGTAACAAAGATACGAATTTGCTTAATTGTTCTTGATTAAAAACCTTATTCAGCATTTCCGCCGCCATTACAGGATCGACAGTAATCAAGACTTGTGGTAACTTAGAATGAGCAAGTTGTTCTAAACCTTGAGAAGGTGTAATTTCAGAACCTTTACCAACTTCTAAACAATCACCACCTAATTTAATTTCTTTGATTACTACAGGTGCTAACAACAGATA
Organism: uncultured cyanobacterium; assembly: GCA_963710605.1. Classification (GTDB taxonomy): domain Bacteria; phylum Cyanobacteriota; class Cyanobacteriia; order Cyanobacteriales; family Cyanobacteriaceae; genus JAALKG01. Next base: position 37,178 of record CAVQBA010000002.1, read on the forward strand.
AGAATGTTTTGGATTGATGATTGCCGTTTTGGAGCATTTAAGCAAATTTTGCCAACCATTTTCATCAGGTGCAATTTGAGCTAACTTATCGCACATAGATTGTAACTGCTGACGATTATTCGGAGTTGGTTCTTGTTTGAAAATAGCCAACATTTGTTGTAAGATTTGTCTTACCTGCATGATGATTTCATCTTGAGGAATACGCACTAAAGAAGGAGAAACAGCCCTAACGTCTGCTGATGTCAATTTAGGTGCTTGAGGAATGTCTGATTGAGCTAGTTGTTCGATGTAGCTTAATAGTTCGACAAAATGAGGCTCAGCCGCTTCTAGAATTTCATCACCGTCTTCTTCTGTTAATCCTAATGGCCCTTGTAATCTTTGTAATAATTCTTGAATAATATCATATGTTTTTAAAAACAAACTTTCTAAGGTTTGATCCGGATTAATATTTTCATCTCGTAAAATTTTAAACGCATCTTCTAAACGGTGAGAGGTTTTTTGGATACTAGTAAAATTGAGCATCGCCGCACCACCTTTAATTGAATGGGCGGCACGAAATAACTCATTAACTGTCTCTTCGTCTTCTACGGCGGCGGATAAATCAAGAATTCCTTTTTCGATCGTTTCTAAATGTTCTTTTGCTTCTTCGATAAAATAACCGATAATTTTCTCATTGTTGGCATTATCCATTTTTACTGCTCCTATATCAAGTGAACAATCATTTTTGTACTAAAATTATAAGCTATCTACTTTAATAAGCTAATAGCCTTAAGCTTACTTTGTGGCTGGAGCAAATACTCCTTTATTTGTCTATAATAATAACCGATCCCTAGTATTAATCCACATTAAGTAAAGATAAGCAAAAATATGATTGCTCGTCCGATATATTTAGATGGTCATGCCACAACTCAAGTAGATTCTAGAGTAATCTCTGCTATGCTCCCTTATTTTAATGAATATTACGGTAATCCTTCTAGTAACGCACATATTTATGGCTGGGAAGCTCAAACGGCAGTTAAGCAAGCTAGAGAAGCAATTGCACTAGCAATCAATGCGAATGATAACGAAATAATTTTCACAAGTGGTGCGACTGAAGCTAATAATTTGGCGATTAAAGGAGTTGCGGAGGCTTATTTTAGTCAAGGAAAACACATAATTACTTGTCAAACAGAACATCGTGCGGTAATCGAGCCTTGTGAATATTTACAAACTTTAGGGTTTGAAGTAACCTATTTACCTGTACAAGCTAATGGTTTGATTGATTTAGCGCTACTTGAAAAAACTATTCGTGAGGATACAGTTTTAGTTTCGATTATGGTTGCTAACAACGAAATTGGTGTAATACAAAATATTGCCAAAATAGGTTCTCTTTGTCAGAATAAAAACGTACTATTTCATACAGATGCCGCTCAAGCGATCGGTAAAATAAATTTAGATGTGCAAGAAATGAAGATTAACTTAATGTCTTTAACTGCTCATAAAATACATGGAGTTAAGGGAATAGGTGCTTTATATATTAGTCGTAAAAATCCTCGTGTTAAATTAGCATCGCAAATACAAGGAGGAGGGCAAGAAAATGGCTTTCGCTCAGGCACATTACAGACACCACAAATAGTTGCTTTCGCTGAAGCTATCAAAATAGCCTTAAATGAATTAGAAAGCGAAAATCAACGACAAAAACAATTAAGAGATTATTTATGGCAACAATTAAAGCAATTAGATAATGTTCATCTTAATGGAGATATCGATCGACGTTTAGCAGGTAACTTAAATATCAGTATTGAGGGAGTTAACGGCTCAGCTTTACTCTTAGCATTACAATCAAAAGTAGCTATCTCTTCTGGCTCAGCTTGCTCTTCGACAAATACCCAACCTTCCCATGTCTTAAAAGCATTAGGACATTCTGATAGCCTAGCTCGTGCTTCAATTCGTTTTGGAATAGGACGTTTTAATACCCAAGAGCAAATAGAGCAAGTTGCTGAATTTACCGTTAAAACAGTCAACAGTTTACGTCGAGCCAAAAGACAATTGACAGTTGACAATTAAGTGAAATATCATAATACTGCTAAAAAATTACATATTTAGATTTTGACTTTTAATTCTGATTGATTATCTAATTAACCTCAATTACAGTTAAGCTAAAAGTGCGAAGTAGTTCCACCTAAATAAAAGAAAGTTTGTACTTACCCCTTTGAGGGGCTACTAACAAGCTATTAAGATAAGGGCTAAAGCCCATACTACGAACTTAATCTTTCTGACGTTTAATTAATTGGGGCTACTTATTTGATAATCAATAGTTTAAAGGCTGAGAGTCTTAAATATTATCATCGATAAAGTGCGATATAGTTGTTTCAAATAAAAATGAGACACGAGTGATGAATCTAAATTTAAGTTTAATTTATTAAACGAACAGGATATTAGCCTTGCACGATAGTTCAAGGTGGGTTTAATACTTTGGTTTTAGTATTGTTCTTACTGTCTTAATCTTAATTGAAATGACTATAACTTGGAAACTACTATCTCTTACCACCGAACTTACGTTCGTTCGTTAAATTAAAGAGACACAATCATTACATGAAAAAATTTAACAATTTACACCAAAAAAAGGCAATATAGTCTATAACTTATTCATTAACCAAAATTTACTGCTTAAACCAAATCAGGGGAATAAAAAGTGACCATCAAAATCTCGAATACTCATGGAGAAAATCCAAAAAATCCTAACAAAATTAATCAAAAGAGTAAAGATAATCGCTTCACAATAGTTTCCCAAAATAAAGCTGATTCCAAAACAAATAAGACTAATCGTTTTGTTTATGACAAGCCGAAAATTGTACCGCCTCCTGCCAAACCAGTTAGTTTTGTTAATAAATTTATTAATACACTTTTTCGTTTAAGTATTATTGGTGTAGGAATAGGTACTATATTTGGAACTTTTTTAGCTAATCGAGATTTGACTAAGCCTTTATTTCCTAAAGTAAATTTGCCTTTTATGGCTAAGATTTTTCCTGAGAGTCAAACTAGTGAAAATAAGACAGTTGCCGATTCGACAGCAGATAAAAAAGAAGAGACTAATAAATCAACAAATCTGGTTAATAATTTAGTTACTGAGATTAATTTTTCTAAGGAAGAAAGTGGGCTGAAGCAAAAATTAAATGAGTTAACAGCGAAATATCCTCAACTTGAAGCTAGTATTTTCTTTGTTGATTTAGATAATGGTGTTTATGTTAATGCAAATGGGATTAAACCTCTTCCTGCGGCAAGTACGATTAAAATACCTGTTTTGATTGCTTTTTTACAAGATGTTGATGAAGGTAAAATATATTTAGATGAAGAGTTAACCATGACCGAAGCTAATCGTGTTAGTGGTTCAGGTGGCATACAATATAAGGGTGTTGGTAAAAAGTATAGTGCGATCGATGTAGCGACGCAAATGATTATTAACAGTGATAATGCCGCTACAGAAATGATTATCGAACGTTTAGGAGGAAAAGATCAACTTAATGAACGTTTTTGGGAATGGGGTTTAGAAAGTACAATGATTAAAAATCTGTTACCTGATTTAGAAGGTACAAATACTACTAGTGCCAGAGATTTGGCTTTGTTATTAGCTAAAGTAAATCAAGGTCAACTTATCTCTTTGCGATCGCGCGATCGTTTAATGGATATTATGACGAGAACAAAAACCCGTACTTTGTTACCTCAAGGAATTGAAGACGGAGCGATGATTGCTCATAAAACAGGAGATATTGGTAAAGCCTTAGCTGATGCAGGAATTATTGATATGCCTACAGGTAAACGTTATGTTGGTGCTGTCATCGTTACCCGCCCTCATAATGACCCCGCTGCACGTACTTTAATACAAGACATATCTGGTACGACTTATCAACATTTCAAATGGTATTTACCTCGTTCTAGCAACTACTAGGAGTGAAAAGTTAAGAATTAAGAGTTAAGAGTTGATAAATAAAAAAGAATTTGGAATTGTTAAACTAACACTTCTTACTTATTACTCCTTACTCCTTACTCCTTTCCAACTATCAACTATCAACTATCAACTATCAACTATCAACTAAATATCATGACTATTGAGTCTATGAAAGAAGAAACGATCGATCTCAACGATTATCAATATTATTTTAACCGAGAAGTTAGTTGGTTAGAATTTAACCGTCGAGTTTTACAAGAAGCTTTAAACGAAAAAACTCCATTACTAGAAAGATTAAAATTTACGGCTATTTTTAGTGCTAATTTAGATGAATTTTTCATGGTAAGAGTTGCCGCTTTAAAAAGACAGATAGAGGCAGAAGTTACTAAAAGAAGTCTGGATGGGCGTAATGCGATCGAGCAAATAAAAGATATTAATACTCGATTGCGTCCGATGGTAAAGCTACAAACAGATAATTTTGAGACTAACCTTAAAAAAAATCTAACGCTTGAAGGTATTCATTTACTTGATTTTGTTGATCTTAATCAAGAACAAAGAGAATATATTAGTACTTATTTTAACGGTAATATTTTTCCCGTCTTAACACCTTTAGCAGTAGATACAAGTCATCCTTTTCCTCACGTTTCTAATCTAAGTCTTAATTTAGCTGTTGTGGTTAAAAATCCAGAAACAGGAGCAGAATTGTTTGCTCGGGTTAAAGTACCTAAAAGTTTACCTAGATTTGTTTGTTTTCCTGATGATTTAAAACAAGTAAGTTATAAGCATGATCAAACTCCTTTTTGGGTTGGTGTACCCTTAGAGCAAGTTATAGCACATCATTTAGCCGCTTTATTCCCCGGAATGGATGTACAAGAATGTTATAATTTTCGTCTAACTCGTGATGCAGATTTAGGTGTACAAGAAGATGAAGCTGATGACTTATTATTAGCCATTCAACAAGAGTTACGTAAACGTCATTTTGCTGGCTCATCAGTACGTTTAGAAATTAATTCGAGTATGCCTGAAAACATTAAAGAAACTCTAATGCACGGCTTATCTTTAACTGAAATGGATATTTATACCATTGATGGATTAATCGGTTTGAAAGATTTATTTGTTTTAGCTAGTTTACCCTTACCTGAATTAAAAGATATTCCTTGGAGTGGCGTTGTGCCTAAAGCTTTTGAAAAATTGCAAGTAACGCCGGCAAATGAAGAAGAAGAACAAAATATTAGTAACGAATTTTTTGCTAAGATTCGTAAGGCTGATTTGATGGTACACCATCCTTATCATTCTTTTTCTGGTACAGTTCAACAGTTTATCACTCAATCTGCTCATGATCCTAATGTGATGGCGATCAAAATGACTCTTTATCGTACCTCTGGTAATTCACCGATCGTTAAAGCCTTAATTGAAGCTGTTGAGAATGGTAAACAAGTCGTTGTCTTAGTAGAATTAAAAGCCCGTTTTGATGAAGAAAATAATATCATTTGGGCAAGAAAATTAGAAAAAATGGGTGTTCATGTTGTCTATGGTATCGTTGGTTTAAAAACACACACCAAAATTGTTTTAGTTGTACGTAAAGAGAAAGAAAAAATACGTCGTTATGTTCATATTGGTACTGGCAATTATAATCCGAAAACATCCAAACTTTATACCGATATCGGTTTGATTAGTGCGAATGAAGATTTGGGTGCTGATTTAACTGATTTGTTTAATTTTTTAACTGGCTACTCCAAACAAAAGTCTTTTCGTAAATTACTTGTCGCTCCGACAACGATGCGTACACGTATAATTGAAATGATCGATCGAGAAGCTCAACATTGCCTTGAAGGTAACAGTGGCAGAATTGTAGCTAAAATGAATTCCTTAGTTGATTTAGAAATGATTAAAGCTTTATATAAAGCCTCTCAAGCAGGAGTAAAAATCGACTTAATTATCCGAGGTATTTGTTGTTTACGCCCTGGTGTTGAAAACATAAGTGAAAACATAAACGTGATTAGTATAATTGGGCGTTTTTTAGAACATTCACGAGTTTTTTATTTTCATAACAATTCTGAAGAAGAAATTTATATAGGTAGTGCTGATTGGATGACTCGGAATTTATCTCGCAGAGTAGAAGCAGTAACCCCAATAGAAAGCCCTAAACTTTTAGCCCAATTACAAGAAATACTTGGTATCATGTTGGCTGATAATGTTCAAGCGTGGGATTTACAACCTGATGGTAGTTATATTCAACGTCAACCAAATTCAAAAGAAAAAGAATTAGGCACTCATCAAAAACTAATGGAAATGGCAAGTTTAGAATAATGGAGAATTGCTTTTCTAACATGATTATTGTATATCCATATTCGATCGTAAACATATATGTATAGTCGTCTAAAAAAAGAATTGAGACAGTTTTAATAATCGTAAAAATGTGAGTAGCAAATCCGATGAGCAATTATCATTACAAGGCTAACAAAATCCGTTTAATAAATTAAACTCTAATTTACCAGCACCAAGTTGTCTCATTTTTATCTGAAATAACTATAATTGTAATCAAGAATCTATACTTCTAAATTTACTTCAAGAAAAACTAAGTTTAATCTCTGATGACTGATAAATTATCGCTCCGAGAAAAAATAGGACAATTAATAGTTGTTCGTACTACAGGTTATCTTTTTGATCATCAAATTCGTTATCCTGCATGGGAAGCAAATCAAACTCAATTACAAAGATGGCTGAGTGAGTTAAATATTGGTGGTGTGATACTTTTAGGTGGTAGTTGTGCGGAGATTGCTTATCGCACTCAGCAGTTACAATCATGGGCGAAAACACCTTTATTTGTTTCGGCGGATATCGAGGAAGGTGTTGGGCAGAGATTTACAGGGGCAAGTTGGTTTCCTCCTCCAATGGCTTTATCACAAATTGCACAGAATAATTATAGCCTCGCAATTGAATATGCCTATCAAATGGGAAAAATAACCGCCGAGGAAGCTAGTGCGATCGGGATTAATTGGATTTTAGCACCTGTAACTGATGTCAACAATAATCCTGATAACCCTGTAATTAATGTCCGTGCTTTTGGTGATAATCCTCAAATTGTTGCTGATTTGGCGACTGCTTTTATTCAAGGTTGTCAATCCTTACCGATTCTAACTACAGCTAAACATTTTCCCGGGCATGGCGATACGGCGACAGATTCTCATTTAGATTTACCTCGCCTTAGTCATAGTTTGGCTAGATTAAATGAAGTTGAATTACAACCTTTTCAAAAAGTTATTGATGAAGGTGTTGATACTGTCATGACTGCTCATTTGTTAGTCGAAAGTTTTGATAAGAATAATCCTGCTACTTTATCTTCGGCGATTTTGACTACTCAGTTAAGGGAGAAAATGGGTTTTGATGGCTTGATTGTTACTGATGCTTTAATTATGGGTGGTGTGGCTAAATACGCTTCTACTGAAGAAATTGCGGTTAAAGCGATTCTTGCTGGGGCTGATATTTTATTAATGCCTGAAAATCCTGAAGTTGCGATCGATTCATTAATTAAAGCGATCGATGATGGTATTATTTCCTCAAGCAGAATTGATCGTAGTTTAGCCCGTATTCAAACTGCTAAAGAAAAATTATTTACGCATAAAAACGATCGTTCACAACCATTAGCTATTGATGCTATTAGCTCCATATCTTCACAAAAGACTGTTAAAGAAATTTTAAACCAAAGTACTATAATTGATGGTAATATACCTCTAAAAACGCAGTCTGAGGGGATAAATTTAGTGGTAGTGGATGATTTACTAGGTTGCGATTTTCTCGATCGACAAACAGCGGCGATTACTATTCCGACAACTTTTAATTACCAAACGCAAATTATTGAACAAAAAAATCTCTATTTCGCCTCTCAACAGCAATCTATTTTATTACAAATCTTTATTCGTGGTAATCCGTTTAAAGGTAGTGCGGGTTTGACACAAAAATTACAATCTTTTTATCAACAACTGGTAAAAGACAATACCATTGAGGCATTAGTAATCTATGGTAGTCCTTACGTTCAATCTTGGTTTCGATCGTTTTTACCCGTTGAGACACCTTGGGTATTTAGCTACGGGCAAATGCCTGAGGCACAAACTATAGTTCATCAAAAGCTATTTGGTTTAGACTCAGATGTACCAGAATTAAACAAAGGAGACTTTTTGTAATCAATTCTCAATTGAGGAATTAGTAACAACCAATCATAACCAAAATTTAACCAGCAAAAATGTATTTTAAGATACATTAAGTAACTATAAACAAAATTAATAAGTTAGACTATAGTAGAAAACTAAGACTCTAAATAATCAATACGGGGTAAAAATAATGGCAACCTTGAATAGAATTGCAACAAATTACTCGATCGATACAATTAAAGACGAAGCACGTCACTTAGTAGAAAAAGGCTCTATAAGTCGTCATCAACCAATATACATACTTTGTCAATATATTCCTGCTAGGGAATGGGTTTGTGTTGAATGTGAATTAGAAAAATGTGATTTCTTATTAAGAGATCAAATCGGTGATTTAGTTGCCTGTGAAAGTTGGGACAACGATTAAACAATGTCAACAGTGAACAGTGCCAAGAGTGAACAACCATTAACTATATAACGCTTTTCACTGAATAATCTTTAATTATCAATTGTTAATGCTCAACTGTCAATGATAATTCGATCGATACTTTGAGCTAACCTTTCATTTTGCTCTTCGTGTTTAATTGCTACTCGAAAGTATTTTTCTCCTAACTCAGGAAAACTTAAACAGTCACGAATAAATATCTGCTCTTGTTGGAGTAGTTTTAATTGTAATTCGGGTACTTTCATCTTACCCTTACTTTCAACTAATAAAAAATTAGTTTGACTAGGAAAAACGTTTAGTTGTTTGATACTGCTTAGTTGCTCAACTAACTTTTGTTTTGCTTTAGGTAGCCATTGCCAAGTTAATTTTTCAAATTCTGTATCTTGTATAACAGCACTTCCTGCTATAGAAGCTAAAGTATTAACAGACCAAGGATCTCGCCACTTTTGCCATCGATCGATTCTAGTTTGATGACTCACTCCATAACCAATTCTCAAGCCGGGTAAACTATAAAACTTAGTTAATGACCTTAAAATAACTAAATTATCATAATCACTAACCATAGCCAACAAACTCTGTTGCTGATTCGGTGGTAAAAAATCCATAAACGCTTCATCAATTATCACCAAAGCAAATAAACGCAGATAAGGTAATAAAGTCTCTCTATTCCATAACTTACCCGTAGGATTATGAGGATTATTAATCAATAAAGCCCATTGATGAGGATGTACGATATCAAAACCTGTTTCTATTGCATTAAGAGGATAAGAAACACTATGGAGATTAAAAGTTGCTAATGCTCTTTTATAATCAGCAAAACAAGGGGCGGGTAATAAAACACCCTTAAGACTTTTAACTTCCCAAGCCATCCAAGTCAACAATTCAGCCGCACCATTAGCCGGCAAAATCGATCGAGGATTAAGATTATATTTATCCGCAATTACCTCACGAAATAGAGGATAATTAGGGTTAGGATAATCTTTTAATTGGGATAAACCTTGATTAAGGATAGCATCGATCGCACTTTGGGGAGGACCTAAAGGATTGATACTTGCCGAAAAATCGACAATCGCACAAAGAGGGCAGTTGGCAATACTGACTGCCCAATCTAAATTACCGCCATGAGTTGGTCTTGTCAAAATAGTTAAAATAGTAACAATTAGGAGCAAAAATCTTCCATTAAAGGAATAATTGATTTCTGCTCTTTATGGTAATCCTTAAGATTTAGGTGGTGCAACTTTTTCTTTGAACAATTTACCCGCTGAAAAAGCAGGTACTTCTGTTGCTGGAATTTGCATTTTTTCTGCTGTTTTAGGGTTACGCCCCTCTCTAGCTTTTCTATGACGGCGTTCAAATGAACCAAAACCGACCAAAGTTACTTTATCTCCAGATGCAACCGCTTCCATAATTGATTCAATAGTTGCACTGATTACGGTATCAGCTTGTTTTTTTGTGACTTCAGCTTTAGACGCTACTGCATCTACTAATTCACCCTTATTCATAAATCGACTTTCCTCTTATTTGATATTTATCGTACCCAAAATAGTATTAATTATTTTAATAGCTGAAATAACCATAAAATAAGTGTTCCACTCTTTTCGGCACTAGATCTGATATTACATGATTAAACGCTGAAATGTTGAAATATGATAGTTTTTCTCAATTTTTTTACATTTTTTCGTATATTTGTAAAGATGTGTAAAAAATAAACATCAAAATGTGATCAGAACGAGAGTCTATGTTTACAATTCATAATTAGACTATTTTGTTAGGCAGTTCAAAGTGAGTGTAACAATGTGCGATTAATTCTCACTCTAAGCAATTATTACTTTTTTCTCGTTAAAAGGTTAAGGTTACCTATAACAAAATTAAATAATGGTGGAACTCTTTAAAAATAGAATAGAGTAGTTTCGAGATACGTAAATGAATTTAGAAGCTTGGCAAAAGCAATATTTTAAAAATTAACCAGCTCATATTAGCAAAAGTCTTTGTGCTATTAAATATCTTGGAGAAAGCACAAATCGATAACAGATTCAAAATACTCTCGAACATATTTGTTATTTAGTTACTCAATCATAAAAAAATGGAAAAAGAGTAATCAAGTTTTTTTATCAAAAGTGGAGTTTGAGGAGCAATAAAACCCCGCACCTTCAGGTCGGGGATACATGGACTCCTCAAGGTAATTTTAAAGCCCTCGGCGGGCGGTAAAAAATACTATTACCATTCTGTTAATAGTATGCTATACTTTGACATAAGATTCAAGAAATTAAGAAATGCTCAAAGCGATAAAGTACCGAATTTACCCTGATGACTCTCAGAAGACTTTGTTGAATAAGTCTTTCGGATGTTGTCGTTGGTACTTTAACTACGCATTGGGGAGAACGAATGAAACGTACAAGGAGACTGGAAAAGGTTTAAGTAGAAATACAATCATCAAGCTATTGCCAGTTTTAAAGAAAGAACATGAATGGTTAACAGAACCTCCTTCTCAAGCCTTGCAACAAGTCGCTTTAGACCTCTCTAGTGCATTTTTGAACTTCTTTGAAGGTAGAGCAAAGTTCCCTCGTTTTAAGAAAAAAGGTAATCGTCAATCTATGCGTTTGCCTCAAGGATGCAAACTATTAGAAGATACAATCAAACTCCCAAAAATAGGAGAAGTATATTGTAAAATATCTAAACGATTAGAAGGGGAACTTAAATCTGTCACTGTGAGTAAAGCTCCATCAGACAAATACTATGTTAGTTGTTTGTATGATGATGGTAAATGTTTACCTGAAAAGTCTTCACAAGGCAAGGCGATAGGTATAGATATGGGTTTAACTCACTATGCAATTACCTCAGAAGGCTCAAAGCATGGTAATCCAAAATACTACCGTAAGTATGAAAATAAGTTGGGTAAACAACAAAGACGGTTAAGTAAAAAGGTAAAAGGTTCTAAAAACCGTTACAAAGCAAGAGTCAAGGTTGCTAAGGTTCAAGAAAAAATATCAAGATGTAGAGAAGATTTCCTCCATAAACTAAGTCGTAAATTAGTGGACGAAAACCAAGTCATTTGTGTGGAGAATCTAGCCGTAAAAAACATGGTGAAAAACCACAAACTAGCTAAGTCTATTAGTGATGCTAGTTGGGGAATGTTTTGTACTATGTTGAAATACAAGGCAGAATGGGCAGGGAAAACCTACATAGAGGTAGGTAGATTTTACCCTAGCTCAAAAACTTGTAATAATTGCTTACATCAAGTGGATAAATTACCTTTAGATATTCGGCAGTGGCAATGTCCTAGTTGTAAAGCAGTTCAGGACAGAGATATTAACGCCAGTCGAAACATCAGGGATGAAGGATTACGAATTTTAGGGGTAGGACGTATCCCGATAGCTTCTGGAGAACGAGTAAGACCAAGTAAAGGCACTGCTTTTGTAAGGCATCATTCTACGAAGGAAGAATCCACTCGCCTTTAGGCAGTGGAGAAGTCAATGAACGTATCAACTAAACAATGTCAAACATAGAGTTACCTGAAAATCTAGAAATTTATCGAGAAAAAATAGAAGCAACCATTAAACCTTATCTTCAAATCGAATTAACTCAACAAGATAAGCCCGATTGGTGGGATAGTAAATTTGGTGGTTTACCTTATTTACCAAAAAATTACGAATATCCTAAAAATAGTCAAGGTGAATATCTTTATCTGTTAGCACAAATTAATTTTGCTCAAACACCTGAATTAAAAGATTTTCCCGATCGAGGAATTTTACAGTTTTATATTCTTGCCGATGAGACTTATGGAATGAAATTTCCTGATACTTTTGAAGAAATGGTTTTACTCAATACTCAACAAGATAATTTTCGAGTAATATACTTTCCTGAAATAAGTTTAAATACAGATGATATATTAACTGATTTTAGCTTCTTACCAGCAATTAAAGATGATTATTATTATCTTCCCATGAGTGGTTGTTGTGCGATCGATTTTTCCTATCAAACATCTCCTATCAGTATTGTTGATTATAACTTTGACTTTTTTCCTAATAATGATTTTTCTAATGAATTTTACAACTCTCTTTACGATTTATATTACGATCGTTTTCCCTGCAACGGTCATAAAATAGGAGGCTATCCTAATTTCGTCCAACAAGATCCGCGTTATTCTCTTAAAGAAGATGAAGAAGAACCTTATATTTTACTTTTTCAGATGGATTCTGACTGGAATGAGATGATTAATATTTTCTGGGGAGATGGTGGTGTTGGTAACTTTTTTATTAAGAAATCTGCTTTGCAAAAATTAGATTTCAGTCAAGTTTTATATAACTGGGATTGCGGTTAAAATTTGAAGTTTAATAAAGATAGCGATCGTCATTATCTAAAATTATTTATATTTAACTTGCCAAAAAATGAATCATAAATTGAATTTAGAGTTACCTGAAAATCTAGAAATTTATCGAGAAAAAATAGAAGCGACTATTAAACCTTATCTTCAAATCGAATTAACTCAACAAGATAAGCCCGATTGGTGGGATAGTAAATTTGGTGGTTTACCTTATCTACCAAAAAGCTATGAATATCCTAAAAATAGTCAAGGTGAATATCTTTATCTGTTAGCACAAATTAATTTTGCTCAAACACCTGAATTAAAAGATTTTCCCGATCGAGGAATTTTACAGTTTTATATTCTTGCCGATGAGACTTATGGGAAAAAATTTCCTAGTTTAGAATCATTTGAAAATGTCCAACAGAATATTTTACTCATGACTCAACAAGATAAACTTCAGGAATTTTTAGAAAGTTTTGCAAAGGATAATTTGTTTCGTAATACTCAACAAGATAATTTTCGAGTAATCTATTTTCCTGAAATTAGTTTTAACCTTGATGATATCCTAACTGATTTCAGCTTTTTACCTCCTATAAAAGACTATTATTTCCCTATCGAAAAAGGATGCTGTGCGATCGACTTTTCCTATCAAATATCTCCAATCGGTTTTCGTGATTATCAATTTAATATTTTTGATTCGGATAAACAGGATGAAAATATTGATCAACAGCCTGATGAAGAAACATATAGTAAGTTTTTTCCTTGCAATGGTCATAAAATAGGAGGCTATCCTCATTTTACCCAAGACGATCCACGTTATCTCTTAGAAGAAGATGAAGACCCTTATATTTTACTTTTTCAGATGGTTTCTCAGGATAATAAATCGATCTATATAATGTGGGGAGATTGCGGTGTTGCTAACTTTTTTATTAAGAAATCTGCTTTAAAACGATTAGATTTTAGTCAAGTTTTATATAACTGGGATTGCGGTTAAAATTTGAAGTTTAATAAAGATAGCGATCGATATTACTACAAAACACATTGTTATTTTTTTTAGGTTTCAACTTTGTAATGTTACTGTTGTTGTTTTAAAAAACTGTATTTATTTATTGACGAAATATTATTGATGCTTTTAAGAAAAAAAGTTGAAGTTTAATTTATTAAACGGATTCTATTAGCGTAATGGAGATTTATTGCAAGGTGGGTTAAAAGCTCACATTTTTTTGACTATTGTTAAGCATTAGCTCAAAATTCCCAGTTATCTAGCTGACTTGCTCAAAATCTTGACAGTCTTCGCATGGCCCGGATGGATTAATCGCACATCGTAAAAAAGGCGAACGAGCATTATGAATACAAAGAGGATTACCAAGCATTTTGTCAGGAGGCAGAATAATACGATCTAACCTTGCCAGACGAAAGCTACAAGTGCGTCGAGAGCGAATTCTAAAATCTGCTTCTATCAAACAGGCTTTGTCAAAATTACAAGTAACCAAAGTGGCATTAGCGAAATTCGCACCATGAAGATTTGCACCACTAAAGTCACAACAAAAGAGAATAGTATCTTGAAAATCTGCACCAGTAAGATCTCGATCGCTAAAGTTATTGAGAATCAAGCGTTCACCACGATAGTTTTTTGAAGACATGATTAATCAAATAGTGAATTTGAATCGATCGTAGCATATTTAGTTATAGTTGATGTTAGACACAATTGTTGTCTTTTAGTCACAATCTAATTAAGTAAACAGATAGATAAAATATAGATATTTTCATTGCTCATTATTGATTAATTAATTAAAAAATATCATGAAAACATTTACAGCTATTATCGAAAAAGATTTAGATACACATCTTTATGTTGGATATGTACCAGGTTTTTCAGGAGCACATTCTCAAGGAGAAACATTAGAAGAATTACAAGAAAATTTAGCTGAAGTAATTGAGATGCTTTTAGAAGATGAAAAATTAGTATTAAAGACACAATTCGTTGGCACTCAGCAAATTACAATTCCATCATCATGAGTAATATTCCTATATTAAAACCAAGAGAAGTCGTCAGGATATTAGAAAATCTCGGATTTGTAGAAGTACGACAAAAAGGTTCACATAAACAGTTTCGCCATGAAGATGGAAGGGGAACTACAATTCCATTTCACAAAGGGCGTGACATATCACCTCGACTACTGAAGCAGATTGCTAGTGATATTGGTTTAAGCGTTGAAGAATTGTTGGAATGGCGATAAAATCAGAAAGATACGATTAGTTAAATTTAAATATTTGTATTCAAGCAATCGACAATTTATATCTTCGATAATCTCTCCTCTCCGATCGTGATAAAATACCTCTGAGAGATTACGCACTTTGCAGAAAAAAAAATAAATGAGCAACGCACCTTTTAGCCCCGAAGAAATCGCCGCAGAAGGAATTAAACCAGAAGAATACGAAGATATTGTCCAAAGATTAGGCAGACACCCGAACAAAGCTGAGTTAGGGATGTTTGGGGTAATGTGGTCGGAGCATTGTTGTTATAAAAATTCTCGTCCTTTGCTCTCGCAGTTTCCTACTAAAGGCGATCGAGTATTAGTAGGGCCGGGAGAAAATGCAGGGGTAGTCGATTTTGGTGATGGGTTACGGGTAGCGTTCAAAATTGAGTCTCATAATCATCCTAGTGCGATCGAACCATTTCAGGGAGCGGCTACAGGAGTTGGCGGTATCTTAAGAGATATTTTTACTATGGGTGCAAGACCGATCGCAATCCTTAATTCTCTGCGTTTTGGTAATTTAGATAATCCTCATACAAAACGTATATTTAAAGGTGTAGTAGAAGGTATAAGTCATTATGGTAATTGCGTCGGGGTCGCCACAGTAGGCGGTGAAGTTTATTTTAATTCGGCTTATAAAGGTAATCCTTTAGTTAACGCAATGGCGATCGGTTTGATGGAAACTGATGATATTGTAAAATCGGGGGCAGTAGGTATCGGTAATCCCGTTTTATATGTTGGTTCGACTACAGGTCGTGATGGTATGGGTGGTGCAAGTTTCGCTAGTGCGGAGTTAACTGAAGCATCTATGGACGATCGACCTGCGGTACAAGTAGGAGATCCTTTCCTTGAGAAATCCTTAATTGAAGCCTGTTTAGAAGCATTTAAAACAGGGGCTGTTGTCGCCGCTCAAGATATGGGTGCGGCAGGTATTACTTGTTCTACTTCCGAGATGGCGGCTAATGGTGGTGTGGGAGTTGAGTTAGATTTAGATAAAATACCCGCACGGGAAACAGGGATGATACCTTACGAGTATCTCCTTTCTGAATCTCAAGAAAGAATGCTTTTTGTTGCCGACAAAGGTAGAGAGCAAGAATTAATTGATATTTTTGAAAAATGGGGACTCCATGCTGTAGTTGCAGGGCAAGTAGTCAAAGAGCCGATCGTTCGTATCTTTCATCAAGGAAAAATAGCCGCCGAAGTACCTTCTACCGCCTTAGCTGATAATACCCCTATTTATCATCACGAATTAATGTCAGAACCTCCTGAATATGCTACAACTGCATGGGCGTGGAAAGAAGAAGATTTACCTACTTGTAACGATGATAATATTTTAGGACAAAAATGGTCTGATATTCTCTTAACTCTCCTTGATACGCCAACAATAGGTTCTAAAAGATGGATTTATCGTCAATACGACCACCAAGTCCAAAATAATACGGTTGTAATGCCGGGGGGAGCAGATGCGGCGATCGTTAGAGTTCGCCCTGTTAATGGTAAACCAGCTTTGGCAACGACAGGAATTGCGGCAACAACTGATTGCAATCCTCGTTATGTTTATTTAGAACCTAAGTTAGGGGCAAAACTAGCTGTAGCCGAAGCGGCTCGTAACTTAAGTTGTGTCGGGGCTGAGCCGATCGCAATTACCGATAATTTGAATTTTGGTAGTCCTGAAAAACCTGTGGGTTATTGGCAGTTACATAATGCTTGTGAAGGTATCTCTGAGGCTTGTCGAGAGTTTAATACTCCTGTGACGGGTGGTAATGTTTCTCTTTACAACGAGACTGTTGATAGTGATGGTAATCCGCAACCTATTTATCCTACTCCTGTAATTGGTATGGTGGGTATTGTTCCCGATATTAGTCAAGTTGTGGGGCAAGGTTGGCAAGATGAAGGGGATTTAATTTATATTTTGGGTAAGTTTACTCCTTCTCTTGGTGCGTCGGAGTATTTAGTAACTATTCATGATACGATCGCAGGGAAACCTCCTGAGTTAGATTACGAGCTAGAAAAATCAGTACAAAATGCTTGTCGTCAGGGTATTCGTGACGGGTTAGTCAAATCGGCTCATGATTGTGCAGAAGGTGGTGTTGCTGTTGCCTTAGCTGAGTCTTGTATTGGTGGTAAGTTAGGCTGTGAGGTTAGTTTACCTGTTGGCGATATGCGTTTGGATACGGCTTTATTCGGTGAGTTGGCGAGTTTAATTGTGGTTTCTGTATCTGCTGAAAATCGATCGAAGTGGGAGAGTTTTCTAGATGAGAATTTAGCTGGTAGTTATCAACAAATTGGTGTTGTTAAAAATGATTGTTTGGTAATTGATGATGTTGTTAATGTATCGGTTGCACAGATGACTGATAATTGGGAAAATGCGATCGATCGAAGATTATAAACCCCTTGTCTATATCAGGATTAAGAGGATTAAAGGATTGCAGGATTTTTGATTAAAAGTTAATTATTAATGTATTTCTAACTTTTATAAGATTAAACTTACGATCGTGTTAGTGTTACAATCTATCATTTTTATGAGATATATAAATTCCAATAGCTGTTCCTAGATTGATAATAGCTGATAAAGTAATACTGAAAGAGGTACTAATATAATAAAACCTAAAGCAAATACAGCAGGTCCACCATCTATTGTACTTAAGATAAAGCCAACCAAGCAAAAAACAACAAATAATATCAGGATAGACGAGATTATTTGAATTAGAAACATTCGGAAAATTCCTCGTTTACCCTTTTTTTTAAAAGCTTTAAGTTGTGCTTCTCGAAAAAAAATTGAAATGAGAATAGATGAAAATATAAAAAAAAGCAAGTATTCCATTTAATTATATTTAAACTAATAAAATTTGTATATTAAACATGATAGTGTTGGGTATTAAAAATGCCAACCAATGAATAATTAAAGGGGCTTTATCAAATTTGTTATTATTTAACTTATAAAGTTTTCAACCTATTCGTCTTGTCTGTATTGATGAGAGAACAAATAATCTTTTCGTTTTAGCAGGTGATGATGATGAAATTGAACTAGAGATTACAGCAATAGAAGAAGTTATCTAATGAGACAGACTAATTATTCTAGTATGTCAGATCAAGAACTAAGAGAATACTTTTTAGTAAATAAATACGATCAATCGGCTTTACAAGCTTATTTAGCAAGACGAAATAGTAAGCCAAGAAAAGTTATTACTAGAATTGATGATATTGATTTTGATTTAAAAATAGAATAGGCAATATCAGCAAAGTTAAAAAAATTCATTAAAATACGAAAAATGAAGAAAAAGCAAGAAATTATTTTAGAAGAACAAGAATGGCTTAAAATTCAGGCAATAGCGAATAACTTTGGACTATCAATCTCAGAATTTTTAACTCAATTAAGCTCACAAAAGTTATTAGTAGTCAATGCTGATTTAGAAGAAGATAAGTTAGATTTAGAAGAAGCCTTAACTGTCTTAAAACAAGCACAAGAAGAAGGAGAAGAAGCTATGTTGTGGTCAGATTTTGAAAAAGAACTTGTTTGAGAATGAAATATGAAATTAGAATTTTAAGTAAAGCTCGTCGTCAAATTAAAAAATTGCCAAAATTAGTGCAAAGCGATCTTAAAAATACTATTCGTAACTTAGCACAAAATCCTCGCTCCTCAGGAGTTAAAAAGTTATCAGGTAATTACGATTTATATCGAGCTAGAATGGGTAATTACCGTATTATTTATGAAATTAAAGACGATGTTTTGATTATCGTAATCGTCTTAGTCGGACATCGTAAACAAATTTACCGAGATTTATAATATTAATAATATTAAGGAAGTTATTCCTATGTCAAGAATGTTAATTTGATTAAAGAAAAAACGATCAACCGTAGGCTGGTGCTGCGCGATCGCCATCGTACCATAAATTGTATTTATTTTATTTTTGTTAACCGTAGGGGTTGAACATTGTTCAACCCACAAGAATGGTTCAAGATTATCGAATCAATCACATCTCATCGACGCTTATCTCGATATTTGTATATTTCATACAACATTAAACTACCCGCTACAGCTAAATTCAAAGAATCGCTATTTCCTACCATCGGAATCCGAATTAAACGATTGCACAAGGCTTTTTGTCGATCGCTTAAACCTTTACGCTCTTCTCCTAGAAAAAGAATGGTAGAACGAGGATATTTAAAATGATGAAAGTCAACCTCAGCCTCTGGTGAAGCCGCTATTACTTCCATATTACGACGACGTATCCAATGAGCTAAAGAAGAATAACTCGTACGAATCAGTTGTTGATGAAATAAAGCTCCCATTGTGGCTCGAATTACATCATAATGATAGGGATCGATCGTTTTACCGATTAAAATAAAACCATTACCACCGATCGCTTCTGAAGTACGTATTAATGTACCGAGATTCCCACTATTACGAACTTTTTCTAAAGCAACCCAACATAATCCTGAGTTACCTGCAAGATGATGTAATTTAGTCCACTTTTGTTTGACGATAGCGGCAATACCAGACGCTTTTTCTTTAAGAGAAATACGACGAAATTGTTCTGGTGTTAGTTTAACTGTATCAATACCACTACGTCTTAATTTACGAACTACTTGACGTGCGGGTGGTACGATTAAGAGTTTTTCACTGTATAGAATAGTGACAATTTCAAAATCGTTTTGAGCGACTTGAAGAAAGTTACGGACACCTTCAAGATAAAAGAGGTTTTGTTCGTCACGATAGACACGACTTTTTTGGAGTTTACAGACTTGGGTTAACACCTCTTCAATTGTTAACCGATGACGATCGATTTTAGCATCGACCATCCTCCCTAAGAGTTAATTCACTCTTTACGAATTGTTTAAACATGAATATAAATGACTTAACGCATTGGTTTGTTTATATCTAGTTAATTGTAGCTTAAATAACGATCGACTGTATAACATGAGGAAGTACTGATTTTGTAGCGATAAAATTAATATATTAGCAGGAGTATTTAAGTCATGAATAAATATAGAACATTAGAAGAAATAACGGAAGAATATTTAATAAATCATCCCGAAGAAATCGATGACTTTTTAACTGAAAGTTTTGCTGAATATGCTAATGATGGAGACAGTGCAGTTTTACTTTCTCAATTACGAATCATTGTTCGTGTTAAAGGTATCTCTTCGTTTCTAAAATATTAGCTTGAAAATTAATTTTATCGCCATCAAAGAAGAAGGGTTGAACAATGTTCAACCCCTACGGTTAAAATATTATAATTAACGATCGTTATTCAATGTCTGTTGGTATTTGCTCATCGTCTATATACGATCGAATTTTTGGCTTAAAAATAATCAAATCAATTACGAATTACTACTATCAAATCGAGGAAAAACAGGGCTAGTATAACCTGTCGCTTTAAATTGTTTTAACTTTAAAGGAGTAGGCTGATTTGAAGGTACACTAATTCTTAATTCAAACCCATTAACTCCCGGAGGTACTTCGGCGATCGAACCTAATCTGCTACGATTTTGTAAAGCTGGTTCGTTATTTGCATCAAGTACACGACCAAAAACGTCTGCATCATATACTGTTTTACTTGAAGTATTATTCGTGTTTCCTGTCACTAAAAAACAACTTGCAGGTAATGCACTACCGCCACTAGTTACACTGTTTTCACCCATACCAGCAGGGCATTCTTTATAATCCACATCGGTAATCTTTATCTGTACAGCCGCCTCGGCAGACGGTGGTAAAATTAAGCTACTTAAAAACATGAGAATGGTAACAAAACCGATCGTCAAAATACGTTTGAACATAGATAATAAATTCCTATAGTATCGATATTCTAATTTTATCTGTAAAGGGAAGTTAAACAATTAATAATTGATAATTATCTCTACATTAAGCAAATAAAGCTTTTGATTTCTTTTTTCAATGAGTTTTATGGTTGTATGTGCTATTGTCTTTAGTTATTTTAAATCGAGTAAACCTTCTTCTTTTAATTTAGGATTAAAACGCATATTCATTGTAACTCCTCGATCGTGTAATTTTTGTTTGATTGTTTCTTCTACTCTTCTGGCTGATTTTTTGAGGATTTTACTTTGATGTAATTCGTCTTCTTGCTCATATTTTTCTTTTTCTTCCTCCGTCATTTGCCCTCTAGTATCGATCGGTTGTGTCCATTCTTTTTGCTCTAATTCGCTAGGTAATAAACCTTCATTTTCGGCTAACCAATCGTTACGAATTCCTTCTAAAAGCGATCGACTAGGGCGTTCAATAATATGTGCTTTAAACCAATAACATTGATCTACTTTTCTCATTAAATGTTGTTGCAAACTTTTAAATAAATTACGAGTATAGCCGATATACTGTATTTTTTTATCTTGATCGTAAATTGCATAAATAGCTATTTTTCCTTCTAAATCAGAATCTATTTCTCCTTCATTATTAAGGTAAGAATTATAATCTATATCTTTTAAATAAATTTTTTCTTCGGTAGTTATCATCTGTGTCTATGGTATAGATAATTTAAGCGTGGATAATTAATCATCAAAAAACGATCGTCAATAGTATAGTATTTGTTAGATTGATTAGCTAATTTAATTAAAGATTGGCTATCACTACGATTTCTTTTTTAACTACTTATCGATCGTCTATTTATGAAATTTGGGCATAACCAAAAATTATTGACCACGATTCAAATTACCATTAATTCTATACCTAACCCACTAGTTTTCAATAAAAATTAACAGAAGTAACGCCTATTATTAATTAAGTAATAGAAAGTAAGTAAATCATCGTGTTAATGAAAAATTATCAGAAGAAAGAGTATTTATTTAAGACAATCGTCTTGTAATAAATAATGAAGGTGCAAGCAGACAAACTCCGACGATGGAATATTTTTTAATCAACAATCCCGACTTGAATTCTCTCATCTACAATTTGGATTGGATAAGTCGGAATTGTTACCTCAGCGTTATCTAAACATTCTCCTGTAGCTAAATTAAAATTTTGTTTATAGATAGGAGAAGCTACTTTAACAATACCTTGTCGATCGCCTAAAATACCTCTAGACAAGACATTTGCCTTACTAAAGGGGTCATAATTACTTAAAGCATAAATTTTATCTTCATTATTTATTTGTACCCGAAAAATAGCTACTTGTTCGCCTTTGACTAAAGCACATACTCCTGTATTAGGGAAAATGTCTGCTACTGCACAAATGTCAATCCACTCGCTGACTTCATTTTGATTTGTAATCGGTAATGTTTGAACCATGATAATAGTTGATAGTTGATAGTTAAATTCCCCTCCTTCGCAAGGAGGGGTTAGGGGTGGTTTTTCTCTTAATAGAGGGGCTAGAGGAGGTTATTTATTGGTGGGTTGAATTATATTAAACCCCTACGTTGTTGGGTGCGATCGGTTATTGGTTACTTGTTAAAAGCACTTTTTCCGCTTCCGTTGCAGGGCGTTTTTGGTCACGCTCTTGTACGTATGCTAAATTAGAATCAACTCCGTCGGTGTTAATAAAGCTACGGAATAATTTTAATTTTTCAGGATTTTCGATCGCCGCTTTCCATTCACATTCATAGGTATTGACTAAATGCTCCATCTGTGCTTCTAGTTCATCACAAATACCTAAAGAATCTTCGATAATTACTTCTTTTAGATAATCCATACCACCTTCTAATTTATTGAACCATGTAGCTGTTCTTTCTAGTTTGTCGGCGGTGCGGATATAGAAAATTAAAAATCGATCGATATATTTAATTACAGTTTCTTTATCGATATCCGATGCAAATAACATAGCGTGTTGTGGTCTCGTCCCACCATTACCACATAGATACAAATTCCAACCGTTTTCGGTGGCAATGATACCAAAGTCTTTACTTTGAGCTTCCGCACATTCACGGGTACAACCAGATACCGCTGATTTTAATTTGTGAGGGGCACGAATACCACGATAACGTAACTCAACTTCGATCGCAAAAGCAACCGAATCTTGTACGCCATAACGACACCAAGTACTACCAACACATGATTTTACCGTTCTAAGGGCTTTACCGTAAGCATGACCCGACTCAAAACCTGCTTCGATTAATTTTTTCCAAATATGTGGTAATTGGTCTAATCTTGCCCCAAAAAGGTCAACTCGTTGAGCCCCTGTAATTTTAGTATAAAGATCGAATTCTTGAGCAATTTGTCCTAAAACGATTAATTTATCAGGAGTAATTTCGCCACCTGGTACGCGAGGAATAACTGAATAAGTACCGTCTTTTTGGGTGTTAGCTAAAAATCGATCGTTAGTATCTTGCAATCCCGCATGAGTTGGTTCTAAAATATGCTCATTCCATGTTGCCGCTAACATTGAAGTAACAGCAGGTTTACAAACTTCACAACCCAAACCAGTACCAAATTGAGCGATTAAATCGCCGAAGGTTTTGATTTTGTGGAAACGAACTAAATGATATAATTCTTGACGAGAATAGGCAAAATGTTCGCAAAGGTGGTTTTTCACCGTTAAGCCCATTTTCTTCATCTCAGATTTCATGATATCAGTGACAAGAGGCACACAACCGCCACAACCCGTGCCTGCTGAAGTACATTGTTTGATGCTACCAATATCAGTTAATTCTTGCTCGTGAATGGCGGTAACTAAATCTTGTTTGGCGACGCTGTTACAAGAACAAATTTGAGCGGTATCGGGTAAACTATCTACACCCATACCTGCGGATGCACTCTTGGTTTCGCCTTCTCTTGGTGGCAGTAATAAGTCTTCAGGATGAGGAGGTAAAGCGATATTGTTTTGCACAAATTGTAGAAGTGTACCGTAATCATCGGCATCTCCTACTAAAATACCACCTAATAAACGAGTACCATCTTCATTAAGCACTAATTTCTTGTAAATACCTTTAACCGAATCATTAACAGCAATTTCTTTTGCACCTTCAGTCACACCAAAGTTATCGCCAAAACTAGCAACGTCAACACCTAAAAGTTTTAACTTGGTTGACATATCCGCACCAGCAAAGCTACTTTCTCCCGATTTAGTTAAAGCATCTACTGCCACACTAGCCATGTTATAACCAGGGGCAACCAAACCATAAATACGATTGTCATATAAAGCACATTCACCGATCGCATAAATGTCTTCATCGCTAGTTTGACAATATTCGTTAATAACTATACCGCCTCTTTGCCCGATCGCTAAACCACTACTTCTAGCTAACTCATCGCGAGGGCGAATACCCGCAGAAAAGACGATCGTATCTGTCTGTAATTCTGTACCATCAGCAAAAGTCATTTTGACAACTTTACCGTCTTCGCTGACAATTTCGGTGGTGTTTTTACTAGTATGTACTGTTACGCCTAATTCTGCGATTTTATTTTTGAGAATATTACCACCAGCATCATCTATTTGTACGGGCATCAAACGAGGAGCAAATTCGACGACATGAGTTTCTAAACCCATATTTTTTAAAGCATTAGCACATTCTAAACCGAGTAAACCACCACCGATGACAACTCCTGTTTTACATTCTTTGGCGTAACTTTCCATCGCTTCTAAATCGTCAATGGTACGATAAACAAATGTACCTTCTGCATCTTTACCCTTGATTGGAGGGACAAAAGGATAAGAGCCTGTAGCGAGTACTAGTTTATCATATTTAATTTCTTTTCCTTGCTCGGAGACGATCGTCTTGGAGTCTCTATTGATGGTGGTTGCTTTATCACCAATATGTACTGTAATATTATTTTCTTCGTAAAAATTAGGCTCAACTAAGGATAAATCGTCGGCACTTTTACCTGAAAAGTATTCACTTAAATGAACTCTATCGTAGGCTAAACGTGATTCTTCGCAAAATGTAATTAGATTGTATTGTGAGGAGGTGGCTTGTTTTTTGACCATAAGCTCTAAAAACTTATGACCTACCATTCCATTACCAATTACAACTAGATTTTCTTTATATGTCATAAGAGCAAATATAATGTATCTAGATTCATTCTATTCATCTTGACTGAAAATGAACCATGTATCTGTCACCACTTATTGATGTAAAACATCGTCTTGATGCGATCGTTGCATATATTAGCGATCGCTAACAAAATAATTACCTGTTCTAAATCTATACAATCTATACGCTGTAAAGAGAATAGTGGTAATTACATTAAAAATAAAAAGTGAGATAATAAGCCGTAAAAGTGTAACGAAATATTAATAGACTTTTGTTATTTAATATTTTTGAATTAGTTTGTAGTGAGGGTTTTAACCCTCAAGCCTAAGTGATTATTTTCCCCTAAATTTTTATCCCCCTAAATCCCCCGCATGTTCGGGGGACTTACCAACTGTAAGTGTAGTTTTAATTATTGAAAATGGTACAAGCAAAAAAAAATAAGTATTTTTTATATAAAATAGTTTGGATGTTTTTCTGTAGGGGTGCAAGGTTTGCACCCTTATTTTAGTAATTATTAGAGATAGCTACTTAAATAAGACCAAATTCAAAATACAAAAAGACAGATAGATCCCCCCAACCCCCACGACGTAGCAATGCTACGTCTCTACAAAGGGAGGCTTACCATTTTGAGGCGGGTACTTTTTTTGATGGGAAATATTCTAACGCAAACGAGACTTAAGGAAAGTGAATAACAAAGCAATTAAAAATAATATTCCGCCAAAAACAGCATAGGTAAAACTGAGACTTGTATTGATTACCAAAGGTTGAGACAAAATCGGCGAGAGAAATTGACCTAAAAATAAAGCTGTAGATAATCCACCTAAGGCTCGACCACGTAAATTGTCGGGTACGATGCTACTTAACCACACATTCATATTCGGCATCAAAAGTCCTAAACTTACTCCAGTAAGACTCAAACCTACTAAAATTTGTAACCAGATAGTACCTTGTCCGATTAAAAGATAACCGATACCCATACAAGCAAAGATGATGGGTAAAAAAGTAGCAAAATCAATTTTTTGTTTGAGTTTACCATAACTTACAGAAGCGATCGAGCTAAATAATGTACAAAGAGCAATTGCTAAACCACTTTGAGTTGGTGGGGCTTGGAAAAGAGTTTCTAATAAAAACGGTAATTGTACGGGAATCAGATAAAAAGCAACTTGACTGATAACTGTTAAACCATAAATAATAGCTAAAATAACGATCGGTAATGAATTTGTTCGATCGACTGTAGTCGTCTGCTTTACTGGTGCATTATTACGTTCGGGTTCGACAATAAACATTAAAATCAAAGGTATAAATAACCAAGCAAAAAGATAGATACCGAAAGGAAAACGCCAATTTTGTTCGGCTAACAATCCACCCAAACTAAGAAATAATACGCCTCCTAAACCCATAAATCCAGCTTGTAAACCCATGAAGTTGGCTCGATCGTTACCTGTATAATAGTCAGCAATCAAAGTCGTGGCACTTACCATCACCCCCGCTACAGCTAAGCCTAACAAAGCACGTCCGAGTAAAATATCCGTCAAACTATCTAAATATAAACCCGTACTACCTGCCGCACCGTAGATTATCGTGGTAATTAATAATAAAGGTTTACGTCCAAAACGATCGACAATTAACCCTGCGATAGGAGAAGCGATGACAATAAATAATGCAGGAGTTGTAATGACTAACTTGACTAAAGTGTTGACTGTTTCTGGATTATCCATTTGAGTTGCGAAGTATTTATTCATCGCAGGTAAAGCAGGTGAAATAGTTGCCCCCGACATCACTGTTAAACTACTAGCTAATAAAAGCGTAATTTTTGTTTTCCAAGAATTGATATCGATCGTATTAGTAGATTGCATATTCGCAGAGATAATTTATTCTAATACTAAGTTCAAAAAAGAAAAAGACAGACTAATCCCCCTAAATCCCCCTTCGTAAGGGGGACTTAACAGTAACAAAGTAACAACTGTTGTAAATTTTATTTTAATTAGTATAAGTTGGTAGATGTTGTTAAAAAAAATCGCTCGTAATAGAAAGATATATTAGTCTATGAAAGTAAACATGTCACCTTCGTAGGTTGGGTTGAAGTACCGAAAATCTTCAGATAGAAACTATAAATAAAATAAAAACGAAACCCAACATTTAATACGAATCGAGATACTTCTCAAATGATAAAGTGATTAGTTGATTAATCGTTTGAATACTTGGATTATGAACAAAGAAGAATTCACTAGAAGACTTAATTGGAAAGATTTTGTAGGAGTCAATTTGAGTCATGCTAATTTGAAAGGAGTCCACTTCTGTGAGTGCGATTTGAGTGAAGCCAATTTGACAGGGGCTGATTTGACAGATGCTGATTTTACTGAAGCCATCTTAGTTGAGACTAATTTTGGTGGGGCTGATTTGACTAATACTGTTTTCCAAGATGCTCTGTTTTGTCAAACTATTATGCCCTATGGTGAAATCAAAAATAGTACCGATCGAATTATTATGATTAGTCAAGAATTACTCGATCGTTATGCTTCTGGAGAAAGAAATTTTCAATCTATTATTATTCCTCATGCTGACTTGAGAGAGGCTAATTTATGTGAGATAGATCTGTGGGGTGCTTATTTAAGAGGAGCGAATCTTCGTGGTACAAATTTATCTAGGTCGTGTCTCAATGGTGTTAATTTTGCCGATGCGGACTTTAGAAATGCTAATTTATTAGATTGTCAGACTGAAGATGCTAATTTTTTCAGAGCTAATTTTACTGGTGCTAAAATAAGTGGTCATAGTCTTTATTGGATGACTTTTATGCACAACACTATTTTACCCGATGGAGAAGTTTTCATTGGACCTAGCGACGGAGATTAATCTTGAATTGAATTCATTTTGAATACGATCGTTACTTTCGTAGGTTGGGTTGAAGTACCGAAAACCTTCAGATATAAATGATAAATAAAATAAAAACGAAACCCAACATTCTTTTACGATCGAGATACTTCCCAAAGGATAAAGTTATTAATTGATTAATTGTTTAGAGATTTGAATGATGTATATTACTACTGAAGAAGTACTTAGAAGATACGCTAGTGGAGAAAGAGATTTTACTTGGATTAAAGTTCGCATCGTTGGTGAATTTCTTAATGTCGATCTTAGTGAAATAAATTTGAGTGGTGTTGATGTTGGTGATTCTATTCTGGAAGGATGCAATTTTACTCACGCCAATCTTAGTTATGCTGGGTTGGCTGAAACTGGTTTGTATAATAGTAATTTTAGATTTGCCAAATTGATCGAAACTCGTTTTGAATGTTCTGATTTGACAGAGGTTGACTTGACAGGGGCTAACTTGACAAATGCTAGCTTCCAAATGGCAGATTTGACAGATGCTAATTTGACTGATACCAATTTGACTGGTACTGATTTTGATGGTGCTAGTTTGACTGGTACTAATTTGACTAATGCCAATCTGACGGGTGCTAATCTTGATTGTGCTAGTTTGACTGGTGCTAATTTGACTAATGCCAATTTGACTAGTGCTAATTTGATTGATGCCGATTTTGGTGGGGCTATTTTCTGTAACACTTTGATGCCCGATGGAACTTATCACAATGATCGTGGTTGATACTCAATAGTTTTAATTAGTACGATAGTGTAGGAAATTCGATCGTAATATAGCTTTTATCATTTTCACACGGTATAAGAAAAAATGGTAAGTCCCACTTTCAAAGGGGGATGAGTGGGGGATTTATCTCTATTTACAGTTAATGATGACTCATACGATCGATTTATTAAGCTAAAATATGGTCAAGTTGTAACTGATAAAAACAGATGGTTAGTGAAATAACACCACCAAAAACTAAACTCTCTCCTGAAGAATATCTAAAAACGGAAAAAACAAGAGATATTAAACATGAATATATAAAAGGAGAGATATACGAAATGGCAGGTGCAAGTGATTCTCATGTAACAATAGCAGGTAATCTATTTTCTTTATTAAAAAGTTTTTTGCGAGGAAAAAATTGCCGAGTTTATATTGCGGATATGAAAGTACAAATTGAAAGAACTAATGTTTTTTATTATCCTGATGTGATAGTTACTTGCGATTCTAGAGATCGAGAATATTCTTATTATAAAAAGTATCCTAAATTAATTATTGAAGTTTTATCTCAAAGCACCGAAGCAAAAGATAGAGGTAATAAATTTGCTAATTATCGTCAACTAGATACCCTTGAAGAATATGTCTTAGTTTCTCAAAATCAAATGGAAGTAGAATGTTTTCGACGTAACCAAGATAATTTATGGGTATTGCATCCTTATCAGAATCCCGATCAATTAGTTACTTTTTCTAGTCTTGATTTTAGTTTTTCTTTGACTGATTTATACGAAGATGTTGTTTTTGAAGCACAATAAGTCTAAAGTATTTCAAGCAGTAGAGAATTAATCTGTCTTTGGTATTTTAAATAGCTAGAATATGTTGTAACTAAGTTTAAATAAAAATAAAATCCGTTATGAATTGGTGGTCTAAACTGAAAAAAAATCCTTTAGCCAGACTAGGAGCGATTATCTTAATTTGTTTTTATCTACTGGTGATTTTCGCTGATTTTATTGCTCCTTATAATCCTTACTCGGCTCAAGATAACGGCTCTTTGTTACCACCGACTACTATTTATTGGCGTACTATTGACAAACAATTTATTGGTCCTCATGTTTACCCCACTATACAAGGTAAAACCGATCTGGATACAGGCGATCGATTTTTAGAATCAGATTACAGCAAACCATCACCAATTCGTCTTTTTGTCAAGGGAGATCCCTATCAATTTTTAGAAATCAGATTACCGTTACCGCCAAAATTTGCAGAAGTAGAAATCTTTTCAGGTATAAAGCTCGATCGACATTTATTTGGCACTAAAGGGGAAGGAAAAATCAATCTTTTAGGTACAGACGAACAAGGAAGAGATCAACTCAGTCGTTTACTCTATGGCGGTAGAATCAGTCTTTTTATCGGTTTAATTGGTATTTTGATCTCTTTTCCGATCGGCTTACTAGTAGGAGGAATTTCAGGCTATTTTGGCGGAATTGTTGATAGTATTTTGATGAGATTTATTGAAGTATTGATGAGTATTCCGGGGCTTTATTTACTGATCGCTTTAGCGGCGGTTTTACCAGCAAGTTTGAGTAGCGCACAACGATTTTTCCTGATTATTTTAATCACATCTTTTATTAGTTGGTCAGGACTTGCTAGAGTAGTTAGAGGGCAAGTTTTAGGGCTTAAGCAACAAGAATTTGTCTCCTCAGCAAAAGCGATCGGTGCTAATCCTTTTTACATTATTATCAAGCATATACTACCGCAAACCGCAACTTATGTTGTCATTTCAGCTACTTTAGCTATTCCCAGTTTTATCGTCGCCGAGGCTGTTTTAAGTTTAATTGGTTTGGGTATCCAGCAACCCGATCCAAGTTGGGGTAATATGTTATCTTTAGCCACGAATGCTTCTATTTTAGTATTACAACCTTGGTTGGTTTTTACCCCTGCTATTTTGATTGTTTTAACTGTGCTTTCTTTTAATTTATTAGGCGATGGTTTACGTGATGCGTTAGATCCTAAAAATAGTCAAAATTAATGATAAGTGCTTATATAAATTAAGTTATCAATTTTTTGTAGGGGTGCAAGGTTTGCACCCTCTATTCAGCGGAGGTTCAACATTATCAAAGCAAAATCATACCAAATTCAAAAAATAAAAATATAGATTAAATTTAGAAAAAATATCGAAGATAAAAACGGAGATAAAAAACTAGATAAATGGTAGCGTTAAATAAAACTAAACCTTTTGCCCACCAAGAATTAAACTGATTATATAAGAAAAAAGTACTAATATTTACTAATAATAATTCAACTAAAGATACCCATTTAGCATAATGACGAGAATCCCAATAAGAAAGAGGGCTAATGAAGCGGTAATTAGTTAAAGGGACAAAATGTCGATGAGCATCATCATGATGGACAGGTAGATCGAATAGGCAATGAACAATCATACTAATCAACATAATCTTTACCCAATTCCAATGATAAAAATGACAAATCCCGACTCCTACTAAACATAAAACGATCGAGTTAGGAATTGCAAATATATTTTGCCAATAATCAGTAAAATATACCTCAGACCAAATTTTATTAGCTGGTATCTTACCAATAAATTTAGCCCAAAAATAAAACCAAAAAATTGCAATATCGGGTAAAATACTACCAATTATAATCGGTAAATAAAACTTATTTGTGTCTTCTTTACTAAGTAAAAAAAGATTGATAACTACATGACTAGGAGTATTCATAAACAGTTGATATAGCAGTAAACAAGTACGTTATGACATCTATATCTTCTTTCCCCTCTTTTCAAAGGAGGGGTTAGGGGTGGTTGAATGTCAAGAGTAAAATCATTATTTGCTATAACCGATAACTATTAACTATTAACTATTAACTACTTTAAGAAGATATTCTTTGAGCAAACATTTGTCTTAAAACATGAGCGGGGTCAACATGATTGCCATTATATTTAAGTACCCAATGTAAATGAGGGCCTGTTGTTCTACCCGTCATGCCAATTCTACCAATTCTTGCACCAGAAGGAATTTTTTGTCCTTTAAACAAAACAATACCACCGCTTCGATCGACTAAAGCTATACCTTTAGAAGTATTCTCTACACTACCCATCAAATGACAATAAGTATGAGTCCAGCTACCAGACTGGATTTTGATCATCGTACCACAATTAGTATTATCTGATAAATGAACAATCTGCCCACTCCACCAGTTACGAACATAACTACCTAAAGGAGCGGCTAAATCTAGTCCATTATGAAAACTTCTTCTTCCTGTCACAGGATGAATACGATAACCAAAACCCGATGTATAAGCCTGAAAATTCTCGACAGGAAAAGAGGCGTTTCGCCAAGAAGTTGAATTTTTAACGTTTACAGCCTGTGCTTGTACAGATTTTGTCTGAAGTGGATTAACAATATCCGTGGTAACAACTGTTGTAAGACTTAACAATAAACCTAATAGAAATAGGTATTTATTCCTGAACTTGATCAATTTAGACATTCACCCTCACTAGGAAAAAATAGTAATTTATACTTATGTCTTTATGCATATTTTACGTTTTTAATTCTAGCTTAATTTTGTGGAGTTTCTAAATAAATGAATATAATTATAGTTAATGATTTATTATCTTATTAATCGTCTATGACTATAACTGTAGATTTACGTGCGGCTAAAATTCCTTTAATTGGCAATATAGCGGTTCATTATTGGTTTGTTATCAACGAGGAAGAAGAGATTCAAAGATGGGAAATTTGGCAATCACAAAATAGAGGGCAAACTTGTTGGAAACATTTACATTGTAATTTAATGCATCACGATCGAGGTGTCGGTAATGGAGATAGTTGGTTAGAAAAAAGATGGCATGGTATCGAAGCTCAAAATTTGGCGAAGATAATTAGAAAAACTCCGATCGAATATCCTTATAATTCTTGTTACCGTTATTATCCTGGTCCTAATAGTAATACTTATGTACAATGGATTTTAAACCAAGCTCAAATTAATCATCGTTTAAGTCGTCGTGGTTTAGGTAAATATTATCTAAAATTAGAGCAGTTTTTCTCTCGATTTTGGCTACAAAAGTAATTAAAAAATTGTTAACAACTGATACTAAACATTACTTTTATTTTTTATAAAAGAGGTTGAATTATTAATTATTAATTATTAATTAACTATACTAATCATAAGAATGTAATTTATTTTTAAGACTATTTAAAGTTTGACATAATTGCTCGATTTTTAAAATATCTTTATTCCCTGCATTAATTTCAACGCCACTAGAAAGATCTAAACCATCACAGGGTACAGTATTAAGAGCTTTTGCTACATTATCAGGTTTCAAGCCTCCTGCTAGTAACCATGGACGTTGAGGACGAAAATCAGTTAAATCCTGCCAATTTAATTGTTTGCCCGTACCACCATAAACACCAACTTGATAAGCATCTAATAAGATAGTATCAATTACGGGTAAGTAGCTATTTAGTTGTTGTAAAGATTCTCGGTTTTGGTAACGAAAAGCTTTAATAATTTCGGTTTTAGGAAGTAAAGTTGTTAATTGCTGACAATAATCAACTGTTTCATCTCCATGTAATTGAATTGCAGTTAAGTTTGTTTGAGTCACAATTTCGACAATTTTATCTATCTCTTCATTAACAAAAACCCCAACTGTACTAATTTCTTCAGGTAATTGTTGAATAATTGTTTTAATCTGAATCGGCGAAATGTAACGAGGAGATTCCAAAACACAAATAAAACCGAGAGTATCTACTCCTAAATTAACAATATCGATCGCTTGTTCGATTTTAGTGATACCACATATTTTGAGTCGCATAAAGAAAAATAAACTTTTTTTAAGAAAATTGTTTCCGGTAGTAATGAGACTTTAACATAACACTCACTAGTTAAAATCATCAAATTAAAATAAACCTATGAATTTTTTATCTTTATCACTCTTAGCCAGTATGCCACAGACGGTATCTTGGAATTACAAAGTTGCGATCGTGATGATTACAGCTAATTTATTAGCCGTTTTTATCGGACGTTTTGCCATTCAAAGAGTAGGAATTGGACCTAGTTTGGTTAATAACAAACCAGCTTTATGGAAAAACTTTGGATTACCAGAACTATTAGCCACCTTCAGTTTTGGACATATTCTTGGTGCGGGATTCATCTTAGCATTTGCTAACGCTGGATTATTATAAATCATTATCAAAAAATATTAATTCCCCACTTTCTTCGTGGGGAGAATCAGGCTTTTAACTTTACTTAATTAATCTATTAAAGTGTGATTTTTACTATAGTTTTATTAATATTCTCTTTAATAGTACAAATATCGGCAAGTACAACTATTTTTTTGATTTTAAAATCTTAACTAGATACTGTACTTAAGTTATAACTTGAACCAATTGTCTTAAAAATATTCACGCAGTATTATTAAATCGACTAACTAAAAAAATATTTTAATCGGATAATTCTAAACTAAATTTTTCTTTTTGATCAAGTTAATTTTCCAATTTATCATTATTTAGTTTTGTAAACAAATATTAATTATTGTATCGAAATGACAGCTTTTATTTTTAATCTATAAATCTTGAATAGTTGATTAATAGGTTATTAGCAAAAGTTTAATCGCTGATTAGATATTAACTGACACAATTTTGAGTTACTTAACTTTTGTCTGCTTAAACTATATGATAAGCAAAGGCTATGTAAAGTATTAAAAAGAGCAATATTAACTTTCTTTTCATTTGCCTTTTTTATAGTTTGTTCTTTTAGGTATAGATAAAAACCTATATACAGAAAAGTCAATCATTTAAAAAAATCTATATATGATGCGTAGGGAAAATAAAAAAAACAATGGCAATAACGAATAATATACATTTTCGTAATGTACAAGGAGATCTATTTGGTGGTCTCACAGCCGCTGTTATCGCCTTGCCAATGGCATTAGCATTTGGTATTGCTTCTGGTGCTGGTGCGTCAGCAGGTTTGTGGGGAGCTGTATTAGTCGGTTTTTTTGCGGCTTTGTTTGGCGGTACACCAAGTTTGATTTCTGAACCAACAGGGCCGATGACTGTAATTTTTACAGCCGTCATTGCTCACTTGATCGATTTTAGTCCAGACAATGGTTTAGCAATGGCTTTTACCGTTGTTATGATGGCAGGACTATTCCAAATATTGTTTGGAATATTAAAGTTAGGTAAATATGTCACAATGATGCCTTATACTGTCATTTCTGGTTTTATGACAGGTATTGGTTTAATTCTGATTATTTTACAAATTGCTCCTTTTTTAGGGCAGGCTAGTCCTAAAGGTGGGGTATTAGGTACGATTCAAAATATACCAACTTTGTTTGCTAATATTAATCCGATCGAAACTATTCTGGCGGTATTAACTGTAGTAATACTTTATTCTGTCCCTAATCGTATCAAGCGTTTTTGTCCCCCACCACTACTGGCTTTGATTGTTGGTACTGCTGTTTCTCTACTCTTTTTTAGTAACGCTGATATCCGTGTTATTGGTGAAATTCCTACTGGTTTTCCTGCTTTACAATATCCGATATTTGAAGCTAGCGAAATTAGAGTCATGATTGTTGATGCGATGGTTTTAGCAATGCTAGGTTGTATTGATGCACTTCTAACTTCAGTTGTCGCCGATAGCCTAACTCGTACTGAACATAATTCAAATAAAGAATTAATCGGACAAGGTTTGGGAAATCTAGTTTCTGGTTTATTTGGCGGTTTACCCGGTGCTGGTGCAACTATGGGTACTGTCGTTAATATCGAAACTGGTGGACGTACTGCTTTATCTGGTTTAACTCGTGCTTTGATTTTATTTATCGTTGTGGTTTGGGCTGCACCTTTAGCCGCAAATATTCCTCTAGCTGTTTTAGCTGGTATCGCTTTAAAAGTTGGTATCAATATCATGGATTGGGTTTTCTTGAAAAGAGTTCACAAAATTTCTTGGAAAGCGGCGGCAATTGTTTATGGTGTAATCGCTTTAACTGTCTTTGTTGATTTGATGGTAGCTGTTGGTGTTGGTATCTTTATTGCTAATATTTTGACTATTGACAAATTATCTGAATTACGTTCTAAATCAGTTAAAGTTGTTAGTGATACTGACGATCAAATGATTCTTTCTGCTGAAGAAAAACAGGTTTTAGATTTAGCGGGTGGTCGTGTTTTACTTTTCCATCTTAGTGGCCCAATGATTTTTGGCGTTGCTAAAGCTATTTCTCGCGAACATAATGCTATCCAAAATTATGATGTTTTAGTTGTTGATTTAACTGAAGTACCAATTCTGGGTGTTACTTCTTCATTAGCGATCGAAAATGCCATCACCGAAGCGATCGATAACAGGCATGAAGTATTTATTGTTGGTGCAACAGGTAAAGTCAGATCTCGTCTAGAAAAACTAGGAATTAGAGGTTTAATTCCTGAATCTCATTGGACAGACGATCGTACTTTAGCATTACAAAATAGTTTAAATATTGTTCGTCAAAAACAAAGTATTATTTATCCACAACAAGTAGATGATAATATTTCTCCATTTGCTTAATTGAATTTATTTATTTTTCATCAAAAATATACCCTAAAAACTACGCTCATTTATTTGGCTATAAATTAAAAGTGAATGACTTGAAATAACCAAATTTTATTGCTCACCTTATGTTTCTATTTAAGATTAGTTTTTTTTGTCAGCGTAATCTTAATCAAACACAACAAACTTTGTTCCTGAGTGAATGTTTTTATCCGAAAATTTTCATTCATAAGCCTTAGCTACAAATCAATTTAATACAGTTAGACTTATATTTGTCACTTTATAGATAAGTTGAA
Source organism: uncultured cyanobacterium (assembly GCA_963710605.1). Taxonomy (GTDB): domain Bacteria; phylum Cyanobacteriota; class Cyanobacteriia; order Cyanobacteriales; family Cyanobacteriaceae; genus JAALKG01. The sequence goes on from CAVQBA010000002.1 coordinate 73,599, forward strand.
ATTATCTATAAAATAAATAATCTGTTTTAAATTTTGATAGCTTAAATAATTTTTAGATACATAATAATGATAGAGTTATATCAATGACAAACAAAATATTGATTGATTTAGATCTATTTATAAACTTTTGACCCCTAATATATAATTAAGGAGAAATTACAACATGGATTTTTTATCCGATTTCATAGCGGGCTTTTTAAAGCAATTACAATCTCCGACACTTGGTTTTCTCATTGGTGGTATGGTTGTTGCCGCCGTCAATAGCCGACTTTCAATTCCAGATGCGATTTATAAGTTTATCGTTTTTATGTTGCTTATAAAAGTTGGTCTAAGCGGTGGTATTGCCATCCGTAATTCTAATTTATTAGAGATACTGTTACCTGCGTTTTTCGCTATGGTAATAGGTATCCTTATTGTGTTCATTGGGCGTTTTACCTTAGGGAAGTTGCCGAACGTCAAAACGGTGGATGCTATTGCAACTGCCGGTTTATTCGGTGCAGTAAGTGGCTCTACCCTAGCTGCGGCTTTGACACTTTTAGAAAATGAAGGAATTGAATACGAAGCTTGGGCTGGTGCCTTGTATCCCTTTATGGATATTCCTGCTCTAGTGACTGCGATCGTTTTGGCTAGTATTTATACTAGTAAAAAACGTGATACAACAGACGATTATCTTAGTAAGCAAGAATATCAAAGTAAACAATCTGTTACCACAGGTGGTTATTCTTCAGGCGACGAAAGCATTACGGCAAGTGGGTATCCTAACCAAAGTAGTGGTAACGCAAGCAAGAAAGTTAAAATATGGCCAATCATCAAAGAAAGTTTACAGGGCTCAGCTTTATCAGCATTACTACTAGGTCTCGCTTTAGGAATAATAACCCGACCCGAAAGCGTTTATGAGAGCTTCTTCAATCCTCTGTTTCGTGGTTTACTTTCGATATTGATGCTAGTAATGGGAATGGAAGCAACCGCAAGACTTGGCGAGCTACGTAAAGTCGGTCAATGGTACGCTATATATGCTTTCCTCGCACCGTTATTACACGGGTTTATAGCCTTCGGTTTTGGTATGATTGCTCACATTCTTACAGGATTTAGTCCTGGTGGTGTAGTAATTTTAGCTGTCATTGCCGCCTCTAGTTCAGATATTTCAGGACCACCTACTTTACGAGCGGGTATTCCATCAGCTAACCCTTCTGCCTATATAGGAGCTTCAACAGCCGTAGGTACACCTGTTGCTCTTGCTTTAGGAATACCTTTGTTCATCGGACTTGCCCAAGCACTAATGGGCAGTTAACTCCAAACAAATAATAGCGGTCTGTCGATGCTTTTCTTAGCCGGACAACTAAATCGGTATGAAAGCAAGGTTTCGCCGCTTTTTTTTAATTTTATTTTCTATCTATATACAATTAATATACACATCAAGAGGTAAAACATATGAGCCAGCAAGCCAGTAAGCTTGTCATCGTTACGGAAAAGGTACTAATGAAAAAAATCGCTAAAATCATCAACGAAGCCGGGGCTAGTGGTTATACGGTGGTGGACGCTGGCGGTAAAGGTAGTCGTAACGTGCGTTCGTCAGGAAGACCGACCATTTCCGAAACTCAGTCTAATGTAAAATTTGAAATACTAACTCGTGATCGAGATTTAGCGGTAAGGATTTCAGATGTAGTCGCAGGAGAGTTTTTCGACGATTATTCAGGTATCGCCTATATCTGTAATGCAGAAGTACTACACGCACACAAATTCTAACTTCAAATTCGGCAGATTAAACTTAAAAAGTCAGGGTTATGCTCTGGCTTTTTTTTCTTATATGACAACTTTTATCTACATTTTCTATCCGTTTGATCATTGATCAATCTACTTATCTACTATTATTTGAGTAGAATTCTCAATTATATCTATCTCTTACCTTTTAATTAGCTAGAACGACGATTACAATAAAAAAATAAAGACAAAATCGATCGACTTTCATCGTCATTATTAGTTATGATTTCTATTCCTCAAACAAAAGTTTACACCAATGATAATTTAGATAGTAATAATGTCATCAAAATAGAAAACTTAGATTTCTTTTATGGTAGCGGTACTATGAAAAAGCAAACTCTTTTTGATATTAATTTAACCTTAAGTAAAGGAGAAGTTGTAATCATGAAAGGTCCATCTGGTTCTGGTAAAACAACGCTTTTGACATTAATCGGTGCATTGAGAAGTGCAAATTATGGTAGTTTAAAAGTATTTAATCAAGAACTAGTTAATTGTCATAATAATTTATTGATTCAAACAAGAAGAAATATCGGTTATATTTTTCAGGCTCATAACTTATTAAATTCTTTAACCGCTCGGCAAAATGTGCAAATGTCATTAGAATTGCATCCTCAATATTCTAGTCAGCAAGTAGTGCAAATGTCAGAAGAAATGTTAACCGCCGTCGGTTTAGCCGATCGAATGAATTACTATCCTGAAAATCTTTCTGGGGGGCAAAAACAAAGAGTTGCGATCGCACGGGCTTTAGCTTCTCATCCTAAAATGGTGTTAGCAGACGAACCAACAGCGGCATTAGATAGCAAATCAGGTAGGGATGTAGTGGAAATTATGCAAAAATTAGCGATCGAACAAGGTTGTACTATTCTCATTGTGACTCATGACGATCGTATTTTGGACGTAGCTGAACGTATTATAGAATTAGAAGATGGTAGATTGATCAAAAGTTAACAGTTAAAAAAATTATATGTGGCGTAAATTTAGTCAAGATAAAATGGCGGTAGCAGGTTTAGTTACTTTGACAATTATTATTCTCGCCATTATTTTTTTGCCATTTATATATGATGTTGATTTAGAATTGATTGATTTTAGTATCTCCACTTTACCCCCTAGTTGGGACCATCCTTTTGGTACAAACGACCTAGGACAAGATCAATTAGCAAGGGTTTTGTTTGGTGGTAGAATTTCTTTAACTGTGGGAATTACTTCGATGATAGTAGCGATCACGATCGGTACACTAGTTGGTGCGATCGCAGGTTATTATGGTGGAATATTAGATACCCTATTGATGCGTCTAACTGATATCTGTTTATCTTTACCTCAATTACCCGTTTTGTTATTAGTTGTTTATTTATTCCGTGATGCTGTCAAATCATTGTTGGGGGCAGAATTAGGTATTTTTGTCTTAGTTGTCGTTATTATCGGTTTACTCAATTGGATGTCTGTCGCCAGGTTGGTTAGAGGTGCTTTTTTACAAATAAAGGAAAGAGAATTTATTTTAGCTGTACGTAGTTTAGGAGCAAATTCACTCAGAATTATCTTGGTTCATATTTTGCCTAACGTTTTTGGTATCATTATTGTCGCCGCTACTTTATCCGTTGGTAATGCCATCATTGTCGAATCTACCTTAAGTTTTTTAGGTTTGGGTTTTCCTCCTGATATACCTACATGGGGCAGAATGTTATACGAAGCCCAAAATTACCTCACCCAAGCACCTTATATGGCTATCTTTCCCGGGTTAGCTATTTTTCTCACGGTTTTGAGTATTAACTATATCGGTGATGGTTTGAAAGATGCTCTTAATCCACGTAACTAATAAGCGATTGATAATTGATAGTTATACCAAATTAAAAAAATAAAAAATGGGACGTTTTATTTTAGCTTATAAGTTGAAAGCGATCGTATTTTAAAATTGTGTAAATAAACAACAATATCTAATTTTTCTTTAACTGTCGAATTGTTATATTTTTCTTTTGTATTTTCTTGAACCAAGAAGTGAAAGTTTTTTATGCGACATCTAAATCAATTTTAGAAACATTACTCAATTCAACTTGCTTGTTTTACTTGCCAAAGATCGTATGCATTTTGCATTGTTAGCCAACTCTCAGCACTTCTTCCTAAAGCTTTAGAAAGCCTTAATGCCATTTCTGGACTAATTCTACCTTGTTGTCTCAAAATACGATTTAAAGTTGAAGGAGAAACTCCTAATTTAGACGCAACGAAACGACAACTTAAGCCAAATGGCTCTATATAAGTGAAGTATAGAAATTCCCCTGGATGTGGTGGGTTATACATATTCATTAGTGATAATCCTCATAATTAAGTACATATACATTACCTTCAGCAAATTTAAAAGTTAAACGCCAATTTTTATTAACTGTAATAGACCATAAATTGTTACGATCGCCTTTTAATGAATGAAGTCGATAACCTGGAATGTTTAAGTCGTCAATATTTTGAGCCGAATCTAATGCGGCAAGTTGCATTCTGAGTTTTTTGGCATGATTTGCCTGAATTCCTTTTATTTTGCCCGTTTTATAAAAAAGATCTAATCCTTTGTGGGCAAAGCTTTTAATCATAATTAGTTATTGTATCATGTTGCGCAACACAAGTCAGTCTATTACGAGTGAACTGGACTTGTTTTCCTTATTTGAACTACCAACAATAATAGGCATATACAAAAACTTTGAAATTTTTATAAATGAGTAAGAATTTGAAGATAAAAGTAAAATTAATACTCAGAATTTGTGTGATGTCACTACTTATAGCAATGAGCAAATTAGTCAAGATATTTATCAATTGAAATATGATAAACCGCAGAGAGATTAGTTGGTATATAAATTAAATGTAAAAAAAGAGAGAATCTGTCCTAACTACAGAAGTTTTCTGCTATATCAATAAACGAAAATAGGAACTCTTTTATAAGCAGGTGTACCACATCGATCGTCTATACGGGCTTTAAATAAAATATTAGCTTCAGGATAAAACATGAAAGCAACACCTTCTAAGATTGCTCCAGAAATAATTTCTACCTCCGGTAATTCTCCAGCATCGCCTTTGACTCTTACTTTTTGATGAGGTTGAAACCCTGCTTTTTTAATATCGTTCAAATTCATCAAAATACAATAACGATGAGGCATTCCTCGATATTTATCACTTTCGTTATAAACTACTGTATTGTGTTGCCCGTAACCTCTACCACTACCTAAAATCAAAACAATACCTTGAGTATCTTCACTGACACCAAAAAACTTTTTATCAGGAATCGTTAAAGAAGGTAAAGGTGTCGCGCTCATATTCGCTTTACCTGTAGGAGTCGCAAAATGAGGCTCATTAAATATTCTACCTTCGATCGTAAATTCTTCTTCAGTTTCGTCGATACTACCTATTTTTTGATAACCAGGAATAGTTTTAGCAATTAACTCTCTGATATATACTGTATCTTGTAATCTACGCCAATCGATCGTTTTATCTCCATGAAGACGATGAGCAATTTCGGTGATTAGTTCGATTTCGGTAACTAAATCACTATCTTTTTTTTCTAAATGACTCGAACCAGTTTCGTTTAACCTAACAAAGTTATTTCCCGACTCTGTGGTAGTACGATGAGGATTCTCAAAGCGATTGAATACAGGTAATATTAGCGTGTTTTCCTTAGCTAAACCGTGAAAATGACCTAAATTCGGTTTAGTCGCCACATAAAAGACCGTTTCGATATTTCCTAAAGCTCTTTTTGCTTGAGTCAAATCTGGGTTAGCCGCATAAAGATTACCGCCCAAACAAAAGAGGGTATCTACTTTTTGCTTATCTGCCATCTCAATCAAACGACGAGCGTCATAACCTTTGGTGTCGCTGATTGGTTTGCCGAGTAATTCGGTTAGGGCTTTTTTAACAGTATCGCTGAGGTTAGTTGTTACACCCATCGAGCCAAAACCTTGAACGTTGGAATGTCCCCTAATCGGCATTGTGCCTGTTCCTAATTTACCTGCATTACCTGTAATTAAGGCTGTATTGGCAATACTTTTGACGTTATCGACTCCATTAGTATGGTGAGTGATACCCATCGCCCAAGCGAAAGACGACTTTACTTGATTTACCGATGACATAAGCAACTTCACTAATTTCTTCGACAGATATACCACAGGTATTAGTAATCGTTTCCCAACTTGTTTCGTTGGCTCGATCGACTACTTCTTGCCAACCTGCTGTATATTTTTTAAGATAGTCAAAATCGACTAAGTTTTGTTCGAGTAAAGATTTTTGGATACCGACAAAAACAGCTACATCGCTACCTGGTATGGGTTGTAAGTATAAAGTGGCAATTTCTGAACCACCTTTAAGCATCGATCGAATTGGGAATGAAGGGGAAGAAAATTTAACTAAACCAACTTCAATTTGTGGATTAATGATGATAATTTTACCGCCATTGCGTTGAATTTTAATCAATTCGTTCATCAACCGAGGATGATTTGCCGGGGCGTTTGAGCCAACTAAGACGACGCAATCTGTTTGTTTGAGGCTTTCTAAACTCACCATTGATGTACCTGTACCAAATACTTGTTTTAAACCCGTTGTGGAGGGGGCATGACACAAGTCTGAGCAATCGGCAAGGTTGTTACTACCTAAGGCTCTCATCATCAATTGTAATATGTAGGCGGCTTCATTTGACGATCGACCTGAGCTATAAGAGGCAACTGTTTCTGGTGATTTTTGAAATGCTTCTTCTGCTATATTATATACTTCTTGCCAACTGATACGTTGATAATGTTGACTACCTTTTCTTAAAATTAAAGGATAAGTTAATCTACCTAAACGATCGCATTCCCTTGAATCTAATTCTTGTAATTCCTCGATACTATATTGCTCAAAAAAATCCAGACTAATACCTGATAATAACTCAGCGGAGATTGATTCGACGCTTTTTGCACACCTTTGTAAATATTCGCCTTCTTCATTAACAAAACCTCCTTTTTGCCCTCCCGTACCCCAAGCACAAGATAGACAAGCACTTTTGTGATTAAGTTTTTCCCAAATTTTTAATCCCTGAGGAGAAAGAGTTTTTTTTGCCCAATATCCGATTACAGGCATACCACCACCTGTATCGACTGGTAGTTCAGAATTTTGCTCGTTCGTCATAAGCCTAATAATTAATGATTGCCGTTATTAACTATTTTACTGTAACGACTTGATAGTTAGTCGATCTTTAATTGTTATATTCATAATGACTCTTTTCGTAGCACTTTATTACAAATATAGTAATTTAAAATAACAATGAGACAATTTTGACGAATTAAATCTTAGTTTAATTTATTAAACGGATGAGTATTAGCCTTGTCAATTCATTGCAAGGCGGGTTTAATACTTAAGTTTTTTCTCTCAATATTAATCAATGTCTCAGTAAAACATTGAAATAACTATAAGATTCAACCACCCCTAACCCCTCCTTCTGAAGGAAGGGAAAAAATACTAGATGTCTTAACTTACTCTTCTACTGCTATATACTAAATTAAGACAATTCATTATTCATTACTCATTAATTATGCACACATTATCAATACCTACATGGATGGTACACGTTTCTAGTGTCGTTGAATGGATAGCGGCTATTTGGTTTGTCTGGCGTTATGGAGAAGTAACCAAAGATAGTAGTTGGTATTGGTTGGCTTATGGTATGTTACCCTCTTTAATCAGTGCGATGTGTGCTTGCACTTGGCATTTGTTTGATAATGCTGAGTCTTGGGAATGGTTGGTTACGCTACAGGCTTTGACTACTGTTATCGGTAATATCGGTTTGTGTATTGGTGCTTGGAAAGTATGGGATTCAAGGGAAAAGAAAACTACTTAAACTAATACGTATCGATCGAATCGCAAATAACTTTTAACTTTTAACTATCAACTATATTCATGTCAAAACAAATACAACCAAAATTAATCATCCATGGCGGTGCGGGAAGTTCGTTAAAAAGTAAAGATGGATTAGAATCCCTTCGTCAAATTTTACACTCGATCGTTGCTGAGGTTTATCAACTATTATTAGAAGGTAAAACTGCCAATGAAGCAGTAATTGCAGGTTGTACGTTATTAGAAAATAACCCTCGTTTTAATTCTGGTACAGGTTCGGTATTACAATCTGATGGTAATATCCGTATGAGTGCATCTTTGATGGATGGAGAAAAACAACGATTTAGTGGTGTGATAAATGTTTTTCGCGTACAAAATCCGATCGAATTAGCAAACTATTTACAAAATGAAGAAGATAGAGTTTTATCTGATTATGGTAGTGCAGAATTATCACGAGAGTTAAATGTACCTATTTACGATCCTTTAACCGATTTACGTTTAAATGAATGGATAGAGGAAAGAAAGGGAAATTTTGACAGTAAGATGGCTGGTGTTGTCGCTGAAAACCAAAACGCTAGACGTGGTACGATCGGTGTAGTAGCTTTAGATAAATATGGTAATGTTAGTGCTGGTACATCAACTGGTGGTAAGGGTTTAGAACGAATCGGACGAGTAAGTGATTCGGCTATGCCTGCGGGGAATTATGCAAATCATAATGCAGGGGTTAGTTGTACGGGTATTGGTGAAGATATTATTGATGAATGTTTAGCGGCTAAAGTAGTAATTCGAGTTACAGATGGCTTGTCTTTAGCTGAGGCGATGCAAAAATCAATGGCAGAAGCCAAAAATAACGATCGTGACTTTGGTGCGATCGCTTTAGATAGTCAAGGTAATATTGTTTGGGGTAAAACTAGTCAAATGTTATTATCTGCTTATCATAATGGTGAGTCTATTGGTGATTGTTTGGAGTGGAATGACGATCGTCTCGTTGGTAATCAATCTAGTAGGTTGGGTTGAACCAAAAAAATTTAACACACAAACGATACATCATCCAGAGCGAAACCCAACAACCAATTCAAAATAAAGTAGAAATTGTTTTAATAGACATCTTTTAATAGTTACTCCAATGCGAGGGTTAAAACCCTCACTACAAGCCTAAAAAATTTTTTTGGTCAGAAACTTATTATGCAATGAGTGCTTAAAAGTCGATCGGCTCTTGTTTTAGATTACTATTTAACTAATTAAAAGTTAGGAAATTTAGATTATGATTTGGGAAATTACTACTCACGAACTCTTGACTAGATATAACTCTGGGGAGCGTAATTTTGTGGGTGTCGAATTTATTAAAGATCCCGAAAGACACCCTGAAGACTTAGGTATTGGGGAAGAAATTCATGGTCTGCAAAATACTAACTTGACTGGTATTAACTTGCGTGGTGCTAACTTGACGGGCATTCAATTGCAAAAGGCTAATTTGAGAGGGGGTAATTTTTTTGGTGCTGCCATTGTTGGAGCTAATTTGAGTTACGCCAATTTTACGGGTGCTATTCTTGATGGTGCTAACTTGACTCATTCCTCTTTTTATCGGGCTGATTTGGGAAATACTAGTTTGATATATACGAATGCTCATGGCACTAGGTTTGTTGAAGCATCTGTTGATACTTTTGAGAATAGTATTTTGATTGATGCTAATTTTATGGGGGCTAACACTTCTAAATCTCAAATATGTAGGTTCGGTAATTTTATTTACAGAACTACTATGCCCGATGGAACGGTTGAAAATGGTCCTTCTTGGGGAATCTAGCTGGCTGTTGGGTTTTGCTTTGATAATGTATCGTTTATATCTCAAACTTTTTTTTTCCCGCTTAACCTTTACCTACAAAGCGATAAAACGATCGTACTGTCGATTTAAAATACAAGCCAAAGCATTATCAATTTATTGTGTCTCAAACTTAATTAATTACTTTTAGATGGTAAAACGATCGCTGATTGTTTAGAATGGAATGACGATCGTCTGATTGGCTATATTTAAAGATGTATTTATAGTCATTTTAATCACCAGACGAAACATTAATATCCATAGAAGTAACTTGAGTATCTTTGCTCATACGTTTTTAGTTTTTCCTGTTTACTTCAAGGGTGAGATTATAATTGAATAGTAAGAAATACTAATTAATCTTTTTATTTTCATGACAGAAACTATCACCACCCTAGTCAGCGATCGAATTTGTAATCATATGAATAAAGATCATAGTGAGACATTAGTTACTTATGCCGAGTTTTTTGGGCAAGTATCAAACATTAAAAATGCTAAGATGCTCTCGATCGATAACCAAGCAATGTATTTAAGTATTAATGATGAAAGCGAAAAAATAAAAATTGATTTTCCTCATCAACTCAAAGATGCTAAAGATGCTCATCATACTTTAGTTGAAATGCTTCAACAAGCCAAACCAACAAGCTAAAAAAATTTGATAATTGCGGACAGAAGCGGTAAAATCTTGCTTACCGAAGGCTGACCACTTCCGTTACCAATTATCAATTGTCAATTATTAAGTGCGTTCTTCGATCGAAATATAAGATACTTCTCTTTGACCTACATAATCCTGAGTCGGACGAAAAATACGATTAACACCGATTTGTTCTCTCCAATGAGCTAACCAACCCGCAACACGGGAAATAGCAAACATAGGCGTAAATAAATCAGGCTTAATACCTAACTTGCGATAAACTAATCCAGAATAAAAATCAACATTAGGATAAATACCTTTTGCACCTAATCTTTCACTAACTACTTTTTCTACTTCCAAAGCAATTTCGTAATATTGATCGTAGCCTTTTAATTCAAATAATCTTTCTGCTAACTCCTGTAATATAGTAGCACGAGGATCTTTGACTTTATAAACTCGATGACCAAAACCCATAATTTTTTGCTTATTGTCAATCAAGTTATTAATATAAGGGCGGACATTTTCTACCGTCCCAATTTTGTCAAACATGATTAATACTTCTTCATTCGCACCACCATGTAACGGTCCAGCTAGAGTACCTACAGCCGATGCTACGACTCCGTAAGGATCAGTTAAAGTAGAAGCAGTTACCATCGCCGAAAAAGTAGAAGCATTCATTGTATGTTCAGCATGAAGCATCAAACAAACATCAAAAATTCTCGCCTCTAAAGGTTCAGGTACAGTTTCTGTTAACATATACAAGAAGTTTCTTGAGTAATTCAATTGATCATCAGGCTTAATCGGATCGTTTCCTTCACGCATTTGAGCGAATGCCGCTACCATTGTCGGAATTTTAGCCAGTAAACGGACTACCGCATCTCTTATATAGTCTTCATTTGTGAGAGTACGACGAGAATAAAATAAACCCAATGCCGCCGCCGAAGTTTGTAAAGCATCCATCGGATGACCACTTTCAGGGAAACATTTCATCATATCCCGAATATGATATTTGATTCGACGATGACGAGTAATTTCGCTTTCAAAACTATCTAGTTCATTTTTAGTTGGTAATTTACCCCAAATTAGTAGATATGCAGTTTCTAAAAAAGTACTATGTTGAGCCAGTTCGATTATATTAATACCTCTATACTCTAAAATACCGTTTTTGCCATCTACATGACTAATACTTGATTGAGCGACAGGTATTCCCTCTAAGCCTGGTTTGTACTCACAAGCAATTGTAGTTGCCATATAATTAATTCCTCGATAATAAACTTAAAATAGTTGTAAATAAAGTTATTTGTCCGATCGCATTTTTTTAGTGATCATTAAAAAATAACTATCAAATAATTAGATTGAAATACTTGTTGTTTAGACAAAAACAATTTAATTAATTTTTGAGTATTTTGACCTCTAGTTTGAAATTAGAGATTGATGTAAATTGTCAATTTATTGAGCAACATTCTATTATAGTCATCACTAAACTTAATCTATCTGTGATCAAATTATCAGTTTGAGTAAAAATATATCTAGACTTACTAATTTTACCAACACTTAAACTAATAGTCGTAACGCTTTATTTTTTAGTTTCCCATCTGTTGTCGTAAAATGTAAAAATATTTTGCTTAATTATTTTGTGTTTGTCTGATTATTTTGCGATTGCAATTAAAACGAGGCTCAAAATATATATTCTTGTAGTACAAATAAACAGTTGAGAAGCGAAAACTTACTAATTATGGTTGGATTTAACTATCATTAATTAAATTTTATTTTTTCTTCCTGACGAATTAAGCTGATAGGCTCATTTTTCGCAGAGTAAAATTTTGACTGTTTTTTTGTGTAATTATTAAAATGTACAATCGATAAATTATTCAACACTAATCTATATTTGTCATTAAAAATTAGCTGAATAATTAACTAGTCATCCACTTAGGGGAAGTTAGTAAAAATAATTCACATTCGCCTAACGGATTGTCAAAATTAATTAATTCTAGACCAATGATACCAGCTTTTTTCAGTTTTAATCTGTTTTGTGTTTTTCCCCAAATTAATAATTCTGCCCATCTTGTCAAATCTGGCTGATGTCCAACTAAGGCTATCGAAGAATTGTCTGGCGAAAAATTAGCTTGTTGTAACCAATTAATCCATTCTAAAATATTCCCTTGAGGTTGTAGAGTTGGATATTCAACTAGTTTTTTAGTTAACTCGGCTTGTTTAAGAATGATAGCTGTTTCTTTTGCTCTTCGGTAAGGGCTTGTCAAAATTAAATCAAAATTGAGATTCAGACTAACTAATTTTCTGGCTATTTTTTGTACTCTGACTATTCCTTTAGTCGTCAACATTCTGTCTGAGTCTTCTTTATCTACTTGTTTTAATTCTGCAATCCCATGGCGAATCAAATAAATTTTCATGTTTTGATAATAAACAATAAATACTATATTAATGGAGAACGCTTCAAAAGAGTACGAAGGTTTCTAGAGCAACAGAATGCCTACTAATACGAATACAGAATACAGTGAAGATGATAGATAGATAGATAAAAACACAACCCGTGATAGATTCTTGCACTGTCCGCAATTATTCGAGAAGAATTAAGACGACACCTAATCCCTAATCCTCATGTTCACTGTTAACCTAAATTATTTTGAACCGCCTTAACCAAATAATTAGTCCAATGGTTGACTAAATCTACATTTTGTGCCTCTACCATTACCCGAATTAAAGGCTCTGTACCCGATGCCCTAACCAAAATTCGACCTTGATCACTCATATCTTTTTGAGCTAAGGAAATTGCTTCTTGAATAGCAGTTGATTCTTGCCAATGTAAACGTTTTTCACGATCGTTAACTGTAATATTATGTAAAATTTGTGGGTAAGGCTCAAAGCTATCATCAACTAAAGAAGCCAAATCTTGTCCTTGTTGAGTAACTAAAGCAGTTAATTGTAAAGCAGTCTGCAAACCATCTCCTGAAAAATGATGATGGTGACAAAGAATATGCCCTGATTGTTCGCCTCCTAACATTGCTCCTGTTTCCCACATCGAAGCTTGTACATTTTGATCACCAACGGAGGTACGAATTAATTCACCGCCGAGTTTTTTCCAAGCTAATTCAAAACCTAAATTAGCCATAACAGTACCGATGAGTAAATTATTAGGCAGTAATTGCTGTTGTTTTAATGCTTTGCCCCACAGATAAAGAATATAATCACCACAGACTACTCTTCCTTTTGTATCTACTGCCATAACTCGATCGGCATCTCCATCAAAAGCATAACCCATATCGGCATTATGTTCTGCTACTGCTTTATTTAAAGTTTCTAGGTGAGTTGAACCACAATTGACGTTAATACGATCGCCATCTGCTCGATCATGTAAACAAATTACCTCAGCACCTAAAGCCCGAAAGACTTTTGGGGCAAGCTCAACACTAGCACCCCATGCTAAATCAAGAACAACTTTCAGACCTTTAAAAGTCGTATTTTCCTGAAAAGCAGACTGTAAAAAATCAGCATAAAACCGAGTTAAGCTATGTTGATTATAAACTTGACCACATTTTTGTTCTTGTAAACTAATCTCTCCTGCTACGTATTGACGTAAGGTAGTTTCAATCGCATTTGTGATTGATTTATCTAATTTAGTACCATTACCACTAAAAAACTTAATTCCGTTGTCTTGCGGTGGATTATGACTAGCTGAAATCATAATAGCACCTAATGCTTCTGTCGTTTTCGCTAGATAAGCTACACAAGGAGTAGGGCATAAACCCACATTCCAAACTTCAAAACCCATCGAAGTTAACCCAGAAGCGATCGCCATTGCTAACATATCACTGGAATTACGAGAATCTTGACCGATGATAATAACCTTAGAATCAACAACTAATTTTTGCCAAACCTCTCCTGCGGCTAAACCAACATTTAAAGCTAAATGGGGAGTTAGTAATTCACCTACTTTTCCTCGAATACCATCAGTACCAAATAGTTGTTTTGGTAAAGTGTATTGACTACTATTAGAATTACCTTCAGTAGAAGCAAAAGAGCTATTTTGTTGATTTTCACTCATAAAAGCGACCATATTTGTTATTCCTCACACAATAAATTATTTATTTTAAAATCGATAGCTAAAAATTGTGAATTAATTCACAAATTCTGAATTTAAATGCCGAATCAATTAATCCACACAGAAAAATTATTTTTATTATCTATATTTGTTTGAACTAGATAACTTTTAGCTATCAAAAGTTATACTTTGATCGTTAATATTTAATCAACTTCTCAAAAATCGTTTTGATGTTATACTATAAAATAGCCTGTAATTTAGCATTTTATGAGCGATTAACCAAAAAATTATGAAGCTATCATAGCCTATAATTTACACAATTGCGAAAGTGACACAAGAAAAACATAAAATGCCTTAATAATTATCGGTGAAAACAACAGTAACTATTGTTTAGAATAAAAGCTAAGCTAGTCAATCGTACTCTAGATATTAGCTTTGTAAGCGTAGGTGGATGTGGATACTTAGCCCAGAAACAAGTTGCTAACTTCTTGATTTATCTTAATGTGTAAAGAAGACTCTCACTATAAAGTGAGTTCGAGTAGAGTTACCGAAGGTAAAGGCGGACGTGCCTTCTAGTGGAGAGATGAATTTACACCAACAAAAAAACATTGCTATAGCAATTCCTTCATGCTAGACTAAATAAATACCGTCAACAGGTATCTACGGGGAGTCCCCCCGAAAGTCACGGTTAACCATGAACTGGCATGGTGCTTGGGAACAAGTGGATGTATGACTGTCGTTGGATGGTCAGCAAGTGCAAACCTCGCAAGAGAGTAGGGAGGTAAAGGCAACTCTACCTAAGAATCCCCCGTTATAGCCCGTAGGGTTTAGTGGCGGGAGTCGTCAATAAAATAAAAAATATAGTCGAAGAAGTGGGGAAACCCCGCTTTTTTTATTGCTTATTATTTATCATCTTATTAAAAATGACCAATCCTGTAACAGTATCAATTAAAAAAATAGCCGAGCCAATAGCCAAGCAACTTGAATTAGAAATAGTTGATTTAATTTTTCAAACCAATAACAATCCTGCTAACTTGAGAATCGATATTCAAAGTTTTTCAGGAGAGACTAGTCTAGAAAATTGTGAAAAAATGAGCCGTTTACTAGAAGAAGCGTTAGATCAAGAAAATGTTATTCCCTGTGCCTACAATCTAGAAGTCTCTAGCCCTGGAATTGGAAATAACCTCACGACAAACCAAGAATTTGTAAGTTTTAAAGGTTTTCCGATCGTAGTTGAGACTAATACCGTTTTCAAAAAAAAGACTCAATGGCGAGGAACTTTACACGGTAGAGATGAAGAATCAGTCTTAGTTAATTCTAAAGGAAAAATAATCAAGATTCCTCGAGAGATTGTTACTAAAGTAGAATTAGAAAACGCCAGTGCTTAACTTAATTTAATAACTGTCATTTCAATCACTAGGTAAGAAATTAATATTCATCGAAAAATTTGAGTAATAAACCCACCTCGAATTACTATTTTAGGCTAAGACTCATCCGCTACACATAAAGCGACTTGTACTACGATGCCCTCAGTGGTAGTCGAAGTAGGTAAAAAGTAGGCTCAAGTGTTCAATAAATTAAACTATAGCTAAATGAATTTATAATTACACTTTTTGCGTTAATGAAAGTCTCCTCTTTGAAGGGGAAAAGCTGTCACCTGAATTCATTTGGCTGTGCTTGTAAGCTTTGTGAGAAACACGAGGAGTTGGCGAGAGTCTAAGTAATCACAAATTTATTCGGCTATAATACTTTACCCGACCAAAAAAATTAACTCACTTTTATTTGAAATAACCATTACTGTCAAATGTAGTTTTTTTTATGAGCGTATGAGTTAATCTACGCTATTTTTACACCGTTCAATTATCAACTATTAATTATCAACTATCAATTATGAGTATTGCTAAATTACCGGGCTTGAAAATATTAATCGAAGAAATTTGTCGAAGTCATAACTTACCACAACCTACGGTAGAAGACGCTTTGAGAGAAGCTCTTTTTAAAGGATACGAACGTTACCGTCGATCGAAAAGAGCGAGTTTTAGTGAAGAATTTACCCCTGAATATTTTGAGAATGTTAACGTTAAATTAGATTTGAAAGAAGAAGGATTTCAAATAATCGCAGTTAAAACTGTCAGTGAAAACGTCACCGATGAAGATCATCAAATTGCCCTAGAACAAGTACAAGAAAACGATAGCGATATTCCTGTAGGAACAGAATTACTAATCGATGTTACACCAGAAAAAGATGACTTTGGTAGAATGGCGGCAGTACAAACTAAGCAAGTACTGCAACAGAAACTTAAAGAACAACAACGGTTGATGATTCAGCAGGAGTTTAACGAATTAGAAGATACAGTACTTTCGGCTAAAGTTCTTCGTTTTGAAAGACAATCAGTAATTATGACCTTACAGAGTGCTTATGGCAGACCAGAGGTAGAAGCCGAATTACCACGCTATGAACAAATGAATAGTGATAATTACCGTGCTAACGCAACTTTTAAAGTTTATCTCAAAAAAGTTAGAGACGGGGCGTACAGAGGACCTCAATTGATTGTCTCCCGTGCTGATGCAGGATTAGTTGTCTATTTATTTGCGAATGAAGTTCCTGAGATTGAAGAAGAAATAATTGATATTGTAGCGATTTCACGTGAAGCAAACCCTAATATTTCTAAAGATGGCAACAATAAAAGTAACTCTAAAATCACGGCTAGAACTAAAATAGCGGTTGATACCACCGAAGAAGAAGTCGATCCTGTAGGAGCTTGTATTGGTGCTAGAGGTTCTCGGATTCAAGCAGTCGTGAATGAATTAAAAGGCGAAAAAATTGACGTTATTCGTTACGCCGAAGATCCAGCCTCCTATATTGCTAATGCTCTAAGCCCTGCTAAAATTGATACCGTAGAATTAATTGATGAAGAAAATAGAGAGTCTTTAGTTATTGTACCTGATAATCAATTTAGTTTAGCGATCGGCACTAAAGGGCAAAATGTTCGTTTAGCCGCACGTTTGACTGGTTGGAAAATAGACATTAAAACTAAGTCTCAATATTATGATGACCAAGAGGAATAAAATAAAAAACGATCGTCGTTGTCTTAGTTGTCATAAAATTAAACAAAAAAAAGATTTATTAAGAATTGTGAGAGTGTATCCTGATCATACAATCAATATCGGACAAGGAATGGGACGTTCAGCTTATATTTGTCCTGAAGAAAACTGTGTTTTGAATGCTCAAAAAAAATTATCACGAGCTTTAAAAACTAAAATACCTGATTGTATATATCAACAACTTTGGCAAGAATTATCTTGATCTTAATCAGGATAAATGATCCTAGACTAATAAGAGTGTAAACTATAAAAATAGACAATTATTAATCTGATCAAACCTGAACTTAAAAGTTATAATATTTAGTAGAAGTAGAGCAATTTGTGAATGAAAAAAGTCAGAATATACGATTTATCAAGGGAACTAAAACGAGAAAACAAAGACATATTACAGATATGTTCAGAGTTAAATATTGAGGTAAAAAGCCATAGTAGTAGCGTGACAGAGTCTCAAGCAAAAGAAATTAAACAAGCTGTACAAAAAGATAGTCCAACAACATCATCTTTGAAAAAACAGCCTCAAAGTAACGGCAGTACAAAAGAAGTAAAAAACAAATCTACATCGAATTTGAAATCTAAAAGTATTAAAAAACCAGAAATCCTCGGGGTGTACAAAAATAATTCATCGACTAATAGCGACAGTGCCAATAGTTCTTCTTCGGTCCTGTTTTACTAACACCACCTCGTCCTAACTCAGCTAAAATCTCAAGCAATTCTAGCTCTCAAGTTGATAATGGAGAACAAAAACAGACAACAACTGCGAGTATCTCCAGTAACACTCTTCAACAACCTCCTGCTCGAGATGATTCTAATTCCAATGACAATGACAGCAAAACACAGTCTAGTAGCCTAATCTCAGGGTTAGTCAAACCACAAAGACCGAAAATTAGCGATCGAAAGTCGAGTAATGGTGATGAATCAGGAGATTCTAGTTCGACAACCGACGCAGTTAAACCTAAAATAAAAATTAACAAAAATAAAGGTAACCAACGTCGCCAAAACAATAACCGTCGTTCAGACGATCGAGGTGAAACAACTGATGTAGGTGTAAAAGACACAACTTTGACCACCGAATCTTCTAGTGTAGCAACACCAGATAAACTAACCACCAAAGAAGACAAAGCTGAAGCAGAACCAAAGAAATCAACTCCTAAACTTAAATTACAAAGTCCTCCTCAACGTCCAGTTAATAAAAGTAAACAAAATCTAGATATTGATGATGACGATTTAGACGATAAAAATGAACTAAACGACGATGATGATGACGTCGATACCGAAGTTCTTTTACTAGACAAACCAACAATTAGAAAACCGAAACAAAAAAAATCCAACGAGGACGGTAAAAGTACTTGGGATGACGAAGAAGAAGAACGTCGTTCAGGAGTTAAAAAAGATACTAAAAAAGCGAAAAAACGTCGCTCTACTTTAATTGATGAAGATGATGATTTTGAAGATTATGGTGAAAATAATGGACAGGATAATGATGTTGTTAATTTAGCCTTAGTTCGTCCTTCTCAACCTGTATCTCAAAAACCGAAAAATACCGACAAGAGTCGCCCAGCTAGAAAACCAAAATCTAAACCGACTAAATCTGAAGCTAAAACAGAAAGAAAAGTCAAGCCAGAAAAAGAACAATTACCAGAATTTATTGTACTTAAGAAAAATCCAACTATTCGGGAGTTGGCTGATTTACTCAATGTGCCTGATACTGATTTAATTAAAACTCTCTTCTTTAAAGGAATTGCAGTTAATATCACCGAAACATTGGATATCGAAATTGCCAAAATCGTTGCTCAAGAATTAGAAGTGGAAGTAATCACTGAAGAAGAAAAAGCTTCAGCGGCGAAAACACAAATGCTAACAGATAATGATTTAGAAAATCTTGAACATCGTCCTCCTGTGGTTACTATTATGGGACACGTTGACCATGGTAAAACAACTTTACTTGACTCAATCCGTAATACTAAAGTCGTTCAAGGTGAAGCAGGTGGTATTACTCAGCATATTGGTGCGTATCATGTTGATGTAGAACATGAAGGTAAAACTCAACAAGTTGTTTTCCTTGATACTCCAGGTCACGAAGCGTTTACCGCAATGAGAGCAAGAGGAACTAAAGTAACTGATATTGCTATTTTGGTTGTTGCGGCTGATGATGGTGTCAGACCACAAACTAAAGAAGCGATTAGTCATGCTCGAGCGGCTAAAGTACCGATCGTGGTTGCTATCAACAAAACTGATAAAGCAGGGGCTAACCCAGATAGAGTTATGCAGGAATTATCAGAACTAGAATTAGTTCCTGAAGACTGGGGTGGTGATACAGTTATGGTTCCAGTTAGTGCTTTAACAGGAGACAATATCCGTACTTTACTCGAAATGATTGTTATTGTTTCTGAAGTAGAAGAATTATCGGCGAATCCTAATCGTACTGCTAAAGGTACTGTTATTGAAGCTCACTTAGATCGTACCAGAGGTCCAGTAGCGACTTTACTCGTTCAAAATGGTACATTAAGAGTCGGTGATATGATTGTGGCAGGTTCAGTCTTAGGTCGTATTCGAGCGATGATTGATGATCAAGCCCAAAAAGTAGAAGTTGCTAGCCCTTCTTTTGCAGTGGAAATACTTGGTTTAAGTGATACTCCTTTAGCCGGTGACGAATTTGAAGTCTATCTCAATGAAAGAGAAGCTAAAACGATCGCTCAAAGTCGGACTGAAGTGAAACGAGACACCAGATTAGAACAAGCTATGTCGTCTCGTCGTGTTACCTTAAGTACACTCTCAGCTCAAGCAGAACAAGGAGAGTTAAAAGAACTTAACTTGATTATTAAAGGTGATGTTCAAGGTTCAGTCGAAGCTATTTTAGGCTCACTCAAGCAACTACCTCAAAATGAAGTACAAATAAGAGTACTACTTGCAGGAGCGGGTGAAGTGACTGAAACAGATGTCGATTTAGCCGCCGCTAGTGGTGCTGTCATTATCGGTTTTAACACAACTCTAGCATCTGGTTCAAGACAAGCCGCCGAACAAGAAGGTGTAGATATTCGTGAATATAACGTGATTTACAAACTACTTGATGAGATTGAAGGGGCGATGGAAGGTTTACTCGACCCAGAAGAAATAGAAGAAAGTCTCGGTCAAGCCGAAGTCAGAGCTGTATTCGCTGTGGGTAAAAATGCTGTGGCAGGTTGTTATGTACAATCAGGTAAGGTTGTCCGTAATCGCTTTATCAGAGTATTACGCAGAGGAAAAGAAGTTTACAGCGGTAATTTGGACTCTCTACGTCGTGTTAAAGATGATGTTAAAGAAGTTGCCTCAGGTTTTGAGTGCGGTATTGGTGTTAACAAATTTAACAATTGGGAAGAAGGTGATCTTATTGAAGCCTACGAAATGGTATTCAAGCGTCGTACTCTTTCAGCATAGTTGATTAACTTTGCTTTTACTCAAGACAAAAACGATCGTTATTCAAGCTCCCCTAAATTCGTGGGGAGTTTTTTTATTTAATGTTGGCTGTAAGCTAATACACTGTTACATAAAAAATATAGCAACTAGCAGGTGTAGTGTGAACATTATGGTGTCAAAAGCCCTTTGTAAGGGCAGGGCTGTTTCATTCAAAGGAAGAAGAAAATAGCTAGAAGCTATTACTACATACTCGATCGAGTGATTTGATCACATTGTCTTTTTACTATTAGAAAAAAACGGCTAAATTTACTGGTATTTCTTGCGTTGTAGAAATTACAAAAATAAGACATAAAACAGCCCTGCTTTGTAAGGGGGGAGATTCGGGGCGTAATTACCCTTGATTTTTTGGTAACTGTCTTCCTTAATTGAAGGGTAAGGCACACGACAAAAATCCACAATGTCTTAACCTATTAATTTTCTGCCATATTCAATTAATTTGATGATCGTTCATCGCTATAAATAATGAACGATAACTGAGTTGTTAATAAAAATTAACAGCAAAATTAGCGATTCGTAATTCGATTCAATCAGCAACTAAAATAAAAGCTTTTATTTTAGTTATCGTCAACTCAGGACTAGATTTTTATCTTTCAAACTGATTAACAATATATTTTATAATCATTGATTTGGATTGAAGCTCACACACACCAATGTTACTTTTATGAGGAAGTCTAAATCGAGAAAATTAATAATTATCATCAAGCAACAGACTAATTTGCTTTTTATCTTCACATAATCGGTATAGCAGTTAATAATCTTGTTTCAACAACTAAATATCAAATTGAAAAGTTGAAAATAATCTATTAGATTAATAAAGGCATTAGTAACTCGAAATACCAAATTTAATACTTGAAAGGTAAAACGTAACCAATTAATTAACTAGCTTACTGAAAAAAATAGCAACAGAAAAAAGAAGAAAAACTACAATCTAGATTTCAATCCTGATTACTCAACGATGAAGATAATTGTCAATTGTTGATTGTTTAAACTTTTTCTAACCATTCGTAGATTTTATCTAATTGTTCTAAAGTAACTAATCCATATTGCCATAATGCCATCGGCATTAAACTAAAATTTTGCTCAACAGAACGTTGTGCCATTGCGATCGAATTAGCTGGTAAATCAATTTCTTCTTGTAAGAATTCAATAAAACGAGTATAGGTAATAGTAGGCATAATTTTTTAGAAAACTAATAGATTATCAAGGAAATAGCTGAGCGAAATTTGAAATAACATCAGAAGTTAGAGTTGTTTTAAATTCGATATTTATAGTTGTAAATTATTTTCAGGAAAAAAATATCTATCTTTAGTTTGATATTGTAATTCCAACTAATCAATATCATCAAGACTTTATTGTAGCCTTGGTTTTTTAGATGAAAGATAAATCAATACTATTTGATTAAGTATTCCTCACTAAGCTTAATTTACTAAATCATTTATCGTTAGCGAGCATTTAAAATAGCTAACTTTGTTTATTTTTTGTAGTACTTATTAATATTACTAATAAAAAAATTATAAAAGTGATTTAAAAATTATAAAAAGTAAATTTTATTTACTGATCTGAAAAAAGTATTTAATTTAAACTAGCTTTTTTATTAATAGTTATAATTAATAATATATTTATTAAAACTAAATATATTGTTTTGATGATCAATAATGATGTGATCATACCAGTTATAATTAAGATAGTAATTATTTACTATCTATTGAGCAAATATCTATAATCTTCAGAAATCTTTGTTAATCGTCAAACATTTTTGTTTTCGTATTAAACAGTAGATTATACATGATTACTCACAAAACGGAACAATAAAATTAATTTTTATTATTATTGTCGAGAAAAACAATTTCTAAACGATCGCCTGGTTGAATATCAAGTTCAACTGCTCTTCCTCCTGCAAGCTCAATTACTTGATTGATAAAACCTTCAGAATAATAAGCAGGACAAGGGTTTTCGGTACATGGAGGAACATTATGAGCGATCGAATTAACGACACCATTGCTTACAAAAATCATATCTAAAGAAATAGAGACATTTTTCATCCAAAAACTAGCGATGATTGGTTCTTTAAAATCAAATAACATACCTCGATTTTCAGCTAAGGACGATCGATACATCAAACCAAGTGCTTGTTGTTCTGGGGTAACGGCTACTTCTAAATCAATTATATTTTGATCGTTAATTAATAACTGAGCAGTTATGGGTAAACTTTGTTCTTGATTTGATTGGTTCATTGTTTGCTCGTGATGTGCTTTTAGTTTTTTTATTTCGGCTTTTCCTATCGGCACATCAACAAAACTACAACCATTAATCAACAAATGTAAACAAAATATTATCCCTAATTTCCAATAACGTGGCAAACTATCTATGACCTCATTTAAGAATTTAGACAACTAGGCTAACATATAATAGTGAAATAATAACACCAAAAAATCGTTTCAATTATTAATTATTTAAGTTATTTTTCACCATAAAGAATATCCAACTCTTTTTGCATCTGACGAACTACTAAATTGTAACATTCGTTTACATAGTTTTTATCTTTACTAGCTCGATTACCGTAACGTTCAAAATTAACTGGTTGACAGACACGAGTTGTTATTTTTCCGGGTAAAGAAATATTTGGTAATGGCCCAATTCCTATACCCCAAGGTAAACCTAAATAAAGAGGAAAGACTTCTGGATCTATATCAAACAACCATGGAAACAAACCTCGATCGTGAAGTTGTTTTACTTGCTCATAAAAGTCAGCCATGACAAAAATTGTTTCATGAGCTCCTTTAGAAATCAAAGGTACGATCGGTAAAGAGTAACGGATTGCCAATTTAACAAACCCTGTTCTCCCCATAAATTTGATTTGATCTCTTTGATTATAAGGACGAAATACATCTTGCGCACCACCGGGATAAACCAAAACACTTGCCCCTTTCTCGATTGCGGACATTGCTACTTTCGGATGAGCTCTTATCGCTCCTGTTTTACCTGCTAAAATTCCCACGTAATGATAAAGAGTCCATGCAGTAGGGTGCATCAAACCATAAATTAAACGATCGGTACCAAAACAACGAAACCAATCGTACATTATCATGATGGTATCAGGAGCGGCTAAGCCACCGTTATGAGAACCAACTAGTAAGACTTGACCTGAGGGAATATTTTCCCAGCCACTGGTTTGTACTTGAAAATAATAGCGATAAAGAAGTTGCCAAATCGGCATCAATTTTTTAATTGTTTCAGGATCTCTTTTATTCAAAGACCATCCCATATCTGTTTTATCCATTTTTAATCGTTACTTATATATTTATGAGTGCTAAAAAAATACCGTTTATTGTGCTACTAATTGAAAAAATACTCGACATCATCTCAAAATGGCAAAACAAGAAAAATAAAATAAAAATTTGAATATGTTTTACCCTCCTACTAAAGATAGATGACGATGACACATCAATATGCCACTTAGATCATTATCATTGATCTGTTAGTTAATTTGAGGGTTCGCACATTCTCAATTTATTCGGATAGCTATACTTGATAATTTTTAAGTCGGGTTATTAAAAAAAGACTATTTACAAAGTATAACATTATCAAAGACTCAAAAAATATTATCCATTTAAACTACTATAGACAAGAAGTTTTTTAATTATTATGATTATCTACTTATCAATGATAATCTTGTTTCTAGGCAATTATTCCTAATTTAATTAGTTATATTTTTAATTGACAAAATTTAATTAGAAAGCAGAAATATCTAACTTTTGATAGATGTTAGAAAGAGAAATAAATGAAGATATTATCTGATTAATTTTTTTAAATCAAATTGGTAAAAACTAGGTACTTTTTTTTAAGATTACTGATCAATTCATGTAGTTAGTAATCCAAAGACATTGATAAGGTTTAAGAGTATATTTAAAATGAATATTATCGATCGTTTTTTTACTAATAAGATCAAACCAACCATCTAAATCAATTAAATTTAGTTGAGAGAGGATTAAATTTTGGCATTGATTACTCAGATTGTGAATACAAAAAATACTTTGTTCTCGATCGATACTTTGCCGCCAAAAAGCGAATAAAGCCCTATTTAAAGGATGCAAGGTATATTGAGTCGCATTAGGATGAAAAGCAGGTTGCTGACGACGTAATCTAATCAAACCAGATAATTTATTCAAAACTATACTTTGATTAGAAGCAGAATCATTTAAACAAGTACTAAGTTGTTCGTAATCCCATTTGTGACGATTAATTGCTCGATTATGACCAGTTTTAGCAACATTATCTAAATCATTATCTGTTGCCAGCAAATTGTGAAGATAAAAAGCAGGAATCCCTTCTAAACCAAGCATGATTGTCTGTGAACATAAAAACCGTTCAATTTGCCATTCATCTTCTCCTTTAACAGTGCCTTTCATTGCCGAAAACCAAGCGATATTAATTTCGTAAGGAGAATCACTACCATCAGACTTTTGCCGATAACTAATTTTACCGCCAAATTTTTTCATGGTTTCTAACAAGGCTTGATACTCTTCTTCTTTTAACAAACCTTTAGCCGGAAGTAAACCGATTCCATCATGAGAAGCCGTAAAATTGAGATAAGCACAACCTTTTTGAGCAGGTGGCATCCGCATCATCCATGTTTTTAAATGATCTGATTTACCTTGCATCAAAGCATTCAGTAATAAAGGAGGTAAACTAAAGTTATAGATTATATGAGCTTCATTACGGTTACCAAAATAACTTAAATTTTCCCAGTTAGGTACATTTGTCTCAGTGATAATCGCAATACTGGGATCGAGCATTTGGACAATTTCTCGAATTAAACGAATAACTGTATGAGTTTGAGGTAAATGGATACAAGTAGTACCAATTTCTTTCCATAAAAAACCAATTCCATCTAGACGAATAGATTTAATTCCTAATTCAACATAGAAAATAATAATTTTGATATATTCGAGTAAAACATCTGGGTTAGCAAAATTAAGATCAATTTGATCAGCACTAAATGTTGTCCAAACGTGTTTTTTTCCTGTTTTAGTAACCACAGAGGTTAGTAAAGGGATACTACGAGGGCGAACTACTTGAGATAAATCTATGTATGGTTCAACTTCGATAAAATAATTACAACCGGGTTTTTCTCTATCCACAAATTGCTTAAACCATTTATGTTCGCTAGAAACATGATTAATCACTAAATCGATCATTAATTTGTATTTTGAAGCGATCGTTCTAATCTGCTCCCAATCACCTAAACTAGGGTTAACCGTCAAATAATCGATCACCGCAAAACCATCATCAGAGCTATAAGGATTAAACGGTAAGATATGTACCCCTGTAATAGTTTGTTGTAAATATTTAGCCAAAAAATTAGCTAAGGTATTCAGTGGTTTTTCTTCTGTAGAACAGCAAATAGTATCACCGTAAGTTATCAACTGTACGTCATCTTCACTCCATTTATCTAAATCTACTGTCATTGATTGAGCAAATTTATTACTGACTAATTGATAAATTTTTTGACTTAAATCTGAGGCTATCTCCTCTCCATATATTTGTACCAATAAAAAGTTGGTTTTCAATGCAAAATGCTGGTATCGATCATCAACTTGAGGTTGTTGAGCTATTGATATTGGAGAAGAAGTTTGTTTTTCGGCTTCTAGATTATCATTGATGAGAAGTTGATATATTTTAGTTAATTTCTCTTTTTGATCATTTTTGGGTTCTAATTGCTTTAATAAAGAAGTTACTTTTTGGTATAAGTCTTGAGCCGAAACATCATATTTATTAACCATAGCCTCAATCTAAACTACTTTCCTTTTACCTGAATTTTAATCTAAACGAACTATGGTAACGACGTAGTTATCATTTATACCATTATCTTAACTATACGATCGTTGCTACGAACATTTTGTCTTCAAAAAAGAGAAGGTATTTTACTTAAATCCAAATTTTCTTCTAATAAGTCAGCAATTGAATCGAGAAGACTTTCTCGTTGCTCACGATAATTATTGATTCCTGTGGGTAATTTAGGTAAACCCCGTTTTTGTCTTAATATATTTAACCACGATCGTCGCCATGCACCGTTATCAAAAATACCATGTAAATAACAACCCCAAACAGATTGATTTTGGTCAACTAAACCTAAACTAGGATCATCAAATAAATAAAAAAAGTTGATTTTACTTTGTTTACTCAAAGCAGGTATCACTTGTGTATATCCTTGATGAATTTCGTAACCATCTATCGGTAATCCTTGATGAGGAAAATTAGCTGATACTTGTCTTATGCGAGTAATTTTCTCAGGTTTTAAAGTAGTTTGTATCGGCAATAAATCTAGCCCTGCACAAACAGCATTTTCTGTACTTTCTAAGTTATCGGGGTCTAATATTTGATTACCTAACATTTGAAAACCGCCACAAATACCTAAAACAGTACCTCCTGCTTCGATATAATCTTGTATTTGCTTAAGCATTCCTGTTTCGTGTAAAACCATCAAGTCAGAAATCGTTGTTTTCGTACCGGGTAAAATGATGGCATCAGGATAACCTAAATTTTGCTCAGGTTTAAGATACTCAATAAATACACCTTCTTCGCTCTCAAGAGGATCAAAATCAGTAAAATTAGAAATACGAGGTAATCTAATAATATTAATTTTTAATTCATAATTATTTTTTTTAGTTGGTCGATCGAGTAAACTCAAAGAATCTTCAGAAGGTAAAGCCGATTCAAACCAAGGAATGACACCTAAAACCGGTATTTTGGTATATTCTTCTAACCATTCAATCCCCGGTGTCAAAATAGAAACATCACCTCTAAATTTGTTAATAACTATACCTTTAACTAATGCTCTTTCTTCTGGCTCCAATAGTTCTAAAGTACCAACTATATGAGCAAAAACACCACCTCTTTCAATATCAGCGACTAAAATAGTATTAGCATTAAGATATTTAGCAACACGCATATTAGTTAAATCTCGATGCTTGAGATTAATTTCCACTGGGCTACCTGCACCTTCACAGACAATTAAATCAAATTCCTTAGCTAAGGTATCAAGGCTTTGAGTAATAGCTTCCCAACCAATCTGAAAATAATTTTGATAATAATCTTTAGCATTAGTTACACCGACAACTCTTCCTTTGATGATTACTTGAGAAGTCATATCACCTTGAGGCTTAAGCAAAATAGGATTCATTTCCACTGTCGGTACAGTTTTCGCTCCCCATGCTTGTAGTGCTTGGGCGTAACCTATTTCCCCTGCTGTTGGTGTAACATAAGCATTTAAAGCCATATTTTGCCCTTTAAATGGTGTTACTGCCCATCCCTGACGCCAAAGTAATCGACACAAACCAGTTACTAATGATGATTTACCAACATGGGATGCTGTACCCACTACCATAATTGCTTTCATCTTTTTTATCCCCACTGCCAATTTATAATCCTATTCCATAAATTACCCAAACGATCGAAAATTGTTGCTTGAGGAATTTCACCTGTTTGTTTTTGCCAATTATTAACAATCTTTCTGCCTAAAGGTGTTAAACGAAAACTATCTGTGATACCTTGCCCATCTACTTCTCGACGCAAAATACCAACTCTGATTAACCACATTAATTCTTGTTCTACTTTATTTTCGCTAATACTTTGATGTGTATAATCTCTTTCTACTCCTCTAGATAAAGCAATATCTTTAAGATCAACACTTGTATTGATCATCTTGGTAAATAAGTTTAATTTAAAATGGGTACAAATAAGAGCTTTTTCTCCTCTTTTGATTGTACTAGGTGCATAATAAATTTCCGTGGTAGGTGATTTTAAAGAGGATGTCATGTCAAAA
This sequence comes from uncultured cyanobacterium, assembly GCA_963710605.1. Taxonomy (GTDB): domain Bacteria; phylum Cyanobacteriota; class Cyanobacteriia; order Cyanobacteriales; family Cyanobacteriaceae; genus JAALKG01. The sequence continues at coordinate 102,091 of CAVQBA010000002.1, forward strand.
TAATGAGAAACAACTAAATAACGCTAAAAATAAGTTGACTTTTGCTTTTTTTTGCTCTGGATTGGTCAATATAATAATATATTGTACTAGGAATTATTAGTTTATTTTGCTTATTTCAATTGAGGAATGAAAATATTGTTTAAAAAATCAATTTAAATAGTTAACTTGAGTATTTGATTAATTATTCCCATTAATGTTGCTTTGTCTCAAAATACATCAACTAGTTTTGATAATTGGTGTAGTCAAAAAGAATCTTTATCGGCTGAAACTCAAAAAAACTTACAGGAATGATACATACATAATAATCTGTGTTTCTCGTCAGTTTTGTCCTGATAATCAAGAAGGTTTATGTTTTTTAGGTAACAAATAATAATTATCACCTTGAATTTGTTATACTGCTGTGATTAATAATTAAATTTAGTATTTTAATCTCTGTGGAAATTCAAAAAGAAAAGATAAAAGTTGGTCAATTTGATTGGTTTTATCGTCAAACTGAACCTGTAGAAAATAGCGAGAAGATTCCGGTTGTTTTATTACATGGCTTATTTTCTCAAAGTTATTGTTGGTCAGAAATTATGCCGAGCTTAGCTGAATATGGTTATCGATCGATCGCTCCTGATTGGTTAGGCTGGGGTTTATCTGACAAACCAGAAAAAAAAGATTTTCCTTATACTGTTGATAGTTTTATTGAAGCTTTTAGTAGTTTTATTGAAGAGTTAAATCTTGAAAAAATTTCTTTAGTTGTCCAAGGTTTTTTAGCTACTGTTGGAATTCAATATGCTTTAAAAAATTCTGAAAAAATTGATCATTTAATAATTCTTAATTCTCCTATTTATCAAGGTGCAAAACTGCCTTGGCAAATCGCTCAATGTGGCTTTCCTTTTTTAGGTGATATGATTACACAAGATCCTTTGATTGTCGATCGAACTTTAGAAAAAGGAACAGGTTTTGTGATCTCTGATTATAATCTGGCTTTGTATCGTAAACCAATTACCTCTTCTTCAGCTTCAGGAAGAATGCTAGTTAATATCATCAAAAAACTACAACTACCTCAAGTAACAACTGAAATTGAAACAGGCTTAAAAAATTGGCAAAAACCTTGTTTGATTATTTGGGGAAAAGATGATCCCTGGTTAGATTTTGAAGCGGTAGAAGCTTTAGTTAAAACTAATCCCGAATTAAAATTATTTGCTTTAGATGAAGCTAAACATTACCCGCAAGAGCATTTTTCTCCAGAAATGACACCAACTTTAATTAATTTTTTAGGAAGCTACAAGAATTAGTAATTATTTATTTATTCATTTGTGTCGGATTTGCAAAAAAATCGTAAAGGCTTAGCACGCGCTAAGCCCTTTTTCACGAATTAATCAATTGTTGTCAATTTATTACTGACCTAATTTTGAATTAACTAGCTGTAAATTACGAAGATAATTAGCTTGTTCGTTTCTTAAAACCGAAATAGCTTTCAAATACTGACTATCTGATCTAGTACCAATCAAATCAGGATTTTGTCTTAACATTCTGATTTCTCGCTTACTTAAACCATGAAACACATCAGGAACGATACCTTTTTTACTAATATTGATACCACTAGGAGGAAAATAACGAGAAATTGTAACGGCTAATCCCGAACCATCAGAAAGAGAATGCACTGATTGTACTGTACCTTTACCAAAAGTATTAGTACCCACAATAACACCACGGCGATTCTCTTTTAATGCACCTGCCAAAATTTCACTAGCACTAGCTGAATTGTTGTCAACTAAAACAACTAAAGGTAAATCAGTAATTGCTGAATTATTAGCACTAAACATTTGATGCCCACCTTGTCTGTTGACAATATCAACAATTTCCCCTTGATTCATCAGCATTCTGGCAATATCGACACTAGCAAATAATAAACCTCCCGGATTACCTCTTAAATCTAAGATGAAACCTTGTGCTTGTTGCTTGTTTAATTCTTCGATCGCTTCAAACATTTGTTCGGCGGCATGAGAGCTAAATTCATCTAATTTGATGTACCCAACATTCAAATTTCCTTCTTTTTTAAGATTGTATTCAACTGAAGGCACTTCAATTTGAGCTCTAGTAATACTAACTGAAAAAGCATTTTGTCCACGTCTGCCTATTTCTAACTGAACATCTGTTCCTAATTCTCCTTTTAAGGCTTCTGATGCTTGTTCTAAATCCATCAATGCGGTTGGTTTGCCGTCAATTCTGACAATACGATCGCCTCTTTTTAATCCTTCTTCCATCGCCGGAGATGTTTTAATGGTATCGATAATGACTAAATCTTGAGTGCGTGGATCGATCGCAATCCGTATGCCGACGCCTGAAACTTCCCCTGAGGTTTGATTGGTTAAAACTTCAAACTGTTGTGGTGCTAAAAAACGAGTATAGGGATCACCTAATTCTTTTAAAGCTTGATTAATCGCTTTATAGGCTTCTTTGTTATCACGATAATCTTGAGTTAAAAGTTCTTCTCTTTTGGTTTTCCAATCAACTTGATTAAAACCACCATCAACAAATTCTTGATGCACAATTTGCCAGACTTCATCTACTACCGCTTTGGGGTTATTCACCATTTCGGCTTTAGCTTCAAAAGGTACAACGCCTTGTAGCAAACCTCCTGTGATTAAGGTTACTAAAAACGAAGATGCGATCGATTTGCGAGTAGAATGTTTTGCTTTGGCTGACTGATTCATATGTTATCTGCGGGGTAAATCAATTAAGGTTCGTCTTAACTTTGGGTGTCAATATTCTAGCTTTAAGTTTTGGTGTTATTTGTATCCTATTAGCCAGTTGACTTACTGTTAGTTATCTGTATTGTAATCAAATCATCCTCTATTTGACATTTTTTTAACTAAACTTATTTCAAATACTCAACTCTCAAGTCTTTATTCTCAAGTATTTATTTTCTCTAATTGGTATTTTGTAGTAACCGTACTTGAACAATTACACTCATAAACTTAATAATTGTTTACAATAGAAAAACTAGACCTTAACAAATATTAATATAATGATTCCGAATCTATTAGAAGCCACTCAAGAATACTGGCAAAAATTAGATAAACTAGAAAGTGATTATCAAGCAGGTAAAGTAACAATTGAAGAAGTTGATGCTCAAGTAGAATATCTAATGAAAGAGCTTGGACAAAAACGTAGAGCATCGATTAATTATTTCTTACGAACATTGCGTTATTCGATCGTCGAACAAAAAGAAGTCGTGATGGGGATTGCGATTTTAGGAGTACTTTCTTATTCTTGGTTACTTTTATAAGCAATTTTTCTATCTAGAGATAGAGTTGTAAAAAGAAATAATGTGTAAAGTAAGTCAACCATACCCGATCGGTTTGAAAAATATAGCTATTCAAAAGCGTAAAAACTATACCATTTGATAGTGCTACCACGATAACAGTTAACCTTATAATCAAATTATAATTGTAATTAAGAAATGTAAAGTTACTGAGATTTAAACCATGGAACTAACCCAAATCAAAACATACTTAAATAGCCCTAATCCTCAAAACAGAATGAAAGCTATTGTTGAGTTAAAAGATTACGAACCAGAAGTAGTCGTACCTTTACTCAAACAAAAAATGTATGATAAAGAATTTGTAATTCGTTCTTTTGTAGCTATGGGGTTAGGGATACAAACGTACTGATGAAGGTTATGATAGTTTATTAGATTTAATTGAAAATGATAATGATCATAACGTAAGGGCGGAAGCGGCTAATTCTCTAGCCAAACATGGAGACAAAGCAATTCCTCACTTATTGAAATTATTCAAAAACGATTCTCATTGGTTAGTAAGACAAAGTATCTTTGCTGTGATGAGTGAAATTAATTCTCCTGATATTTTATTTCAACTTGCTAATTGGGGTTTAACTGGTAATGACTTAGTCGTTAAATTAGTCTCCATTGATAGTTTAGGTAAATTGGCTGGCACTACTTACGAAGAAAAAGCGATCGATTTTCTGTTTGATTTAACTACTCATGATATTGCCGAAGTGAGAATGGAAGTAGCTAAAGCATTAGCTAATTTTGACAATGCCAAAGCAAAAGCCGCTTTAACCGATTTAAGAAACGATACTGATTATCGAGTAATCGGTGCAACCTTAGAAAAACTCTTTAGTATGCACACAGATGTCAATAGCTAATTAAGAGATTATTTTGGTCAGAAAAGAAAATTAAACTATTGACAAAAGACTTCAAATAGGATGCAAAATAAGTAAATAAAATGACTCCAACAGTATTAATTACGGGTGCTTCTCAAGGAATTGGGAAAGCAACCGCTTTATTATTTGCCAAAAATGGTTATGACTTAGTTATCGCTTCTCGTAACGTTGAAAACCTTGAAGTCTTAGCCAAGCAAATTGAAGGAATGGGTAGAAAAGTATTAGCTATTCCTACCGATGTCAGTGAAATAGAACAAGTAGAAAGATTAATAAATCAAGCACTAGAGTATTACGAACATATTGATGTGTTAGTGAATAATGCAGGTGTTTGTATGACTGGGGCAATTTCTCAAACAGATTTAGCCGATTGGCAAAGAGTTATTAATGTTAATTTGTGGGGATATATCAATACGATTCATACTTTATTACCCCATTTTTTAGCCAAGAAAAAAGGTACGATCGTCAATGTAGGCTCGATCGGCGGTAAAATTCCTTTACCTAACATGACCGTTTATTGTACTAGCAAATACGCCGTTACAGGTATGAGCGAAACCTTAAGAATTGAATTAGAGCCTAAAGGGATTAATGTCTGTGCAGTACATCCTAGTGCGACTAATAGCGATTTTATGTCTAGAGCAGTATTTAAAGGCGAAACCGAATCACAAGCTCAACAAGCAAGACAACAAATGAGTGAATTACTCAAAAGCCCGATCGCTAGTAAACCAGAAGATGTAGCTCAAGCAATTTGGAAAACCGTAAAAAATCCTCAAGCTGAAGTTGTTGTCGGCACAGGAGTTTTTCCTACTTATTTATATAAAATAGCTCCTCGAATTACTCAATGGTTTATGCAACAAGCAACGGTAAACAATGAACAATAAATAATTAACTCCTTACTCATTACTCCTTACTCCTTACTCCTTACTCCTTACTTATTACTCGAATCATGATACAGCCGATCGGTTTTACTCAGCACTCTGTAGCTACTAGTTTAGGGAAAATGGTCTATTATACAAATGACCAAGCACCTTGGGTAGTAAACAATACATTACCAACTACTAAAGAAAAATTAATCTTTTTACATGGCTTTGGTGGTGGCTCGTCTGCTTATGAATGGTCTCAAGTATATCCTGCTTTTGCTACAGAATATGAAATTATCGCTCCTGATTTAATTGGTTGGGGCGATTCAGCTCATCCTCAACGTAGTTATAAAATTGATGATTATCTTGATACTATCACTGAGTTTTTAGATGCGGTAACTGACGAACCAACTACGATTATTGCATCATCTCTGACTGCCGCTTTTCTGATTCGGGTAGCAATTTTACGCCCTGAGTTATGTAAATCTTTGATTTTGACGACTCCTGCTGGTTTGTCTGATTTTGATCAAGATTATACTCGTAGCTTTTTTGCTCAATTAGTTAGTACTCCAGTTCTTGATAATGTTATTTACAAAGTAGGAATTGCTAATGAGTCAGGTATTCGTAGTTTTCTAGAACAAAGACAATTTGCTAGTCCCGATCGTGTCTATCCTGAAATAGTAAAGGCATATTTAGCTTCATCGCAACGAGAAAATGCTGAATATAGTGCTTTGGCTTTTGTCAGGGGAGATTTGTGTTTTGATTTGGCTAATTATGTTTCTCAACTAATTACACCAACGGCAATTATTTGGGGCAGAAAGTCGCAATTTACTAGCCCAGAAATTGGTCAACGTTTAGCTCAAATGAATCCTTCAGCGATTAGAAGTTTTGAGGTAGTAGAAGAAGTTGGTTTGACTCCACATTTAGAACGCCCTGCACTGACAATTGGTTTGATTCATCGCTTTTTAAATGAACTTAATTCATAGACACTAACAATTTTATTTATCTTGATTGATAATTTTTTATTCTATCTAAGTCACGATCGTATTCGTCATTAATCACCAGTACTTTGATTATCGATTCCCTTTTCTGTATTTTCTTTTCTCTGTTGTTTGTTTTTAGCGATCGCTTCTATAAGTGTAGATGGTACAGGATCATATCCTCCTTGGCAAAAAGGATGACAACGTAATATTCTTTTGAGAGCTAAATAAGTACCCGTGATAACACCAAAACGATCGATCGCAACATAAGCATATTGAGAACAAGTTGGCTCAAATCGACAACTAGGAGGAAAAAGTGGCGAAATATAATTGCGATAGCAAGTAAGTAGATAAAGTAAAACTTTCTTGAGAATCATTATTAATAAGTAATGTTTGAGTTGGTTGATTTTTTGTGAGAAACTGTTACATACAATACTTTTTATCAATTTTGATTGGTTTTGAATCTCGATAACCAAAATTATAAAAACAAAGAAATAAAAGATTATTCTGTGGATATTTACCTGTAATTAGTTACTATTATATTTTGACTATAATTACTATTATGGTTTGGCTATGATAACGAGTAAAGCTGGATTTAAGCTCAAGTAGAAAATTAGATGTCCAAAATTAATTTTTGCTTAAATAAGTTTTTTAAAGGAGATTAAACACATCTTAACCTAAACCCTTTATCATAATGTCTATGAGGTAAAAATATTTACTTAGTTACTTGAGAAATTATTGCTAGTAATTACTATTTGTGATAAAAGTAATTAAATGACTATTATATTAATTGTGTGAGGAAAACAAAAAGTGTTTAATTTAGTCAATAAAAAATCAATTAAGGCATCTGCGATGATCGCTTTAGCGATCGCTGGTAATAGTTTAGTTATCGAAGCCGTTAAAGCAAACGAATCAGAGAATAATCAATTAACCTTAGAGCAGATTCAAGGTTATGATCAAAATCAATCAATGGATCAAGTAACAAGCGTTTCTCAACTTAGAGACGTTTCTCCTACTGATTGGGCTTATGAAGCATTAAGAAGTTTAGTCGAGCGTTACGGTTGTATTGTCGGTTATCCCGATCGTACCTTCAGAGGAAACCGAGCTTTAAGTCGTTACGAATTTGCCGCCGGTTTAAATGCTTGTATGCAACAGATGGAGCGTTTAATCGCAGGTAGCGAATCAGTATTAAGAGAAGATGTCGCTAAACTACAACGCTTAATCACCGAATTTGAAGCTGAATTAGCCGCCCTAGGTGCAAGAGTTGACAATATAGAAGGTAGAGTTGCATTTTTAGAAGATAATCAATTCTCTACAACTACTAAATTGTCAGGTGAAGTTATTCTCGCTGTAGCCGCAGGATGGTCAGATGATCAAGATGATGCTCAAACAACTTTAAGCGATCGTGTCCGTTTAACTTTAGATACTAGTTTTACAGGTAATGACAGATTAAGAACTCGTTTAGCCGCAGGTAATATTGCCGAAATCCAAGATCCATTAGGCACAAATATGGCTCGTTTAAACTTTTTACAGTTTACAGGGTTAAGCGGAAATGATGTCGAACTCGATCGACTTTATTACAGAACAAGTGTAGGTGACAACACTACTGTTTGGGTAGGTACAATTTTACCTCCTCAAGATATTTACGAAACCTTTAGCCCTTACACCCAAAGTAGCGGTACAGGTGCTTTGTCTCGTTTTGGTCGTTATAACCCCTTCATTTACCGTAGTGTAGCCGGTGCCGGTGGTGGTCTTAAATTTGATTTTAATGATACTTTTAATATTACTGCTAGTTATTTGGCAGGTAATGCAAACAATCCTAACGATGGTAATGGTTTGTTTGATGGTACATACAGTGCGGGTGTACAATTAGGTATTAGCCCTACAGACACGATCGATCTAGGTTTATCTTATATGCGTAGCTATTTCACCCCTGGCGATGTCAATGTTAGTGGTAGTCTAACTAGTGGTGAATCGAGAAGACCTTTTGGTAATAGTGTACCTACTACTACAGATAATTTTGGTGTTCAAGCTAGTTGGAAAGTTGCATCTAGACTTCATGTTGGAGGCTGGTTTGGTTATTCCTTTGCTGAAGCTCAAGAAAATATTAATGGTGATGACGATGCTGAATTACTCAGTTGGAGTGCTAATGTTTCGTTTCTTAGATTTACTTAAAGAAGGCTCAGTGGCAACTGTTATTGTTGGGCAAGCGCCTTTCTTGACTGGTGAAGTTGATGGTAATGGTGTTGCAGATGATCCAGAACGTAACTTTATCATCGAAGGTCAATATAGATATCCGATTACCGATAATATTTCAATCACTCCCGGTGTTTACGCTATTTTCAATCCTGAAAATGAAGATAGAGACACGATTATTGTTGGTGTGATTCGTACTGTATTCAAATTCTAATTTATTAGTATTGGTAAGAATTTCTAAGGTAATTACTTTTAAATAGTTAAATAAAAGGGTGAGTCTAACTATAAATGTTGGGTTCGCCTTTTTTGATTGAAGAATATATTCTTGATTTTAAGTATAGTATTCATTCGCAAAAGTCGAAGTTTAAACTAAAACAATATACAAAAATTTATCTGTTTTTAAAATTCACTTTTTGAGTTCAATTTATTGAACGGTATTTATTAGCCTTGTAATTTATACCCAAGGCAATTATTATACTCTTAACTCTTAACTCAATTGGGCAACGATCGCATTATTTAATAAAGTTTCATTAATTAACATATCTTCGACTGTAATTTTTAAATATCGATCGCTATCTACCTTAAACGATACCTTAATTCGATCGTTTCCGGGTACGCCCAAAGGATTCAAATTGGCAATCGTTTTACCGGTCTCAGAATCATTCAAAACTTGTACTTTATTTGCCCCAAGCTCTATACTACGAGTAATTAAACGATCGCCATCAAAATATACTTCTGTACTAATATTGTCTTCTCCTAATTCACCCATACTAATTCAATACTAGGTTGATTATCAGCAGAAGCACCTAAAATCAATTCTCGTGGTTGATTCATTGGGTATGGTTGCCCAGGGGGAATAATCGTATGCCAATCGTGACGATTTTCTCGACGATTCCAATAACGAATACCGTAACTATGATAAAGAAAATCTTTGACTTCCAAACCTTGTTCTAATTTTAAAGCACCCATGGCAATTGCTTCAAAAGGTCGATCGCTTTTAATTTTTGATTCAGGAAAATAATTATTTAGCCATGACTTTACCGCAGGAATTTGCCCACCACCACCAACAAGCAATACGGCATCAATAAAATTAGGATTAACTCCATTACCTTGCCCTTGTTGTAAGACATTATTCATCAACGAGTCTAATTGCTCAAAAAATTGATTATCAGTTAAAATTTGCTCGAATGTATCTCTATCTAACTGTAAATCATAGGTATCTAAATTAATGTCATCAAAAAATACTTCTTGAGCTTTTTCTTCACTTGAAAGTTTTATTTTTACCCTTTCACACAGACGAGTGGTTAAAGTTGATTTGACGACATCTTGTTGAGTATGAAAATATTCTAATATCCAGTTGTCTAAATCGCTCCCACCTAGATTCGCACCTGCTTTACCCATTACTTTCGCTGACTTTAGGTTTTTGAGCTGAATTTTTGCCGAATAATTTGTCTCCCCATTTCAAGATAAATCCTTGAGCGGTTTGTGATTTACCCATATCTAATTCTACTAACGAAAAATCGATCGTACCGCCACCAAAATCAACTACTAAAATATGTTTATCTTCTTGTGTACCATAACCTAATGCCGCCGCCGTCGGCTCATCAATTATTCTAATTTGGGGAATATCCCATTTTTGGCAAACAGAATTTAACCAATAACGATAACTTTCAAAACTATCTACAGGCACAGTCAAAATTAAAGAATCTTTTTCTTCACCTAAAAGAGGAATTATTTGTGAGAGAAACCATTCTCCTATCTGCTCAAAACTAATATTTTGTCCGTCTATTTCGGGTAAAAATCCTTGAATATCCGTACCGATACCACGTTTAAAATTATTGAAAAAACGATCGTCATCAGCAACGTCTAATCCTTTGTCTCTTACTGTCTGCCCAATCACAATTTCTGGTTTACTCGCCGATTGTACGTATAATAAGCTCGGTATGACAGGAGGCATTTGCGGATTACGTTGGGCAATTGCTGGTAACTTGACAATTTCCGCTTCTTTAGTTGTGGGGTTGATACGGGTAATTACTGTATTGCTAGTACCAAAATCAATTGCGATCGTCATATAAAAGTTAGTTGTTAGTTGAGATTAAATTAATAGTTAGTTGTCAATCGTGAATTATTGACTAAGTTTATTCTAAGTACAGATTTATCTTAATTATATAGCAAAGGGCAAGGGGCTTACCGCACCACATTTTGATTTTGAGAACGAAAATAGACCATTTTAGAGGTATTTCAACTATGTTTATCAACCAAAAAGTAATACTTTCAATCGATCGAAATTATAAAAAATATTAGTGATTAGAAAATAATCATTACCTAAATCAAGGACAATCGATAGTTAATTAAATATAGTCGTTGATTAATATTGATGACAAAATAGAAACCGAAATAGATTGAAGTTACTTTTGAATAAGGTTTTTGACAGTTTAGAAATACATCGATCGCACCTTAATATAGTTTAATTATCATTGTGTGGTGCGGCAAGGGGCAAGGGGCACTCGTGCACTCGTGCAAAGGTTATTTTTCGATAAATTCAAAAAAAGATAACTAACTAAAACAACATCATTTTTAGAGTAAGTCATTTTGCGTTACTACTTAAACGCTATCTAAAAATTTATTCAATAAAAGAGTCTTAGATAAAAATTAACTAATAATAATCATAATTGAAATAGTTATCTTTTGCATTTCCTCTGTGGAGATAAAACCTATTTTTTTGATAAAACGTTGTAGATCTACTCCTCTTAATTGTAAAGTATCTATAGCAGAAGTTTTTGTTAATTTATTAGTTGAATTAGGTATGATTTTAACGTGCCAAGGATTTTGACTAAAGTAGTTTTTCCAATCGGTAATAGGGGCAATTAATTTTAATGGTAACTTACCGATAGCATCAGAATTAATCACAACCACAGGACGAATTTTTTTAATTTCTACTCCTAAAGTCGGTTCTAAATTAACTAACCAAATCTCTCCTTTTTTTGGCAATATTTTTTTAGTAGTCAATCAAATCTCCTCCGCTTAAATCGTGCCATTCCTGATTTTCTTGATAATGGGATAACATTTTTTCGGCACTTTCTCTTAAAATTTCAGCTCTTTCTTCTAAAGGGAGGTTTAAAATAGCTAATCTTTCTTGAATAGTTAAGTCTTTATCGTCTATATTAGCCGATCGATTTTGAGAATTAGATAAGCGTTGATATTCTTCTACTGATAGCATGATGGCAACCTTTCGCCCTTGTTTTTCAATAATGACTGGCTCTTGCCTTGCCCAATCTAATAGCATCCCAAATCGATTTTTGGCTTCAGAAGCAGTTAAACTTTTCATCGTTTTTTAATTCATATTTTGTCTATTTTAGCTAATTTAGTAATAGAATATGATAGTTAGCTAACAAAATATAGATACAGTGTGAGTAGTCTATTTCCTATCATCGAAATTCCCTTAAACGCCCCCGAAAATACGGAATATATGGGAACGAAAGAAAAATTTTGGTTTCATCATTCAGAATTTGGTTTATGTCTTTATAAAAAAGCCAGAAAAAATACAGGTGAAGATTGGGCAGAAAAAATTACGGCGGAATTATGCAAATTAATCGGATTACCATCGGCTGAATATGAATTAGCAATTTATGATAATCAAAAAGGTGTTTTATCTAAATCTTTTTTACCCAAAAAAGCTCGTTTGGTAACAGGAAATGAAATTTTAGCATCACAATTTCCTAATTATCCTCAGAATATCAATAATCCTTCTAATCACACTTTAGATAATATCTTCACTTCGTTTCAAAATTCATCGGTGAATTTACCAATTGACTGGCAACCATTAGACGGTATCAAAACAGCGATTGATGTATTTATTGGTTATTTACTTTTAGATGCTTGGATTGGTAACAGTGACAGACATCACGAAAATTGGGCTTTTATTAATTTAGATGGAAAAGATTATTTAGCACCAACTTACGATCATGGTTCTAGTTTAGGACGAAATGAATCCGATCGAAAAAGAAAAGACAGATTGCAAACTAAAGATAAAGGTTATTCTGTCGAAGCATACACAAATAAGTGCTTATCTTGCTTATATAATAAAGTTGGAGACAAAAAACCATTTAAAACATTGTCTGCTTTTGATTATACCGCTAAAAAATATCCCCACTCAGCAAAAATATGGCTCAATAATTTGGCACAAATATCTGATGATGATATTTCAAATTTGTGGCAACGTATTCCTAATAATTTTATCTCTTCAATTGCTATTGATTTTTCACAAGAAATATTAAAAATAAATAAAAATAAACTATTAGACTTTGGTAATGATTTATGAGTATCAAAAAATTATTTTTAACGTGGCAAAATCCAGAAACTTATGATTATTTTCCAATTGGGATGTTAACCAGTGATGGTGAATATTATTATTTTACCTACACAAAAGGTGTCAAAAAAGCTCAACTGGAATCAAATTTTTATCTTTTACATTCTTTTCCTAAAATCGATCGTGTTTATCAATCTAAAAACATTTTTCCTTTGTTTAAAAATCGCTTAATGCCTTCTTCTCGTCCAGATTATCCTCAGTATATTGAATGGCTTAATTTTTCTCAAAGCAATCCTAATTTTATGGATATTTTAGCTCGTAGTGAAGGACGAAAAGTGACGGATACATTTCAAGTTTTCCCTGAACCTGAAAATAATAATGGTTTTTTGAAAATTCATTTTTTTGCTCATGGTTTACGCTATATGCCAACATCAGCTCAAGATTATATTAGTAATTTAGAAACAAACATCCAGTTATTCGTCACTAAAGATTGTCAAAATCAGTACGATTCTAATGCTTTATTACTAAAAACAAAAGAAAATCATAATTTAGGATATATTCCCCGATATTTAACCAAAAATATTGTTAAACTTTTAGCAGTTAATTCTCAATCAGTGCGTGTTTGTGTCGAAAAAATTAATCCTGCCCCTACGCCAATTCAGCTTCGTTTATTATGTAATTTAACTGCACCTTGGGATGAGAATTTTTTAAATGAAGAAGATTATCAACCGATTGTCGATTATTCTTTTTTGTTATCAACAACTTAAACTCTAAACTAATCAAAATTTAACTATCTGTAAACAAACCTAAAGAGCAAATAATTTGACTGTCTTTAACTTGCTTATAGTCATGTTTAATCGATAATAGATTATCTTCATGTAGAGATAAAAGCATATCTACTAATTGTTGGTCATTAATACTACTTCTAAGTTGACGATTTAATTTGACGATCGATTATCGCTCCTTTCAGAGGTTTCTTTTTTCAGGAAAACGATAGATACTAGTCACACCATCAAAAATAATTTTTCGATCAATAATATTAACACTATCTACTCTTAATTGAGTTCCATCTAAAGCAATTATATCTAAATCAAGCAACTTATTAACATGATTAATAATCACTTTAGTTAGTTTTTGAGCTGGTTGAGTTTCAGGATAACTAACATTTACAAATTGAATTTTCTTCCTCTCTTCTAAGTCTAAATGAGTGTTAAAAGCTAAATCTACTTCTACGTTTTTTTGCTCATCAATGACAGATATTTTAATATTTAAAGATCGATCGTCATTGATCAAAAGTTTGATATTCTTAAAGTCTAAATGAGTATTTTCGTCGTTAATTTTTTTTAGTTGTCGATTAATAAAAGACGTATTGAAACCTGTAGTCAAATCATTTTCAGTAAATATAGCTCTCATCGTACCTTCAATCGGATGTCTGAGTTTTACTTGCCCTTGAAAAATACCACCAAAATCGATCGATACTGCTTGAAAAGATAATTGCATATGTTCGATACACAAACCATTGTACATCAAACATCGATCGCCAATGAGATCGAAACTATCAATACTCCCTTGCAGAAGTTTAACCCAAGGTTGTGCTTCAACTCGTGCTTCTAATTTCTGTGTCTGTTTAAATAAAGTATTAATAGCAGTTGTTACTACCTGACTAATTATTTTGTCTTTGCTATCTTCTCCAAAAAACATCTACTCTTTTCCCGATTACTCAGATTATTTTTAAAACGATCGTTTTGACCCTACATCAAGAAATATTTAGTTATATTAATAAATATTAAACCATTTTTTGGATTCTTTAATCTTTAAATAGAGTGATGCGAGGTTTAGTTATTTTGTGCTATTACTAAAATATGACTAACAAACTATACGAACAAATCGGTAATTTTTACGACAACTCCAGCCAGTTATGGGAAGAAACTTGGGGTGAGCATATGCACCATGGTTACTACGGTAAAAATGGAAATTATAAGCTAAATCGCCGTCAAGCTCAAATTAATCTCATCGAAGAGTTATTAGCCTACGCCCAACTTGATAACGTTGATAATTTTTTAGATGCCGGTTGTGGTATCGGTGGTAGTACTTTGTATTTATCTAATAAATTTAATGCTAATGGTATTGGGATTAGTTTGTCCCCATTTCAGGTATCTAGAGCCACAGAAAGGGCAATGGAAGCAAATTTAACTGATAAAGCTCATTTTCTTAAAGCTAACGCCTTAGAAATGCCTTTTGAAGATAATAGTTTTGATTTAGTATGGAGTTTGGAAAGTGGCGAACATATGCCAGATAAAACTAAATTTTTAGCTGAATGTTATCGTGTACTAAAACCCGGCGGTAAATTGATTTTAGCAACTTGGTGTCATCGATCGACGACTTCTTCAGCGGGGGAGTTAACCGAGGATGAAAAAGGTCATTTAAAGATGATTTACGATATGTATTATCTTCCTTATGTAATATCAATTCCTGAATACGAACAAATTGTTACTAATTGTGGTTTTAAGAATATTAAAGCAGATGATTGGTCGATCGCTGTTGCTCCTTTTTGGGATACTGTCATTGATTCAGCACTCAATCCTCAAGCAATTATTGGGCTATTTCAAGCAGGTTGGGAAACAATTGTCGGTGCTATGGCTGTGCCTTTAATGCGTAGTGGTTACGAAAGAGGGCTAATTAGATATGGAGTGGTTTGTGCTAGTAAATAGGTAATTAACAATTAACAATTAATAATTAATAATTAATAATTAGTAATTTACTCATTATTTGCATATCTATTTATGTATTGATTTATCAAGAAAAAAAGAATAATTAAAATATAAATTTTCATCCCATAATTTTAAATGGAGGTAATTATAAATTATTTTATCTATTGTTTGATTAGCGTGGTGTTTGCTATCAGTTATTAATTTAAAGATGTTAATAGATCATATTCATTTCTATGTTGAAGATGCCATTGAGACTCGTAATTGGCTCATGAAAAAAATGGGGTTTCAATTTTTCAATCAAATTGTGAATGAGCATACCCAGACAGAAATTGTGACTTGTAATCAGCAAGTTTTCTTTTTGATTTCTTCTGCTTTAAATCGTACTAGTCCAGTTTATGATTATCTGAACAAATTTACTTCAGGGATTGTTAATGTCGCTTTTCAGGTAAAAAATATCGATCGTATTCTTCACAAGTTATCAAATATTGATAGCAGTAATATTCTCTATACTCCTCAAACACATTCCTTTCCTGAAGGAAAATTAACAATCGCTAAGGTAAAAGGATGGAATAGTCTAGAACATACTTTAATTGAAAATAATACTACTGTTTCTTATTCTCATTTGTTATCACGATTAGAACAAAATATTACTGGTAAATTAATAGTAGAAGAAGACAATTTATTAACATCTTTATCATCTAGTTTGATACAATCGAATTTAGCGATAATAACAGAAATTGATCATGTTGTTTTAAATGTTGACAAAGGTAAGTTAAATGAAGCCGTAAAATTTTATCAAAATACTTTTGATTTTCAAACATGGCAAAAGTTTAAGATTAAAACTGATAAATCAAGTTTGTCAAGTAAAGCCTTAATCTCTTCAGATAATAATTTTTATTTTAATATTAATGAACCGACTAGCCCAAATTCACAAATACAGACTTTTTTAGACGCTAACGGTGGTTCAGGAGTTCAACATTTAGCGTTGAAAACTAATAATATTATACAGATAGTTAGCCAAATGCACGATCGAGGTTTAGATTTTTTAAATATGTCTGATGCTTATTATACTCAGTTAAAAAAACATGGTAAAGAAGGAATATATCCTGTTTTAACAACCGATGAATGGGAGCAAATCCGTCAACAAAAAATATTAATTGATTTTGAGCCACAAAATTCGACTGCTTTATTAATGCAAATTTTTACCCAACCAATATTCAATCAACCGACTTTCTTTTTTGAATTGATTGAAAGAAGAAAACAATCTCAAGGGTTTGGCGAGGGAAATTTTCAGGCTTTGTTTGAATTAATTGAACAACAACAAAATAATTGACAATTGACACTCACACCAGATTCTTTGGATAAATGATTCACAAACGTTATAAAGTAAAGAAAAATATATTTTTGTTAATTATATACTTCATAGATAGAAAAAATTAGATCTAATTCTTGTATTTAGATTACTTAAATTATTCTTTATTTTTTAAATTATGCCTAATGTACCTCTTGTTAGTGTTATTGTCGTTGCTAGAAATAGCGAAAAATATTTAGTAGAAGCAATCGATAGCATCATAGCTCAAACTTATCCTAATTTAGAAATCATTTTAGTTGACGGGCAATCAAGCGATAATACAGCCACTATTGCTAAGTCTTATCCACAAATTAAATATGTTTATCAGGATACTCTTGGTTTATCTAATGCTAGAAATTTAGGTATCGAAAATACTAAGGGTGAGTTTCTTTCTTTTTTAGATAGTGACAATCGTTGGAGTAGTGATAAAGTTGAGTTACAAGCACAAATATTAATTAACAATCCTGAGATTCAATATGTCAGTGCTAACTTACAACTATTTACTACTCAAGATGACGAGAATTTGAGACAAGGATACCAAGAAAATGTGTTAAAAGAAGCGAAATGGGCGCGTACTCCCGGTATTTTAATGGCAAGAAAAGAATTATTCAATCGAGTAGGAATGTTTGCCACTGAATATAAAATAGCAGGAGATTTAGAATGGTTTGTCAAAGTACAAAAACAAAATATACCTACTTTTGCCTTACCTAATGTTTTACTTTATAAAAGAATCCGAGACAACAGTCTTTCTACTCGTAGTCAAGTAAATCGTCAAGAAGTGATGCGAGTATTACATAAATATATGAAAAGTTAACTAACTATTGATACTTCTTGATGGCGGATAAATGATTATTATCTACATTGAAGATTGTCGGAGTTTGATAGCTAGTTTTTCTTTCAAATCTGAAGAAATTTCGCTTGATTGAGATTTTTGTTTAATAGACCAATGATTAGCAAAAGACTTGTGGGTTAATTGTTCTAACTCATTTGTCCAATTGGTAAAAGTATCTGCTAAAGTAGTCTCTAGTAACTCCACATCAAGTAAAAACTTTTCGGATTGAAAATCGATAACTTTTTTTGGTACTATCGCTGTCATTTGTTGAGAAGGAAACCAATCAAACCCTCGCTTAAAACTTTTTCTACGGGCAATTTTTTGTACTAACCACCCTATCCAATGAGTTGTGTCAATTATTTTCATTGTTTGATAGCTACTAGGAAGATAATTTTTTTTAAAATTGGGAGGAATAAAAGAACAATCGACTCCCAGCCAAGAAAATAAACGTTGAAAAAATTGTTCTGGTGAAGTCGTTAAGGCTTCTAAAGTATCAATATAAACTGATTGTATTCCGAATAATTGAACATATGGTTTGAGTTGGTAAGCGTAATAGCTACTGTTTAATGTAGTATCATATCGAATCGGCGATCGTATTAATCAAAGATCTTACTTCATAGTGTTTTTTAACCAAATGTTTGTATTGGCTTATCATTCTTTCTAAAGGATTGCGTATGATGTAAATAATCTTAGCTTCAGGTGAGTAATCATATATTCTTTGTGCTACATTTTTTTTAAAAAGCATTCTTGAATAACTAGAACTAGATTCACCAATATACAATTCACTACTTGCTTCTTGAAAAAGCTCTAAATACTCTTGTTCGGTTAGTCCTAAATTACGAGAAGTAGAGAAAAATCTGGCTCTTTAACCTCAGACATGAATATCTCTGGATGTGAACTTAAATAATTATGTAGCGATGTTGTTCCTGATTTCATCGCACCTATAATAAACAAGTTCGGTTTATTCGTCATAAAAATAAAGATAGTTTTGATTTTAAATGCTTAAAATACTTCATATAATTCCTAGGTTATCAAATGCAGGACCAACTCGTACCTTACTAGTAATTATTCAATCTTTAAAAAGAATCAATCCAACAATCACTCATAGTATTATTAGTTTAGATAAAAATGTTCATCCTTTTGTCGCTTTAAGAGTAAAAAAAGCAGGGATTAATATAATTAAGACAGAAAATTTAGATACTACTAAAAAAGAAATTGAAAAAGCAGATATAGTACAAATCCATTTTTGGAATAATCCTTTAATGTACGAGTTTAAGATCGAATTTACCACCGATGCGGTTACTATTCTGGTTTAAAATTTTAGGCTATTATGCACCTCAAGTAATTACCAAAGAATTAATAAAATGTAGTGACTATTGTCTAGTTTCTTCTCCTGCAAGTCTTTCTCTTCCATGTTTCGATAAATTAGCCAATAAAGATAATCAAGTTAGTTTTGCTCTTTCACCTGCTGATTTTACTCGCCTTAAAGATATCACTTTTCAACCTCACGATGGTTTTAATGTGGGTTATATTGGTACTGCTAATTTTACCAAGATTCATCCTCAGTTTGTGCAGATGAGTAGTAAAGTCGATCGTCAGGATACTAAGTTTATCATTTGTGGTGGCAACGACAAAGACTTAAAACAACAAGCTGATAAATTAAATGTTACTCAAAATTTTGAATTTGTAGTTACGTTGATAAAATTAAAGAAGTATTAGAAATAATCGATGTCTTTGGCTATCCTCTTTCTTCTGATAACTATGCCACATCCGAACAGGCTTTGCAAGAGGCTATGTATGCCCAAATTCCTCCTGTTGTATTCGATTATGGTGGGATGAATAGTTTGGTTAAAGATCAAGAAACTGGTTTATTAGTCAATAGTGAAGCAGAATATACTGAAGCAATCGAACTCTTATACGATAATCCTTCTTTGAGAATAAAATTGGGTAAACAAGCTCAAAAATACGCTCAAGAAAACTTTCAACCTGAGAAAACCGCCCAAATTACAGTGGATGTGTATCAAAAGTTAATGAGTCAAGCAAAAAATGATTATCGAGGCTTAGAAGATAGTATCAATACGCCTAGTGAAGGGTTTGCTTCTTCTTTTGGAGATAAGGGAAAAGCTTTCTGGGAAAGCCTCAAAGGGAATAATATTACGATCGCTCATCAAACTATTGCCCAAGCATCTAATGTTTGTACCTTTGCAGAAGGTGGAATTTTTCAGTATCGTAATACCTATCCCCACGACCCTTATTTGCGATTGTGGGCGGGTTTAATTCTCAAACAAATAGGGAGAGAAGAACAAGCTAAAAAAGAGTTTGAAGAGGCTTCAAACCTCGGTATCGATCGTAATTTAATCCCTTCAGTATAGAACAATATTTTATCTATTAGTTTCAGATATTGGTAGTTGTTTCAAATAAAAATGAGATAATTTGTGATTTAAAATACTAGTTTAATTTATTAAACGGATTTTGTTAGCCTTGCAATGATAATTGCTCGTCGGGTTTAGTACTCAAATTTTTCGGTGAATACTAGTATCTCATTCTAAATTGAAATGACTATAACCCTTTTTTGTTACTTTCTATAAACGCTTACAATTTATCAGTTTTATTTTCTAACCAAACAAATTAATTATAATAACAAAATAAGCTATAAAATATTAATTTTAAAAGTATTTTTGAGATATTCTAACATAGACGAAATACTATTTTCTTGTTTTACTTGTTGTTGAATTTTTTGGAAATATAACCAATCAAATTGTGAGGTAGAGGTAATAATTTGAATAGCATCCATAATCCAACGATAAGGAGAAACAAATTGAGGATTCTGTCCTTGTATCAATACTTGTAACAACTGATCTTCTGGAGTAAGTATCTTTATTTTATGATTTTTAAATTTAATAGTTTTTAGATTACTTATTAATTTTTTTTCTAGTTCTAAATCTTGATAATGATTTTCTGATTCTAGATTATTTTGTAATAAGTATTGGTATATATCTAGTTTGACAGATGTTTTTCGATGTAGAAAACGTAAAATATTATTAACATAAGTTGGTGATATTTCTTGCCAGTTATTACTTAATAAAAGTTCTTTAAAATAATCTATCTTTTCATAATTAAGTGATAAATCTATTTCTTCTACTGGACGTAACACTAAATCTGGATAGTAAGCTAAATTAATAGCTGTACCTCTAATCGCAAATAGAGATATATTTTGACGATCGGTTAAACTTAAAAGACGATCGAGTTGAGTATAAAGTAACTGGTTTTTATACCAAAATTTACGAGATAAACCTTTCATTAAAGGCGTGTAAGGAGATTCTATATTGTACTTATTTAATCTATGATAAAGAGTAGGAATAACTTACTTATTACTCCTTACTCCTTACTCCTTACTCCTTACTCATTTCTTATTGATTCGACTTTAATTAATTTTATTAAACACATAAAAATGACAATCGTCAAAAAATTAAATATTAATCCTTCTTATATTATTCCTATTAACAAAAACTCGATTCCTCGTACAGCTTCAGGAAAAATAAAAAGAAAACAATTAGTTAGTTTTTTCCAAGAGGGTAAATTCGATAATATTATCAATCAAATTAAAAATAAAACTAAAAAAGAAAGAAAAGAAAAATATATTAAAGCCGAAAATACGATTGAGAAAGAATTACAAATATTATGGTCAAATTTATTTAGTCTTAAAAATATCGGTATCCAAGAAAACTTTTTTGATTTAGGCGGCACATCGCTTTTAGCTTCACAATTAGTGAGTATAATTAATAGTAAATTTAGTGTTAATTTATTAATTGAGAGTATTTTTAAATATCCAACAATTTATCTACTTAGTCAATATATTCAAAACCAAATCGAGCAGAAAAACCAGAAAGAGAATAATCAAAAAAGTAGTCTTATCAAAATAAAAAGCGATGGAAAAAAAATACCTTTATATTTTATAAATTCGACTACTGTTGCTTATAATATTTGTCAGTATGTAGAATCTCAACAACCTTTATTTGGTTTAAATATTTTTGGTGTAACTACTAGAATCAATAAATCATTTGAGCAATTAACTATGGTAGATTTTGCTCAATATTTAATTGAAGATTTATTAGAGTTTCAACCTACTGGTAGTTATAAATTAATTACTTTTTGTCAAGATGGTGCTTTAGCTTTAGAGATTGCTCAACAATTGCAACAAATGGGAAAAAAAGTTGATTCGCTAATCTTGATTGATGTTTTATTTCAAAAAGAAAAACTAAAATTAAGCGATCGATTTAAATTAATCTATAATTTTAGAATACCTTATCTTAAAACTAAATTAAATTCTTTATTTAATCAAAAAATATTCAAGGATAAGCAATCAAAAAATATAACTAAAGATAGTAAATTAAAAGAAAAAATAACTTTAGATGAAAAACTTTATCTAGCTTATTTCCGACAAGCAGAAAAATATAATCCGCAGAAATATAATGGTAAAATAATTTCTTTTCTTTCTCAAGAGTGGAGTAACAAAAAACAAGATAAATTACAATCAATTAGTGAGAATCCAATAAAAAGTATTACGATTAAAATTCCTCATAGTTTAATTTTTTATCCACAATATATTCAGAAGTTTATCAAAGAATTAAATGTTATCTTAAATTGTGATTCAAATAACAATTATTAAATACTTGACATAATCTAATAACTA
Organism: uncultured cyanobacterium; assembly: GCA_963710605.1. Taxonomy (GTDB): domain Bacteria; phylum Cyanobacteriota; class Cyanobacteriia; order Cyanobacteriales; family Cyanobacteriaceae; genus JAALKG01. Next base: position 124,199 of record CAVQBA010000002.1, read on the forward strand.
CGATTGTTTTTTGCATAATGTCTAACTTAGTTATTCTTTTTAATTGAGATTATCAGCTTAAATTTTATTATATATAAATTGCAAATTTATTTTTTATAAACTGGTCATAAGTAATTTTTTATGCTATAATCTTAATAAGATTGAAGAGTTTCCCCGTTTTGAGCCGTGTGGTTCAGGGCGGGGGACTCGTGCTTATTTTTATTAAGAATAAAGAGCCAGATAAATATTGTTTTAATGTCGATCGGGTTATAGTTTTAAGTAAGATAGCAAACAGAAAAATAGTTAGGAAGGAATTTTTTTAATTTGATAAATTAAAATTAATCGCTAATCATAGAATACTTAATTAAACGATTCTATGACTAAGAAGTCACTACAAAATCAGAGCTTATTATCAACAATAAGGCGAGTGAGATAATTAATGATCAGCAAGACTTTCTAAAGCATTAGGTTGATTGTGTATTGCTAATCAATCAATCAAAGTAGCACTAGCTTCATTTAAGCCAAGTAACTCAACTTCTACACCTCTTTTACGGTATTTTAAAACAATTTTATCGATCGCCATAACAGCACCTTGATCCCAAAGATGAGAATGGGTAAGATCAATTACAACAGAATCATATCCTGCTTGGAAATCAAAAATAGCGAGAAAATCATCGACAGAGGCAAAAAATAATTGACCAGATACACTATAAGTACATTTACTACCATCTTCACTTTCTTGTTTGTCAACATAAACCATTTTGGCAATTTTACGAGAGAAGAAAATAGTACTTAAAGTAAAACCAATCACAACACCAATGGCTAAATTATGAGATAAAACTGTGACTAAAACCGTAGTAATCATCACCGCTGTTTCGTTATGAGGAATACGTTTGATATTTTTGATTGATGCCCAGTTAAATGTAGTAATCGAAATCATAATCATTACCGCCACCAATGAAGCCATTGGAATCTGTTTTACCCAATTAGCTAAAACAAGCACAAAAAACAGTAAAGCAACTCCCGTACTTAAGCTAGAAAGCCTCTGTCTTCCTCCTGACTTAATATTAATAACTGTTTGCCCAATCATGGCACAACCTGCAATCCCGCCAAATAATCCCGTGACAATATTACCTAATCCTTGGGCTTTGGCTTCTCGATTTTTATCACTAGTGGTGTCTGTTAACTCATCTACTAAAGAAGCTGTCAATAAAGTTTCAAGTAAACCGACAATCGCCATTGTCAGTGCATAAGGAAAAACAATTTGTAGCGTTTCGGAATTTAAAGGTAGTTGAGGCAAAGCAAAAAACGGCAAGCTATCAGGTAAATCGCCCATGTCTCCAACTGTTGGCACATCGACTTGACCAACGATCGCAAAAGCTGTTAAAGTAACGATCGCAACTAATGGTGATGGTATTGAAGTTGTTAGTCTGGGTAACAAATAAATTATCCCTAAACCGATCGCTGTCATCAAATATACTGTAATCGGAGCATTAATCAAATGAGGTAGTTGTGATATAAACATCAGTATAGCTAGAGCATTGACAAAACCCACCATAACTGCTCTAGGTACATATTTAATCAAACGCCCTAATTTACAGAGTCCAAAAATTGCTTGGATTATACCCATCAAAATGGTGGCGGCAAAAAGATATTCAACTCCATAATCTTTAACTAAATAAACAACTAATAATGCGATCGCACCTGCCGCCCCAGAAATTAATCCTGTTCGACCGCCGAATATAGCAGTAATCACAGCAATAGTAAAAGAGCCATATAATCCTAGTTTAGGATCGACCCCCGCCACGATCGAAAAAGCTAATGCTTCAGGAATTAAAGCCAATGCCACCACAATACCAGCTAAAATATCTTTAGGAGTATTAGAAAACCATTCACGTCTCAATTTTGATGTTTTACTACTCAATCAAATTCTCCGTAATGCTATAACAATTAAAATTAATGAATTAAATAAACCTTAAACCTCCTTATATTTTCTACTATCTGAAAATAGGATTTTCTCTTTGATAGATAACAAATAATACCGTAGATTTATTATTTTTTAGACAATTATTAATAGATAATCTCTAGACAAATAGGTTACAACTATCATTACTATAACTAAGGATCTATCTCTATTAACGATATTGTAATTAATAGTTAATAATTCAGATAATAGCGTTACTTAATAATTTGAGCTAATTCTTCAAACCATTGAATTGTCCGTGGTGATACTTCATTTTGTTCTTGAATTAATTCAATTACTGATTTTGATGATTCAATGGTTTGTGCTAAATACGAATCAAGTTGTGATTGAGAGATTAAATGAGCTTGAATTAAGTATTCTTCTAATAACAAGATTTGTTTTTCGGCAACAATTAAAGGTAATTTTTCGACAAAAAAAGTGATTGTTTCTGGAGATAATAAACCTTGCTCAACAGCTATTTCTCCTATGCGTATATTATATTCTCTTTGTTTTTGTATTTGTAAGAGTGTTGCGACTTCTTCAGATGATAAGATACCTGCTTTGTAAAGTAACATTCCTAGAGGTAAAGATTTTAAATCCATAATCGGATCATTAATATATCTTTTTGAGCGAAATTTAACTACATCGACAAAAAAAGGAACACTATCAACTAGATAACGTTTCCATAATCTTTTAGGCTCGGCAACTAAACGATAAAACCATTCAAGTCCTGCATTACTCATCCATTTAGGGGCACGACTTGTTTTTCCCGCTTCAAAATCAATCGTGGCACCGATAGGTAAATAAATCTTAATTTTCGGCATTAGATGACGATATTTTAAAATCCATTTTTCTTGCTTGGGTGCACCAACACCGATAGCAAGAATATTTGCACCTGAATTATTAATTTTTTCAACTATTTCTAAACATTCAGTTTCATTTTTTTCAAAACCAAAGCTAGGAGATAATGCCGAAACAACTATCTCTCTACCTACTTTATTATTAATATTTGTTTTGGCTTGTTCAGCGACACTATCTGTACCACCTAAAATAAAAATTTTAACTTTTTCGTTGTTTTTATGATATTCGTAAAAAGCAGGAAATAAATCAGAACCTGAAATTTTTTCTGGTACTGGCTGACCTGAGAATTTCATTCCATATTGAAGAATACGACTATCACAAACGACACAGTCAGCAATACGATATATTTTTAAAAAATCTGGATCTGTTTTTAGTTTGACTAAATGATCGACGTTAGGAGTTAAAATTAAAAGCGTTTCGTTATTAGTTCTTTCTAATAATTCTGATAGCTTAATATTATCTAAATCAATGTTTAAAAAGTTAATTTTGGTCATGACAATAAGAACTTATCTTTAGGATAATTTACTCATAAAATTTTAATAAAAAATCGATCGATAGTAAAAAAATAGCTGATTTTTAATAAATTAAGATTTATTTGATTTAGTAGAACAAACCAAAAATTCGCTTTCAAGCCTTAAACATTGGTTGATGAACAGCCATAAATAAAACTGACTGTTTATCATAACTTATTGTGCTAAGACAAAACCTAAAAAATTGAGATTATAATTTTGGATTCTTTCTATAGCATCAACAACTGACGATTGAGAAGTTTGTTTTAACTTAACAACCATAACAATACCTTGAGTTTTCTGAGCTAATAAACTCAAATAATGAGAATCTAAAAATGAAGAAGTATTATACAGCACCAAATTATAATCTTCAGCGATTGATTTAATTTTTGCTTGAGTTTCTTCTGCACCAAGATGTAAAGGTATATCTGAATTTTTCGTTCCCGCCGTCAAAATAGAAATACCAGTATTTGTACTAGATTTTGTCTGTTGCTCAAGTTTAGAATCGGTAACCACACCAATGGGTGAAAGTTCAGCTAAACCTTGACGAACACAATCGTTATTTAAATACCGAGATATATTTTCAGTGGGTTCACCATCAACAATTAAAACTTTTTGGTCAATATTGGCAGCCATTTGAGCTAGATTAGCACAAACACCTCCTTGACCATCATCTGGATCTAAAGAAGAAATTAAAACATATTGTTTTTCATCTGTATTCGGCAATTGAAAATGAAGATTAGCATAAACCTCAGAAATAGTGGCTTCATAAAGATGAGATTGAGAATTGTCTGCTGGCTCAACATCCTGAGACGAAGAGAAAAAATTATTTTCATCAACCAACGATTTACTCTTCTTGTTTTTAGGTAATACACCTAAAATAGGTAAACCGAATATATATTTAACATCATTAGGTTCATAAAAAACGTCTCTTCTTTTTTCCCATAGAAATGCTATCAATAAACCTAAAACTAATCCTGCCGCAACACCAATAGCTATTTTTCTTTTAGGATCGGTTGGAGCACCTTGAGGTTGCCCTAAAGCATTTAAAGGAATTTGTGGTTCTGCTAGTATTTTCCAAGGAGATTGTTTTTGAGCTACATCAACACTTAATGCCTCTTTTTGAGAAGTTAATTGAGTTAAAACATTTGTATCTAATTCAATTTGTCTTTGTAAATCATTATATTCTTTAATCACACTAGGAATAATAGCTAACTCGCCCGCTGTTTGACGTTGATTTGCCAGTAAAGATTCATAACGAGAAGACAAAGCATCAATTTGATTTTGAGTTTCGACTAATTGGTTAATTAAACCTACACGACTAGAATCTTGATTCGTAAAAACACGAGGATTAATATCAGAAGCTACATTGTTTTCCTGTAAGATACGACGATTTTCTTGGTTTAACAGGTTTTGAATATTATCTTTTTGTTCTCTTAAGTTGACTAATGTAGGATGATTAGAGGTTACTAGTGCTGATTGTCTGCTATTTCAGCTTCAGTTTGTTGTAATTGACCCATTAAAGCTTGTCGTTCAGGATCTTGGCTTAATGTTGTTGCGATTAAAGCCTCTGAAGCATTTAAACCTAAATCTTGTTGTAATTTGGTCGCTATGATATTTAATTCTTTTAGCTGTGCCTGCAAAGACGAGATTTGTTGTTTACTATTAGTATTAGCTTGAAACAGACTATCTCCTTTAGTACTTGGTTCGATCAACTCATATTGACGTTGAATTTCTTTTTGTTTTTCTTGAAGTTGATCTATTCTATATCTAATGACAGGTACTTGTTGATCAATAAAGTTCACTCCTGATTCTAAATTAGTTTCTCTTTCTTCTTGACCATATCTTATATATTCTTCAGCTAAAGTATTTAAAACTGTGAGTACTAATTCAGGATCATTTCCTCTATAAGCAACAACGATTACTTTTGTTACATCATTTCTGCTTCGACTTATTTGACCTCTGGCAATAGATAAATTTGCATTAAAAGAATTCATCAAGAAAGTTTTCGGATATTGAGGGTATTTTGTACTAATTTGTGTTGCTACATCATCTAAAACTTGTCGCCCTTTGAGTACTTGAATTGTCGTCGGATAGTCAACACCGAAAAGATCTTTATTCCTTGCACCCGTACCTATTCTTGACAATACTGACGGATCAGTTAATTGTTCTTCTGTACTAATTGGTTCTAGTAACATTTCAAAATTGCCTACATATGAAGTAGGATCAACTTTAGTCCAAAAATAGGCAGGAATAGCCCCAGCGATTATAAAAGCGAGAATAACAAACCATTTGCGTTTGAGCATCATCAGATAATACAAGAGTACATTCTTTTTGCTCTGTTCTTCCTCGGAAGAATTATTTTGCTCTACGTCCTCTATCAAAAATTGCTTTTCGTATTCCACTGTTTTAACTATTTATAAGAATAAAAATTAGGATTGGGTACTTATCTTTTAATCGATTATCATTTGATGATAAGTATTTGATTATATTGATTATATAAAACTGTTTAATGATAACGCTTAAATCAAAAAATCGTAATTAGAAATTAGCTTAATATTTTACTTTCAAGCAAAACTATTTTTGACGATCGCATTTTGAGTGTTTTAATTATCAATACAGTTATCGTCATCAATTTTACAGCTAATATAATTTATACATTGTAACGGGTATTTAATATTTGCTTTTATGCTTCAAATGCAAGTCCCTAACTATATCATTATTAGCCATAATATATTTTAATTGGTTTTTTGTGCTTGAATTACTTGTAAGCTTCCTCCTGCGTAAAGTCGATCGTCTATTACCGTTAATTTTGCTCCACTAAGTTTGGCTGGTAGATTCGTTCTAATTAATTGCCAAGCAGTTTCGGTTTCAAATAACCACATAAAAATAGCTAATCCGGGCATAAATAATAAGTTATGAGGTTGATGTAAATCGATAAAAGCGAAAATTCCTTCTGGTTTTAAAACTCGATATACTTCAGCAAATATCTGATCTAATTCTGAAGGTGTCATTTCATGTAAAGCTACACTAGTATGAACTAAATCAAAACTACAATCGTCAAAAGGTAGTTTTTGGGCTAAACCCTCAACATAATGGGCTTGAGGAACATTTTTTTTGGCTTCTTCTAAAGCATAAACTGAAGCATCTAATCCTGTTACTTGTTTTGAATAGTTAACTAAAAATTTGGTTGTTTGCCCTTTACCACAACACAAATCTAAAATTTTACTACTTTGATTGAGAGTTAGGTTTTCTAAAGCTAATTGTCTAAACTGTTTTTCTCCACCAACGGGAATTGCGGCCAACCGAGAAATCGTATCATAAAGCCATTGATATTTATAACTTAAAGGACGTAAAAAAGTTGCCATATTTAAAAAGAATTATGGGTTAGGGATTAAGTGTCAGGTGTATAAATTCTATTGTTAACTGTTAAGCGTTAAAGGTATTTTAATTAACTAATGTGCAATCATAATTTAGTGGCAGTCGATCGTAAAACTTCAGGAATAATAACATCATCGCCAAATTCTAACATCGTTTCTGTCGTACCTAAATAGCCAGAATTATAGAAAAAAAGTAACATCCTGTTTAATGCTATCCAAACTTCTGAGCTAAATTCCCAATTACTATTAATGGGTGAATAATCGCTAATTGATTTTAATGCCCAAAAATAATTATTACGAACGATCGATTTTCCTTTTTTAAATTCAGGTACATCTTCTTTGTGTAAGTAAAGTATATTGTCTTCTATCCACGCTTTCATTAAGAGTTCAGAGTTAAAAGTTAAAAGTTAAAAGTTAAAAGTTAAAAGTTAGGAGTTAAAAATTGACAAACAATGAAAATATTTGACTCTTAATCATTAATTATCAACTATCAACCATCAACTATCAACTATTTAAAGGCGATTAACCAAATCTCTTGCTCGAGTGATTGTCTCAGGAAACACGCCAACCATTGAAGCAAAAATATGATCAGGCACTTTAGCCGCAGTTTGAGCATCAAACCAGTTTTCAAACTGATTGAGAATTACCTGTGCCCTTTGATTAGGAATAGGATTATCAGTAATTTGCTTAATCAGTCTAACCCACTGTCTTCTGATTAAATAACTTCTATGTCTTTGCTCATGATTAGTTGGTTTAAGTAAAGACAACTTTCCTACCGAAATCACATCTTGTAAATCTTGATCGAAACAGCCACCAATAATTGAACCAGGTCCTGCGAAATCTGTATAATAAGTTTTGACCAAAATCAGACCATTTTTTTTCTGAGGATTAATCAATAAAAGATTTTTGTTTTGTAAAAATTCGTTAAGATCGTATTCTTCTGGCAAATCAACATTATTCGTGGACATAATCTCATTATTCAAAAGATTTGGTAAGAAGTAAGCGACGTTTACTCGTCACAAATAAGCTATATAAATCAGTTTCTACTTGTTTAATATCATACCCGTTTTTTTGATATAGTTCTTGAGCGGGTTTGTTACTGGCTAAAACATGAAGTGATATTTGTTTAAAATCTTTTTGTTTGGCTATTTGTTCGCACTGGACTAGTAATTTGTGAGCAACACCTTGACGGCGATAGTTTTTACATACTGCTAAATTAGCAATATAAGCATATTTTTGATGATTATACCAATGTGAACGACTCCGAAAAGATAATTCAACAGTACCAACTACATTTTGGCATATTTTACCGGCTATTTTCGTCATCATAACTGCAACTAGACAACAACGATCGGCTTCATTCGACTCTGCACGAGCTTGCTCTTGAAAACTATTGTTTTGCAAACGACTTCGTAAATCTTGAGAAATTCCTAGTTTAAATAAAGGATAAGTCCATAAAGTCAAATCGTTGAAATTATTAAAACTAAGAGTCAAAATTTCGGCTATCTGAGATACATCATCTAAACGAGCAGGACGAACGATCGTCGTTGATGATAGGTTAGGAGAAGAATAAACGGATGAATGAGGAAAATTAAACCAAGATGATTGCACCATTGACGCTCGATAATTTTGATTAGTTAAGCAAAAGGTAAAAAGTAGCAGAATACAAGATAAGATCAAGTTTGATTTTCAGAAAAAATTAACTCTAATATAGATGATATTTTTAGTTAAAATTAAAATCTGTCTTAAATATAAATAATTTGCTCAATAAATAATGACAACAAATAATTCAATTTATCGACAAGAAATAACGGGTTCAAGACGTTTTAGTAATTTATGGTGGGCAGTAGTGGTTACCATAGGCGGAGTTGGTTTTTTATTAGCTGGTTTATCTAGTTATTTTCATACTAACTTTTTATTGGTTAGTGATACATCAAATTTACAATTTGTACCTCAGGGAATCGCTTTAACTTTTTATGGAGTTGCCGCTATTTTGCTTGCTACTTATTTATGGTTAATGATTTTTTTAGATGTTGGTGGCGGCTATAACGAATTTAACAAAGAAAAGGGTAAAGTGACAATCTTTCGTGCCGGTTTTTTGGGTAAAAATCGTCGCATAGAATTAGTTTATAATCTTAAAGACGTACAAGCGGTTAGAGCAGAAATAAAAGACGGTTTAAACCCTAAAAGAACCTTATATTTAAGAGTTAAGCCTAAAATAGATATTCCCCTAAGCCCTGTAGGTGAACCAATGGCTTTGTCTAAATTAGAAAATCAAGGTGCTGAGTTGGCTCGTTTTCTAACAGTACCTTTAGAAGGACTGTAAATAGTTAATAGTTAACAGTTAACAGTTAATAGTTGATTATTTTTAATGACTTGTTCAAACAACCAAACAAAATAGTAACATTTGTATCAAGAGCGAAAATATAACCATTGAACTTGATTTTTTAATAATATTCAAACCTTCTGACTATAATCAAAAAGGTCAGTTACTTATCACTCTATTAATTATGACGAGTCTTTCCCGAAGTTGGAGTATGATTGTGGTTTTATGCTTAATCACTTTCATTACTTTATCGGCATGTGAATCTGTTGAAGATACTGCCAACAAGCAAACAGAAAATAATACTACTAATCCAGATTTAGTTGTCTCCGAAAACAACAATACTAATAATACAAATCAAATTATGAATTTACCTAAGTTAGAAGGCAAAGCAACAGTAATCATGAAAGTAAATGGTGAACCAATCACGATCGAAGTTGATGGTGACAATGCCCCAATTACAGCAGGTAACTTTGTTGATTTAGTCAAAAAAGGTGTTTATAATGGTTCAGCTTTCCATCGTGTGGTTAAAGAGCCTCAGCCTTTTGTTGCCCAAGGAGGAGATCCTCAGAGTACAAATAAAGATGTTCCTGTTTCGGCTTTAGGTACTGGTAGTTATACCGATCCTCAAACTGGTTCTCCTCGTTATGTTCCTTTAGAAATTCGTCCAGCTTACGATGAGACTGTAGAAGGTGTTGAACTACCTGAAATTGTTTACGGCAAGACTATCAATCAACCTCCGCAGTTAAAACACGATTATGGTGTAATTGCCATGGCTCGTTCTCAAATGCCTGATTCTGCTTCTGCTCAGTTTTATTTCACTTTAGCTGATGTCAATTTCCTTGATGGTAGTTATGCGGTTTTTGGTAAAGTTACCGAAGGAATGGATATTGTGGAAAAAATTAAACAAGGCGATCGTATTGATTCTGCCGAAATAGTTAGTGGTGGGGATAATCTTAAATAGAATAATTAGTTAGTAGTGACTAATAGGGAATAGGGAATAGGGAATAGGGAATAGGGAATAGAGAATAGGTAGCAAATTTCGTGTTTCTCAACTCTTAACTCTTAACTGTCGAGGCTTTTAACACCTGACACTTAATACCTGATGACTATTAATCAAGTTGTAACTACTATACTAAGAGCCATTTTTTGAGTGTTTTTAAGTTAAAAAAAGTTTAATTTATTAAACGAATTATATTAGCCCTGAATGATAATTCGGGGCGAGTGTAGAATTATAATTGAGAATTGAGAGATAAAAAAAAGAACTCTCAACCGAACACTTCTAACTTTTAACTCTTAAGGTTATCGACTATATTTGTTCCTTTTAAATCAATTAACTAATGGTTAAAGTTGTTGTTACAGGTATTTCTCTTCAGATCGTGTCTAGGAGATGCACAAGCTACTTTCTCAGCTATTAGTCAAAAAAAAACAGGTTTAAAAATAGTTCAGCCTTTTGATTTTTTAGCTCCATTACCTTTAGGTTTAATTGATGGTTAACCAACACAATCAGCACATTTAACTCTCAAGTTGATACAAGCTTTATCCTTAGATAGTAAAATCAATTTTCCTAACTCGAAGATAGGAGTTGTGATTGGTTCGAGTCGTGGTTGTCAAAGTCAGTGGGAACAGTTTTTACAAACACCTAGCTTAAATAGTAATCAGCAGTCTGTTTTAAATTCGTTTTCTTCACCACAAAATCAAACGTATTCGTGGCTAGAAACATTACCTTATCAACCTGCGACTATTTGTGCTAATTTTTTGGGTGCATTAGGAATAGTTTCTTCTCCTGCTAATGCTTGTGCTACTGGTTTAGTGGCGATCGCTCAAGGTTATGAATTGATTCAACAACAAAGATGTAGCCAAGTGGTTGTGGGAGCAGTTGAAACACCTGTTACTCCTTTAACAATTGCTGGGTTTACAAAGATGAAAGCATTAGCTAAACAAAAATGTGATCCTTTTGGGAAACTAAGAGATGGTTTTGTTTTAGCAGAAGGAGGTGCAATGTTACTGCTAGAAAGTGAGGATTCGGCAATTGCTCGTCAAGCCAAAATTTATGGTGAAATATTAGGTTGGGGTATGACTTGCGATGCACAGGCAATGACAGCCCCATCAAATCAAATCAATTCTGCGGTTAAAGCGATTGAACAATGTTTAAAAGTTGCACATCTTCAGCCTAATCAAATTGATTATATTCATGCTCATGGTACAGGTACAATCCTTAACGATCAACAAGAAGCGAAAATTATTAGTCATTTATTTAGTCATTCTCCTTATATCAGCTCGAGTAAAAGTAATACAGGTCATACTTTAGGTGCTTCAGGAGCGATCGCTTCGGCATTAAGTTTACTTTCTCTTCAACAACAAATTGTACTCCCACATCTTAATTACTCCCCTACTAATTTTAATTTGAATCTTGCTTCACAAGCTTCTTGTGTTGATTCAATTGAAAATCTTCTTTGTTTTAGTTTTGGCTTTGGCGGACAAAATGTCATTATTGCGATCACGCAGTGGCAGGCGCGCGCCTGATCGGAAAATACAATAACCGTAGTTAAAAATTGTTAATTACGATTAAAAGCAATAAGGGAAAGCTAATTAAGACAGGGAATTTTCTACTCATATACAAGAATCTATCCCACTATTATCAAAAAATAGATTGAAATAGAAAACGATCGACTCGCCATTATCTATTACTATTTGTGAAAAGTAACCATTGCCAAAATCCCAATCGTTACGCTAGCTTCATTGGAAAGATTACCATCTTTATCTTCGCTATGTGTAGGTAAATCGATCGATTCCCACAAATTCGCTGTTAGGTTGATAGTCAACTATGCCTTGTGAATTAACTGTGATAACGCCGTTATTTGGTTGGCTAGTTATTTGTCAGCTATTAGGTATTAATGTACCATCACGATCGGCTGAAGCCGGCGCTGCTCGCGATCGCTATCGTTAGCTAAGACATCGATGGCGATATTTTCTCCTTGCTCGATCGGCTGAAGCCGGCACTGCGCGATCGAGATTAAATCATTAAGGGCTAATGGAGCGGTAACGGACTGATTGTCAATTTTGACGTAATCGAGGTTGGTGTTGTTACTAATGGCAAAGTCACCGTTAAGAATTTCTGCCATTAATCCACTAGAGGTTAGAGAGGCAGTGAGGGAGATTCCCCCCTCTCCTTCGGAAGGAGAGGGGCTGGGGGTGAGGTTGAAAGCGTTGGGTTCAACCCCTCTGCCTATTATCGGCATCTCCCCTTCTAAGGGGAGAACAGTAGAGCTATTATAAGGAATTAAGGTGTGGTAAGTATCTGTTTTTGTATTTTGAATAGCATTAAGTATTAATACGTTGATATCGGAAGGAAGTTTACGGATACCAGGGGCTATATGGTTCTTTAGTAAGTCGTGGGGATGAGCTTGTTTGTCTAATTTTTTGTTGGCAAAGGGAGTTTCATCGATAAACCAACCTAAACCGTTGGCGTTATGATCGATTTTAATAATACCTGCGTTAGGTTTACCCTCGGAGTCAGAAACTTGTAATGGTGGCTTCTGCTAGTTGTCCTGTGGGTAAGTCTTTTATTTCATAAGTGATATCGATATCTGTTTGAGGTAAGAGAGTTGACCAGATGTGGTTTACGCTGTTATTTAGTTGATGAATCGTTTGGAGATTAGAATGATGGACAGAGAAGAATTTTTTAGAAGGTATGATGCTGGGGAAAGGAATTTTATGGGTTACAGTGGAAGTATTGGCTCGTGCCTCGGAAATCTGAATGGTATCAATCTCCAAAATGCCATTTTGTTGAATAATTCCTTGGACCAATCTTTTTTGATTAATGCCAACTTGAGTCATGTTAATTTTGAAGGCTCCGACTTGGTTGGATGTTTCTTCAACAATTCTAATTTCAGGAATGCTAATTTGAGGAATTGTGACTTGACTGGTGCTGACTTGACTGGTGCTGACTTGACTGGTGCTGACTTGACTGGTGCTGACTTGACTGGTGCCTTCTTGCTCGATACCAATCTTACAGGAGCTAACATTACCAATGTTAAGACAAGTGGAACTATCTTTCACGAAACTATCATGCCTGATGGAAGAATCAGTCATAAGAGTTCTCATGTTTTGGACGGAAAGGAATTGCTTAAACGTTGTCGGAAAGGTGAAACCTATTTTTCTTCCTTTATTTTGTACAAAGCCAATTTGAATCAGACTAGTTTGAGTTCTATTACTCTCCCTTGGAGATGTATTAGAGTCAATTTTAGAAGAGTGAGCTTTGTTAATATTGACATCATTGCTAATAATTTTGTTTTGTGTGATTTCAGGAAAGCTAATTTTAGTAGAGCGAATCTTTGGAATGGTAATTTCGCTTGTTGTGATTTCAGAGAAATTATTGGAAGTGAACAAATCAGAGGGAGTGACAGCGATGCCTTTATTTTCATTGATTGTACTAAGTAAGCGTGCTGAGGGGTCATTAAATCTTGAAGGGTTACTATTTTTGAGTGCGATCGTATCTCTTGTAGGGTGCGTTCTATTAAACCGTTACATATTTAAGACCATCCCATATAACAGAGAACGCACCACCGTTGTTTATTCATTAACGATTTCTTGAGGTATTTGTGGTATGTTATCTACTCCCCAATTAGACGGATAAATTCCTTGAGCAATAAAGCGATGAATGGTTGAAAACTGCCAATCTTTCTTGTGCCGATCGACATAATTGATGACGAACCGAATTATAATGTATCTAATCACAATGTCGAGCAAAATCTTTTTCATCTCTAATCAAATGCTCTCAAAATCTTCTTGCCAAAGATTACTTTCTTTTCGTTTTTGTCTTGAAGCAGAAATATTTCTCTTGATGCCTAATTGTTGAGCGTAATGTTTGCTGACAAATGTTTTGATTAAACGAATACGAGTAGATAAATCCCCATCCCCTTGTGGAAGAGTCCATACACAATGAAAATGCTCTGGTAACAAAACAAAAGCATCAATGGAAAAAGGATATTTTTGACGTACTTTATCGATCGCCTCTCTCAGAGCCTTCCGTGCAATTTTACCATACACGTTGTCTTTGGTAAGTTACTTGGGTAATAAAATAAGTACCACCACGAAGAATTGATACGTCAATATTTAGGCTGAAAAAGTATATTTAATTTTTATAATTTGATCGTTTTCTATTTTAAAGGAAAGAATTTTGAAGAGACAAAAAGGTCGATTACGATCGTCGCAGATTGTAGGGTGCGTTCTTTTTTTTGATAATAGTGGGATAGATTCAAGAAAGGAGAATTGACTATTTAGATTCTCCATTCTTAATTCTTTTTTTCCTTATCTATTATCTAAGATACTTTTTGATTAATTTTCATATTAGGAGGGCGGTTAGTAGGTTGAGAATTTTGATATACTTGTTGGCGACCATTTGTTGTAATTCTTAACATTTCGCTCAAATCCCGTTCAAGTTTTAATAACACAGAATCGGTATAGTTATCAGCTTCACGGTGTATTTCATCAGCTTCAACTAGAGCTTGTTTTTTCATTTGAATAACTTCTTGCTGAATTTTCTTGCGTATTTGTTCTACTTCAGACATCGTCTTACGTTGTAGATTTTCGCAATCAGTTTGTACTTGTTTTTTGATTTGATATGCTTGGTTTTCTGCTTGTTTAGTAATTCTAGATTCATCAAGCAATTGACTAGCTTTATTACGTGCATCGGTGACTATTTTTTGAGCATAATTTTGGGCATCAGCGATCATTTTTTCTCTTTGTGCCAAAATATCTACTGCTTGTGCGTAGCAGTCTGGGATATTAATACGTATATCATCTAATTGACGAGTGATCGCTTCTTCATCAACTAAAGTTTTGTTAATGAAAGGAATACTAATGCCATCCATTACCATGTCTTCTAAACGATCGATTTCTTCGATTATAAGAAAACCAATTTCTTCTACATGGGGAGGATTTGGAAGGTTAGAAGCTTGATTTTGCGGTTGTTGAGAGTTGATAGGAGTATTACTCATGATTATAATTTTACCAATTATTGCGGTTACAATGCCTTTTGTTTAATAAGTCAAATATTATCGAAATAATTAAGACTATATCTCAAAGTGTAGAAAAAGAATATATTAATTTTAGTTCAAGAATATCTTAATTTTACAATTGCTGGTTTTTTGCCATTAGCCGTGATTAATCCGTTGACATTTTTTGATGATTATTTTTACTTTTTGCTTTTAATATAGCTTTTTTGATACTCTTGAAATATATTCAACATTTAGTTAAATAAAGTTAGAAACAATTAGCGAGTTAAAACTCAAATATAACAATAGGTAATAAATAGTTATAACAGCTAAATAGCATTTTGGGAAAACTATTCTCTTTTATCGCCTGTTAGCTCAACTAACTAATTATCAAAACTAAGATACTCTAATTATTTTTCTGATATTTGAATGGCTTTTATTTATTTGGTATTATAGCCAAGAATAATTGAGACAAATGACGATCGTTATCTATCTAAACACGGCTAATTATTAACTATTCGTTAGACTCTATTCACAATTACCTTATTCTTAACACTTAACACCTAATACCTCGTATTTGTAAAGATGTTTTCGATAAACGTCTCTATTTGTTTTGCTACACTAGAGGTAATCAATAATTTTAGGTTCTCAGTAATTATTAATTATGGCTAATAATTCAGAAAATATCTTACAAAAGGCTTTTTATTTGGGTGTTGGGATGGCAGGTTTAGCAGTAGAAAAAGCAACCGACACATTACAAGAATTAAAAAAACAAACAGAAGCGATCGCATCTTATCCTGATTTTCCCCAAAAACTACAGCAAATTGCCGATGGAATGGTGGCTAAAGGTAAAATGAGTACTGAAGAAGCTCGTAAATATGTCGATGAAATACTTCTTCAACAACAATCTTCTACCACTTCTGTGGTTAATGAATCAACTACTACTACTAGCTCACCTAGAACGATCGATATCGTAGTTGATGATGATGAATAAATATTTGACTAAACCTTATGTTAATTAATTGGCAATAAATTTCTCGAATTAGCTTTGGTATTTTTGCATATATTGATTGTCGTGAAAATATTCCCTAAAGAATAATGTGGCTTAAACTCAAAAGTAAATAGAGTAAAAACTAAGTAAAATTAACTTGTTGACTAATATAAATCAATCACTATAACAACAATCTAATCTTGCCTAGAAAATTTATTGACAAATATTTAAACAAACAATAAGAACAAAATTAAGATAAATTATAACTAACTAATCGCTATACAAATTAAAAAAGATGGATAATTGGGAAGACAGTTTTAATAAATGGTTAGCAGATGTTCAAAAAAACTTCGATAATTTCTCAGAAAATATTGATACAGATATCGATAAAACCGTTGAGATAGCTAATCAAGAAATTGATAAGTTGATGGAAGAATGTGAAGAATACATAGAAGATATATCGATCGAATTCAACCATGCCTTGGTGGAAACAGAGACATTTTTCAACCAATTTCTTCACTTATTGCTAGATTTCGATTTAGACGGTGATGGAGATTCTAGAGATTATAATATTGGTAATTGGGAAGATTGGTTTCCTGAGCATGACGAACAACCTAAACCTAATCCAAGAAAGCACCCTGCTTGTGTTGGATGTAATAACTATCATGGTTATATTTATGGTGGTGATTTATTAGTTTGTGCAATGCACCCGTATGGTTGGGAAGGAGAAAAATGCCCTGATTGGCAAGCCCCTAATTAAGAAGTAAAAAGTAAAAAGTATGTTTAGTCGAAAAAACTAAATATACCCTCTTTAAAAAGAGAAAGCAAAACAGATTACTATCAGGGCAATTGATAGTTAATCATTAAGAATCTAAAATATTAATTATTTACTCTTCTAGGTTGTCTATTGAGTGAAGTTGATTAATTTTTTCAGCACAAATTTGAGTAGTAGCTTCTAACTGCTCTTTTTTTGTCGAAGAAGGAGGTGCGATAATCTCACCAATTCTCACTTCAACACGAATCAACTTAGGTAACTTACTTCCTCGTTGCAAAATTTTATCCGTACCATAAAGACACACAGGTAAAAGAGGGGCTTGTGTTTTAGCCGCAATCAATGCCGCACCTAATTTAGGCTCATGTATTTTGGCGTCGATCGTTCTTTTTCCTTCTAAAAAAATACCCGTTGCCCAACCTTCTTCGATACGGGCAATTGCTTGTCTGATAGCACGCCGATCAAATCCTGCTCGATTAACAGGATAAGCACCCAAAGAAGTAATCAGTTGACTCAAACCATTGACAGCAAATAGTTCTTGTTTAGCCATATAAGAAACAGGACGAGGAATAGCCGCCGAGATAAGGGGGGGATCAAAAACACTAGCGTGATTACTAACAACGATCAATTTACCTTCTAGAGGAACTTTTTGCGCACCAATAACCTTGCCTCGAAAATAAATATTAAAAAATGGCTTAACAATGATATTGTTGACTAAATTATAAACCGTTTTACCTGTTTGGACTATTTCTACAGGATTAGTAATATTTTTATTCATAAGAATTATTTATATTTTTGAGAATTAATATTTTTACCGAAAGACAAAGTTGTTGTTACAATACGGGGGATCAGTTTAAGCTTATTTCCTCAACTCATTCATTATTTATGCTTAAAAAACAGAATATTTTTAATTTACTTTCTATTTGTGCTGTTTTAACCACTACTTCTGTCTCAGCACAGCCAATAGTGACTGAAATAGAGCCAATCAGACCGATACAAGAGTTTACGACTACCCCTTTATCTACCTCTGTCTCTACACCTACATCTATTCCTATTTATGTACCTCTACCTGAAAAATCACAATCTACAGGATATTGTAGTACTGTTTTAGCTCCTAAGATCGAAAATGTGATTCGACGTTATGGAGGAGGATGGGGTATTCTGGTTCAAAAACTAGATGATGGACAAACAATCTATCATTACAATGCCGATCGACATTTTATTCCTGCTTCTAATATGAAGTTGTTAACAACCGCCGCCGCATTGCAAAGAATCAATCCGAATACTAAAATAAGTGCTAATAAATCTTTAACTGAATGGGTTCAAATTACTAATCTTCGTAGTAATAACTATTATGCCGATACATTATTAAAAAAATTAGGTGGTGGTAGTGTAGCTAAAACTACTTTAACCAATTTAGGTGTCAATCCCGGTGGTTTTCATTTTGCTGATGGTTCGGGTTTATCTCGTCGTAATATCGCTACACCTAGAGTTTTAGTTGATACTCTTAGAGTAATGTATAGTGATCCTAATCGGGATATCTTTTTTGCTTCTTTACCAACTGCTGGGGTGAGTGGCACTTTACGTAATCGGATGAAAAAAACCCCTGCTCAAGGTCTAGTTCATGCTAAAACAGGTACTCTAAGAGGTGTAAGAGCATTGTCAGGTTATTTAGATCATCGAGAATATGGAACTTTGATTTTTAGCATTCTAGCGAATCATCCGAGTCAATCTGGCACAAGCTTAGTTAAAGCGATCGATGAAATCGTTTTAAGTATTAATACCACTTCAACTTGTCAATAAGAATTTAAGTAAAGTAAAGTTATGTTGTAAATTTTACTATTATTGCTTCATTAATGTTAATTAATAATAAAAGTTCAATGTAATTGTTAGCAAAATACTAATGCAAGTTTACGTTCTTTTATATAATGTTGGCACCGTCAACGAAGGTATCCACACAATTCAAATTGCCAATCAAGATATGGTATTAATGTTTGAATCTGAAGATGATGCTACTCGTTACTCCATCTTACTAGAAGCCCAAGACTTTATGACTCCTTCTGTTGAAAAGATTGATAGTCAGGAAATAGAAGATTTTTGTCTTCAGGCAGGTTATCAAACCAAGTTAGTCACCGAAGGAATGTTAGAAATTCCTCCAGAAACAAACGTTGATAGTACCGATTGGAATCAAACAGGAAAATATTCGCCACCTGAAGAATCTAAATCTCCCGAACAAGTGCAATCTGCGGAATTAGAACGTATTCGTCGTCAGTTAGAAGGATTGCTTTGAAGATAATTAATCATCAATAATTAAAGAACTTCATTGTCTATTATTGTATTACTTCTGAGACTGTCGGGAAAAACTAATTTTCACCAATCTAAGACTTTTATACCGAAAGAGTGTATAAGCTCGTTTTTAAGACAATGATTATTAGATGTGTATCAACTAACTACTTGTTAAAAGACTGATTAATTAAAATAAATTGAAAAATAAGCGTATATTCAAAAATATGATCTTCTTAACAATCTTTTTAGATGATCTTAGTTGATAACTTTTATGAGTAAATTCTTAAGATAAGAGCAAAAAATATAATAATAGATTTGTCAATAATTAATCAGAACAAATATTATTCTGACATTATTGTTAATAATATTTAGTTAGCTCAAAATAAAGTTATTACAAAATAAACATTCTGAAATTCGGCATCTTATTTTATAGTAAAACAATGATACTTAACGTAGATTAAAAATTAATTATTGAGTAAAAAATATTACTAATTATTTTGCTTCTTAACATTTTCGATTATGAACGAAAAAACAATCTATCTTTTTTTAGCTTTAGTAGGTGGGGCAGTTATTCCCGTTCAAATTGCCTTAAATAGCCTCTTACGTGGATACGTTGGCGAAGCAATGCAAGTAACATTTATCTCTTTTTTAGCAGGTACACTTACTTCTTTTATAGTTTGTTTGATTGCACAATATCAAATTCCGCAAATATCAACTTTAACTCAAACATCTTGGTGGATGTGGATTGGTGGATGTTTGGGTACACTTTATGTGTTGTCAACTATTTTGGCTACTCCTAAAATAGGAGCGGCTTTTACTTTAGCTTTAACTATTGCAGGTCAAATGATCATAGCACTATTTTTAGATCATTATGGAGCAATTGGTTTAACAAAACAAGCCGCTAACCCAACTAGAATCACTGGTGTTGTTTTAGTTATTTTAGGTGTATCTTTAGTTGCATATACCAAAAAATAAAGTTGATACAGATGATAAATAAATTGATAACTAATTACAAAATAAACTATTTTTACTCAAAATAACTAGTAATATTAGTGTTTTTGAATAAATAAAAAAACTAAGTTTGAGTTTAGACTGAATATAGTTCTTAAGTACTATCACAGTAATAGTTAAATAATCAATTTAATGGCGTTAATTAAATCAAAAGCCAAACATTAAATGGTAAATAAAAAAAGTTAACATTTATTTCTTAATTAAGTGGTGAGCAATTGCTGATAAACTAAACTAATAATTATCTGTCTGTTTTTTATGATATTTTTTTACTATTTATAGTAGGATATTAAATAATAATTAACGCTTATTGATAAGTATAAATATTATTTAATATTTATTTACCTAATAATAATTGATGTTTAGACTAATTAATAATAATAAAAAAACTAACCTTCGACTTACTGGTTATTTATAAAAAAATAATTTAAATTATTGATAGTTGTTAGTGTAATCAATATTAATCCTTAATTTTTAGATAAAATTATGACTCAACCAAATCAAAACGACAACATTGACATTCAAACAGAAACTAACTCTGATGAAAATTTGATTGTGACATCAAATAAAGAAATGATTACTGATGAAGATTTAATTGTTACATCAACTGAAGAAGTTGTTTCGCCTTCAATTTCTAAGACACCTTCTGTTTCCATGAATCAAAAAGTTGATAAACTTGGCGACTTTAGTTTAAATATACTTAGATCACTGGGTATTTTACGATTATCAGGTTATGTGTTACTAATCCTATTTTTTATGGATGCAGTAGAAATTTTAGTACCACCTCGATTTTTAAATCCAGAATGGGAATTTCAAACAATCGGACAATTTGTCGAAAGAGTACCGATTCCGTTAATTTCTCTTCTATTTATTTTTTATGGTGGTAAGTATTTACGCAAAGGTTGGGAATCGATCGTTTTATTTATTAGTTCGTGGTTAACATTATTAATAGGAATACTATTTTTAATTGCTGTACCTTTAGGTATCATTAATACATTTAGAATTGATAATACTGCTCAAACTAACATCACTGAAGGCGCACAACAAAGATTAGAGGTTTTCCAGCAAGTAGAAGATAGATTAGATGATGTACAAACTACCGAACAAATGCAAGTTTTAATTGCTCAATTAAATAGTGGTAATGCACCTCGAATTGAAAATAATCAACAATTAGAATTAGCCAAAACAGAGCTAACTCAATTTATCGAGCAAAGTCGAAATAGACTTAATCGTGATGCTGAAGCGAGAAAAGGTCAAGCTCGAAGAAGGTTACTAAAAAGTTCTGTAAAATGGAATGTAGGTGCTTTGATTTCGGGAGTTTTGTTTATCGTAATTTGGAAGATGACTAAATGGGCAAGAGTAAAAGGAAGTTAATCAGTTGACAATTGATAATTGACAATTGACAATTAATATTTTTTACTTCACTCTTTGTACTTATAGTTATTTCAATAAAGAGGTGAGACAGTAATAATAATTTGAAAAACGAAAGTCATTTACCCACCGTGTAATAAATTTCACGGCTAATAGATATCGTTTAATAAATTAAACTAAGATTTAATTCGTCAAAATTGTCTCATTGTTATTTTAAATTACTATAACTATAAATAAATTTTAAACTTGACTAATTTTTTGTTAGTTTTATCAATTTATTTAAAGCCGAATTTGATTTTTAAGTTATCATCAATTTCGGCTATTTCAGTAATATCTATTCCTAATTTTTCGGCATCTTTAATTGCTTTTTTATCGGCAGTATAGGCTATTTTTTCAGTTCTATATTCTGTCGGTAATTCTTGAGGTTTAACTTTAAGTTTAATTTTGGGATATTTACGAAAACTGATATTTCTTTCTTTACCTTGAGATTTTTTATTTAGTAATCCTTGTTGATATAACTCAAGTAGTTTTTGATGTAATAATTCTTGTCCTGTTTTTAATTGTTGTATTTGCTGTTGAAGCATTTCGTTAATTTTTTTCTGTTTAGCGATCGTACTTACTATTGCTAATTCGTATTGATCATTTATCCAAGCGAAACCATCAATATCAACGTTTAGTTTAGTCATCAAATTAAAAACTTCGTCTTCATCTTCAGTATTAATTAATTCTTGCCAAATTTGAGCCGCTAACGGATGATAATTTTGCGGTAAATCTTGATAATCTTCTTCAACTACTTTAGTTGAATGAGAGCTAATATTTTGACTGATATTTTCAATGGATGATTGATAATCTTCTTCCTGATTAAAATTATCGGTAGTCAAATGAGACTTTATCCATTCTGTTTTCATTTGGGCTAAAGACTCATCATAAAGTTGTAATATCTCCACGGAAGAGTGCATCTGTCTTTGTTGATAAATTTGTTGTAGTTGGGTTAATAACAAATGACGATTTTCGAGATCGGTATCTAGTTTTGAATATTGTTTGAATTGAAGATAAAATCGATTTAAACGATCGTCAAAGATATTTTGGCTTGAATTTGAGGTATTAATAAAAATCAGTTTTACTTGTCTTAAATCGCTATTTACACGAAGATAACTAATTATTTCGGTTGCAAAAACGATCGCAATTTGCTCAACAGAAAGAGAAATCCCGTCAGCTAAAAAGACAGGAAAAGCGATCGACTCATAAGCACTAGTATCGGCTAAGGTGAGACAACGATGTACAATCGTTTGAATTAATTTTAAGTCAGTGAGTTGAGGATGCGCATAGTCATAAATCACAGCATGAAAAATAGTATCTACCAATAAATTTCCGGCATTAGTGGTGATGATTTGCCCTAGTTGCTTAACGTTGGTTTGCTTTAATTGTTGAGTAATAGTTTTCCCGCCTTTAGTAACTATTTCAGTAGCGATGGCTTCACTTAAAGATAAATCTCGATCGAGATAATTTATTAATACCTCTGTATTGATATTATCGATCGTGTTATATTCTAAAACCAATTCAGTTTGATTGATGGTTGTATCCCAAAGCAGGTTACTAAAATTAGTCGAAGTCTGGGAATAATTACTAGTATTTAATTCAGTCGGATTTAATTGTAAACCCTGTAAATTTTGCCAAGTGAGGGGTAAGCTAGCGGGATTTTGGCAGATAATAGGCAACCACGTGGCACAAGGATAGTCTTTTTCTAAAGGTTGTAATTTTTCTCTGGCTTGTCTGACGGCTAAATATAAAGGTTGATTATTAGCAAAACTTTGTAAAAATTGACGAATAAAAACGTGGGCAACCGCATCGGGTATCATTTCACCCATGACGATAATTTGGGCTAGATGTAAATTAGCTAAATCCTCGGCTAAACCAATTCCTTCACAAGAGTTAAAAATAGCAAGTCTTAAACCTTTAGCAATGGCTTTTTTTAGTGCTTTATTTAAGTCTTCGATTGTGATAATATCACTGTTGTTAAGGTGGAGTTTTCCTTCTCTAGTCTCTTGATTTGTACCGCTATGCCCTGCAAAAAAAAGAATATCCCATTCTTGCTCATAAAGATGATTAAATAATTCTTCGGAGGTAGGAGTTACTAATGTAGTGATTTGAGCCGTTTTGAGATTACTGATAGCGTCTAAATCCGGTTGCAAGTCGATGCCTTCACTATTACCAAAAACAGCTAAAATTTTGATTTGGCTATGGTTTGCCGGAGGTAAATTAATATTAGTATATTCGACAGGAGCGATCGCTACCTCAGCTTGAGGATAACGATTAAGAAAAGCATCAAAAAATAAATGCCAAGGAAGAAAACGTAATTCAGAAATATCAGTTTGTACCAAAAGACGAATCATATCTTGTGGATTTAACTCAGTCGAAAGTTTTTCACGCACTGTAGCAAAAGATTCTTGAGGGGAATTATACCAACTAGATAACGCTACTTTTAATTGCGAAGCCGATTGCTGACAAGTATGGGTAATGTGGGTAATTTGTCTTGGGGATGAACCAAGTCTTACTTTTTGGTGTAAACTACGATAACTATTTTGCCATTGCTGATAATGTTGAGTAATAGGTTGGCAAGGAGGAAGTTTCCCTTTAATTGTGGTAAAAGGATGGGTAATTCGATCGGGGTTATCTTCACAAATTTGGACGGTAACCGCAAATCCGTTGGCAAAATTACCTGATTCGATTTTAAACAGAATTAACTTACCCATAAATAATGAATAATAAATAACGTACAATGAACAATTAATAATGAACAATGAATAATTAATTTACTAATTACTCTTATCCTGTCTCAATCTTAATCTAAACGACTATAACTAATAATATAGCTAGTTATTAGAACTTACGCATTGACCCTAAATGTAGAGTAGGTAGTACCAAACTTTCTCCTACAGATAGCGTTAATAAAAGCTATTTTAATATTATTGTTATTTTCTTAATTCTTTTTGTAAACGACGATTGTAATTATTACTTTAATGAATATCAATCAAGACTATTACCTTATTGTTGATTTGGAAGCTACTTGTAGTAACGATAAGTCTATTTCTTCTAAGAAAATGGAAATTATTGAAATAGGGGCGGTGATGCTCAATTCAACCACTCTGGAAGTAGAAAGCGAATATCAAACTTTTGTTAAGCCAATATTGTATCCTCAATTAACGGATTTTTGTAAGTCTCTTACTTCTATTACTCAAGAAGACGTTGATAATGCCCCTTTATTTCCTGATGCACTTAAAGATTTTCAATCTTGGTTTTATCCTTTTGGCAGTTATCTTTTTTGCTCTTGGGGAGACTATGACAAAAATCAGTTTAAGCTTGATTGTAAGTTATATAATATTGGTTACCCTTTTGCTAGTGAGCATCTTAATCTTAAGAAAGAATATACGGTTGTGACTAATTCTGCCAAAAAATGGGGAATGGTACAAGTATTAGAGCAACTAGATTTAAAATTAGAAGGTACACATCATAGAGGGATTGATGATGCTCGCAATATTGCCCGTATTGTTAAAGCTATACGATCGAAACCGGTATGATAAATGAAGAATACAAAAGAATGGAGAATTGATTTTGAGTTTTTTGATTCGCAATTGCTAATTCACCGACTTTGATAATACTAATCACAATTGATAAGTATTATGTACCAAGCTAACTTTTTCCTTAATTTTTTTTTAGATTAGAAAAAGTAACCTAATCTAAATCTGTCAAAATGCAACAAA
The DNA here is from genome assembly GCA_963710605.1 of uncultured cyanobacterium. Lineage (GTDB taxonomy): Bacteria > Cyanobacteriota > Cyanobacteriia > Cyanobacteriales > Cyanobacteriaceae > JAALKG01. The sequence goes on from CAVQBA010000002.1 coordinate 149,402, forward strand.
GCGGATTACAAACAAAAGACAAATTGCAAAATTCCCTACTAGAATTAGGAGACTCTCTTAGTATAGCTTGGTCAGAATTTAGTAAAAACATTAAAAATTTTTTGATTCTTGTTTTAGTGATTAATTTACCAATGGCATTAATCAACTTATACCTTTCTACTTCAATTCAAACTGATAGTGATGGGGCGTTTACCTTCGTCGGAAATAAAGGGTTATTTGTGATAGGCTGGTTGATATATGCTGTTTTGGCAACATTAACTTCATTAGCTAGTCATAAGATTATAGAACGATCGATATTAAACCAACACATAGAAGTAACTACAATACTTAAAAACTCTCTACCACAAATTTTAATCACTTTCGTTGTCGGTATAATTTTATTTTTTTTAATTGGATTAGGTTATATTTTTCTAATTATTCCTGGTATTTGGTTAATGGTTAGATATAGTTTTACCGCTCAAGCCATTGCTTTACGTAATTGTGGTTTAAATTCTTTAGGTTATAGTAGCTCGATTGTTAAAGGGCGATGGTGGAGTTTATTCTGGAGATATATATTGTTAGGTTTTTGTGCTTTGCTAATTTTCATTCCAGTATTGATTGTTATGGGCATTATTGGTGGTTTAGCTAGTTTAATCAATCTTGGTGTTGTTGCACAAATATTATCTGCTTTGATTAGTAGTTTAATTGGTTATTATTTTTTAGCTGTAAATACAGTTATTTTTCTTAATTTTGACTATACTCATAAAAACAATTTACCAGAATCTTCTTCCACTTCTTAAATTTTAGCGACACAATTATCCATGACTAATGAGTAATTCTGATTCATCTGATAACGTAAATTTCGATCGTTTTTCCCAACAATTACAAACGATTACTAATCTGCCTGAATGCGATTATTTAGCCCAACTATTGTGGAATAGAGGAATTAAAAATACTCAACAATTAACATCTTTATTCGCTACTGGGCAACATCAACCTACTTCTTATTTAGAATTTGGTAACGAAATTGAGCAAGCTATTACTAGAATCAATCAAGCTCAAATTAACGCCGAAAAAGTTGCCGTTTGGGGAGATTGGCAAGTAGATAGTGTTATTTCGGCTTGTATTTTAAGTGAAGGTTTACAAGATTTTTTCCCTTTTAAAGATAACTTACAATTTTATTTTCTAGAGCGTGATTTATCTTGCTGGGGTTTAAACTGTGAAGGGATAGATAATTTAGCCAGACAAGATGTTAGTTTAATCATCACTGTTGGTATCGGGAGTCAGAATCTTCAGGAGATAGAATACGCTCGTAGTTTGGGTATTGATTTAATCATAATCGATCGTACTCCTATTATTAACCCAGATTTATCCGTCGTTGCTTTACTTAATCCCTACTTATTACCTGATACTCATCCTTTTTATCATGTTAGCGAAATAACGATCGTTTACAAATTACTTGAAGGTTTAGCCACAATCTCACCTAGTTTTTTCCCTCAACCTGTTAATAATCTTTTAGATTTAGTCGCTTTGAGTTTACTGGCTACCGCCACCGAAAATTATTTATCCGCTGATGAGCGTTATTTAATTAATCAAGGGTTTATGCTCATAAAACAAGCAAAACGCCACAGTATTAATAGTTTAGCTCAACTTGGTTTTTCGATCGGCGATCGAGCTTTAGATCAAAATGACGGATTAGGACGTAAAATACAATTAATTAGTAGTATCTCTACAGACATCAACTTTATTGTTAATCTACTAACTAACTCCGAACAAAAAGAACAATCTAAACTAACTAATCAAGCCGAACAAATTTATCTTAACTGTTTAGATTTATACCAAAAAATGGTTGACGAAGCCAGAAAAATAATTAGTAATATAGATTTATCTAATACACAGATAATTGTTTTAACTAATACTCAATGGCAGATTGGTATCTTAGATTTGTTAGCTAAAATTATTTTCACTGAATATAACAAACCTATTTTATTTCTTTTACCTAAAAATAACTATACATTACTATCTATTTATGGCTTAAATAGTATTTATTTATCCAACTTAGTTGAAGATTATAATCATTTAATAATAAACTTTGCCTTTATAAATAATCACCTGAAATGCGAATTATTAACAGAAAATATTGATTTATTTATTGAAATAATTACTCAAAAAGTAAACCATTTATCTAATAATATTAATAAGTTAAACAACTCTCATCAAATAGACTTATTCGTTACGATAAATCAACTCGATCAAACTTTATATCAGCAATTAAAAATACTAGAGCCTTATAGTAAAAATAATCCTCCTTATCAACTATTGATTCAAAACTGTTACTTAACTAATATTTTTCAACTAAACTTAAAAAGTACCCGTCAAAATAAACAAACTCGTTACAAAAAAACTTATTTTCAAGTATATGATGATAGTGGTAAATATTCTTTTGATGGTGTCTGGCATACCCATTACGCCTTTGAACTTAACCAAAACGATCGTTTTGATTTGATAGGCGAAATTGCATATAATACTTACAAAGAGTCTTATTATTTTCGAGTAATTAATTGTTATCTTCATCAGCAAAATAATTATTTTTTTAGTAACTCAAAAGAAACTATTCCTATCTTAGATTATCGTTTTCAAACTCAGGAAAATATAGATAATATTTCTGCTTCTCAAATTATAAATAAATGCCCTCATCAATGGCAAGAAATTAATCAACCTTATCAGACTGCTAAAAAACAAAATCAACAACTTATTTTATCCTATTCACAAAATAAAACCGAAAATATTGAAAAAATATGGTTAGAATTTATCGGCTATTTAAAATACTTATTATTAAATGATAAGTCAATTATGTTGTCAAAATTTAGTGAAAAGTTGAGTGTTAGTCAGCAATCTTTATTAAAGATATTATCTCTTCTTTCTTTATTATCAATTAATTATAGTATTCAAAAAAACAAACTAAAATTAAAACAACAAAAAGCTCATTTTTCAGCAGAAAATTATCATCTTGCTCATCAAAAATTTATTGAAATTATTAAGCAAGAAAACTTAGCAAAAAAATACTTTCATCAAATTCCGATCAAAATAATAGTTGATAATATTAATAACGATTAAAATAATTTAAACTAAATACGATAAATTTATAGTCACCATCAAAACTATAAAAATAAGCTAAATCAAATATCGACACATCTTCAAACAGCTATAAGTAACCAAACAAACTTAATATTTATTACAAATGCAAAGTGCAAAGGCTAAAGCCATTACTACAGACTTTATTGGTTATTATGATAATGCAAAAAGAGTTTTGACTTGTTTTTTGGTTTTAATTTCTAACTGTTGCCAGTTTACTTCTCCATCATCGTCGATTAGTAACTTATCGATTGTGACAGTTTTTTGAGGATTAAAATTATGAAAACAAATTTCAAAACAAAGTTGCCAAATATTTTTTTGTACTTGATAATCACCCTTAGTCAAATAAACCATATAACTAGGAAAAGAGGCTTCTAACTCTTCGTACTTAACTAGCCCAACCTGAAGATTCTGATTCTTTACGAATATTATCTATAACTCGAATAAAAATAGGTTGCATTAATAATTGAGCTTGATTATATTCTGACTTATTTTTGAATTTTGGTTCGATTATCACTTAACAAAAATCGTTAACTTTGTTTTTGATACTATAACAAAAGGTAAACTAAGAAGTAAGAGGAAAAAAGATTAATTGTTAACTAAAGAAAAAGCTTTACACTTCATCTGGATGATATTTTTCTTGTTCGATCGCACTATAATAATCAATTAAATTATCTAAATTTTCTATTGAATCAGATTCAATAATTTTACCGCCAATTTGGTCAAACTCTTGACTACTAGAAAAACGCCAAGCTTGTTTAATTTTAATCAGTAAATCGGGATTCATCTCTCTATCTTCTTTTGCTTGACTTAAAACAACTTCAAATTCTGATTGCTGAGGAAAGTTTTTATCAACGACGAATTTAATTCCATCATGACTTAAATCAAGAGTAAACCCTAAAAATTTTCCTTGTAAATCTAGCACCCGACAAACTGCTAAAACACGACGAGAATTTCTTTGGTCATTACTTTGAGTCATCCTTTTAGTTAAAAAATATTAGTTTATATTCGTATTCTTACTACTTCCTAATATAACAGGACAAAAACCAATTAGTTATCTCTCTTATTATTTATTATTCTTTTATAAAGACGAATTAAAAGAGTAAAACAATGGTAAAAATAAAGTCACAAAATAATAAACAACAGGTGCGGTAAAAACGTAACTATCTGTTCTATCTAGAATACCACCATGACCAGGAATTAATTGACCCGAATCTTTTACTCCGGCATCTCTTTTCATCATCGATTCCATCAAATCACCTAACAAGCTAACCACTCCCACTAACAAACCTAAGAGTAAACCATTTAAAATCCAGAAATCCCAGTTTAATAACCATGCACCAAATACACCAACCATCATACTACCGCTAATTCCAAATAAAGAACCTTCAACAGTTTTTTTCGGGCTAATATCAGATAATTTAGTTTTACCAAAATTCTTACCAATCAAATAAGCACCAATATCCGCCGCCCAAATACAAGCCATCGCAATAAAAGTGATTTTTAAAGCATCAGGAAAGTTCTGAAAATCGAGTATGTTTTGAGGGAAATAACCATCTAAAGGTAAGTTATGAATGTTGGGTATAGTTTGAGCATAAGCCGGGTTTTGATCTAAGCTTACTCTTAAACGAATCCAATAACTAGGTAAATAACCAACATAAAACAATCCTAATATCGAACTAGAAACATCAGCAATAGTAGCGAGTTTTGGTTGAAAGAGAAGATAAAAACAAATTAACGCACCAGCTAAAGCAAAAGTGGCATCGGTTAAAGTCGGAATATAAGTTGCGGTAACCAATAATAGTTGCGAAACGACTAAAGTTGTCTTCGCCGCGGGCTCAATTCCTTTGGCTTTTACTAAGCGAAAATATTCTAATTGTGCTAAAAAGACAATCACTCCAAAGCATACTGTAAAATATAGTCCACCTAAAATAATCATCAGTACAGCTAATATAATGGCAACTATGGTGCTGAAAGTTCTGGGATAGGACATTTTTATTTACTTATTTTACAATTGGCAATGTATTGAGCAATAGCATACCATTTTAACTTAAAATTCTCTACAGATAGTAAAACTAATCGAAAGAATAATCATAAACGATCGTCAAATGGATAATAGCTTTGAGCAAATATCTCTACTAATGCGTCAAAGTACCCTTGGCAAATTACTTCCAAATAATCTTTACGTTCATATTTCAGCTTTGGAATATTTAGATTCATCAATTCAAGAATATGAAAAAAAATCGAGAAATATTCTTAACAATCATCTAGATTTTACTTTAATTAAATTTAATTTTACTAAAGCTAAAATATCATATCTTACTTATCCTGATTTTGATGATTCTCCTCATCCTATTTTAACTAAAAGTACGATCGTTGATTTAGAAACCCAAACTACTAAAACGATCGATTATAGTAAATCACAAAACCCACCAATTCTTCATCGTAAAGAAACTTTTGTAACAAATGACTATTCTCACTACGAAAAATTTGCTCATTTAACAACTGTTGAAGAAAAATTAGGTTTACTAGATAATCCTCGTTATATCGGTACTCTCAAACAATGGCAAAAACTAATTGATGATCATTCTCTTTATTTTCTTGATCATTATTTAGTTTGTAATTTGGCAGATAATCCACAAGAATTTGTCAACATTGAACGTCATCGTGCCGCTATGTTTAGAAATAGACTTTCTCGCCCTGTTAAATTAGTGCTAGAAGCAGGTTTATTTGAGCCACAAATGAGCTTTTTTGATTATGGCTGTGGTCGTGGCTTAGATGTAGAAATTGTTGCTCTTAAAGGTCATAAAAGTAGTGGTTGGGACCCTTATTATGCTCCTTATAATGTATTAGAAAAAGCAGATCTGGTTAATTTAGGTTATATTATTAATGTTATTGAAAATGTTGCTCAAAGAAGAGAAGCTTTGATACAAGCATGGTCATTAACTCTTGACATTTTGATTGTTTCAGCTCAAGTTTTAATCGACGATCGACAAAGAGGTTATTTAGCTTACGCTGATGGTATTATCACCGAAAGAAATACATTTCAAAAATACTATCAACAAGAAGAATTAAAAATTTATATCGAACAAGTTTTAAACTCTGAAGCGATTCCCATTGCCTTAGGAGTTTTTTTAGTCTTTAGAAACCCTGATAAAGCGAATAATTTTCGAGTATCACGTTTTCATTCTAATTTACAATCACCTCGCATTTTAAAACCAGTTAAAAAGTTTGCTGATTATGAGCAAATACTAACTCCTTTAATGGATTTTTATAGTAAAAGGGGTAGATTACCTCTTAAAGGAGAATTGGCTGTCGAAGACGAAATTAAAGCCGAATTTAGAGGTTTTAAACAAGCATTCAAAACTATATTACAAGTAACCGAAGAAGCACAATGGGAAGAAATTGCCGATTGTCGTCGTCAGGATATATTATTATATTTAGCACTCGGTCGTTTTGAGCAAAGACCAAGTTTTAGGCAACTACCTTCATTAGTGAAAAATGATATCAAAAGATTATTTGGTAGTTATCAAGCCGCTTGTTTTCTAGCTGATGAAATGTTAATTTCGATTGGAAATCTAGACATTATTCGGCAAATTTGTCAAGAGTTAAAAATAGGTAAAGCTTTTGAAAAAAGTTTTTTAATTCATATTGAGATGTTAAATTCTTTACCAACTTTGTTACGTTTATATGAAGGTTGTGCTAGTCGTACGATCGGTAGAATGGAGTCAGCAAATTTAGTTCGTTTCCATTTTACTGCCCCGAAAATTAGTTATCTTTGTGTACCCGATTTTGAAACAGAAAAAAAACCCAAAGTTGATTCTATCATGACGATCGCTTTACAAGACTTAAGAGTACAATATCGAGATTTTGCGACAGAAGACAATGCACCAATTATTAACGATAAAAAAGCCTTAAAAGTTAAAAGTTAAAAGTTAAAAGTTATTAATAGCTCTAAGTTAAAAGTGTTGATAGTTGAAAGTTAAAAATTAACTACCTATTCCCTATTCCCTATTCCCTATTCCCTAACTATTCTGTACTATTTTTCTTAGCACGACGAATTAATTCTTGAGGGCTTAAATCAGCGACAAAACTCTTAAATGCGTCCATTTCTTCTTGATCAGCTTCTTGATCGACAGGGATAGAAGCATTAATCAAAACTTCTTCCATCACCCAAATCGGACAACCTACACGTAAAGCGATTGCGATCGCATCACTAGGGCGAGAATCAATATTTTTTTCCAGATCACCTTGTTTAGTACAAAGAATGGCATAAAAAGTATGATCTTCAATAGAATTAATGATTACTTTATCTAATTCTAAATTCCAGACATTAATCAAATTAACCATTAAATCATGAGTTAGAGGGCGAGGCGACTCTTGATTTTCTAAAACGTTCATAATCGATTTAGCCTGTTCTTGAGTGACGTAGATAGGCAATGCACGACGTTCGGTTGCGTCTTTTAAGAGTATGATGGGACTGCGAGATCTAGCATCAAAAGCGATCGCGGCTACTTTCATTTCGATCATCAATTTATTCCTCTAGAAGAAATTAGCACTTGCATAATAATAATTATAAGGTAAATTGACAACAGTTAGACCAATAACTGCCGAGTAAAGCGAACAAGTAGTTATCAAAATACCAAGAAAATATAATCAATAATTACTCAATCAATAATTCAAATTTAATTAAGCGATGAAATTAGTACCAGAACAATTTGTGATTACTAATGCACAACTAACCAACTACCAAAAACCGCAAACGATAACTATCGAAAATAAAATTATTACATCAATTGAAGAGACTCAAACACAAGATCAAAGCAATCTAGATTTAAATGGTGATTACCTTTCTTTAGGGGGTGTAGATTTACAAATTAATGGTGGCTTAGGGTTAGCTTTCCCTGATTTAGAATTTACTGATATTGATAAATTGCATGATATCTGTCGATATTTATGGGAAACAGGAGTCGATGGTTTTTTACCGACAATTGTGACAACTTCGATCGCTAAAATACAACAATCTTTAGCAGTCATCGATAAATTTCAAGCTCAACCTAAAAAAGAGCATCAAGCTGAAATAATTGGTGTACATTTAGAAGGACCATGCTTAAACTATCACAAAAGAGGAGCACATCCTCAAGAATATTTACAACCTTTAACGATCGATACTTTAAAGCAGATTTTAGGTGATTATTCTCATTTAGTCAAAATTATCACTTTAGCACCCGAATTAGATAAAACAGGTGAAACGATCGCTTATTTACGCTCACTAGGAATTATAGTTAGTTTAGGGCATTCTCAAGCTACAGATTCTGAAGCCAAAAAAGCATTTAATCAAGGTGCATCAATGGTTACTCATGCGTTTAATGCCATGCCAAGTCTTCATCATCGCCAACCGGGGTTATTAGGTGAAGCAATTATTAATCCTCACGTTTATTGTGGTTTAATCGCCGATGGCAAACACGTATCACCAACAATGCTAAAGCTCGTTTTACAAGCTAGTAACTATGAGCAAGGTATCTTCTTAGTTAGTGATGCCTTAGCACCAATCGGTTTAGCTGATGGCGTTTATCCTTGGGATGAAAGAACAATTGAAGTCAGATTTGGTACAGCAAAATTGCCTGATGGTACTTTATCAGGCACAACTTTACCTTTATTTGTTGGTGCGGAAAACTTATTAAAATGGAATCTTTGTACCTTACCACAAGCGATCGCTTTAGTTACAGATGCACCACGTCAAGCGATCGATTTACCAATTTTAACGATCGGAGCGACTGCTAATTTAATTCGTTGGCAATGGCATCCGCAAAAGCAAAAATTAGATTGGCAACGATTAATGAGTAATGATTAAGGAGTAAAGAGTAACAAGTTAATTAGATATCTTCTTGTCTAAAATATTATTCTATTATTTTGTAGTAAGGGCTTTAGCCCTCAATAAGCATAATTATTTCCAGATATCTATTATTAATTGTTAATTGTTAATTGTTTACTGTTCTTGATAATTCCATAATAAGCCACCATCAACAACAAAAGTTGAACCTGTGATGTAACCTGCATCCTCTGTACTTAAAAAGGCAACTAATGAAGAAACATCGTTAGGTTGCCCCAAACGATTAAGGGGAATATTTGCCAGTAAAGCATCTAATTGTTCTTTATTGTTAAGCAAATTTTTATTAATCGGAGTTTCGATCGCACCGGGGGCAATATTATTAATCGTAATCCCAAATGGACCTAGTTCGACAGCTAAATTACGAGTAAACATTTTCATTCCTCCTTTGCTCAAACAATAAGGAGTAAAATTAGGAAATGGTAATTCTTCATGTACCGAACTAATATTAATTATTCTACCAGTACGTTTTTTTTCCATTAAATATTGAGTAAATTTCTGAGTAGCAAAAAAAGTACCTTTAAGATTGGTATTCATTACCTTGTCGTATTCTTTTTCCGTTACATCCCAAAAAGGGGTATTTATTTCTAATCCGGCATTATTAACTAAAATATCTAATTTTCCAAATTTGGCAATCGTACTTTCAACTAAAAATGTTGCTCTGTCAACTTGACCTACATCTGCCTGTGTTACGCTTGTTACAGGTTCGTCATTGTTAGCTGAATTGTTTTTTTGATGCAACTGTTCTATTTGAGTGGCGGTATCGTTTGCTCCTTCTTCGTTGGAATAATAGTTTACCGCTACTTTTGCACCCTCAGAAGCTAGTTTAATGGCGATCGCTTTACCAATACCTTGACTTGAACCTGTGACTAGTGCAACTTTATCTTTTAGTTTCATTTTTTAACTAATTGCCTTGATAACAATACTCTTTACATCGTGCGATAAATAATCAAAAAAAGGGACGAGAAAAGGACAATAACTGAAGAATGAATATTTAATCAATCGTTATATGACTTGACAATCAAAACTTGAATAAAGTTAATTTAGATAATCATTAATTAAATCATTATATTTTTAACTCAAATAACGATCGTTTTGTCAAAATCAATTTTTTGATAATAATCAATACACGATCTATTTTAATTGTCAAGTAATAATCTACAATAATCAATCATTGATTTTTTTTAATAACAATAATAGCTTTTTTAGTTTCTATTAACTAACCGATAACTATCATTATTATTACAACTTACATCCTTTATCTAGTCTCAAATTTGTACTTATTTGTGCTACTTCAAATCATAACATGATTGACATCCTCTGATAAGCTTGAAGTAGCTATTTCTCACCTTACTCTTTTATTGAGGATTGCACTATCAATTTCCTAACACACAGGCACTTAAATATATTTACATTGTCATTCAAAGATAATATAGATAAAAAGTTCTGAAGTTTTTCGATAATTTCTTTAAATTACCAAACAGGATCAGAATAAACATCAATAATCAGTTCTTTTGTATTAACAGGAACAGAACTAATACAAGCACGAACTAGTTTACCGTCTCCTAATTCCACTTCACAAGCATGACAAGACCCCATTAAGCAACCCGTAGGAATTAAAACCTTAGCACGTTCGGCTACATTTAACAAAGGCTCACCAGCTTCGGCTTCAACGGTGACATTATCAGGCAAAAATTTTACTTTAACACTCATTTTATTAGTGAACAGTTAACAGTTAAAAGTGAATAGTTTATTTAATTATCAATTCTTTTCTATTATCAAAGACGATCGATTAAAAAAGAATTATTGTTAATTATTAATTATTTATCTATGCTAAAGCAGTATCATCAAAATCAAGGGGAATATCTTGCAATCTACCGTTACCGATCGCTTGTATTGCTTCTTTGAGATCGACATTACCCGTATATAAAGCCTTACCGACAATTACCCCTTTAACTCCTAAATACTCTAAAGACACCAAACAAAGTAAATCAGTTAACGAACTAACACCACCAGAGGCGATAACAGGTATATCGGTAATTTTAGCTAATTCTTTCAAAGATTCTAAATTAGGTCCTACTAATGTACCATCACGACTAATATCAGTATAAATAATCGCCGCCGCTTTATCACAGATACTTTTGGCTAAATCTGTTGCTTCTATTGTCGAAGTTTCTAACCAACCTTTAGTTGCGACTTTGCCATCTCGTGCATCGATTCCCACCGCTATTTTGTGGGGAAAATCTTCACATAACTGGGTAACTAATTCTGGATTTTCTACCGCTACTGTACCAACTATCGCTCTTTCCACACCGATATTAAACAGACGCTCGATCGATTTTTTATTTCTTAATCCGCCACCTACTTGCACAGGAATTGAAAGATGTTTAACAATTTTAGAAATGACATCCAAATTAACACTATTACCTTCTTTTGCACCGTCTAAATCGACTAAATGTAAACGAGTAGCCCCCTGAGACTGCCATTGTATAGCTACATCTAAAGGATTTTCGCTAAATACTTGAGATTGCTGATAATCACCTTGATATAATCTGACGCAACGCCCTGCTAATAAATCAATTGCGGGTATAACTTCCATAAATTCCACCTTAACTACTCAAAGAATTTTATTATAACAGTTGACAGATCCTAAAAAAGTGTCTATAATTAGAGTTAACTAAGGTAGAAATACCTAATTTGGTGTGAGAAATTAAAAAGCAAGCCTTTGGGGTCGAAACATGGCAAGACTCCCAAGGGCTTTCTTTATGCAAATAAGTATTTAACTGACACTAATACAACAACGTCCCATTTGTTATTGTCAAAATAAGAACTATAATTAATGCTATTCATGCGATTAGAAATAATTAGTATTTAATTCTCAATTCTCAACTCTCAATTCTCAATTATTTATCATGCCTCGTATTGTTTTAGTTAATCCGCAAATTCCGCCTAATACTGGAAATATCGCTCGTACCTGTGCCGCAACCGAATTAGAGTTACACTTAGTTGCACCGTTAGGATTTGAAATCAGCGATAAGCACCTCAAAAGAGCTGGTTTAGATTACTGGCCCATGTTAGACTAACTTATCACCAAAATATTGCTGAATTTCTCGAAACTGCCAAAAACAAAGGCGGAAGATTAATCGGTTTTAGTGTTAGAGGAAAGCAAAACTATCTTGAGTGTAGATACAAACCAAATGATTGGTTGTTATTTGGTAGTGAAACTGAAGGTTTATCTCAAGAGGTTTTAGCACAATGTGATTTAACTTCTTTTATCACGATGAAAAGTAATCATGTTCGTAGTTTAAATTTATCTGTCAGTGTATCTGTGGTTTTGTTTGAATCTTTACGACAATCCGCAATCTACAGGTTAGAGTGAAGAGTAAAATTAAGGCAATATTTTAAATGTAGGGGTACAAGGTTTGTACCCTGAAATCGGCAAAAAATTTATTTTGGTACTTAGATGAAAATATCACAGTCAAGGAGAAAAATAAAAAGTACAATTAAGAAAAAAGTTTTAGCATATCTATTCAGTTTAAATAGTATTTTTTTGCTTACTCCTACGACTATAAATGCTCAAGAATCAATCGTATCCAATAATCTTGAAAAAATATGTGTTACTGATTTACCGAGACAAATAGAAAAAATTTTAAATCAACCTGAGCGGTTAGCAGAAAATTGGGGTATTTTAATTAAAGAATTAGATAGCGATCGAGTTTTATACGAATTAAATAGTAATAAATATTTTATCCCCGCTTCTAATACCAAATTATTAACTACCGCTTCAGCTTTATTGAAATTAAAACCAGATTTTCAGATTACAACACCTGTTTATATTCAAAGAGAAAAAAATACTTTAAATACTCTAATCATAGAAGGAAAAGGCGATCCAACTTTTAAAAAAGAAAATTTGGTTACTCTTGCTCAAACACTACAAAAACAAGGTATCAATAAAATAGATAATTTGATATTAGTTGATAATTATTTACCACTACCTGCAAATAATTATAGTTGGGAATTTTCCGATCTTTTTTATTATTATGCTGTCCCTGTTAATAGCTTAATTTTAGAAGATAATGTCGTGACTTTGACAGTAAATCCTAGTCTTGTTAACAATCGAGTTTTGATTAAATGGAGTGATGAGATTGCAGGTAAGCAATGGCAAATAGATAATCAAGGAATAACAGCTAATTATGATAGTGAATATAATCTTAGTTTTAAACCTTCATTATTAGAACCAAAAATAACGATCGAAGGTACGTTAGCGAGTAACGAAACTGATGATAATTGGTTATTGTCTATTCCTTATCCCGATCGATATTTTCGTGATGTTTTACTCATTACTTTAGCTAGTTATGATATTACTGTTTTGAATAGTCAAATATTAAAGTACGATGAATATCGAGAAGATGAATCACTAGCTAATAAACAACTATTATTAGAGTTCACTTCACCTAATTTAGACGAATTAATTACGATCGTTAATCAAAAAAGTGATAATTTATATGCTGAGGTTTTGTTTAAGTATTTAGCAGTAGATACAGACAGTTTAAATCCAGCAATATCTTTAAGTGAAACGTTAACGGATTTGGGTCTAGAAGCTCAAGATTATCAGTTAAAAGATGGCTCAGGTTTGTCTCGTCAAAATTTAGTTAAACTCAAGGCATTAGTCTCTGTTTTAAAATTAATGAATCAGAGTAAACATCAGCAAACTTTTCGTGATTCTTTGACTATAGCAGGAGTAAATGGCACTCTCAAAAATCGATTTAAAGATACCAGTATCGTTAACAATTTACAAGGCAAAACAGGTAGTCTTACAGGTGTTTCTGCTTTATCGGGTTATTTAACTCCACCAAACTATGATGAATTAGTTTTTTCTATTATCGTTAATCAATCGACAGATAGTTCAAAAGTTCTTAGAAAAACGATCGATGATATTGTTTTAACTATGGGTAAATTATCTTCTTGTAATTCTTTTAATTAAACCACTAGTCAAATAATATCTCCCGCCCAATGTGAAATATAGAATTACAACATACTCTCATCATACTTACCAATAAATCAAAAGATTTAACTACTGGGGGAAGTTAATCGGCAATATCCTGAATGTAGTTCATTAAATATAGCAATTCTCACCATTATAAAGTACAAAGCGATCCCCCTAAATCCCCAACCAACAAAAGCGAAGCATCCTTATTCCTCCCCCTTACGAAGGGGGATAAGAGGGGGATAGGGGACTTGAAAATAATAAATGTACCCCATAATTATGGGCAACGCTATAATAGAATTAAGCGAGAATCTGATACAAATAAACTTTTTATTGAGCGTGAAGCAAGAGGACGAGAGTATAATCCAATAATGAGAAGATGTGAATAAATAAACAAAATATTATTTTTATTAGTGCGATCGCTTCTTTTTTATAGAATAATCTTACAAGTATAATTGATCTTGATAATATTGACTATAATTGATTAAATAGCTCTTCTACAGTAGCTATGATAAATTAGTAAAAAACAATAACTGAAAGTATTACTACATAGACTTTTTATAATCACAAAAATAAAATTGTTAGGAAAATACGGTTCGATCGAAGTCGATCGTAATCCAGATAAAGATTCTACGGATTATTTACTATTAATTTACTAGACTCAATGTAGAAGAGCCAATTAAATTTGTATTAGGGGAATAATATGCTAACAGAAATAATGGTAAAACCTTCTAGTTGGATCGATCGAGAAATAAAAATTACTCCTGTTAGAAATTATTTTTTATTTAAGTTTAGTGATAATTTACAGAGTAGATTAGATGAACTTTCCCAAAAGAATAAGCAACAACAATTATTAGAAGAAGAAAAAGCCGAATTAACGGGAATTATAGAACTAAATCAAATTTTTACGCTGTTAAATGGCAAAATTATAGCTGAATCAAAATGATAAATTCTAACTTGCGAGACTTAGTTAGAAAACGAGCTAATTTTTTGTGTGAATATTGTCATTCCCCTGAAGATGCCAGTGCTGCACTTTTTCAACTAGATCATATTCTACCTCAATCATTGGGGGGCAATGATTCTCCTGACAATTTAGCCTTGGCTTGTCAACGATGCAATAGTTATCGCTATAATTTCACCACGGGAATTGACCCAAAAACTCAAAAAGAAGTCAATCTTTATAACCCCCGTCAACAAAAGTGGTCAGAACATTTTATCTGGACTGCTGACGGTTGTTTTGTTCGTGGACAAACAATAATTGGACGTGCTACTTGTAATCGTCTTGATTTCAATGACGAATATCATAATGATGGATTTATCATTAAAGCAAGAAAATTATGGATTCAAGGGGGTTGGCATCCTCCAAAAGACGATTCTATTTTAAATAGTTCGTAATAAAAATTAATTGTTGAAGAAATTAAAATTGAATGGAATTTATAATAATGAAAAAAAATTCTATTCCTAATCAAGAAATAAGGACACGTTTAGTAACTAATCTACGTCAACAAAGGGGAAAGGTAATATCAATTATGCAGTTAATAACTTTTTTTCCCACTCTTTAATCACGAATAAAAGTTGAAATTAAATAAAGTAAAATACTTAAAAAAATTAAACCCATAACACCAGCGATCGGATTTCGATCGATTCCTGTAATCCAAGTGGGTACAATATCATTATATTTAACCATCTCACCGACATTAATGAGATAATAACCCCAAACTAAACCACCGTGAAGCCCAATACTAATTCCTAATAGATTTGAATGAGATCGTTTTGCTACTACTAAAATGTATCCTAATAATACTAAAGCAGGAAAAGTGACGCTAGTACGAATAATTTCGCCAAGGGGTTTGATAAAGTGAAGAATAGCAAAAACAAGCGAGCTAATTACCGCTGAATTAAATAAGGAAAAATCACGCTCAAGTTCATATAATAACCAACCACGAAAAAATATTTCTTCAGCAAAAGCCACACCCAAACCACTAGCCAAACCTTGTAAAACTAAAGTAGCTATTGGTAGAGAAGGGGATTGAAACGTCACCCAACCAAAAAGAGATTCGACAATAAATAATAACCAAGTAAAACCAAAACCAACAGCTAAACCTTTAAGTAAACCAAAAATATTTCTCGATGAATTAACTAAGCCATAACTTTTAAATAAGGAAAGATTTTGATAGACTTTTCGCCCCCAAATAGGTACTAGAAATAAAAAGATAATAAATAAAATTGCCATTGTGACGATCGTATTTAAATTAGCATCTTTTGAACCGATCGCAAAATTGACTAATAAAACAAAAGGAAGCCAGATTAATAATAAAGTCAAGACAAATAACCCCAATCTCAACCAGCAAGGATAATTTTTAATCGGGGAAAAATATTTATCTCTCATAATTAGCTATCAGTATATTTTTTGGTGAATAAATAGAGTAAAGATTGTTGTTGAGATTACATAAACTCCTGACAAACTACTTCATAATATAATAAGTTAGCAATGATTTTAAGGAGAAATCATAATTATCAGAAAAAACATGAAACCTTTAATTATTGTTTCTGGATTAGGGCATACAGGTTATAAAATTTATCATTTACTCAAACTTCAAGGCGCTTCAGTAGTTGGGATAAGCGATCGTCCTCTTCCTCAACAGATAGATGATAATATCATAGTGGGCAATTTACGATCGCCTCAAGTTTTAATAGAGGCAGGCATAAAAATAGCTTCAACAATAGTACTCGCTAATGATGATGACGGTTTAAATGTAGCAGTTTTAACTCAAGCTAAAACCATCAATCCACGAGTTAGAATTGTCAATCGACTATATAATAAAACCCTCGGTAATAGATTAGACAAAACTGTTTCTGATCATTTAAGTATGAGTGTCTCAGCTTTATCTGCACCTATCTTTGCCTTTGCCGCACTTGGTAGTAATGCAATTGGACATTTAAAATTATTTGAGAAAACATGGGCTTTACACGAAGAGATTATCGCCCCTTATCACCCTTGGTATGGTTTAAATATAGCTCAGTTATGGAATAATCCAGAGCAAATGCTGATTTATTATCTACCGAAAAATAGCGAAATTGATTTAGTTTCTGCTGTTAATCAAGAAAAAGAATTAGAAATAGGTGATCATGTTATAGTCGCAAATCAAGCCAAAGTCAAGAAAAAACGTCGTTTTCAATGGAAAAGATGGTTCAAGATTCTATTTAATCTTAATACTTATCGGCAATATGCTCGTCCTGTAATTATGGTAACTTTAACCTTAATACTTTTAATTGCAGTCGCCACAATTACTTATTTATGCGTCAATTGGCATATACCCGTAGCTGATGCTTTATATTTTAGCGTTGGTATGATTACAGGGGCAGGTGGGCTAGAAGAAGTAGCTGAATCGGCACCCGATGTGATTAAAGTTTTTACCGCAGTCATGATGATTATTGGTGCGGGTATTGTCGGTATTTTTTATGCTTTAATTAATGACTTTGTTTTAGGTAGTCGTTTCAAACAACTTTTAGATGCGGCAAGAGTGCCAAAAGAAAACCATTACATTGTCTGTGGTATGGGTAATGTGGGTATGGAGGTAGTCAAAGAATTAACTAAACAAGGACATGATATCGTTGTAATTGAATCTGATCACCAAAATCGTTTTTTACATTCAATTCGATCGCACGGTGTTCCTGTTATTATGGAAGATGCTACTTTAGCTGATACTCTACACACAGCTAATATCAACGGTGCAAAAGCCATTATTGTTGTTACTAGTAACGATATGATTAATGTTGAAATAGCCTTAACTTCAAAAGCTCTACAAGCGAAATTGCCAGTAATTTTAAGAGTACAAGATACACAATTTGCGGCATCTGTCAAGGAAGTTTTTCAATTTGAAAATGTATTTTCTCCTAGTGATTTATCAACTCATTCATTTGTAGCGGCGGCTTTAGGAGGAAAAATTCTTGGTAACGGTATGACAGACGATTTACTCTGGGTGGCTCTAGCTACTATGATTACCCCTAATCATCCTTTTTGCGGTAAAGCTATTACCGAAATTGCTCCTGAGGCTGATTTTGTTCCTTTATATATCACTAGAGGAGAAGATAAAGTCAGTAGTTGGAATTTGTTACATACGACTTTAGTCGATCGAGATATACTTTATTTAACCATGCCAGCAACTAAACTCGATCAACTTTGGCGTGTTCGTAATTCTGAATCTCCTCTCTTCTTTAATCCCTCAGAGAGCAAAAATGCAATCAAAGTAGAGAATTAAAAGGTATTAGGTAGTGCGTTTAATGGAGAATTGAGAATAAATAACTTTTGCCTCTTTCAACTATTTAATGTTTTCTGTTATCTCGCCCCCTCTCAAAAGCAGGAGAGGGGCTATTGCTGAGGTTGTTCAAACTAATTTCACCTGAGGATATTTAAAGCGAAATCCCAAAGATTTTATTTTTTGGTTAGATACTCGCACATCAAAAACACGAGTAGAAGGTTGAGAGTCATCCCAGATAACGGGAGGTAAATTATAAATTTGAGCTAGTTTATCTAACATTACTTTACGTTGCATTGGTTCATCACTAACTAAATTATACAAACCGTTAAGCTTATTTTCTCTAGCAAATTCTATTCCCTCAACAATATCTTCTAAATGTGACCAATTGCCATATTCTGAGCCATCACCTGCACGAGTTTGCCCCATTGCATTGCGGAAAATTTTAATAATCTCTCGATTTTCACCATAAATACCACCTAAACGTAAGATACATACCTGAAGTTGCTCGGTTGCCATCTTCATCAATTCTTTTTCAGTAGCTAACAAAATTTCGGCAAAAATATGAGGCGGTTTGTCTGGAGTGGTTTCATCTACCCATGCACCATCATGATTACCTACGATCGAATAACTACCAGTATAAATGACCTGTTTAACAGTCTGATTATCAGCTAATGCTTTTTGTAGATTTTGGGCAGTTTTAAGATAAGCTAAACGATAATTTTCTTCTGTTCTACCTTTTGAACCTACTGTTACAACTATTGTATCTTGTCCTTGACAAATTTGAATTAATCTGCTTAAATCGCTAGTTTTGAAAACTTCAACACGAGCGGCAAAATCTTCTAACTCGACTATTTTACTTGAGCTAGTAGTAGTAAGAGTGAGTTGATGTCCTTGAGAATACCATTTTTGAGCGATCGCTTTTCCGACATATCCACAACCAATAATCGCAATTTTCATTATCTAAATAATTTTATTTTCAGAGTCATTTACTACCACAGTTGTTATTTTATCAATATTTTGTTTTAACAAAAAATTAAACTAAGTAGGCAAAACAGAGATCTTTTATCTATAATAAAACGGTTAAACGATCGAGAATAAAAAGTTAATAAATACCTCTATCTCAAGACAGAGATTTAATCCATTAAAATTTTATTTACATGATCAAATACGATTATTTTAATAATTACATAAAATGAATAAACCTCGTTACCGTAATATCTTACTTTTAGCTCCTATCTTTTCATCATTTTTAATTCCCACAATTGCTCCTTCTGTAGTAGCCCAATCAATTCGTCCTCAGATTGTTGCCCAAAATCAACAACAAAAACTCACTATTTCTGTACCTAGTTTTAAAAACGAAACAGGCGGTAACTGGTGGTGGTGGAGTTCAAATACACCCAAACAACTAGCCGATGCCCTTAGTAACGAATTAAGCTCAACTGGTAATTTTACTGTAGTTGAAAGACAAAAATTAGGTGCAGTACTTTCAGAGCAAGAATTAGCCGAATTAGGTTTAGTCAATACTGAAACTGCCGCTAAAAAAGGTAATCTTACTGGTGCAAAATATATTGTTTTAGGTAAAGTCACTTCTTATGATGAAAATGTAACTACCGAATCGGGCGGACAAAGTGGCGGTTTTAATATTGGTATTATCAATATTGGTGGTAGTAGCCAAAAATCCGAACAAGAAGCCTATGTAGCGATCGATTTACGTGTAGTTGATTCTACTACAGGAGAAGTGGTTTATTCTCGTACCGTCGAAGGGCGTGCTAAAGGTGAATCAGAAAGTACTAGTAACAATTTCGGTTTCTTAGGAATTAATACAGGTAGTAATAACCAAAAAACTAGTAAAGCACCTGTAGGTAAAGCCTTAAGAGCAGGTTTAATTGAAATTACTAACTACCTAAACTGTGTGATGGTAGAACAAAATGGTTGTACTGCTGAGTATGATGCAAAAGAGCAACGTCGTCGTAATAATACCTTAGATGTATTGGAATTAGAATAAAATTTTTGATTTGAATTAATTCATACCTCCTCTAACCCCTCCTTTTTGTTGGAGGGGAAAAAGAGAATCAGCGATAACTAAGAAACTTCTTGAGGAAAATCTGTGATTTTGGCATCGGCTTCGATCGTCAATTTACCAAGTTTTACATCCAATTTTCTGACTTGTAAAGACATTGTATCCAACTCAAAATTACGTAAATCTAGTATTTCTTCAGCACTGTCAATCATCGCTTTAGCCACGTCTTCATTAGAACCTATATCTTCTAAGTATTCAACCGAAGTAAGATTAATACAGTTACCAGTGTCGTTAATTTCAGGAATAGCAGTCAGGCTAATTTGTTCGTTACTATCTGGCTCGACTAAATAGACATCTGCATCTAAACCAACTTTTCCTCCATCGAGTAATTTAAACGCTACTTTTTCTATCTCGACGTTTACTTTTTTTCCTTCATAGTCAATTTCTATATTTTCTAGTTTATCTTTGATGTATTCTGAATTAAAAGCGTTTTGTAAATCTTCTTCTTTCAAGACTACAAGCATTTTAGTATCTGTAGTCTGAGTTAGTTCGATATTACCCATTGCCGCTTTCATCGTATCGATCGATATACTACTAGTTTCTAAATTCAGTTTTTCGGCTCGTAATTCTTTTTTCATTACTAAACCTTCACCTTCGACGCTAACAGAATCTATCTTCCCTTGTATCAAATCTAAAGGATTAGTATGAATCTCAACATCTAATTCTTCTGCCTCGTCTAGTTGACTTTTAATTCCTAATTCTGCCGCTTTACTAATTGCTTGTTCGCCAAGGTTTGATGAAGTCATAATATATATATAATTTAGAAAAAATGTAAGATTAATTACATTAAACTAGATAATTTGTACCAATAAGTACTCCTAAAGTTAGAAAAGTTTTATCAACTGAAGAAATAGGTATTTTTACTCTTTAATTAAATAAGTATTTTAGCCGAGGCATTTTTTTGTACTATATCTTTAATTTTTTAGTGAAGAAGATTGAGATATTAAATATAACTACAGTGACATTGATGAAGTCGGCGAATAAGTTGGAGCAATCCCCCCGCGTTGCCACGCACCCCCCTTCGTAAGGGGGGCAGGGGGGATCGAAAAAGTCTTTTTCTTTTTGGGAATTGGTATAAGGCACTTATAATTAAGTGTAGAAATATTTGTGTAAAGTTAATTTTTCCATGATAAAACAAGGTGATTTGGTAGATATAGAGATAATTGATCTTAGTAGTGAAGGTTATGGCATTGGTAAAGTAGAGCAACAAGTAGTTTTTGTCCCCGATACAGTTACAGACGATCGAGTTTCCACGAGAATTGTTAAAGTTAAAAAGAAATATGCTAATGGAAAATTAGTTAAACTCAACGAAAAATCAGCTCATCGTATTCGCCCTCGTTGTATAGTTGCCGATAAATGTGGCGGTTGTTCGTGGCAACATATAGATTATCAATATCAATTACAAATAAAAGAAAATCAAGTTAAAGAAACATTAACCCGTATTGGTGGTTTTGAAGATTTTACCGTTCAACCAATTTTATCAGACCAAGACCTAAGTTATCGTAATAAAGTCAATTATCCTTTAGGTTTGTCTCAACGAGGTAATATCAAAACAGGTTATTACCAAAAAGGTAGTCATGATATTGTTAACATTAATCAGTGTCCCATACAAGACGATCGTTTAGATCCATTCTTAGCTGAAATCAAACAAGACTTACAAGAATTAGGTATTCGGATTTATAACGAAAAAAATGGTAGAGGGCAATTACGTCACCTCTGTTTTAGGATAGGTAAACATACAGGAGAAATATTATTAACTTTAGTTAGTACAACTCTTAGTGATGATGAATTAGAAAACCAAGCCCAAGAATGGGTTGAGCGTTATCCTAATTTGGTTGGAGTTTGTCTCAACCATAATCCGAAAAAAACTAATGTCATTTTTGGGAAAACAACTCAACTTTTAGCAGGAAGAGACTACATTAAAGAAGAATTTGCTAACCTTACTTTTCATCTTCGCCCCGATACTTTTTTCCAAGTAAATACCGTTGTTGCTGAAAATTTATTAGTTAAAATAATTGAACAATTAGATTTAAAAGGTGATGAAATAGTTTTAGATTTATATTCAGGTATCGGTACATTTAGTTTACCCCTAGCTCAAAAAACTAAGCAAGTAATTGGGATTGAATCTCACCCCGTTTCAGTTGAACAAGCGTCGCATAATGCTGAGGTAAATGAGATTGAAAATATAGAGTTTATAAAGGGATTGACTGAAGAAATTTTACCGACTCTAGAAATACTTTACCCCGATATTGTTATTCTCGATCCTCCTCGTAAAGGTTGCCAACCCGAAGTGTTAGAAACTTTAGCCAATGACTTTCAACCAGAAAAGATAGTCTATATTAGTTGTCATCCTGCTACTCTTGCTCGTGATTTAAAATTATTATGCGAAAATGGTAAATATAAAATAACTTGGGTACAACCTGCCGATTTTTTCCCCCAAACCCCTCATGTGGAAGCAACTGTTATTTTACAGAAAAAATAAATAGTAATCAGTAATTAGCAATTAATTGTCTTTTGAATATTATATTCATTTTGATTAAGTAAGGAAATTATAGTGATTTCTATGTTTTACTGAAACAGTAATTATAATATTTCAAATGGAAGTATAAAACCCGCCTTGAATTATCATTGCAAGGCTAATAGAATCCGTTTAATGAATTAAACTAAAATTTAAATTCAAAAATTGTCTCTCAAGTTATTTGTCTAGGACTATATATAGTAACTAATAACTGAGTTAAGACATATTAATAAATCCCCCTCCTTTGTAAGGAGGGGCTAGGGGAGGTTTCAATATTTTAATTTTAGTCTGTGAAGGAGATGAATTAAAGGCAGTCACTAAAGGGTTGTCTCATCAGTCAAAAAGTCGATGATATCGTGGGTTTACCGATCGGAATCAATGCAGTTAACCAGTTATTCAAAACTATCAATTATTCGGCTGACAAAGCCCTTATTATTGGTTTGGGTGGTAGTTTATCTAGTTCTTACAAAGTAGGTGATGTGGTAATTTATGAAAGTTGTAGTTACTTTGATAATGGTGAGTTAGTAACGAAAAAATGCGATCGAGATTTCAACAATGTATTACGATCGCAATTAAATGCACCGATAGTCAAAGGTTTAACTACAGATAAATTAATTGTTTCTCCTTCACAAAAACAGCTATTACAGCAACAATCTAACTGTAGTGTAGTTGATATGGAAAGTTATGGGGTAATGAGTTATTTTGATTCTGTCAGTGTTGTTAGAGTTATTAGTGACAATGTCAACGATTTTTTACCCGATCTAAATTTAGCGATTAGTGATGATGGTAAATTAAATAAGTGGCGAATGTCGATCGTTTTTCTGACTCAACCACTTAAAGCAATTAAACTAATTCGTAATGCCTTAATTAGTCTTAAAAAACTGGAAACAGTTAGTAGAAAAATAGATATTTATTAATTAAAATTAGCTACCAATAATCTCTTATCTCAAGTTCAGCTCAACAGTTATAGTAAAAAAAATACTCTAGTAATATTTTGTCTATGATAAAGTGTCTGCGATTTGTTCTCTAAGTTTAGTCTGGAGGTAAGGAAGTTCTAGCATTAATAAGTAAGAGAATAATCATGGATGCCTAGTTAAGGCTTTATGTACCGCTTCTGGCTCTCGGTCAATTACAAATAATAAGGTTCTAGCAGGGCCAGATGGTACACGCCTACCCTGTTCCCACTCTTGTATAGTTCTGACAGAGACACCAAATTGATTAGCAAAGGTATCTTGAGTCATATTCAGTTTTTTTCGGATACGTTGGACATTAATTTGTTCGTCTATGTGAACAACCGCACCGTTATTTTCACCCTTTACAAAAGCAAGTGCTTCTTCCATACCTTTAATCATACTTTCACCCAATTCACTCATTTTGTTCCCTCTGATAAAATTTAACAATATTAGTAGATAAAGTTTTTAAGACTTTTTTCTCTTTAGCCGTAAGGTTATCCTTCTGATTCTTGGCATAAATGGTAATCATAAATACAGGTATGTTAATACCACTGAAAAAAGTAATAACCCGATACCCTCCACTTTTTCCTTTACCTTTAGAAGCTACGCGTAATTTTCGCATTCCTCCTGTACCAACTATTTCATCACCTAAATCTGGATTAGAAGCAATCATATTGATAATGCTTTCACGTTGATCGTTTGAGATGCCTAATTGTTTAGCACATCTTATAAATTCGGGCATTTCGACAACACTTTGCATTTCTCTATTTTATACGTCAAAGCCGTATTTATGTCAAGCTAATTTTTTATGAGCTTATTTATTTTTTCAGCCTATTCACGAATATCTTCTGCTAAAGGCATATCACCAGTTAATTCAATATATTTGAGTAAATTTTTAACTACTTTTATCATTTCTAAATCTGACAATTGCTCTTCTAAATTATCAAGTAAAAGAGCACATCCTCTGGTAATAGCAGGGGTTAAAGAATCTTTATCGGTAAAACTAATACGTTCACCAGATTTAGTTGTATGTAATCCAAAATCACCGTCATCAGTAAAAATAATTATTTTTCCTCGGTTTAATTGGTTTATCAATCCAGGATTAAGTGAGTAAGATGGAAATAATCTAGCTGAAATTAGCCATACTATTTAACAAGAGTTATGACAATTTTTCTTAGCACCGAAATATTCAAGATTTATTTTTAATATTTGACGTATTTTTTCAAAAGCATTACTAGTTGATATTTGTTGATTTTTCAATTGTTCAAGAATTTCTAAAATCAAAGTATTTCCTGTAACTTTATTTAATATGTTAGACATGGTTATTCAAAACTCAAAACTAGCTACAAAAACTTGACAATATGAAAGACAATCGTAATTTACTAGCCGAACTAATTCAACGTTATCGTCACCGAGTTGATTTTCTAAGTATCCGTTTAGAAGAATCTGAAGGTAGTAATATAGTGATTCGTAATGGTGAAACAGAAGCCATCAGCGAAGGTACATCTATCGGTGGACAAATTAGAGCCGTTTATAAAGGTGGTTGGGGTTTTGCTACTTTTAATGATTTGACTCAACTCAATATTTTAGTTGAAGATGCGATCGCTACCGCTCGTTTAATCGGTGATGATGAAACTTTACTTGCCCCCGTTACTCCCGTCATCACTACTTGCGAATTACCCCTCACAGGCACTAATCCTCGTTTAATTTCCTTAGCCGAAAAAAAACAATTATGCGATCGTTACGATCGTCTTTTACAACAATATCATCCCCAAATAACTAGTACTTCAGTTCGGTATAATGATAGTCAACAAAAAATTATTTTAGCAACATCAGAAGGTACAAACATAGAACAAAAATGGATTGATAGCGAAATGCGTTTCAGTGCGATCGCACTCAATGGTGATGCAGTACAAACAGGTAGAGAAACAACAGGTACAAGAAAAAGTTACCAAGACTTAATTAATTTGGATGCTCAAGTAGAAAGTGCGGCTAAAAGGGCAGTATCAGCCTTAACCTTACCTTCAGTTAAAGGCAATAACTATACCGTTGTTATTGATCCGATTTTAACTGGATTATTTGTCCATGAAGCATTTGGACATTTATCTGAAGCAGATATGGCATATGAAAATCCCGACTTATTAGAAGTGATGACAATGGGGCGTAAATTCGGTTCCGAATTTTTACAGATATTTGATGGGGCAAAACCTCAAGGGCATCGAGGTAGTTATTATTACGACGATGAAGGTGTACCCGCAACCACAACGCAACTAATTAAAGATGGTGTTTTAGTCGGACGTTTACACTCACGAGAAACCGCAGGTAAATTAAACGAAAAACCTACAGGTAACGCTCGTTGTCTTAATTATCATTATGCCCCTATCGTCAGGATGACTAATACTTGGATAGCCAAAGGTGAAACACCCGTAGCTGAATTGTTTAACAATATAAATGAAGGAGTTTATGCTACTAATTGGTTAGGAGGAATGACTAATGGGGAGATGTTTACTTTTACTGCGGGGGAATCGTGGATGATTCGTAATGGTAAAATTTGTGAGCCTGTTAAAAATGTAACTCTTTCAGGAAATGTTTTTAAAACTTTGGCTAATATAGAAGCGATCGGTGATGATTTTTATTGGGATGAATCTGGTGGCTGTGGTAAAGGCGGACAAAGTGGCTTACCTGTCGGTTGTGGTGGCCCAAGTTTACGCATCAAGGATGTATTAATCGGTGGAGATAATGAAGAATAGATAATAAGCGATAATTATTTTTATGTATAGCACTCGTGAAAAAGGCAACAAAAGTTAAGAGTTAAAAGTCCAGCCTTGCAATAAATTACAAGGCTAATAGATACCGTTTAATAAATTAAACTCAAATTTATTCCAAAATCAGCCCTGCCTTTGGCAAGAGGAATTTAGGAGGATTTAGGGGGAACAGTTTGTACTTTAAAACAGTAATAATTGCTATATTAATTGTTAATTATTAATTACAAATTATCTTTTTTAAATTTATTAGCTAGTCTTAAAATTTGCCCTGCTAACATTGCCGCCCCAAAACCATTATCAATATTAACAACACCAATACCCGTAGCACAAGAGTTGAGCATAGTTAATAAAGCCGATAAACCACCAAAGTTACTTCCATACCCAATACTAGTCGGTACAGCAATCACAGGGCAACTAACTAAACCTGCGACTACACTAGGTAATGCACCTTCCATCCCTGCTACAACTATCAAAACATCAGCCTCAGCTAATAAATGACGATGACTTAAAAGTCGGTGTATTCCTGCAACTCCCACATCCCATAATCTTTGTACTTCAAAGCCACATAATTGGGCTGTCATAGCCGCTTCTTCTGCCACTGCTAAGTCGGCTGTACCCGCAGTCACGATCGAGATTTTACCTTGATAAATAACTGGATTTTGCCCCAATGCGATGATTCTAGCGACAGGATAATAAATCAGTTCGGGTATAGCGAATTGTAAAGTTTGTGCTAATTCTGTATCAACCCTTGTTACCATCACCACAGGTGTTTTGGGTTGCATCACCTTAATGATTTTGATGATTTGTTCGGCTGTTTTACCCTGACTCCAGATAACTTCAGGAAAACCTGTGCGTACTTGTCGATTGTGGTCAATTTTAGCAAAATCTTCGATCGATTCAAAATTGAGATATTTTAATTCTTCCGCTCCTTGTTGAGGTGATAATTTTCCTTCTGCTATAGCTTTTAAGATATTTTCTAATGAATTACGATCGACCATACGTATATAATTGAGAATTGTTCAGTAAGAGAATTGATAATTACATATCCCTATTATCGATTGTAATGTTACTTTTAGCATTTAGAATAATGAATAATCATTCTCCATTCTCCATTCTCCATTCTCCATTCTTTAACCTGCTCATTACTCATTCCTCATTGCCAAGTTCTGATAAGATTGATTTTATTAGCATGATGATCTCATATATATATAATAAAAATCAGTAATGATCGACTTTCTAGTTCAACATATTTGGTTTATTCCTTTATATGGTCTATTAGGAGCAATTTTGAGTTTTCCTTGGTCATTGGGATTAATACGTAAAACAGGCCACGCCCTGCGGCTTATCTCAATATTTTAATGACTTTAATCGCTTTTGTTCACGGTACTATTCTATTAATTAGTCTGTGGAATCAGCCTGCTCAAAGTATTGTCTTTCCTTGGTTTAGTGTTGCTGAGTTAGATTTATCTTTAGCGATCGAAATTTCGCCGATTAGTAGCTATGCCTTAGAATTAGTCACAGCGATTAGTTTATTAGCTCAAGTCTTTGCCTTGGGTTATATGGAAAAAGATTGGTCTTTAGCTCGCTTTTTTGGTTTAATGGGCTTTTTTGAAGCGGCTTTGAGTGGTTTAGCTATTAGTGATTCACTTTTACTTACCTATGGATTACTCGAATTACTCACTCTTTCTACTTATCTATTAGTTGGTTTTTGGTATGCCCAACCTTTGGTTGTTACCGCCGCACGAGATGCCTTTTTAACTAAAAGAGTAGGAGATATATTATTACTAATGGGTATTGTTGCCTTATCTAGTGATGGTGCTGGGTTAACTTTTTCTCAGTTACAAGAATGGGCAAGTACTTCTCCAATCAACGAATTGACTGCCACTTTGATCGGTTTGAGTTTAATTGCCGGTCCCACTGGTAAATGTGCCCAGTTTCCTTTAAATCTATGGTTAGATGAAGGAATGGAAGGACCAAACCCTGCTAGTATCATGCGTAATTCGATCGTGGTATCTGCTGGTGCTTTTGTCTTAATTAAACTAGAACCTATTTTTACTCTTTCTCCTGTCGCCGCTGATACATTAATAGTATTAGGAGCAATTTCTGCTATTGGCTCATCTTTAATTGCTTTAGCTCAAATTGATTTAAAAAGAACTTTATCTCATTCTACCAGTGCTTATCTAGGTTTAGTCTTTATTGCCGTCGGATTAGGGCACGTTGATATTGCCTTTTTAATTCTTCTGAGTCATGGTATTGCTAAAGCCTTATTATTTATGAGTGCAGGTTCAATTATCTTGAATAGTAGCTGTCAAAATATTACCGAAATGGGTGGTATTTGGTCAAAGATGCCTGCCACTACGATCGCTTATTTGACTGGAAGTTTGGGAATTATTGCTTTATTACCGTCAGGAATGCTGTTAACTTTTGAGCGTTGGTTTGATGGTAGTTGGAATGTTTCTTGGTGGTTACTCGCTATTATGTTAATCGTCAACGTAGTTAATGCCGTTAATTTTACCCGTGTATTCCGTTTAGTTTTTCTTGGTAAAAGTTTGCCCAAAACCAAACGTGCGCCAGAATCACCTTGGTCGATGGCTGTGCCGATGGTATCTTTAACTATAGTTACTATCCTCATCCCTTTTATGATAGGTGATTATTCTCTTTGGTTAAGCCCTACTTCTCCTGTTTTGGAAAATGATTCGGCTGTAATTAGTTATGCCTTACCTTTATTTATTGTTTCGGGAATACTTGGCTGTGTAATCGGCAGTTTAATTAATCTTGGTCGAGGTTGGAATCGTCCTTTACAAAAATCCACTCGTGTGGTACAAGATTTACTCGCTTACGATTTTTACATGGAAACAGTCTATGACTATACAGTAGTCGCTTTTGTGAGTAATCTATCACGATTTGCTAATTGGTTCGATCGTTATATCGTCGATGGTTTTGTCAATTTGGTAAGTTTGGCAACTATTTTTAGCGGTAATGCCCTTAAATATAACACTTCTGGACAATCTCAATTTTATGTTTTAACGATCGTCTTTGGTGTAACTTTATTGATGTGGTCTATTTTAAGTGGTCAATGGCAAAATATCATCAATTATTGGTCAGTAATAATTGAGAATTGAGAATTGAGAATTGAGAATGAAGAATTACTTTCATCTGAAAAAAAAGAATTATATCTATTGTTTTTCGGTCATTATTTTAATAACTAACGTTCGTCTGAATATCAAATATTGACAATTTTTTCAAATACCTATTTTTTAAATACACACAATTATTAATTATTAATTATTAATTATAAAAACTATGTTAAGTTTTTTAATTTGGACACCAGTTATTGGTGCTTTAATCATTTCGTTAATTCCACCTAAAAAAGATAGTGATATTTCGAGAAATATTGCTTTGACTATAGCCGTTATCGGTTTAGTTATTAATATAATTATTGGTTTTAACTTTCAATTAAATACCGTCGGTACACAATATACAGAATCAATAAATTGGCTCAGTTGGTTAGGGCTTAGTTATGACTTAGGAATTGATGGATTGTCTTTTCCTTTAATTTGCTTAAATAGTTTACTAACCTTAATTGCTATTTATATTACTCCAAAAAGTATCGATCGTTCTCGTTTTTACTACTGTTTAATCCTAATCTTAAACTGCGGAGTTATCGGTGCATTTTTAGCCCAAAATTTATTACTCTTTTTCCTTTTTTACGAAGTAGAAATTATTCCCTTATATTTCCTAATTGCTGTTTGGGGTGGTCCGAGAAAAGGGTATGCGGCAATGAAATTTTTACTTTATACTGCCTTATCAGGAATTTTAGTTTTAATTTCTTTCCTTGGTTTGGTTTGGTTTAGTGGTAGCTCAAGTTTTGCTTATAGCAGTCTGCGAACTCACTCTATTCCCGTCAATATTCAATTACTTTTATTGATTCCTTTATTGATTGGTTTATTTATTAAAATTCCTATTTTTCCTTTTCATACTTGGTTACCTGATGCTCACGTTCAAGCTAGTACGCCCGTATCTGTGTTATTAGCAGGGGTATTATTAAAATTAGGCACTTATGGCTTATTACGTTTTGGAGTTGGTTTCTTCCGAGATGCTTGGTTGATTGCCGCACCCTATTTAGCTATCTTGGCAGGTATTAGTGCATTATATGGAGCGGCGTGTGCGATCGC
Source organism: uncultured cyanobacterium (assembly GCA_963710605.1). GTDB lineage: Bacteria > Cyanobacteriota > Cyanobacteriia > Cyanobacteriales > Cyanobacteriaceae > JAALKG01. The sequence goes on from CAVQBA010000002.1 coordinate 180,146, forward strand.
TCAAACAGATATGAAAAAAGTGGTTGCGTATTCATCTATCGCCCATATGTCTTATATCTTACTTGCCGCCGCCGCTACCACCAGATTAAGTTTACAAGCTTGTATTTTACAAATGATTAGTCATGGCTTAATCTCAGGTTTATTGTTTATCCTTGTTGGTATCGTTTATAAAAAAACAGGTAGTCGTGATGTAGATTATTTAACAGGATTACTTAACCCCGAAAAAGGTTTACCTGTTACTGGTAGCTTAATGATTTTAGCAGTAATGGCAAGTTCAGGAATTCCGGGGATGGTAGGTTTTATTTCTGAGTTTTTGGTATTTAGAAGTAGCTTTCCTATTTTTCCTATTTCCACAATTCTTTGTCTGATTGGTACAGGATTAACTGCTGTTTATTTCTTATTAATGGTGAATAAAGTCTTTTTTGGACGTTTAACCTTAGAATTAAGTAACTTACCCAAAGTATTATGGAGTGAAAGAATACCTGCTTTGTTACTTGCTTTTTTAATTATTGTTTTGGGTTTACAACCTAATTTAATGATTCGTTGGATAAAAGCAGAACCGACTATGATACTTTATGGGAATACGAATAATCAATTAATAATTAATAATTAATAATTAATGTTGTCGTGCTGTTTTTATTATCACATTGTCAGTATCAAGATTAAGCAGAATTTGTCGATAAACAGGATTTTTTTCTGACGAATTGGTTAACGTAAGTAAAAAACGCCTTGGTTAAAACATGGTACAAAAACGCTTATCTTTACCATTTAAGGTGGTTTCGTTTCTACTAAAAAAAATAGCAAGCAAGAGCGATTACTATAAGTTTTTTTACTCCCCTCTCCTAACAGGAGAGGGGTTGGGGGTGAGGTAAAAAATATCTTTATCAATCACTATCAACAAACATCAGGTTAGGAAATGAAAAATGAAGTTGGTAAATGGGCTGAAGAAATTATTTGTCACTGGTTAACCAATCAAGGATATTTTTTACTTCATTTTCGATGGCATTGTCGTTATGGAGAAATTGATATTATCGCTCAAAATGTTTCTACTTCTACGATTATGTTTGTCGAAGTCAAAACTCGTGGTAACAATAATTGGGATAATAATGGTAGAAATGCGATCGATTATAAAAAACAAACTAAATTAAGATTAGCAGGAGAATCATTTTTAAGTGAATATCCTGCTTTTTCTGTCTGGAATTGTCGTTTCGATGTGGCTTTGTTACATCATCATCGTCAAATTAAAACCACCTCTTCAATACTCATAGATAAATTAAAAATTCCTTCTGGCTTAAATCAGACAATTAATTATCAAGGTTATCAATTTAAGATTATTGATTATATTGAAAATGCTTTTTGAAACTAAATCTTATTTATGGCTTTTACCATGTTTACAAAATACAACAAAAAATGGTAAGTCCCCCTTACAAAGGGGGATTTAGGGGGATTTATTTATTTTTTTTAGTGTCAGTTAGTCAGCCACTATTCATTAATAATCGGATTGCCAGTTTCTGGGCAAAGATGATAACTACCTTTTTTTAAACCATGTTTAACCGCAACTCTTTCATCAAAAACAAAACATTCACCTTCCCACAAACTTTCCTCTGTAGGCACTTGTTGTAAATACTTCAGTATTCCACCTTCTAGATGATAGACATTTTTAAAACCTTTAGTTAACATCAAAGCCGTTACTTTTTCACAACGAATTCCCCCCGTACAAAAAACAGCTACTTTAGAATCTGTTTCAGGGTTAAGATTTTCTTCTATATAATCATCAAATTGTCTAAACGAATTTATCTGCGGATTTTTTGCACCTTTAAATGTACCAATTTCTACCTCAAATTCATTGCGAGTATCGATTAGTTTAACATCGGGTTGAGCAATTAAATCATTCCAATCTTCAGCCTTGATATAAGTGCCTACTTTTTGTTGATGAGGATAAGCATTTTCTTTGCCGAAGGTAATAATTTCTGGTTTAATTTTTACCTTCATTCTGGCAAAGGGTATTTTTTCGACTTCTGTGGATTTAATCTCTAACTCATCTATATATAATAGTGTTTTAATTTCGAGGATAATATCGTTTAACTGCTCTTTTTCACCAACTATATTCGCATTAATCCCTTCAGGTGCAATTAAAATAGTACCTTTAATTTTTCCTTCATCACACCAAAGTTGTAGTTGATTCTGTAAATTGGATAAATTATCTAAAGGTAAAAATTGATAAAAAGAAGCAAACACAAAATTCATTTTTACTAGCGACAATATATTTAGTTGAGATTAGATTTATTATCATAACTGGTGACGTAGTTTCGATACAATTAATTTAGTAATCAAAATTAATATTATATTCAATTTTTGTATGGCAAGTTTAAAAGTAGGCGATCGTATTCCTGATATTACATTACCTTCAGCGACAGGAGAAAACATCAGACTTAGAGATTTTGAAGGAGAAAAAGCAGTGGTAGTTTATTTTTATCCTAAAGATGATACACCTGGATGTACGAAAGAATCCTGTGCTTTTCGTGATAATTACAGTATGTTTACTGAAGTAGGTGCAGAAGTCATTGGTATTAGTAGTGACTCTGAAAAATCTCACCAAGAATTTGCTAGTAAATATGACTTACCTTTTACCTTGCTAAGTGACACCAATCAAAAAGCGAGAAAAGCTTTTGGTGTACCTAACGCATTATTTGTTTTACCGGGTAGAGTCACTTATGTTATCGACAAACAAGGCATTGTCAAACATATTTATGACTCTATGTTAGATTTTAACGCTCATGTTCAAGAGTCTTTACAGGTTATTCAAGCATTATAAATATATATAATATAGAGTAACTGATAATATCTTGGCACTTATAAACTAGTTAAAGAGTCGCTGAGGTATTATCGATCGATATTTTAAAACAAACAGTTATCGACACTAACCATAATCCAAAATAATAAAGATAAAATAATCATTGATGATTTCGAGATTAATCGCTTCAATCGAAAAGATTATCAATAATAAATTCATTATCTCAAACCTTAAGTTCAATATTTGTGCAATAAAGAATAAAGTACGATCGATAGTTATATAGTAGTACCCTTCAAACACCACAAATTAGTAAACGTTTACTAATACTTTTTTATAAATCGATGTTGTCTGAATATTAATTTATATTAATAATCTCTTAACTTAAGATTAAAATTACGCTTCAAAAATAATCTCCATGTATTTATTTACGTAATTATACTGATAGTTTATTGAAACTTAAACAAATAAAGTAGTGAATTTAACAAAAAAGTCGTATTTGGCAAAATAATTTAATCAAAACTTTATTGAAATTACGTGCAAAAAGTTATTTTTATACTTATACTAACTAAGTATTGAAGGTAAATTTATCTAAGTAAATAGTCGTAAGAATTATTAATTAAGACTCAGACTTACTTAAGTAAAACTTTTATCAGCTCTAGCTAATTATTTTAAATCATATATATAAAGGAATTATTAATTGTGTCTAACTCACTTAACACAGCATTACCAGAAACTCTTACTTTTTCAGTTATTTACGACGGAGGAACAGAGCCAGATTCTAGTTATTTTGACGCTACAATTTATGATGTTGTTGGCGATAGCGTTTTTGACGGCTCAGTTTTTGATGCCTATTGTATCGATGCAGACAGAGTTATTGGTTTAGGTAATTCTAGACGATTTGTTGGACAAGTATATTCTAGTTATGAAACTTTACCTGCAAACTTCACTCAAGGAACTTATTTAGAAAACCCTCAAAATTTAGATTTAGTTAATTGGATTATTAACCAAGGATTCATTGGTAAAACATCTTCAGATAATGGTAAAGTATTTAGTTCTAGTGATGTACAAATAGCGATCTGGACATTACTTGATGATAATATTGGCACAGGAGGTCTCGGTCGTGAAGGTGGTGCATGGACTCAAGCTAGAGTTGATGAAATTGTACAATTAGCTCAAGCTAATGGCGAAGGTTTTGTACCTAGCTATGAATATACTACTTATTTTGGTGAGCAAGTAACAGGTAAATTAGGTATGATAATACTTCCTAGAGTTGATAGTGAAGGTTTACCTACCAAACAAACAATTATACGTTCCTATTGAATTAGCACAATTAGGCGATCGAGTTTGGTTTGATACAGATGCTGACGGAATCCAAGATGCAGGAGAAGATGGAATATCAGGAGTAGAAGTTAGCCTTTTAGCTGATATTAATGGTGATGGTAACATTGACGCTTCAGAAGTAATAGAAACCACTACCACCGATGCTGACGGAAACTACGATTTTGAAGTAGTACCCGGAGAATATAGAGTTGCATTCGATCAGCCTGAAGGATTCGGTGTTAGCCCAGTCGATGCAGGTGGTGATGATACAGTTGATAGTGACGGATTAATCTCTGATGTTGTCACTCTCAGCCCCGGAGAATTCAATCCAACGATCGATTCAGGATTTTACGAGTTAGCATCATTAGGAGATTTTGTTTGGCACGACTTAAACGCTGATGGTATTCAAAACGATAACGAACCAGGAATTGCTAACGCAGAAGTTCAATTAATTAATCCTGCTACAGGGGATATAATCGCAACAACCACAACAGATGCAGATGGCTTGTACAACTTTGATAATCTAGAACCAGGTGATTATAAGGTGAAGTTTATCACTCCTAATGGTTTTACCGAAAATAGTCCAGCAGATCAAGGTGGTGACGATGCGATCGATAGTGATGGCATGATGGTAACAACCAACTTATCAGTAGGTGAAAATGACCTCACATTAGATTCAGGTTTTTATAACTTAGCATCCTTAGGAGACTATGTTTTTATTGATAACAATGGTGACGGAGTCCAAAATGCAGGAGACAGTGCGATCGGTGGAGTTACTGTAGAATTACTTCAAGATGGTTCAGTAATTGGTACGACTACCACTAACTCAGATGGTAGTTACTTATTTGATGGTTTAACCCCTGGAGATTACCAAGTAAAATTTACTGCTCCCCAAAATTACAATTTCACAACAGCGAATGTAGGTGATGATAGTTTAGATAGTGATGCGGATGCTACTACAGGTTTGACTTCTGTTGTCACTTTAACTAGTGGTGAATTCAACTCAACATTAGATGCGGGCTTAGTTGAGAATGCACCCGCTCCTATTGAAGAAATTGACATTGAAAAATTTGTCAACGGTATTGATGTCACTAATATTAATAATCTTCCTAGTATAGTTGCAGGTGAAGACGTTACTTTCACTTATACCGTTAAAAATACAGGTAATGTTGATTTTGCTTTTAATGAGGTGATTGTTGTTGATGATAACGGTACACCATTAGATACTAGTGATGATTTTACTCCTACTTTGGTTGCTTCTTCTGATGATGGTGCTGATGGTATTCTTAGTGCAGATGAAACTTGGTTATATACTTCTACTACCCAAGCGGCTCAAGATTTAGCTACTACCGTTAGTCAAGATGTTTCATTTACTTTTAATGGTAATAGTTCTTCTGCTAACGTTTTTGGTAACGATCGTACCTTTACAAGTGATGGTGTTACCGTTGATGTTTCAGCTTTTAGTTTTAATAGTAGTAAAGGTTGGCAAAATGCTTTTGTTGGTGATTACAGCGGCGGTTTAGGTGTTATCAATCGTAATAGCGATTCTGATCATCGTATTGATAATACTGGTAGTCTTGATTTTCTGGTTTTTGAATTTGATAATGATGTCGTAGTCGATAAAGCATTCCTCAAATATGTCGGAAGTGATAGTGATATCTCTTTCTGGATTGGCGATCGCAATGGTGATATCTCTCACCTTAACAATAATATTCTCAACGGCTTTACTGAAGGTCAAAATTGGGGTGGAAGTAACGATCGTTGGGCAAACATTAACAATAATGAATTGAGCGGTAACACATTTATCATCTCTGCACATGAGCATGGTACTAATGATTCATTCAAACTTAATAAACTCGATATCTCGAAAATAACTACTTCTGGTGATAGTAGTTATGTTAATACTGCTACTGTTGAAGCAGGTTCAGCAATTGATAGTGATGCAAGTGGTTATATTAACGAAGTTGCTAATCCTGGTATTAATTTAGAAAAATTCACCAATGGTTTTGATGTTACCGACGCTAACAATCTTCCTACGATCGCCGTTGGTGCAGATGTAACCTTTACTTATACTGTCGAAAATACAGGTAACGTTAGTTTTGCATTATCTGATGTCGATCTAGTTGATGATAACGGCACACCAGATAATGCTCACGATGATTTTGCTCCGACTTTAGATGCTTCATCTGATATTAACTCAGATGGTATTCTTAGCCCTGGTGAAACATGGACATATTCCTCAGCTACCGAAGCCGCTCAAGAATTAACTGTTACCACTAAAGAAGATGTCTGGTTTACATTTAATGGTCACAGCTCATCATCTTATACTTATGGTAACGAGCGTAGCTTTACAAGTGGTGAGGTAAGTGTTGATGTTACAGCTTTTAGTTCTAATAGTCATGGAAATGATTGGAAAACTGCTTATGTTGGTGATTATAGTGGTGGTTTAGGTGTTATTAATCGTCACGAAGATAGCTCTCTTCACCGTACAGATAACAGTGGTAGTGTTGATTATCTCTTATTCCAATTTGATAGTGAAGTTGCTGTAGATAAAGCATTACTCAAATATGTTGGAAGCGATAGCGATATTTCTTACTGGATTGGCGATCGTAATGGTGACATCACTAACTTAGATGATAGTATTCTTGATGGCTTTAGTGAAGGTCAAAGCTGGGGTGGAAGTCACGATCGTTGGGCTAATATTAATAATAATGAATTAACTGGTGATACCTTAGTTATTTCGGCAATGAGAGGCGGTAGCAATGATTCATTCAAACTAAACAAACTTGGTGTTGATGCTTTCACTACTACTAGTACCGATTATGTCAATATAGCCACTGTTGATACTGGATTAGTTAGCGATACTGATTTTAGTGGTTATATTAATGCTTAAAATAGTTAAAAGTTGAGAGTTAAAAATTAATTATTCATTGTATTTTGTGCTTAATTTTCTATTGATTCTGGGGGAGTAAATTGTCTTTGCTCTCCTTTGTCATTAAGTTCTACAATTGCTAAAAAGAGAGATACACTAATAATGATGAATATACCTATAGTAAACAAATTGGTTGTTACTTTTTGAGAAATCTGTTTTCTACTTTTTCGCTTTACTCTACTTTTATTTCGAGAGTTAGAAACAATCTTTTTTTCTTCTAATTCAAATTTAACTTTTATTGGTCGATTGCATACTTTACTAAATGCTTGTTCAAAATCAACTTTTTTTTCATTCAAACTAGATAAAAGATGATAATTTTTACATTCTAAAACTGCAATATCATCAATTATATGAACTAACTTTAAACCCTGACGAGAATATTGAATTGATACCAAAGACTCTAAATTATCAATCACTTGTCGTAAAGTATCATTTAAACGATCGGCTTTCAAATCACCAAACATATCAAAATCGCTTTTCGCCCTTAATTCAAAACCCTGTTTTTCCAACGCTATACCTCGATAAAAATAAGCATTCTCAAAATCATCATCCATTTTAATTGCCTGAGAAAAATGATTAACTGCTTCATGCCAATCTTCTTTTTCAGCGGCTTCTACACCTAACTCATAAAAATAAGTAGCATCTATACTATAAGTTGTGTATCCTTCATCTTGCTTTGATATAGGCTGATTGTCTGGGATACTTTTTAAAAGGGCATGATAGGCATTAGTAATATTAACAAATTTTTGTTGAGCTATTTTTTGCTCTTTTTGATTACCTGTATGATGATCAGGATGCCATTTTTTAGCTAATTGTCGATATGCTTTTTTAACTTCTTCTTTGGTGGGATTATCATTTAATTCCAGTACTTGATAATATTGCTCTAAGTTTTTCATTGGGGGTAAAATAATAGGAAATTAACAAATTTAATCTCGATGAAATATATAACTGATTAAATAGTCCAACAAATTGTAGATTTAATTTTAATTGATATTGGTTTATTTGATAGTTTAATATAACAGTTGAATCAATATAAATCATCAAACTAAACTAGATGATGAATAATTATTTACGATCGCTTCAGGAATTGACTATTATTGATATTATTAATAAAGATTAATTTGTGCTAGGCACTATAGGAGTAAAATAACTTGCAGATTGAAGATTTAATTGAAATTGGTACGATCGTAGCACCTCAAGGATTAAAAGGAGAAGTTAAGGTTAAAACTAGTTCAGATTTTCCTGAACGTTTTGAGCAAGCAGGAATTAGATGGTTACAAACTCAGTCTCATCAATCACCGATTGAAATTGAATTAATTCGTGGAAAACAAATACCGGGTAAGAATGTTTTTGTGGTTAAATTATCGGGTATAGACGATCGTAATCAATCTGAAAGTTTAAGGGGTAGTAAGTTATTTATCTCTAAAAACGATCGACCTTATTTAGAAGAAGAAGAATATCATGTCGCTGATTTAATTGGGTTAGAAGTATATCATCAACAAACAGAAGAAAACATTGGCTTTATTTGTAATGTATTCACCGCAGGTAACGATATTTTAGAAGTAGAATTACATAAGCAACCTTTACCAGAAGAAAAGGAAATTGAAGTTGATGTAAGTAAAATAAATAGACTTTCTAAAAGACGTAAAATAATCAGAAAAAACAAACGTAAGAATAAACCCGTTACTGTTTTAATCCCTTTTGTTAAAGAAATAGTACCTATTGTTGATTTACAGAAAAAAATAATTAAAATAAATCCTCCTTCTGGTTTACTAAACTTAGATTTAGCTGAAGAATCAAGATGATTAGATAATTAAAAATGAAGAGCTATATTTTAAAATCAATCAATCATAAAATTTTGCTTATTTTGTAGATGAATCGATTCAATTGTCGTTAATCTATTAAATGAATTTAACTTTACACAAATTTTTTTCGATAATATTTGCTTTGCTTACTTTGATAATTAATTTTGTTCTTCTGCGAATAAGTGATTTAAGATTCGTTTATTTTCAGTTTGTAACCCTTTAATCTCAGACTGCCTATTTTTCATAATTGTAATACTTTGGTTAAACATTTTACTTAAAAAAGTCATTTGTTTGGTCAATCGATCGATTTTTTGTATATTCTGGTGAATTTACTTTATATTGTTAAGAGTATTTTTAGCACAAGTAAGTAGCCCCAATTAATTAAACGTCAAAAAGCTTATGTTCGTAGCCGCCATCGCTTAAGCCCTTATCTTAATAGTTTTTTAGACCCCTAAAAGGGTAACTATAAACTTTTTTTTATTTAGGTTGAGCTACTTATCAAGTAATATTTTAATTTGTTTTAATCTTTCTTCTGAGATGGTTTGGTTATTGTTTTAAACGATCTTTTTTTCAAAGATATAGAAATAGTCTAAAATTACTCAAATCTCTATTTGTTCAATATTATCAAAAGAAGTTAAACCTATATTTTGAGGTGACGATTTTTCTTTTTGCTGATTAAAATGATGACGATAGTGACATTGCTCACACTTATCATGATGAGGAAAATTAATCTTTTGTAGATAAAAATTAGTAATTAAATCTTCAAATTTATGCAAAATATCAGCTAAATCTTGTTTAATTTGTTGATGAAATAAATTACTATACTGTATCGAATATTTTTCAATTTTTTCGGCTGAGGAGATAAACCAGTAATCAAAGAATATTTGCTCAGGTAAATAATTAAATTTTTCGGCTAATACATATAAATATAACTTCGTTTGCCAGTTACCAAGTATTTTATCTTTTTGTTCGGGTTGACGATAAGTTTTCCAATCAATAATAGTCGCTTGATTTGGTGATAAAACTAACAAATCATAAATAACAGTAAACATATAATTATTCCAAGTATAATTAACTTGATATTCTGCTTCTCTAAATTTAATTTCTGATGAAAACCAGATATTTTGAGTTTGATTAATTAATGCTGTTACTTGTTTAATTAGTTCGGGATTATTAGGGGCAAAATTATCAATTTCTAAACCTAAATTATACTGTTGCATTAGTAAGTGAAATGATTTACCCCACTGTGTTTTTTCTTGATATTCAAGATTATGAGGCTCAATTACTTTTTGGAAATAAACTTTTTCAAAATAAGGTGGACATATTTGCAGTAAATTTAAATCACTTTGAGATAAATGATAGTAATTAGTCATGACACGATTTTAGCTCAAATTTTTAAGCAATATTTTTAATTATCATCATCTCTAATTTTAAATTACCACCGATTCAGATTAGAATAATAATACTCAATCAATTGTTGAATAAGTAATCTTTAACCCATGTCTGAAGTTGAAAAAATATTATTAGTAGATGACGAGCCCGGTATTCGTGAATCTGTGCAAGCATATCTTAGTTGTAATGAAAATTGGCAAGTAGAAGTAGCTGTTAATGTTGCTCAAGCATGGGAAAAGATACAAAAAGAAATACCTGATTTGATTGTGTCTGATATTATGATGCCTGAGGTTGATGGCTTAGAATTTTTGGCTCAACTTAGAGCGGATACTCGTTATCAAAGTTTGCCTGTTGTTTTATTGACTGCTAAAGGGATGACAACCGATCGAATTGAAGGATATACCGCAGGATGTGATGCTTATTTACCCAAACCATTCGACCCAGACGAGTTAGAAGCGATCGTTAAAAATCTTCTTGACAGACAAAAAACATTACAAGACAGTCAAGACGGTAATACTCAACTAGACGAATTACTAAAAGATGTTAAAGATATTAAAGACAAATTAGAAAATAATAACACATTCACTAAAAGTCAACCGACTGTAAAAATCGATTTGACTCCAAGAGAGCAAAGTGTGTTAGATTTAGTCGCTAAAGGATTAATGAATAAAGAAATCGCTAAGACATTAAATACTAGTATCCGTAATGTGGAAAAATACGTCAGCCGTCTGTTTAATAAAACAGGTACTAATAGTCGTACTGAGTTAGTCAGATTTGCCCTAAAACAAGGTTTGACAGATTAAAATCTTTAAATACCTATAAATGATACTTAATCGTGATCAATGTTGGGTTTCGTTTTCTTTACCCAACTGACTAGCAATAACAAATTTTTCCTGAAATCCACACTTTGAGGTAATTATTTTCGGTTTCTTATTTTCGCTTCTGTATAAATTTTCCCCGTTAAACCTTAGGAAGACGAATTAACTCAACAATTTTGCTGTAATTTCAAGTTGAATTAGACTTATTCATCTACGATTTTACCATCAGAAAACAAAATAATTCGATTAGTTTGATCTCCTACTTCTTGTTCGTGAGTGACCAAAATAATTGTCATTTTTTCTTCTTGATTAAGTTGCCTAAAGATTGCCATTACCTCGAGAGTCGTTTGGGAATCTAACGCTCCTGTTGGTTCATCAGCTAATAAAATCAGGGGTTGGTTAACGATCGATCGTGCGATCGCAACCCGTTGTTGTTGTCCACCAGAAAGCTGATTCGGTTTATTACCCAAACGATTACCCAAGCCAACTTTAGTCAAGGCAACTTCTGCTTTTTCTTTTCTTTCTCGATCTGATACCCCCGCATAAACCATCGGTAACATCGTGTTTTCTAAAGCTGATAGTTGAGGTAAAAGATGAAACTGTTGAAAAACAAAACCAATTTGCCGATTACGAATCGAAGCTAGTTGGTTTGCGGATAAACTAGCAACATTTTTACCATCTAAGTAATAACTACCCACAGTAGGACGATCGAGACAACCAAGTATATTCATCATCGTTGATTTTCCTGAGCCAGAAGAACCCATAATGGCACAATACTCGCCCGTATCGATCGCTAAATTTACTCCCGAAAGAGCATTAACCTGAATATCTCCACTACCATAAGTTTTATAAATATTATCAAGTTTAATCAAAGATTGTAAAGCTACAACAGAAGCATTCATCATCAAAATAAAAATTAAGTATTACGATTCGAGAGTGGTCCATAAACCATACTTACTTTCATAGTAATTCAAAATAGATTGTACTTTATCTTCTCGATCGTCATCAGGAAGATACTTCAACCATAAACCACCAACTTGACTTTGCAAATAATCAAACTCTTGAGTTGTTTGTTCTAACAAATCTACATCCACCCCATCTACTTGCTGAAGATGAGCCTTAATTTCTCGGTAAACAGCTAAAGGCAAACCAGAACAAGTTAATTTTTTTTGCTTACCTTCGATTAAATTTTCAGACAAAATGACTTAACCTCCTCTAAAACATCAATAAAAAGAATGATTTATACCATCAAAAAATGTTTTATGAATCCGTTGAAGCCTCGTCGCTATTACCAACATTTTCAGTTACTTTACGGGTAACATCTGCTCCATTTTGTTCTAAAATAACTATTCCATCAGCATCATTAATACTACGAAATACTGTTCCACTACTTTCTTCTAGAGCAATATCAGTCGCTGAATCAAAAGAAATTTGCTTAACTTTGACATTAATAGAGCCTGTAGAATCAGAAATAACATCTCCGACTCTAACCGATCGAGTTGTACCATCCCAAGGAGTTGTCACTAAAGCAACATTTTGTCCTTGTAAATCCATGATTCCTGATATTTGAATTCCTTGCGCTTCTTCTGTTCTAGGAAGTTGCGGTAGATTCATTCCTTGACCTAAATCGCCACCTGTTGAAGATGTCGTTCTTGCCGCAATCTGAGTATCACCACCGCCACCAGTATTTGTTCTATTTTGAGTATTTGTCGGGACTTGACCTGCGGGTGTTCTTCTAACTAAAACTGTACTTGGTGTAGTTTCCACAGGATTTGGTCTATTGTTACCGCCAGAATTAGGTCTTCCCGCATTATTATTCGGTCTTCCCGCATTATTATTCGGTCTTCGGGCATTATTGTTAGGTTGACCTGTAACAACTGGTTCTCTAATCAGAATCGCATTATTTTTAAATCTATCTTGAGCTGTGGGGGACAATCCTTGATTAGAAGCAATTTGCACTACTTGAGGAGGACGAATAACACCAAAAGGGTCTCCTTTGCCTTGATTTACTTGTTTTAATCTTACTTGAGGATTAGTTGAAGGAATCAAACCACTAACATTACCTGTATTATCACTAGGAGTTTCTGGTGTGGTATCAATTTCCACTTCAGGAATTGGTTGAGGAGGAGGAACAGGATTATTATTTGATTGGGTTTGCTCTTCTTCACCACAAGCGATTAGAAATAAGCAACTTGAAAGTAAGACAACAGAAAGTTTTAATTTATTCATAATTAGCAAATTGTTAATCAGCGAACATTTATTGTTTTGATTATCATAGTACTCATTGGAATTTAATTATGATTAAAATTCTTCTGGTTGTACTAATCTTCTCATTGTAGCTATACCTTTCTTCATTCTGCGAGAAACAGTAATTACACTTACACCCAAGGCATCAGCAGTTTCTTTTTGGGTTAAATCTTGTAAGAATACAAATTCTAACACTTTACGAGTACCATCTTCTAACTGTTCTAGTGCATTTTGTAATCTTATTTTGTCTTCTTGCACTAGTTGAAAGCTACGATACTTATTGTCTGGTAAATAATCAGCTAAGCTAGTTTTATTGCCATCATTATTATCGGTGATATCCAAACTAATTGGTTTTCTGTTTTGATGAGCTAATTTGACTTCTTGCAATTCATCAAGGGAAATATTTAATTCAATTGCTATTTCACGATCGGTAGGTTGACGATTGAGTTTATTTCTTAATTCTCTGGTAACACGATTAGATTGGTGTTTTAATTCTTGACAACGTCTAGGAATACGTACAGAATCACCTTTATCTCTTAAATAATGTTGAATTTCTCCTCTAATATAAGGAGTTGCAAAAGAGCTGAATGCGTAACCTTTTTGAGGGTCAAATCTTTCGATCGCTCTGATTAATCCTAAAATTCCAACTTGTAACAAATCATCATAATTTTCCTGACAACGATTAAGCCAATGAGATACTTCTTTTTTCGCTAAGCCTAAATTCGATTGGATAATTTTATTTCTAACTTCCAGTTTTTTGCTTTCTTGGTAATCTTGAAATAATTTTTGATTAATTGCTCTGTATTCTGAAGTTGTTTTAGTAGTCATAATTTTATTTTCTTATCTTATAAATCTGTAATGATTGTGGTGAATTATTATCCTCAAGCAAACTTTTTTTAGAAAGCTATGAAATGTTTGTTATTTGTTTTGGGTATCCTCATTATATGCTTTGGTTTTACTACAATACAATAGAGTATTTACGGGTTTTTTGATCCTGTCGTTTTAGTTAACTCATAGTTTATACGGATCTTTGTATCTTCCTTAAGTAGTTATTTCATCAAATCTTTACATTAGATTCTCACTTTGTTTTTTAATACTTAAATACTCTGAAATAATTAGGGCAAAAATAGGGCGAATTAACTCACTAATGTTATCAAAAACTGACAATAACTACTTCAGATTAAAGATTGATTTAAGAATAGATTTTTGATTTAATTTTTTTTACCGATTGATATTTTAAGTACATAAATCTAACCAATAGAATTGATGAGTCTGGTTTAATACTTAATGATGGCAATTATTCGTGGGTTACAGTTACAGTATTATGTAACGGATAAATAAATTATCAAGACGATGTTAAATTTAAACGATCGATTTTTATTATTAGCTATCACAGGAAGTAATGCCTACGGATTAGCAGTAGAAGGTGTATCCGATGTTGATTATAAGGGAATATTTGTTGCACCTCAAAGTTATTATCTAGGCTTAAAAGAAATAGAGCAATTAGAAGGAAAAGGAAGCGAAGGAGTTTTTAGTAATAATCAAGATAATAAAGGGTTAAGTAAATGTACATTTACCAATCAACACTCTAGTTTACTAGAAGGAAATGATTTTGTTATTTATGAATTAAAAAAATATTTAAAACTACTGAGGAATGCTAATCCCAATATTCAAGAATTATTATGGCTAGATGATTATGTTTATCTAAATCCGATCGCTAACATCTTAATCGAAAATCGAAATAAATTCCTAACTAAAAAAGTCAAATCTAGCTACATCGGTTATGCTAATGCCCAACTAAAGAAAGTTGAAACCCATCGCCGGTGGTTACTAAACCCGCCCAAAAAAGAGCCTCAAGCAAAAGATTTTAATTTTACTGATTTATATAAACCTTTATCATTATCTGAAATTAATGCTTTTATGAACTTCTTATGGATAGTAGTTCGAGATTGTATTGAATATTTGCAACCAGCCGAAGAATTAAGATTAATATTACAAGAAAAAATTGATTATAAACAAATATTTCTTGAGCATAAATTTCCAGCCGAAGCTGAGGCACAAATTCAAGAATATACCAATGCTAGTGATGATTTTATGCGGTTAACCTTTGCCTCAAGAGAATACTTATCCGCTAAAAAAGAATGGAAAAGTTACCAAAGTTGGCAGAAAAATCGTAATAGCAAAAGACACTCCCTCGAAGCTAAATGTGGTTATGACAGTAAACACGCTAGTCATGCTTTACGTTTACTTTACACAGGTAGAGAAATTATTCAGAAGAAAACTTTGATTGTTAATCGGACGAAAACTGGTGATGCTGAGTATTTATTGCAAGTAAAATTAGGTAATGTTTCTTATCAAGAAGTAATGAAAGAATGTAATTTAGTTTTTAACGAAATTAAATCGATGAAAGAAAAAGATATTGATTTACCCGATGAAGTTGATGATGAATACCTAAATCTATTATGTATGGAAATGGTCGATCGAATCGGCTTTAAGAGCTAAAGATAAAGGGTGAAGGATAAAAGATGAGAGATGAAGGATGAAATTATCAATTATCAATTATCAATTGTTTACCGAGTTATTACTACCTTGACGAAGACTAGATCTTAGCTAAAATTGTAATTATAGACAAAAACTCGTACATTTACATTCATCCCTTAATCAACTAGCTTTTAGACTTTAATAAACATTTTTGAGATTATATCTATCGTTGGTGGATGTGTGGGTTTTACTCTATCTAAGTAAACTAAAAAATTAATTAAGTATATTTTTAATCTTTGGTTTGTATTGTTGACATTTGTTTAAATATTACGAAAAGTTATGGCTAAAAGTTATTTTGTTCTTAATAGTAATCAAGATTTACAAAACGTATATCAATCGGTTATGTGGTGGTTTAAAGGCAGACAATACGAAGTTGAAGCCACAACTAATCATGATGGGATGTATTTAATTCAAGCTAGAAAAACAGGTAAAATTAGAACTTTGCTAGGTAGTAATCTTGCTTTTCAAGTCAAAATATATGTACCGAGTGAACAAGTTTTTAGCCTCAGAGAATTTGTGATTGAAACCAGTCGTGGAAAATGGGTTCAAAATATTATGGGTGCAGGTTTTGCGGGTTTGTTTACCGCCGGTGCTACTATTTGGACGGGTTTGGCTACAGCAGGTTGGGGATTTTTACTCGAAAACGATTTAATTTCTTACCTAGAAAACGAACAAAACTATAATCGTGTTAAACCAGAAACTCAGTTAACTAAAATAACCAAAAATCAAGATCTCGATCGTATATTTACCAAAATTGATCTTAATAATTCTGAACATAGAGAAACAATTATTGAATTAGAAAAAGAGATTGATAAATTAGAAATTGCTTTTACTGATGAAATTTTAACTGAAAAAGAGTTTAGTACTAAAAAAGCTATTTTAGAACAACAAATTGATGATTATGAAGTAAGTTTTGTAATTGAAGAAAAAATAACGAAGTTACAAGAGGCTTTTTCAACCGGGATTTTAAGTCAGACTGAATACGAAGATAAAGTACAAGAAATAGAAGCTAATGTACGTGAACAAATAACTTACGAAAAATATTTACAAAGAAATAAAATTAAAGAAGTTAAGTTAAAAGAAGCTTTAAAAAATGGTATTTTAACTCAGTCAGAATTTGACTATAAAATAAGTAAGTTATAACCCTTCAGACTTAAGTAATAAGTAATAAGTAATAAGTAATGAGTTAAAGTCAATTGTTGGTATAAAGCCTCGCCTTCAGTTCGAGGCGAAAATAAACACTCTCATATTTTCGCATCTTGAATCCTCGAACCCTCACCGCAAAAGGTATTACTCATTACTGGTGAATATTATGTGTTAAGATTACGATTTTTATTTAAGTTTGATACCTTCTCAGATTTTGATGAATACGAGCTACGTGCCACATATAGTCACTAATGTCGTAATTTATTGCTTTATCAATTAAAGATACTGATTGTGTGGGATTTTTTTGCACTTCATAATACAATCCCCCGTAAAAATTAGTATAAAAAAGATGATAACGATCGCAATGACCATTTACATTAGTTAAAGAATCAATCTGATATTTACCTGCAAAAACAGAGTAAATATGGTACATATAAGGGCGAGCATCATCTTTAACCTTTAACAGACAATTTTTTTGAGCCGAATCAAAATCTTCTAACTGAGCAATACATAAAAAAAACCAGAGGGTAATTTCTATATCTTGAGAATGAATACTCAAACTTAACTCAAATTGTCGTGCCGCTTTAGCGTATTTTTTCAAATAATAATAGGTTAAACCTCTTTGCCAAAGATACGGAGTTAATTGAGGGTTTAATTGCTCTGCCTTGTTAAAGTCTTTTAAAGACTCGATTAATCTACCTAACTTAAAATAGAGCATTCCCCGACTAATATATAAGCGAGGTTCAAAAGGAAACGTATTTAATCTTTTATCAAATTTATTTAAGTCTGCTTCAAAAACAGTTGTATCGATCATGAAATTAAAAGTAGCTGAATATCAAATTTTAAAAATATGGCTTAATTGATCCCAATATAGTCTAATCTGGTTATTTTAAAGTAAATAAACAAGTTAACTATTTGTTAACCATTATTGTATTTAACGCTATACTATTGTTTGTTTATCTAAATTTTTAGTTATCAACCAGAATAATTACGTTTATTTTATTTGTACTAATTTAAACTTAATTGTTACAGCTAATCTCAAAAAATAGACAACAAATAAATAATTATCAATTGATGGTAGTATTTACCACAAACAGTATATCATTAAAGCAAAAATAAGTGCGACTATTATAATCAGCAACTATGTAGTATTTTTTATTGGTGTGAAGAAGCAAAAAATGTCAAAACTCAATCTAAACGGTAAGCCATTTCACTTTATCGGCATCGGTGGTATAGGTATGTCTGCCCTTGCTTATATTTTAGCTAAAAGGGGATTACCAGTATCAGGCTCAGATATTCGTAGTAGCCATATTACCGATCGTCTTGAAAGTGTGGGTGCTAAAATTTTTACAACTCAAACTGCGGATAATATTCTCAATATAAGTGCCAAAAATATGGCATCAGGAGATTACGCACCGCAAATTATTTGCTCTACGGCTATTAATGCTCAAAATGCTGAGTATAAAGCGGCGATCGAGAACGGTTATGCTATTTATCATCGTTCTGATTTATTAGCTGCCTTAATTGAAGATTATCAGGCAATTGCGGTAGCCGGCACACATGGAAAGACAACCACTAGTAGCTTGATTGGTTATTTACTTTTAAAATCAGGATTAAACCCAACGGTGATTATCGGTGGTGAAGTGAGTGCTTTCTCTGGTAATGCTCGTTTAGGAGATAGCCCTTATTTGGTTGCCGAAGCTGATGAATCTGATGGCTCTTTAGTTAAACATCATCCTTATTTTGGTATCATTACTAATATCGAATTAGATCATCCTGATCATTACGAATCCTTAGATCAATTAGTCGATATTTTTCAGCAATTTGTTGATCAATCAGAAATTATTATTGCCTGTATTGATTGCCCTGTTGTAAAAGAAGCTATTAGTGCCGATATTACCTATAGTTTAAATCCTGACTCTAACGCTAATTATATCGCTACAAATGTCGTTCATGGTGCTTATGGTAGTGAAGCCGATATTATTGAAAATGGCGTTAATTTAGGTCATCTTCGTTTACAACTTTCCGGTGATCATAATTTAAGTAATGCTTTAGCCGCGATCGCTGTCGGTCGTAAATTAGAATTAGAATTTAGCGTGATTGCTGAATCATTAGCTAGTTTTACAGGTACAAAGAGACGGTTTGAATACAAAGGCGAATACAATGGTGCTACTTTAATTGATGATTATGCCCATCATCCTCGTGAAATAACTTGTACCTTAGAAGCAGGAAAAGCTCGTTTACCACAATACGAAGCCAAAAGATTAGTTGCTATTTTTCAACCACATCGTTATAGTCGTACTGCTACTTTTTTAGAAGAATTTGCTCAATGTTTTGAATTAGCAGATGTGGTAATTGTCACTGATATTTATAGTGCAGGAGAAACTAATAATACTGATATTAATGGTGACATCTTAGTTGAAACTATCAAAAAATATCACGATCGAGTATATTATCAGCCAAATTTGTCTAAACTACCAGAATTTTTAGCTAACTTTTTAAAGACTGGAGATTTAACATTATTTTTAGGTGCCGGGAATCTTAATCAAACTATTCCGCAACTTTTAACTGATGATGTTCAAAAATTAGTCAACGTAGCTCGATAAATTTAAATTAAATACTAAAAGAAAAGCTAATCGACTTCAACTATTTTGTTTATCTCCCTAACGACTGATGACAGCTAAGAATAGATACATTATCATTTATTACACTAGTTATCAAGGAAGTTACAAAAGAGACATATCTGTTTTGCTCTGAGGTTTTTATTGACATTTTTATTTTAAGAGCTTGACAATATACCAAACTTATAGTATGAACTAAGTCAGACACGATCATTATTTTTGTTGTGAGACTTTTAACTTGACTACAATCAAGTTGAATAAATGCTACAAAAAAAGTTACTAATTGAAAAAATAGTAATAATGATCTTATTCATTTTCGTCTTATATTAATAAACACGATCGCACTTTTTGACGATCGATCTTTGTGAAGGAGTAAAAAACTATGACTATTAACACGATATTAGGTGCTAATTCTAGCCCAATTAAACTAAAGGGTACAGAATGCCTAATCCATCGTTGTGAATCATTATCCAAACATACTTCTTACCGAGTAGGAGGTAATGCTCAATTATATGCTGAGCCTAAATCTTGGGATGATATTACGGCTTTATTTGAATGGATACAAAAACACGATGTGCCTTTTACTTGTTTAGGTGGAGGTTCAAACTTACTAGTAAGCGATCGAGGTATCGATGGTTTGGTTTTAAATACACGTCATTTCAAACAATACAACGTTGACGAGAACAATAATACGATTACCGTCGGTGCGGGTTATCCATTACCTAAATTAGCATGGAGAGCCGCTAAAAGAGGATTGCAAGGCTTAGATTGGGCAGTGGGCATACCAGGTACTCTAGGTGGTGCTGTGGTGATGAATGCAGGAGCTCATAAAGGCTCAATATCTGATATTTTAGTTAATGCAGTGGTAGCGTATAGTGATGGTACAGTAAAAACACTTTCTCGTGAAGAGTTAGGATATGCTTATCGTACCTCTAAGTTACAAAACAAAAAAGCATTAGTTTTGAAAGCAACCTTAGCTTTAAATTCAGGACATACTAAAGAAGATATGGTTAATTTAACTCGTCAAAATTTTTGGATGAGAAAAGAAACTCAACCTTACGACAAACCAAGTTGTGGTAGTGTCTTTCGTAACCCTAAACCTCAAGCCGCTGGTTGGTTAATCGAACAAATTGGCTTAAAAGGTTATCAAATTGGTGGTGCTCAAGTTGCTCATCGTCATGCGAATTTTATTGTAAACGCAGATAATGCCAAAGCTCAAGATGTATTTAATTTGATTGAATACGTACAAGAAAAAGTCGAACAACATTGGTCAATTTTACTCCACCCTGAAGTTAAGGTATTAGGCAATTTTAGTTAAGAGTTAAGAGTTGAAAGCCAAAAGTTAAAAGCTACGAATATCGACTTAAAAATGGAAATTTTGATTGTTGAAGACGAAAAAGAAATTGCTCAATTGATTAATAGTTGTTTGAGCAGAGAAGGATGGAAATGTCATGTAGTTCACGATGGTTTATCTGCTTTAAGTACAGCAGAAACGATCGAGCCTGATTTAATCGTACTCGATTTGATGTTACCCGGTATTGATGGTTTGGAAGTTTGTAGCAGAATCCGTAACTCTGGGATGGTAAAAGATCCTTATATACTAATGTTAACCGCCAAAGGAGAAGAAATCGATCGAGTGATTGGTTTATCTACTGGTGCGGACGATTATTTAGTCAAACCATTTAGCCCACGAGAATTAGCCGCCAGAGTTAGAGCGTTACTCAGACGTAGTCTGCGTCACGAACAAACTGCTCAAATACATGAAAGCGAACATTTCTCGGTCAATTTAGACGAGCATACCGCCACTCGTAAGCTAAACAATAACGAAACAGAGCAATTAGACTTAACGGCTTTAGAATTTAATCTATTATCTACTTTTGTGAGTTATCCAGGTAAGGTATGGAGTCGTACTCAATTAATCGATAGTCTCTGGGGAGCAGATTTTTTTGGCGATGAGAGAGTGGTAGATACTCATATTCGTCGTTTGCGTAAAAAAATAGAACCAAATCCCGCTCAACCTTCTTTTGTTAAAACCGTGGTAGGAGTTGGTTATAAGTTTGAAGACTGATCAAATACACAACGAACGATCAATCCCCGCTCATCCCCCTTTGTAAGTGGCAGGGCTGATTCATTCTCGTTAGCCGAAAATAGCTAGAAGCTATTATTACTATACGATCGATCGAGAGTGGTTACATTGTCTTTTTACTATTAGAAAAAAACGGCTAAATTTACTGGTATTTCTTAGTTGTATAAATCACAAAAATAAGACATGAAACAGCCCTGCTTTGTAAGTGGGACTTGTAAATATAAACTCTACCTCATAAATGTGGGAAACGCTATATTTACAGCCGAATAAATTCAGTTGAAACAGTTTTAAGAAAACATCCGAACTAAAATATCTGAAACTACTTGTAAATCTTTTGAGGAGAGAATACCTAATTTTTTTAGTAATCTATATTTGTCAATAGCCCGAATTTGATCTAAGGCAATACTACCTTGTCGTGATTGAAAAAAAATTGAAACTCTGGTCGGATAATTTTTAATTCTACTCGTGAGCGGTGCAATAATGACGGTTTTGAGTAAGCGATTAGTTTCATTAGGAGAGACGATAACACAAGGACGAGTTTTTTTTATTTCTGAACCAATTGTTGGCTCTAAATTAACTAACCATACTTCTCCTGTCTTAGGATAAGCTACCAAACCCATTCCTCCTCATCCCAACTATTTTCTACGCAATTTTCTATTAATATTTGCTCATCAACTCCTGCTGTCATAATTGCTTCTGCCCATCCCTGACGAGGATTCTGATTAGAAACCAGCAAACAATTGTCTTTAACTTCTAGTTTGACTATTTCCTTGAATTGACATTGTTCGATAATACTTTTAGGAATAATGATTCCTTGAGAATTACCTATTTTGGTTATTTTTGTTTCCATTCTCAACTTACTAGTAAATGTTATAACATTATAATAACAAGTTTTTTTTAATCGCAGAAAACGATCGGTACTTGCCAGTTTTACACGATCGAAATAGTTACTAATATAAAAGCTCAAACTATTGATATATAAGAATTGTAGCTATACAATATGCTTTTTGACGGCTTGTCCTGAATTTCGAGTCGCTCAATTTCCGCAGTTCGACAATGTCACTGTAACACATTACCGAAGGGTTGCCCTTTTACTTTTGCTATAACTCCCCCTTGTCAAACTAAATATAGTTAATTAAAATAAGAATGAGACAATCTGATATATTTTCTTTGAGTTTAATTTATTAAACGGTATCTGTTAGCCTTGACAATTCATACCCAAGGCGGGATGAAAACTTAAGTTTTAGATCTCATTAATCCTGTCTCAATCTTAATTGAAATGACTATAAGTGGTGGGGGATGAATCTCTTCAAAAAATAAAAAAAGTAGCCTTTGTAGCTAGCTACCTTATTTTCAACAAAAATATATATGTATCGAATTATTTAGCTTGAGATTTTTTACGCTTCATTAAGCTACCCAAACCAAAAGCAACAGTTGTACCCAATATAGTTACAGGCTCGGGTATGGGTTCGGCACTAGAACGTTCCCATTCTCCTATCAATGTTGCCCCTGCCACATCTTCTTGAGAATCTGCGGGAAAGTATAAGTCTCCGCTGGTGGGGCCAACTAACATATCTGCATAATCATCAGCCGGCATAGTCCAAGTACCTTGCCCTGTAAAAGCTTGTACGCCATCGGTAAAATCTATCGTACTGTCAGATGAGAAGCTGAAGATATTCAAGCCTAAGTCATTACCCGAGCCCCCTCGAAAGAGAACTGGAGCGTTATCGGGGGGATTGAGAAAGTTTGTTAAATCTCCCGATACCAGACTTTCGTTTAAACTACCACCCACAGATGAATAAAAACCATCTAAGTAAACTCCTGTAAAATCACCTCCACTTACCGTTGCGGAAGAAGCACCATCGGTTGAAGTAATTGTCACTTGATTGACGACAGAAAGATCGACTTGAAGTAGTGTCGCCGCATTAACTTGAGACGAGCAAATCATTCCCCCCCCTACAACGGCAAGGGTAATGGTATTTTTAAATAACAAATTTGTTACTTTATACATAGTTTTTTCCTCTTAATAATTACTAATCATTTATACACATCTTATCTTACATATACAAAATATTTAATTAAATTTTAATAAAGTTTCTGTAAAGTATAAATAAAGTTTTTATTAGTAATTATTAACTATTTAAAAATAAAAAATACTGCTGATAAGTATGCTAGATAAAGCTTTAATGTATCAAATAATTAGTATTTATTGTTTTATTTAGATGTGTTTTTATTAAGTAATCATATTATTATTCATTATTTATTAGTACAAAAAGGTACAAATTAGTACAAAAAAGTTATTTTTGAAGTAAATAATTTAAAAGCTCGTTAATTATATTTACTATTAAAAAAGCTATCTAATTATTTATTATTTTTATAAATATGTATGAGCTATAGCAAGTAACGGGTGAGGCGTGGACATTTTAGATCCCCCTAACCACGGCAGGGCTGTTTCATTCTCGTTAGCCGTAAATAGCGATCGTGCTATTACTACAAAACGATCGATCGATTTGGTTACATTGTATTTTTACTATTAGGAAAAAACAGCTACATTTACTGCTATTTCTTAGTTCTAAAAATGACAAAACAGAGCAATTATATTTAACGGCTTTAGAATTTAACCTCTTATTTACCTTTGTTAGTTATCCAGGTAAGGTATGGAGTCGTACTCAATCGATAGTCTTTGGGAAGCAGATTTTTTTGGCGATGAGAGAGTGGTAGATACTCATATTCGTGGTTTACGAAAAAAGATTGAACCAAATCCCGCTCAACCTTCTTTTGTTAAAACTGTTGTTGGGGTTGGTTATAAGTTTGAAGACTAAACCTTTTGTTTAAATAGAATAATTTATCTTCATAATTTTGTTTATACTTCACATTTTATTTCACACTAACCACTACAATATAAATATAAATAAACAAATATAAACATCTAAATACTTGTAAAGGAAGTGAAAAGTGGCTCAAATAAATAATCCACTCATCGACTCATCACCAAAAGAAGTGCCATTAAAAAATGCACCTCTTATTCGTGTGATTGCCCAGATGCGCTTTCCTACTATTCTTTCCATTGAAAATAAAGGGTTTGTTAGCTCATTCCAAGAGGCAATTAGAGAAGATTACTCAATTTTACAACCAAAAAAAACTCAGGATTTTATTTTAGGAGAAGAAGGATTGATACTACCATCAGATTCTAAAATTATCTGGCGTTTTATGGACAAAATTGACTCGTGGCATTGGCGTGTCTCACTTGCATCTAATTTCTTAGCTTTAGAAACGACTAATTATTCTAGTCGTGATGATTTTATTGAACGTTGGCAAAAAGTGATGCAATCTTTGAAAGATAATATCAAACCAAAAACAATCGAACGTTTTGGACTTCG
This sequence comes from uncultured cyanobacterium, assembly GCA_963710605.1. Taxonomy (GTDB): domain Bacteria; phylum Cyanobacteriota; class Cyanobacteriia; order Cyanobacteriales; family Cyanobacteriaceae; genus JAALKG01. Next base: position 205,228 of record CAVQBA010000002.1, read on the forward strand.
ATATATCGATCGACTGACGGGAAAAGATTGCCAAGATGTTTCTTCTTTAGTTAAACCAGAAATTGCGGGAATTATTAACACTCAATTACGAGATAACATTCATCAAGTCATCAATCAATCTTTATTTATTATTCCCAAGACGAAAAAGCAAATTACAGCTAGATGGGGACTTTTATCTGAAGGAAATACTTATGATGCTAATGTTATTCAACCTATTTCTGAGCCGAGCTGGATTTTGGATTTAGATATGTCTGTATCTAATCATCAAAATTTTCTTGTTGAGGATGTAGTAAAACAAACGGATGAGTTTTCTCAAAGACTATATACTTTTTTTCGATGGATGGTAGAAGATGAGTTTTTAATTCGTTTTGGAGGTGAATTATGAATTTAGTGCTAGAAGAAAGAAAAGACTATTCTGAAAATCAATCGTCTAATTCAAAAATATTTTTATTAAATGACATTACTACTGCTTCTAAACAAAATCCTCAATCTAATTTAATCACAGCCTTAGAAACGACTACTAGTGGTGTTATTTTACCATCCACAGAAACTACCAGAAAGTCAGTTCATGAATTAAGAAAGCTGACAGGTTTAACTTGGGAACAAATTGCCAAACTGTTTAATGTCTCACGCCGAACTATTCATTTTTGGGGTAGTGGCAAACGACTCAACAGTGCTAATGAAGAACAATTAAATTTACTGTTAGAAACTATAAAATATATAAATAGAGGTAGTGCCAGTCAAAATCGTCATTTATTATTACAAGACAGTAATAATGGAAGACGTTATTTAAACTTGTTAATTACAGGTGAATATGACACGGTAAAAAAAGAACTGGGAGAAGGAAAAAACGCACCCAATAAAGTTAAATCAGGTTCTTTGTCCGAAGAAGCTCGTGCTATGCGTAAACCCCCTAGCCCAGAAACTCTTGTAGATGCTTTACAAGAACCAATTCATCATACCAGTGGACGTTCTCGCCCTGCTAAATCTGTAAGGAGTCGTAAACAGAGTAAGTAGTGGAAAATAAACGTAATATTTTTATTAAAGAAGTAGATCGAGTTCTCCAAAATTGGACTCAAGGTGATTACGTATTGGGAGAACATTGGTTTGTTTATCGCTACAATATCGATCAACCTTTAACTGAGACTTCAGAAGATACTGCCGAACAAAAGATAGATCTTGCTGAAGAAGAAGTTAAGGGTTTTGTTGTCGTAACGCAAACTTGTGATATTGTTCGATCGTGTAAGTCTCGTCCATTTGTCGAAGTTGTTCCTTTAGTTGAGGTTGATGAACAAAAATTATTAGAGATTAAAAAGGCTAGAAGACCCCATTATGCTTATATTCCCAGTACTGAAAAAGATAGTTTGGTAGCCGATCTGAGATCGTGTTATGACAGTAGAAAAACCAGTTGTGGCTCAATGGAAACGTCAACAAGGCTGTACAAACGATCGAGAAATTAGAGCATTCGCACAAGCATTAGCAAGAAAAAAGATGAGGTTTGCTTTTCCTGATGACTTTAATTATTTTGTCAGTAAACTTCAAAAGCGACTAAAAGAAAAACATGACAAGTTGAGTAATGAAGGTGAGGCTTTACGAGGGTTAGATGAAATTAGAGTCAAAGCTTCACCAGATTGGAATGCCTCTAAAGTAGAACTGATGTTTTGGTTTATACGTGATGAAGGGCAATTAGATTTTCAAGGAACGACATGGAATGAATTGTTAGATAAGTGGTTAAGATTAATTCCTGAATCCGATCGTTTTTATCAAGTTGATGGTGTAGTTATTACCTTAGAAGATATGACAGCAAAAGAATATGTTCAAAGCGATCGTTTAGACTTAGATCATTTATCATCTTAAACACATACTTTTTTCCTTCTTTTCAATCGTTCATCCTTTTATCTCAATTAGACAACCATAACATTACAGATAAAAATCAAAACGATGGGCTTATGAGTAACGAAAGTTTACCCATATGCCCCGATCGTTTCATCCATTAAGGATTTTGTCTTAATCCTAAAGAATTACCGTCTAAATCTTTAAAAAAGGCTAGTTTAACCCCTTCTCCTGCCTCTTGAATTTCGCCTACAGAAACTCCTTTATCGATCAACGCTTGACGAGCAGTTTTGATATCATCAACCACAAAAGTAGTTACCGCACCACCAGTGCCGACTCTTTCAGGATTGACGTATAATCCGATCGAAGCATTGTCTATATCTGGAATAGCTAATTGTGCCCAAGTTTTGGTGGGGAATAAATCTAACTTTTTAAAACCTAATTTCTCTTCATACCAATTGATACTGGCAGTTAAATCAGAAACATCTACTTTTAATGTTAATGCGTATTCGCCAATTATCGACTGTAAACTCATGATTGATTACTTTCCTATTTTTTTATACTTTGAACCAAATATAATCATAATCTTCGATCGATACTCTACACATGATCCTAAAGAGTTATTTTTTCCATTATTAATTCTTAATTATAGCTTTTCCCATACTTACGAGGTACAACAAAAAATGGTAAGTCCTCCTTAATAAGGGGGATGGGGCCCGTGGGGGATCGGTATGTGCTTCATAACACTAAGAATTGCTATATCAGTACAATATTTGACAAAGGCTTTTTTCTGTATTGATTGCTAGTGCAATTACGATCGATTTTTATTCGTAATGAAAACGACAGGTCAAAAAATCAATTTGATGTTGAGTGACTCGATATATCAAACGATGCTCTAAATCGATTCTTCTTGACCAAATATCACTGTCTAAATACTTTAATGGTTCGGGTTTGCCAATACCTTGAAAAGGATTTTTTATCACCTCTGTCACTAAATCAAGTATCTTGGCGGCTTTTTTATCGTCATATTTGAACCACCATTTTAAGTCTTTTTTAAATTGACTGCTAAAACCCGGTATTTGAGAAAAACTTGGCTGTATTTCTCCTTGCTCGTCAGATTTACGGGGTTTTTTCTTTTTAGTCAATGCCTAATTCTCCTTTCAAATCCTCTACCGATTGTGGTTGAATTTTTCCTGAAATAGACTCTTCTATTGCCCCAAACAGATGACGGGCATTACTAGGCGATCGCAATAAATAGACTGTTTCTACCAAACTGCGTAATTCTGATTCGGCAATTAAAGCTACATTTTCACCATCACGACGATTAATAAGGAAGACTTCTTTGTCTTGGGCTACTTTTTCTAGTAATTGAAACAGACTTTTTCTTGCTTCTGTGGGTGATGTTATTTCATAACTAAACATATCGATCGCCTTTTATGTACAACAAAATGTACATTATAACTCAAAGACGATTACATTATTTTAATTAACGCTCGATCGTGCTTGATTGTTGGGTTTCGGTTTTGTTATCTATTCGTTGTCGATCGAAATTTTTAGACTCAACCCAACCTACTACTAACTATCTCTCTCAATATTTATGTACTATTATACAATTAATAATTAATTATTAACAATTACCTCTCTTTGAAAAGAAGAGGATTGACAAAGGGTGCAAAAATGTTTCTTTATTATCCCCAGTTAAGGGCAAGCAGATACTCCAAAATTTTTCCGTAAAAAGTAATCTAACAATCCCACTAGATATTTACGTACTAGTAAAAAGTAATTTAACTATCTCACCAGATATTTATGTACCAGTAAAAAGTAATCTAACTATCTCACTAGATATTTACGTACTAGTAAAAAGTAATCTAACTATCTCACTAGATATTTATGTACTAGTAAAGTTGTGTCAATTTAATAACTGTAACTATTATTGACGACGATCGATTTGAGTTGCTTTAACATTGAATGATAATGACCAATCTCATTAATTAATTACTTTATGAGTTCATCGTAGTTGCTTATGTCACCATCGCTAAACGATCGTTATTTATCTTTCAAACTTACTTCAAAAGGTTATACTGCTGAACTATTAGCCTCTCTCAATCGCTCTATAGAAAGAGGATTAATTGATGAGCAGAGTATTTATGTTTACCTCAATAGTAAAGATGTCTCTTCTGGGCAGACAATTAACTTTTTTAACCTCAACACCAAAGTAACTATTGAAAAATTGTTAGCAGGTTTAACTCAATGGCAAGAATTAGGTATTTTAGATAACGCTCAAATTAATTTAGAAATACAGACAAAAGCAAATCATCCTTTTTTATTACAGAGTTTAGACGAATGGCTTCAACTCGGATGTATTGATGAATCTAAAGTTAAGCAACTGTGTCAAAAAAATCTTACCTCTATCCTTCCTAATGTTAAAGTTTCTCCTTCACCAAAATCTGTAGCTAAACCGAAAAAAGAAGTAACAGCAGTTGCGAAAGTTAAAACTCCTAGCCGATTTCAACAGATATTACAGTCATTGAAAGCCGAATTGAGCGTGATTTGGTTGTTATCGTTGGGTGTCTTTATGATCGTTATTTCTTCAGGAGTTATCGCCGCTAGTCTTTGGGATGAATTTCCAAGGGCTGGACAATATGGGGTGTTATGGCTTTATACTTTACTTTTTTGGGTTAGTAGTTTTTGGCTAGGAAAAAAACCTAATTTACAATTAACAACGATCGCATTACAATTAATTACTTTATTATTAGTACCCATGAATTTCCTAGCGATGGATAGTTTGGGTTTAGGGCAAAATCCTCTAGATTGGGCGATCGTAATTTTAGCTACTTTATCTTTATCATTTGTCACTGTTAATTTATTTCGCCAAATAGGTATTAGTGAAAAATATCCCAAAATTTATTTAGGATTGAGTTACTTGCATTGGGGATGGGCAATGAATTGGTATCCTATCTGGGCAATTTATTTAGGAGTTTTAGCTATAGCCATAATCATCATTCCTCCTCCTTTTCTTCAAAACAAAATATCTTCAACTAAGATAGACAAAACTAAGACATTATTACCATTTAATCTTCATGGTACGATCGTTACCTATGCTTTAGTAATTTTATTATTTAGGGCAATATTCATCGCAGGAGTAGAAATAACTCAGTTAGGTTTAGCTATCGGTGTTTGTGGTTGGTTACTTACTCACACCAAAAAAAGTTATTTTCCTTGGTGGCAATCAGTCGGAGTTGTTTTACTTTTACTTGGTTGGTTAGTCTCAGTTACAACTGTGCCTTGGCAAAGTTTAGGCGTTAGTTGTTTGGGTATGATATACCTAAGAAAAAGATTATTACAATCGTGGTCAAAACGCAATCTTTGCTTATTACTAGCGATCGGTTTACAATCATTATGGTTACTATGGCGATTAATTCCTGAAACTATTAGCCAACAATTAATTGTTTGGGCAACAACCTTAACTGCTTCTGTCGATACACCAGAAGTATTATTAAGTCTGGCACTATTTCCTTATATCCTTGTTATTCTTTTTACTAGCGAATGGTTAGTTAAAAAAAATCAATCTAAACTAGCTATTTTTAACGATCGAATCGCCTTTTGGTTTGGCATAGTTTTAACCTTATTTAGTTTAGCCAATCCTGCTTTAAGAACAATAAATTTAGCTTTATCTACTGTTACCCTCGTTACTGTTATTCAACGAAAACTTACCTCAACTCCTGAGTCTTTAAAACAATCTCACCCTGCTGTTTCTCAGACTTTAGCTACTATTACTCATATTAGTGGATTGATAACTTTAGTCTTTGCGATTGATTGGATAGCACCTCAATTAAGTTTTGGTGGTTGGGGAATTGTATTTTTATTTTTAACCATTATTGAATTAATCTTTAGTGTTGTTATCCCCGTTACATCGATTGATTTACTGCGTCTGTTAAGTCAAAATGCTTGGTATATAGGATTATTTTTAGCAGGGCTTTCTTTTCTCTTTTTTGAAGTAAACCAACAAGTAGTGTTAGAAACTCAGACAATTTCGATTGATCGATCTTCAATTAATTTAGAATGGGGATTAATTTGGTGTTTGATACCAATTACTTTTACTACCATTGCTTATAAGTATCCTCTTCGTCGTTTGATTTCAGCTCAGTTAAGTATCATCACATTACTCTCATGGCAGTTGTTAACCTTAACTGAATTATTCAGTTACTTCCTTGGTAGAGAAATTACACTTAATATTGCAGTATATTCGGCTAGTTTAGGTATCGCTACAATAGTTGCTCTAATTAACACTAACAAAATACAAGAATTAGCATTCGCTGTTATTACTCTAGGTTTTGGTTTAAGTTGGCTTACGTTACATTTATGGGCAGGAATTTTTGGTTGGGGATTGCAATTTATTGGTAGTTGGTTATTAGCAGGGGCGATCGTTTCTACTACTTTCTGGTTATCTCGTCATCGTTTAAAAAAAGTTAATTCTTTATGGGCAGATATTTATAGTCAAGCCTTCAATGGTTGGGCAATATCTATTGTTTCTATTACTGGTTTAGCAATCTTGTTTTATAGTTTTGTCACCAATTTTGAGCCTCTTGATCTATCAACTTCGATTGCAACGGCTATACTTATCTTAGCTACAGCTTATAATAGCAGTCAAAAACCTCGCTCTTCTTTTGATATTTGGTTAGGTATTGCTACACTTTTAACCGTTCAAATTCCCTTATTTACCCTCGCAGGTTATCGCTTAATTAGTTTGGGAGTAGCAACGGCTTTAATGGTTGTTTATGTCAATTATTTACCTCGATTGGCGACAACAGTTATCAATGTGGGGATAGCGATAATTTTTGTCATGACTTGCCTTGGAGAATTAGAATTATTAGCTAGATTTGATAGTTGGTTATTAGCTTTTGCCTCTATTATTACGATTCTGTGGTTATTAAGAAGTTGGTTTAAATCTTTTGATGGTAATAATAAGATTACTAATATTTATAGTAAAGCAACAAATAGATGGGCGATCGTTTTATTTAGTTTACAACTGTTACTTCTAACTGTTCATTCAATTGCCATTCATTGGGATATAACTTCCGCAACTACTTTATTAATTCTTGCTTCGGTGATAACTTTACTAGCAATTAGTTATCGTGTCTGGCAAACACCAACTAACAGGGGTATTTATGTTATCGGTTGGTGCTTAGAAATTGTCACTATTGAAGTTTTGGATTTATTTGGTTACTCAATTATTGCTTTAAGTATTGCTAATATTATTTTAGGATTAATAACTCAAATATTTGGTAACTGGTGGTATAAACGTCATGGTAACTCACAAGTATTTGCTAGTTGGAATATTATTCCTTTGTTTTATGCGGCTTTAGGTGGTGTTTTACGCTGGGGAATCTTCAATAATTGGACGGGTTTAACTTCTTTAGGGTTAGTCTTTATTCTGATTGGTGTTGGTTGTCGCTCACAAAAACTCAAACCTTTACTTTATCTCGGTATTGCTGGTATTAGTTTATCTGCTTACGAATTACTGTTACCTCGACTGACTGGTTTATCCATCGGCGATCGATTTTTAGCAATATCTGCTTTAACTACTACTTTTGTCTATAGCTATCGTGTCTTGACTCCTTGGTTAAGTCAATATTGGGGTTTAACTTCCTCCGAATTAAAATTAATCGCTTCTTTACATTGGGGTTTAGCAAGTTGTCTGTTATTACTAGGATTCGTGTTTCCTGTGGAAGTTAATCAGTTTGTTGGTTTAGGTGCGGGTGTCTTCCTTACTCGTTATGCTATTTATCAGGGGCGTAATAATCCTAACCAAAAAAATGGCGAAACATGGGTTTACATGGGGATTTTTCTGGCAATTACGATCGTTTTATACATCACTGACTTAATTGATAGCACTTTCTTTTATCGCTATTTTGCACCTTGGTGTGGAATTTTAGTATCTTTTGGGGCAGTTGGTTTATATCTTCTTCCTTGGCAGTCATGGGGTTGGCAAAAAAAACCTTGGCAAAGAGTCGCCCTTATTTTACCTATAATTGCTGTTGTCGGTTATGGAGAGGTTGTTAACCAAATCAGTTTAATCGCTGTAGCTGTCTTTTATGGTTGGCAGGGATGGATAACTAAACAAACTCGCACTTATCTGCTTACTCTTGTCTTGATTGATTGGGTAATTCTTAGTTGGTTAGAAATCTTTGATTTGACCACACCATTTGTTTACAATGCTTTACTCGGACTTTCTATTATTGCTTTTTCTTGGATTGAGCCAAATTGTCAAGGGAAAAGTAACAAATCTTTACGTAATTATATTCGTTTATTAGGGATGGGAATTATTTGTGGTACATCACTTTTATTTCATTATCAGACAGGAGTTATTCCTGCTGTAGTTGGTTTAGTGGCTATTTTTGCAGGATTAGGATTAAGAGTAAGGGCTTTTCTTTATATTGGTACGTTAACTTTTGCTTTCAATGCTTTTTATCAATTAGTTATTTTAATCTTCGATTATCCTTTGCTTAAATGGGTGGTAGGTTTAATTATAGGTTTGACTTTACTTTCGATCGCAGGTAGTTTTGAAACCCGTAAATCTCAATTATCTTCTTTATTCCAAAATTGGTTAGCAAAACTGCAAGAATGGGAGTAGTTGTGATCGTGCCAAAAGTGAACTATTAACTTTTAACTCTTATCGTTAATTAAAACAAAAAGGAGACAATTTGCGGATTTAAGCATAGAGTTTAATTTATTAAACGTACTCTGTTAGCCTTGTCAATTGATTGCAAGGCGGGTTTGATACTCTCATTTAAGAAGATGATAATTCTTACCCAGTAATATTGTTGTACCGAAGAATTAGATCGAGCAATCAGATCTGAATCGATCGCTGTTTAACAATAGCATCTTATCTACGCTTAAGACCCACCTTGAATTCAAATTCAAGGCTAATAGAAACCGTTTAATAAATTAAACTAACATTCAAAATGTACCCTAATTAACAATCACAAAGTAGTTTCAATTCTTATTCTTAAAGTGGATTTTATGTTCTTCTTTTTATTTTTTCCCTTACGTCTTAACTCTTAACTATCTCTTAGCTTTTTGCTATAGCTATCACATTTTGAGATTGAAAAAAAGAGCAAAAAAATAGACGGTGTAAAAACCGCCATCAAACTTAATTATAAATTAATTGTGTTAGTCGCTTATTCAACAACAATAGTACCTGCCATACCAGCACCACGATGAGGCTCACAGTAATAAGCATATGTACCAGGTTCGTCAAAAGTTTCTTCAAAAGATTCACCAGGAGCGAAAGCTAAACCTTTATGGGTATGTTCGTCTGCATCTTTAGCCGATTTATCGAAAACAACATTATGAGGTGCTAATTTGTTGTTTACCCATTTTACGGTATCACCAGCTTTGATAGTTACCTTAGAAGGTTGGAAAGCTAACATTCCATTGTCTGCACCCATTTTAACTTCTACGGTATCTGCTTGAGCTGAACCAGTAAAGCCGACCATTACCATCACGGCTAAAAGTACTGAAGATAAAAATAAACCTAATTTCTTCATTGTTATTATTTTTTATTTATTAAATTTCTATACTTTATATTTTACTACGAACTTTGACGAGTTGTCATCTTTGTTAACCAGAAAGATCTTTATTGTTCCAACCACTTGTCATTATTGACTTAAATCATATATAATAATAATTGACTCGAACTTATGCAATTGTGACGCTCAAACCTTGTCAGAACCGGAAGGTAGCAGCAATACGGGATGCTTGCGGTGGGCTTAAGATTCGGGTCTTTTCGATTGACTTTTTTTATTTAATTAATACAGTCTCTACATTTTGATTAATAAAAAATAGATCATGCTTTGATATTTGATTTACAAGACTATTTATTTGAGAAGATTTATCTGAATCATTATATAAATCGATCGATATTATCTGCCTTTTCTCAATGCCAAATTATGAATAGAAGAAGAAAACTTATATTTCAAACCAGCAAAAAAAATCAGGAAAATCCTTTCATCCCAAAAATCCTGATGCTGACAGATGAATTGATTACTTTAGCTATAACAAGAATATCTCTCTATAAATTGTAATACGATTGCATATTTTGTTATAATTATATTTCCTATACTTGACTAAAATTTTACCCAAAAACCAGAGAAAATTACGAATGCTCAAAAAAAATAGTTTTGATTCTAGTCAAATTATGTTCCGTAGTGATTCACTGCTCAATGCCGCCTCTAACCGTTACAAAATTACTGTAGGAGTAGCAAAACGAGCAAAAGAAAGAAGAAAGCAGGATGCAGATAACATCGAAGAGGTAATGAAGCCTGTACTTAGAGCTATCATTGAAATGTCTGATGAGCTAACTCAACCTGAAATTATTAGCGATGATTAAACCAGCTAAAGTTAGAAGTAAATCAAAAAGATTAAAAATATCATCGATCGTTTTGTGTTTACTTTTCATCCCTTTGATCAATATAAGTCAACAGTTGCTAACTAATTTTTGGCAACCAAAACTTTTTGTGAATAAAATTAATAACTCTGGTGTAGTTTTCGGCTCAATCTTTACCGCCAGAGTTGGTTTCTGAGCAAATTTATCAGCTACTCCCTCAAATTCCGATCGAAAATAATTACATCGGTAAAGAAAGTCAGGATAGAGCAACTCAAAATACATTTATTACTCGTTTAGTACGTTATCATCAATATCAAAAAGCTAGACCAACTGTTTTTCGTTTAGATTGGAAATTAACTTTAGCTGATTATCTTGGTAAAAATGAAGCTATTAATGAGCAAAGATACCCCGGGTTTTCTACTTTAACCGAAAATCCGATGGAAAAAGATAAACAAATTATCAAAAATCTCACCAGAAAACAAAGAAACGATTTAGTTAACGCTTTAGTTAGTATCTACAATCCTGACTATAAATTAGAAGAAAATTCTTCGACTACCAAATCTCCAACTGATGAAGATTCTTCAACAACACAAAACGATTCTCCTGCAAGTTTTGAATTACCAACCCCTGGGAAAGCAGATTTATTATTACCTTAGTTAACTTTAGTTAACGTCAATGGTGAGCCTTGAATTTAAGTTCAAGGCTCAGATAAAATCGTTCAATATAAAAGTCTCCTCTTTTCAAGGGGAGATTTAGAGGGGTTGGCGAAAGTATAAGTAATCATCACAAATTCATTCGGCTATATCAACTATTAACAGTCTTTATCAATTGCCATAACTACTCCATAAGCATCAATGGGGCAATATCGAATAGCGGCTTGACGAATATCTTCAACTGTCAAACTTCTAATTTGTTCAGCATATTCTAAAGCTGGAGTTAGTGATTGTAATTGTGAATAATAATAGCCATAAAGATTAGCTTTATCACTAGGTTTTTCGCTTTGAAAAATAAACTGATTAGCTACATTCTGACAAACTCTATCTAATTCGGTTTGGGTAACTCCTTGTTGTTGTATCTCTTTAATATGTCCGATAACCGACTCTTGCACTAAAGATATATTATCAGCACTAAGTTGAGCTGAAACAGAAAATGTACCTTGAAGGTTATAGCTACTATTACTTGCAGAAATGCGATGTACTAAACGACGATTTTCTCTTAAATCACGGAATAGTCTTGATAGTCTTCCTCTACCCAAAATAACCGCTAAAACATCTAATGCTAATGTTTGCTCAATCTCCATTAATCCCGGCACTCGCCACATCATGATTAAACGAGATTGTTGTAGAGATTCATCGTTATATTCATCGGTAACGATATTAGTAAAGGGTAATTCGGGAGTATAATCTAAAGGAGTGGGTTGAGAACGTGATTTTTGGTCATGAAGATCGATCGTCTCGATTATTTTTTGGGTTAACTCTTCAGTAGGTAAATCACCCACAGCAATAACAGTCATGCCACTAGGCTGATACCAACTATCATGAAAAGACTGCATTTGAGTTGCTGTTACTTGTTCGATTATTTCGCTAGTACCTAAAATAGGACGACTATAAGGTAGATTAGGAAACGCCATATTCAACGTTTTTTCGGCAACTCTACGCCCTGGATTATCTTTCGCCCTTCTAATTTCTTCTAAAACAACTAATCTTTCTCTTTCAAACTCCTCTGTAGGAATAAGCGGATTACAAACTAAATCTAATTGTAACGGTAAAATATCGGCAAAATCTTGAGGTGCGCTAGTAAAATAATAATGAGTATATTCTTGACTAGTTGCCGCATTAGTAACTGCACCTTTAGCTTCTAATAAACGCTCATATTCTCCCGCCGCTAAATTGGGCGTACCTTTAAAGATCATATGTTCTAAAAAATGAGCCATACCATTAATCTCATTAGATTCGATCGCCGAACCCATATTCATCCAGATATTGAGGTTAACAGCCGATACAGGTATTTGTTCTGTGATAATGGTCAAACCATTGCTTAATTTAGTAATACAAGGAGAATGGGCAGATTGTGGTTTAGTTACAGCAAAGGTCATGGAGTGCGGTTATTTGATGAGGTTTATTGGTTGTTTTTATCTCTATCGTAACAGGTATCCATTTTTAATGTGTCGATTTGTAACGATCGTACCTTAACAAAGGGAAAAGGTCAAAGGGCAAAGGGCAAAGGGTAAGAGTTAAATTTATTCATTCTTCTTACTTATTACTCAAAGGCAAAGCTTAAAACCCTCGATATAAGAATCGATCGTTTATCTTGAGTGTCAACATTCACACTTGTTTAAATGTGTATCTTTTATCCTAGTATTTATATTTGCAAATAAATTATATCTGTAAATTGGTAATCTAAAGATATGGATAACAATAAAATTCACTGGAATCAATTGAGTGCTATTACTATTGTGCAGGGTGTAATGACTTTAACATGGTTAGCTTACGTCTTGTATTTACCAAAATTGCTAGTTGAGTTAGGTTATTCGCCACAATTAGCCCGAACTTTAATCATTATCGAACATTTGTTGCAAATGGCGATCGAACCTATATTTGGTTTACTATCCGATCGACAAAATTTTGAGTTAGGTAATCGTTTACCTTATATTACCTTTGGTATCATATTATCATCAAGTTTTTTCCTTATTCTACCTCTTGCCGCTTTAACTATTTCCCCAGATAGTCAATGGCGATGGTTATTGCCTTTTTTAGCGGTATTATGGGCTTCAACAATGTCAATCTTTCGTAGCCCAGTATTAGCCCTACTCACTAAAATTGCTCCTCAAACTCAATTACCTATAGCAGTTAGTGCCTTGACTTTAGTTGAACAATTAACTCGCTCTTTACGTTTTTTTGCTTCTGATTTTATTCTTCAGTTAGGAGCATTATTTACCTTTTCGTTGGGTTCATTTTCTTTCTTAGTTTCGATTGTTTTTTTACGTTATATGTTTGGTGTGTCTTCGTTGCCACCAAGACAAAATACTGAGTCTCAATCTCTTGTCTGTTGGATTCAAGTGATTACTATTTTTATTACAGGAATTTGTTTAGGTTTAGGTTCCAGGTTTTTATTTAGTATTCTTCCTCAAGTATTCACGATGTATCAAGGGAAAGAATTTGTTAGTCAAGGGATGTTAATCTTTGGTTTGTGCTTAGCTTTTAATGCTTTGCCCACAGGAAAATTAGCCGCTAAATACAATCCGAATAAAATATTGATTATAGCTTTATTAACAACAGCGATCGGTTTACTAGTTTTAAGACAATCATTTACTTTAGCTGTGGTTATTTTAATTTTACTAATCATCAATTTTAGTTTTGCAACTATTTTAAATACGATAATTCCTTTTGTTTTAACAGTGATACCAATCAGCCGAGCAGGTTTAGGGATTGGTCTCTATTTAGCTGGTTTCGGGGGTGGTTTGAGCTTTTTTGATTTATTTATCAATACTCAAATAAAATTCGATCTGCTTTCATTACAGGGGAATATTTGCTTTACTATTGCCAGTATTATTGTTTATTGGGCAACGGTCAAATTAAGTAAGAAGTAAGAAGTAAGAAGTAAGAAGTAAGAAGTAAGAAGATTGTCTTTGATTCTCAATTCTCAATTCTTTCCCTAGCGTCTTCTTTTGATTTCAAATTCAGCTCGACACCCCTCATCAACCCAGATACCGTCTCGATCGTATCCCCATGTTTCGTCTTCCCAACAACCATCGTTACTTAATTGACGTTTCATGACTACTCGCTCGTTTCGACGAATATTGGTTGTACAACGAGTATATTTACCATTTTTAGAACTACATTTAATGTTGTCATCGTCATAGTTATTATTATTACTACTACTGTTATTGTTACTACTACTGTTACTATCCGAACCAGATACAAGTGCACCGATAAGCGCACCAACGATTAAACTACCACCAACGATCGCCGCTGTATTGCTATTACTTGTATGATGGTTGTTATTATTATGGTGGTTGTTTTATTGTTGTTATTGTTGTTATTGTTATTATTATTTCCTCTATTTCTCACAGAAAATTCACCACTACAACCTTGATCAACCCAGACACCGTTTCGATCGTATCCCCAGTTATCTCCTTCACGACATCTAGTATTACTAATTTGTTTACGTAACTTTACTCTTCCACCTGTTTTGATATTACAATATTGGTATCTGCCCTTACGAGATTCACAGGTAATTGTTCGCTCGGCTGTTGCAGGTGTTGCTTGAATTAATAATCCGCAGGTGATGACACTAATTAAAGTTAATTTTGGCAAATGTTTGAGCATGATTAATATTTTTCTTGATTACTTACTTGAATTTAAATAATTGACTATAAAATTTTTGTTAGTACGATCGTGCATTATAGGGTAGGTATATATTATTTACCCTATAACTATTAAAAACTAAGTTTAGCGTTGTCGTCTCTTAATTTCAAATTCAGCTCGACATCCCTCATCAACCCAGATACCGTCTCTGTCGTATCCCCATGTTTCGTCTTCCCAACAACCATCGTTACTTAATTGACGTTTCATCACAACTCGTTCATCCCGACGAATATCAGCTTCACAACGAGTATATTTACTATTTGTAGAAGCACATTTGATATTGTCATCACTACTACTATCATTATCCGAACCTGATGTCAACGCACCAACAAGTGCACCGACGATTAAAGCACCACCAATAGCGGCTATTGTATCACCACCACTATCACTTGTATGATGATGATCGTTATGGCTATTTCCTCCTTTACTTTTGATCCTAAATTCACCACTACAACCTTTATCAACCCAGATACCATGTGTATCAAATCCCCAGTTTTCGTCTTCACGACATCTAGTCTTACTAGTTTGTGAGATTAGTTTTACTTCTCCACTTATTTTATGCTCACAATAATGATATCTATTTTTGTTAGATTCACAGGTTACTACTTTTTCTTCTGCTGAGGCAGGTGTTGATTGAATTAGTAATCCACAAGTTATGGCACTAATTAAGCTTAATTTCCGAAAATGTTTGATCATGATTAATATTTTTTTTGATTACTCAAATACAAATTGGTAAATAGATGACAGTGAACAAATGACAGATATAATTTTCAAAAATAGTCTCAATTTATGCTGAGCATAATGATCACTGAGCGAGGTAGAAGTGCCGAAGTATTCTCAATTATTTAGAAGCTACACATTGAGAAACTTTTTCTAATTTTTGAGATTGAGTATTGTTTAAATCAACATTTTTCCAGACAGAATCACCATTAGTTTTAAACCAAGATAAGTTATCTTTAATTAGATTGACAACAGGATCAATTTTTTGACAATCTTGCTCGGCGGTGGTTATCAAATAAGATTGTACGGCTAATGTTTCTAAGGCTTCACTTTGCCAAGTGTAAGTATTAGCCTGAAGAGTGATAGGAGTATATAACTGAGAGTAAAATTCATCGTCAGCTTTTGTTTCTAAACTAACAGGTAGCAAATGAAAATTGTCTTCAGGTAAAATTTGTTCATTCAATACTTTACTCGGCATTCCTGTGACATAAAATACCGCATCAACTTCTTTTTCTCTGAGGGCAAAAAGTGCTCTTTTGATATCATAGGTAAATAATGCTTCTGGAGCAATTCCCCACTGATAAAGCAATGTTGAGGCTGTTGTGTTAGTACCGCTACCTCGATCGCCTATTGCTACTTTTTTCCCCGCTAATTCAGTGACTGAGTTAATATCTTTACTGGTGATAATATATACTTCTTCTTGATAAAGAGGCATTAAAGTACGTAAGTTTTCTGCTTGTAAACGTGCTTGTGTGTCGTCATTAGCAAAAGTATTTAAAAAAGCTAATGTATCTGCTTGAGTGATTCCTAAGGGTACAGTAGAGTAGGCAAAAACATCGTGAATATTTTGTAATGCACCTCTAGTTGGCATTACATCAATATCCATATTTTTTTCTCGTGCTAGTTTTTCAATATCTTTAGCAACAGCGTAATATTCACCTGACTCCTCACCTGCTACGATCGTTATTTCTTGATTATTTGAAGAGACTGGGGCGGCAATTATTGTGTTTTTAGACATCACTAAAACAAATAATACTGCAATGACTGCTAACATTCCACAGGTCAAATAATAATACAATCTGTTTTTGGTCATTATCATGTTTAGTTAGGGATAAATAAAATAGTTTGACGATCGATTATTTCTAAGTTCAGTTCATTTTTAATGATTTAGTGACAATTTAATGATTAAAATAAGTTGTCTAAGACAATTCAAATTAATTCAACAAAAACTAGTCATTTAAACTGGTTTCTCAGATTTAATCTTTTCCAATTCGATCGTAATTTATTTTATCCTTAAAGAAAAGTTATCGAAAAAGAAATTAACAATAATTTATACGCTTAAACTCAGGTAAATTAAATTCAATAATTAAACCAACTCAGAGTTTGTAATTGAATCTATCTAACTGTTGAAAAATTAACTGTTTTGTAATTCTGCTGAATTTTGATAACCATAAAAATCAATTTTATAGTATGCTACCTTAACACCTGTTTTCGCTTCGATCGTTTCAATTATATCTGAAGGTAACTCAACTTTCACATTAACTATTTGGTCAGTATCAATAACATTAACATGACTATGCTCTCCGCCATCATTACC
Source organism: uncultured cyanobacterium (assembly GCA_963710605.1). Taxonomy (GTDB): domain Bacteria; phylum Cyanobacteriota; class Cyanobacteriia; order Cyanobacteriales; family Cyanobacteriaceae; genus JAALKG01. Next base: position 222,134 of record CAVQBA010000002.1, read on the forward strand.
ATACAATCTGCCATCGTGTCTTTCTAAACACTCAATAATACCATGTTCGGATAATGCTTCTAAATTTTGGTAAACAGAATGATAAGGAATATTTTTGCCTTGTTGGCTTAAAAGTTCATAAACTTGTTTAACACAAAGATGTTTTTTTTCTTGCCATAATAAATCTAGAATAATTCGCCGAGGACGAGAAATTCTCATTCCTAATTTATGACAACGATTGATGGCATCGTTGAGAGATTGGATCGGTTTTTTTTGGCAACCCTCAGAATTCATATTATAATTTTGATTGATTTTTAAATTCACTATTATCTTAATTTTACTCAAGTAAGAAAAAATTAGAAATTCTTTTGTTAAAAATACATGATTTGGCTTATTGGTGGTACTTCAGAAAGCGTTATTATAGCTCAATTGATCGTTGAGTGTCGTCTCGGTTTTGTGGTGTCGGTAACTACCGCAAATGCCCGTCATCTCTACGATCGTTTTGATAGTAGTGAGTTTTCTTCTATTTTTGTTGGCAAACTGACTGATTTAACTATACCTGTTTTTTTACAAAAGTATCACATTACTAAGGTGATTGATTGCTCTCATCCGTTTGCTCGTAACATTTCTCAATCTGTGATTGACATTTGTCGCTCTTTGTGCATCAGTTATTTAAGATTTGAGCGTAAAACTGTTTCCCCCACAACTAACAGTTTAGTAACTCAGGTGTCATCATTAGAAACTTTAGTAACTGATAATTCTCCTTTAGCCAATAAAAGAGTGTTACTCACGATCGGGGCTAAGAATTTGTTTATCTTTAAAGATTATCACGATCGATCTTCTCTTTATGCCCGTATTTTACCTTACCCAGAATCATTAGATTTAGCCTATCAAGCAGGTTTTGGCTGTTCACAAATTATTGCCATCCGTCCACCTTTTACGCCCGAATTTGAACAAGCCTTATGGCAATTATGGCAGATAGAAGTGGTGGTAACTAAAGCAGGAGGCAAAGCAGGAGGAGAAGACATCAAATATCAAGTAGCCCAACAATTAAATATACCGTTGATTGTGATCGATCGTCCCGATATAATTTATCCTCAACTAACTAATTGCTTAAATCAGGTGCAAGAATTTATTTCTAGTTCCCCCTTACAAAGGGGGCTAGGGGGATTGTACTTATAAAGGGAGTTATAAAATAGTATTTAGAGAATGTTCCCTCCTTTGAAGGAGGGGTTAGAGGAGGTCTAAACGTTTTAAATAACTCGCTTTTTGCTATACCTGATTAGACAAAAATAAAATAATAGCGTTTCCTGTAATTACTCTAAATTAAAGTCCCCCTTTCAAAGGGGGATTTAGGGGGATTATCAAGCTATATCAAAAAATATCATAAAAAAATACAATCTTCAAAACCTTATCAGATAATGAATTTACTATTTTTGAGCAATTAACTTAAAAAATTTTTTAAATAAAGTGATAGGTTTTTTATTTGTGCTGGGTAATGTGTTTATAGAGAGAAAAAAAGAATTTTTAAATTAAATAAACCACTGGAGCAAAAACCCATGAAACCTGAAGTAACTTTAAAATATTTAGCCTACGTCCGTAACAAGAAAAAACAAACAGGCGAAGAAGGTTTTACCTTAATCGAACTATTAGTTGTTGTAATCATTATCGGTGTACTCGCCGCCGTTGCCTTACCTAACCTCTTAAGCCAAGTAGGTAAAGCTCGTGAAACTGAACTAAAAAACTTTGTCGGTACAACTATTCGCTCAGAACAAGCATACCACTTCGAGCGTCAAACCTTTACAACATCTTTAGCAAACTTAGGTGTTACCTACGACAGTCAATACATCACAGGAGAAGGTATAACCGCATCTGCAACTGCTGCAACTGTTGCACCGGTAAATGCGAGTGCAATCAATGATGGTACACGTGCTTATAGTGGTGGAATTGAGTTCGCAGCGGGTAACTATTCTCAGGTAGTTTGTCAAAGTGATGTACCCGCAACTAACTTAGCCGTTCCTACTACTGGTACTACCTGTCCTGCTAATAGTGTTACTGTTGAATAATTCACGCTTGATGTATAGTTAATTTATACTATATATGCTTAATTATTAATAATTATATTTTGTAAATAGCTGGGTATTTTTTTACCCGGCTATTTATTTGAAAATGATATTTAGTTAATTATCAAGTAAAAAATGTTTGCCGATTACAGCAAATTAATCATCGTCATTGAAACAAGTAGACAAAGTGAAAATAAAGTAAGTAATTTTTAGAGAAAACAGTTATGAACAAAAGTAAATTTTATCTCCTCAAACATACTTTACTTCCTAACAGTGATTCATCTGGATTTACCTTAATTGAATTATTAGTCGTCGTCATTATTTTGGGAATATTAGCGGCGGTAGCTGTGCCTAATTTTCTTAATCAAGTGGGTAAATCTAGAGAAGTAGAAATTCAAAATACTCTAGGTACAATCAATCGGGCTCAACAAGCTTATCATTTCGAGAGACAAGTTTTTGTTCAAGGTGCTAATGATACCGAATCTTTAGAAAGACTAGGAGTTTCGATAGATAATATATATATTGATGCTTATAATATAGTGGATAATGGCAATTCGGCGACAACTTCTTTAGTAAATAACCAATTTAGTTTAGATGGTACTCGTGCTTATTCTGGAGGGATGTTTTTTAACGCGGGTATATATCAAGGTACAAGTTGTCGCTCAGTAAATGTATTATCCTCAATACCTGCTCCTACCTCAGCTAATGATTGCGGTACTCATCTTCTTTTAAATTAGTTATTTTTAGATTAAAATAGTCATCAAAGTGGTTTATTCATAATTGAAATGCTCAAACAAAATAAATACACTAAATCTGTTTTAAATCTTATTTTATTAGCTTTTTGTTTTTTAGGTATTATTAAATTACAAACACCTTCTTTAAACCAAGAAACTAAAATTGATTTAGATTATCTAGAGAGGCAACAAAGAATTAAACAGTCTGAGTTAAATTTATTCGCTCGTACACCTTATTTTGGTTTTAACAATCTAGTCTCTGATTGGTTGTTTTTAAATTTCATTGGCTATTATGGTGATGCAGAAGCCAGAGAAATTAATGGTTACAATTTATTAGTTGATTATTATGAGTTGATTGTTAAAACTGACCCTCGTTTTGTTCAAGCATATTTTAATTTAGACCCTGCGACTACCTATTTTGCAGGAAGACCAGACAAAAGTGTGGCATTCATGAATTATGGTTTGCAATACATCGAACCCAACCAGCTTTTAGCCTACCAGATATGGCTTTTTAAAGCAACAAACGAACTGCTGTTTTTAGGAAATACACCAGAAGCCAAAAAATCTTTTCAAATGGCGGCTAAATGGGTAAAGATAGAAAATACAGAAAATAGTGCCTCTTTTTCCCAGATATTTAAGACTACAGCCAAATATTTAGAAGATAATCCTGATAGTAGAAATGCTCGATTGAGTTCATGGTTAATGGTTTTAGATCGTGCTAGAGACGAAACGGTAAAACAGTTTGCTTTGCAGAAATTAGAAGAGTTGGGTGCACAAATCATTGTTGAAGGAAATTCGCTATCAGTAAAGATGCCACCTGAAGATGAATAGAGATAAACTAAGATAAAGTTTTTTTTCGAGGTTTCTAGATGACTAATTGGCTACCTTCTGCACAAGAGTATTTAAAGAATAAAGATTACGATAACGTAGTTAGTTTATACGAAAATATAATTGCTAATGAACCAGAAACGATCGATCATTATTTTTATCTGGGATTAGCTTATCTACTGCAAAAAGAAGAAGAAGAGGCTCAAAACACTTGGTTTTACGTTTTTTGTCAAGCAGATGAAGAAGAAACTGTTTTATGGCAAAAAATGTTAATCGATATTTTAGATACAGAAGCAAATTCTCAAGATGATAATCAAACAGCTCAACTAATTCGTTTTCATCTTCAACAAATTGCTCCTGATAATTTAAACAATGTACTCTATTTGGTTCAATTACAATTATCAAATAAATCATTTGACTTTAAAAGATTACATGAATGGGATGTTTTTACCTTATTGTCAGAAACTACTGTAAAAGAATATGATTATGTTCTTTTGATAAATGTATTAATTGAAATTCTACAAATTCCTTATGCTGAGAGTATCGATTTTTTACGTTTGAGTTTGAAGATAATATCTCAATCAGAGAATTTATTGAAACAGTCAGTTGCTCAGATAGTTTATGTAGGAAATAAATTAGGATATAATCCAAGCAAAATTCTTCACGGGGCTAATATTTTAGAAGAATGTCTGGTATATGAGCCTAATAACATAGATATAGTAAGAGATTTATATTTAATTTACAAATGTTGTTGCAAGTGGGAAAAAAGCTTAGAGTATCATTTACTTTTAGATAATCTTTCTTTAACTTTACCTCAGCAATTACACAGTAAGTTCTTGAGATTAAATCTTTGTTTAACAATGTCTGATTGGAATAATGTAGGGGTAATATACGATGAATATAAACATTTGTTACTGAAAATGATCGAAGAAAATCCGATCATAGAAGATGAGTTTGTTAGAGATTGCTTTTTAGTCATAACACAACCGATATTGTATATTCAAGATAATCAATCAGAAAATCGTCATCTAATCAATCATTTTGCCAAGATTTTTCAATCTCACGCTCAATCGCATATTTGTTGCCCTGTAGATTTTATTCCCTCTCAAAGGCTAACTACTAACAAAAAATTGAAAATAGCTTATTTAGGGCATACTTTACGCACACATTCTGTCGGTTTATTGAGTCGCTGGTTAATGCAACATCACGATCGAAAGAAGTTTGAAGTTTATACTTATCTATTAAATCAAAAAGAAGACGAAATAACTCAAAAGTGGTTCAAAGAAAAAGCAGATGTTTGTCGTCATTTACCACGAAATACGAGATTTTCACTGGCACAAATAAAAGAAGACGAAATTGATATTCTCATTGATTTAGATAGTTTAACTCATAACTTGACTAATTTAATTATGTCCCTTAAACCCGCTCCAGTACAAATAACTTGGTTAGGTTTAGACGCTACAGGAATACCAAATATTGATTACTTTGTGGCGGATGATTATGTATTGACAGATGATGCTCAAGAATATTATCAAGAAAAAATATGGCGTTTACCAAACTGTTATTTAGGAGTTGATGGCTTTGAAGTCGATGTAGCTAATATTTCACGGCAAGAATTAGATGTACCTACTGATGCGGTAGTTTATCTGAATATGCAAAATTCTTTAAAACGTCATCCTGATATGATTCATCTGCAAATGAAAATTATTAAAGCTGTACCTAATAGTTATTTATTTATCAAAGGTAATGGCGATCAAAAAGTGCTTAAAGAATTATTTATTAGTATTGCTCAACAAGAAGCAGTTGAAGAAAACAGATTAAGATTTTTACCTCAAACACCGACAGAAGCCATTCATCGAGCTAATTTAAAAATAGCTGATGTAGTTTTAGATACCTATCCTTATAATGGAGCAACCACAACACTCGAAACTTTATGGATGGAAGTACCTTTAGTAAGCAGAGTAGGAGAACAATTCGCCGCTCGTAATAGTTATACTTTCATGAAAAATGCAGGTATCACCGAAGGAATTGCCTGGAGTGATGAAGAATATATTGATTGGGGCATAAAGTTAGGTACGGATGAACAATTGAGAAAAGAAGTGAGTTGGAAACTTAAACAGTCGAAAAAAACATCACCGTTATGGAATGGTAAGCAATTTACTAAAGAAATGGAAAAGGCTTATCAACAAATGTGGAAAATTTATGTTGATGAGAAAAAAAAGAAAGATAGTAATTAACTAATGTTCGAGTATAAAGGATTCAATTTAAGTTTGTAATCTTCTCAATGTCAGTATCAGGATTTGACAAGATTATAAGATTTACAGGATTTTTTTTCATCAGATATCTTTTAATAATTGTTATAAATAAGGTTAAAACCCTCATTTCAATTGTCACTATGATAATTTGAAATACTTAAACTAAGGTAAAACGATGGATTTACTCACCAGAAAGTTTTCAGTAGCAGAATACCATAAGATGGCTCAGGTTGGTATTTTTAGCGAAGACGATCGTCTAGAATTAATCAAAGGGGAAATTATCAAAATGTCGCCAGTTGGCTTTAAACACGCTTCTACAGTTAAAAAGTTAAATTACTTATTTACTGAAAAATTAGGTAATCAAGCAATTATTGGAGTTCAAGAATCCGATTAAGTTAAATGATAATTCTGAGCCACAACCTGATTTAGTGATACTAAAGCCTCGTGACGATTTTTATGCAACAGGACATCCGCAACCAGAAGATATATTATTGTTAGTTGAAGTAGCCGATAGTACGATTAATTTCGATCGTCAAGTTAAGTTACCTCTTTATGCTCAAAACAAAATAGCTGAAGTCTGGATTGTTGATTTAAACGATCGATACCTTGAAATATATCAAAATCCTCAAGATAATTATTACCAAAAAATGATTAAAATGTCAAGTAAAGATAATGTTAATCTGCTTGATTTTTCTTCGGCAAATATTAATATTTCTGATTTATTTATCTAATAATTAATAAATTAAAACGTTTAACCTCTCCTAGCCCCTCCTAACTAATTCGTCAACTACTATACAAGAACATAAGTACTATGTGGCGGAATCAATCCTTTTTAATTGAAGTCCCCCTTACTAAGGGGGATTTAGGGGGATTAGACTATTCAGATAACTTACTTTCTAACATCGCCTTAACTAACTCAGGCATAGTATAATTAGCTTGCCAACCTAAAATTGTTTTGGCTTTTTGCGGGTTTCCTTTACTAATAGATAAATCAGTCGGGCGTAATAATTGCGAATTTACCGTGACATAATCTTGCCAATCAAGCCCCACGTAATTAAATGCTTCGCTGACAAATTCTTCCAAAGAATAACTAACCCCCGTCGCCACAACATAATCATCTGGTATATCTTGTTGTAACATGAGATACATCGCTTCTACATATTCAGGTGCCCAACCCCAATCTCTTTTAATTTTGAGATTACCTAGGTATAATCGATCGGCTTTTTTCTGGTAAATTTGACAAACAGTATCAATTATTTTTTGGGTGACAAATCGTTTTGGTCGTAATGGACGATTCATGGTTAAATAGAATACCAGAACAAGCAAAAAGATGATAGGCTTCTCGATAATTTGCTACTTCCCAAAAAGCAGTTGCTTTAGCTACAGCATAAGGGCTACGAGGACGAAATGGTGTTGTTTCATCGGCTGGTTTGTCTCCGATATCACCAAAACATTCACTTGAACTAGCATTATAAAATTTAATCGGTTTCCCTGTAAATCTAATCGCTTCTAAAATATTTAATGTGCCTCTAGCGATACTATCTAAAGTTTCCACGGGTTGTGCAAAAGACAAGCCAACAGAAGATTGCCCTGCTAAATTATAAATTTCATCTGGCTCAAATTTAACAATGACTTGTAAGACGCTACGAAAGTCGTTTAAAGCCATTGATTCAAGTTGGACTTTATCTTTGATTTGGAGATAAACTAAATTTTTAAAACTAGATTGCTCAGCGTCTCTTGATGTGCCACAAACAAGATAATTTTTATTTAATAATAGCTTTGCTAAATACGCTCCATCTTGCCCTGAAATTCCACAAATCAATGCTTTTTTCATTTTTTTTATACTTTAAATTGATATTCTAAAAAGGTTTATGTAGCAAATTTTTAGGTTAATGTTAGAGGTTTAAACCACCCCTAACCCCTCCTTTTAAAGGAGGGGAATTCTGATGTGAAGCGTTAAACATCTATGTGACGTTTATTCACTGCCATAAATCAATTAGTTTTTTTGAGCGATCGAATTAGGTAATATTTCAGGTAAAGATTCACAAGCTAAATCTATTTTTTGCTTGATTAAACCCTCTAAACTTTGCCATTGAGAAGAAGTAAAATCAACAAAACTCACATTAATAGTTTCATCTAATTCTATGCCTTCAACTAACATTAAATTCATCGCTACCTCAGCAAAGAATAAACCAACTTCTTCACTATCTGCTTGACTGACATCTACTAACAAAGTCGTGTTTTCTTCCTCACCATTAGCTATTATCTGAGTTAGTACATCACTAAGAGCGAGAAATAACTCTTCTTCAGGTGTTTTCCAATCAGGAAAGATAACGTAGTTATTACCATTGCTATTGATACTAACTATCTCCTCATTAGTATCTAGTTGATTAATTACTTCTATATTTTCGTTAACTAAATTAATTTTGGCTGTAATTTTAGGTAGTAAATTATTCCATTGTTGCGAATCTAATTCGTCTATAAAAATGACATTGAAAATATTCTCAATATCTAATTCTTCTTCTAACATTAAATTCATCGTAATACCCGATAAGATTAAATTAGCATCTTCTTCATCTATACCAGTCGTGTTAATCAACAAAGTGATTACTTGTTCAGCTTGAGTTTGCTCATCAAATGAGGGAGTAGCTAAATTATAAAGTAAAGTACTTAATTCAATCGATAACTCTTCTTCATCAGCTTCCCAATTAGGAAAAATCAAATAATTCGTTTGAGTTAATTCAAAATCAGGTTGAATAGTATTTAGTAAACTCTGTTTGACAATTTCTGCCATTTTTGACCAAGAAAATTGTTGAGCTTGTTGTAAACCTTTAGTAATTAAACTTCGTCTTAAACGGGGTTTTTGCACTTCACATAAAGCATCAGCCATAGCCTCAATATCATTATCGTTTACATATATAACAGCTTCTCCTCCAACTTCAGGTAGCGAAGCATTAGGAGTAGTAATTACAGGGCAACCACAAGCCATCGCCTCGGCTACAGGCATCCCAAAACCTTCATATTTAGAAGGGTAAACTAAAGCAACTGCACCTGCATAAGCGAGTCTTAATTCTTCGTCAGTTAATTGCAAACCATGAAAAGTACATCCTTGAGTATATTCTCGCCATTGAGGAGGGAGTTGGCTACCTGCACCTGTCGCTACTATATCAAAAGCTGTTTTATTAATTAATTGGGAAAAGGCTTGGAAAAAGAGAATTGCATTTTTGTAACCTCCTAAACCACCTAACAAGAAATAAGGTTTGTTAATACCATATCGATGCTTAAAATTATTAATTTCGTTTGCTTTTACGGGAGAAAAAAGACGATCGACTCCGCAATGGGCTACAGTAATAGAATTTAAAGGTATCTGAGGAAAAAACTGATTAATATCTTTGGCAGTATTTTTAGAAATAGAAATAAAAGCAGAAGCATAATCGATTGCTTTATGTTTTTCTTGCCACATTGGTTCGCTAAGATCGGCTTTGACAACTTCTGGTATCATGTCATAAGCCATAAATACAGAGGGTGTATCAATCGGTGTGGTGTAATAAGTTGAAATAAATAATTCTGCTTTTTCCTCGTGGCAAATTTGTTGTAACAGTTGTCGATCGCGATCGGTGTTATTGTAATCGTAGGGATGAATCGATCGATAACGAATACCATTAATTTTAGGTGCAGTATTTGCTCTATCTAAAACCAAAATATGATTCGCAAATTCAGTATTAGCCCATTGCTGTAAAAGTGATTTCCAAACTCTAGCTATTCCTGTTTTATAGAGTTGAAAAAATACTCCGTCAATAAGAATAATCGGTGGTTTTAATTCAGGAGTATCGACTAATTGACTAGTGCTTGATGAACTATCTTTTGAGAGTAATTTATTAACTACTTGAGTAAAATCAGAGGATAACAGCGATTGTTTATTCGGTGAGGATAATTGACCTGTTTTTATGATGTCAAATAAATTATCGGGTAAGTTTTTGTTAGTACTTAATAGATGTAGAGAACTTCCATCTGTATAAAGTTTAAGATTATATTTTACCGCTAATATTTCTAATGATTGTTTAGTATAAATACTAATATGTTGACCTTCGTGAGGGGTATAGTACCACCATTGATTTGGTTTTGGATTATTTTTTGGTAATAATGATGTACTAAATAATATATTCGGAGCTAGTTTGATTAATTCTTCTAATTCTTGTAGAGGATTAGCGAAGTGTTCAAATAGCTCAAAAGTAGTTAATAATAATACCTGAGATTTATCTTTTTCCGTTAATTCAAAACCTGTCGCAAACATATTTTGACAATATTTATCTTGCCAATAAAAATCAAAACCTTGATCTCTCATTAATCTGACAAAAAGACCATAACCACCACCATAATCTAAAAATTTGGCTTCGTGATCAAAGTAGTTAAATAGTAATTTACTCGTAATATTAGCCATCATATTATTACGATAGACTAAACCTACATCGCTAGTAGCGATCGCCTCTGAATAAGCTTCTTCTAACCAATAAGGTTCTTCTGTTTGCACAAAGCCACAATGAGAACATTGAAAATAATTCACATCGTATTTCTGCAACATTTTTGCTTTAGCAAAATAAACAGAATCCGAAGCACATACTTTACATTTTTGCGTATCTATTTTTGTTGGGGATAATTTTGAAACTGCACAGCTAAACTGTGTTTGCTCAGTAAAATCATCTGCTTCAATATTTCTAACCACGGAGGGAGGATGTTGAAGGGGAAAATTTAATTCTTGGACAGGGATATTTGCAAGTGGACTATCTTGCATAGTTGTATGAGTACCCGAACCAAAGCCAATATTAGAGATAAGATTTACTTCAGGTAAGATACACAATCCTTTATTTGCCCAAAGAGTAAACACCCAAATATAAGCCCAACTACTAAAACCGTCATAAACGGATTGAAATATTTTTGACCAATAAGCTGTTGCTTTTTCATTTTCTAATAAATCATAGAGCCAACTACTATCCTTTAATTGCTCCCACTGAGCCATTGAATCATCATTTTTGGTCCAAGCACTTCGCCAAGTTGCCCAACCCCAGACATGAGCATAACGGGAAAAATAATAGCTATATTCGCTTCTTTTTCTTCCAAATTGAAAATTATCGCCTGAAATCATCATAATTCTTTCTTCATGACGATATTTATCTAATAATTCCTGACAATAACGGAAGAAAGTGGGATGAGGTAAACAATCATCTTCTAAAATTATTGCTTCTTCTACTTGCTCAAATATCCAATCTAATCCACTACTAACTCTTCGACGACAACCCAAATTAACATCAGAGTAATTTGTTAATACTTCACATTCCCAGTCAACTCGATCGATAACCGCTTTTGTTTGTTCGCACAATTCGGCTTCTCCTTCTTTCTCTTCTCTTGCACCATCAGCAACTACCAATAGTTTTGGTGGCTTAGCTTGACGAATAGCTTCAAATACTTTTTGAGTAGTATCGGGGCGATTAAATACTAACATAGCAACAGGAGTTGTTAACTGCCAATTATCCTCAACTTCCGCAGATTGAAGCCCTTGTTGATAGTCTTCCACATTGTCTTCTCTAAACAGAGTTTCACTTGCCCAAGGCTCGAAGGGAATTAGTTTTTTCACTGCTAAATTAGGACGCATAAAAATGTTAGCTTTTTGGTTTAACATCGAAGAAGCGAAAGAAAAAGAGCTATTAGAAATTGCTAATACATCACATTGACTTAATAAGTAAAAATCGGGGTAAAAATTGGCTTGAGGTAACTCGCAATCTAAATCTTGAACTGTTACAGGATTATAATCACTAAAATCATCTTTTACTTTATCGATTTCATCACTGGCAATAAACAGAACAGGTTCATCTAAAGTTGACCATATTTCTTTGAGCCATTTTAAATACCATTGATTAGGGGCTACAAAAAAATGTTTATAGCCATAATCGCCTCTTCTTAGATGTATTCCAACTAATGTTTTACCTCTTTTTTGTAGATTCTTTAAAGCTGATGTTACTATTTCTTTAGCTTCACCCTTTGGCTCAAATAAAGAACGAAAATAATTTTTATAGGGTTCGTAATATCTGGTGTTGTACTGAAAATATCCCCAAAAATCTACATTATCAAATATTTTTATCGTGTTAGGGATTATCGCTTCTGTAATATTATGATTTGTTTCATAAAAAACAGGTAGTTTCTGAGATATTAGTGAGTCGTTATGTCCAAATATAGTTTGACCAATCCAAGTTGGTGTCTCTACTTGTAGATTATTTTCTTTCGCATATATTTTAAGAAAAGCATATTGAAAAATTTGATTGGCAAATCTACCATTATTTCCCAATGTTGACATTGTTATAACGGGCTTTTTGATATAAAAAGCATCTCCCCAAGATGGATGATAAGGTGTAGTAGTTGCTATTCTTTTAAAATTACGATCGTCTAAAAAGTTATCTATCTCATCGATTAAAGCACACCCAGCGTAAAGTTCTTCATAGTTAATTTCGGTATTGATTGCTTCTATATATTTGAGTGTATTTTGCGCACCCTCAAATGCTAAAAGTTCTGCGCCTTGAATATCAATGTTAATAAGATTGAACTGAGCTGGATCGAGCTGAGAATCTTCCAACAAGGTATCGAGTGTTTTGCAAGTGACAGTGATTTGTTGTGTTTCAGTGATTGTTGGGTAAATTTCTTGGCATACTTTTAATGGTAGAATCGAGCTACTTTGATCCATTGATGTGACGTGGAGAGTTGCTGTACCGTTCTTATTTCCTATAGCACAACAAACTGCTTTAACATTAGGGTAATTTGCTATCTGTTGCTTTAATCTTTCAAATACAACGGGATTAGCTTCAATAAAGAGAATTTGTTCTACTCCCATTTTTAAATAGGTTTGTAATTCTTTCCCTTCATGTGCACCAATATGAATTATCCCTTTTGGTTTGATTTTGTTTTCAACACATAATTCATCTAAAGAAAGCATTTGAGGCTTTTCTCCTAAGAGAATAGATTTAAAGCGTTCATTAACTAATAAAAAATTACTATATTCAAAGTTTTCATACTGCGACAAAAATTCTGGCCAATATACCAAATTATTTTCATTTATTTTCCACAGAGAATATCTAAATTTTTGAACATAATCAAATACTTGTTGAAGAGTAATATTAGAGTCTTTAAAAGTACCACCATATTCAAACTGTACATAGTCAATCTTTCCTTTTTCTAATAATTTTTTAGCTCCGTAAAGTACATTTAATTCTCCTCCTTCTACATCAATTTTTAAAAAGTTTATTCTTTTAATTTCTGCTTTTTCACAATATGAATCTAGAGTTTGTGTCTTTACTTGTATTTCTACAGGAGGCTTTAAGTTATATTGCTTTTCTACTTCTAAGCGACGGAAAAAGGTACTCCAAGCAGGACTATCTTCGTAGTAATAAAAAGTTTGTAATTTTTTGCGATTAGAGATGGCAAGTTGTTGACAATAGACATTCTGTCTATTTGCCATATTACTTGTAAGTTGATTATAATTATCAGGAACAGGTTCAAATAGATGTAATTGTATATCTTGATGTTTATTTAAAACTGCTTGACTCCAGTTTCCTACGTTAGCACCAACATCAAAAACAACAAATTTATTTTTAATAAATTGATTAATAACGTTAATTTCCCCTCTAGTACATTCTATTTGATTATCATTTTTAATTTCTATAGGTTGTTTGGAAACGATAATATTTCCCCACTGAAAATCAGATTTAAACAAGTTATCGAAAGTCTTATCAAGCTGTTCTGAAAAAGAAAATTTGACGGGATTCTCAACATCTGATTCATCGATAATTATCCCTTGAAGGTAACCACATTCTTTAAGAATAGTCAGACATTCATTAGTTTGAGCGACAAATTCAGCCGACCATCCTTTATTGGCACTTTCTTTAGAATCACCACCACCATATTCAAACATAACGACTTCAGGTAAAACTGATGAGGAGATTTGTTTTAATTGTCTTAATATGATAACTTCAGCTCCTTCTACATCTATTTTTAAGCAAGTAATTTGCTTAATTTGAACATCAGAAATTAAACTATTAAAACTTAAGGAAGGAACTGTAACTTTTTGAGAAGATGCACCCCACCAATCAGGAACAAGAGAAGAAAGATTTGTATTTTGATTTCCTTGAAAACTGCCAATATATAAAGTTTGTTCTCCATCCACATCTGACAAACAACTTTCTAGCAAATCAATCTTATTTTGTTGACAAATATTTCTTAGTTGATCGCCCACTAATGGTTCGATAGCGATAGTTTGATAACCTAGTTGAGCAAAGAGTACACAATAAAAAGCAAATGTTCCTACACCTACTTCGATACAAACTCCTTGTTTTTCTGTATCTATTTTTGGTAAATATTCAGCTAAAAATTTTTGGCAGTAATTTTCACACTTCATACAACTTTCTTCCTCTGATATCGATTATAATTAGCTTTATTTTTAAGTTACCTCATTTAAGGTAATTGACGATCGCTTTATTTAATTAAGTTTTATTACAATACGTATAAATAATTATATATTTTCTTCTCGAATCGACGATCTATTATTGTCTTAATGTAGCTGTTTTTTTATCTTTTTTTAGACTTAAAACAATCGATTAATTAAAGGGTATAGTTAAGAAAAATCAACTCTTTTATAAATCTCAGTCAAAGAAATTTCCCATGATAAAGATTCTAATCCGAGGATTTCTTTTTCTTTTTTGTACTCTGTTAACACCCATTTACCTTCTTGATTTTTCGCAAATTGTTCGATCCCATATTCGTATTGATCTATTAATATGTATTCGTGTAGTGAATCTAGAGAACGATAATACTTAAATTTTTGACCACGATCGTAATTTTGAGTTGAAAGCAAAAGAACTTCGATAATCAAAAGCGGATTGATAATAGTAGTTTTGGTATTACTTTGATAGATAGGCTTATCGGCAACTATCATTACATCAGGATAAGTATAGATGTTATATTCAGGTATCCAGACTTTAACATCGCTCATAAATACTTCATAGTTTTTTGTTTCTATCGTTAAAGGAAATTGGCGACAAAAATTTAAGGCTATTTTATTATGATTGATTGTTCCAACAGCCAGAGCAATTATTTCTCCATTGCGATATTCACTTTTAAATTCTGCTTTTTCTTCTAAGGCTAAATATTCTTCAGGAGAATAACTTGTTTTATTTTGCTCGGAAGTTGAAACTTGTGGGGTTAAGGTTCTCATTTTTCTTCACTTTAGTCTTGTTTGTTTGATTATAATTTTGTTCAATAATTATATTTATTACTTTAATAACTTAATTGTTCCGATTATTTTCGCTTAATAAATTTTTATCTTAACTAACTTATTTTTACTTTATAATTTCGCTCGAGTCGTTACGGTAACCAATTCTCATCCAATATTTGTTCAATTGTGGCAAAGGGTTTTTCGGGAAAAGTACTAAGATCGAGTTGAGAGCGATCAATCGCTATAGCTCTTCCTTTTCGATGACATTCCTCAAATATTTCTAGAGTATAGGGTTTAAGGCTCGGACTATCTTTAAGTTCATCATTAATTTGCTGACGAAAATTACGAATTTCTCCTAGCCAGTGTCCTTTACTATATTTTGATTGAGCAGACCAATACTTTAACTTTAATAAATGCTCAAATAATTTAATTAATAAACTTTTAATTTTCTTTTTGTCTCGCCGACTCAAGTCTGCTACCTCTTCAATTAAATTTTCTAAGTCAACAGCGTCAAAATCTTTGTTTTGCAGTTGTTTAACTGTTTTTAATACCCAAAGATTATAATCGGTGTCGTATAAACTCTGATTTTCAGTTTCTAATTGAGTGACCATATTTTTGACTCTTTTTCTATGTTTTCTTTTACCTTTAATTGTAAGTAGGTTTTTGATTAGTTAAAGATGAGATGCAATCGCAAGTTACGGCAACCAATTCTCATCTAAGATTTGTTCGAGAGAAGCGATTGGTTTTTCGGGAAAAGTATTGAGAGGAAGTTGAGATTTTTTGGCAGCAATTTTACGTCCATTTTGATAACATTCTTCAAATATCAATTGTAGATAATTGTTTAAACTAGGACTATCCTTTAAAATCATCTTAATTTGTTGGTTGAAATTAGTTATTTCACCTTCCCAATGCCCTCTATTTCTTTCGTTTTCTAATTTCCAATAAGTTAACTTCAGTAGATGTTCGATTAACCTAACTAACAAACTGGCAAGTTTTCTTTTATCTCTTTTACTCAAGTCTAAAACCTCTTCAATTAAATTTTCAAAGTCAAGAGAATTAACATCTTTATTTTCTAATTGTTTAACTGTTTCTAACACCCAAAGATTATAGTCAGTATCGTATAAACTTTGATTTTCAGTTTCTAATTGAGTGACCATATTTTTACTCTACTTCTATGTTTTGCTTTACCAATAATTATAAGTTTTTAATTAGTGAAAGATAAAAGACAATCGCAAGTTAAGGCAACTAATTTTCATCTAATATTTGTTCTAGGGGTGCGATCGATTTTTCGGGAAAAGTACTTAATATCGAGTTGAGAGTGTTTACTAGCCATTTTTCTGCCATCTTCATAGCATGAATCGAATTGATCTTGAAGATAATTGTTAAGGCTGGGGCTATCTGCTAATAATCTATTTATTTGTAAACGAAAGTTGAATATTTCTCTTTCCCAATGCCCTCTATTTCTTTCTTTCTCTGAATCCCAATAGTGAAGAATTAGTAGGTGTTCGATTAATCTCATCAACAAACTTTCAATTTTTCTCTTATCACGACGACTTAAGTCTAAAACCTCTTCAATCAAATTTTCCCAATCAAGGTTTTCTAAATCTTTATCTTCTAGTTTTTCGACTGTTTCTAATACCCAAAGATTATAATCGGTGTCGTATAAACTTTGATTTTGAGTTTCTAATTGAGTAACCATATTTTTGACTTTACTTCTATGTTTTCTTTGATCTTCAATTATAGATTTTCCCTCGGTGAAAGATAATATACGATCGTTTTTTAAAGTAACCAATTCTCATCTAAGATTTGTTCAAGAGATGCGATCGATTTTTCCGGGAAAGTATTAAGAGGTAATCCAGAACGTTTTGAAGCCAAATCTCGCCCATCTTGATATGATTCTGAGAATATTTCTTCTAAGTAATTTTTCAAACTTGGACTTGCTTTTAATTCTTTTCTAATTAACTTGCGAAAATTAGCAATTTCACCTTCCCAATGTCTTTCGTTTCTTTCTTTTTCTAATTTCCAATATTTTAATTTTAAAAGATGTTCGATTAACCTCATTAATAAGCTTTCCATTTTTATTTTATCTCGACGACTCAAGTCTAAAACTTCCTCAATTAAATTCTCTAAGTCAAGATTATCAAAATTACTTTTTTCTAATTTTTTTACGGTATCTAATACCCACAAATTATAGTCAGTATCATACAAACTTTGTGTTTGATTCTTTAATTCAGCCACCATTAATCTTTTCTCCTAATTTTTATCGAGTTTAATAAATTAAATTAATTATTTATTTATTTATTGTAGTAATTACCCATTAATAGTTAAGAAAAATCAACTCTTTTAGAAATCTCGGTCAAAGAAATTTCCCATGATAAAGATTCTAATCCGAGGATTTCTTTTTCTTTTTTGTACTCTGTTAACACCCATTTACCTTCTTGATTTTTCGCAAATTGTTCGATTCCATATTCGTATTGATCTATTAATATGTATTCGTGTAGTGAATCTAGAGAACGATAATACTTAAATTTTTGACCACGATCGTAATTTTGAGTTGAAAGCGAAAGAACTTCGATAATCAAAAGCGGATTGATAATAGTAGTGTTGGTATTACTTTGATAGATAGGCTTATCGGCAACTATCATTACATCAGGATAAGTATAGATGTTATATTCAGGTATCCAGACTTTAACATCGCTCATAAATACTTCATAGTTTTTTGTTTCTATCGTTAAAGGAAATTGGCGACAAAAATTTAAGGCTATTTTATTATGATTGATTGTTTTAACAGCCAGAGCAATTATTTCTCCATTGCGATATTCACTTTTAAATTCTGCTTTTTCTTCTAAGGCTAAATATTCTTCAGGAGAATAACTTGTTTTATTTTGCTCGGAAGTTGAAACTTGTGGGGTTAAGGTTGTCATTTTTCTTCACTTTAGTCTTGTTTGTTTGATTATAATTTTGTTCAATAATTATATTTATTACTTTAATAACTTAATTGTTCCGATTATTTTCGCTTAATAAATTTTTATCTTAACTAACTTATTTTTACTTTATAATTTCGATCGAGTCGTTACGGTAACCAATTCTCATCTAAGATTTGTTCAATTGTCGCAAAGGGTTTTTGTGGAAACATATTTAAAGGTAATCCTGATTTTTCAGATGCTATTTTTCGTCCATCTTGATAACATGAATGAAATATTTCTTGTAAATATGACTTTAAACTTGGACTATCTTCCAACTGATATTTAATTTGTTGACGAAAATTAGTTATTTCCCCACGCCAATGTCTTTTATTTCTTTCTCTTTCAGATTGCCAATATTGTAATTTTAATAAATGTTCAATTAATCTTTTTAAAAGGTTTTTTAGTTTTCTTTTATCCCTTTTACTCAAGTCTAATACCTCTTCAATTAAATTTTCCCAATCGAGGTTTTCTAAATCCTTATTTTCTAATTTTTTGACTGTTTCTAATACCCAAAGATTATAATCAGTATTATACAAATCTTGTTTGTTTTCAATTAATTTTACTACCATGTTTTTTCACCATTAGTTCGTGTTGAAATCAAAAATTAATTATGGTTTTCTTGTCGAAGATACTATAGCTGTTCGTTAATTTATCAATACATATTTTTAAAATAGCTAACAGCTAACAGCTAATAATGAGACAATTAATGCACTTATACCGAACTAAAAGCTAGACAAGACACGATCGCTTTTAATTACTTCATTTTATAAATTAATCTCTACGATTGATTTTCTTTTACCCACTGACGAAATTGTTTTAATGTAGCGGTTTCGCCGATTTCTAAACTTTGAGCAATCAATTGAGGTACTAATTTTAAATCTAACCACGGAAATGTTTTACTTTTATCTAGTTTTTGGTAATTTTTGTTAGCTTTATCTAAACTAAAAACAGTTAAATTTTGACCATCATAACGCCATATTTCGGGTACTTGAAGATTAGCGTAAATGGGTAATTTATTAAGTGAACCACTAGTTATATCTATCTCTAAGACTAAATCGGGGGGAGGATTTATCGTTAAATCAATTGATTGCTTATTTCTTACTTTTGGCTCATTTTCTAAATAGTAACTCGAATCTGGCTCTACCGCTTGTTGTAATTGATTTGACTTAAGGGTTAACGAGCCAAATTTTTTGAGACTTAGATCTAACTCATCGGCGATCGCTCTGATAAGATCGTCAATAAAGCGATTACTATTTTCATGCTCTCCTAACGGACTCATAATTTCTAAAGTTCCCTCTTTGTAAGCTAAGAGTTGATTTCTTTTATTACCTAATTCACTCAGCAAATTATTAAATGTCTGCCAACTAACATTCTCTAATTTAACAATATTTTCAGCTATGGATTTATTTAAAGTTTGAGTCATGATTATTACCTGTATTCAAAGGAAATTACCAGCAATAAGGAGAGATTCTATTACTTACTTAGTTGTTAGTTGTCTTTCCTGATAAATTATGTTTTGTTAATTAAAGATTAGATACAAACTTTACTTTCTGTGGTTAATACTTTGACTTCTTCATACCCCGCATTAGTCATCAAACCAGTCACTAAAGTCACAGCTTTATCATTTGCTTTATCTAAAATATCTTGCTCACAAGCCGTCTTTTTAATTTGCGTGAGGGTATAACGTTGAGCTTTTGTTTGTAACTCTGGGGCAACATCGGGACCTAAATTGAGGAAACCTCGATCGTAATCATACACCTGAGACTGAGCCACATCTACTTTAGTATCAAGTATTTCGGGTGCTGGTAATCTCACCATAATAGTATCACCATCAATTAAGATACTGTTAGTTGTCATTTTGCTTAAGTCTAAACCTGCTTTAACTTCTCCTCTACCCACATAAAGCATTTTAGTTTTGCCTAAAACCAGATTACCTAATTTGCGAGAAGATGAAGTTGGTACGATCGAATCCATTACAAAAACACTTGTCGTTAATTCACTGACTGCATTAATTTGTTTAACTATCAAATGAGGATCATTCACCTCAGGTTTGGTAACCTGATAACTAAACATATTCGTCATATTTTCGACTAAATTATTGGCAGTTTTAGCTACGGTAAATAAACCGACAACTAAAAGAATACTAATAGCAGTTTTGGAGACAACGCTGGTACTTTTCCATACCATTGGTAATATATTAGTTAGTTTTGAGGTATTCATGTTGATAGTTGATAGTTAAGAATAATTAATAATTTTAAAAATATTAGAGATGAGACAATTGATAATTATTAAGTCGAAAATTTATATCAATACAGAAGTACGATCGAATCTTAATTTGTTGAGTAGGAGAAAAACGATCGTTTAAGTCAGTTTCAATTTATTTTTAAATTATGTCCAAATTATAGCAACAATCAATTCTTGTATCAGGTGTATTTACACGTAAATTAATGATTAGCTGTTGAATGTCAATTGTTATTAAGTAATTTTCGACTTAATAATTATCGATCGTGTTTCGGCTGTAAAATAAAATCGAGAGTTAAACTTGATCTTGATAAAATAACTTAATTACCGTTAGTTTCAATGGTAACTAATATATAAAATTTTTATGATAACTGAAAAAATTTTTGGCAAGAAAAATCCCGTCATTGGCGTTGTCCATTTATTACCGCTACCCACATCTGCTCGGTGGGGAGGCAATTTAAAAAATGTGATTGCTAGAGCAGAACAAGAAGCCACCGCATTAGCCGCAGGTGGTGTCGATGGTATCATCATTGAAAACTTTTTTGATGCACCTTTTACTAAAGATAGAGTCGATCCTGCTGTGGTTAGTGCAATGACAATGGTAGTCGATCGAATTATGAATTTGGTGATGTTACCGATCGGTTTAAATGTCCTGCGTAATGATGCTTGTAGTGGCTTAGCGATCGCTTCATGTGTGGGGGCTGATTTTGTGCGAGTAAACGTTTATACGGGCGTGATGGCGACAGATCAGGGCTTAATTGAAGGTAATGCTCATCAAGTGCAACGTTACCGTCGTGAATTAGGTAAAGATGTGGCAATTTTTGCTGATGTCTTGGTAAAACACGCTCGCCCGTTGGGTACACCTAATTTGACTAGCGTAGTTAAAGATACGATCGAAAGAGGTTTGGCTGATGCGGTTATTTTATCTGGTTGGGCAACGGGTTTTCCTCCTTCTGTTGAAGACTTAGAACTAGCTCGAACAGTCGCTAATAATACACCTATTTTGATTGGTAGTGGTGCTAATTGGGAAAACATTGGCGAATTAATCGGTTGTGCTGATGGGGTGATTGTAGCAAGCTCTCTCAAACGTAATGGTGAGCTATCACAAACGATCGACCCCTCTCGTGTCTCGCAATTTGTAGAAGCGACTCAAGCTAATATCAAGGAAGAAATAGTTTCTTCCAAGAAAAAAAATAAAAAATCAAGCAAAAAGATCAAAAATTAGACAATTTGAAATACAATTATTTAATTTTGCTAAAATCGTGAGCATGAATATAAATATAGAGTGACGTAATAATTAATCCTCTAATATTAATTATTCATTATTAATTATTCATTATTAATTACTAGTTATTATGGTTCGTCGTCGTAATGTTCCTTGGATTTATCGTAAATCTCGTTTAATTATTGGTGCGATCGCTATTGTCGGTTTTATCCTGACTGCTTACCTTACAATTAGCAAATTAACAGGGGGAGATGTTGTTTGTAGTGCTGAGGCAGTTGCGGGTGCAGGTTGTGGTGGAGTACTAGATAGTGCTTATGCTTATCCTTTTAATCCTCAAGCAAAAGCTGGGCCACCATTAAGTTTGTTTGGTTCGTTAGCTTATTTAAGTATGGCAATTTTTGCTTTCGTACCGTTATTAGTTAATCCTGATAAAAGTAAAAAATCGAGACTAAAATTAGAAAATACAACTTGGTGGTTACTTCTTGCTGGTAGTTTTGCCATGACAGTTTTTAGTGGCTATCTAATGTATGTCTTGGCTTTTGAATTACAAACTCTTTGTTATTATTGTATCGGTTCTGCTTTGTTATCCCTAAGTTTATTAGCTTTAACTATCTTCGGTAAAGATTGGGATGATATTGGACAAATTTTATTTACAGGAATTGCGATCGCTTTAATTGTTTTAGTTAGTTCGGTTGGTGTCTATGCAAATGTTGGCAACCCAATTACCCCAGATGTCGCCCTAAATGGTCCGATTCCACAACCAACTGGAGCGCCAAAACCACCTTTAGGGTGGGAGATTTCCACGGTGTCTGGAACGGCTGAAAACTCTTTGGCAGAGCATCTAACCGAGGTAGGAGCAGTTAAATATGGTGCTTATTGGTGTCCTCATTGTTTTGACCAAAAATTATTATTTGGTAAAGAAGCGTTTGACAAAGTCAATTACATAGAATGTGGTGCAGATGGCAAGGATGCTCAGCCTGAGGCTTGTAGTAGTGCAGGAATTCGCTCTTTTCCGACTTGGATAATTGATGGTAAGGTTTATGAGGGTACACAAACTTTAGATAAATTAGCTGAAATTACTAATTATCAAGGTGAAACCGATTTCCGTTACACAATGCGGTAAAAGTTAAGAGTTAAAAGTTAAGAGTTAAGAGTAGGGTGGGCAATGCCCACCTTCGTATTTAAGGGTTAAGAGTTAAAAATTAAATGTTTGACAACCTAAAATCATGAATTTTTATTTAGGGATATTATTTGCTCGCTGATAACATTTTGAACTAATAATTACTCTGCTAAAGCCCAATCCTTTGCCCAATTGAGATTTGCTTGAACTGCTTTTAAATCACTTCCTTCAGAATATAAACGTAATAAAGGTTCAGTACCACTAAAACGAATTAGTAACCAGCTATCGTCTTCTAAACGGTATTTATAACCATCGATACTCAAACAGTTAGTCACTTTTTTCTCGGCAATTTCAGTTAAAGGTGTTTCGGCTAAACGGGTTTGTAGTTGATTTTTTTGTTCAATATTTTTTAACGGTAAGTCAATTCGATCGTATGCGGAGGTAAAATTAACTTGCTCTTGTAAATTGCTAAATAACTCGCTAATATCTTTGCCTGACTCTACTACTGCTTCTAATACATACAAAGCGGACAATAAAGCATCTCTTTCAGGTATATGATTTGTATAGCCAACGCCACCAGATTCTTCTCCACCAATTAAAACATCGTTTTCTAACATTCTTTCAGCGATATATTTATAACCAATAGCGGTTTCAGAAAGAGGTATTTCAAATAAATCGGCTATTTTCGGGATTAAATCCGAACCAGATACGGTTTTAACAATCTCTCCTGTTAATTTTTTTCTGACTGCTAAATGTTCAATCAAAATCGGAATCAAAGTTTGGGTGCTACAAAAATTACCATCACCATCAACCGCCGCAATTCGATCGCAATCACCATCAAAGACTAATCCGACTCTTAAACTATCAGGATCGTTTTTAGCTGATTCTTTTATTTGACGGAACAATTCAGGGATATATTTAGCTAAAGGTTCGGGGGGGTTACCACCAAATAAAGTATCCCGATTAGCGTTAATTTCGGGTATCTGATAACCTAATAAACGGGTAATACCAGTAGATGCCGCACCGTGCATTACATCAACAAATAAATGTAGTTTTTCATTAACGATCGCATCTTTAATTAAATCAATATTAACTTGAGAACGTAACTGCTTAGTATAACTCTCCCAAGGATCAAATAGGTCTAATGTACCCTGACTATTTTCTTTGACGCTACTAGTCGGAGTAAAATCTTTTTCGGTTAAAAATTCAATCTTGCGAGTAACAGTTTCTGTCACCGAGCCACCAAAACCACCTTTCACCTTCAAACCCAAATAGGTAGCGGGATTATGACTAGCAGTTAAAACTAAAGCCCCTAAAGCATTTTTGTCTTTTGCCGCCCAACTAAAAGCAGGTGTCGGGGCATAACTACTCGCAAGTAACACATCAAAACCAGCTTCAATTAAAGATTCAGCGGTAATTTTAGCAAAATCTTCGGCGAGAAAACGTCGATCGTAACCGACAATAACTAAATTAGAATCAGGATTCTCATCTTGTAATACCCGTGCTGATAAAGGAGCTAGTTTAGCGACACGCTCAAAAGTAAAATCTGCCGCAATCACCCCACGCCAACCATCTGTACCAAATTTAATTGCATTAGCTTGAAACGCCATAAGTCAGTATTTTTATTTTATAAGTGAATTCGTTTTGTGCTTATTTCTTTATATACATAATCTTACTAGTTAACAGATAACGATCGAACAATGAACAGATAACATTTAATAACGAATACCTGCTTTTTCCCATTTATTTAAGGCTTCGGCTAGACGATCGCATTCGGCAATCAAACTAATTCTGACATAACCTTCACCACCTTCTCCAAAAGCATTTCCGGGAGTAACTACCACTCCTGTTTTTTGTAATAAATCCAAAGCAAAATCAGTTGAATTAGAATTACGAGGAATCGGTACCCATAAATACATTGTCGCTTTTGAAGGTTTAATACTCCATCCTAATTTACTCAAGCCATCAATTAAAAAATCACGACGTTTTTGATAACGTTGTTGTACTTCATGGATATAGCTATCGGGTAACTGTAAAGCCGTCTGAGCCGCTTCTTGAATCACACTAAAGATACCATAGTCAAGATTAGTTTTCAGAGTTCTCAGCCCTTGAATAATGTCGCTATTACCCACGACAAAACCCACACGCCAACCTGCCATATTATAAGTTTTAGACAGAGTATGAAATTCTACACCGATATCTTTAGCACCGGGAATTTGTAATAAACTCGTTGGTTCATATCCTTCAAATGCTAATTCTGCATATGCCAAATCATGAACTAACATAATATTGTAATGTTTTGCCCAAGCAACTATTTCTTCAAAAAAAGCACGAGGTGCTGTGGCTGTAGTTGGATTATTAGGATAGTTGAAGTAGAGAATTTTTGCCCTTTGAGCAATATCTTCAGGTATTTTTTGTAAATCTATTAACCAGTCGTTTTCGGCACTTAAAATCAAAGGATAGATTTCCCCACCTGCAATCGCAGGCCCGTCGATAATGAGCAGGATAAGAAGGGCTAGGAACAATCACCAAGTCACCGGGATTGATATAAGCTAGGGCTAAATGGGATAAACCTTCTTTTGAACCTAGTAATGGTAAAACTTCACTATTAGGATTTAAATCGACTTGGTAACGTCTTTGATACCAATTAGTAATCGCTTGACGAAAATTACTCGTACCTTCAAAAGGCGGATAACCATGATATTTTGTTACATGAAGTGCTTTTTGTGCCGCTTCTATTATTGGTTGGGGGGTAGCACCATCAGGGTTACCCATTCCTAAGTCAATTAAATCTATACCTTGCTGTGTGGCGGTTGCTTTTAATTCATCTAAACGGGCGAAAACATAAGGAGGCAAGGCACTTAAACGATCGGCACGATAATTAGTCCAACTAGTTGTCATGAGTTTATGTGAGTGTTCGGCAGATAAAATACTGATCTTAATTTCTTTTAATGATTGCAAAAATTATCAATAAGAAGAAAACAATAAGACCATCATGGGCAATTTAGGAATATAGCCTTATATTATGACACTAATGTGAACGACTCGACGGCAAATAATTAATCGTATTAATAAAAAATTAATCCCTATCCTAAAATAGAGATTTGAAATAAAAAGATCACAGAATCTAATTGAAATCACTAAAAGCTCAATAAATTTTTTTGATCATAACTCCCCTCTTTTCTGAGGAGAGGGGCTGGGGGTGAGGTAAGTTTAAGAATGGAGAATGGAGAATTAAGGGAGAGGTAAATCAGTGAATAATGAACAGTGCCAAGAGTGAACAGTAGTAATTATTAATTATTAATTATTAATTATTAATTCTTATTCATACTTCACAGTTAGTTTTAGTATCTACCGTTGGAATAGTTTCTAATGTCTTACCTAATTTTAACCTTGCCATTTGCCATGCGTGTAAAGATTCACGAAATTGCTCATCTTCATAACGGGGCATTTTTTCAAACATTGCCTGAAAATAACCAACGACGATCAAAATTCCACCAATAATATAAGGTTTTTCAAACATACGATACAAACCAATAGCGAAAATATAGAGGATATGTGTTCCCATAAAATATTGACCTCGTCCCCATCTTAGTCTGCCTGTGGTTATTCCTTTCTCTGATGAGCCCATTAATCTTTGATGAATAAAAACCAAATTTGGTTCATCAATACTACGTGTTCTCCATCCTTTCATTCTGGCACGATGATAAGCGATTCCGTCCCAATGTACTTGTCTAACCAAACCACCTATCTCATCAAAACACTGACGACGATAAAAATTGATTTGTCCTGCTACCATTTCGTCTGACATTCTTTCGATGCTTAGTTTGCCATCTTCTAATAAGTAAGGTTTGCCACTAGCTGAACCTAAATAAGGATCGTTCTCGAAGTATTCTAATAAGGTTGAGAAGTATTCTGGCTCAAATTCTAAATCGCCGTCTAATTTACCAATAAAATCATAGTCTTTGGTATTTAATCTTTCGT
>CAVQBA010000003.1:0-50705 GCA_963710605.1 uncultured cyanobacterium
GAGCAGATTAATGATTGCTTAGGTAAATTATTTGACGTACAAACCTCCATTAGAAGAGATGAAAATAAAAGTAACCAAAAAAGTTTAGTTAATCAACAAACAGCAAAATTGTGGATTCTAACGCCAACTTTATCTGCCAAAATACTAGATTCATTTTCCGCCCAATCATCTCAGGATTGGATTAAAGGAGTCTATTTTTTACCCACAGCTTTAAAGACGGCAATAATTGTCATACATCAATTACCGAAAACAGAACAAACGTTATGGTTAAGGATATTAGGTAAAGGAAAAATACAGGAAAATGCGATTGATGAATTAAAAACATTACCTGAAAATAACCCTTATCGAGATAACGTTTTAGAGTTGGTATCGAATTTGTTGACGATGTTAGAATTGAATCGAAGTAAGAAGAAAAAGTTAACCTCAGAGGATGAACAATTAATTATGAAACTCTCACCAATATATAAGGCAAGATTAGAAGAAAGAGAGCAAATCGGATTACAAAAAGGTATTCAACAAGGAGTTGAGCGAGGTATTCAACAAGGGGAAGCAAGATTAATTGTTCGTTTGTTAAATCGAAAAATAGGCAATATTTCCTCTGATGTGGAAAAGACAGTACTCAATTTATCTTTATCTGTTTTAGAAGATTTGGGTGAGGCTTTATTAGATTTTAATTCGATCGATGAGCTTAGAGAGTGGTTAAATACTCATTGATAACGATCGATTATCATAATCAAAAATTACCCTCAAAACTATCAATATACCCGATTAAAATACAATCGAGACGATCCTACTTCTTCTCTGAAATTTCAACTTTACGACCATCAGGATCTTTTGCTATAAATAATTTTTGAGCATTACGGGTAAAAAGAGCTTTTTCAATCCAGCATTTATTTTTAAATGTTGAGAAAAGTAAATCTAGATTTTGAACTGTAAACCCTAAGCGACAATTATCAGGGTATTCAGTTTTGTCGATCGGGTAAAGTTCAAAAACAAAATTATTATTTGTAGCAGCATAATGCCGAGGACTTTTGCAATGTTGCTCTTCATTAAATGAAAAGTTAAAATAACTATAAAATTCTTTTGAAGCTTCAATATTTTTACATCGTAAAACTAATAAATTAAGTGACATTCTATTTTTACTTTATAACTTGTAATTACACAAAAAGTCTTTTTTTTACCTATTATTATCTCCAGATTGACTAAAATCTATTCAGTTTTTCTGTTAGTAATTATAATACTTAGATCGTACAACACCAATTAAAGGCTAATTGATTGTGAGAACATAATCACAATCTGGCGTTAGGTTTTGTTTGTATGTTGTGTATTTTACAAATACCACTAATGCCTTCATGACTCAATCGCTCCCTACAATATCTAAGATCGTACTTACAAATCAAGTTCACCAAGCAACATACAATCATTTTCTTTGACAAATTCAGATGTCAGGGAAATATCATCCAAAGTTGATATAGATCTATGACCTAAAGGATGTCTTCGATCGGCAATCCATTCTCCACTGGTTTCAATAGTTGTTTCAAACACTCCATTAATTAATAAATTTAACTTATATTTTTTCCTCAGTAATTGTTTTGTTCCTATTACTGGACCTACAAAAATAACAAATCCTGACGATAAATAAAATATATCCAAAATTTTCATTTGAAAGTTCATTTTTGGTTACCTCTTATAATTAACTAACTCAATTATTTTCTTTTTTGATAACTTTCTTTCACAATTTTTAATTAGGTTACACTTTCAGCGATCGTAAATATAACGAGTTACTTTTTTTAAGAGATCGATCGTCTTAACTAAATTAACGATAGATACGATCGATTTGTATGTATATATACAGTGAGAGCGTCTCGCTCTCTAGATTATTTCTCTTAACAAACAAGCACTCGAGCGAACAAGATGTTTGTACACACAGCGAACAAGATGTTCGCAATCCAACGATCGAACGAAATATAAGGTTAACAAACTGTGTGTATATATATATATACGTATTTCGATCGAAGTTAGTGTAATCTAAAACAATAGATTAAGATAAAAATTAATTATTAGTTATTAATTATTAATTATTGAAGTATGGCAAAGACACAAACCGCTAGTTATGGTAGTTGGAAATCTCCTATCAGTTCAGAGTTAATTGTTTCCGCTACTATTGGTGTTAGTAGTCCCAAATTTGACAGAGAAAATATATATTGGTTAGAAAGTCGTCCTTCTGAAGGTGGTCGATCGACTATAGTAAAACAAGACAGTGATGGTAAAACTGAGGATATGATTCCTCAACCTTTCAATGTTCGTACTCGCGTACACGAATATGGTGGCGGTGCATTTATTATCAACGAAGGAATTATCTATTTCAGTAATTTTAAAGACCAACGAGTATATAAGCAAGAAGAAGGTGCGTCACCTCAACCTTTAACTGCCGAATCTAAATTACGTTACGCCGATTATTGTCTAGATAAAAATAACGATCGTCTGATTTGTGTAGCTGAAGATCATAGTAAT
This sequence comes from uncultured cyanobacterium, assembly GCA_963710605.1. Classification (GTDB taxonomy): domain Bacteria; phylum Cyanobacteriota; class Cyanobacteriia; order Cyanobacteriales; family Cyanobacteriaceae; genus JAALKG01. Next base: position 2,515 of record CAVQBA010000003.1, read on the forward strand.
CCTAACACCGAACCTGAAAATAAATTAGTCTCGATCGATTTGACTACAGGAAATATCAATACACTTATTAGTGGCGATAGTTTTTATACTTCCCCTTGTCTTTCCCCTGATGGCAGTAAACTCGCATGGCTATCGTGGAATCATCCTTATATGCCTTGGGATAGTACTTTATTATCTTTAGCCGATCTTAATGATGATGGTAGTTTAGGTCATATTAAACAAATTGCAGGTAGCGAAAACGAGTCGGTTTGTCAGCCTTATTTTAATAGTGATGGTACTTTATATTTTAGTAGCGATCGATCTAATTGGTGGAATTTATATTATCAAAATGAGCAAGGTGAGATTAAAAATGTCTATAAATTAGATGCAGAGTTTGGTTATCCTCATTGGGTATTTGGCGAGACAATTTATGGTTTTGCCGACGAAAAAACGATCGTTACTACCTATACTCAAAATGGTACTTGGAAATTAGCCTCGATCGATCTGGAAACGCAAACTTTAACTGATTATGATATTCCCTTCACCAATCTGGCTTATCTACAAGTAAAGGATAAAGATATTTTATTTACAGGAGGCTCACCTACACAACCTACTGCTATCGTTAAAATGAATATCGTTACAGGCGAACATCAAATTTTGCGACAAAGTAGTAACTTAAAAATAGACGAAGGATACCTGACTCAACCGCAACCTATTGCTTTCCCTACCAGTAACGGTAAAACTGCCTATGCTTGGTATTATCCCCCTCAGAATAAAGACTTTGAAGCCGAGGAAGGAGAATTACCGCCATTATTTGTTAAAAGTCATGGTGGACCAACTGCAATGACTACTGCTAGTTATAATTTGAGGATACAATACTGGACTAGTCGTGGTTTTGCTTTTGTTGATGTTAATTATGGTGGAAGCACTGGGTATGGTAGAGAATATCGTCAACGACTTTATGGTAATTGGGGGATTGTGGATGTGGAAGACTGTATCAATGTAGCTGAGTATTTAGCTAAAGAAGGAAAAGTCGATCGAAATAAGTTAGCGATTTCTGGTGGTAGTGCGGGAGGATATACAACTCTGGCTTCTCTGACTTTTCACGATACATTCAAGGCAGGGGCAAGTTATTATGGTGTCAGCGATTTAACCGCCCTTGCCACTGATACCCATAAATTTGAGGCTCGTTATTTAGATCAATTAATTGGTAAATATCCTGAAGATAAAGCTATTTATGAAGATCGATCGCCTATTAATCATATCGATAAATTATCATGTCCTGTCATCTTTTTACAAGGATTAGAAGATAAAGTTGTCCCACCCAATCAAGCCGAATTAATGTTTAATGCACTAAAGGGTAAAGGTGTCAATACTTATTATGTAACTTTTCCTGACGAGCAACATGGTTTTAGAAAAGCTGAAAATATTAAAAAAGCGATCGATAGTGAGTTTTATTTTTATTCCCTTGTTTTCGGTTATCAGGTTGCCGATGATATTCAACCCTTAGAAAGTTAGTTAATAGTTATAGCAATTACCATTCTTTTGAGTACAGTTTTTTTGATTTGTAAGTCCCCAAAGAATAAAAGCGAAGCATCCTTACATTTCCCCCTTACGAAGGGGGCAAGGGGGATGGGGATTTAGGGGGATTGAATGTATCTCATAATTGTGGAAAAACCTATAAATAGTTTATTTTTAAATATTCATTCTCGCACTGAACAATTATTATTTATGGTTACTAATACTAATCAAATTACAACGGAAAATTTTTCTAACTCAACAGAAGTAGTAGTTGATATTTATCAATTAAACAAAATCTATCAAACAGGTTTTTTCATGAATAAAAAAGTAAAATCTTTGCAAGATTGTAGTTTGCAAATATATCGAGGTGAAACCTTTGGTTTATTAGGACCAAATGGAGCAGGAAAAACTACTTTAATCAAAATTTTATTAGGTATTATTCGTCCTACATCAGGTAAAATTTCGGTATTAGGTAAATCTGTAGGAGACCAAAAAGTAAAACAAAAACTAGGTTATTTACCTGAAAATGCTTATTATTATGACTTTTTAACTGCATGGGAATTTTTAAATTTTATCGGTGATTTATTTAAGATTCCTTCTAAACAAAAAAAACAGAAAATATTATATTTATTAGACTTGGTAGGATTAGCAGTTAAAACAGCTAAAAAGAAGCAATTAAGACAATATTCTAAAGGGATGGTTCAAAGAGTTGGTATGGCACAGGCTTTGATCAACGATCCCGATATTATTTTTTTAGATGAACCAATGTCAGGTTTAGATCCTTTAGGACGTTATCAAATTAGAGAAATTATTTTGTCTTTGAAACAACAAGGTAAAACGATTTTTTTTAATTCTCATGTTTTGTCTGATGTCGAAAAAATTTGCGATCGAATTGCTATTTTAGCTAGAGGAGAGTTACTTAATGTTGGTTCTTTAGACCAAGTTTTGGGTACTAGTAAAAGTTATCATGTTGTTGTTCATAATGCCGAAGGAATTGATTTCGATCGATGGTTAAATAACTATCATCGAGAAAATCATATTGTGACAGGAGAATTAAAAGTTAATCCGCAAGAATTTTTAGCTTATTTAGCAACAACACCAGCACAATTGATTAGTATTAATCTTAATCGTGATTCTTTAGAAGAATATTTCCTTGCACAGTTACGACAACGAGATATTACTTTTAGTCAATAAATAATAAATTAAACGGTAAAATTATAAGTTATATTATTTGTTAATTTCAAATATTAATGGATGAAATAACTTCTTTTTTGATAAACTTTTCTATAGAGAAAAATCTTTGGGAAATCTCAAAGAATCGTGGTTATCAATGCCTTAAAATTAGCTCAGTTGAAAATCCAAATGAGTTTTCGAGTTTTTCACCTGATGATTTTGTTTTTAAAAAAGCTTCTCAAAAATTTATCTTTTTTTAGTCTATGAGACTTGTTCCGTTTATCAGGACAACTTTAGATCTTTATGTAAATGAGGATCAAATAGGATATTATTGTTTGGATGTAAATGAAAAAGGGGAAGTTATAGATGATTGGCTTGTTTTTTACTAAACTAAGTAGTAGGGAACGGTTAAGCCTCAAAAAATTTAATATATAGACGATACATTAAAAAAGCGAAACCCAACAGGCAACATTAGAGATACAATTTACTCAATGATGGGTTACGGTACTCGTTATTGACTTTCTTTATTAAACTTTGTCATGAATAGAGCTATTACCCATCCTAAAACTATAAATTAGGTAGTATATGAAGATTCAAGATGAAATTAAATCGCTCAAATCTCGCTTAGAAGAACTGAGATCGATCGATAAAAATTTGAATATATTCGGTACTTCTGAGCATAAGTACTTCTTAAACGATCCTGTTAGTGAATCAACTGTTTCAGCATTTGAAAGGAGATTTGATATTACTCTCCCAGAGGATTACAGAAATTTCTTGCTCTTGGTTGGTAATGGTGGTGCTGGTCCGATACTACGGATTAGAAACCCTTGAAGATAGTCTATACGAGGATCTTGACTATAAAAAAGATAACGAATATATGAACCCTGCAATTCCCTTTCCCATAACTGAACCTTGGAACATGAAGTTCAACGGTAATTATCTAGATGAAGAAGCCTATGAATCCTTTGAGGATGAGTATTTTGATGAGAAATGGATAACCGGTCTTTTAAGGATTTGTAACTTTGGCTGTGGTGTATTTATTGACGTAGTAGTAAATGGTAAGGAATACGGTCACATTTGGGTCGATGCGAGAGCAAGTGATGGAGGTATTTATCCCTATACCACTTTAGAAAAAACAAATAAAACTTCATTTTTAGAGTGGTATAATTTTTGGCTAGACAAATCCTTTAACGAGCTTAAAAAGGGTAAATTTATCTAATAAGCCAACTTAGTAGTAGGTTGGGTTGAGCCTCGAAAAATTTAATCGATAGGCGACACATTAACAAAGTTAAACCCAACAACCAAGATTAAAAGTGGTCAGTACGATCGAATATCACAGATAAAAACACCGTTAATACAACTCAATTTTGTGTCTAATTTGTGCTACAATAAATTGAAAAATTCGTTTGAAAAAATCATGGCTAAAGACGCTGTAATTAGAGCTAGAACAGATTCCACTTTAAAAAAAGAAGTAGAAAACATTTTAGCGAAAATTGGTTTAACACCTAGTCAAGCAGTAAACATTTTTTACTCACAAATTGCATTACATCAAGGTTTACCTTTTGAAGTCAAAATACCAAATCAAACAACAATTCAAGCAATAGAAGAAACTCAAAAAGGCGAAGGACAAAAATTTGATTCGATCGACGATCTTTTCAATGATTTAAATGATTAGAATCAATGCTCAAAATCCATCGCACATCACAATTTAAAAAGGATTATAAAAAAGCGATAAAATCGAGTAAGCCCATAAATTTATTAGTTCAAATTATTGAAAAACTTGCTAATAAAGAAACATTATCTGAAAAATATAGAGACCATAATTTATCAGGTAATTATACTAATTTTCGAGAATGCCATATTCAACCCGATTGGCTTTTGATTTATAAGTACAATCGAGAAACCCTTTATTTAACCAGATTAGGTAGTCATTCCGATTTATTTTAAATAACAATTTAATAGTTTTAAGAAAAGAAAGTTCGAGTTTAATTTATTAAACGGATTTTGTTAGCCTTGTAATGATAATTCAAGGCGGTGTATAGGCTCACATTTTTACTATTATTAATTCCTCGATCGTGTTAAGTTGTAAATTTGTCGAATAAATTAAATAATTATAAATCAATGACAAGTGACAATTTTAGCTGGTTGCATCGAGGAGTAAGTGAAATATTTCCTTCGCAATCAGACTCAGAAGAAAAAAGCGAAAATATAGAACAACTAATCAGTCAAATCGATCGACCTTTAAGGGTAAAATTAGGTATAGACCCTACAGGTACAGATTTACACTTAGGACATAGTATCCCTTTTCGTAAATTAAGAGCATTTCAAGACCAAGGACATACTGCGGTAGTTATTATTGGTGATTTTACCGCACAAATAGGCGATCCAACAGGAAAAGATACTGCCCGAAAACAACTTACCCCCGCACAAGTTAAAGCTAATGCCGAAACTTATTTAGAGCAATTACGCCCGATACTTGATTTTGATACTCCCGATCGTTTAGAAATACGCTATAATTCCGAATGGTTAAGCAAACTCGATTTAGCACAGATACAAGAGTTGTTAGCCACAATGACGGTACAACAGATGTTGGCTAAAGAAGGGTTTAATAATCGCTATACCCAGCAAACTCCTATTTATCTACATGAATTTTTGTACCCTTTAATGCAAGGTTATGATTCGGTAGCCGTTGAAGCTGATGTCGAATTAGGCGGCACAGATCAAAAATTCAATATTGCAGTAGGAAGAGATTTACAAAAATACTTTAATCAAAAGCCACAATTTGGTCTTTTACTACCTATATTAATTGGTACTGACGGACAACAAAAAATGTCTAAGTCTCTCGATAATTATGTCGGTTTAAAAGAAGATGCTTTATCGATGTATTCTAAGTTAGAAAAAACTCCCGATTCGCTTTTAAAAGACTATTTTGAATTACTAACCAACATCCCTTTAACCGATATTCCTGAAAACCCTCGTGAAGCCCAGAAGTTTTTGGCGGTGGAAATCATTTCTCAATACTATGGCAAGGAAAATGCTTTAACTGCTCAAAAAACAGCGTTAGATATTGTCAGTAAGCAAAATACGGCTAATACTGAAGCTGTACCCGAATTTTCTCTTGCGGAGGTTGAATTTCCTGCAAAGTTATTTTATATCCTCAATGCTAGTGGCTTAGTAAAAAGTAGTGGCGAAGGTAGAAGACAGATTCAAGGCGGTAGTGTTCGTCTTGATGGCAATCGTATTACTGACGCTAATTTAGTAATCGAAAACCCAGAACAATTGACTGACAAAATTTTACAAATGGGTAAGAAAAAATTTGTTCGTTTAGTAGATTAAGTGACTATTTTTATTGATTTTAGCTAATTGTTAAAATAGGTAAATATTTTACTCAAAACTATTGTTATTTACTGGTATTTATGTTATTATATTATTAGATACAATACAAGTCACCTTTTTTCAATCCGTAGCGATTGGGGAGGGGTGGCTTGTGTGTTTTTTTATAGATTGATTACTCATTTGAAGAGGCGGAAGAGTGAGAAGTTAGTTTCGACAAAACGTCTGTACAGAAGTAATAAGTAATTATTGAACTTTGCTTGCTATATTTAGAAATAATGAGAATGAAAGAAGAAGATGAGTTTAACATTACCTCGCAAGAAATTTAACCTAGAAGAATATTATCAAATAATGAATGCAGGTGTCTTGGCAGAAGATACCTCGACAGAATTAATTAGAGGAGAAATATTTGAGATGTCACCGATTGGATTTAGACAGGCATCTTGTGTCAATAAATTAAATAGAATTTTCAGTCGAGAATTAGGTAATTATGGTATAGTAAGTGTTCAAAATCCGATCGAACTAAGTAATAACTCTCAACCACAACCAGATTTAGTTTTATTAAAACCAAGAGATGATTTTTACTCTACTCGTCATCCTCTGCCTGACGATATTTTGTTACTAATCGAGGTAGCTGATAGCAGTATAGAATACAATCGTAGTTTGAAACTACCTCTTTATGCTGAAAGTAAAATTTCTCTTGTATGGCTGATTGACTTAAATCAGAATTATTTAGAAGTTTATAGTCATCCTCAAGAAAATTACTATCAAAATAGGCAAAAACTATCGGTAAATAATACCGTTACTTTAATTAATCCTTGTGAGATTGAAATTCCTTTAAATCAATTATTTTAGTTTATGAGTAGAAACGCAATTATAAAACCTTTTTTAAAATGGGTAGGAGGAAAAAGACAACTAATATCAGAAATAGAAAAATATCTTCCTCAAAAATACGATAAATATTATGAAGTATTCATTGGTGGAGGAGCTTTATTATTTAATTTACAACCAAAAAAAGCAGTTATTAACGATCGTAATCAAGAATTAATTAATTGTTATCGAATTGTTAAAGATTATCCAGAAGAATTAATTGAAGATTTACGAACACATTGCAATGAAAAAGATTATTTTTACCAGTTAAGAGAGTTAGATAGACAGGAAGAAAAATATAAAAACTATTCTAATATTCAACGAGCTTCACGAATTATTTATTTAAATAAAACTTGTTATAACGGCTTATTTAGAGTGAACTCAAAAGGAGAATTTAACGTTCCTTTTGGTAGGTACAAAAAACCAAATATTGTTAATGAATCTGTAATTAGAGCAGTGAGTAAATATTTAAATGAAAATGAAATTGAGATTAGAACAGGAGATTTTAGAAAAGCTTTTGCTACTGTACAAAAAGAAGATTTTATTTATTTAGATCCTCCTTATGATCCTATTTCTAATACAGCTTCTTTTACTAGTTATAATCTTAATGGTTTCGATCGCAAAGAGCAAGAAAGACTAAAAAAACAAGTTGATTTATTACACAAAAAAGGATGTCAAATTTTAGTAAGTAATTCTTATACTGATTTTATCGATCGATTATATGATGATGATTACTATCAAAAAATAAGAGTGAGTGCGAATAGGGCAATTAATTCTCAAGGAAAAAAAAGAGGAAAAGTTGATGAAATATTGATCAAAAATTATTAGACGTTAGGGTACATATTCAATGTAGGGATGTAAGGGAAAGCACCCTCGAATAGATAAAAATACGCTCATGGTTTATTTTGATAAAATAGCATCACAAACAGATCAATTTTTGATGACGGCGAGACAATGAGTAGTAAAATTCACCACAGCTTCGATTGGCAGAGAATAGAAAAAGCCTTAGCAGTAGAAATTGAATATGGTTATCAAAACTTAAAGGGGAAACAATATCGTTTCAGTGAATTTCTTTGTTTAACTTTTGGCAACAAACCTCCCGTTACAAATGTCGGCGTTGCTTTTCAGTGGCAACACACCGCTAAAGAATTTGCCCTTTATCCACAACTAAATAATAATCAGCGAAAAGCATTACTAAATCAAACCCAAGAGTTACTCATTCAAGTCAAAAAACTGGCTGAAGAAACACCGATTAAAGTAAAAGAGTTAACGCCTGTCACGACTTCATTTGTTGGTAAAACACCAGCGACTAATTCTGTTGCTAAAACTACAACCAAAACTGTTTCTAATTTAACTTTAAACGATCGTGTTACTCAGCTAAAATCGATCGCTTTACGTAAACAAGACTTATTACTCAAACTAGGGATAAAAACTATCCAAGACTTACTTTTTTATTATCCACGAGATCACATCGATTATGCTCGTCAAGTTAATATCAAAGACTTAAACCCAGGGGAAACAGTTACTATCATCGGTAAAGTCCAAAAAATTAGTTGTTTTAGTAGCCCCAAAAACAAAAAACTAACTATTCTTAGTTTAACAATTCAAGACGGCACAGGCGAAGTCAAACTGAGTCGTTTTTATGCGGGTGGTTATTATGGTAACCGTGGTTGGCAAGAAAAAACTAAACGAATGTATCCTCGTTATGCTTTGATTGCAGTTTCGGGTTTAGTCAAACAAAACAAATATGGTGTCACTTTAGATAATCCTGAATTTGAAGTTTTGGATAGCCAAGGCGGAAGTATCAACTCGATTAAAATTGGTCGTCTTTTACCTGTTTATCCCCTCACTGATGGTATTCCTGCTGATGTTATTCGTAAAGCTGTATCTGAGGCTATGGTGACAATTAAGCAAATAAAAGATCCATTACCGACTATACTTAAGCAACAATACAGTTTAATTGATTTACCAACTGCGATCGCTCAAATTCATTATCCTGAACAACAAATACAATTAATCGAAGCCAGACGCAGATTAATTTTTGATGAGTTTTTCTACTTACAACTAGGATTTTTAGAAAGAAAACAACAAGAAAAAGCCAATCGTGTCGCCGTTTCTTTTGCACCTCAAGGAGAATTAGTCGAACAATTTCAAACAATCTTACCCTTCAAATTAACCAATGCCCAAGAAAGAGTAATTCAAGAAATTCAAGAAGATTTACAATCATCTTCGGCGATGAATCGCTTAGTGCAAGGGGATGTAGGCTCAGGAAAAACGATCGTAGCTGTCTTTGCTATTCTTGCCGCTATTCAATCAGGTTATCAAGCCGCCCTGATGGCACCGACTGAAGTTTTAGCCGAACAACATTATCGTAAAATAGTCGAATGGTTTAATCAGCTTTATCTACCTGTCGAATTGCTCACAGGCTCAACCAAAACCGCTAAACGGAGAGAGATTCATGCACAGCTACAAAGTGGCGAATTACCTTTATTAATCGGCACTCACGCCCTAATTCAAGATCCCGTCCAGTTCCGTAAATTAGGTTTAGTCGTAATTGATGAACAACACCGTTTTGGGGTACAACAACGAGGAAGATTACTCGCAAAAGGAGAAGCACCCCATGTATTAAGTATGACTGCCACACCAATACCGAGAACTCTTGCTTTGACACTTCATGGCGATTTAGATGTAAGTTTGATTGATGAGTTACCCCCCGGTAGGCAAGAGATTCAAACGATCGTTAAAAAAGGGAAAGAGCGTCCTCAGGTTTATGAATTAATTAAACGTGAAGTAGCCAAAGGCAGACAAGCTTATATCATTTTTCCTTTAGTAGAAGAATCAGAAAAACTAGATGCGAAAGCCGCCGTAGAAGAGCATCAAAGGTTCAAAGAAAAAATCTTTCCTAATTTTAATGTCGGTTTGTTGCACGGGCGAATGTCATCGGAAGACAAAGATAAAGCTTTAAGTGCTTTTCGTAAAAATGAGACTCAAATTATTGTTTCGACTACAGTAATTGAAGTTGGGGTTGATGTGCCTAATGCGACGGTAATGTTAATTGAAAATGCCGAACGTTTTGGTTTATCTCAGTTACACCAGCTCAGAGGAAGAGTCGGGCGTGGTAGCCATAAGTCTTTTTGTATTTTGATTACCGCTAGTAAAAATCCTGATGGAGTTCAACGTTTACAAGTGTTAGAGCAATCTACAGATGGCTTTTTTATTGCTGAGATGGATTTGAATTTAAGGGGGCCAGGTGAAGTTTTAGGCTCTCGTCAGTCGGGTTTACCTGATTTTGCTTTAGCTAGTCTAGTTGAAGATCAAGATGTGCTAGTCTTAGCCAGAGAGGCGGCAGAAAAGATTTTGTTACAAGCTGAGTATATGGAAGAGGGGACAAAATTGAAGCATGAATTAGCCCGACGTTATCAAAAATTGATCGGTAGTCAGGTTTTAATGTAAATCATTTTTTTGGTAAAGACAAAGCACGCCTTTTCTCCATACTTTATTAATTACTTGAGTAGTTAAAAAACTATTTATTGTCAAAGAAATAAGAGAATGAAAAAAATAAAAATAGATCTTCATTTACAATATTAAGATATCTTATTTTTATCTTTATTTTCATGAAAACACTCGAATATAGGGAAAATGTTTTACCTGATTTTTTAATTATTGGCGCCATGAAATGTGGTACAACCAGTTTACATTACTATCTAAATTGTCACCCCGAAATTTCGATGTCAACAGAAAAAGAATTAGATTTTTTTATTGAAAACCGTTGGCGTAAAAAAGGAGTAGATTGGTATAAATCTCAGTTTAAAGGTACAGCAAGAATTTATGGTGAGGCTTCCCCTAACTACAGCAATTATCCCAAGTGGAAAGGTATCCCCCAAAGAATTTACTCTCTTAAACCGAAGATGAAATTAATTTATGTTTTGAGAGATCCGATCGAAAGAATGATTTCTCATTATATCCATAACTATGACCATGGAAGAGAAAATTTATCTTTTCCCGAAGCAATAATAAATCATCAGGATTATGTTTCTCGTAGTAGTTATTATCTACAAATAGCACAGTTTTTAGAATATTTTTCTTCAGAGAATATCTTAATTATAACTACAGAAGAATTATCTAATTTTCCGCAAAAAACATTAGAATCTGTTTTGTCTTTTTTAAATGTTTCTGAAGATACTAGTATGATTCCATATCAGAAAACTCTTCATACTTCTGTCTATAAAAGAAGAAAAAATAAACTTGGCAATGCGATCGCTAAAACACAACTAATGAAACAAATTTCTTCGTTACCGCCATTTTTCCGAGAAAATATTAAAAAACTGATTTATTATCCTTTTTCTTCTAAAATTACAAAACCGAAGATAAGTGATGACTTACACCAAAAATTAACTGAATTACTCCAAGATGATATCAAGAAATTAATCAAACATACAGGCAAAAATTTTGAACAATGGTCAATTAAAATTGAAAATTAATTTTACGGCAAAAAATACGCCTCAAGTTAGATTTATCAGTATATTTAAAAGATATAATTAAAAACACAATCCTATTTTTGCTTTTGATACTTTAAAGAAAAAACTGATCAAGTGAGTTTTCTTTTTTTTTGGACAATCAATATTTATTGTTTGTTATTTAGTTATTATCTATACAAGTATAATTTTTAATGATGCTTAAGTTTTCTATTATCATCCCCACATATAACCGTCCTGATAAATTAAATATTTGTCTTAATTCAATTGCTCAATTGAATTATCCTGTTGATCAATTTGAAGTTGTAGTAGTTGATGATGGTAGTATTGAACCATTAGAGGTAATTACTGACAAATTCAAACAACAACTAAATCTGATCTATTTTAAACAAGAAAATACAGGCCCCGCTGGTGCTAGAAACAAAGGCGTTGAAATTGCGAGTAATCAATATCTTATTTTCACTGATGATGATTGCGAAATGGACAAAGACTTTTTACAAGCAATTGCCAATATTTTTCAAAAATATCCAGAAGCAATTTTAGGCGGACATACTATTAATAGCTTAAAAGATAATATATATTCTCAAACTAGCCAAGATCTAATTAATTATTTATATCAATATTATAATAGTAATTATCAAAAATCCCAGTTTTTTACCTCTAATAATTTAGCTCTTCCCACTGATATTTTTAAACAAATAAAAGGTTTTGATACTACTTTTCCTTTAGCGGCGGCAGAGGATAGAGATTTTTGCGATCGTCTTTTTGCTTTAGATTATCCGATGATTTATGTACCAGAAGCGATAATTTATCATCAGCATTTTCTCACTTTTAAAAAGTTTTGGCGACAACATTTTAATTACGGCAAAGGTGCTAAACATTTTCATCAAATTAAAGCCCAAAGAAAATCAAAAAAAATTAAAGTAGAATCGATCGATTTTTATTATCAATTATTAACTTATCCTTGGAAATCAAACTCAGAGTTAAAGAATAAAGTCCAAGGAATGTATTTGATATTTGTATCTCAAGTAGCTAATACCGCTGGTTTTTTTACAGGCTAGGTTTAAGAATTGAGAATTGAGATGAATCCCTTATCGAAGCACGTCTTCGGTGAGAATTGAGAATGAAAGAGTCAGGTGTTAAGTTTTAGGTAGGAAAATAATTGACAATTAAGAATTAAGAATGCCTTTTGCCTCTTGGCTGTTTTAACTCTTAACTCTTAACTCTTAACTCTTAACTGTTAATAGTGGTTTCCTGATTTGCGATGATGTACGGCAGTTAAACCACCATCATCTGTAAGGAGTTGACCTTGTTTTGCGGTGGCATATAATACCCAATGATCTCCACATTCTAAACGATTTTTGATTTGACATTCGATATAAGCTAAAGAATCACTCAAAATAGGACAATCATTTTCGGTAGTATCATAATTGATATTTTCAAAACGATCTTCTCCGGGGGCAAAAGGTTTGAGAAAATGTTTCATCAAATCAATATGTTTTCCGTCTTCGAGAATATTAAGAACAAATTGACTATCGATCGGTAGTAGTGATTCGATCGCTCTTTCTTTAGCGACGGCAATAGTCAAACCAGGTGGATTAAATGTCGCTTGAGATACCCAAGAAGCAACCATTGCTCCTTTCAAATCATGATTAAGGGTTGTGACTACACACAACGAACCAACTAAACGTCCTAATGCTTGTTCTGTACGATCGGTTTGGGTATTACTTTTCGCTGATTGTTTTCCTTTTAGTGCTTTCTGGCGTTTTTTCAGAGCTTGAGAAAAATCTGTACCTGCCTCTTCACAAGTCTTTAATACTTCTTCTGTGGGTTTAAATTTAACTCTAATCGGGTCAAAGCCAAAACGATAACCACCATCTTTGAATTTGGATTCAAGTAAATCGATCGCCTCGCCACTCCAACCATAAGAGCCAAAAACACCAACTACTTTATTTTTCTCGGCATGGGCTAAAGTGATACCTAATGCTGTTTGAATTTGTGTGGGGGCGTGTCCTCCTAATGTAGGTGAACCAAAGACAATTCCATCACAATTTTCGATCGCTGTTTTAATTTCATCATTAGTGGCGTATTCAGCGTTAATTGATTCTACTCTCACCCCTGCTTTATTAATTCCACGAGCTATGGCTGTGGCTAAGGTTGCGGTGTTACCATAAGCCGAGGCGTAGATTAAAGCCGTACTAAGGGTTTGTTGTTGTTGTTTTTCTAACAATTCGACGTATAAAGCGGTTAATTCATACAATCCATAACGAACTAACGGGCCATGAGCGGTAGCATAAATCTGAGCTTGTTTGGGGGTTAATTTATCCAGTGCTTTACTAATTTGACTGGCATAAGGAGCGATAACACAGTCAAAATAATAACGTCTATCTTCTTGATAAATTTGCCAACCTTCATCTAAAATTTGGTCTCCACAAATATGAGCCGAAAATAATTTATCTGTGTAAAGAACACTTGTTTGGGGGTCGAAAGTCAATAATTGATCAGGATAACGAGGGTTAGGTGTTGTCATAAATTCTAATTTATGCCCTTTACCCAAATCCAATTGATAATCATTTTTGACCGCAGTAATTTTTAAAGGATTATTAGCTATGGTATCAGCGTAATCTTCATTAAAAATACTTTGTAGTGATTTTGCACCTGTGTTAGAAACAATAAATTTAACTTGTGGTGCCAAATTAATTAGTTTGTTAAGGGTGAATGCCCGATTAGGATTAATATGACCTAATATAATGTAATCAATACTTTTAAGGGATATTCTTTCTTGTAAAGCAGAGATAAAAATATCAGTAAAAGACTCCCCTGGAGGATCGATTAAAGCAATTTTGTCTCCTTCAATTAAAAATGAATTTGCGGTCGTACCACGACTCAAACCGTATTCTATTTCAAATTTTAATCGATCCCATGTTCTGGAACGAAAAACTCTGGTATCTAAACTAATACTAGCAACTTGAACATCTCTGGCTTTATTCATCGAACTTGACCACTTAAATTTTGTTATCCTTTTATATACGTTATCAAATTTTTGCCCGAGATCTCTTTTGTAAAATTCAGTTATTAATTTTTGTTCTGGTCTAAAGTCAAAGTTATTAATTAAGTTATGATTCAATTATCATCAGTCGATCGTTAATTAATTATTCTATTTGTATTGAAGAGGGAAAATTTATATTTAAAAGCAAAAGCAATTTGGTTGCTTCTACGGCTAGTCAAAATAATCCCTTTCAAACAAAAACAAAAATATTTGACACAATCACACTCGGCTAACATTGGTTATCCTCCTCTATCAAATAAGGATAAGAGACGGTAACAAACCTCTTAATTTATCTAAATGGTTGCTTTAATACTTTAGTTTTAAATAGAGTATGATCGTTGATTTTGAAGCATAAATTAATTATAAAGCCATTAATTCATTCAAAGTATCATTTACTTGATCAGTTGTGGCAATTGTCTCGCCAATATCATCCAACCAATTACGACCAAAAATCTCGGCATTACTACCGTTATATGTAGTAATTCCTAAATCAGTAATTCCTTGAGAAAACAAATCAGCACTAGCAATTTTGTTTTTTAAGGTTTCAATATCATCTTTTTGAGCGCCTAACGCTATTTCTAAAGCGAAAGAAGCGAGACTCACATTGTTATTCGTTATTTGCTCTGTCCAAAAATTTAAACCGGCTGTTTCGGCACTACGATTAAAGGCAAAATCATAAACTTGATTTACTTTTTCTCGGATACTGAGATTACCAAAGATACGATCAGCTTCTTCAGAAGTACCAAAGTCATCAACAAATCTGTCATAATCCCTTTGTTGTCTATTTGTTAGTATATCTCCTCCACGAGGGCTATAACTAATATTGTTGGTATCTAAAAAATCATTCCAAAAGTTTAAGCCACCGGGATCAGCTGGTCTGCCATAATAAGCTACATAAGCAATTTGAGCTGTGCCTGCTTCTAAAGTAAAAAAATCTGGAGGATTCTCAACCAAAACATTTAGTACTGTAGAACTAGATTCTCCTAATAAATTGGTTGCTTCAATTGTTATTTGAGCTTCACCTCTAATACCTGGTTGATAATCAAGAATAATTTGGTCATTTGCTTGATTGAGTGATGCGTTAACTAAATCGGGGTTAGTATTATTTTCGATCGTAAAAGTTAGCTCTGGGGCTTGACTAATGGTAACATCTCGTAAACGAATATAATCATTATCACTATTAATAACTGAATCATCACTATCAATAACTGAATTATCACTATCAATATTTAAAGGAATACTCCCAAATGCAGGATTGATAGTTAAAGCATCAAAAACATCAACAGAAGCAATATCTTTAATTGCATCTAAATCAGTTTGAGACAAAACTTTACCAAAGACAGTAAATCCACCATTTTGGTTATCTAAGTTATCTGAATTATCACTTAAATTAAAAAACCATTGACTTGTCGCACTATCGGGCAAATTTTCTAATTTAGCCATTGCAATTGTGCCTTCGGTGTTAGAACGATTAGAGTCAAATTCGTTCGCTACAGGCGCTGTTGTCGTTACTGTATCGACTGCTAAGTCTTCTACAGTAAAACCACCTCCTTGTACCACAAAATTAGATATCGATCGATGAATAATTGAATTATCATAGTCACCACCGTTTACATAACTCTCAAAATTATCAACTGTCTGTGGTGCACCATCTCCATTTTGATCAAATAACAAAATATTAATGTCTTGAGCAAAAGAATCTTCATAAAAATCAAAAGTTGCAATTTTCCCTGTAGTCAGAGAATCATCAAAAATACTAAAAGGATTGATAATAGTATTGTCACTGTTGACGTTAACAATAATTCTGTCTGGATTATCGATGTTTATAGCCATATTGAATAATTAATAATTAGTAGTAAATAACTAAGCCCGTAACTAACTTAATTATCTTAAAATAGTCTAAATATTTAAGAGTTTTGATTAACGTACTCAAATTACGATTTAATTTCAATTATTCTAACTCAATTATGATTTAATTGATCATCTCAGCACTAGTAGGAGATGATGCCATTTTTTCTAATCTTTCTTGTTGGTCTTGAGTAATACAGGCTTGAACTACACTTTCGATTTTACCTTCTAGAATACTACTTAGGTCAAAGTTTTTGTTTAAACGATGATCTGTGGCTCGATTATCTTTGTAGTTATAAGTCCGAATTTTTTCTGAGCGTGATCCTGTACCTACTTGCGATCGTCTCATGGAAGTGACAGCTTCTTGTTGTTCACTTAATTTAATTTCAAAGAGTTTAGCTCGTAAAATTTGCATCGCTCTTTCTCTATTTTTTAGTTGCGATCGTTCTTCGGTACAAAAAACTCTAATTCCTGTGGCTGATGAATCAAATCAACTGCGGTTTCTACTTTATTGACGTTTTGCCCACCTGCACCACCAGAACGAGCAGTAGTCATATCAATATCTTTAGGATCAATTTTGACTTCCACATCATCAACTTCAGGCATAATTGCGACTGTTGCAGTAGAAGTATGAACTCTACCTCCTGCTTCAGTTACTGGTACTCTTTGTACACGGTGTACACCTGCTTCAAATTTTAGTTGACTATAAACACGATCGCCTGTAATTTCTAAGACAGCTTCTTTAAACCCACCCATTTCTGCCAAGGATTCACTTAATAATTTGACCTTCCAATTAAGTGTTTCTGCATAACGAGAATACATTCTCACTAAATCACCAGCCCAAATACTAGCTTCATCGCCTCCTGTACCGGCTCTAATCTCTAACATAATATTTTTATCATCGTTAGGATCACTTGGTAGTAATAAGACTTTAAGTTTATCTTCTAATTCTTCTAATGTGTTTTCTAATTCTTCTACTTCCATTCCTGCTAATTCCTTCATTTCAGGATCGGCATTAGATTCTTTATAAATTTCTCTAGCACCTTCAATTTCAGCTTGAGTTTTTTGCCATTCTTGATATGTAATGACAGTTTCTTCTAAAGAAGAACGCATTTTGGCTACTTTTTGTAGTTCATCGGGATTAGTCGCAATATCTGGATTGGCTAATCTTCTGGTTAATTCGTTAAATGTCTCTTCTACTGATGCTAATTTTTCTAATAGATATGATTCAGCCATTATCGATGTTTATATAATTAATAAAATTAATTTGCATTATGATTGATATTTAATCCCATCTAATAGTCCATCTCTATCTAGTAGGATTGATTGTTTGTTTTGCTAGTGAAACAAAAAAAATAAGTCCAAAATAACAAGTTAACTTTTTCATTATAATCTAACTGCCTTCATTCTCATTACTTATCAAGAAAACAAAAAAATATCTTGCTAAATTTGACAAGTAACGATCGCATTTTGAGAATTATTTAGTTAAGAATAAAAGCGATTGTTAATCTGTTATTGATCTCAAATCAGGGAAAAACTATAACTTGAGATCGATAATTTCTCTAAAATACTAAATTCAAAAAGTCTAGCTTAATTTTGCTTTAACTAATTCTTGAATTTGTTTACCATCGGCTTTACCTTTTAATTCTTTCATGGCTACGCCCATAACTTTACCAAAGTCTTTAGAGTTAGTCGCTCCTACCTTAGCAATCATTTGGTCAATAATGGTTTCTAATTCTTGGTTTGATATCTGCTTGGGTAGATAAGTTTCAATTACTATTAATTCTGCTTGTTCAATTTCGGCTAAATCTTCTCGTTGTGCTTTAGTGTATTGAGCGATCGAATCTTTTCTTTGCTTAGCTTGTTGTACTAATAGCTTAATTTCGTCTTCTGGAGTTAAACCGTCAATTCCTTTTGCTCTTAATTCTACTTCTTTTTCAATAATTGCTTTTTTGATACTTCTTACTGTCTGTAGGCGTATTTTATCTTTGGCTTTCATCGCTGATTTGATGTCTTCGGCGATTTGCTCTTTTAAAGTCATTTTCTTTCTTTAACTCAAGAATTATTTAATTTGTGAGGACGTGACCTCTGAATTCAATTCAGTGGCTTGTACCGTCCGTCAAGGTACGTTACGATTGCCCCGGATAAGGAGCTTTATTGATAATAACTAAGGTAACAATATTTAGAGATATTTGTCAATCACATGAGACATTTTTTTATTAAAAACATTTTTACTTATATACTCGTTAACACCGTACATTTTAGAAATTAAATTATCTTTAAATGCGTATTTATCTACAACTATAATAATTGGCAAATCAGATGAACTAGTATTATTTCTGATAATTTTACATAGATTATAAGTATTATCATTATTCGTAACTTGAGACTCAATAATAATAGCTTTAATCGGTAAATTTAAAATATAAGTAAAAAAATCAGTTAAGTTACTAGCAATCAAAAACTTATAGTTATAACCTAAATTATCAGTTTTCAACGTCCATTGATTAATGACACTAAAACACAAAATTTGAGCTGAAATAGGTAAAGAAAAACCTAGCGATGGTTGAGATATTAAAGAAGAGCTTTTCATTTTAACTCTTCCTTGTTTAACATAAGGATAAAGTATTTTACTTATCTCTACTATATTTATCTTTAAAGAACGAGATAGTTGAATTAAACTAGTTTTATTATCTATTTTTCGCCATAAATTTTGGTTATTTTGAAGCGATAAAAAATATTCTTTTTGCGAATCATCAATAATTACTTTTTGTTCTACATTTTGGATATAAGGAAATAGTTTGTGCCATTCGATATTATTTTTAATGATTTTAGGTAAAATATTTTCCGGTGAAAAACTAATTATTAATGGTTGTAAATTAAATGTATTTTGCCAAGTAAAATAACCTGTTTTTAAATTGATTATTTTAAAAATAATTTCTTCTATAATTAGATAACAAATATCTTTTTGCTCTAATATTGAAATTAGTTGCTTTTTACCTAATAATAAAATTACTTCGTATTCGGTAATACTAATCGATTGATTTAAACTTCGTTGTAGATGTTGAAATTTATTTCTTAAATTGAAGGAATCCAAATATTCTTTTATTCTGTCAAAATCAAAAGAGTGTTTATCTCCTGCAAACACTATATTCCCTTTAACAAAGAAAACAAAAAAAATATCTTTTTCTCCAGTTAGAGATTGCTCGTGTTCAATAAAAAAAACACCTGATTTTTGTTGTTGACTAAAGAAAATTAATAAAGAATTAATATCTATTTCTTCTAAACTACCTTGCATAAAATATTTTAAACAATATATTTTTTTTATTGTATAGTATTACTTCTAGTTATAAAAAATATTTAAACTAACCACTACCTAATAATAAATAAGTGATTATTAATAGTTATTAACTAATAATTTTTACTAACTATAATTTTTTATTATTAATTAATCGTTTAACTCAGTCTGAGAATTTTTTGATTCTATTTGTTCGATCGAAATAAAATATTCATTAGGTAAAAGAATCGGACGATCAGTAAATAACAATTGACCTTTATGTGTGTTTTTATCGATCGCAACACCAACCGGAGTTTTTTTGATTTTGACATGAAAATGACGATAGTTATTATATATTTCTCGTGCCGATTTGACCAAACTAGGATCTAACAAATCTTTTGTGCGTTTATCTACAAAGGATTCATCTCCATTTTGAGATTGTGAATTCATTATTTTTTCATCAAAGATGGTTAGTTTATTTTAATTAATTAACTACTATATATGATATGTATCATTTTAGGTCAATATTCAAACATTAACGTGTCTTTTCTCTATAAATTTTTTTTAAGACATTTATTATCTGTATGAATTCTCAGTCTGAACTAGCTCGCAAAAATATTGAGAACAATAAGAATTATATAATATATTTTGATTAGTAGAGATAATAATCTTTGTTCAATTTATTCATTATTAAAAAAGCAAATGAAGACTTTTCCTGATTAGATATAAACACTGATAATATAATTCATTATCTAAAATAACCATCAAAAAAATAAATATAATTAGTTATTGTGGTATATAAGTATTATTTTAATCTTTAAAAAAAATAATCACTAAAATTATTGACTAAAAATACTATTTAAGATCAAACAAAAAAGAAAAGCTAATTGAAAATAAAAGATTAAGTAAGAAAAATACTTCGCAGTTGAACCAATATTAATCAATTTTTCATCTAGACAATTAGGCTCACTAATTCACAAAATAAAAGAATTTTTACGGTTTTTAATTTGATATTTTGGTTGAGATTTGATTTGATGAAAGATCGATATTGAGGATAAATTATCTTCAGTAAGTAATCAAAATTTACAGGTAGAGGTAAACTTTGATTCAATTTAATTGTCTAGATTAACTCTCTAATACTTGGAGTAAAGTATCGCCCATTTGCTTACAGCCAACTAACTGACAACCTTCAGACATAATATCTCCTGTACGATAACCCATATCTAACACTTTCATCACAGCTTGTTCTATTTTAGTCGCCGCTGTTGGTTGATTTAAACCATAACGAAGCATCATCGCCGCACTTAATACTTGAGCTAAAGGATTGGCTTTGTCTTGCCCCGCAATGTCAGGTGCTGAGCCGTGTACAGGCTCAAATAAACCTAAACCTGAAGCACCTAAACTCGCTGAGGGTAACATCCCGATACTTCCTGTCAACATAGCCGCCGCATCCGAGAGTATATCACCAAATAAGTTACCTGTAACGATCGTATCAAATTGTTTGGGGTTACGGACTAATTGCATAGCCGCATTATCAACATAAAGATGAGAAAGTTCAACATCAGGATAATCACTAGAAATTTCGACTACTCTATCTCGCCATAATTGAGACACATCTAAGACATTGGCTTTATCTACCGAGCAAAGTCGGCTTTGACGTTTTTGAGCTATTTCAAAAGCTACCTTGGCAATACGATCGATTTCTGACTCGTTATATACCATGGTATTTAAACCACGTTTTTCCCCTGTTTCGCTTTCAAAAACGCCTTTTGGTTTACCGAAATAAATCCCGCCTGTTAATTCTCTTACTACCATAATATCCACACCTTCAACTACTTCTTTTTTGAGGCTAGAAGCATCTATTAGTTGAGGTAAAATCGTTGCGGGGCGAAGGTTAGCAAATAAGCCTAAAGCCTCACGAATTCCTAGTAAGCCTGTTTCTGGACGTTTTTCTCTCGGTAAATTGTCCCATTTATAACCCCCTATCGCCGCTAGAAGTACGGCATCGCTTTTTTGACAAGAGTCGATCGTTTCTTGAGGTAAGGGATTATCCGTCGCATCAATTGCCGCCCCACCGATTAACGCTTTTTGAAAATCGAATTCTAAATCGCATTGTTTGGCGATAACGTTCAAAACTTGGACTGTAACGTCCATAATTTCATGCCAATACCGTCACCTGATAAAAGAGTAAGAGAATATTTTTTAGTCATTCTTGATATGCAATGATTATAAGACTTTGACTTATTTGTCCACTAAGAGATTGTACCTATTTGCTGGTCGATTGTCAATATTCTAATTTTGAGTTGGGGGTATTGATGTTCTTATGGAATAAGATAGAGCATCGTCTGTTTTATTTTATTTTACAGAATGAGTGAAGAAAACCGTTAATTAATAGAGTGACAGTGGTGAGTTTGATCGGTAAGACAAAAATAAACAAAGGACCAGAAATAAAAGCCAAACTCGATAAAAGCAGATATCTAGCAAGTATAAAAGTCTTATCAGAAGAGATGAAACAAATCAACTTACACAAAGATATTTTTCGTAGCGAATGGAACTATGGTATTAAAGTTGATTAAAATATTATTTATTCTGGAATCCTTAATTTAAACTACAGTTATCATGGGAGTGCCGTATAATCTTAAGTTAGTTGATAATAGATAGCACAATTAGCATTTTTCAACGACGGATAAGTAGTTTTAAGGCTGTTTCGATGCGGCAGGTTGGGAACCAGATCGACTCTTTGTTAATCGTTACGTCGAGCCGTCTAGTATCAAATCTCACTCGATCGAACAATGCATACAAATGCTTTGACTCATTGAATAATAAAAATAGGCTCGAAGAATAATATTGAGAATAGCGGACTATATATAATGGTAAGTCAAAAGAAACCCTGTGTCCCACAAGCACCCGAACCGCAAGTAAATCCTCTATACTCGTCGCGAGGTGCAAAGCTTGCAACGAGAGTCTGGAGAAACAACACCAAAGGCGAAAGCCAACGTGCCGTTTGCCTTATTGTTCCAGGTGGAGGCTGGCATTCTGGCTACTTCGAGCAACTCGCTTTGTTTTTAAACCAAAAAGGTTTTTCCTGCTCAAGTTACGATCCAGTCTGTATGGGATACTCCGAGGCTGAACCTGGTACTCCTAAAGGGTGTATACACATCGAGAAGTTTGACGACTTAGTAGAAGATGTTTTTACTGCCGTAGTCTGGACTAAAAAACAGCTCCAATGCTCGGCAGACGTGCCAATCTTCCTTATCGGCGAATCGTTCGGTGGACTTCAAGTTCTAGCCGCTGGACTCGCAGAAGATATGATAAAAGCGAATGGAATTAACTTGGCAGGAGTTATTACGATGGGTGCCGCACTCGAAATTAATCCGGTCATGTTACCTCCCAAACTAGTCATCAAAGTCTTAGCTTTTTTGTCCAGCTACTTTCCCAAACTGAAGATGCCAGCTACCGACTTTTCAGCCACCTTTGACGAAGCATTCGGAAACAAGGAGTGGGCTAAGGTTGCCCGTCTCGACCCAGGTGTTCAAATTTCTCCTCGCCCTACAATGGCTGCAGCTATTGCTACCGTGACAACTGGAGAGAAGATTGCGAGAAGTGCTAGAGATTTTAGAGTACCGCTACTGGCGATTCATGCCATCAAAGACTGCCGAACAGTCTGTGAAGCAATGCAAAAGTTTATCGCTCGATTGGGTCCTCTAACCGAAGGGTTTTGGATTGAAGATACTACAGGTCATCAACTGTTACAGGATCGAGAGGAGGTCACTAGTCGCGTGATGGAAAAAATAGCTAGTTGGTTGCTCGAGAAGACGTGAGCTACGTATTCGCTGGCGTACTTTTTGTCCACAACCTCGGTCATTCAAGGTTAGTAAAAATTGTTGAATTTATTAGACTAAATGTTATTTCTGAGTATTGATAATTTATTATAAGACAACTTACTCATAATAAGAAAACACAGCTAGTGTACCTTTGTCTATTTCTACCACTTCTAGACCTTTACTGTGAACTTTACAATTACGCATTTTTTCAATTTTAGTTTGATTTTCGGTTTGATTTTCAGTCTTGAAAAAAAGTCTTCTTACACTACTTATTAAATGGTCAATTATACTTTTGTTATCTTTTTTTACTTCACTATCTGATTTTAAACCCATACCTATTTCACCGATCGAAATTTCCTTTTTTTGAGAATGAGCATCTTTAATTAAGGATATTGCTAGATTATAAGTTTCAAGATGAAACCTACGTCGTGAGTAATCATTTGTAGAAACATATTTTGCATAAATAGTAACTTCTGGACATTCATAGGGAAAAACTTCATTATATTCAGATAAACCTATAGGGATAACTGTAATTTGATGATAGTTAGTACCAATTGTAGTAATATCATTGACTTTAAATTGCCAATGAGTACCACCTGAATAAGCTACAGGTACATTAGATAATAAAGAAACTAGACTTATCAGGATAATTTTCAAATTTTTCAGATTATGATGAGGAGAAATAAAAGTAAACATAAATTCAATTTAGACTTTTTTCTTAGGTTTATGTCGATCGTATAATAATTAATTAGTTGAAACAGTAGGAATAACGCACAACAAAGGCAACAATTTTCCTGTTTGCTCACTACCATTGGTAGTTAAATTGCTGTGACAAAGAAATACTTTTTCATTTACTCTCGACAATAAGTCATAGACGATTCGAGGTAGTAACTGATTATCTAATTCTGTTTGCTTTTCAACGATAGATGTATTGGTTTCCCATTCTTGTAAAAATAATTCTGAAGCGAATAGATGACTGCTTTGACTCCAAAAATTTGAACCAACATCTAACCAAAAGTGCCAACGATGTTGTAAATGGTTAGTACGGTATTGATAAATATTAGCGATTGTCACCTGATTAGACTCAGGTATAATTGTTAAATTATTTTCAGTGGTATTGTCCGAAGCAAAAAGACGATCGACTACTGGCAAAGGATTTGCTGTAATCGTGCCTTTAATCAATAAATTAATTAACTGAGTTAGTATATCTTGGATATTATGATTACCTAATTTTTGTTGAACTTGCCAAAAATGAGCTACTGTTTCAGTAAACCCTCTTAGATGAGAAATTTGGGTATGATTTAATAAACTACGATTGCCAAAAAAAGAAGCTATAATTTCATCTACTACTACCAAAAAACTTTTTTTCTCGGTTTGAATAGCTGTTTTTTGAGTAATAATCCAATCTCTAATTTGGTTATAGGCTTCTAAACTTGGTACATTTAAACGATCCCAACGAGAAAATTTTTCGACTTCTGACAACATCGGCGATTTCAAATCAGGATAATAACAATAATCAACTAGTAATCCTGCCCTAACTAAATCAATTTTGTGAGCGGACAAAATCACCAACATTTGTACCACCATATCAAGGGCGATTAATCTACCTAAGTCTGAATAGAGAAAACATAATAACGTTAAGATACTTCTGACTAAAGGTGAACTAATTAAAGGTCGTTGTTCATGAACAAATTTACTTTTAATGTTATAACTATCTAAACTAGAGCTAAGACTATATCTAGCTACTTCATCTAAACCTGCGGCAATAATTGCTATTTCATTGGCTTTTATCTTTCCAGAAGCGATTGATTGAGCGATAAAATCGATGGTAGTTGTCAATAAATCTCCTCTGGAATTAGTTTGAATTGAAGCCAAATCATCAAACTTATTACTCTTAAAATTGTTATATTTAATAAGATTAATTATCGGTTGATAACTGGTATTTACTAAACTTTTGACGGGTAATTTAGTTAAATTTTCGTAACGACAAATACTTTTTATTTTTGTTTGCCAATAATCAGGGTCAGCATTAAAACCTAATCTAACTTTACCTTGAGGATTGTAAGTAAATACTGCTATCTTATCATTGGTTAAAAATACTTGAGCTAGATTGACCATGACAGCGGGAAAATTATCAACATCATCCGCAAAAATACCTGTATAGTTTTTGCCTAAATAAGATTGATACTCGATCGAAGTTAATAAGTAACGCCAATAAAGTTCATAGATTAAACCATAACTTAATAAGCCTTTATCTAAGCACCATTCACGCCATTTAACTATTAATTGAGCGATCGTCTGTGCTACTGTTGCATCACTAATTATTTGACTTGAATACAAACGCTGAGTAATCTCTTCTAAACGAATTGTACCCGTACCAGCTAATTGAATAAAATCGAGAATGCGTCGAACACAATTATATTCACCACCAAAAATAGTTAGTAATTCTGGAGTTAAATCATCATGCCACAATTGAGTTGCTAATTCTTGTTCTGTTTCTGATAATAACCTAATCGGTAAAGTAAATTTAATTTGTAATTTTTGACAAATCAAGGGGTAAAAAAGGAAGACATCCTCAATCATCAAACCCGCTGGAGTTCTAATTTTTTGTTGATAACTATTGACATTTTTAGCTAACAAAACATTAGCAAATATTTTTTTGGTTGCTTGATTAAAACACAAAATTAAAGGTTTTTGCGGAAATGGCGTTTTTTCAATTATTTCATTGGTAATTTCGGCTAAACGATTCGTTTTACCACTACAACTATTACCTTCTATCCAAAGATGTTGAAATTTCATGTTTTATTTACCAAACTACAAGTACAATATTACTATAATAGTAAATAGTGAATAGTGAATAGTGAATAGTGAATAGTGAATAGATTAGCAGTTACTCATTACTCATTACTTTCATCCCCCTAATCCCTAACTTTTAACGTCAACTTTTAAGATATAAGTCATGATACCTGCAAGGATACAGCAAACGGCTAAACCAAATAACAATATCGGTAAACCAAATTGTGCTTGTAAAATTGGTAAGAGAAAAACACCAACAACCGCCCCCGCTTTAGCAATTCCTGCGGATAACCCTGCACCACTTGCCCTTATTGCGGGGGGAAATACTTCTCCTGAGAGTAAGAAAGTTGTCGCATTTGGTCCCGCATTCATTGATAAATTAAAAAGGAAAAAACCGATAAAAATCAATAATAAACTTTGAGTACCCGTAATATTATTACCCGATATAGCTAATAATGATAAACCGATCGACATCCCCACAAAACCTGTTATTTGTAATGTATATCTACCAATTTTATCTACTAATAAAATAGCGATAATAAAACCAAGAATTAAAAATAAATCTACGATCGCACTTCCTTGAGCAGAATGTATTTGACGCAAGATAAAATCATCCTGATTTTGAAAAGCTAAAGTTGCGATAATTGTCGGGGTAAAAATACCAATTCCATAAGTAGCAATATCTTGTAAAAACCAAGGGATAGAAGCAAGCATTGTATTTTTTAGATATAACGGAGAAAATAAAGCTGAATAATTAAGCTCGTTTTGAGGTGGTTGAGGGTCAGTTTCAGCGGTAACTATTATCTCATCTTCAAGTAATTCTCTAGCCGCTAATTGTGCTTCTTCATACTCTCCACGACCAATATAATAAAGCGGACTTTCTAACAAAAATTGTAACCTAAAAAAGCCAATTACCAAAGCAAATAATAAACCGACTGCTAACATTAATCGCCAACTATAACGAATGAGAAACAAGCTTGATTCAGGTTGAAAATATTGACAACCAAAAATGATGATAATTCCTGTGATAGCACCGAGTAAAGCACCGACAGCTTGAAATGTAAATGCACCTATCACCATCTTCCCTCGTAACCGAGAAGGCACATTTTCGGTGATATAAGACACCGTAATCGGGTAATCTGCACCAATGGCGACACCAACTAAAAAACGGAAAAAGATCAAAGAAAACCCATTCCAAGCTAAGGCTGTACCTGCACTAGCAACAATAAAGATTAAAACATCAATTAAAAGCATCTTTTGCCGACCAATTTTATCGGTAATTGGTCCTAAAGTAAGTGAACCAATCAACGAACCTGCGATCGCCGCTACAGCAGTTGCACCTATTTGAGCGGTAGATAAATTAAAGTCTTTTTCTAAAAATGGTAAAGCAATTCCAATAATAAAAAAATCAAATCCATCAAGGGCAATTAATCCTGCTGACAAAATCCATAATAACCACATCGATCGAGTTAATTTAGACTTATCTAAAACTGATTGAAAATTACTCATCTATTTAATTAAATTATTTTCTTGATCGTATTCAATATTTTGTCTTTTCTTATTTTACTCAGCTAACCCAAACAAGCGTATAAATTCTTGTAATAGCTGTTTATGATATAGCTCTACTTTTTTTTAGTCAACTTAGTTTTCTTTCTTATCGCTAATTTTTGATTATCGTAGCAAAAGCTAGATAAATTTAGTAACTGTTTAAAAACGATCGTCTAACTAAGTATTCAAACTTAATCTAATTTTAGAAATAATTAAGATTAGTCACTTTTAAATAAATAAATTAAAGTTTTTTCGGAAATTAATAACAAACTACCTTTTTTCACCGCTAAAAAAACTTAGCAAAAACTTAAAAAAACCTAGTCTAAAACAGCTAAAATATGCTAGAATAAAGAAGCTGAAAATGAATCTTAAAGGCTTAATTGTTAAGAGTTATAAAAATATAACTATCCGATAAGAATCGTGAAAATGAAAATCAAGAAAATTACAACCAAACTCTTGAGAAATCATTATCAATTATTAGTTATTAATTATCAATTATCAATATGACATCTAGTCAAGAACGTATAGTACCGACAAACCTAACCAACGAAATGTCTCAATCATACTTAGAATACGCCATGAGCGTCATTGTAGGTAGAGCATTACCAGACGCTAGGGATGGATTAAAACCTGTCCATCGCCGTATTCTCTATGCGATGTATGAATTAGGTTTAACCGCCGATCGACCTTTCCGTAAATGTGCAAGGGTAGTCGGTGAAGTATTAGGTAAATATCACCCTCATGGTGACACCGCCGTTTATGACGCATTAGTCAGGATGGCTCAAGACTTTTCTATGCGTAACCCCCTCATTTCAGGGCATGGAAACTTTGGTAGTATCGATAACGATCCTCCAGCGGCGATGCGTTATACAGAATGCCGTTTACAAGCGTTATCCTTCGATGGTTTGTTACGGGATATTGAAGCAGAAACCGTCGATTTTATCGATACCTTTGATGGTTCACAACAAGAGCCTGTAGTTCTACCCGCACGAGTACCGCAACTATTACTTAACGGTGCAACGGGTATCGCTGTTGGTATGGCAACCAATATTCCCCCGCACAACTTAGGGGAATTGATTGATGGCTCGATGGCAATGATTGCTAACCCTGAAATTACCGATCTAGAGTTGATGCAGTATATCCCCGCTCCTGATTTTCCTACAGGCGCGCAAATACTCGGTCGTCAAGGGGCAAAAGATGCCTACACCACAGGTAGAGGCTCTATTACCATGCGTGGAGTCGCCAATATCGAAACTGTTAAGGCGACAGGTAGGCAAGATAAAGAGGCTGTTATTGTCACTGAGTTACCTTATCAAACTAATAAAGCGGCATTGATTGAAAAGATAGCCGAGTTGGTTAATGATAAAAAGATTGACGGTATCTCTGATATTCGGGATGAAAGCGATCGAACAGGGATGAGAATTGTCATCGAACTCAAAAGAGATGCTTATCCTCGTGTGGTGCTAAATAACCTCTATAAACAAACAGCAATCCAAAGTAATTTTGGGGCGAATATGTTGGCATTGGTTAATAACGAACCACAACTATTAACTATTCGTGAATTTTTACGAGTTTTCCTTGACTTCCGTATCGAGGCTATCACCAGACGGACTCAATACCTGAAAAGAAAAGCCGAAGAAAGAGATCATTTATTACAAGGATTGCTAATTGCCCTTGCTAATCTTGATGCAGTTATTCGTCTTATTCGTGGTGCGGCAGATAGTGCCTCAGCTAAAGAAGAGTTGATGACAGGTTTTGAATTATCGACAACTCAAGCCGATGCAATTTTACAAATGCAGTTACGTCGTTTAACCGCTTTAGAAGCTGAGAAAATTGAAGCCGAACACCAAAGTTTAATCGCTCAAATTGAAGACTTAAACGATATTCTTGCTCGTCAAGAGCGTGTTTACGAAATCATTCAAGAAGAGTTACAAGTAATTAAAGCCACTCATGCAACACCTCGTCGTACCGAAATTGTACAAGGGGATGGAGATTTAGTTGATTTAGATTTAATTGCTAATGAGCAAGTAGTTATTTTATTAACTCAGCAAGGTTACTTGAAGAAAATGTTGGTTAATACCTTTGAAGCTCAAAACAGAGCGACTAGAGGTAAATCGGGAGCGAAGATTAAAGATAACGATCTCGTTGCCCATTTTTTGACAGGATGTGAACATGATACGGTACTGTTTTTTAGCGATCGAGGTGTTGTCTATGCCTTAAATGCTTATCAAATCCCATCAAGCTCTCGTACTGCTAGGGGTGTACCTATTATTCAGTTATTACCAATCTCTGCTGACGAAAAAATTACTTCGATCGTACCTGTTAGTGAATTTAACGAACAAGAGTACTTAGTAATGTTAACCAAAAAAGGTTTCATTAAAAAAACGACTCTTTATGCTTTCCGTAATATCCGTAGTAATGGTTTGATTGCTATTTCCTTAGCTGAAAAAGATCAACTTAGATGGGTGAGACTAGCCACTCCTGAAGATAGTATCTTAATTGGTTCTAGAAAAGGTATGTCAATTCATTTTTATGCTGATAATAACCAGTTACGTCCTTTAGGAAGAACCGCTAAAGGGGTAAAATCAATGAAGTTACGTAAAGGTGATGAGATTATTAGTATGGATATTTTACCATCACAAATTGTCGCTAATATCGCCACCGAAGAAGAAGTCTTAAATGATGAGATTGTTGATGTCGGGGAAGAAGAAGAGTTAAGCAATGATACTAGTAAGGATGCACCTTGGGCTTTAGCTGTAACTACAGGCGGTTATGGTAAAAGAGTACCTGTTTCTCAATTCCGTTTACAAAGACGGGCAGGAATCGGTGTTAAGGTAATTCGTTTCCGTAAAACCACAGAGGAGTTAGCTTCTTTAAGGATTGTCAATGCTGATGATGAGTTTATGATTATTACTACTCGTGGAATTATCGTCCGTTGTGATGTCAATGCTGTTTCTTTACAGTCTCGTAATGCCAGTGGTGTGACGATTCAAAGATTAGATAAAGATGATGCGATCGCAACTATTGCTTTAGTACCTCCTTCTCCTGAAGAAGTGCTTGAGGAATTAGAAGATTCAGATTCAGATTCAGATTCATAAAGGAAAATAAAATATAGTCATGACAATGGTGGGTAATATTTACTCATTGTTATCATGACAACAACCGTGAGTAGAAATAGAATATTTAGATTAGAATCAGTGTAAAGAGCAGTTTGAGATAAAATAGAAGTTAAATTAACCCAACGACAAAAATTAAGAAAAAAGGGTCAATATTTCTTTTAAATAACTATTAATTACTAACCATCAATGTTTCTTCAACCTCATCAAAGAGCAAAAATAGATACCAATGAAGATAATCTATTTTATTCTTCACCACGTTTTGTAACTCATGTAGATGACAATTTTATTAAACAATTGACCGAATTATATCGTCAAAAAATACCACATCAAGGTAGAGTGCTGGATTTGATGAGTAGTTGGGTTTCGCATTTACCACCAGAGATTGAATATAGTCATGTAGAAGGGCAAGGAATGAATGAGGAAGAATTAGCGAAAAATCCTCGCCTAGATAATTATGTGGTACAAAACTTGAATGCTAATCCTAAGTTACCTTTTGCTGATGCTGATTTTGATGCAGTATTATGTGCTGTTTCGGTGCAATATTTAGAATATCCTGAAGCGATTTTTAGCGAAATAGCAAGAGTTTTAAAACCGAATGGAGTAGCAATTATTAGTTTTTCTAATCGTATGTTTTACCAAAAAGCGATTACCGCATGGCGAGATGCAACTGATAGACAACGAATCTATTTAGTTAAATCTTATTTTCAATCAATTGCTCAATTTTTTGATCCACCTGAAGTAGTTATCACTGAAGCAAAATCACCTTCTTTTTTACAAATGGTAGGTATTGGTGGACAAGATCCATTTTATGCTGTCTTTGCTCATAAAAAAGAATCTGATAATAATAATTAATAATTAACAATTATAGTTATTCTAATTAATTTCCAACCACCACAAAAATGATGGGTAGGGACGTTATATTATAACGTCCCTACATTAAAATACAAAGATTATAGTTTAAAATAACGATCGATTTCATCCATTTAACTAATTAATCCTTAATCCAAAGTGCGACAAGCAACACATTGAGTTAATCTTTGTTGTAAAGAATTAAAAGGAATACGACTAAGAATCTCGGCGGCGAAAGCATCTAATAAAAGATGAGTTGCATCATATTCATTCAAACCACGACTACGAAGATAAAAAATTTCATCCGCAGATAACTGACTAACTGTCGCCCCGTGAGTACATTTAACATTATCAGCAGTAATTTGTAACTCAGGTTTTGTATTGATACGGGCTTTAGGAGATAACAACAAGTTACGGTTAAGTTGTGCCGCATTAGTCATTTGAGCAAATCGAGGTACATTTACTTTACCATTAAATACCCCACGACCAGAACCATCAATAATATATTTATGAAGTTGATCTACTTTACCATGAGGTTTAGTTAAATTAACCTGACTATGAGTATCAGCTTGTTGTCTGCCTTGAAGCATCGTTAAACCGTTTAAATTAGTCTGGGTTTGCTCACCATGTTGATGAATATGTAAATTATGACGATATAATTTACCACCTAAACTTATTTCATTAATAGTATAACGACTATCACTAGCTTGATGTACAGAAGTTTTAGCTAAATGAAAACCATCACCAGATTCTCTTTGAATACGGCTATGATTGACTTGTGCGTTTTCGGCTAAATGAATTTCGGTGACGACATTATTAGTATAACTTTGTCTGCCGACAGAATCTGAGCAACCTGTAGTTATTGCACCATAATATTCCACAAACTCGATTTGCGAATTAGCTTCAGCGACAACTAAGATACGAGGTTGTGTCCAAATCGCTTCATTTTCAGTTAAGGTTAAATGTAATAAATGAATTGGGGTGGTAATTTCTTGATTAGCTTTTACCCAAACTACAAAAGCATCATTAATACCTGAAGTATTTAAAACTGTAAAAACTTCGTTTTCTGGCTCATTAACTGCTAAATATTGACTAAGTTGAGGTATTTTAGCTTGATCAATATTTTTTAAGTTACCGACATAAATATCATCAGCTAAAGCCGATACATCAGATAAATCAGCGTTGTAGTTACCATTAACAAATACCAAACGAGAGTTATCGGCTTCTGGTAAAACAAATTGCCCTAAGACAGAATTATCGACTTGTTTAGTATCAGTATTTACCCAATCTTGTTTTTGTAATTGAGATAAATCGAGAAAACGCCAGTCTTCTTCCTTGGTGGTAGGGATATTTAATCTAACTACTTGATTAGAAGCTTGACGACGAATTTCGCTAATTACCTCTTTGATTGAATCATCAAGATTAATCGGTTTTTGTTGGGCTAATTGTAATAAACCTGCGAGATAAGCATCTTGGTTAAGATTTATGGTATTCGGGTTGAGAGTTGCGATCGAATCAGACATAATTTTAATAATGAGTCAAAAGGGCAAAGGGCAAGGGGCAAAGGGCAAAGGTTATTTTGAAAGTAGCTTGAAAATACCATCAAAATTAATAACGCCTATCAAAGGAGTATCCCCCCCATCCCCCCTTATCGAAGGGGGGAGATTCGGGGTTTTATACCCTTGATTTTTCGATAATTAATAATGAATAATTAATAATTAGAAGTTAAACTGAGGCAAATTCTTCGGTTTCGAGGAAGTCGTAGCCTTTTTCTTCTAACTCTAAAGCCAATTCTTTATCTCCACTCATGACGATTTTTCCTTGATACATAACATGGATAAAATCAGGAGTGATGTAGTTAAGTAAACGTTGATAGTGAGTGATGAGTAAAAAGGCATTTTGGGGGTTACGTAATTGGTTAACTCCTTCAGAGACAATTCTGAGTGCATCAATATCTAAACCCGAATCAATTTCGTCTAAAATACCTAAGGTAGGCTCAAGTAAAGCCATTTGTAAGATTTCGTTACGCTTTTTCTCACCACCAGAGAAACCTTCATTTAAACTTCTAGCCAAAAAAGCAGAATCCATTTTAACCACATCAAGTTTTTCTTCAACTAAATCTTCAAAATCAAACGCATCTAATTCTTCTAAACCCAAATGCTTACGACGGGCATTATAAGCTACTCTCAAAAAATCTAAATTACTGACACCCGGTATTTCTAAAGGATATTGAAACGCTAAGAAAATACCGGCTAACGCTCTTTCTTCTGGCTCTTTTTCTAGTAAATTTTCGCCTTGATAAATTATTTCTCCACTGGTAACTTCATAGTCTGGATGCCCTGTCAACACCTTAGACAAGGTACTTTTTCCCGAACCATTACGCCCCATAATAGCATGGACTTCTCCTGCTTTAATTTCTAGGTTAACTCCTTTAAGGATAGGTGTTCCATCTACACTAGCATTTAAGTTACGAACAGATAATATAGGTTGATTCATAGTAATTAATATATTAGTATCTCTAACTGTCTTAAGAGTTGGCTTAATTTTTATTTGTATTTACCAATTATCTATTTTAACTGGTACTTTAGCAACATTTTTGTTGTTTAATCCCGTCTTTTAGCTAAAAATGCTTGAGATACTTAGCCTCGCTACATCCAGATTAAAGGGTTAGGAGTTAATTTAAGCTCATCACTTTCATCCTTTTTTTTCATTATCAATTGTTTGACCTTGCATTTTAAAAATACATTAGCTATAATAGATGACTGTGAGCAATTCACTCCCTTGGGGGTGTGGCGGAATGGTAGACGCGAGGGACTTAAGTAAATTGAGCCTTGTAGAGGAAACTTTATAAGTGTCTGTTCTCAAATTCAGGGAAACCTAAATCAGTATAACTGATAAGGCAATCCTGAGCCAAGCTGAGTAATTCAGAAGGTGCAGAGACTCGACGGGAACTACCCTAACAGATTAAGCTGAGGGTAAAGAGAGAGTCCAATTCTTAAAACTCGATGTGTTGAGCAGTAATGAAAGTTACGGAAGGATGAAAATCCCTTGATCGTAATGGTCGTAAGAGTTCAAGTCTCTTCACCCCCATAAGAAAAAAAGCCTGTAAGCGTAAAAGTTTACGGGTTTTTTGTTTGGTTATATAAAGAGAAAAATCGATCGAATAGTAGTCTTATTTCAAAAAAAAGTGTTTTAATGAAATAAGCCCAAGAAAACTTACTCTTATTTCAATTTGATGCAATTAACAACAAACTTTACATTTGATGAAAATGCGTGCAGGTTATTATCAAGAACAACTAGAAGGTTATAAAGCTTTTATTCCAGTAGATTTACCTCCTTATCCTCCAATTAAAATGGATGGTGAATTAGTTACTTTACTATCTAATGCCGATCGTTGTTTGGGTAGATTAGATGGAGCAACAATTAAGGTTATTAATGTTAATAAATAATCTTTATTAAGCCATCAATCAAGATTTTCTTGTTGTAGTGGAGTAGAGTTATCAATGGTTTTGATTTCGTAGCTTAGGTTGAGTATTTTATTCGTGGTATTACATCGATTAAAACTCAGTTAGTATTGATGATATTTTTTCTTTTATTTTATCTAATTCAGTTTCCTGTGTCTGAATCCAATCTTTTTCTATTTTATTTTGAGAATCTAATTCACTTTGGTATCTGTTTTGACTTTGAAGAAATTGATTGTAGAAATTGATTGTTTCCTCAACAGCTTTAATCGCTATATCTGCCTTTTGAGAAATAATATCTTTGATTAAGTTTTGAGTTACATTTTCTACTTCAGTATGAAAGTTATCGAGATCTTTTATATTCATATTCAGTTTAAACTTTTTGGCTATACTAGCTTGTTTATTAATATTACTCAAAATCACTTTCTGACTTAAAGTTGTCTTATAATCATTAGAATATTTATTGGGCAAATATTCTGTAGGACTATCAAAATGCTTTTTTAAATTATTTTGAATTAACTCGCTCTTTTCTTGCCATTGTGACTTATAGTCTAAATCTAAACTATCTAGACAATGAGTAAAAATATCAGAATAAAACAAATTTACTTCTTGAAAAATCAACTGTAGTTTTTCTGTCAACTGCTTTTTAAGTTGAATAGCTAACTGAGTAATATTTTTATCTGATGGAGTAAAAAAAGAATCTGTTTCAAAAAGGTTAAGATTTTCTTTTTTAAACTTGTTATTACTCTTATCCCATTGAAAACATTTGCGTTTTAATTGTTGATATTGTTCTCGCCATGAATCTACTACAATTTCTATATTTATTTCATTTTTAATAATTGTTTGTAGTTTATTAATTCTGGTCGATTTACCCGTTAAATTACCTAATTCTTCGATAATTTCTAATCTATCCACATCGCAAATCTTAATTTTGCTTTCACAAATGTTTTTTCCTTCTGCTAAAGTTTGATAACAAGGATTAAGCAAATCTTGTAATCGTGATAAAGCTGTCTTCATTTCTAACAAGCAAGGCTCGATATTTTGCTCTAATTTATTAGCTGTCAGATTAAGTTCGACAGAAGTATCTTCAATTGCGTTTATCTTTTCAATTTGATTTTCTATCTCGTTAAAAGAATTTAAATAATCTCTCATTTTAAAACAATGGTTTACTTTCAATAAAATAGTTAATCAATATTTGAATGTTGAATATGGATAAATATAGACAAATTAAATTGAATAACTTTAGTCATTATTCTAAAACTAAATTATGTAGTCTTAATTGACCATTTTAGTAAGAAAAATACTTTTGATATATGATAATGTATTAATAGAAATAAGTAAAGTACTTTTATCATGCAATTTGTTTTCCCTTTAGCTATTCAACAAGGTATTAATTCTGGTGTTTATAAAACAGTGATTAGTAATGCAGGAGTACCCTTAGGTATAGCGAGAAATGCAGTAACAGGACAATTTGTCGGTCATGCAGTACAAGCCGTAGCAACTCCTTTTTTAAGTATAAGCTCTTTACTTACAGGAGGATTAAGTTTGTTAGGAGACGGTATATTAGGTTTTCAAATGAATAGGGGATTTCAAAAAACATATGAGAGGCTAAATCAAGTACAAAACAGTTTGGGTGTTTTACAAGCTACGACTTCATTAATTGGGGTAACTTCTGTTGCAGGAGTTGCATTATCTGCGGTAAATTTACATCAAACCTTAAAATTAAAAAAAGAAGTAGAAGAATTAAAATATCAAGTTAAAGATGGATTTATTCAAGTTTTAGAAGAAGTTAGGTATATCCCCGATACCATCAAGTTTGACAATCACCGCACTATTTTAATGATGGCTTATGGGGAATTTATTCAAGCAACCAAATTAATAAAGTTGGCTTTAAGTACAGAAAATAAAAACGCTAGATATAGCACTTTAAGTAATGCTCAGTTGCATCTAAGTAACGCTAATAACGCTTATAGTAAACCTGAATTGTTTGAGGCTACCACCGCCGCTGCTCAATTGCGCCGTTTAGAATGTGCATGGATGATTGAACAAACTCAAGCTATCAATTTTCAATTAATGAATGCTCCAGAATCTGCTAGTCATTGTCTTCACGAGTTGCAACAACAAATACAAACTCAGTTTCTAGAGTTAATTGACGGTTGTAGTTGTGAAGAAGAATTAGCTTTTCTTTACCCTGAGATTACTCGAATTCAGACTCAAGATATACCTATTTTCGACACATGGAAGAATCAAATTGATTATGTGCAACAACTTAGTGTTTTAGAGAAAGAAGAAATAAATAATTTAGCGAGTAATACTGATTCTGTAGAAGAAATGGTAACTGAAGAATTCGATTTAAACTCACTGCCTATTGAAGTTAATCAATATTGCCAATCAGAGCAACTATCCCATTACGAATCTCTTCTAGATCAATTAAGATATACTGTTAATACTAATATTCGTCAAGATCATTTAGACTACATTAAAGATAAAGCTGTCTCTACTAATCTTCAAGGAATTGTTCCCGTAAATTTAGAACAAGTTTCCGATTTAACGATCGCTAATATCTATAATTACTTAAAAACCCAAAAATCATCTGTTTAATATCACTTTAATTATTAAGTTAATTTTTAGGTATGATACTTCGCCCGACAAAACAAGTCAAAGCGTAAGCATCAAAGATTAATAATATTTATTGAAGTAGTTATTTAGTACTAAGCCACTTGTCGAAATTTTCTTGTTGTTGTGGGGTAGGATTGTCAATTATTTTGATTTCGTAACTAGATGGTTTAGGAGAATCAAGGGTAACAGAAAATGTTTGTAATTCTTCTTGATGGAAAATAGTCAATTGAATTGTATCTCCTGCTTGATAATCTTCTAGTCTTTGGGTTAAATTATCACTAGTAACTCGATAACCATCGATTGCTAACAATTCATCACCTGCATCGATACCTACTGTACCCGCAGGAGAATCGGCATCAACGAAAGTTATTTTATCTGTACAATCTTGTTTAGTGATGGTAATACCTAAATAAGGCACAACTTTTTCGTCATCTTCTTGTTTTGCTTCTAAGGTTAAGCCAAAAGGTGCGAGATATTCATTAAAAGGTAACTCTGTTGTTGTTTGTAAATACAGATGGAAAAACTCAGTTAAATCAGTTTGGGCAATCGTTTCTATTTCGGTGATTAATTGCTGAGGAGAATAACCAATTTCGTCCTTACCAAATTTTTGCCACATTACTCTCATTACATCATCATAAGAATTTTCATTATTGGTATTATCTCTAATAATTAAATCTAAGAAAAGAGCGATAAATTGTCCTTTTAAATAATAAGAAATTTGATTGTTATTACTATAAGTATCTCGGCGATATAATTTAATCCAAGCATCATAACTAGATTCGGCTAATGGTTGAATTTTACGACCACGAGTATTGAGATATTGACTAATATCTTTACTTAATAATTTCAAACATTCTTGACGATCGTATATTTTCGATCGAACTGGTAAAATCATATCATAATAACTAGTAGAGCCTTCACAAAACCACAAAGAAGGAGTGTAATTTTCTTGATCATAATCAAACTTTTCTAGTGCTTGAGGACGTATTCTTTTTACATTCCATAAATGGAAGAATTCATGCGTTACTAGTTGCAGAAAACGGTTATATTTATCTTTGTCTTTAAAACCGAAACGAGGATAATTCAATACAGTACAATCTTTATGCTCTAAACCACCAAAGCCACTAGCAGATAAATGTAACAAGAAGAAATAATTATCATAAGGCAAACCACCAAACATTTCCGATTCAGTTTGAATGATTTTTTTAGTATCTTCTATAATACGATCGATTTCGATATTTCCTTCACCCCAAATTACCCATTGATGTGATTTATCTTCTACGGTAAAATTATGTTTAGATTGTAAACCAATTTCAAATGGACTATCAACTAAAGTATCAAAATTTTCGGCAATAAATGTATTTTTTTTCGTAGATACTTGTGGTAAAGCCGTGGTGATTTGCCAATC
Organism: uncultured cyanobacterium; assembly: GCA_963710605.1. GTDB lineage: Bacteria > Cyanobacteriota > Cyanobacteriia > Cyanobacteriales > Cyanobacteriaceae > JAALKG01. The sequence continues at coordinate 41,664 of CAVQBA010000003.1, forward strand.
TGGGTGGGGAGTTTCGATCGTAACTGAAATAGGAATATTTTCGTAATTAGGAATATAAAAAAATAAAGCCGCTCCAGTCAAAAAACCATGAGTTGCATCTAAATGATTTGTTCTAACTGTCAATTCATTAGCATACATTTGATAGCTAATCGTTATTTTGTCGTCGTTATTAGTTTCAATTAACCAACTATTTTTAGCTATTTTTTTAGTAACTAAATCTTTATTTTTGAGTGTGTTTTTCGCAGAGAAGTTTTGTAAATGTCTAACATATTCTCTCACTAAATAAGAGCCAGGTGTCCACACAGGCATTCTTAAATTTAAACTGGTTTCTTGCCAATTATCAATCTCTAATTTGACGTTGAATAAATGACTTTCTGGTTGAGGCATCGAAACATGATAATTTATACTTATTCCTTCTTGGTTCATCAAAAATACCCTTTCTTCTTTTTATTACCTGTATCTTTTTATTTTAATGCTACTGCACAATTTATAATTGGTAAATCGATCTCTACAATATGTTAATAACGTGATAATTTTCAATCCAAATACTTAAAACACTCAACCACTTAACCACTCAACCACTCAACCACTCAACCACTCAACCACTCAACCACTCAACCACTCAACCACTCAACCACCCCTAACCCCTCCTTCAAAAGGAGGGGAATTTGATTTAACTGTTTTAGCTAACTTATTTACTGCTATACAATCAATTTAAGGTTAATCGGTTTATCATCAGTTAATTAATTTTATGAGCAAAACAGCATCTATTTCTGTCGTTAAAAATACAGCATGGCAAGGAAAACTCGATTTAGTTTATCATCATCCTAAAGATACAACCAAAATCAAATCAGTTTATACTCAAGCACCATTTAAAATACAAAGACCATTTTATCCTGAAGGTAAGTCTATTTGTCATACTGTAATTATGCACACCGCAGGAGGAATTGTCGGTGGTGATATTCTACAGCAAAATATTCACCTTTTACCTAATGCTCAAGTTTTACTTACTACTCCTAGTGCTAGTAAAATTTATCGCTCAGCTCAAAAAAAAGCGATTCAAACAATAGAAATAACTTTAGAAAAAGATAGCTATTTAGAATATTTACCGCAAGAAACGATCGTTTTTAATCAAGCTCAATTTGCCCAAAAAACCCTAATTAAATTAGCTGAAAATAGCAGTTTTATAACTTGGGAAATTAATCGTTTCGGACGTAGTGCTAGAGGAGAAGATTTTAGTGAGGGAAAATGGCGTAATAGTTTAGAAATTTGGCAAGGGCGAAAACCACTGTGGATTGATCGTAAATTAGTTGTCGGAGAAAATAATCATTTTTATAGTTTAAATGGTTTAAATAGTAAACCAGTAGTTGGTAGCTTGATTTTTATACCTAGGGTGGAAGTAAAAGATTTGATCTTATCAATGAGAGAATTAATCATGGTAGAATTTCCCGATCGACTAGTTGTTGTAACTAAAATACAAAAAGGTATATTATGTCGTTATCATGGTGAGTCAGTTAGTGATTGTCGGCAGATATTTATTAGTCTTTGGCAACTGTTAAGAAAAACTCAAAACTTCGATCGTAATTTCACTTCAAGAATTTGGAATTAAGCTATAGCAAGTAACGGCTAAGGCGTGGACATTTCAATTAAGTTTCCCCCTTTTATAAGGGGGATTAAGGGGGATCAATAACGTGCTAATTATCTCTTTTTCTGCTATAAATTAATTTTTTCGAGCATTTTTAAAAATACGATAAATTAGAATTACTAAAGCCATTACTATAACAATCAAATCTTTAATCCTGAACTTTCAATACTTCGACATGAGAGGTAGTCAAAACTCAGCATAAATTGTTAATTATTAATTATTCATTGTTCATTGTTCATTGTTCATTGTTTATCGTTTTGTAAAGAATAAGGTCAAAATAAAACTTTTGAATTATCATTTAGATCTCAGTAAGTCATTAATAGTCTTTTGGTTATTTGACCGATCGATAATTATCAAGATAATTGCGTGAAAATACTTATTTAATATTTTTTTAGTTTTTAATAAAAACTCGATATTATAATAATAACTTTATTATTAATATTCAATCTTAGATCTTGATAAAATAATTACTGATAAATTGTTGTTTATGATTTAGTATTAAGCTAAAAAATACGATCGTGAAATATGACATTCGTTATCGCCCTGCCTTTGCCACAATCTTTGTCACACTCGCCCCCGGAGACAAAATGACAGCAGAAGCTGGTGCAATGGTTAGTATGGATGGAAAGGTGTCAATGACAACAGAATTTTCAGGTGGTTTTTTCCCGGGATTGATACGTAAGTTTTTCGGTGGAGAATCTTTGTTTGTCAATGTTTTCAGTAATCCCACTAGCACTCCTTTAAATGTAGTTTTAACTCAAAACCTGATAGGTGATATAGAAGCGATAAAACTAGACGGTAAGACAATTTGTTTACAACCAGGTGCTTATATTGCTCATACTCCAGGGGCGAAAATGGGTGTAAGGTGGGCAGGATTTGCTAGTTGGTTTGCAGGAGAAGGTTTATTCAAACTCCAATTTAGTGGTAGTGGTCGTGTAATGTTTGGTAGCTATGGCGGAATTACCCAAAAAGAAATTAACGGTGAATTTGTAGTTGATAACAGCCATTTGGTAGCTTACGATTCAGGTATCAAAATGAATGTCGCTTTATCTGGTAACTTAATTTCCTCAATTACCTCTGGTGAAGGTTTTGTTAATAAACTAAAAGGTAACGGTACAATTTTTCTGCAATCTCGTAGCGTTGGTGGTTTGGTTGGCTTTTTATCTCCTAAAGTAAGAGGATAATTAATGAACAATTAACAATTAACAATTAACAATTAACAGTTATTCTCAATTCTCAATTCTCTTACTGAACAATTCTCAATTCTCAATTCTGAAAGTTATGGATATAGATATATTACAACAACCAGATAGTACGATCGCAAAAGTTACCTTATCAGCTAATGAAGAGTTAGTCTCCGAAGCAGGGGCGATGATAGCGATGAGTGAATTTTTAAATGTTAGCACCACCCTCAGAAAAGGAAAAGGAGGAGGGATTATGGGAGGCTTAAAACGAATGTTAGCAGGAGAATCTTTATTTTTAAGTGTTTATCGTTGCTATCAACCCCAAGGTGAAATATTTTTAGCACCAAAATTGTTGGGAGATATAATAATTTACCAAATGCAAGGCAAAGAATTAGTAGTCCAATCAACCACTTATTTAGCTTCTGCCTCAGGAGTAGATATAGATTTAGGTTTTACAGGTTTTAAATCGGTATTTTCAGGAGAATCTGTTTTTTGGCTAAGTATAACAGGTTTTGGTCCAGTAATTTTAAGCTCGTTTGGTGGTATTTATGAAATAGACGTTGACGGTGAATATGTAGTCGATACAGGGCATATTGTTGCTTTTGAAAGAAGTCTTGATTATAAAATCGCTAAAGCAGGAGAAAGTTTAATCGGCTCTTTTTTAGGTGGAGAAGGTTTAGTTTGTCGCTTTTTTGGGCAGGGAAAAGTTTATTGTCAAACCCATAATTCTCGTGGTTTTGGACGTACAGTCGGTAGTCGTCTTCCTCCCAGATGATAATAAGAGTTAAGAGTTAAAAGTTACAAGACGAAAAAATGTTGAGTGTAAAACCTTTTGATTAAACCAAAATTTGTAGTTGTTATATTTTTTTATTATGGATATTTTAAAGTCGGATATTAAATATAGAATCGAACATAATCCCGCTTATGGTTTTTTGATTTTAGAGTTAGAAGCCAATCAAAAAGTCATTGTTGAAGCAGGTGGTATGGCGGCAATGGATACCTCAATTAGGATGAAGTCTAATATGCGTGGTGGCTTAGGTAAAGGAATTGGTAGAATGTTAGGCGGTGAATCTTTGTTTTTAAGTGAATTTACCGCTCAAGGAATGCCAGGGGAATTATATATTTCGCCTGCTGTGCCTGGGGATATTACTCATTATTATTTAAACTCAAATTGTGGTTTAATTGTTCAGTCTTCTGGTTTTGTTGCTTGTGGTGAAGAAATTGATATTGATACAAAATTTCAAGGGTTTAAAGGCTTTTTTAGTGGTGAATCTATATTCTTATTAAAAGCTACAGGTAGAGGTGATTTTTGGTTTAGCTCTTATGGGGCTATTATTGAAGTTGATGTTAGTAATAATTACGTTGTCGATACGGGTTATATCGTCGCTTTTGAAGATACTTTAACTTATAATGTAGAGGTATTCGGGGGGCTTTCTTTTCGTGGCTTAAGAACAGGTATATTAGGCGGAGAAGGTTTAGTTTGTCGTTTTAGCGGTCAAGGAAAATTATGGTTACAATCTCGTAATTTATATCCTTTACTTAACTTTCTTAATCCTTTTCGCCCTGTTAAAAGTGATTAATACTAATCAATATTTATAGATATATAGCAATTATCACCATTATGAAAGACAAAGAAATCCCCCTAAATCCCCCTTTGTAAAGGGGACTTATTGATTATTAACTGTACCTCACAAGTATGGGAAACGCTATAGTGGTTTTAATTAAGAATGAAATAGTATTAATAATCGTAAAAATGCAAAACTCTTAATTCACCTTGCAATAAATTGACAAGGCTCATAAAATAACGTTCAATGAATTGAACTTCAATATTAATACTAAAAAAGTATCTGATTCGATCGATTTGAAACAACTATAACTAATAATTTTTTTAACAATTCCTAATTCTCCATTCTCCCCGAATAATTGCAAAGCAAGAATTCATCTCCATTCTCAATTTTGAAAGCCGTGCCTTATAATTCACCAATTAGCGATCGTAATCCAGAAACAAATAACAAACAACTATTGACCATTATTGGTTTATTTTTGGGTGTAACTTTATTAATCATTGCCAGTTTATTTTTTTTAGTTAATCAAGTAATTAATTTTATTCCTGTAAGTGTTGAACAAAAATTAGGAAAAGCTGTTTTTGCTCAGTTAGATTTACCTAAAGAAAAACGAGATTTGACAACCGAAAAAAAACTCAATCAATTATTAGATAAATTAGAAGCGACAATACCGAATGATAGTATTGCTAAAAGAGATTATTCACTCACCTATATTAAAGAAGACACTGTCAATGCTTTAGCTATCCCTGGAGATAGAATTATTATCTATCAAGGATTATTAGATAAAGTAAACTCAGAAAACGAATTGAGTATGGTTTTAGGGCATGAAATTGGTCATTTTGCTAATCGAGATCATTTACGTGGTATAGGTAACTTATTATTAGTACAAATACTAATTTCCTTTTTTCTAGGTCAAAATGATTTTATCGATACAGGAGCAAAAATTGCTAATACGGTAGTTAATGCTCAATACTCTCAAAACCAAGAAGTAAAAGCCGACGAATTTGGCTTACATATATTAAACGATTATTACGGACACGTAGCAGGGGCAACAGACTTTTTTCGTCAATTAGAAGCCCAAACACCTCGTCAAATTGCTTTTTTATCTAGTCATCCTGTACCCAAAAAAAGAGTTAAAAAACTAAAAAAACTAATTAAAAGCGAAAATTATAATTTAGGAAAAAAAACCCCTCTTAATATGAAGAGTAAGGAGTAATAAGTAAAAAGTAAGGAGTAATAAGTAAAAAGTAAGGAGTAATAAGTAAGGAGTAAGGAGTAATGAGTAATGAGTAATGAGTAAGGAGTAAGGAGTAAGGAGTAATAAGTAAGGAGTAATAAGTAAGGAGTAATGAGTAAGGAGTAATGAGTAAAAAGTAATGAGTCAATTATTTAGTTCTTCATTGTTAATTATTCATTGTAAATTGTTCATTATTATCTGTAGTTGTCTTTTCGCCGTGACATTTGATGTTGTGAGTCTAGTTATTATCTAGTATGATTGTCAAGGCTTATGTAATTTTAACGATCGAAACGAAACATATTTTCTTGAGAGAATCAACGATTGATCGTTTATTTACCATCTTCAATTTATGCTGAGCAGTGTCGAACGAGCGATTAATGTTAGTTAATCAAATAAGATCAAGTTCGTAATTATCAATTATCAATTATCAATTATCAATTGTTTTGCCATATGACTTTTTCATCTTCTAGTCAAACTAAATCTTACCCCACCATTAGACCAATTACGGCTACCTCAATTGATGGGATTACTTTTATCAAACAAAAACTATATGCGATCGATTCACGTAATGGTTTTATCTTAGAAATAAATCCCTCAACTAGTGTCACGAAAATAGTTAACGATACCGATTGGGAAGACTTCATCGGGGCAAAAGGTTTATGTTTTAAAGATGAAAAACTTTGGTTTACTAGACAAGAAAATGTTTATGTTTGCGAAATAAATTGGCAAGAAGATACCTTAAAAATAACTTCACCACCACAATATTGTTTTAGTGTCTCCGCCTCTTGTTCAGGAATAGCTATCTATCATAATACAATTTATCTAACTACCCAAAAAACAGGTCATATCCTTGTTTATTCGGTTACAGGAGACGAAATAACTCAGTTTTATACACCGGGGATAGGTGCAGAAAATATTACCATTAAAGACGAAGAAATATGGTTGTCTGATGTTATCGAACAAAGTGTTTATTGTTTGGATAGATCGACAGGTACAACCAAATTCAGCTTACTCACTCCTTTTGAATCTCCTAGTGCGATCGCTTTTTATCATGACGAAGAAGAGCAAAAAGATATATTATATATAGCCTATAGCGATCAAGAGCCTTATATTCGTGATAATCCTAATGCCGAACCAAATCATGAATTATTATACCGAGATCGTACCTTTATTCATCCTTTATATTTCCGTTACGACGAAGAAAATAAATATACCCTTACCAATGGCTTTTTGCTAGAAATGACTTATGTTGAAGAAATTTCGCCCTTAGACAAAATAGAAATAGAAGATTTAGAATGGCGTATTGCTTTACCGACGCAAAGTGCCAGACAAAAAATCAAAAGTATTGAGCCAGTTGGTTTACCTTATACTGAAGAAAATCATGATGGTCAAAAAGTCGCTGTATTCAAATTTCCTAAATTTACCTCTAACCAACGTTTTGTTTTTGGTTGGCGAGTAATATTAGAAGTGTGGAGTATCAAATATCAACTCAAACCTTATGATTGTGAAAGTTTACCACCTCTTCCTCAAGATTTTGAAGGTAAATATTTAATTGATGATGATAACTTGATGATGAATAGCGACATCATTTTGCAAGCGGCAGAAAATGCTCGTGGAAGAGAAACAAACTTGTTACGTAAGATGTATAGTATCCGTAACTATGTTTATGATCATCTTACCTATGGCATCAAACCTCATATCGATACCCCCGACATTGTACTTAAAAGAGGCGTTGGTTCTTGTGGTGAGTACTTGGGGTTATTGTTAGCTTTATCTCGCTTAAACGGTGTTGCTAGTCGTACTGTAGGGCGTTATAAATGTCCTGTCAAAGTCCTTCATTTTGGTATTCCTTTAGTTCCTGATTTCAATCATGTATGGATGGAGTTTTATCTACCTAGTATTGGTTGGTTGCCGATGGAATCTAACCCTGATGACTTAGATAATGGTGGCCCCTATCCGACTCGATTTTTTATGGGTTTGTCTTGGTATCACGTAGAAATGGCTAAAGATACTGCTTTTGAAACGATTCAAAGTAAGGGTGAAAAGATTAATAAAGAAGTAACATCGATCGGGCAATTAGCAATTAATCATGTGACTTTTAATATCATTGAAGAATTACAGCCGTAAAAAAAACTAAGTAAGAAGCATAAATAATATTACTATTAGTAATTACTTTTTGAGACACGTAAGTGATATTTTTTTAATAAATTTTGTTTAATTAAAACTTTATCAAAAAAATATATTCTGATATCTGAAAACTATTGACTTATGATTTTTATTAAAGTATCATTCGAGCAAACATATTTATTTTTCATTGATAATAATAAGGAGCTAAAAAAATGTTTTCATCTAAATTTTTCAAAAAAGCTAGTATTTTTGGTTTAGCCACTACAGCTAGTGTATTGACTTTGGGAGCAAGTAACTCCGCTCAGGCTGCTATTTTGTCCTATACAGGTACATTTGACGGTGATGATGATGTGGATTTCTTTCCCGTCAGTCTAGCCGAAACAGGTTTTATTACTGCTCAAACTTTTTCTTATGGCGGTGGAACTCAAGTCGATGGTAATGTCGTATCACGTGGTGGTTTCGATCCTATTATTGGTATCTTAGATTCTGTTGGCAATTTGGTTCTTCAAAGCGACGATGGTACAGGAAATGGAGATCCAGATACAGGAGTAACTTACGATACTTTTATTCAAGCTAGTGATTTAGCCCCTGGCAATTACACAGTATTTATCGCTCAATACGATAATTTTTATGACGATGATAATGCGAATGATTTTAATTTTACCGCAGACCCAACATTTACTTCAGTATTTGGCTGTAGTAATGGTCAGTTTTGTGATTTCACTGAGGCAAACAGAAGTAATGAATACGCTATAGATATTAGTAATACCGAAAATATTACTACTGAACCTGTACCTGAACCTGTAACTATCTTAGGTTCGGTAATAGCTTTGGGTGTAGGAAGTATTTTCAAAAAAAAGCGTCAAGAAATTAAATAATTAAATAATTAAATAATCGTCATGAAGTAAGTGTACCTAAACCATCATTTGGGTACACTTACTTACTTTAAACTTGTAGCGATCGAATCTGCTATCTTAGAAACGAAAAAAAGATTACAATCACATTTGTACATTATTAGGTACAAGTATCATGACAAATATTATCAATTTTAGTGAGGCTAAAAAAAACTTTAAATCTGTACTAGACATCTGGGAGAAATTATATTGAATCGATCGAAATAGAAGAATAAATAGTTAAAATTGATTAAAAACGGATCTAAATTAATTTGATTATTAATTATGGGAGACGTCTATTAGATACAGTTCGATTTTTATGGGTTTGTCTTGGTATCATGTCGAAAAAATAGCTAAAGATACTCCTTTTGAAATCATTAAAAGCAAGGGC
>CAVQBA010000004.1:0-1422034 GCA_963710605.1 uncultured cyanobacterium
TATCCGTAGTAGAATGCTTCAACAACACCCGGCCCTACTGAGCGTTTACCTCGATCGGGTTTTGTAACCACATGAATCCAAGGATATTTCTGAGCAGATTCGGCTAATATCTGAGGAGTTTTATCTGTTGAGCCGTCATCGACAATTAACCACTCTGTGGGGGTGATAATTTGATTGGCTACAGACTCGATCGTTTTTTCTAGATAATGTTCTTCGTTTCTGACAGGAGAAATCAGAACAATTTTGGGAGTTTGGCTCATGAGTAAAAAGTAATCAATAATGAATGATTAGTAATTAGTAATTGGTAATCAATACCTACAATTATCGAATATTACCTATTGCCATTTTACTGATTATTGATCAATAAGCAAAAAAAAAGAGCGGAAAATAAAATTTCTACTCTTAAATGACTAAATTGTATTCAGTTTTTTATTTCAAACCAGCGTTAGCACCGGGTTTACCAGTTGCTAATTCAACATTAACGATCGAACCACCCATTTTCTGAATTCTTTGTTGTTCTTTGAACCAGTTATCATAAGGTACTAATTTAGTAAAATATGTATTTTGTAGTTCTCTTTGAGTTCTGATTCTGGTTTGGCTTGGTACACAAGCGGTTACTTTAAACATTCTCATGGTGGGGTGAATCTCCTTAGTGATTACTAAATTCGAGTGTTAAAAAATATTATACTTTGAAAAAGAATCCTTACTCAATCTATTTATCGTCTGAACTTTATCAAAATTATTTAGTTGCTAAAGTATCAAATTGACAATCAAGAAAAGAATTTTGTCAATTAAGAAATTATCTTAAAAATTAAAAGGGAATTAACGTTATTAAAAAAAATTATGATTATTATCGATAATTAAATACTGTTTTTCACGGTTAGGAGTCAAGAGTCAATACCAAATCAATTAAGACAAGAAAATGCTTTTAACTAAACTAGCACTCACTCCAGACTTTCCTAACCTAAATAACTAACTAACTATGTAGTTAATTACAATAACTAATTACTAGCTTAAACCAGAACAGATGTAGTCAAAGTAAACACCCATTTCTTTACCAGCATCACTACCTACTAATGAAGCAGTTACTTCTTTCATAGCTTGGATAGCTTGAATAGTAGAGCTAGAAGGTACACCTAAAGAATTGTAGGTTTCTTTTAAACCATTTAGTACACGTTCGTCTAAAATTGACGCATCACCAGCTAACATAGCGTAGGTAGAATAACGTAAATAATAGTCTAAGTCACGAATACAAGCGGCGTAACGACGAGTGGTGTACATATTGCCACCAGGACGAGTTACATCAGAGTATAACAATGATTTAGCGACAGCTTCTTTAACGATTGTTGCGGCGTTAGCACTAATTACACTAGCGGCACGAACACGAAGTTGACCTGTTTGGAAATATCCTTTTAATTTATCTAACGCACCAGAATCCAAGTATTTACCTTGTACGTCAGAAGAGTTGATTACAGAAGTAATTGCGTCTTGCATTATTGTTTTCCTTTTTTTACTTAACTAATTTTTGCTTAATTTTTTGAGCTAACTCAAATTATTACGTCAATAGGATGGACGTTAAACCTATTGCATAGCACCGATTACATAATCAAAGTAGCCGCCTGCTTCTGATGAGTCATCAGAGGACATTAAACCACCAGCGATTTCTTTCATTTCACGTACACTTTGAGCTACTGCACCAATGTCAGTACCTAAAGATTTGTACATTTCTTTTACGCCTACTAAACCAATTTCTTCAATTGGGGTAACGTCACCAGCTACTACTCCGTAGGTGATTAGACGTAAATAGTAGTCCATGTCACGCAAACAAGTTGCTGTCATTTCTTCACCATAAGCGTTTCCACCTGGGGAAACAACATCAGGACGTTTTTGGAATAAACGATCGCCTGCTTCTTTGATAATACGCTCACGAGCACCTGTTAAGGTCTCAGCAATGCGTAAACGACTTTCGCCTGTGGAAACAAAAGATTTAATTCTGTCTAACTCACCGGGGCTTAAGTAACGTGCTTCTGCGTCAGCATTCACGATGGATTTCGTGACTATACTCATTTATGGATTCCTCCAATTCAAAATTTTTTTAATACTACTTTATCGATTTAACCAGAAATTTAATTACACTGGTATGAAAATCTAGAAATTTTAATCATTTGTTAATGATTTATTATTCCTCGTATCAGTATAACTTGTAAATAGTTACAATTACTGATTCGTGGGCAGAAGATATTTTATTATCTCGCATGCAAAATTATTGTGCGACATTTCGACCCCTTTTGTTTCATATTCTTAATACTTTTTAACAATTCACTCATTAATCACAGAATCTAAAAATGAATCAAATCAAAGGTATTGATTATTATCTCTAATATCTAAAGCAAGAATTCTATGTAATTACATCACAAAAGGATTGAGCAAAAAAAAGGAAGTATATTTCTTGATCAATGGTTTAATTGTTAATAATTTATTATTAATTATTGATTATTGACTATTAACTATGACCAATATCGATCGATTGCTTTCTAGCTATGATTATGACCTCCCACCTGAACTAATCGCTCAAAATCCAGTTATTCCTAGAGATAGTTCTCGTTTATTGGTGGTCAAACCCAATCTAGAAGTTAATCACAATACATTTTCTAATTTATCTGAGTTTTTGTCTCCAGGAGACTTATTAGTTTTAAATGATACCCGTGTTATTCCTGCTCGTTTATACGGTACAAAATCAACAGGTGCAAAGGTTGAAGTTTTATTAGTTGAACAAAAAACCGATCGTTGTTGGTTGAGTTTAGTAAAACCGGGTAAACGTTTTAGTTTAGGTACTAAAATTTATTTTGGTGACGAGCCGAATAATCCGATTTTAACCGCAACAGTGATTGCTCAAGATAAACCAACAGGAGGAAGAATATTAGAATTTGAATTAGCTGATTCTTCTTCTTTTTGGACATTACTCGAAAAAGTAGGTAATGTGCCTTTTCCTCCTTACGTGACTGATTCTCAAGCATTACCTGAGCAATACCAAACTATTTACGCTCAAAATGATGGAGCGATAGCCGCACCTACAGCAGGGTTGCATTTTACCGAAAAGTTATTTTCTCAATTAGAAGAAAATCAAGTCAAAATTGCCAAGGTGACTCTTCATGTAGGAATCGGTACTTTTCGCCCTGTGGAGATTGAAAATATTACCGAACATCAAATGCACCAAGAATGGATTGAGCTTAATCAAGAAACAGTAAATGCGATCGAAGCTACTAAAAAAGCAGGTAGAAAAGTAATCGCAGTAGGTACAACTGTAGTCAGAACTTTAGAAGGTGCGTATCAAGCACAACAAAAGTTAGCCCCTTTTCAAGGGAAGACAAATTTATTTATTTACCCTGGTTTTGAATTTAAAGTTGTTGATGGTTTGATTACTAATTTTCATCTACCTAAATCAAGTTTATTAATGTTAGTTAGTTCATTAATAGGTAGAACAAGATTATTAGATATTTATCAAGAAGCGATTAAAGAAAAATATCGGTTTTACTCTTTTGGTGATGCCATGTTTATTTTACCAAAATAAATTTATTCATTCAGTGATTCTTGAGTCGGTGAGTCGGTGACCTGGTGACCTAAAATAATGATTATGAATCAAATAGAATCACTGAATGAAATCAAAGATATTTGTCACAGGTGCAACTGGTTTTGTCGGAGCAAATTTAGTTCGATTATTACGAGAAAAACAATATCAAGTTAAGGTGCTAGCTCGCTCTAATAGTGATTTAACTAACCTGAAAAATTTGGATGTAGAAATAGTTCAAGGAAGTTTAAACGATCGTGATTTAGCTAGTAAAATGAGCGATTGTGATTACTTATTTCATGTAGCGGCACTCTATTCTCTATGGCAAAAAGATTGTGATTTGTTACATCAAAGTAATGTACTTGGTACTAAAAATATTCTTCAACAAGCTTTAAAAGCAGGAATCAAAAGAACAGTTTATACTAGTTCGGTTGCCGCTATTGGAGTAAATAAAGAACAAAAATTAACAGATGAAAATTATCAATCTCCTGTCGAAAAATTGATCGGTAATTATAAAAAATCTAAATATTATGCTGAACAAGAAGTAGATAAAGCGATCGCAGTAGGGCAAGATATAGTAATTGTTAATCCGACAACACCGATCGGTGCTTATGACATTAAACCTACTCCGACAGGCGAAATTATCCTGCGGTTTCTCACAGGTAATATGCCAGCTTTTGTCAATACAGGGCTTAATTTTATTGATGTACAAGATGTGGCTAAGGGGCATCTTTTAGCTTTAGAAAAGGGTAAAACAGGTGAACGATATATTTTAGGTAATCAAAATATGAGTTTGCAAGAATTTTTAATTGAGTTAGCTCATATTACTGGTAAAAAAGCACCTACAATCCAATTACCGTTATGGATTCCTTTAACGGTTGCATTTGCGGATGAATATGTTTTAAGCAAATTAGGAAAAACTCCTTCTGTTGCTGTTGAGGCGGTCAAAATGTCAGGTCAATATATGTATTATGATTCCACTAAAGCAGTAAAAGAATTAGGATTACCACAAACAGACATCAAAAAAGCTATTGCTGATGCAGTCAGATGGTTTGAAAATAATTGACAATTAGCGATCGACAATTAACAATTAGTAATAGAGTATTTTGCGATTGTTATTATTAAGTAAGCCAAATTTTGGAATCAATTTGGCAAATAATAAATATCATCAAATTGGTCGATCGATTATGCTCGTTATTTAGATAATATTTACGATTAGAAGCCATCATTAAAAACTAGGAAGTGTGATGTTATGAAAAAAATTAGATCAGTAATTACAAGTTTGGCTATTGCTTTAGTCTTGTTTTTGGGTATCAATACTAGCAGTGTATTAGCTACAGGTGTTTATGATTTACCTGTTATCAATGCAGGAGAAAACGTATGGGTATATGACAATGCTGATACGGTTAGTCGATCGACCGAAAGTCAATTAAGTAGTGCATTTAAAAATTTAGCGAAAAACACTGGCGAAGAAGTCAGAATGGTGGTGATTAATCGTCTAGATTATGATACTACGATCGATTCTTTTGCTGAAGATACTTTCAAAAAATGGTATCCTACCCCAGAAGAACAAGCAAATCAAACTTTACTCGTTTTAGATACTTTAACTAATCGTACAGCAATTGAAACAGGTACAAATGCGAGTACTTTACTTAATGATGACATAAGCGAAAGTATCATGAAAGAAACCATGGCCGAACCATTAAAAAACTTACAATATAACCAATCATTAGTTGATGCAAGTGAGCGTATGATAGCGGTGTTATCAGGATTAGAAGACCCCGGTTCACCCGAAATTAAAGAGTTAAATATTGAAGGTACATTTACCACAGCAGAAGAAACAGACGATCGTAGTGCTACTGTATGGACGATCGTTTTATTACTCTTAGCGACTGTTATACCAATGGTTACTTACTTTTGGTATGTCGGTTTTCCGGGTAATTAAGGGTATAATTAAAAAAAATAAAGTATTATACTTTATATTGAAGGTTAATTATAAAAAAGCTATCAGGAAAGAAGATGTTAACAGATCCTTTTGCGATTAGGTACTATCAAAAACTAACTGACGGCATGGTGGATTTATGGGATAGAGGCAGTCGCTATGAAGAGCTTCGTGTCTATATGGAGGGTTATTTAGCTTGTTTACGTCAAACAAAAGTCGTAGAAGGTTATTTAATCCATCGTCTAGAAGAAGAAGCTTTTCGTTTCCTAAGAGACCCATCTAATTTTGAATCTCTCATGCCTCAACTTCAAAGAGAAACAGACTATTATTAATTCTTATATGCTTTGATTTGTTTACGAATACATTACTTGTTCAGAGTAATAAACATAAAAGTGAAGTTTTTTAAAAAATTTTTAGTTTTCCATAAAAAATAAATATAGTAACAAGCGTAAATTTCGTTTTTATCATTTCGTCGTTGACATCAAAGTACAAGAAATTTAAATTTAATCATCAGGTAAGTATTTATTTTTACTTACCTTTTCTTTTAGCGATATCTTTAAATAGTTAAGAATAAAATACCTTAGGGTAGATACGATTCCTAAAAAAGTGAATTTTGAACAATACAAAGTAACTCTGTAATTATTTTAATCGTTGACTATCTTTTTTTTAAATTTCCCCAGTGATAAGTATCGTTTGTGGCAACTAAAATTAATACAGTTAGTACAACTGCCATAATGGTTTGAAATGCCAGATTGAATTTAGCAAACAAACCTAACCCAATTACTACTCCGCACGCCAAACGATTCGGAATATATTTTCTGAGGATTTTTCTGAGAAATAATTACCTGAATCGCACTCATAGTTAGCAGAAAACCAGCTACACCAGCCAATAGAACATTTTCAATTGCTTTAACATCGATCGATTCGGAGTGTTCGGGATTTACAGCAGAGTGTAATCCATATTCTAAACTGATGACGATCGCCGAAAGTGACAAAAACACAAAAAACTGTCCGTAACCAAAAATAAAAGTTTTCAACATATTGTGAGATAAATTAGTTGAAAAACCAAAACCACAATCAAAATAAATCCACCACAGGGCAATGATTATGCCAAAAGCGAGTGCTAAGGGGATGAAAGTATCGGTAGATAGAGGGAAAGATATATTATGTCCGATCGCAACTACCCCTTCACCAAGTAAAATAATTGTAAATAAACCATGTCTTTCGATAATATGACCAGTATGAACGGGAACTTTACCTTGCATTTGATACCAAGCTAGTATAGAACCGATTGCTTCAGATAAAATTGCCAATATCCAGAAAATAAGTTTAATTTTACCTTCTACTAAAAGCGATAAGGCAATTAGTAAAGTCCCAATTGAATAACTAATCAGAAAATGTCTTGCCATTATTTTAGATTGGGATTTTCGCCAAACTCTACTCCATAAATAAAGTAAAATACACTCGGCGATAAAATAGTAAAAGGTAAAGTGATTATAACTATTAGCTAAAATCTCTTCAATACTAGCAGACAAGCCGATTACACAAAAAATAGACAGTAAAAAGCTCAATCTAAAGGGTATGTCGTTATTATCAAAAAGGGTGGTGTACCAAGTAAAACGATTCCAAAGCCAAAAGATAGAGAAAAACACTCCTGAATAAACTAACAAACTATTAATTGAAAAACCAGTTTCAAATATTTTGGTAGTCGAACTAATTGCCAAAACAAAACCTAAATCGACAAATAGTTCTAGCCAGCTAGCCTGTCTGTGTGCCTCGTCCGAATTACGAATGGCGATCGGTTGTATCCAGGGAAATTTGCTCATAGTTTAATTTAAACACGCTGCCGACTCTCAAACGCTAAGCTTGTTTAATTGAGATGTTGACTTTTAGATAGAATTCAATTACCAGTTTACATTCATCTGCTATTCAAAGATAGGAGACTAAAGATAGTAAGTAGTATTAACCTAATAATACAAAATAAATACTAGCGATCGTGCTTTATAACCGTTATTTAGTCGATTGATGTTGGCTAACGTATTGGCAGAAAAACTCTTTCATGTCGGGAGACTGAGTGCAATCGAATCCCATTTGTTTACCTTTTTCCATCGCCTCTTCTGCCGATAAACCTTCTTGGGTAGCAATATACATTAGAGAAAATGCTGCCGAACGTAAACCACTTTTACAATGTGCTAATAGAGGTTTGGGAAGTAGGTCGATTTGCTGAAGTACTCGATCTGCCAGTTCTTTGTTGATACTATCGGGTTTGACAGGAATATTGATGTAATCTAATCCCGCAGTTTTTGCTCGTTCTGCTTCGTCTTCTAAAAATCCCTCTTCTTGAGGAGATTGCAAATTTAGTACCGATTTATAACCTTCTTGTGCGGCTTGTTGCAATTGTTGGGCTGATAGTTGTACTGTCGCTATAGCCAAGTTTTTGTTGATTTTGTTGACGTTTTCCATAATTATTCGATTTAGATTGATGTTTTTACTCTTAAGCTAATTTACTTTACTCATGTTATCCCCTACCCAGCTAAACCCACCAAGGTTTTTGTCCCGTACGGGGGTCGTTTTCTGTCCAAGGTGAGAGCAAAATACGATCGTCTGTTACTTTGACTCGCACTAGCTTTAAGGGAAGAGGTGCAGGACCTTTGACTACAGAACCATCAGCCGCATAACGAGAACCATGACAGGGACATTGAAATTGATTGTCATTGGAATTCCAAGGAAAAGTACAACCTAGATGGGTACAGTTATCGACAATCCCCATTGTCTCTAGCTGACCTTTTTCTACGATCGTTAAATAAGTGGGTTCTCCAGCTAATCCTGCTACTAAAGCACGAGTTCGGATAGGTTCTGCCAAAATCTGACTGGCAGGAATCGGATTTCCTAAGCGATCTTTAGCAATAATGGCACCATCTTCATTACCTTCTGCTGGAGGAATAAAGAATTTTGCAATCGGATAAAGTACACCACCTGCGGTAGTTGCTACAACTGCACCAGTGAGAAAATTAAGTAATTGTCGGCGTGACATTGAAGGGCATTCTAAAGGGATTTCTTCCATAGTATCTTTACCTCTTTTAGTTAATAGGATTGAAAAGTAGTTATCTATGAAAATGATAGTCAATTTTCTGTAAGGTATTCTGTGATAAAGTCACATAAGCTCTAAGATTAAAAATATTTATGTTTGGGCGATTTTACTAATTTCTGACCGATTTTTTAGTTCTATGAGTCCTCGCGAGATAGATAATAATCCTTGTCGTTCAAAAGTTTTGAGAATACGACTGACTACTTCTCTAGAACTCCCTAACTCTCGTGCGATCGCCTCATGGGTTATTCGTAAATTTAGATTACTATCGCTATTTTTTAAAAGATATGTTGCAATTCGACAATCCAGCCGTTGAAAGGTAACCTCTTCAATTATTTCAATAACATTAGCTAACCGTTGGGCGAGTAACCCAAAAATATATTCTTGCCAAATGGGGTCGTGCATTACCCATTCTTTTAAGCTATTTGCAGGAACAATAAAAGCCTCAACTTCAGTTTCAGTAATGGCAAATGCAGGAAATACTTTTTGACTGATAATGCTAGAAGCTGTCAGAATACAGCTATCACCTTGCTCTAAATGATAAAGAGTAATTTCTCTACCACTTTCTCCTATTTTATAAACCCGCACGCTTCCAGAAATCACTAATGGCAAATGATTGCATAGATCGCCTTCTAAACAAACAAAATGACCTGCCAACAAGCGTATGTATTGACCTCTCATCAGTGTATCTGTTTGGCTTTTCTGGTCTAGTTTCTCCCAAAAAGAAAATAGTGAAGCTAGGGTTGTGGTGAGTGTTTGATTCATCAATATAAAATCTAATGGTATAGTTTACCTTGTCCATGAGCGATCGCATATACTTAGTCTAAACTAAATCTTTCTACTGCTACTTGCACAATCACGAGAAGCCGTAGCAATCACTTTCCATTCTTCTTTCTAAAAATGGTAAATTAGTAAAGAAATAGGTGAGATTGAGTAATAAAAATTTACAATGAAATGTGTTGTTAATCGTCGAGCAAAATTTAGTGCCAGTCACCGTTATTGGTTATCAGAATTGTCAGCCGAAGAAAACTGGAATCGTTTTGGGGCTAATAGTCGTTTTCCAGGGCATGGACATAATTATGTTTTGTATGTATCTTTAATTGGTGAATTAGATCAATATGGTATGGTGCAAAATCTTTCTGATGTCAAAAAGGTGATCAAAAAAGAAATAACTAACCAATTAGATTACAGCTATCTCAACGATACTTGGGCTGAATTTAGCGAAATTTTACCAACAACAGAAAGTATCGCTAAAACTATTTGGGAGCGATTAAGCAATCATCTACAATTGGTGGATATAAAATTATACGAACACGATCAACTTTGGGTTAATTACCGAGGAAATAATATGGAAGCAACTTTATCAGTACAAACACATTTTAGTGCGGCACATCGTTTGGCTTTACCTGAATTAAGTTTGGCAGAAAATACCGAAATCTATGGTAAATGTGCTAGGGAGAATGGGCATGGGCATAATTATCATTTAGAAATATCTGTAGTAGGTGAAATAGACGATCGTACTGGTATGATTGTTGATTTGGGAGACTTAGAAAAAGTAATTGAGGATTATGTAGTTGAACCTTTTGATCATACTTTTTTAAATAAAGATATTCCTTACTTTGCCTCAATTGTACCTACTGCTGAGAATATTGCTGTTTATATTGTTCAATTATTACAAGAACCGATCGCACTTTTAGGCGTAGAATTAGAAAAAGTTAAATTGATTGAAAGCCCGAATAATTCGTGTGAAATTTATTGTCGTCAGCAAGAATTAAAAGATTTGAGTAATAACCAATCAACTCAAAATAAAGTGTTAATTTAGTTAATTAAGATTCTCCACTCGCTCAATTTATAATTTGTCAGATTTAGGTGAGGCTTGATTCGATTTTGATTCGTTAGAAAATTTAAAAGGTTGGTTGGAAAATAATAAGTAATAATTAAAAGTGCGTATCGATCGAACTAAAAGCTAGACACTGCGTAATCAAAGGGCACTCGTGCAAAGGTAATTTTAGAAGTAGGGTAAAGGACTACCACCAAAATTAATAACGCCAATCAATGGAGTCTTTGTAAGGCAGGGCTGATTCATTGTAAAATTTTGTAACTTATACAACGTTAGAAATAGCCGTAAATGTAGCTGTTTTTTTCTAAAATAAAAACACATATAACCACTCTCGACATGGTATAGTAATAATAGCTTCTAGCTATTTTCTTCTTCCTTTGAACATCTCAGTCCTGCTTTGTAAGGGGGGTGATTCGGGGCGTAATTACTCTTGATTTTTTGGTAATCTACCTAAATTATCAAATTCGGGGTAGATTATGCGTCTATGTCGATCGTTAATCTTGTCACAATAAAAAGCTTTAAAAATTAAGATTAAGATTTTGTTACATCGTTATCCTGTAAGCCCTATATCATTAATAAATTAGAAATCATACTCAAAGTATTCTGCTAACATTTTAGGTAGCAATTAATACTATATCCCGCAATTGATAATTGATTTTAGCTATTATGAATCAATCCACTAAGACTTTTTGTCCTGTACCTACCGAGCAACAACCCATCAATGAGTATCAAGAATTAAAAGAATCATGGTTTTTTAAGTGGGTAACTTTAAACAAATGGCAGTTTGCCCGTAAACTAACATGGATATGGGCGATGAGTTTATTTATTTGTGCCCCTATTTCCGCCGCTAGTTTTCCACCTGAAGAAAAGTTATTTGTTTTTTTATTAGCTAGTGCTTTAGGCTCTTCATTGTTCGTAGCTTTTACCCTAATTCGTTTATACTTAGGATGGTCATATATTGGCGACAGGTTAACTAAAACTAAAATTGTTTATGAAGAATCTAGTTGGTATGACGGACAGATTTGGGAAAAACCTGTAGAATTTTATTATCGAGATCAACTCATTTTTAAACATCAAGTTGAACCAATGATTAAACGTTTACAAAAAATAAGTTTATTCCTCATAACCTTGATGGTAAGCGATTTAATTCTTTGTAGTTTAATCGAAACACTTTAAATAATTAACAATTAACAATTAACAATTAACAATGGATAGTGCTAAGAGTGAATAATTGATAGTAAATGTTTTATTTAAGAAAACTTAATTAGATATAAATCTTTCAATATCAATCGAAATATATCGATCGTTATCGGTTATTCTTTGATTACAATTATTAACTGCTCTGGCGTTCATTATCAAAATTTTGGTATTCACTAAATATCTGCCTATTTTTTAGACAATAAATAGCCTGAAAAAAAATCGAACAATTTTCTTAATAATTTTCAATTATCATTAATGACTACATTAAAACGCCCTACTTATCCCCGTTTACAAATAAATCTCCTTAGAGAAGGAATTATCGAATCAATTCATCAATCAGAAGTTGTGGTTGCTGATAACCGAGGTAGAGTTTTAGCCGTTGCCGGTAATCCAGAAACTTGTTCTTTTATTCGCTCAGCAATGAAACCATTTCAAGCTTTAGCGGTAACGACAACGGGAGTGATGGAAACATTTGAACTAAATGATCAAGATTTAGCAATTATTTGTAGTTCTCATCGAGGTAGTATAGAACAAGCCAGACAAGTATTTAATATTTTGTGGCGTAGTGATATTGAACCGACTTATCTTAAATGTCCTACTCCAGAAGGAAAAGACAGTAATTTACAACATAATTGTTCGGGTAAACACGCAGGAATGTTAGCTGTTTGTCAAAAAAGAAATTGGAATTTAGATAATTATTATCATCGATCGAATCCTGTACAAACTCTAATATTAAACAAAATAGCCGAATTATTATCAACTCCTGCGGCGGAAATAATGACAGCCAGAGACAATTGCGGTGCTCCTACTTATGTTTTAGAATTACGACAAATGGCGACTTTATACGCTAAATTAGCTAACGGTAATAGTATTGACTTAGAAAGAATCGTTCGTGCCATGACAAATCACCCAAATATGATCGCAGGGGAAGGTGCATTTGATACTGAATTAATGATTATGACTGATGGTATGTTAGTCAGCAAATCAGGTGCAGAAGGCATACAATGTATTGGTAATGTCGGTCAAAATATGGGTTTAGCTATTAAAACTTTAGATGGTGCTAAACGAGCTAAATATGCCACCGCAATCCACGTTTTAAGACAAATGGGTTGGATTTCGGCTACTATTGCTCAAAATCTACAAGATAAATTCTTCCGTCTTGATGATTATAAACGTCTAGAGGTAGAAGGAGAATTAGAACTTACTTTAAACAATTGACAATTAATAATTTTAACTATTGTGGTGGTTGAGTCTTTTTTTTCAATCTTAGAATTAGAATTTATCCAAAATGCGATCGCCGCTGGTATTTTAGTTAGTATTGCCTGTGGTATTATCGGCACTTTTGTTGTCGTTAATCGGATTGTTTTTATTACAGGTGGTATTGCCCACTCAGCTTACGGTGGTATTGGATTAGGTTATTTTTTAGGTTTTAATCCTGTAATTGGTGCGATCGCTTTTGCCATTTTATCGGGCTTAGGCATGGGTATAGTGGAGCAAAAAACGACAGAAAGGTCGGATACTATTATCGGGACAATGTGGGCAATAGGGATGAGTGTAGGTATCATAGCGATCGATTTAACACAAGGATACAAAGCCAACTTAATGAGTTATTTATTTGGCAGTATTTTGGCGGTTACTCGCTCTGATTTAAGTATTATGTTGGTCTTAGATATTATTATTATTACCGCAGTCTGTCTTTTTTATAAAGAATTACTAGCGATTTCTTTTGATTCTGTCTTTGCCACAACTCGTAATTTACCCGTACAAACTCTTTATTTGATGCTGATTAGTGCGATCGCATTAACTGTTGTAATGGTAATGCAAGTAGTCGGATTAATTATGGTAATCGCTTTAATGACAATACCCTCGGCAGTTGCCAATCAATTTGTCAAGGAAATAAAACAGATGATGATTTTGAGTGTCTTAATCAGTATTCTATTTATTTTAATTGGTTTGTGGTTAGCATATATCTTTAATTTAACTTCAGGGGCAACTATTATTCTTGTCTGTGGTAGTGGTTACTTTTTAAGTCTGGCTAAATCAGTTTTTCAACCTAAGCAATTACAAAGATAATTTATAACTAACGATTAATTCATTTTTCTGGGATTGAATCATAAACATAAATTGTTTGAGTTTGTAATTTACCTTTAAGATTATCGATCGTAATTTGAGTAGAAATATGTTCTCTTTCTAAGCTTACTTGTAATCCTAACATTGGATCTTCACCATCAGCGATTAAAAACTGTAAAGATTTTAATTCACTTTCGTGAGAAATCTGTTCGATAATTTGCAAAGTCGCATCTAAATAAGGATGATTATTCGTTTTATACCAATGAGATTCGACTAAATCAGGTTTATCAAAACCAAGATGAAAAATCATGGCAGATTGCCCAAATAAAGCAATAGAAACTGGGCGTGTTTCTTCTTGTAAAAATAAATTGTTTTTACGGGCTAATTTACGAATATTTTCTAGTTTTTCGTATCTTTGAGTTGGTGTGGTTATGTTATTTTGCCATGTAATTGCGATCGTACACAAGTAACTTTGTAATAAAAGATGACCTAATTTTTCGGCTTTAGTAGCTAGATAATTAGAATTATAATCATTAGCTTCGATAAATAAAGGCAAACGTTCGACAATTTCGATGCCATAACCTTTTAAACCAGCTATCTTACGAGGATTATTAGTAATCAAACGAATTTTGTGAATACCCAAATCACTTAACATTTGTGCGCCCATACCGTAGTCACGTAAATCAGCAGGAAAACCTAACTTTTCATTTGCCTCGACTGTATCAAAACCTTTATCTTGAAGAGTGTAAGCTTTGAGTTTATTGACTAAGCCGATTCCTCTACCTTCTTGACGAAGATAAACAACAACTCCTAAACCAGCATTTTCAATCATTTTTAACGCCGCTTGTAGTTGCATACGACAATCACAACGTAACGAGCCTAAAGCGTCTCCTGTTAAGCATTCTGAGTGCATTCTTACCATAACAGGTTTTTCACCAAAATCTTCAATATTACCTTTAACAACTGCAATATGTTCGCTATTATTAATCGTATTACGATAAGCATAAATCTGAAAATCACCAAATTGACTAGGAAAATTACAGATACTTTCACGATGAACAAAACCGTCATATTTAAGACGATAACTAATCAAATCAGCAATATTGATTAATTTCAGGTTATGAGTTTTAGCATATTGGGCTAACTGAGGTAAACGTGCCATACTCCCGTCAGCATTTTGAATTTCGCAAATAACTCCTGCGGGATATAAACCAGCTAAACGAGACAAATCAACCGCCGCTTCTGTATGCCCTGCCCTTTTCAAAACACCACCTTTTCTCGCTCTTAAAGGAAAAATATGCCCTGGACGGGCTAAATCTTCAGGTTTGGTGTTAGGGTTAATTGATACTTGAATTGTTTTAGCTCGATCGTCTGCTGAAATACCTGTAGTTACACCGAGGTGTTTTGCCGCATCAATACTAACGGTAAAAGCGGTTTGATTACTATCGGTGTTGTTTGTCACCATCAATGGTAAATCTAATTCATCTAGCCTTTCTCCTGTCATTGCTAAACAGATTAATCCTCTAGCATCTACTGCCATAAAATTGATCATATCTGGAGTAGCAAATTGAGCGGCACATATTATGTCTCCTTCATTTTCTCTATTCTCGTCATCGACTACAACAATCGCTTTACCTGCTTTTATATCTGCTAAGGCTTCTTCAACGGTATTAAATTCTATCTTATTAATTGACACAATCAATAACTTATTTTTGAGGTAACTAGTTTATACCTTCAATTTTAATCGATTTTGTTAAGAAACTTAAACATTTAGTGAGTGAGGAGTAATTCCTCATGAGTAATTCGTCATGATGAAGCGTGCAAACGTCTTTATAAGAGTAAGGGTTTACTATTTCAACTAAAGAGTTGATTTGATAAGATTAGACAGTACAAACAAAACGAAATTTTTAGATGTCAACTTTGGTAATTGAAAAAACTGTCTTAATTACTGCACCAGCAAATGTAGTGTTTGAGGCTTTGACTGATTCAAAGAAAATTATTCAATATTAT
This sequence comes from uncultured cyanobacterium, assembly GCA_963710605.1. Taxonomy (GTDB): domain Bacteria; phylum Cyanobacteriota; class Cyanobacteriia; order Cyanobacteriales; family Cyanobacteriaceae; genus JAALKG01. The sequence continues at coordinate 15,719 of CAVQBA010000004.1, forward strand.
CCTCTGGAAAAAGTAATTACTGATTGGCAAGTTGGAGGTGAAATAATTTGTCAGGGAATAAACGAGGGTAAAGAGTTTACTGATTATGGCAAGATTGAAATTCTTGAACCTAACCAACAATTTCAGTATAGTTATTGGAGCGATAATCATCAAACTGAAAATATACCTGAAAATTATTTGACGATTTGTTATACTCTTGAGTCGGTGGAAGATGGTACGATCGTATCTTTAAAACACAGTAATCTACAATCGTACACTATGTACAACTCTATGTTAGGTGTTTGGGATTTTCTTTTAGATAGTCTGAAAAACTACACAGAAAAAAACCTTTGTGATTGATTAATTTGTCAAAAAAACGATCTACACTATTACATATACTCAATTTTGGCAAAAAAAAACAATCTGGATGTAATTATAATTTGATCTTAAGTAGCCCCAATTAATTAAACGTCAAAAAGCTTAAGTTCTTAGTGAGGGCGGGTTGCCCTTATATTAGTAGCTTTTTATACCCCTAAAGGGGGTAACTACAAACTTTCTTTTATTTAGGTAAAGCTACTTAACAATAGACATTTTCAGAAAAGATTATTAAGTTATCTCTTAGTAATTGATTCTCATTTATATTGAGGTAAAGTAGCATGAATAATTTTACCATCTCTAATAATTTGTCGATCGAGTTATTTACCATTTCTGGTACTTGTTGTGATAAACTACAACAATGTCCGACAAGGATGTTCTGTGAAAAATTATATTCGATCGAAAAACAACCATTTGCAGAAAGAAAAAACTTTTTTTGTCGTAAGATAGAAATTATCCATGCTTAACAAAAGGTTTGATGGGGAAAGATACTAAACAAAAATTAAAGAAATAATTCCCGTATCTTAGATAAGAATTGATAGTTAATTTCATTGTCAATTTAGACTAAGCGATGGCGAAGTATGATCAATTGTTTGCCCTTTGCTTAAGAAATAAGATTATGTCTGAGTCAGAAAAATTACTCTATCGTCGTTCTAATAAAGCACCTTTTGAAAGACGTGCCTATGCTTTTTTAATTGATTTTGTCTTAGTTTGGCTAATTAGTTCGTTAATTACTAATTTGTTTCTAGAATTTATCGTTTTTCTAATTTTGTGGTTAATTTGTCGAGTGGCAGTAGTCGATAAAAACAAAGGGCAAAGTTTAGGGCGATGGGCAATGGATTTAAAAGTAGTTGATTTAAAATCTAGTCGTTTGCCTTCACTAATTACTTTAACTAAAAGAGAAAGTGCTTTAGCTGTGGTTTCCTTTTTAGCCATGATTGGTTTGAAGATAAATTTTATTGATTTACTATTGATGTTAATTTGTCTTGCCCCGATTATTGCTGATGGAATTGCTACTTTAAGCGATGATGAATATAGTCAGTCTTTTCACGATTGATTTAGCGGTACGATTATTACTCAAACACCTCGTGGTTTTTCTTTAGATTTACGCTTTAAAAAACTAATCAGCCAAACAAGAGAAAAATGGCGTAACAATAGAACAAATAACCAATAACTAGTACAATCAAATAATCGCTCGATTCTTGATCGATAATAGTTTGGAGAAAGAAAAAGAATCGAGGATGAAATATGATTAATTGCTTTTAAAGCTAATTACTAATTGTTAATTGTTAAATATATATGGATAAAGCTCATATTATCGGCTTAGGAAAATCAGGGATTGCTGCGGCTAGATTATTACAACAAAATTCTCACTCAGTAACTATTTATGATAGTTCTCGATCGACAGAATTAGAAAAAATACAACAAAATTTAGCCACCGAAGGAATAGTAGTTAAATTAGGTCACAATCCCCCTCTAGAAGGAAAAGACAAACCGAAGTTGATAGTAGTGAGTCCGGGAGTACCTTGGGATATTCCGCCGTTGTTAGAAGCCAGAAAACAGGGAATAGAAACGATCGGCGAGATGGAATTAGCATGGCGTTACCTTCAATCATCTCCTTGGATTGCGATTACAGGCACTAATGGTAAAACAACCACCACAGCTTTAATCGAAGCGATGTTAAAAGCAGGAGGAATCAATGTTAGTGCTTGTGGCAATATTGGTTATGCCGCCTCAGATTTAGCTTTATCTGTCGCTGATGATATTCCTGAGTGGATAGTTGCCGAAATAAGTAGTTATCAAATAGAATCCTCGCAACAACTTTCACCTCGTATTGGTATATGGACAACTTTAACACCAGATCATCTTGCTCGTCATAAAACGATCGATAATTATCACCAGATTAAAGCTAGTTTATTAGAACGTTCTCATTTTAAAATACTTAATGGTGATGATACTTATCTATACAATAATCTGGGTTCAAATCCTCTAAAGTGGAAAAATGTACATTGGACTAGTGTTAAAGGAAAAGAATATTTATTAGGTGATTTAGAAAAAGGTATTTATATTCAAGACTCTTGGATTGTTGCGTTTAAAGAATTGATTGCTCCAATATCGTTATTCAAAATGTTAGGTGAGCATAATATTCAAAACCTTCTGATGGCTGTAGGTGCGGCAAGACTCGCAGGTGTAAGCAAAAATGCGATTGTTGAAACTATTTCTTCTTTTAGTGTTGTTAAACATCGTTTAGAATTAATCACTACGATCGATGGTATCGATTATATTAATGATAGTAAAGCCACTAATTATGATGCCGCTGAAGTTGGTTTAAATTCAGTTGCCTCTCCCGTAATTCTCATTGCAGGAGGAGATCCTAAAACAGGTGATGACACAGCATGGTTAAATAAAATTAAGCAAAAATGTGTCTTGGTTTTGTTAATTGGTGATGCGGCGAAAGTATTTGCCCAAAGACTAGAAGAAATTGGTTATCAGCAATACAAAATCGTCAAAGATATGGAAAAAGCGATCGCTACAGCAAAACAACTAGCCCCCCAATATAAAGCTAAAGCCGTATTACTTTCTCCTGCTTGTGCTAGTTTTGATCAGTATCGCAGTTTTGAACATCGAGGTGATCATTTTCGTGAATTGTGTCTTCGTCAATCATAAATTCGTAGTAAAGACATTAGTCTTTCTATTTATATAAGAGAAACTAGCATCCATGAGGCTCAAACCATTTTAGAATTAAGACATATTCGTTTAACAACTAGTAACGCAAACATAGTTTTACTTGATGATATTTGTTTGAAAATCGCTACTCAAGAATTAATTGGTATTATTGGGGCGAGTGGTGCGGGCAAATCTAGTTTACTCAGATTGTTAAATTATTTGCATAGTCACGATCAAGGAGAATTTTTGTGGGAAAATAAATCAATTGAGCAAACCCCGCCTCGACAATTAAGACAAAAAGTAGTCTTAGTACCTCAAGAATCAAAATTGCTAGGAATGGATATACAATCAGCTTTAGTTTATCCTCTTCAATTACAAAACTTATCTAAAACAGAAATTCAACAACGATTATCTTGGTGTTTGGATATCTTTGCTATTCCTCAATCATGGTTGTCTCGTCATGAAAGCGAATTTTCAGTCGGACAAAGACAATTAATAGCGATCGCTCGTGGTGCTATAATGCAACCTAAAATATTACTTTTAGATGAACCAACATCGGCATTGGATTTTCAAAAAGCTAGTTGGCTCAGAAAAACGTTGATTAATTTATCAATAAATCAAAAGATTTCGATCGTGGTGGTTAATCATGATTTAAAATGGATAAGTAAATTTGCTCAAAGAGTTATCTTATTAAGTCAAGGTAAAGTAACCGAAGATTTGACAACTAGTCAAATTAACTGGCAAACAATAGAAGCAACTTTTGCTGAAAATCATGATTTGGATCACGATTTTGATGATTTTTAACTAAAATACTTAAGCCAAATATGCAATAAAACAAATGAATCAACAAGTATCATATAATCCTCGAGATATTGTCATCTTAATCGTTGACGATTTAAAACAAAATTTAAAGCTGTTAAATATAATTCTTGAATCTAATGAGTATCAAACTAGTCTGGCTTTGAGCGGTAGAGATGCGTTAGAAAGATTAAAAGTACTAACTCCTGATTTAATTTTACTCGACTTAATGATGCCTGATATAAGCGGTTTGGAAGTGTGCAACATTATCAAATCTCAAGAAAAATATCAAAGTTTACCAATTATCTTTCTTACCGCTAGTCAAGAAGAAAGTCATTTAAATGAAGCTTATAGATTAGGTGCGGCTGATTATGTAACTAAACCTTTTCGCAAAGCCGAGTTGTTAACTCGTATAACTACTCAATTAACTATCACGACTCAAGAAAAACATATTGCTCAATTAAAAACACAAATTCAACAATTAAAAGCAAAGACTAACAATTGATAATTAACAATTAACAATTAACAATTAATCCTTTTTTATAATTACCTACTACTTATTGCTTATGAGACGATCTATTTTTGATTAACTATATCTTAGCTATAGTTTTGCTTTTTAATACTTGCTTTTAAAATATTTTTTTAATTTTATTATTCGATTGTCTCCTAAATGTATAATTAGTTACAACATTAATGATTGTTAATTAATTCTCAATTCTTGCACTCTCTCAATTCTCAATTATCTTTTATGGCATTTACCGAAACCAACATCAAAGTATCAAAACAGTTATCTCTTTCTACGATGGGGTGTGGTACTTGGGCATGGGGTAATCGTCTTCTGTGGGGCTATGACACGCAAATGGACGAACAATTGCAAGAGGTATTTAACCTTTGTGTCGCTAATGGAGTTACTTGGTTTGACACGGGAGATTCTTATGGCACAGGTAAACTAAATGGACGTAGTGAAAGTTTGTTAGGTAAGTTTGCCAATGAGTATCAAGGAGAAAACAAACAAAATATTACCATCGCCACCAAGTTAGCTGTTTATCCTTGGCGTTTAACTCCTCAATCAATAATTAACGCTTGTCAAAAATCGGCTTCAAGACTCGATCGACCTGTTGACTTAGTGCAAATGCACTGGTCTCCTGCGAAATACTTACCTTGGCAAGAAAAACCATTTTGGAAAGGATTAGCTAAATTATCTCAACAAGGATTAGTTAAAGGTATTGGTTTATCTAATTATGGCCCGAAAAACTTACAAAAGGCATATGACTTTTTTCAGAGTGAAGGAGTCAAAATTAGTACTTTGCAAATACAGTATTCTTTACTTTCTACCTATGGTATCCATGAATTGGGTTTAAAACAAATGTGTAATGAGTTAGGTATTCAAATTATCGCTTACAGTCCTCTGACTTTAGGTATTCTAACAGGAAAATATCAAGATATTAATAATTTACCATCTGGCCCTAGAAAAGGATTATTTAAAGGATTATTACCCAAAATAAAACCTCTATTACAAACACTAGAAGTCATCGCTCAAGAAAACGAAAAAACGATCGCTAAAGTAGCCATAAACTGGTGTATTTGTCAAGGTACAATTCCCATTCCAGGAGCGAAAAATCTGACTCAAGCTAAAGATAATTTAGGTGCATTAGGATGGCGTTTATCAAATGCCGAGGTAACAGAATTAGAAACAGTCGCCCTCGGTTTAGAGAAGAAAATGATGCAAAATATTTTTCAAACCAAATAGGTAAGTAGCAGTGAGTATATTGATAGAAACTCGTGACTGACACGATAATTATGATATTTTAAATGAAAGTACAAAAACCGCCTTGAATTAAAATTGCAAGGCTAATAGAATCCGTTTAATAAATTAAACTCATATTTGAAACCTAAAATTGCCCTTAATTGTTATTTGAAACAACTGTAGCTTAAAAAAGTTTCCCCTGCCTTGGGAAATTTAGAAGGATAAATGTGTGACGTTATTTTGTGACAATTGTATAACAATTTGTAAGTTTTGAGCGAAAAAAAATTAATTGATATATTCTGTGGTTATGATTTTAGACATAGATACAGTTATCTTCTCATAACAATGAGACAAATCTAAGTTTTTTTCTTTAAGTTTAATTTATTAAACGCTCTTTAGTTAGCCTTGTCAATTTATTGTAAGGCGATTTTTGTACACTCACCTGAAATATTATAATTATTGTGTCAGTATTAATTGAAATGATTACAATTATCGATTATCAATCTGTATTTACCGATCGTAATAGACGATCGTGAGATAGTATGAGTTAAGAAATTTTTTTAGGATATCAATAATTAAATTGTATGACTGGTGTGAAATATTCTACTAAGGAAAATACACCGTTTGTTTATTGGCGAAAAAGTAGTTTATTAGGTAGATTGATTGGTTTGTTATCCAGGTGGCGATCGAGTAGTTATCTGTTAGACTATAGCAATATTATCGGTACGGTATTAATCTGTTTAGTAATCATTGCCGCCCCTTTTACCAGTAACACGTTAGTCGGGATTCTGTTATTAGCTGGAGGTAGTTTTTGGGCATTATTAACCATTACCGAAGTCAAAACAAATCAAATCACCTCGATTCATTTATGGTTATTTGCTTATTGGCTTATCTCGGTGGTTGCAACAGCTTTTTCACCTTTCAAAGCATTAGCCTTTTCCGGTTTAATCAAGTTTACGCTTTACCTACTCTTTTTTGCTTTAGCTAGTCATACCCTCAGAAAACCCAGATATTTGTCTTGGGTAATCACAACTTATTTATTAGTATCTTTAATCGTCAGTGCCTATGGTATCAGACAAGAATTTATTGGTGTTGAGCCTTTAGCTACATGGACTGACCCTACTTCTGTTTTAGCTAATGATACCAGAGTTTATAGTTATTTAGGTAATCCTAATCTACTCGCTAGTTATTTAATACCCGCAGTCGCATTTAGTTTAGCGGCGTTGATTTTGTGGCAAACTCTTAGTCAGAAAATATTGGCAGGATTTGCCTTAATCATCAATGTTGCTTGTGTTTACTTTACTGATAGTCGTGGTGGTTGGATTGCTTTAGTGATGACAGGAGTGGTATTTTTACTTTGTTTTAAATATTGGTGGAATGAATATTTATCTGCTTTTTGGCGTAAATGGCTAATCCCGATCGTAGTTATTGCTTTTCTGGTATTATTAGCCACAGCAGTTGTTTTTGTTGAGCCATTAAGAATTAGAGTTATCAGTCTTTTTGCCGGGCGTGGAGATAGTAGTAACAATTTTCGGATTAATGTTTGGATTGCCATTTTACAAATGCTTAAAGACTATCCTTTAATTGGCATAGGGCCAGGTAATGAAGTTTTTAATCAAATGTATCCTCTTTATATGCAAACGAAATTTACCGCCCTTAGTGCTTATTGTGTCTTCCTCGAAATTGCCCTCGAAACAGGTATTTTAGGTATTCTCTCATTTTTAGCCGTCATCGTGGCAACAGTAATACGATCGATCAAATTAATGATAGATTATAAAATACATAATAATTTACAAGTAATGTGGGTAATCGCATCTTTAGCATCGATTACAGGTTTAGCAACCCAAGGATTAGTCGATACAGTTTGGTATCGCCCCCAAGTTAATACCCTCTGGTGGTTATGTGTGGCTATCATTACAGCCATTCCTTTTACTTACTTATCCTCATCACCAACATCATCAGTTTCTCAATCAACAGCAAACCATTCAATTAACGATTGACAATTAACAATTAACAATCAACAATTAAAGTAAAGGACAATCTTCATACTCACAAAAGGTAAGGTTAAACTATCAAAAAAGTATAGGTTTAATATTTTAAAATTACCTGATACAGTAGTGACGATTACTATAATAACTAAGCTATTATCAATTATCAATTATCAATTGTCAATTATAAATTATCAATTCATACCAATTAGTTGCGTCGCTATTTATCTAGTGACGTTATTGTTAATCGCCGAAATTTTGAGCCGTTTTCAAAAATTAGATGGCGAATTAACCCGTAAAATAGTTCACATAGGCACAGGTAATGTCATCCTCTTAGCTTGGTGGCTGAAGATTACTGGTGATGTTATTATTGGGGCTTCTGTAGTTGCTAGTTTAGTCGCTATCACTTCTTATTTTTTACCGATTTTACCTAGTGTTAATGGTGTCGGTAGAAAAAGTTTAGGTACTTTATTTTATGCTGTGAGTATTGGCATTTTGGTAGCTTTGTTTTGGCAACCAGATAACCAACAATTTACAGCGATTGGTATTTTGGTGATGAGTTATGGAGATGGTATGGCGGCATTAATCGGGCAAAGGTGGGGTAAACATCCTTATCAGGTTTGGGGTAATAAAAAAAGCTGGGAAGGCTCTTTAACCATGACTTTAGTGGCTTTTGTGGTTACGATCGGTATTTTGTCTTTCGCTAACCCTTGGCATTGGCAATATTTAATAATTGCTTTTGTTGTCGGTATTTTTGCTACAATTTTAGAAACTTTTTCTCAAGTCGGAATTGATAATTTTACTGTTCCTGTTGGTAGTGCTTTAACTACTTATTATTTATATTCTATTTTAATCAGCTAAAACAAACAATTTAATTATCTTTTATAGATATTATTAAATTAATTAATAACAATATTTTTAAATATATATTTTGTGTATTTAAAGATATTAATTATTAATTATTAATTATTAATTATTAATTACTAACTATGTATAATATTGCCGTTACACAAGAAGAATACCTAACTTATATTTTAAAAGATCTCAATAGTAATGCTCGTTTAGAAGTCGTCCCCGAAAAAGGTGGAATTATCTCTAAATGGAGTTTAGAAGGACAAGATATTTTATATTTAGATAGAGAAAGATTTAAAAATCCTAATCTAAGTGTCAGGGGTGGAATCCCAATTTTATTTCCTATTTGTGGTAATTTGCCTGACAATATTTTTTATTATAAAGGAGAAAAATATAACCTAAAACAACATGGTTTTGCCAGAGATTTACCTTGGACAGTATTAGGGCAATCAACAGGTGAATCAGCTAAAATGATTATTTGTTTAAAAAGTAACGAAGAAACTTTAGAAGTATATCCTTTTGAATTTGAGCTAGTTTTTAGTTACGAAATACAAGGAAATAAACTGATAATTAATCAGTCATATGAAAATAAATCTCAAGTAGAAATGCCAATATCTTTTGGTTTCCACCCTTATTTTGCTTGTGGCGATAAAAATAAAATAGATTTAGATTTTCCCGCCGAAGAATATCAATCAAAAACAGGTGAGCAAACACATCCTTTTAATGGTCAACTAGATTATAATGTCGATGAGATTGATATTGCCTTTACTAAAGTTAAAGCACAAAAAGCTTCTTTTACTGACCACGATCGTGATTTAAAAGTAACCTTAACTTATAGTGACTGTTTTTCTACTCTTGTTTTTTGGATGCTGAAAGAAAAGAATTACATTTGTGTTGAACCTTGGAGTTCTCCTCGTAACAGTATTAATACAGGAGAAAAATTAATTGTTTTACCTCCAAATGAAGTTTATGAAGCAGAATTTACTTTAGAGGTAAGTTAGATAATTGAGAATTGTTCAGTAAGAGAATTGAGAATTAATAATATCTTTTGCATGAGTGCCTCTTGCCTATCTTAACTCTTAAATATTAATTTTCAACTTCTTTTCATTCTTGTTTATTCTTTATTTGTCCGAATTCCGACTTCCGAATTCCGAATTCCGACTTCACTTATTATCTGTGTCATAATCAGTACTAGTATTTTAGAAATTTAGATCTTAACAGATGAGTAAAAACTTAATTTTTGGTATTTTACTAGTATTTATTCCGATTTCAGTGGCAGGGCATTTCCTCGGTTGGAGTGACGGAGTAATTTTTTTGACGGCTGGTTTGGCTATTGTACCATTAGCCGCATTTATGGGTGCCGCTACTGAGGAAATCGCTGTAGTTGTAGGACCAAATTTAGGTGGCTTACTTAATGCAACTTTCGGTAATGCCACAGAATTGATTTTGGCTTTTATCGCTCTTAAAGGTGGCTTATTACAAGTAGTGAAAGCAACTATCACAGGTTCAATTATCAGTAACTTATTACTGGTGATGGGATTTTCGATGTTTTTAGGTGGTTTACGTTACAAAGAACAAAATTTCCAACCTACTGCCGCCCGTTTAAACGCTTCAGTGATGAATTTGGCAGTAATTGCTATTTTATTACCGACAGCAGTACAATACACTTCTACAGGTATTGATGAAAGTAGTTTACAACTTCTTTCGGTTGCCGTAGCAGTCGTTTTAATTACTGTTTATGTCTCCACTTTACTTTTTTCGATGAAAACCCACTCTTATTTATATGATGTTGGGGTTGCTGAAAATGAACCAGAAGAAGAAAGCGAATCTCCTCAAGAAAAACCGAATATATGGTTATGGGTAGGTGTGTTACTTGTCGTGACTTTAGCCGTCGCAGTCGAGTCAGAATTATTAGTTGATACTTTAGAAGCCGCTACCGTCGATTTAGGTTTACCTGCTTTATTTACAGGGGTAATTCTGTTACCTATTATCGGTAATGCCGCTGAACACGCAACGGCTGTTACAGTAGCAATGAAGGATAAAATGGATTTATCTGTATCTGTCGCATTAGGCTCAAGTATGCAGATTGCTTTGTTTGTCGCTCCTGTATTGGTTATCGCTGGTTGGATAATTGGGCAACCAATGGATTTGAATTTTAATCCTTTTGAGTTAGTCGCAGTAGGGGTTTCAGTTTTGATTGCTAATTCTATCAGCTCAGATGGTAATTCTAATTGGTTAGAAGGTATTTTGCTCATCGCAACTTATGCCGTAATTAGTTTAGCTTTCTTTTTCCATCCCGTTATCGAAGGTTTTGCTTAATTTAAGTAAGAGGGAATAGGGTATAGGGAATAGTAGGGTGGGCATTGCCCACCTAAAAGTTAAGAGTTAAGAGTTAAGAGTTAAAAGTTAAAAGTTAAAAGTTAAAAATAGTTGTTACCCACCATCAATTATCATAATGAGGGCTGACAAAATACGTTTAATAAATTAAACTCGATCGAACTCAAACTATTTAATTCATTTTATTTCATAGACATCTTTTAATAATTACTCAACTCAAATGCGAAGGTTAAAATCCCAAATTCTCGAACCTTAATCATTAGTTGTTAGGCTCATTATTTTATTCTCTTTCAACTAAGACGATCGATTAAAATAAAGATTAATACTCCATTATAAAAATTATTTTTTCTTAATAACTATCAACTATTAACTATTTATCATGAATGAAGACGATACAGGTTTGAATATATTGGCAATTAGTATTTTTGTCATTACTTTAACCGTTTTAGGTGGTCCAATATTACATATTTCTCCTTATATTCCTGCAACCATAACTTTTGTCGCCTTGAGTTTAATTACTGTCGATACTCTAGCGTGGGAAAATCAAGGTACTAATCTATTTGTTAATTTATTTGCCTCTAAGGAGCAAAAAGAACGAATTATTTACCACGAGGCAGGACATTTTTTGTTAGCCCATTTATATCAAATTCCGATTACTGGTTATACTTTAACTCCTTGGGAAGCATTTAGAGCGAATATCAAAAATTCGGCTTCTGGAGGGGTGGTTTTTGATACTAGTTTTTTAGAAGATAAACCGCAAAAAATGAGAGATTTTAACAAAACGATCGATCGCTTTGGTGTAGTCTTAATGGCAGGTATCGCCGCTGAAAAAACTATTTACGAAGATAGTAAAGGTGGAGAAGAAGATAAACATATATTTCGTAGTCTTTATGGCGATATTGGTTTTAATTCTACTCAATACAAAACCAAACAACGAACAGCTATTTTACAAGCTAAAACTATTATCGAAGAAAATAAAGATACTTATTTAGCATTAGTCGCTCATATGAAACAACGACAACCAGTAAATGAATGTCAAAAATTAGTTAATAAGCAATTAATTTTGAACAATTAATAAATATATCTTTTACTGTCTTAACTGTTTGCTGTTAATGCACGATCGATCGATAATTTGTTAGGCTACAATACAGCAATATATTAATCATCTTCTATCAACTATTAACTATTAACTATTAATTATTATGACTGAATCTGTCACCGACACAACGAATGTCACTCAAACCACTGAGTTGAACGAAACTACCACCACAGAAGAATCTTCAGGTGAGCAAGTTAAAGATAGTTACGTCAAATTAGCAATGCGTAACATGGTGAAGAAAAAAGGAATATCTTTAAATCATTTCTTTTTAACCACCATCGGTTTACTCGGTTTTTTAATCGGTGTCTCTTATCTCACAAGGTAAAATTATTACCGACATCAAAATTATTGAGCGAATTTTTTTTACCTCTGTTAAACTTGATACTTAAAAGAGTGTGTAAATCAAAATGGAAGTCTCAACTCTGTTAGTCAAACCAATCGCTCGTTTAACTCAATTAATGTTTTTAGCGATTACTGTTTTGATTTATAGTGTAATTGCGATGGCGATTGCTAATTCTTTGTTTGTGACTCATATAGGTGCTCAAAATTTACCTCTAGCCTTTATCTTAATTGGTTTATGTTCTTTTCCTGCTTACGCTATTTTTTCACAAATTATCGATCGTTACAGTCGTCCGCAATTATTCCGTTATATCCTAATTATTTCTATCTTCATTATTTTAGGATTAAGATTTTTACTCACTTTTGATCATCCTGCGGTTTATTACCTTCTTTTAATTGCCGTTTTCTTTCAATGGGACTTCCATAATAATATCCTCTATCCGGGACTTCTAACCGATTATTTCACGAGTTTGGAGTATAAACGTTATGCTCCCTATCTTGGTATCGCTCAGGCTGTAGGGACGATGTTAGGCGGCGGTATAACGATCGTTTTATCTAATTATTTTAAAACCAGAGATTTATTATTTTGTTTGCCGATTGTTTTTATCATCTCTTTTTGGCAACTGATTTATCTAGAAAACTCCCAAAGACGTTTAGATAATATTGCTACTTCTCCTAAAATCGGTATCATCGAATCAATAAAAAGTTTTCCTGAGATAGTTAAACGTTACCCGATCGTTTTATTCTTAGCAAGTAGTAGTTTTTTGTTAGTCATCATCTACATTAGCTCAGAATTTCTTTGGTTTAATATTTATAGTCAATATTTTAGTGAAGAAGAATTAACTAGTTTTCTTGGTTTGATGCGGATTGTAATTAGTTTGGTGCAAGTGATTGTGCTTTATGTCATCATTCGCCCTTTACTAACTAAGTTAGGAGTAGCTAAGATGAATACTGTTTATCCGCTCACTACTTTAGCGAGTTTTTGTGGATTACTTTTAAACTTTGGTTTAGGTACAGGAATCACTTTACAGCTTAATGGTGATGCACTTTATAAAGCCGTTAATCTTCCCGTACATCAGTTAAACTACAATAGTATTCCACAAGAATTTATTGGGCGAGTACGTACTTTGAGTGACGGTATTATTTACTCTGTGGGCTTAACTTTAGCAGGGGTGATATTGTGGTTTTGTCATCTTTATTTGAGTTTGATACAAATTACTTGGTTAGCAATGGGTTTGACTATAATTTTGTTATTAATTCGTTTACCGATGGGTAAATATTATGCTCAAGGTTTAGAGGATATGATTCGTAGTGATACGATTTATCTTGATGAATTTAGTCTTTTACAACAAACGAAATTACCTCCTCAATCAAATATTGCAATTCGTGAATTATTAAGTAGCGACAATCGTTATGTGCAACTTAAAGGTTTAGAATTAGCGAGTAAACTAGATAATCAGGTTCAATTTTTACCCGAAGTCGAACAACTGTTATTAACGGGTGAATCTTCCTTACGTCAAGAAGTTATCCGTTTATTTTCCCAAAGTAGTAATGAAGAAGAAACAATCGATATATTTAACAATTTACTACATACTTCTACTAACTCTGTATTAAAGGCAACGGCATTAGAAATTTTGATTATCAATCAAGATGATTTTAGTGATGATAAAAATAGAATCAACTTGTTACTACAAGATAGCGATTCTCAAATTAAAATTTTAGCAGGTGTAGCAATCGTCCAAAACGATCGATTTTTTAGTGAAGAGACAATAACTACTGCTTGGAAAATAATCAAAGAATCTTCCTTAAGTGAAGAAACGATTAAAGCAATTATCCGCATCATTATTTATACTCACCCCAATTATCAATCGAATTTATCTCCGATTGCCAAACAATTAGGATTACCAAAAAAAGGATTTTTCTCATCATTTGTCTCAGGTTTCAATGCACCAGAATTTGATAAATCTGAACACCAATTATTAGAGTTTGTTCAAGAAATATTACCTCAAGCAAGTCTAGAAACAAAGCAAGAAGCATTAGAAGGATTGAGTACAATTACGACAAACGATAACCGTGATTTAGTGCAATTAGCACTTCAAGAAATTACTCACGAAAAGCCTGAAGTTAGAATAGCGGCGTTTAAATTGTTAGCGAGTAACCCTGATTCAATTATATTACCTCACCTCAAAACAGGATTAGTTGATAATCAGGCTCAAGTACGTCGGCAAGTAGCTAAAACATTGACTGTCTATGGACAAGAAGGATTAGCTGTGGCGAAAGAAAATTTATCTTCTAACCAAAAACCAGTTGTTGATACTGCTATCTGGGCAATTGCTCAATTCAAAACTCGCCAAGCTAATGATATTTTATTTCAATACCTTACCCCCAAATTTGAACAACTTAATCGTACTCGAAAATGGCAAGAACAAATACCACAAAATGATCCTCATTGGCAACTTTTAGCGATCGCTATCAATGATTTTCATCAACGTTTAATTACTCAAGTCTTAGACATATTATCTTGTTTAGGTTATTCTCGTACAGTGGATGCAGTCACTCGAATTTTAACTACTAATAATCAAAAAGACTTAGCTAATGCGGTGGAGTTGTTAGTTTCTTTACGTCATCGTCGTTTTGTTTTACCTTTAGTGCCATTACTCGAAAAAATAGTTCAACCTGAATTAACTAAATCTGAGATACAAGTAAATCCAAAATGGTTAAGGAAAAAAGGTTATAACGTTCTATTAGAAGCATTAGAATCTAAACAGCGATGGATAACTATCGGTGCGTTAACTGCTTTGGCGATGATACCATCTACCTTACTCCAAGATAGCGATCAAATTGTTCGATCGATCGCTTCGCAGATGTTTCCCAATTCTACTTCATTTACTTCCCCCAATAATTTATCTATGAATCGATTACTTTTACTCAAAAATGTGGCTTTATTTAAAAATCTTTCTTTAGATGAATTATTTTTGATTGATCAAGCCTTAGAGCAACAACAAGTATTAAGCGATGAGGTGATTTATACTGAAGGTAGCTGGGGTGAATATCTTTACATTATCGCTCAAGGTAAAGTCAGAATTGTTAAAAAAATTGATGACGAGGAAAAAGAAATTCGAGTATTATCTGAAGGGCAATATTTTGGTGAAATTGCTTTATTTGATAATGCTACTCGTTGGGATGGTACGATTGCGATCGAGGATTGTACTTTGCTTAAGTTAGAAAAAAAACGTTTTATTAGTTTAATCACTCAACGCCCTCATATTATTCTTGAAATTTGTCGTTTCCTTAGCCAGCGGTTACGAGAAACTGACAAATATATTTCTCAATCGAAAAAAGTAATCACTGAAAGTAATATATAAAAGATTTTGATACCGATTTTCAAAATAAAGATTTACCGATAATATTAATGGTGAAAGTAATGTTATCGCATTAAGATAGAGTTTAATTAAGTAGAAGATTTGCTATATTCGTTAATTGCGAACAGAAGATATGCCAGAATCTTTAAAAAGAGTATTTAGTGGAGTCATATTTTTCGCTATCTCGATCGTTGTTGCTATCATTGGTTATATGATGTTCGGTTGGACATTACTCGAATCAGTTTATATGGTAGTGATTACCATTTTTGGTGTCGGTTATGGAGAAGTTAAGCCTTTAGAAACTCCCGCCCAGAAAATTTTTACGATGGGTGTAATTCTAGCAGGTACATCTTCTGCTATTTATGGTATAGGAGGTTTTGTTTCTATGATTACAGAAGGTGAAATCAATCGAGCATTTACCGCTCAACGTCAGAAAAAATCGATCGAACATCTTGATAATCACATAATAATTTGCGGTTTTGGACATATCGGGCAAGTATTAGCCCAACAACTAACCGAAGTAGAACAAAGTTTCGTCATCATTGAGATCAATAGCGAAAGTATCGAATTAGCTCAAACCAAAGACTATTTAACTCATTTAGGCGATGCTACCGACGAAAACACGCTAACTGCTGTCGGCATCGAAAAAGCTAAGGTTTTAGTCACCGTTTTACCCACAGATGCCACTAATCTTTTTATCACCTTAACCGCTCGTGAATTAAATAAAGACTTATTAATTTTGGCTAGAGGAGAAATACCCTCCACGGAAAAAAAATTAAAACTCGCAGGAGCAAATCATGTTATATTACCTGCGGCAGTTAGTGGCTCAAGAATTGCTAATCTAATTACTCGCCCGACAACTTTAGATTTTTTAGGGCAAAAAGAAGGACAAAATTATCTCAATGATATATTAAATCAAATTGAGGTAACAATGGATGAATTAACGGTTAGTGAAACTTCTCCTTTGATTGGTAAAACAGTTCGAGAATTAGAGATTAGAGGAAAAGGAGCATTTATTATTATTGCCTTACGACGTAAAAATGGAGAGATAGTTAGTCATCCTCACCCTACTTTTTTACTTAATAATCAAGATACTTTGATTGTGTTAGGGCATCAAGAAGATTTACCGCAATTCGCTCGTTATTATAGGTTAACTTTTATTAAATCTTGATTCTAAATTGTACATATTTTGCTCCTGATTTAACAACATAATATTTTTCAAGATCGTCAATAATCTGCTGAGCTTGGTTTTAGTCAATTTGAAGACTAATAAAACATCGATAACGAAAATAGAGATTTTCCTGAAAACACCGAATTACTTTTCTTAAAGGACGTATTACCTCAATCGCTTTTATAATTTAATTAATCATCTCAACTACTAAAAAAATGGAGATAACTAAAAAACAATTCAAAGCTCAAATCGATGAACTTTTAGATACATTAAATCTAAGTAATGAAGAAATTATTATCGTAGATGAAGGTAAACCTTTATTTAAAGTTTCTAAATATCCCCAAAAATATCTTAGTACAACAGAATTATTTGCTTCTGTACGAGGTAAAGTAAAATATTATGAAGATTTAACAACTCCAACTACCGAAGAATGGAGCAATCTATGACAATTGTGTTAGATACTTGTGCTTTAATCTGGTGGAGTTTAGACCCCGATTTGCTTTCGGCTTCAGCTAAAAGTACTTGTGATATTATGGAGGAACAGAAAAACGGTTTAGTTGCCTCTATTTCATTATGGGAAATCGCTCTTAAAGTTAAAAAGGGTAAGTTGGATTTAGGAATTGACATAGATACTTATATCAAGACTCTTTCACTTTCTGATGTAATTCAAGTTCTTCCTATCGACGTGGATTTATGGATAGATAGTATTAATTTAGATTGGAATCATCAAGATCCTGCCGATCGAGTCATTGTGGCTTTAGCTAATAAGTATAAAGCTCAATTAATTACTAAAGATACAGTAATCAGGGATTTTTATTCTTTAAGTGTTTGGTAACTATTCATTATTATATACCCCCAATATAGTAAACAAGCGAGAATCATCATTTTACTTGATAATTAATTATCGATTTATTCAAAAAGTTATCAACTTACCAAATTAAGGTTTATTTAGAGAGATAATTTCAGGGTTATCATCAATAAAAATATCAATAATGGATGAGCTTTGGGTTTTAATCTGTTCGGGTTTAGTCTTTCTGATGCAAGCAGGCTTTATGTGTCTAGAATCTGGCTTAACTCGATCGAAAAATAGTATCAACGTCGCTATCAAAAACCTCGCTGATTTTGGTATTTCTGTCACCCTTTTTTGGGCATTCGGTTACGGTATTATGTTTGGCATTTCCCAGATAGGTTGGATTGGTAGTAGTAATTTTTTTCTTTCGGCTGATAATAACCCCAAAGCGATCGTTTTTTTTATTTATCAAGCTATGTTTTGCGGAACAGCTACCACGATCGTTTCAGGAGCAGTTGCCGAACGTTTGAAGTTTGTCGCCTATTTTATCATTATCATTCTAATATCGAGTATTATCTACCCTCTCTATGGTCATTGGGTCTGGAATACCAATGGTTGGTTAAATCAACTTGGATTTATTGATTTTGCAGGAAGTACTGTCGTTCATGGTATCGGTGCATGGGTTAGTTTGGCGACATTGTTGGTGATTGGTAGCCGTAAGGGCAGATTCACGGACACAGGAGAAGCGAATAAAATTCAAGGTTCAAATTTACCTTTTGCCGTTTTAGGGGCGTTAATATTGTGGTTTGGATGGCTAGGGTTTAATGGTGGTAGTACTTTTGCATTTAACGATCGAGTTCCCCATATTATTTTAAATACTATTTTGTCGGGGATTGGCGGTATGGTGATGGCAATAATTTTATCGGCAATTAAAACAGGCAGAATAGAAGTAGAAGAATTGATTAATGGTTCAATTGGTGGTTTGGTAGCTATTACCGCAGGTTGCAATATTATTCCTAATTCCTTAGCTATTATTGTCGGGGCGACAGGGGCGGCTTTTACTCATTTAGTTTCTTTGGCTTTACGCAAATATCGGATTGATGATGCAGTAGATGCTGTAGCAGTGCATGGTGGTGCAGGTGTTTGGGGGACAATTTGTGTCGCTCTTTTTGGGCAATTGGATTTAGTTGATAATGGTTTGAATCGTGGTAGTCAGCTTTTAGTACAATTATTAGGAATTGCGATCGCTTTACTTTGGGCATTCGTCACTACATGGGTAATCTTAAAAGTAGTCGATCGATTTTTAGTCTTGAGAGTATCTCCTGAAGATGAAGAAATTGGTTTAAATATGTCTGAACATTTAGCTAAAACAGATACTTATGAATTATTCCAAGTTATGGATATACAAGCTAGAACAAATGATTTAACCCTTAGAGTGCCTGTAGAATCATTTACCGAAGTCGGACATATTGCCACCCGTTACAATCAAGTTATGGATGCCTTAGAAGAAAATCATCGCCAAAATACCGACTCTTTAGAAGAACTTTATACCATTACCGCCACGGCTGTTTCAGCGGTAGAAAATAATATTTTTATTCCTGAAGATTTTGCTATGTTTACCAGTCGTGGAGATGAGTTAGGTATTTTAGCTACTGCGTTACAACAGATGGTAGAAATTATTAATCAGCAACAACAACAATTAACAGAATTAAAAAATGAATATGGTCAATTGAATGCAGAGGGAAATAAGAAAACCGATCGATTAGAAAAGTAAATTGAATTAAATTGAATAGAATAATCGCACGAACCATAAATTATCATTCATGGCTAAAAAACCCGTTTAATGAATTAAACTCGATCTTAGAAGAATAAGTAGCTCCACTTAATTAAACGTAAAATAGACTTATGTTATCGCAACTTTATTTTAATTATTAATAATTTAATGACTAAAGTCATTACTACAAACCCTATTTATAACTGTTTATTTAAAGCGTTGATATAAATCAATTATCACCATTACGAGGTACATATCGATCCCCCTAAATCCTTATCCCCCTCTATCCCCCGCGCGTTCGGGGGAAGATAAGCAGATGCTTCGCTTTTATGTCTGGGGACTTGTCGATCGCTAACTGTACTTCACAAGTATGGGAAACGCTATAAATCAATAAAATTAAAAATTATTTAACTAATAGATAGTTCAATTTATTGAACGAACAGGATGTTAGCCTTGCACGATAGTTCAAGGCGGGTTAATTGCTCATTACTCATTACTCATGACTTTTCTTTTTTATTCCGAACTCAGGTTATTTTTAACAAATCAATAAAACTAAAAATTATTCAACCAATACATAGTTTAATTTATTAAACAAATCTTGTAAGCCCCTCTTCCTTAATAAGGAGGGGGACTCAATCGAAATGTCCTAACTGACTTGTTTGTTGCTATAGAATGATAATTCGAGGCGGATGATAGTATCAAAAAAATAATGAGCAATAAGAATAGATTACTTATTACTCATTAAGATACTTTTAAAGATAATTTTGATAAACTAACTAAATAGCAAAATTTAGTAGTATAAACCAGCTTCTTGAACTTTCTCGATTTGTTTTTTCTTTAATACTAAAAGAATTTGAGAAAGCATAATACCAGCAATCAATACTAATAAACCAGCAATACGAGCAGGGTTTTGTAAGACAACTTCAGTATCTTTTTGTCCGAAACCACCGACGTTAGGATTGTTAGTTAAAGCTTCACCAGTTGCAATTTCTTGACCTTGAGCTACGATTAATTCAGGTCCAACGGGGATATCAACTGTATTAGCTTCACCGGCTTCGTCGGTAATAGTTACTGCATAACCACCAGCACCATCTTCGGTGATACTACTAATTGTACCTGTAGCGTTCGATTTGTATAAGTTGTTGTTACTAAGTTGTCCTGTAGGATAAACTTGTCCTCTACCTCTGTTTGCACCTAAGTGTACAGAAAATTTACCGTAGTTAACATTTGGGTTTGTTGCAGGATCGGGGGATAATACAGGGAAGACAATCTCTTCATAACTATCACCAGGTAATGGTCAGTACAAGAACCCAATTTTCTTTACCATCACGATAAGATTGATAGTAAGTTCCTTCGATTTTTTCCTTCATTTCATCAGGAATACGATCGTCTGGAGCAATTTGGAAGCCATCAGGTAACATCAAAACAGCACCAACATTTAATGGCGCTCTTGAACCATCAACTTGTACTTGTTGTACATCATGGTCATAAGGTATTTTAACAATCGCTTCAAATACACTATCAGGTAAGACAGATTGAGGAATTTCAACTTCTGCCGGTTTAGCCGCTAAGTGACAGTTAGCACAGACAATACGTCCAGTTGCTTCACGAGGAGTCATTGGAGCAGTTTCTTGTGCCCAAAAAGGATATGCTTGTGCCGACGATGGTAAGACGATATCACTAGCTAATAGTAAGCAAACAGAAACAATCGCTACTAAAACTATTTTGTTTATTTTACCGATTACTTTTGTCAAAAAAGATTTATTTTTCATTGATATTTACAATTTATACGAAATCAAGTCTCAAGATATTGTTTTCTTGAGCGAAATTAATTTAAGGATTGATGAAATGTGTTGTGCTAACTACTTAACTCCACCAAGGTTTTTCACCTGTACGGAAATCAGTTTCTTCCCAGTTAGTTAAATAAACTTTATCTGCTTCTACATTGGTATGTACTAAAGCTAAGGATAAAGGAGCAGGTCCTCTAACTACTTTACCTTCATTATTGTATTGTGAACCGTGACAAGGACAGATAAACTTGTCTTCAGAAGTATTCCAAGGTACTACACAACCTAAGTGAGTACATACAGCGTTTAAACCATAAGAAGCGATATCTTCATCCTCAGAAACAATTAAGTAGGTAGGATCGCCTTTTAATCCTTGAGCTAAAGAACGATCGCCTGGTTGACGAGCCGCAACGAATTCACTGGCTAAAACATCGTTACCAAGTTTGTCTTTAGCGGCAATACCAGCACCGCCACCACCAGTAGATTTAGGAATGAAAAAACTAACAACGGGATATAAAGCACCCAAAGCTACACCACCAACAGCACCAAAAGTCAGAACATTCATGAACTGACGACGGCCCATATCTGGTACATCAGCATTATTTCCAGAAGAAATTTGTGTTGTCATAAGTAATCTAAATTATTAAATTGTATAGG
This sequence comes from uncultured cyanobacterium, assembly GCA_963710605.1. Lineage (GTDB taxonomy): Bacteria > Cyanobacteriota > Cyanobacteriia > Cyanobacteriales > Cyanobacteriaceae > JAALKG01. The sequence continues at coordinate 37,441 of CAVQBA010000004.1, forward strand.
GTAATTATGGTTTTACAATTAACTAATAACCCTTTATGCTAAACAAGGTTAATCAAAGTCATTATCTAATTATTGCAAAAAATGAACCTTTTGTAGAATCATTAATAACGATCATAAGATAAATTTGTCGATCGTATGGTTAGATCTTTAACTTTGTACTCTATCTTTACTTAAATTAATATTTATGACGGCAGAAGAATTACAACAATTAATATTTAACAAATGGGGTTGTTCTTATGATGTACAAATAATTCGCATCAAAGACAAAATCTATTTTCAAGTTATGTGGAAGTATCTTGAGCAAAATTCTTTTCATTATACAAAAGAGCAATATTACGAACATCTAGAATATATCACTCAATTAGTCAATACTTGGGATGTTGTCAGACAAATACAAGTAGGTATATTAGAAGCTAAAAATCGTCCTCGTTTAGGTAAAGCTGTTAGCTTTTCTTTGAGTTTAGGCGAAAGAGGCTCGGAGTGGATAATTGATAATTGACAATTAATAATGATTTTTTTTCGATCGTCATAATTTATCTTGCTTGATATTATCACTATTAATTTAATATTTCGGCGTATTATTATCGATATTGACAGTTATTAAAGATAAAGCGATTAGCCATAATTATTATGAGTTTTCCCGCTCGTTCTATTATCAACGATCGTTTTAATATTACTTACAAACAATTTGGTAATAGTATTGAGATAAATGTTTTGAAAAGTATTACTGAAAATATTATTAAGCTGAATGTACTTTCTATTTCTACACCTAACCCTTGTCTTATTAGATAAAAAATATTCGGTTAAAGATACTAAACAAAGTAACTATCAAATAACCTAAATTATTAATTATTAATTATTAATTATCCATTATGACTAACTATCGTAATCCTGCCCCTACGGTTGATATAATCGTCGAATTAATCGATCGACCATCACGCCCAATTATTTTAGTAGAAAGAAAATTTGAACCCTTAGGGTGGGCAATACCTGGTGGTTTTGTTGATTATGGTGAAGCCGTGGAAGCTAGTGCTATTCGAGAGGCAAAAGAAGAAATTAGTTTAGATATTAATTTAATCGAACAATTCCAAGTCTATTCTAATCCCGATCGAGATGACCGTAAACATACCCTGAGTCTGGTTTTTATTGCTCAAGCACGGGGAGAACCATTAGCGGATGATGATGCTCTTAATGTGGGAGTTTTCCACCTTTGGGAGCTTCCTTCAAATTTATGTTTCGATCACGATTTAATTTTGCAAGATTACCTTAATTATCGTTATTATGGTGTTCGTCCTCCCATTCGGCTCAATAACTAATAATTGTTATAATTTTAATGGTATGATTTAATGACCTATGTAACTACTTTTTTATTGGCAAGACAATTAGACTGTAAATAATGAATGATTTTTTACCTATAGCCTATTTTGAAGGCAAATTTACCCCCTTCGCTGAAGCAACTATTTCGATCGCTACTCATGCTTTACACTATGGTACAGGTGCATTTGGAGGGCTAAGAGGTACAATCAACCCAGCCAATTCTCAACAAGTATTACTTTTTCGTTTAAATCTTCATTGTCAAAGATTAAGTAATAGTGCTAAATATTTACATTATGATTTACCCGCAGATAAAATAGAGCATATCATCAAAGATTTTGTCGCTAAAAATAAACCAACTCAAAATTTTTACATCCGCCCTTTTGTTTATACTTCCGATTTAGGTGTTGCCCCTCGTTTACACAAAATTGAGAAAAACTTTTTTGTTTATGGTTTAAATATGGGTGACTATCTAGCCGCAGGTGGTGTTAGTTGTCGTATTAGTTCGTGGTATCGTCAAGAAGATCGTAGTTTGCCACTTAGAGGTAAAATTAGTGGTGCTTATATCACTTCCGCCTTAGCTAAAACTGAAGCCGTTGATAGTGGTTTTGATGAAGCTATTTTAATGAATTCCAAGGGTAAGGTTTGTGAAGCTACGGGAATGAATATTTTTATGGTCAGAGATGGTAAACTGATTACTCCTGGTACCGATCAAGATATTCTAGAAGGTATTACTCGTCGTAGTATAAAAACGATCGCTCAAGATATGGGGATTGAAGTACAAGAAAGAGAAATAGATAAAACTGAATTATTTATTGCCGATGAAGTCTTTTTATGTGGCACAGCCGCTAAGGTAACTCCTGTTAAACAAATCGAAAATTATCACTTACCTGAAGATAATAAGATTACTCTCAAACTCAAAGAAAAGTTAACCGCAATCAATCAATATCAAGTGCCAGAATATCAAGATTGGATTACTGTTATTGACGTATAACAATAGATAATTGACAATTATGTTTTTGTAATCTCAACGATAGTAATTTCAATTAAGATTGAGACAGTATTAATCATATCTAAAACAAGAATATTTACCCCGCCTTGCAATAAATTACAAGGCTAATAGACACCGTTTAATAAATTAAACTCAAATTTAATCCAAAAAATTGTATCATCGTTATTTTAAACTACTATAAATCATAACTCTAAAGGAAAGATTATTTATACTAATAAAAATACCAAGAGCGATTACTTAAGTTTTTAAAAAACCCCCCTCTCCTCGCAGGAGAGGGGTTGGGGGTGAGGTTAAAATTAATTACTTTTTGTCTCTCGTTAAAAAAAAAGAGTTTAATCTTCACTCCTTTTACTCATAAAGTTGATTAGAATGTGAAGATAGAATCATCGTACGATTGAGGTAGATAAAGATGAATACAGTTTTAAATCTTGAACCAATTACCTCTCTAACCACAGAACAATTTTATCAAATCTGCCTAAAAAATCCTGAGTTACAACTAGAAAGAAATCCTCAAGGAAAATTAATTATTATATCTCCTGTCGGTGGTGAAAGCGGTAGAAAAGAAGCTAATTTAATTGGTGATATCATCATTTGGAATCGTCAAAGTAAATTAGGATATGTGTTTAGTTCTTCTACTATTTTTAGTTTACCAAATGGTGGTGACAGGTCTCCTGATGTAGCATGGGTATCCGCCGAAAAATGGAATAACTTAACTCCAGCCCAAAAAGAAGGTTTTCCACCTATTTGTCCAGAATTTGTCATCGAATTACGATCGAAAACCGATCGATTAAAACCATTACAAGAAAAGATGATTGAGTATTTAGATTCAGGATTACAGTTAGGTTGGTTAATCAATCCTCATCAACAACAAGTAGAAATCTATCGCCCTAAGCAAGTAGTAGAAGTAGTTGAAATACCGACTATTTTATTAGGAGAAAACATCTTACCTGAGTTGGAAATGTCTATTGATTAATCTTGAGAATAAAGTATATAGCGTTTCTCATGCTTATGAGGTAAAGTTTATATTTGCAAGTCCCCAGACATAAAAGCGAAGCATCTGCTTATCTTCCCCCTTACGAAGGGGGATAGAGGGGGATAGGGATTTAGGGGGATTGAGCAAGTACTTCGTCATACTAATAATGGTTATAAATTAATTCTGATAAATCTTAAATCCTGTTTCTGGTTGCCATTGCAGTGCATTATTTTTAACTGAAAATAATTTAATATTTTGTGTAGTTATATATTCGATAAACTTTTTATTTGTAATTACTGAATTGACAATAATAGTTTGAGGATTTATTTTTTTAATTTCCTCGTAATCTCTTTCTTTATCTAACCAAACTAATACATCAATCTCATCTTTATTAGTCAAAGAATTATTGTTACTGTTATTTACTATTAACCATTTTTGCTGATTTATTTCTAGTAATAAGTTATCTTCTTTTTTAGTTAAGTAATTTAAATTAGTTTCTCCTTGAGTAATAAATCGATCGACTTTTATTGATTGAGTTAAACGATCGATTTCTAAATTTTCTTCCTCTGGATTTTCTACTACTAAATTTAAGTTATTAATTCCCTCATACCTCAAAAAAGGTATTATATTAAACATAATATTTTCTTTATCACCTAAATTAATCACAGTATTTTGTTGCTGATTTTGAACCATAATTGTTGGTGTAGTTGAAGTATTTAATACAGTTATTTTAACTAAATTTAGCTTCTGATAGATTAAAGGAATAACGATCGCTGATAAGGTAATAGTCATTATAAAATACCAATATTTTTGAGCTTTACTACTAATACAAATTAAGCCAAAAACAAAGTAAACTATTAATAACTGAACTAAACTTATTTGACCAACAGCTAAAGAGCTAAAAGGTAAATTATTACTAATTTCAACTATCCAAATTAAAATAGTTAAGGGAATAAACAAAATATAAGCGATCGCACTACCTAAAAGAGTAATAAATAAACCAATAAAAGCAGAAATAAACCCGCCTATAGTAATAACTAAAACAAAAGGTGTAGCGATAAGATTAGTTAGAATACTATAAATAGGGACATAATTAAAAACATAACATTGTAACGGTAAAACCCAAATTGTTGCCGCTAAAGGCACAGCTACCAAGTTAGCTATAGTCGGAGGAAACCAATCAAGACGATTAACAATAGCAGGTAAAGAAACGATTAAACCCAATGTTGCTAAAAAACTCAGTTGAAAACCTAAGTCAGTAATCCATACAGGATTGATAAGTAATAAAATAACACCTGCTAAAAGTAAGCTACCATAAACATTAACTTTACGATCGTAAACCATCCCTATTACCACCGCCTCCCCCATCAAACAAGCCCGAAGAATCGAAGGATAAAAACCAGCTACAGAAGCATAAATTAATAAAATAAACGTTACTACTAACAAGCGACGGGAAGAAGCAAGGTTGCGAGTTAGATATAACAATAACCCTAATAAAATAGAAACATGAAATCCAGAAGCGGCTAAAACGTGGGCTAACCCACAGATACGAAAACTATTTTGCAATTCAAAATCTAAATCAACCGCCCGACTACCGATAACCATCGAGCTAACTAAGTTTCCTTGTGGTACTTTTAAGTAACGTACATGAGTTTGCACAATACGTTGTCGTAAAAAAGTTAAAATTCGATCGAGTTGATTACCATCATTAATAATATTAACACTATCAGCAGACAAACCAGTAAAAATACCTTCTCGACTTAGATAATCGGCAAAATCAAAACCCCCCGGATTAAGACTCTTTTGCGGTTGATATAAGTTACCCATTAGGCGAATCGTCATTGAGGGATATAAATTGGTTGCTTGTAATAAGGGTGCGGTTACATATATTTTTCCTGTTACTTCAATGGGTAATTCATTTTCTTTAAGTAATTGTTGGGCTTGAAAAATGAATTTTGCTTTTTGTTTTTGATTAATTCTAGGATTAGTTAAAATTATCCCTTCAACGGTAATATTTTCAGGTTGATATTGATTCAGTGGTAACTGATGAGTTATATCTAAACTATCAACAGTGGGTAAACGCCAATGACAATAATAAAATCCACTAACAATAATTAAGGCAACTATAAGACAATGAATAGAATTGAAAAAGTAAATCTTTTTAACTTGGATAATTAAACAAGAAAAGATCGTAATTACCGCAATTATTGTCAAAAATAAAAAACTTTGTTCGATACTAAAAAGCTGAGTACAAAATAAACCAATAACATAACTAATTAAGCAGAGATAAAGATAGTTGTTATTATTGATTTTAACCATTGAAAAACAAAACGATCGTCATTATTAATTGATTTATATTAACAAATAACGTTAACGATCGTCACCCTTGAGATAGATTTATAGTTAATTCAAATAAGAATGAAACAATTTTAGTATATTTTCTTCGAGTTTAATTTATTAAACGGTATCTATTAGCTTAATGAAGATTCATTGCAAGGCGGGTTTTATGTTCTTACTTTTACTATTTTTTACTGTCTCGAACTTAATTCAAACAACTATATTATTTATCTTGAGTCTTCGATCGTCTATTATAATATTACCAAACACAATAGGTATTACTCGATGCAGTGTGCATTTTGAGGGTAAATTAAGAGTCAAGAGTTTTATTATTCATTGTTTTTTATGGTATCTTTATATAGATAGAAAGTGATAATTATTTAAGTGAAATAGAAAGAGATTATGTTACTAAAATTATCTAAAAAAATACTTTGGTTAAGTTTGGTTAGTACTACTTTTACTACTTTTAGTTTAGCTAATCTTTCAGTAGCTAAAGCCGATATGGCAAAAGTTCGTTGTGATTTTTATATTCGAGGAGAAGAAAATATTAGAGAGTCAGATGTTTGTGATTTTTTCCAAAGACAAGGATTCATCGGCTTAACTAAAAGTGATGGTACGGATTATAGTTTTGTGCCTGCATATCCCATTCAACCGAACGCTTATGAAGATGGAAATGGCGATCGAGTTATACGTCAAAATAATGGTGAGCAAGGATTAGTTTTAACAACACAACGTGAATCTATTTATATTTATTGGGATAATAATCAATCTAATAACTCACAAATAGAGCAACCAAAAACATATACTAATGTCCAAGATTTTCAAAATATTGATATTGAGATAACAGAAGGTGATTTTCGTTTTTATGGTAAATTAAAACGTGTTTCAGGTGATTTATTTGTCGGTAGCGATAAACAGGTGAATGTTACTTTAAATCCTTATAGTGGTAACGTAATTGTCTTCAATAAAATAACAGGTAATATTTTTTATAATTATAATATCACTCCTATTTCTGGTGTAGGGGAAAATTCAGATACTATGTGCGATCCTACTACAGAACCGTGTTAATGGTTGATAGTTAAAAGACAAAACTATAAATAAAGATAGGATATTAAATAATTTAACTATCGAATGGTGATTTTTTCCATTGTTCAAAATCTCTTTCAATGGCGTAACGAAAACTTTTTGAAACTAAAAATATACTAGTTTGTTTTTGCATTTGATTCGGGAAAATTACTTGCGCATAAATTTGACTATCATCAAAGTTAGGATTACCTAGAATAATAGTATATCGATCGTTATTAGTTAAAGTCAATTCAATTTTGTCTGTGGAATCTAACAAACCATATTCTTGCTTTTTGTCTTCAGTTGCCGGTAATTCTACTTTGTTTTGAGCTTGAGGAAATAAATTAACTAAAAAAGAAATTGCCCCATCACTAGCGACTAACTTTTGTGGTTGTATCATCAACCAAGGAGACTTGTCGGTATCTTCTCGATCGAAAACGATCGTTTCTTGGTTAGTATAAATAGTTATTTGTTGAATATCTTCAGTCGTAAAAGAAAATATTTTCGGGTTGGCGATTTCTTGCTCTGTTTTAGAGTCTAAATTAAATCCTTGTGGTTTGATTTGAGCTAGATAAACAATGACAGATAATCCTACAGAGAAAACAACCAGACTAATAGTTGTACGATTAAATTTCATGAAGAGAAAAAACTAAACTATTTCTTTTTATCATACTTGATCGATTAATAGTTAATAGTTTTTGGTGATAGATTAAAAAAAGTATAAAAGGCTTTGTTGTTAATTGTCAATTATTAATTGTTAAACTTTGATCGAAAATATTTATTAGTCAATAATTAATAACCAAGTACCAATTAATACACTAATGTTTCCCGTATAATTAAAATAGATGAAAAGCGAAAAGTAATAACTCATAAACTCATTTATTAGTTTTATTCTCTTAAAAATTAAGATTTTTGCTATAAACTGGTTAAGAATTCTAATTTTATTGAGTAACTCAGGTGCAACTATTTAAAGAAATTATCGCCCGTTGGTGGTCAGAATTTACATTACAAACAAAACTCATGGCGATCGCTACATTAGTAGTATCTTTAGTTATGAGTAGTTTAACATTTTGGGCGGTCAATTCGATTCAACAAGATGCCCAAATGAATGATACTCGTTTTGGTAAAGATTTAGGAATCTTAGTAGCGAGTAATGTTGCACCGTTAGTTGCTGAAAATGATCTTTCTGGAGTTGCCAAATTTTCAGGACGTTTTTTTAATAGTACTTCTAGCGTTCGTTATATCATTTATGCAGATGAAACTGGAAATATTTTATTTGGGATTCCTTTTTCTCACAACGAAATTGCTAATTCTCTTAGTTTAGAAAGTAAATTACAATTACCAGAAGATTATAATGCTAAAGTAAACAAACCGATCGTCAGACAACATCTTAACCCTGCAGGAATTATTACCGATGTGTTTGTACCGATGTTTGACAAAAATACTTATTTAGGAGTATTAGCCATTGGAATTAATCCTAATCCTACCGTTGTCGCTTCTTCTAATTTAACTCGTGATGTGACGATCGCTGTTTTTATTTCTATCTGGGCTATGGTAATTTTAGGTGGTGTATTTAATGCTTTAACTATTACTCAACCGATTAAAGAGTTATTGACAGGAGTCCAAAATATCGCCGCAGGAAATTTCAAACAAAGGATTAATCTCCCTCTTGGTGGTGAGTTAGGAGAATTAATCTTAAGTTTTAACGAAATGGCAGAAAAATTAGAAAAATATGAAGCTCAAAATATTGAAGAATTAACCGCAGAAAAAGCGAAATTAGAAACTCTAGTGGCTACTATCGCTGATGGTGCAATTTTGCTCGATTCGCAATTAAAGATGGTTTTAGTTAATCCTACCGCTCGCAGAATGTTTGATTGGGAAGAGACACATATCATCGGCGAAGATTTATTAGAATACATACCCAGAGAAGTTACAGGGCAGTTACAACAACCATTAAAAGATATCTCCGAAGGCGAAAATACTGAAGAAGAAGATAGTAATGAGATTTTGCCCACCAGAGGAGAGTTTACTATTAGTTTGACTAAAAAATCTCAGGAGCAACATACTTTTAGGGTGTTACTTACTCAGGTATTAGATAAAAATCAGGAACAGATTAAAGGTATTGTAATTACTGTTCAAGATATCACCAAAGAAACAGAATTAAACGAGGCGAAAAGTCAGTTTATTAGTAATGTATCTCATGAATTGCGTACTCCTTTATTTAATATCAAGTCTTTTATTGAAACCTTATTTGAATATGGTGATGATTTAACTGAAGCGGAGAAGTTGGAGTTTTTACAAACAGCTAGTAATGAAACCGACAGGTTAACTCGTTTGGTTAATGATGTGTTAGACTTATCTCGTTTGGAATCTAGTCGTAGTTATCAGTTTTCGGCGTTAGATTTAGCCCAACCGATTGAACAAACTTTAAGAACATATCAACTCAACGCTAAGGATAAACAAATTGAATTAATCCAAGATATAGAAGCTGATTTGCCACCTGTTTGGGGTAATTACGATCTTTTATTACAGGTATTGATTAATCTAGTTGGTAATGCGATGAAATTTACCCTAGAAAGTGGGCAGGTAACGATTAAGACTTATGCTGTTAAAATTGATCCAGAAGATGAACAACGCAATTCTCATGTTAGAGTAGAAATTATTGATACTGGGATTGGTATTGCACCAGAAGATCAACAAGCTATCTTCGATCGTTTCTTCAGAGTCGAAAATAGAGTACATACATTAGAAGGTACAGGGTTAGGTTTATCGATCGTCAAAAATATTGCTGATAAACACAATACTCGTGTTAATTTGAAAAGTAAAGTTGGTGTTGGTACTACTTTTTGGTTTGATTTACCTGTGTGTTTAATGAAGGGAAATCTTTATCTGCAACTAATGGTAAAGCCAAAACGATCGATGTTTAGAATAAATTGAATTATGTACGGGTTGAATATTCTTTAGTAATTATTACGCTTATAAAGGGTGCAAACCGTCTTAGTCAGGCTTCGGTGTCAGGAGTGATCGTTCCCTTCTTGGTCGATTATCCATTGCGTGATAGAAACCTCTTCGTCCAATGACCACTTGCACCCCTACAAAAAACATCGTAATTATTTTGTACAAATATTTATAAGGTATGATAATTTGATGTATTTTTTAAAAACTAATATTAAAGCTTATAGCAATTATTAGCACGATGAAGTACAGATCGATCCCCCGCTAAATCCCTATCCCCCTCTATCCCCCGCGCGTTCGGGGGAAGATAAGCAGATGCTTCGCTTTTATGTCTGGGGACTTGTAAATATAAACTGTACCTCATAAAGATGGGAAACGCTATATTTCTACACTTTAATATTATTCATATCTTCTTTTTTTTGATTTGATAACTTGGGTTACATCATCATGTTTTTGTCGTGGAATAATATCTTTTAAATGAAGTTCACCATCAATATATTGAATATGAATCCGTCAACCAGAAGTTTTATCAATATCAGCACAGCAATTCTCATTTTGAAGAAGAATATATGTAACACAACAATAATTATATTGTAAATATTCATAATTAAATCTAAATTAGACGATTATCAGTTCTGATTTTTCTTTTCTTTGTTATATTACATCAGCACTTCAAAAAAATAGTCATCACAAACTAGACCTAATTTTCTTGCTTGATAAAAATTAGGCTTCTTTCTGTGATATTCATTACTTCAAAATCAACTTACCTTTACTGTTTATTTTTTCTCTTTTTAACTTGTGTTGATTAACTTTCTTTCTTCTCCTTCCGTTAGTACAAATATGAATAAATCCTGCCAACTTTCAAACCATATATATTTCAATAACGCTCTTATATCATTAAAAAATGTTTTTCTCCTCACTAATTTGTCTCTAATTTTTTGATAGTTAACATTCACTAATTCTAAAACATTGTGAAAGAGAAATCCTAGTAGATTTAATGATAACAATATTTCGGACAAATTCATGTCAGCACGATAAATAGCTTTTTTAATGCCTCTAATTTTATGTAATCTCGTTTTCGGAAATTTTCTCTGTTGATGACAATTTTTATCTTCTAATTCTGCTAATGCTTCTAAAAAAGATAGTTTAAGTTCATTACTCGGCAAAATCTTTATTGCTTCATAGATAATACCATATTCATCTTTTAGATTAATAAATTGAGCCATTTTCAAAATTTAAACAGTTTCTAAAATTTCTTTTCTCTCTTGTAAAAAATCTTGATATAGTGACTGTGCTATACCTCTATATATATTTTCTAAATTTACTCTTTTAACAACTCGAAAAAAAGTAAAAATTCTTTGTTCAAAAATAGGATCTTCATCTATTGCAAATATTACCCTTAAATCTTGATTTATGTTCATAATATACAAAGAAGATTCATCATCAGATAAATTAGATAAATTTAAGGGAATTTGATAAACCTTTTGATAAAACCTTTGCCGATTATTAGATAATAAACTTATATAATAATTTGTTTTTTCTATAATCTTAGTTTTTTCTTTTTTAGTAAAATTAGTAATATCTTTTTCAAATGCTTTGGTTGATTCGACTAAAATTTCCATATTTTTAATCTTAGTATAAGTTAGTTGTCAATTTTAAGATCTTTTTTAAACTGATTTGAAACCTGAATTTGTCTTATGGCTCAATATTTAATTCATCATATAAATCATCGATCGAATTATATTTTTTTTGCATCGCTCAAATCTTCATTCAAAGTATCAATAGTTATTTGATTATAGCTTTTTCTTTGGATCGGAAATGGAATACCATCATTGATTAAAATTTGATGAAAGTAAAGATTAATCGCCTGTGAAGTTGTTAATCCTAAACTAGCTAATACTTCTTCAACTGATTCTTTGAGTTTGGGATCTACTCTAACACCGATCGTTGTAGTTTTACTCATAATTATTTTATCCCAAGTTTCCTAACAATGTATGTACATAGTATAACTTTTCTCTTGCTAATTAAGTTTAACTAGCGTTGTACTTTAATTGAAAACTAAATTACTCGTTGTAATATTGGTTTCTACGTTAACTAATTAAAAATGCGATTCGACGTAGTCGCACCTTTGGTGAGCGCATCTTGATGATTGTCATCACTAATAATAACTTCTAAAGAAGAAGGATTAGGAATAAAATCTCCATCTTCAATTATTAAATCAATATGTCCGTTTAGGGCTTCTGTTGCCATTATTTGAGCTTCTTCGATCGTCTCTCCTGCACTAATACAACCAGGGAAGTCATAAAATTGTACACCGTAGTCACTGTCTTTGTCTTTGTGTACTGTTGCGATATATTTATTATTCATAACTAACTCATCACTATCTTAATTTTAACCGTGCTTATTTTTCTATACTAATTAATGTTTTTAAAGGAATATCTTTTTAGGGTGAACTACTGTCACTTTTCCACTTTTCACAGAATGCTTAAAATGATGATGACTACCTGTTATTTTTACTAAATACTATCCATCTTGTTCTAGTTTTTTGATTATTTCTTTACTTTTCATTCATTTTAATAAGCATCTTTACGATGTACAGCACTTACAATAAGTACGATCGTTTCTTCATCTTTAATTTGATAAATCACACGATAGTTTCCGACTCTAATTCGATAAGTTTGCTCGTAACCTTTGAGCTTTTTTTACTCCATTGGGGCGAGGTTGATTAGCTAAAAGTTTGATCGCTTCAATAATTCTGTTTTTTTCTTTCTGTGGAAGATTATTTAGTTGTTTTTGAACAAGTTTAGGAATAATAATTCTATAACTCATTGTTGATTCGCTTCATATTCTTCTAAAGTTAGGTAATCTCCTGCTTCATAATCTTTGAGAGATTGTGATATACTCATTTTTTCTTCTAAAGTAATATCTTCTTCTACATATCTTGCTTTGATAAACAAAACGTAATCAAGAAGTTGGGAAACTAGAGACTCAGGTATTTCTTCTATTTCCTCAATAAGTTGCTGTTTTAAAGTCATAAGGTTTGATTTTCTATTTATTCTTTATTTCATTATTTAATTAAGTTTAACTAGCGTTGTACTTTAATTAAAAACTAAATTACTGGTTGTGATATTTATTGAGACATTAACTATTAAAAATGCAATCGCATCTTGATGATCGTCATCACTAATAATAACTTCTAAAGAAGAAGGATTAGGAATAAAATCTCCATCTTCAATTATTAATTCAATATGCCCATTTAAGGCTTCTGTTGCCATTATTTGAGCTTCTTCGATCGTCTCTCCTGCACTAATACAACCAGGAAAATCGTAAAATTGAACTCCATAGTCACTGTCTTTATCTTTGTGTACTGTTGCGATATATTTATTATTCATAACTAACTCATCACTATCTTAATTTTATAGTCGTTTAAAATAATGATGAGACAATTTTCGAGATAAATTTGAGTTTAATTTATTAAACGGTATCTATTAGCCTTGTAATTCATACCCAAGGCGGGATAAAGATTTAAGTTTTAGAGATAATTAATATTGTCTCAATCTTAATTAAAATTACTATAACTTTGCTTGTTTTTCTATACTAATTAATGTTTTTAGATAGTGTCGTCAAATTATTTTACTCCATAACTCGATACATCTTATCTGTACGGCGGCTAAGAATGAACTGGTACGCTTCATGTCTTGATTTCCGCCTTGTCTTGGTGTGCGTTCGGTGTTTTGGTCAGCCTTCTTTTCTTGGTGAACATTCCCCTGCGTCTTCGGCTTCCGTCAGCGGGTTATCACCGCTTTGCTCCTGCAGGATGAGGATGTACTTTACAATGGGAGGCATCGATCGTTAGCCACTCATAACAGGCTCATCAATAGATGGATGACTCTCAGAAGTTACCTCACCAAAAGCATCGTATGTAGTAAAATTGATGATATTACCATCATTATCTAAAAAATAACGAACCAAACCTTAATTGTCAGCTAAAACCCAATTAATCTTACCTTGTGCGTTTTCAACCGCAATCACTTGGTTAACTGTGACACCATGAAGGAATCTTTCTTTTAAATTATTCTGCCCGTCAAAAACGAGTGCTATCTTATCACCGAGACAACGGTAAAGGTCAAAGATTATTTTTTAAGACGATCGTGCTTAATATTAATGAGAATAAAATCAGCTAGAAGGACGGTAGTTTAAAGAAATTCACTCTAAACATTGACCATCGTAGTTTAGATCGGCGATTACGTAAAATAAGTATTAAAATTAAAACCTAGTACAAACCTGTTTTTTTGACTCTTATTGCTAAAATAATGGGGTGTACGTTCACCATATTAATTTAATGGAAAATTTTTACATAGAAACTATCTACTAAAAGTAGTCTTGACTGTAGATATTATGAATTAGACTTAAAGCAAAAAATACTGAACAAAGAAAATGTCTGAACAGAATAATTTATCCCTTTCCCAGACAGGAGATACATTAAAAGCGAGAGAAGAAGCATCTTCTGAAAAAACATCCTATAAAAGACTCAAAGAATTAGCCCAAAGTGAAGATAAAGAGACTCGTCGCCTAGTCACGGCAAATAACAAAACCTCAGTTAAGGCGTTAACTCAAAAAATATTATTTCAGTTAGTACAAGAATTTCCCGAAGAGTTTTTACGCAATACTAACCTCCAATCTTGGCTCGATTATCTAGATTATGAAGTTTTATATTCTAAAATTCCTTTTGAATCCTTACAAAGTTTGCTTAAAAATCCAAATGTGCCAATAAATTTAATTGAGTGGACGATAGAGAACAACAAAAATAATCTATATCAAGCTATTGTAGAAAACCCTTCAGTTAGTAAATCGACATTAAATATTCTGGAAGAAAAATGCCAAGAAGAATCAATCATTAAAGCAATTCATTTACACAGTAATTGGCAAGAAAAAGATAAAAATTTATACTTTGAGTTTTTGCAACAAAATTTACTCAATTTAGATGTGCATACATATAAATGGTATCAATTAAGAAAAATATTTGATGAAGATAAGATTGATGTTTCAATATTTTTAAATTGGTCATATATTAATTTAGAAAATGCTAATTTAGAAGGTGCTAATTTAGACGGTGCTAATTTAGAAGGTGCTAATTTAAAAGATGCTAATTTAGAAGATGTTCATTTAGTAGGTGCTAATCTAAACGGTGCTAATCTAAACGGTGTTCATTTAGTAGGTGCTGATTTAAAAAATGCCAATCTAAACGGTGCTTATCTAACAGGTGCTAATTTATTAAGAAATACTAATTATCTCTTCAAAACTACTCGACTAGAAGGTGCTGATTTAGAAAATGCCAATCTAAGAGGTGCTAATCTAACAGGTGCTAATTTAATAGATGCTAATCTAAAAAGTGCTGATTTAAAAAGTGCTGATTTAGACGATGCTGATTTAAAAAGTGCTGATTTAGACGGTGCTAATTTAAAAGGTGCTAATCTAAACGGTGCTAATTTAGAAAGTGCTAATCTAACAGGTGCCAATTTAATAGTTGCTAGTCTAAGATGGGCTAATTTAGAAGGTGCTAATTTAGAAGGTGCTGATTTAGAAGGTACTAATTTAGAAGGTGCTGATTTAAAAGGTACTAATCTAAACGGTGCTAATCTAAAAAGTGCTGATTTAGACGGTGCTAATTTAGAAGGTGCTAATTTAGAAGGTGCTGATTTAAAAGGTGCTGATTTTTATTTAAAAAGTGCTAATCTGAAGAGGTGCTAATTTAAGAGGTGCTGATTTAAAAGGTGCTGATTTAAAAGGTGCTGATTTAAAAGGTGCTGATTTAAAAGGTGTTGATTTAAAAGGTGCTGATTTAAAAGGTGCTGATTTAGAAGGTACTAATCTAAACGGTGCTAATCTAAACGGTGCTAATCTAAACGGTGCTAATTTAGAAGATGCTGATTTAGAAGGTACTAATCTAAAAAGTGCTAATCTAAAAAGTGCTAATCTAAAAAGTGCTAATCTAAAAAGTGCTAATTTAGAAGATGCTAATTTAGAAGATGCTGATTTAGAAGATGCTGATTTAGACGGTGCTAATTTAGACGGTGCTAATTTAGTAGGTGCTGATTTAGACGGTACTGATTTAGACGTTGCTTATTTAATAGATAAAGATGAATTGGATAATATAGTTGAGGAGATAGAATCGATCGCTGGTGAAATTCAAGAGTATTATGATAGGGGCTCTTATGATTATATAGATGAAGGGCTTGAGCCTAGTGATGTTCGAGATGAAGTTGATGAGCTTAAAGACAAGCTAACAACACTTCAAGATGAACTATTGGACAAAATTTCAGTATTAAAAAACATAGATTCAGACACATACAAATATTATGATGATTATAGTTTTAAATACGAATACTTTGAAGGAGCATTAGAGTAGTAATCAAATACATCTATACAATGGAAATAATTGCTGTCGGTAGTGCAGAAAACAAAAGAATCAAGTTATTTAAAGAAGCCATAAATAAACGAAATCTTACCCTCAAAAATCTCATTACCTACGATCGAATTATCGATAATCCTAGCTTAATCAATCAATTCATCGACAAGAATACGATTATTCGCTTTGACTCTCCTGAGAGAAATTTTGACATTCAAAAGAAAATAATAGAAGTTGGTTATAATCCTCATAATAACAGTAAAAATAAACAAATATCTCCTAAACAATTAAACAACTTTCCTTTTATTAAAGGAGAAATTCGCTACCCAAAACAATTTTTTCAAGGATGGCAAAAACTACTTAAACTATGGGGTGATAACTTACAAATCAAAAGTTTTAATCATCCTTATGATATAGCTAAAATGTTTGATAAAACTTACTGTAACAATCTTTTTGCTCAGAATAAATTACCCGTTGCCCAATCATTAGGAAACATAACTTGCTATGAAGAATTAAAAGAAACGATGTATCAGCAAGGTTACCAAAAAGTCTTTATCAAATTAGCTCATGGTTCAT
Organism: uncultured cyanobacterium; assembly: GCA_963710605.1. GTDB lineage: Bacteria > Cyanobacteriota > Cyanobacteriia > Cyanobacteriales > Cyanobacteriaceae > JAALKG01. The sequence continues at coordinate 54,082 of CAVQBA010000004.1, forward strand.
CAGGTTCAGGAGTTGTTGCTTATAATTTAGGTGAATATAATCAACCTGAATCTGCCATTACTACCGTCGATATAAGAAGAAGAAAAAACGATATTAAGCTATTTAATTCTCGCCAAATTAAAACCTATAAGAATAAACAAAATATCAAAGATATAATTAATTATCTTTGTGCAGAAGAAGTACAAGTAGAAGAATGGTTACCGAAAGCTAAATTAGGTGATTACCCCTTCGATTTAAGAATTGTAGTGATTAACGGAGAACCACAACATACTGTGGTTAGACTTGGTACAAGGGGAATAATTACTAACTTACATTTATTAAACAAAAGAGGAAATTTAGAAGATTTTTTAAATAAAGTTCACCCGAAACAATGGGAAAAAATGCAAGAAACTTGTGTAAAAGCATTATCTTTATTTCCGAATAGTTTGTATGCTGGAGTTGATTTATTAGTTTATCCAGACTTTAAGCAACACGCTATTTTAGAAATTAATGCTTTCGGAGATTTATTACCCAACTTATACTGGCAAGGAATGGACACTTATACTAGTGAATTAGTGAGTTTGCAAAAACTTTATTGTTAATATCAAAAGTTAGTAAAAATCAAAAATGAACAAATAAAGTAGGTGTATATAAATGTTTAATATGAATAATATTGTAGGTAAATATGACATTTTATTTATAACCTTAGATACTTTAAGATATGATGTTGCAGTCAAACTATATCAATCAGGAAAAACTCCCAACTTAAATAAAATATTACCCCCTACAGGTTGGGAGAAAAGACACACTTGTGGTAACTTTACTTATACTGCTCATCATGGCTTTTTCGCTGGTTTTTTACCTACCCCTATCACTGATGCTATTCATTCTCGTCTCTTTGCATTAAACTTTCAAGGAAGTACAACAACCACAGAAAATACTTGTATTTTAGAAGGAGAAAATATAGTAGAAGGACTAGCCAAAAAAAATTATCGTACTGTGTGTATTGGCGGGGTAGGATTCTTTAATAAAGCAACCTCTTTAAGTTGTGTATTTCCCAATTTTTTTCAAGAAAGCTACTGGGATAAAAGTTTAGGAGTAACAGATATAAATTCTACTCACAATCAAGTTAATTTAGCTTTAAATATCATTAACAAAACACCTTTATATCAACGATTATTTTTATTTATTAACATCTCAGCTTTACATCAACCAAATTACTTTTACTTAAATCCAGATAGAGAAGATAAAAAAGATTCTCTCCAATCCCATGCCGCCGCATTAGAATATATAGATAAGGAATTATTACCTCTATGGCAAACATTAAAGGAAAGACATCCTACTTTTGTTATTTTAACTTCAGATCATGGTACAGCTTACGGTGAAGATAATTATCACGGTCACCGCTGTGGACATTCTATCGTGTGGACAGTTCCTTATGCTAAATTTATTTTATAAAATTTTGGTTCATGAATTCATTGACAATTGATAATAAGCAAACTATAACAGAATTATTAGAAGATTCACCTTATCGGACTTATGTTTATTCTTATCCCCATAAAACAGCCTATCGTAGCCTTAATCCTCCTTTAAAATTAAAAGATATTTGGGCAGAGGAACAAAAAGATGCTTTATTTTTATATTTCCATATCCCTTTTTGTGAAATGCGATGTGGTTTCTGTAATTTATTTACTACTGTCAGTAATAATCAAGAATTATTTAATCAATACATTAATCAATTACAAAATCAGGCTAAAGTAGTTAAAGAAAAATTAGGAGATATATCTTTTTCTCGTTTTGCTTTAGGAGGAGGAACACCAACTCAATTATCTTTTACTCAATTGGAAAAAACTTTCAATATAGCAGAAAATATTTTCAATCTAGATTTACAAACTATTCCTTCATCAGTTGAAGTATCCCCAGAAACAGCAACTAAAGATAAACTTCTTTTACTTAAACAAAAAGGAATCAAAAGAATTAGCATTGGTATTCAAAGTTTAATTGATGATGAAGTTTTAGCCATTCAGAGAAGACAAAATAGTAAGCAAGTAAAGCAAATTTTAGAATTAATTAAAAGTTATAATTTTCCTATTTTAAATATTGACCTAATTTATGGATTACCCAATCAAACTATTCATTCATGGTTACAATCATTAGAAATAACTATTAGTTTTGAGCCAGAAGAAATTTATCTTTATCCTCTTTATGTTCGTCCTCTAACAGGGATAGATAAAACAAATAAAGAATGGGATGATATTCGTCTTGATTGTTACCGACAAGGAAAACAATTTTTATTAGCTAACGGTTATGAGCAAGTATCGATGCGAATGTTTCGTTTATCCTCTAATCAAGTAAAAAATGAGCCTGTTTATTGCTGTCAATCTGATGGTATGATTGGCATAGGATGTGGAGCTAGATTTATACTCGCCGAGTTCACTATTCTAATGATTATGCTGTTAACGATAGAAATATTATTAGTATTATTAATAACTATCTTAACAATCAAAAAGAAGAATTTACTTTCACTAATTATGGTTTTATTCTTAATCAAGACGAACAAAAACGACGTTATTTATTAATCTCCTTATTATCGGCAGAAGGATTGAATATTAATTTATATAAACAGATATTTAATAGCGATATATGGAAAGACTTACCAACCCTTAAAAATTTCATAAACCATAAACTAATTTACCTTGAAAATAATATATTAAGATTGTCAAACTTAGGCTTAGAAAAGTCAGATACGATTGGATTTTATTTGTTTTCTCCTCAGGTTATCTCGTTGATGAATAATTATGAGTTAAAATAATAGTGATTTTTTTTGTCAAGATGAAATTAACAATTCTTTATCGGGGTTCACTATCAAGTTGTAACTATGGTTGTGAATATTGTCCCTTTGCCAAACAACAGCAATCAGCTCTAGAATTAGCTCAAGATAAGCAAGAAGTAAAAAAATTTATTAATTGGATTGAAAGTAACACTGACTATGAAATGACTATTTTCTTTACTCCTTGGGGAGAAGCACTAATTCATTCTTGGTATCAAAAAGCATTAATCAAACTATCCCAAGTAAATCATCTTGATAAGGTAACGATTCAGACAAACCTATCTTGCCCTGTTGATTGGGTTGAACAATGTAATCCAGAAAAAGTAGCTTTATGGACGACTTTTCATCCTCAATGGAGTAATTTGGAGCAGTTTATCGAAAAATGTATTTTTCTCGAAAACAAAAAGATTAAATTTAGTGTTGGTGTTGTCGGTTTTCCCCATTTTATACCCATCATTAAACAATTGAGAGAAAAGTTAACGGATGACATTTATTTATGGATTAATGCAGTCAAAAAACAACTACCTCAAATGTCAGCAAAAGAATTAAATTTTTTTGCCAAAATTGATCCTTTATTTGAGCTTAACACTAATCATTATCAATCATTAAATCGATTCTGTCGAACTGGTGCTTCAGTTATTTCTGTTGATGGTGATGGGGTAATAAAAAGATGTCATTTTATTCAAAAACCATTAGGAAATATTTACACTGATGATTTACAGTATATATTAAAAGAGAGGGTTTGTACTAATCAAGCTTGTCATTGCCATATTGGTTATGTCCATTTAGATTATTTAAAGTTAGAAAAAATATATGGCGATTGCATAATTGAAAGAATCCCCTTGAATTATCCTTAAAATCTTGTAATTAAAATTATATTAATGACTTCTCCTGAAAATTTACAAATTTTGTCAGAGTGTGTTAACACCTCATCACCAAGCGTTACTCGTTTAATGGCTTTAACCCATCCAAATCTTCCTTTAGAAGGCTTAATAAATTGTTCGGATTCTATTGCATGGGAAGAAAGACACGCTGTAGCCAATCATCCTAATACCCCTAAATCAGTTTTAAAAAAATTAAAACAGGATGTTAATTCTTTAGTGATTGAAGCGGCAACTCAAAATTGGCAAAATCGTTTTACGGAAAACGAAGAAGAAGAAGGTAATAAATTAACTCATAAAATAGAAAATTTTGACGAAAATAATAGTCTAGATATAGATAATAATGATATAGATCAAAATCAAAGTGAAAATCAAGAACAACTTAATAATAATGAATTTGATCAAGAATTAAGTAAATTATTAGCTATACAAAAAGAAAATAAATATAAACCTACATGGGTTTATTCAAATCTAAAAAATGATTTTACTTTAACTTATCCAAATCTTAAAAAAATTGCTAAGGCTTTGGATTATAAAGAAGGATGGGCGTATTATAAATATATTGAAATTTGCCGAGACAAAATAACTAATTCATCTAACCATGAAGAAAAATTAGAATTTATTAATAACTTCATTAATGCACATCCAGAATTTGCTGATTTATATATTATCAGAGCTGATTTATATCAAGAGAATAATCAATACAATGAATCATATGAAGATTATACTAATGCAATAAAATTAAAAAATGACAAGACTGAATATTATCAAAAAAGAGCTAACTTGTGTTTATTAATAAACAAACAGGAACAAGGCATTGAAGATTGTTATCAAATTTTAGATTTATATGATAAAGAAGATAATAAATCGAAGAAAAAGCAAGAAGCGATCGACAAATGTTTAAGCCTACTCGATAAATTTAATCAATATCCGCATATAACTAGGGATAATATTATCGATAATGCTCAACTTGAAATAGGTGACTGGGTTACAGAAATCAATTATGCCCAAATAATAGCAAAGAATAAAGAATCAATGACTCTTAAATCTTTACTTGGTAATGAGAAAAAAATAATATTTAATGAAACAGAATCAAATTATTTATTCTAGCAGTTTATACTCTAAAGAATCAGAAATTTGTATAGAAGAACTAGGTAATTTACTACAGCAAAAAAACAACATTATAACCTTAGCTATAACCTGTAAAAAAGAGTTTTCCCAATCATTATTAAAGCAGAGCATTTGGGATCATATTTTACCATCTTTAAAAAATAAAAATGACGATAATAAAGAATTAGAAACAATTAAACAAATTATTGATGAAACTATACATGAAATAGTAAACGTAAGTAATGAAACCATTATCGGTTGTATTTTTAAAAATTATTTTTCAGAACAAAAAGTTAAGATAATTACTATTAATCATGTAAGAAAAGAGCGAAAATTACTCACTATAAATTATGAATCAATTGAGAGTATAGTATTTCAAAATATTAAGTATAATATTAGAAAATTAAAAAAAGCTATCTTGAAACCTGTTTGAAGAGTCTTAATAAACTCCAGAAAAAAATATGACTCAATTATCCTGTAGAATTACTTGTTATTTCCACAAACCATTTTGGTAACTCAGGTAGTCTATATTGTCTATGAAATATAAAGATTGACGTTCTGATTAACTGTAGTTTAGACTTAATAACTCTGCTTTAGACTAATTTAAAACCTCAAACTCGAAATTGAGAATAAATCATTAACTTAATTTATTTGATTAATCATCGTCTAAAGCAAGTAATATTAATAATTATATAACAGTATTTAATGCAATCTATAGCGTTTATTAAAAACATGAGTTACAGTTTGTTTTTACTACCATTGCGAGAATGGCTATTCCCCATTCCCTCACTTCGATAATTGGTGTACCTCATCTTAATCAGAATTGCTATATATAGTTTCGTAAGAGTTTAAAACCAGAAAAAACAAGCTAAACTCTTGAAAAAATAACAATAATGAAAATAGAATGGAAATACAACAAATTAAAATTTTATTGCAACTATTAAAACAAAATGATTATCAAGGAAAGATAGGAGAAATTAAACCGAATAGTAAAACAACAATTAGCGTTACTGAAAAACTTTGTTATCAATTATATGATAGAGAATTAATTGAAATCACAGAAAAAAATCAGACAATTATTTGTAATAAAAAATCAGATCAAGTAATAAATAACGATCGATATAATCAATTAGAACAAAAAATACTACAACAATGTCAGAATAAAAAAGTAAAAATTTCTACAATAAAAATTACTCCTGCCAGTAAACGAGACTTATTGATAGAAAAATTAGCGAAAGAAAAGTTAATTACTATTACTGATAAAAAAATTACTCATGTTAAATTAGTAGAAAAAGGTCAACAATTTTTAGCCGAAGAACTATTAGTAGAAGGATTAAGTAATGTTACTTTATTTAAACCATTATTAAATGATTATTTAACCTTTATTCGTAATTATTTTCAAGCTAAAAATAAACATATACTATATTCAAGTAAAATTTTAAATAAAACAGAAGAAAAAGAAAATATTGAGCATGATAAACCTATTAACTCTGATGATGTTTTACAAGTAATAAAAAAACTAGATCAACAATTAAATACAGATAATTATTTACCAATTTTTCATCTGAGAAACTATTATCAACAGTTTTTATCAAGACAAGAACTAGACAATATAATATTTACATTACAGAAAAAAAATAAAATATCTCTTAGTCGCCTCGTTGATGCCTCTCAATATACAGCAGAAGAATATCAAGCAGGCATTCCCCAAAGTATCGGTTATCCGATTTTCTATTTAATAGTTAAGGAATGAGCGAAGCTTTAGTTAGAATTTTTTTGTTAATAAGCAGGAAAACTATTTGAGAGCAAAGACTAGCAATTTTTTTCATTCACTCGTAGTCAAGTAAAATTTAATATCTTCAATCACAAAAATGCCAAATTTAAAACAAATATTAATTAATTTAAAAAAAGAAGAAGGAGTTATTCCTAATCTATTTGACGATGTAACTCATGGTAATTTTTGGTTTGAAAAAAACCATAAAGCGACAGTCGAATCCATTCACGAATCAACTTTTAGCACAATTGAATCTCAATTAAAACTATTCATCAAAAGTCAATTTAGACAAGCAAAAACAATTTTATTAACAGGAGATGCAGGAAGTGGAAAAAGTCATTTACTAGGAAGTTTAAAAAATAAATTAAACTCTGAAGCTTATTTTGTTTATATTCAACCCATTGAAGACTATCGTTATTTTTGGCGACATATTTTGCAATATACTGTCACCAGTTTAATGCAAATACCCGAAGGAGAAACAGAATCTCAATTACAGCTATGGCTAAAAAGTTTGCCTGTATTTAATTCTCCCGATTGGGTAGATAAATTATTAGGACAAAAAAAAGCCTTTGTTCGTCTATTAAAAAATACTTATCCTGCTGGTATTGTTGAAGCAAGAAAATTTTTCAGTATTTTATACGAGTTAACCACAGAGAATTATGATTTAGCTTGTGACTGGTTAGCAGGTGAAGATTTAGACGAAGAAGATTTACAAATTTTAGGAGTTAGAAAACCTATTGATAATGAAAAACTAGCACGAGGAATTTTCAGTAATTTTGGTAGAATTACGGATACAACTAAACCCATTATCATCTGTTTCGATCAAATTGAAAGAGCTTGTAATAACGTTTTTAATATCAATACAACTTTTCATAATGAGCGTTTAGTTAATTTTTTAATCTTAATTAGTATTACTAGAGAGAATTGGCAAACCTACAAAAAAACGATGCTTCAATCAGATATAGCTCGTATTAATGAGACAATTTTTCTCGATGATATAACTGTTGAAGAAGCAAAACAATTATGGATTAATCATCTTCAACCTTTGCATCTTCAATCTAATCCTCAACCAAACTCTAGTATTTATCCTTTGAAGGAAGAAATATTAGCAAAAAATGCTTTAGGAGAAAGAATTAATCTTCGAGTTGCTTTAAATTTAGCAGGTAAAAACTTTCAAGAATTTATCAACACATTACCAGAGTATGAGGATGAAGATGATAAAATTCCACCACCACGTCCGTATTTTTTGCAAAAATGGGAGCAAGTATTTAAAGAAAGTGAAGAACGAGAAAAAAGTATAGTCTTAAAAACTTTCAAGAAGTACAGTGACGAAGAGTTTCTCGAAATGTTTAGATATATTTTTCAGTGTCTAGGTATCGAAAATATTAATCCTAAGTTTTTAAATGGGATAAATGCCACTAAAGGATTTACTTTTACTTGTCCAAAAACCGGTACTAAAAAGGGTTTTACAGTTAATAATACTTGTAATACAAATTCTTTTACAGCATTTATGAAAGAATGCAAAACAGTATGGGAACAAAATGAATGTCAACAGTTAATTTTAATTAGAAATTTTGATGGTCCAAAAGAAAGGACACAAATAGGTGCGCAAATATATCAAGAGTTTATTTAAACCAATGTCTGAAACCTGTATTCGCCAGAAATTAAAAATAGAAGATTTATATTATCTTTTTACTTATCAAAAAATGTATAAAGATGCTGTGTCGGGTGATTTATTCATCAATTTTAAACAAATTTCAATCAAAGAATTATTATCAGATATGAGCAGATATAACATATTAAACAATGCTCAAGTTTTACGAAATCTAGGTTTAGTAAAGTCAGTTCCCGAAAAAAGTGTAATTGAAAATAATATCAATGCTATTTTAGTCGATTGAGACGAAATTAGTTTTTCGGAATTCTACAACAAAGTGAAACAAGATATAAATTTTTATAACTACTTTATTCCTCCTTATTTTTTACGTGACTTGATTTGTCATCTTCATAAAAATAAATCTGTACTAAAAATTATTAATCCTAAAGATTTATTTACAGAATGGAGAATTTCTTCTTTATGATGATTATCTAAGATAACATCTAAATTAATATTGCTGTCAATAGTATCAACATAATTTGCCTCAAATCCTTGTAATACTTTTAGTGCATAACTAACTTCATCTATTTTTAGTGATATTTCATTAATTGATTCTGGAAGACTTCTAGATTTAACTTCTAAAATATTAAATTTCCAAGATGCTTCTTGGAATAAATCATATCTTTCTTTTGCCGCCGATAATTTTACTCGTTTCTACCAAAGTAATAACTCAGACTCATTATTCTTTAAATCACACTCTAAGTTATCTTTTTGTTTTTTTAATTTAATAAGTGGTCTTTTTAAATAACTCATCGATCGTGTATTTTAGTTTTTTTATATTTATAATTATCATATTATTATTTTTAGTAAATAATTTTTTGTGTACTATTACTAAAAAAGATATAATTAAGTGATTATTTATTCTGTGTTTTTATCACTATTTAGCTTTAATTTTTTGATATTTTTCCGTGTTACGATCGTATTTCTTCTTAATATATTTTCTATCTCCGAGTTTTCACATCAGGATAATCTAATATTTTACGATCGAGTGTAAATAAAGAACAATCATAAACTTTTGCTGTTGCGACAATAATTTGGTCGGCAGGGTCTTTATGAAAGTTAACTAATTTGGTAGATTGAATAATAATAGGGATAGTCAAATCAATTAACACTATATCTGGATAAGCTAATGCTTGAGTTAACCAATCTTCAACTGGTATGTTTAATCCTAGTCTTTGTTTTTCAACTAATTTAGCTATTTCCCAACAAGAAATTACACTAATTCCTAATCCGTCGGTACGATAATTTTCAATTAAATCAAATTGAAATTCTGTCAATCGAGGATTTTTTTCTACCCACCAAATAAAAATATGTGTATCTAATATAATCATGTTAAAACATCCCAATCATCCTCTGAAGTCGCAGATTCAAAAGGATTATGATAATAAATAACCGAACCTTCTAAAGGATATTTACTCGATCGATTTATATTTTTTTCTTGAGTTATTTGTTTACTTTTAAAATCAGTAATTTGTTTTAATATATTGGTCAACAAATATTCTGGTAGAGAATCAATTTCTGCAATTATTTTCTCTTTATTATTCATTTGTTTTATATTTATAGCGTTTGTTATTTTGATAAAACATAGTTTTTATTTGCAAGTCCCCCTTCAAATAAAAGCGAAGCATCCTTTATTGTCCCCCAGAATTGGGGATTTAGGGGGCAGGGATTTAGGGGGATTGAGATGTGCTTTGTAATACGAATAATGACCATATATTTTATCTAACCATTTTATACTTTATTCAAATATATCTAATTGATTCATTATTTCTTCGGTATTACTGTCACTATCGGGCTTTAACTTAGTAATATTTTTCCTTAAACCGATCGCTATTTTACTATGTTTTTCAATTTGCCCCATCACCTGTTTCGCCCTTGAAATAACTACCTTTGGCAACCCTGCCAATCTTCCCGCCTCAATCCCATAAGATTTATCCGCACCACCTGGTTGCACCTCGTGTAAAAACACCAAATCATTATCTAACTCCTTCACCGTCACTTGATAATTAGCCACATTACCCAAAATAGAAGCCAACTCATTTAACTCGTGGTAATGAGTCGCAAAAATACTGCGAGACTGTATCTCAATGGCTAAATATTCTGCTACCGCCCAAGCAATCGAAAGCCCATCAAAAGTAGCCGTACCTCTACCAATTTCATCTAGTAACACTAAAGATTTATCTGTAGCGTGATTGAGGATATTGGCTGTTTCGTTCATTTCCACCATAAAAGTAGATTGCCCTGTGGCGATGTCATCTACCGCACCAACACGAGTAAAAATTCGATCGCAGATTGCCAAAGTTGCGTTTTCGGCAGGAATAAAACTACCGATTTGAGCCATTAATTGTATCAATCCAACTTGTCTTAAATAACAACTTTTACCACTAGCATTTGGTCCTGTTAATACTACCAAATCGGGCATATTTTCGGCACCCAAGTTAGTAGAATTAGGCACAAACATTCCAAAACCTAATATTTTTTCGACGACAGGATGACGACCATTTTTGATTTGAATAACTCTTGCTTCGCTAATCTCAGGACGATTATAATCTTGATATACAGCTAACTCAGCTAAACCAGATAAAATATCCATTGCCGCCACTGCTTTCGCTATTTTTCTAATTTCTTGAGTTTTTTGGGCGACTAACGATCGTAATTCAGCAAAGATTAAATACTCTAATTTAGCAAGGTCATCTTTTGCATTTAATATACGACTTTCTTTTTCTTTTAACTCAGCAGTAATATATCTTTCTTCGTTAGTTAAAGTTTGTTTGCGTTTATAATTATCGGGTGCTAATTCAGATTTCGATCGAGGCATACTAATATAATAACCAAAGGTTTTGTTATACCCAACCTTCAGATTAGCCACCCCAACTCTTTCTCTTTCCGTCGTTTCTAAAGTCGCTAACCATTCCTTATCACTATCAATTACCCGACGCATCTCGTCTAATTGCTCGTCCACACCATCACGGATAATACCACCTTCTTTTACCTGAATTGGCGGTAACTCCACTAACGAATCGATAACTTTTTTACCTAACTCTTCTAACTCAGGGGGTATATGTTGCAAGGCTTGAAAATAAGGTGCTTTTCCTTGCTTAGCCAACTCCGAAAGATAACTTAACCTTAGTAAAGAATCACCTAAATTAAGTAACTCCTTGGGATTAGCCGTACCCGCACCAACTCTACCCGATATTCTTTCTAAATCGTAAATACTTTTGAGGGTATCTCTAATTTCCTCTCGTAAAGGCAAATTTTCCATAAATTCAGCGATCGTATCTTGACGAGCAATAATCGCTTTTTTACTGAGAAGTGGTTGCAATAACCATCTTCTTAACGACCTTCCCCCCATCGCCGTACAAGTTCGATCGACAGCCCACAATAATGAGCCATAATAGCTACAATCTCTAACTGTTTGGGTAATTTCGAGGTTACGACGGGTTGTGTTGTCTAGGACTAAGTAATCAGCAATATTGTAACTGCGAATCGGTTGTAAAGGTACTTGATTAGCTTTTTGGGTATCTTGCACGTATTCTAATAATCCACCTGCGGCACGAATAGCTAAGGGTAAATTTTCGCAACCCGCACCTTCTAAAGATTTAAGCTGATATTCAGATAATAAGCGAGGTTTGGCATCATGTATGTCAAAGTTTTTTTGCGGACGAAGGGAGTAACAAAAGCAGTCGGGTAAAAAATCGGGAAGACGATCGTTTTTTTCTCCCGGACGTAATAAGCTATTAATATCGGGAGCATCAACGGGATACAAAATCTCAGCAGGTTGCAAACGTAGTAACTCAGTATTCAACGCTTCTAAGTCTTGATTTTGAGTAGTGAGAAATTCACCAGTAGAAATATCAGCATAAGCCAATCCCCAATGCTCTTTAGCAACTACAATAGCCGCAAGGAAGTTGTTTTTACGAGAAGTAAGCATCTCATCATCGGTAATAGTGCCGGGAGTGAGGAGTTTAGTTATCGCTCTTTTGAGTATTCTTTTCTCCGCTTTAGCTATTGCCGAATCTTCTACTTGATCGCAAATGACCACTGCGTAACCTTTTTCAACTAATTGTCGAGCGTATTTATCAAGGGCATGATGAGGCACACCTGTCATCGCTATTCTACCGACATTTACACCCGCATCTTTACTGGTAGTAACTAATTCTAACTCTTGAGCGATGGTAACGGCATCTTGGAAAAAGCACTCAAAAAAGTCACCAACTCTGTAGAGTAGTAGGGAGTTAGGATATTGCTCTTTTACTTCCACATAATGTTTGTACATGGGAGTTAAGTCTTCGGGTTTGATATTGCGATAGTCTTCGTGGGGTGCTTCTCTGGTGGCTTTATTTGATGCGGTTTCGCTCATTATCTCTCTCATTCCGATTGCTTCTACTATACATATTATCAGTGAAGTTCTCGGAAATAATCAAGGGGAGGAAATTAAAGTATTGTAAATTCTTACTTTTATATTAGTAAGGGTTGAATATTATTCAACCCCTACAACTTTATTTGTAAATAATATCGATCGATCACGATTGCAAATATTTATATATATTAAATTCTGATTTATAGTTAGACAAAATTAAATAATCAGAAGTTTCAAGTTGTCCAACAAAAACACATAATGTTTCATCCCAAAATGTAAAATTATATATTTTTATATTCCGACAATTATTGTCTAAAAACATTGCTACTTCGATATTGATTTCATCAAAATAAAAGGAAATATCTCCTTCAAGTATTTCAACACCTTCTAAGGAAAGCCAATGACTTCTACTTAATATTGTTTCCACAGTTTTTTGTCGATCGATTGATGAATAACATAAAATTTGATGTTGATATGATTGTCCATCTACATCTATTGTAATAGGAGAAAGTGTTTGCAGTATTTTTTCAATTTTTACTTCAAAAGTAGAAATGCAATCTTGAGTTTTTTTAGGAATTACAACAGGCGATTCATCTACTGTAGGAAGGAATGGATGACAGGGGTACGTAGCAAAAATAGATAACCATTGATCATCATTCGTTTTACCAATAATTAATCCTGAACAATAAATACAATCGGGAAGATTTGAAACTCCAAAATAATCTAAAAAATGTGTATTTTCTTCTGCTTCTGGTAAATCAAACTCAATTAAATATACTTGCAATTCCTTAAGGTTAAATTGTAACTGCTCTACTAAATATTGATATATTTTCTTTCTATTTTGTTGTTCTTCTGTGTCAAGATAATCGTATTTATCTTTATAGTAATCTAGGTAGTCAGCTAATAACATACCTCTATTTTCCATTGACTGCCAATTTTTTACAACTGATTCTAAATCTGTTTTTTCGAGAATATCTCTGCTTTCCATAAACTTAACAATGTCAAATTCACCTTGTTTGTCATAATCCCAAATCATAGAATTACAATTACTATTTAATTGATACAATTCATCTAATATTTCTTTTGTCTTTTGCTTCATGATTTATCTTTAAATACACAAGTACTAAATCAACTATAGTACAAAATTTCGTTGATTTCCATATAATTGAAAGTATTAAATAAAATAACGGCTTCAATAAAACAAACAATGAATACTTACAAAGTCAACGCATTTTAGGATGCTACAGCTAATATTTAGGTCAGCCAAAGCGTAATAATGCAATCGGTTTTGCAACCGAAGCGTTCGAATATTGATACTTTAACTACAAAACTTCGTGTGATAATTCGGTGAGTTACTAACCTTAAATGACAAAGTGCGATCGTTTCTCAAGATACCCAAATCGTATTTCTTACTAAATTAAAAATTTAACTAAGCGGCTATTTCCACAAAACCGACTTTAGTTTGCGGTTGAGGAATTGTTTCACCTCTTTGGGCTAATACTTCTAGATAAAGTTCGATCGCTTCAATTACATTTTCTTTTACTTCTTCTAAAGTATCGCCTATACTGACACAACCTGGTAAATCAGGTACGATTGCACCCCAATTACTTTCTCCTTTTTCATATATAACGGCATATTGTTTCATTTATTTATCTCCTAACTTAGCTTGTTTCCAAATTGAATTTAGTGTCCCTATTGGTATATCATTACTTGGTTTCCCCGGAACAACCACAATACCCGATTTTATCTCATGGGCAAAGATGCGGTGACTTCCACGCATTCTAATTTGATACCATCCATCTTGTTTTAATTTTTTCAAGACATCTCTAACTTTCATTCATAAATTAAATTGTTACTTTCTTAATATTGTAATCAAAAATTATTATCATAACGATCGTAATCGAATAGAACATTAATGTTTATCTAGTAAAATATTAAGTATAATTCTTGTCCAATGAAAAAATGAATACTTACAAAGTCAACGCATTCAGGGATGATATAGCGAATGTATGGGTAGCAAAAGCGTGATGATACGATCGGTTTAGCAACAGAAGCGTTCGAATATTGATACCTTAACCACAAAACTTTGTATTATGATTCGGTGAGTTACTAACCTTAAACGAAATTACCGATCGTTTCTCAAGAAACCCAAATCAAATGGGAATTAATAACACATCATCAAGAATTAATTTCTATTGCTTCTTAAATGACTAAATCTCTTACTTTAGAATTAAAAAAGAAAAAATTAATATTTAGTAACTGTAATAAAATTACTAAAATTACTATACCACTAAGTACTATATAAAAAGTCATGAAAAAGTTAATGACTAAACATTTTTCAAAATGGCTGTTAAAACAAAAAATCTCTTATGATGAACTTAAAAAGAACTTAAGTGAGCTTAAACAAGGTAATTTTGAAGCTAATTTAGGAGGATATTTATACAAAAAAAGAATTCGATTTAAAAATCGGGGTAAAAGAGGTAGTGGCAGAATAATTATTTGTTATGAAAAAGAAAATCGAGCAATATATATTTATGGTTTTGCTAAGAACGAAAAATCAAATCTTTCTAAAAAAGAATTAACTGCTTTTAAAGAATTAGCTAAAATTTTACTTAATCTTTCGGAAGCAGAATTAGAAATAGCTATCAAAAATAAAGATTTTATTGAATTAAAATAATGAGAAAATCGATCGCAGAATCTATAACATCTACAGTTAGTGACTTACATAAAAGTGGACTAGTAGATGAAATTACTATGAAAAATATCCACAATCTTTGTCTTCCTGAAATTAAGGAGTATTCAGCCAAAGAAATTGTTGATATTAGAGAAAAATATCGTTTAAGTCAAGCCGCTCTTGCAAGTATTTTTAATCTTAATGTCTCAACAGTACAAAAATGGGAACAAGGAAGTAAAAAACCGAGTAATGCTTCACAAAAACTATTAGATATTATCGATCGTAAAGGTTTAGATGTTTTTATTTAAATGGGATTAATAGTAATTCTTTAAAAAAGTTATTGTCTATGTATATTTATTCCGAAGCGACTAATTGTGATAATCACGATCGATCGAGCGAATAGAAAACTAATGTCGATCGACTAAAATATTAAGTATAATTCTTGTCCAATGAAAAAATGAATACTTACAAAGTTAACGCATTTTGGGATGATATAGCGAATGTATGGGTAGCTACCAGTAATGATATAGCAGGTTTAGCAACAGAAGCAGAGAATATTGATACCTTAACCACGAAACTTCGTATCATGATTCCTGAGTTACTTACTTTAAACGACATTATCGATCGAAATCAAGAGACCCAAATCAAATGGGAATTAATAACCCACCATCAAGAATTAATTTCCATTGCTTCTTAAATGACTAAATCTTTTACGCCACGATTAAAAAAACTATTAAGCAAAAATGGTTTGTTTATTTTGAAAGACAAGGAAAAGGAGATCATGAAATTTGGTATAGTCCTTTAAATGATAAACGATTTGTTGTTGACAATAATATTAAATCTCGACACACGGCAAATGCTATCTTTAAAACAAGCTGGTTTAGCTAAAGAATTTTGATTGCAGTTAATTTGCGTGGTTAAAATTCTATTAAAGTATTAATATTTTACTTACATTTGACTATATTTTTCCTTTCTCGGTGATACAGGAATGAGTAAACTTTTTGCTTGTAAATCTTCTTTTACTATTTATTTCCCAAACAACTTTTAATTCATCAATAGCAGATGAGGGAGTATCGCTGAATGCAGAGATATTTGGCATTTCTACTAAATGAGCTAACCAATCTCCTTCCTCATCAACATAAAGATTAAGAGTGAATCCATCAAAATCATAATTATTATTTACATTCATTTATCTAATTTCTTCTGATAATCAATAAATTGTTTTACCCGATTTACTTTTACTTTTTCATCTTTCTTCCGTTGAATGAGTAAAGAATTATTGTCCATGACGATATATATTTATTCCGAAGCGATTAATTATTATAATAACGATCGTACCCATGAAAAAAGCCAGAAAAAAGATGAGTATCGGCTAGTAGTATTTATACAATCGTTCATTGAGTTTGAGAAAAAGTATAAAATAGAACTCTAGATTTCAACCATAATCGAGTTAAGTTGTGATGACACAGATAAAACAATTTACAACCATTATTTATCGTCTATCATTAGTTTTTTTAATTTTAGCAATCAATGGATGTACAGGTGGTAACAGTATAGAATCTCTTTTTGCTCCTAATTCAGAATTAGAATCTTCTGATTCGGGTGAAACTAAAAATGTTACAAGCGATCGAAACGATACCATGAAAAACAAAACCAGTTACCGACAGATTTTCCTAAAGATATACCAATTTATGAGTCTGCGGAATTAGTCTCGATCGATCGAGGTGATAGTACATGGTTATCAGACGATCCGATTAATTTAGTTTCTAACTTTTATCAGCAACAATTAACCAAACAAGAATGGGAAATTACAACAGAGGAGGAAAACTTAATCGAAGCTCAAAAAGAATCTGATAATAGGGTTTTAGATGTATCTTTTACTATCGAAAATGGTCAAACCAAATTTGTTGTTTCTCAAATAGAGAAATCATCCTCAGTTACTTCTAATTCACAAATTAAACCAAGTACGAAAAATAATAATACTAACAATCAATTACAGAATCAAGATTTACCAGCTAGTTTAGAGCAATTAGTCAAATTAGATATTCTTTCAATTCCTCAAGACAAAAAATTCAAACCTTACGACACTATTACTCGTCGTCAATATGCTCGATGGTTAGTAGAAACTAATAATCTTTTGTATGCTAATACAAAGAGTAAATTAATTCTTTTAGCTAAACCTAACAGTAAGCCAATTTTTACAGACGTGCCTAATAGCAATCGTGATTTTGAGGTAATTCAAGCTTTAGCCGAAGTTGGATTAATTCCTTCTAGCTTAACTCAAGATACAAATGCGATCGCATTCAACCCAGATAAATCCTTAACTAGAGAAGATTTAATTGCTTGGAAAGTACCTTTAGATTTTCGTCAAAAAATGCCAACTACTACATTAGATAGTATTCAACAAACATGGGGATTTCAAGATGCTAACAAAATAACATCATCAACATGGTCAGAATTATATACAGATTGGCAAAACGGTGAAAACGCTAACATTAGAAAAGCCTTTGGTTATATAACTTTGTTTCAACCACAAAAACCTGTTACTTATGAAGAAGCGGCTGAAGTTTTAAGTAGCTTTGGTTATCAAACAGATGTTAGTTTATTAGCACAAGTCGAACCAGTAAACGCTAACTAATGTTTATGGAAGATTCAAATCCTAGCAGAGAAATAATTATCAATTATTAATTCTCTTGACAAGTACATTAATTACTTTATCTGTCCTGCCTTAACTAAATTGAGTCAATCAAAAACTCAAGGATTAATTTATTGTTACTAATGTTTTTTAGTTGACTCGATCGTGATTTGGAGATGTTTGATAAGTAGATAGGGAAAAACAAAAGCTAGATAAATAGGTAGTATATTTCATTCAATCAAGATTGAAGAAAAATTAATTCTTAAACATTGGTATTAGCTAATCCAACAACCGCATCGTATTTAGGAGAACTTTGATTTAACTCTTGGGTTAAACCCCAAGAACCAAATTTATTATCTTGTCTGACATCACTATATGCCACAAATTCTCCGCCACCAATTTCAAACCATTTTTGTAAATATTCTTCATAGATTTCTCCCATACGAGGGTCACTATTGAATTTTTCAAACATTTTGATAACACTTGAATCTTGGTCTTTAGAAACTAAATGTTGACCACCTTCATAAGCAACCAAAGGAAACCATTTTGTTCTTTACTAATCTGGCTATATTCTTCAATACTATTAAAGGTTGCTTGTAATGCACCACCTTCTGGACTGTTATCAAAGAAGCCACCTTGGGTTACTTCTTTGTATAATTTGTCAACTCCTCTATCAATATTTTCAGCCCATCTTCTTAGTCTTGTGTTGTTTTTATTGTTACCAATATATCCACCAAAATAGGGAGCGATCGCAATTACATCAATACCATATTCTTCGTGAGATAAAGCTGTTCCACCAGCCCAATTATAATCAAGAATTTCTCTACCATATTCACTTCTTGCTGACCAAGAACCCATAACACCTAGCACACGTTCTTTGTCTTCAGCAAAAACATCGTCCCATATTTGGGTTACTTGAGTTGTTCTTCTGCTATACCAATCTTCCTTACTTATTCCTTCTAATTCAGCTTGATCTTCTACCCATCGTGCTTGTTGAAAACTTCCATTCCAAACTTCATTAGAATATTCTATATAAATGTCTAATTCTGAATCAAGATTCTCCTTAACATATTGAGCAAAATTCTGTACATATTCATCTGTTGCCAGATGAGGCATAGTAAACCAAGGATTACTATCATTTTGATTGGCTAATTCAACCAGTACTTCAACAGGAACACCTCCTGATTTAAAATATGTGTAATCATCAATGGTAGTTCTATCTTCCCATTCACTTTGTTCAGAATTATTAGTTTCCATCCAATCCATAAAACGCAGAGTAGTAAAACTATCTATATTTCTAAGAAACTCAGAATTAAACATTTCTGGTTGCTGAAGATCAAATGCTTGCGTTTGATAAACATCTGCATATTCTTCAGGGACAATACGAATATTTCTTAGATAATTTCCTGTATTATTAGGATCGGTTTCGATTAAAGAAATTCTAACTAGATTTTCTGAAGATATGGTTTCAATTAAATCTTTTCCTAGTTCAGAAGAAGTTAATTCAGCACCTTCTGAATAAATAAGTGTTCCTTCTCCTTCATATAAAACTACATATGCACCATGACTACGTCTATCAACTTTCATTACTGTAGTTACAT
Organism: uncultured cyanobacterium; assembly: GCA_963710605.1. Taxonomy (GTDB): domain Bacteria; phylum Cyanobacteriota; class Cyanobacteriia; order Cyanobacteriales; family Cyanobacteriaceae; genus JAALKG01. Next base: position 73,580 of record CAVQBA010000004.1, read on the forward strand.
ATTTATAATCAACATTGTCTTCAGCAGTAGGCAAAGATTTTATCCAACCATTATCGTCTAAATCTAACAAGTCGTATTCTTTGGTATCAAAAGTACCGTTTGTTTGAGTAATCCATTTTCTTGATGTTTTAAAAATATCCAAGAAAGGATGTTGAGGTGAATAATAAGAAATACCATTAAGATTAACACCAATATCATAAGTAGGATTTTGAATTATAATCTCGACTGTGCCTGTATCTTTTCTCCCTTGATTATCAATGATTGTGTATTCGAAGCTATCTTGTCCGACGATATTACCATTAGGTACATACAATAATTGTCCATTTTCTTGAGTAACAACTCCGTTATATGGTTGTGTAAAGTTTTCTATTTGTATATCGGCAGTTGATGAATAAATATCATTATTTAAAACATCAAAAGTTTTAGAGATTCCTTTTTTTGTCACAATTTGATCATCAAAAACTACAGGGAAAGGATTATTCTTCGGGATTTCGGTGATGACAACATTATCGATTCCGACATTAATTCGGTTGTTTCTACCCCATCAGTAAAAAATCTAATCCCAATATATTCGTAACCATTACCAAAATCTGACTAGCTGAGAAAAGGTTGAATAATCAAATTGTTGACTAGCAATATTTCCAGTGTCTAGCAAAACCGAATATTCCATCGGTATGTCAGCCCTCCGAGGATTAGGAGCGTCAGTACCAGATACTCCCATTCTAAAATCACCGTCAATACCATAAATTTGTAGTCTTAGAGTATTGTCATCATTACCTTGATTAATCGCATCAAAACTAATAAACTGTAAACCTTGATTTAAACTATTACTAGTAATTATTTGAGTTAAAGCACTTGCTCCTGTATTGTCGGCAGTGACGTTTTCTTGGCTTAAATTTTCAGACCATTTAGAATTACTACTAACCAGCCATCCTTGATCAGCATTTCGCCAATCTGAATTTCCAACTTCGATCAAATCTGTTTGAGTAGAATTAAATTGACTATTCAAGACAATGTTTTGTAACTCTGGAGTTGGATCTGGAGTTGGGTCTGGAGTTGGGTCTGGAGTTGGATCTGGAGTTGTGTTTCTGAAGTTGGATCTGGAGTTGGGTCTGGAGTTGGGTCTGGAGTTGGATCTGGAGTTGGGTCTGGAGTTGGGTCTGAAGTTGGATTTGGAGTTGGGTCTGGAGTTGGATCTGGAGTTGGATCTGGAGTTGGATCTGGAGTTGGATCTGGAGTTGGATCTGGAGTTGGGTCTGGAGTTGGGTCTGGAGTTGGATTCGGAGTTGGGTCTGGAGTTGGGTCTGGAGTTGGATCTGGAGTTGGGTCTGGAGTTGGATCTGGAGCGACAATATCTGCGATTACAACGTTATCGATCGCCATGAATTCGCTTGCTTCTACCCCATTAGTAGAAAATCGAATGCCAATATATTCATAACCACTACCAAAATCTACTTGATGAGAAAAGATTGAATAATCAAATTGTTGCTCGGCAATATTTCTAGTGTCTAATAAAACCGAATATTCCATAGGTATGCTACTTTTTCGAGCGGTAGGATCATTCATATTAGACTGTCCTCCCATTCTAAAATCACCATTAATACCATACACTTGTAACCTTAACATATTATTGTCATCTCCCTGATTGATAGCTTCAAAACTAATCAATTGTAAACCTTGATTTAAACTATCATTAGTAATTACCTGAGTTAAACTACCTGCTCCTGATTTGCTAGCGGTAGCATTTTCTTGGGTTAGGTTTTGCGACCATTTAGAAGATTGACTTCCTACTAACCATCCCTGATCTGCATTATGCCAACTTGTATTTGAAACTTCAGTAAAGGTAGTTGTTCCATTAGAATTATTAAAATCGTGATTTAAAACAATGTTTTTAGATGTCAACATAAAAGAGTAAATAAACTATATGGTAAGCAAATTTTTAAAAGATAGTTAACGCAAATTACTAGTTAATAAACCTAGGAATTTTATTTCGTTAAATTCATATCTATATATTGACCAATTAATAAATAATAAAGATCAGCTAAAACATCCAAATTGTTTCTACATATAATATAAAAAAGTACTATTCACTTAATCATTATTACTTAAGTAAAGTGATCATTATTTCTTTAATTACCCCTTAATAGCATTTATAATTTATGATTACTATCTATTCATAAAATTACTTATAGGATTAAAAAAAAATTTAAGAGTTATCTTTTTTTAATTGTCAATTTTAAAAAATATATTAGAAATTAATGATCAAGATTAAATGTTTAAATAATCAAGAAAACTCAACATCACATAAATTTATCTGTATTAGACATAAATGATTAATAATCTATTTATCGCCAAAACTTATTATTAGTCATAATTGGATAGCCAAAGCTTGTTTAACATTAATGCGATATGTTAAGTGAACAGCATATTTAGGACAAAAAAATTAAGTATTAATTGCTCTATTTTTCAAAAAAACTAGAACTTCAGGATGAAAACAAACCTTAAAGTTTAATTCATAACGTTAAATGCATCTAAAAAAACGAATAAAACACCTAGTGGCTATCAAAATATAATATATAATGACTCATGTTCATTCATTAATCAGGTTACTCACTTAAAGTATGTCTTCTCTTCAAAAAAAAGCTATCAAGCAATCTTTTTGGGTTGTTATTGGCTTCGGTGGCAGTCAGTTTTTACGCTTAATTAGTAATCTTATTCTTACTCGATTGTTAATTCCCGAATTATTCGGTTTAATGGCTTTGGTTAATACTTTTATCATGGGATTGTATTTATTTTCGGATATAGGAATAAGACCAAGTATTATTAGAAGTTCGAGAGAGATGACCCTATTTTTTTGAATACAGCTTGGACTGTTCAAGTAATTAGAGGAATAGGATTATGGATATGTTGTTTGATAATGACTTATCCAATAGCAATGTTTTATGAAGAAACAAAGTTATTATGGCTAATTCCTATAATTGGTTTTACTACAGTTATTTCTGGATTTAACTCTACATTCTTTTAGCATTACTCAATCGTAATATTAACCTAAAAAAGTTAATTTCGATAGAATTAATCACTCAAATTATCGCTTTGACCATTACAATTATTTGGGCATTTTTTCAACAATCTATTTGGGCTTTAGTAGTTGGTACTTTTGTTTCTAAAATTATCCAACTGTATTGGAGTTATCTTATATGTGAGATGAAGCATCGTTTTACGTGGGAAAAAGAAGCTCATTCAGGAATTAATTTCTTTTGGACGTTGGATATTTTTGTCAACAGCAATTACCTTTTTAGCAACTCAATCAGACAAACTAATTTTGGGCAAGTTTTTTCCGTTTAGAAGCACTAGGAGTTTACACTGTTGCTTTCAACTTTGCTAGAAATACCTAAAAAGAATCGTTACTCAATTAGGCGACTAATATACTTAATGCCTACTTGTGAGTCAAAAAATAGATTTACCCCGTCAGCAATTGAGGGAAAAAATACTAACTAAGCGAAAATGGTTGTTAAGCATGCTAGTATGATTGTTTGTCGCTTTTCTGTCTTGCTTTGGAGATTACATTATCTTGCTTTTGTATGACGACAATTATCAAGATGCGGCTTGGATGCTACCGCTCTTAGCCCTGGGGTTGTGGCCTATTGATTTTAAGCGATAGTATAGCAAAATCCCTTTTTGCCTTGGGTAAGCCTCAGTATCATACCTTTGGGGCTAGTTTTAAATTTGTTTATATGTCTATATTATTACCATTAGTTTTATCCAATCAAACAATACTGTGGGGAATAGTCGTTATTGCGTTTAACGATTTTCCCCTTTATTTATCTGTTAGCTACGGGTTGATGAAAGAAAGTTTGTCCTGTCTTAAACAAGATATTATTTTTACAACTGGCTTAAGTGTACTTATAAGTATTTTTATTATTCTGAGATTCTATATATTAGGCACATTACCTGTTTTATTCCAATACAGTGGATATTAATTAGTGCAAATCTAAATATAATTGACGCTACCTAATTATAATTATTGTACTATCACAGACAAATTATCATATGCTATGATAACAAACTAATATTACAATCATAAAATTAAGCGTAGATATTCACATGAAACCCAATAAGATATTTGGTATAGGTTTTCAAAAAACTGGTACTTCAGTCCTTAGGGATTGCTTTAGATATTTTAGGATATAACGTTTGTGGATATAATCCTTTTAGACCATATGCTAATTCAAAAGATTTAAGCTCAGAGATTCTTTTAGAAAAATGTTATCAATTGGCGGAAAATCACGACGCTTTTAAAGATACTCCTTGGCCGATTTTTTATCAAGAATTAGACCAAAAATATTCCCAATAGTAAGTTTATATTAGTTGTTCGTAACACATCTAGCTGGATTGATAGTACAGTTAGAGATTTCGGTGAATATCCTAATGCTATTCATCAACTAATTTATGGTGTTAGTTATCCTAAAACAAACGAATCGGTGTGGATAGAGCGTTATGAACAACACAATCAAGAAGTAATCGATTATTTTCAAAATCGTTCTGATGACTTTTTAGTTTTAAACCTTAGTCAAAGCGAATTATTCTGGGAAAAAATCTGCACGTTTTTAGACTTAGAAAATCCTTAATCAACCATGGCCGAGGGCTAATACAAGAATGAACAAGAAATATCGACTTTTCCTAAATAAGGTTTTGAACAAATTAGGATAAATTTCCCTGAATAGCTACATTATTTTAATCAATTTGCTGAAATAATACTAAAAATAAAATAGATGAGTAAACAAGTTAAAGTTAGGCTTCCTTCAGGAGTAAATTCGATCGATTCTCTGAAAACGTTTACATATCCTTCTCGACTTGCCGCCGCATGGAATCCACATATTATGCACATACAAATACCTGCTTATGAGCTTGAACGTCCAGCAATAGAAATAAATATTTGCGAAGGTTTTGTTAACAATATTTTTAAGAAAAAAAATTATCCAATGTAAATTTTTTTGCAAAAAAATTTCGGGTAAAAAGTTCTAAACCGATAGATTTGGGTGATAAATACATTCTTGATGCCCGATATGAAACAGATAAAAATATTGCTCATATAGTTAAAAACGTTGCTCCAGGATTATTACCCGCTCAAAAACTACCGCCACAAATCCCTGATATCACAGTTGTATTAAGTGCTGATTGTTCTAAAATGGCAAAAACAGCATATAAGCTTTTAGGTTTTTCTATTTTGTGTACCGATAAAGATGTAAAAGGAAAAATAATTGATGCACCCACAGGTAGATATGGACAATATGAAGTATGGTACAAAGAGCTTTTCGGTAAATTGAGTTTTGAAGGATATGAAAAAGATACACCTAAAAGAATTTTTATTTCTCGTAAAGGAAATAGAAGTTTGATTAATGAATCAGAAATAGAAGAGCTTTTAAACAAGTATGGTTTTAAAAAATTTTATTATGAAGATATTCCAATATCACAACAATGGTCAATTGGTAGAAATGCAGAAGTTATTGTTGGTTTGCATGGTGCTGCACTAAGTAGTACTGTCTTAACCAAAATCAACTCAAGTTAATCGAGTTATTTCACCCTGGATATGTTATTGGTGCATTTAGACATATGGTTTATGCTGTGGGGGGAAGTTGGTGCGGTGTAACTGGTCAAATCACTGAAGACGTAATTCAAAGTACTAGATTTTCAACACAAAGCTAGAACATTTGCTGGCTCATCAACAATAATCGCTCCAAAATCTTTAATAATGGCTTTAGAACATTTAAAAGTAGAGCCGGTGACGTTAATTAATAAAAAAAAGACTTAACGCTTTTGAAAGTAGCTTATTTGACGGATTAAATTATTATCAAAAATTTTTTCAACAAACGAAGGTATAAAGGTATTAGAAAAATGGTAAGGTTTGGCAAAATAAAGAATATCATTTTTATTTTAGTCAACGATGACGATTGACGAAATTTATCTGAATTTGTTTTTGGTAGGCTAGTTTCTGTTGAAATTGAAATAACTAATTTTCAAAATAAGATAATTAGAGAAAAAACTGTGGCGAACAATTACAATTAGAAGACGAATTAGACTATAGTTAATAGCAATAATTTTTTAATGAACAAACCTGACTTTATCATCATCGGTGCGGCAAAAAGCGGTACAACAACTATTTATGAATATCTGTCTTTACATCCTGATATTTATTTAACCACTCCAAAAGAACCCGATTTTTTTTCTTTGAATCAACACTACAATCGAGGTATTGAACATTATCAATCATTATTTACTCAAGCACAAAGAAAATCAAATTTGTGGAGAAGCTTCAACTACATATTCTCGTTTACAACGCTATCCTGAAACTGTATCGAGAATTGCTCAATATTTGCCGTCAGTCAAATTTATTTACATAATGAGGCATCCTATCAATCGAGCTTACTCATTTTATTCCTATCGTTTTAAAGGAAGTAGGACTAATTGTGAATTTTTAGCATCTAGAAACGAACTGATGAAAGCTAAAACATTTGAAGAAGCAATACAACAAACATCTGAATTTATCGATAGTAGTCTTTATCTTGACCAAATAGAAAAGTATTTAGAATATTATCCTCGTGAATCTTTTCTTTTTTTATTCATAGAAGATTTAATTTCTAATCCTCAAGAAACAGTTACTAAAATTTTTGATTTTTTAGAAGTCGATGTGCCTGCCGATTTTTTTGCGGAAAAAGCGATCGTCTCTAATCAAAGAAATAATTTTCCTGATTGGTATGTTAAAAAACAATTAACATCGAAATTAAAACAAAACCCCCTGAGTAACAAGTTATTAAAGATAGTTCCTAAAAACTTGAAAAATATAATTTATCAAACATGGAAACAAAAAAATTATCAACAATGGCAAGAGAAAGAAAGTGAATATCTACCTCCACCAATGCTAGCCCAAACACGTAAAATGTTATTGGAAAGGTTTCACGAACCTAATCAAAAATTAAGCCAATTTTTGGGACAATCTTTCTCACTGGAACGAATAAAATAAAGTTTAGTACAGATTATTTAAGTAAAAACAAAAAACAATGGTTTCAACACTAACATATCATCTTAATCCCGAATATTTGGATAAACTCGTTCAAGAATATCACCAAAAATATATCTCAGCTAAGCCTTTTCCATATGTAATTATCGATAATTTTCTCCCAGAATACGTTTTAGAAGAAATTTTAACCGAATTTCCTTCTCCCGACGCAATTAAGTGGCAAACATTTGAAAGTTCAGCAGAAAAAAAACTAGCATCCACTTCTGAATTACAAATGGGAGAAGCAACTAGATTTTTGTTGTACGAACTTAATTCAAGTATCTTTATCAATTTTTTAGAGCAGTTAACAGGAATAGACGGAATTGTTCCGGAACCCTCATTTTGTTGGTGGTGGTTTACATCAAATTGAAAAAGGTGGTTTTTTGAAAGTTCATGTTGACTTCAACAAACACAAAAAAATGCATCTCGATAGAAGACTAAATTTGCTAATTTACTTAAATAAAGATTGGCAAGAAGAATATGGTGGACATTTTGAATTATGGAATCAAGAGATGACTGGTTGCAAAAAAAGTATTACCTATTTTTAATCGCTGTGTAATTTTTAATACTTCAGATTTTTCTTATCATGGTCATCCTAATCCTTTAGATTGTCCTGAAGATAGAACGAGAAAATCTCTAGCTTTGTATTATTATTCTAATGGACGACCTGCTGAAGAAATTTCGGAAAAACACACCACTGTTTTTAAAGAACGTCCAGGAGAAAAATTTATTTCCCGAAAAAATGGATTTAAATCTAAAAGCAAAATATTAGCGAAAAAATTGTTACCGCCGATTATTTTTGATTTGAAAAAATCTTGGTTTAAATCCAAGAGTGATTAATCTTTGATCATAAATGTTGATTTAGCTTAGATAGTTAAATCAACAAGTAATTATTTTATGTGTTATAATCCGATTCCGTTCAACCTATTAAATTATAGCTTATGAGTTTTCAAGCACAATTGGTAATGATTTTATGGATACCGATTGTTTTTTATTTATTTAAGCGTTTTCCTCCTTATCAAGCAATCATCAATTCTTTTATTATTGCTTGGTTGTTTTTGCCTCAAAGAGCAGGTTTTACTTTTTCAGGTCTTCCAGAATACGATCGAATTTCTGCCACTTGTTTGGGTGTTATCTTGTGTATTCTCACCTTCAAAGTCAAACCACCATCACAATTTAAGTTAACTTGGATAGATATACCTATTATTACTTGTAGTATCTCTCCTTTTTTTTCCTCCATTACTAATGGATTAGGTCTTTACGATGGTTTATCTACTGGTTTATCTCGGATAATTGTATATGCATTACCCTATTTTGTCGGTCGAATCTATCTTTCTAATTTAAAAATATTATCAAATTTTACTAAAAGTATCTTGATTAGTGGATTAGTATATGTTCCTCTTTGTCTAATTGAAATAAGGATGAGTCCACAAATGCACAAATGGGTTTATGGTTATGGTGGAATTCTCGATTTTAGTCAAAGTATTCGCTATGGTGGATTTCGCCCTTCGGTTTTCCTCAATCATGGTTTGGGTGTAGGAATGTGGATGATGGCAGTTACCCTCATTGCTTTTTGGTTATGGCAATCAAAAGTAATTAAAAAAGTTTGGGGCGTTCCGATGAAGTTGATAATTATTGTATTAGTTATAACGTTTATCTTAATTAAATCAACAGGTGCTTATGGATACTTATTATTTGGATTAATAATTTTATTTAGTGCTAAATTTTGGCGTTTTTCTTTTCCTTTGTTAGGGTTATCTTTATTGATCTGCTTGTATTTATTTATCGCATCAACAGGACAGTTAACGGTACCAAGAATAAATGCGATGAGTTCGACTTTATCTCAAGTTTTTCCTCAACAAAGAGTTCAATCATTATCATTTCGCTGGGAAAATGAGTATTACCTAGCTAGAAGAGCATTAAAACAACCTTTGTTTGGATGGGGGGGATGGGGACGAAATCGTATTCACGTTGAAACTAACTCAGGAGAATTAGTTGACGTTAGCGTAACTGATAGTCTTTGGATTATCTCATATGGTATTAATGGCTTTTTAGGTTTAGTAAGTGTTTTTTGTGTGATGCTAGTTCCACCAATTTATTTTTTCTTTAAATATCCTGCTAAGTTGTGGTTCAAACCAGGAGTTGATTCTATGGCAGTACTGAATGTAGTTTTAGTTTTATATGCTTTAGATTGCACTTTTAATAATCAATTCAATCCTGTTTTTATTCTCATTTCGGGTGCTATTTCAAGTTGCTTAGCCAATAAAACTAAGCAAAATATACTTGAGCCTAAAAAATTAAGAGTAATCAAAGTAATCAACAAAGCATCGGTATCGAAAACAAACTGACTAACGTATTATTAAAAGTATCAAAGAGTTTTATTATTATCTTTTGTAATAAATTAAGTTTATAACTCTTTTTACTAAAAAGTTAATTTAATTAATATAAATCATAATTACAATAAATGAAAATGAGATAACGTTGACGAACAAACAACCACTGGTTATATTTCTTGAATATATATTTAGACACATAATATAGCGTAACTAGGTATTTATATCTTAAATTAGATCAATCTGATTAACAGAATTATTCAAATAAATAAATTAATATTATGTCAAAGGTAGATTCAAATTACATCGGCAAATATTCTTATCTTATATTAGTACTTTTGAGTACTTTGTTTTTAAATAGTTGCGAGAAAGAACAAGTACTATTATCAAATACTGAAAATAAAAATGAAGATATCGTTGAGCTTCAAAAGAAAGAAGATGTCGTTGATGTTCAAAATAAACTATCGATGGGTATCAATTTGAATGGAATTTCTTTTTGGTCAACGCAACTACCTTTTATGAACCATTTTAAATCTTCTCGTGAGTGGAGAACTCATTGTGCTAGAAAAGAAGTTGAATGCGAGAAAAAAAGAGATACTAAAGAATACGATTTATTAGATTTAGATGAAAATGGTTGGGTTAAGTCACTTCCGAAACCAGAAGATACACCTAAATATACTCGTGTTAGTACTTCTATGTTTATCGGGATGAAAGATAATGAATTTACTCCAGGTAGATATCTCGTTTTATATGATGGTGAAGGAAAAATAGAATATAGTGGCAAAGCTAAAAAAATTGCTGAGGACTCTCAACCTCAAAGAGACGTTATTTTTCTCGATAATAGTACAGATAAAGGACTAGTATTAACTATTGCAGAAACTGATCCTAACCAAACTGGTAATTACATTCGTAATATTAAGGTAATAGAAGAAAGATATGAATCAGTTTCACAGCAAGGAGCAATTTTTAATCCATTGTTTATAGAAAGAATCAAGCCTTTTAGTACTCTTCGTTTTATGAATTGGATCGAGACAAATAACTCTAAGCAAGAACAATGGCAAGATCGACCAAAAGTAGCTAATCGTAACTATTTCAAAACTGGCGTACCGATTGAAATTATGGTAGCTTTAGCAAACGAGTTAGATCAAGATCCTTGGTTAAATATACCTCACTTGGCTACGGATGAATATATAACTAATTTTGCTCAATTAGTTAAAGAAAACTTAGATAACGATCGCCAAATATATATCGAGTTTTCAAATGAAGTCTGGAATTTCGGTTTTCAACAAAGTAAATATGCCGCCGCACAAGGTAAAGCTAGATGGAATAAGGAAGAAAACTCTTATTTACAGTGGTACGGTATGAAAACGGCTCAAATGTGCGATATTTGGAAAACAGTTTTTGCAGAAGAAAAAGACAGAGTTAAATGTGTAATTTCGACTCATACAAACGTAGAAGGGCGAGAAGAAGCTGTTTTAGATTGTCCTTTATGGGTTGCAGAAGGTAATAAACCTTGTTTTGAACACGGAATATCTATATATGCTATTAGTGGTTATTTTGGTGGTGAGTTAGGAAAAAAAGAAACCGTTCCTATCATAGAATCTTGGTTAAATCAACCTGATGGAGGATTTGAAAGTGCTTTTACGCAACTCAAAACAGGTGGTCTATTAGCTAACAAAAAACCAAGTAGTTTACAAGAAAAATATGATCTTTTTGTCTATCATAATCAAGTAGCCAAAGAAAAAAATTTAGAATTAGCTGTTTATGAAGGTGGGCAACATATTGTCGGTAGAGCAAGAGTCAAAAATAACAAACAATTAACGAGTTTTTTCCAAGAATTAAATCGTCATCCTCAAATGTATGATCTTTACGATGAATTACTCAATACATGGGCAGATTCAGGCGGAGGATTATTCATGCATTTTTCTGATGTTAAACCAGTTAATAAACACGGTAGCTGGGGATCTTTAGAATACTTGAATGATACTGATGCACCTAAATATAATGCTTTGATTGATTTTATTAATAAACATAATACACAATCTAAAAAATAATATTGATTCAAAAAATATCAATTAATTTCAAGCAAATAAGTTTTTAAGATAATTAACTATTGATACTTGTTTTAAACTAGATCGATAAGAAGAAAGACGTTCAATTTGATAAACAGAAAATTTAGAAGTGATATTTAATATTTCTGATAAATCTTTAAATTGTGGTCGAATATTTTCTTCTATTTTATAACCCATTTCTTGCATATATTTACCTGTAATTAATTGACAAATCCATACTTCTGTAGCTGTTAGGTTACGTTTTTTTTGTCCTTGAAAAGACGTGTTTTTGTTTTTTACTTCAATGGCTTTAGACATTTTAGTATCTAGAAAACTAGCTAATTGTTGGGCTTGTTCATCAGGGTTAGCCACTAATTTTTCAAACTGAATGATATGGACAGGGGCTTTTTTTGTTTTGATAAACTTTGTAACTTTTTGATATGCCATTTTCCAATATAAAGCATAAGCTAATGGATGATATTGTCTATTAGTTCCATCTACTCCTTTCTCTTCAGGTAAATTTTTAAAAGAAGACATTACCTTACGTGGATTTCGCACTAAAAAAACAAACTTAATTTCGGGAAATAAATCATGTAATGCATCCATATGCATAAAGTCTTGAGGAGTCTTATAACCCCAATTGTGACGATCGTGATGTAAAGCAATTCTAGTCAACCATTCTTCTAAAACTTGATCCCATAACACATCTTGTCCTTCAAACGTTTGAAAAGCACATTCTTCCATTTTATCAACATCATCCCAAGTACAGTCATGCTGAAAACTATAATTATTATGTTTTATTCTTGCTCTCAAAGACCAACCTAATTTGTTGAGCAATTGTTTGATTTGTGCTGAGGTTAAATACTGATCATCTTTTATTTTCATCGATTTTACTTGCTGATAAGCATACAAATCGTCGAAGACATACCAATCGTCTAATTGAGATAAAACATTAGATAAAAAAGATGAACCACTTCTGGGTAAACCGACTATTACTACGGGTGGTTTTGATTTTTTGACAAGCGGTGTGATTGAAAATAAAGGACTAACACTTTCGTTACTCATTTGTAATTATTAATGAATTTTATCTCGATGAACTCTGATTATATAATATATTTAAAAATGTGGCTATAAAATAAAAATTATCATCTTTAATCAAATAATTATTCAGGACAAGTTTTAAATTAAAATTATTTAAGAAAAAATTTTTTACTTGCTGAATCGATTCTGGTTTTAGCAACTAATCAAAAGATGTCTAGAGGAATAGATAATCAATCAAAACAATGGTTAATTATTTTCATAATTGTAATAATGAGCATTCTTTAATTTGTTTTAAGTAAAACTCAATCAGTTTAATTATTAACTGATCAATTTCTAATTAATATGAATAAAATTATCGAATATACCGCTTCAATGGTAACTAATGATGGGGTTAAACTTGCTAGCGATATTTATCGCCTAGATACTAATCAGAAATTACCTGTATTGTTGATGCGTCAGCCTTATGGTAAAACGATCGCTTCTACGGTAGTATATGCCCATCCTCGTTGGTATGCACAGAATGGCTATATTGTCGTTATACAAGACGTTAAAGGGAGAGGAGATTCTGAAGGAGAATTTGAACTTTTTAGCAATGAAATCAAAGATACAGAAGAGACGATTAATTGGGTAAGTCGGTTAGAGGGCAGTAATGGCAAGGTGGGAATGTATGGGTTTTCTTATCAAGGAATGACTCAACTTTACGGGGCGATTAGTCAGCACGAAGCCTTAAAAACTATTTGCCCGTCGATGGTGGCTTTTGATTTATACTCAGATTGGGCATACGAAAATGGTGTTTTTTGTTATCAAATAAATTTAGCTTGGGCAATACAATTAGCATTAGAAACTGCGCGTTTAAAACGTGATTTATCTGCTTATAAGTTACTTTATTTAGCTAGTCGTAATTTACCTGTTCATGACATTCCTTTGAATTTAGAAAAAGCCTTAAAAAAATATTGTCCTAGTAATTTTTATTATCAATGGTTAAATCATCCTGAAAAAGATCGTTATTGGCAAGATTTATCTCCTCAAACTTACTTTAAAAATATCGATTTACCGATGCTTCATATTGGTGGTTGGTTTGATCCTTATTTACGAGGAACTTTTAATTTATATCAACATATGAAATGTAAAAGTAAGTTTCAGCAATGTTTAGTTGTTGGTGCTTGGGGGCATATTCCTTGGGGTAACAGTCTAGGTAATCATTATTATACAACTGCTAATAATAACAATATTAATGAATTACAAATAGCTTGGTTTGATAAATATCTAAAAGGAAAAGAAAACCCTAATTTTCCGAAGCAAAATATTAATTTATTTCAAATGGGTAGTAATCAATGGTTAAATTTTGATACACTCAATCGAAATAATACAACTACTTTTTATTTGAACAGTACGGGATTAGCTAATCTTCGTGATGATGATGGAAAATTAATTACTGATAATCAGCTTAATAATAATCATAATGAGGATATAATCGTTCATGATTGGTGGCAATCGATTCCCAGTCTCGGCGGTCATGCTATGATACCTGCTGGTAGTTTCGATCGTAGTAAAATAGATAATTACAGTGATGTAATAACTTATACTTCTGCTTTTTTAACAGATGAATTAGATATTATCGGACAGATTAAATTAGAACTTTTTTTAGAAGCCGATGCTGAAGAATTTGATTTGTCTGTGGTAGTTTCTCAGGTATTTACTGATGGCAAAGTCTATAATTTTACGCAAACACAAGCCAAAATAAAACAAGTAGATTTAGAAAAAGCGATCGTGATAAAATTACAACCTACTTGTATCAAATTAGCTAAAAATACAGCTCTTCGTTTAAGCTTGAGTACAGGTGCTTTTCCTGCTTATAAAGATTTAAGTATTGAAGAAAAGTTTAATGCTCAACCAATGACAATCAAAGTTTTATCAGGTAAACAAAAACCTTCACGACTATTATTAGTTAACTTTAGTTAACGTCTATGATTAGCATTGAACTTAAGTTCAAGGCTTAAATGAAATCGTTCAATAAATTGAACTAAAATTATGTTTTAACTATGCTGTTTTTTGCTATCAAATAATATTGACCAAATTAAAGAATATTTAATTCTCAATTGTTAATTGATATTGAACTAAACTGAAGTATTATCAACTCTCTCTTGGCACTGTTTACTGTTTCCATGCAGGGTGAGCAAACATCGCATCAATCACTCTTACACCTCTTAGTTGATTTGATAAGGGTAAATGCCCAACAGGTGCGTCTAAACTCCAAATAAACTCATGAGGATATTTAGTCCATTTGTTACCTGCTTTCCATTTTAATTTTGTCCATAGTTGAGTGTAATCTTTGCCTAATGCTAACCACATTTTACGTTGAATCCGATAACCAAATTTACCTTCGGAATAGACTTGCCAAAGTTGATCGATCGTGTTTAAATCAGTGATAGAAAATTTTTCGACTTCGGTAAAATAAACCCATTTTCTCTCGATCGCATTTTTTCCTGCTAATTGACACAATTTTACTCTAGTTAAAGCATCGGCTTCCTGAAATTTTTGCTGTAGCAATAACTGTTGTAAATCTTGATAATCAAGCTCATTATCTGAATTAAAATTGACTAATCCGTGAGGATATTTTTCTTGAATAAAATCACAATTGATTGTCGCTTCGCTTTTACTTAAAGTTAGAAAAGCTTTTCCCATTATTGGTGTAGCATCACCTTCACAGGAGTTTAAAAATTCTCTTAAAAATTGATAACCGTCATCCCCTTGATTAACTATTTTTTCGATTAAAGGAAGTTTATTTTTATCATTTGTTGCCGTAAATTTTTCTTTAAGAATTTCTAAATTAGTCATCTTTGTCTATGTTTTTAATATTATTAAATTAGATTCTTTATCTAATATTTATTAACGGAAAAAATAATTTATAGTTATTTGGGAATGTCTTATTAAGAGTAACAGATCCAACTTATGATTGATGAAGCTAGGACAAAAAACTTAAACTTTTGTATTTAATCTCATTATATCTAAATCGTACACGAACGAATCTAACTGATTTTAAGCTAAGGTAATTGATTAGTAAAAGTAATTAGGTAAGCATAAGCACAAACAATAGCAAATACTGCACCGATAAAAGTATTGATAATATTAACAATTTCGTTAGTTAACCAAGTCAATTTTTCTTGTAAGGTAGCACCAATTACGCTTTCTATATTCGTTGCGACAAATGCCGCTAAGACACAAATAAAGACGGCTAAGATGTCAATTAAACCGATCGACCAAGCTAAGACCGAAATTACCACACTAGCTATGATACCAGCTAAAGTACCCTCTAAGCTAACTGCTCCTTCTGTGCCTCTTGGTACAGGTTGAAAATTAGTAATCAAAAAAGTACTTTTACCATAAACTTTACCAATTTCACTAGCACAAGTATCTGAAAGTTTAGTCGCAAAACTAGCCACATAACCAATCACAAATAAGGATTTATACTCAGTAGGAGCAAAAACCGCTCCTAAGGCACAGATAGTGGCAATTAAAGCACTACCCCAAACATTTTCAGGACCTCTTTTTCCTTCTCGTTTTTCAGCTATTCCCGCCGCTTCTTTTTGAGCCATACCGACACGAGTAATCCCTGAGCCAACTAAAAAGTAAAACATAACTACTACGTAACCTTGCCATTGTAGGCATCCCCAGACAATTACTCCTAATACCCACGCATTGAGATAGCCCATTACGGTAAGTAGTTTTTTAGGTAATATTAAGGCAATGACTAATAAAAAGGTATTGAGACAAATGGCAAATAACCAATGGTTATCAAATATCAATGAAAGGTTATTCATACAAAAAAATTGAGAATATAATTACCATAATAAAGTGCTTCAGACGTATTTATGCTACGTCTGTACACCAGATTTTAATTATAAGTAATTTATTTAATTAAATAAAATTTTTGTCCGTCTAACTTTTTTTTAAACAGCAATCGATTTAGATAAATATCCCATTTTTTCTAAACCAGCAAATACTTTATTGACACTCTCGTCTAACTCTTCTAAATCAGTACGACATTCAATCTCTGGGTTTGTAGGTGGCTCATAAGGATCGCTTATACCTGTAAACATTTTGATTTCACCCGATTCGAGCTTTTTTGTATAAGCCTTTTACGTCTCTATCTTCACAAACAGATAAAGGTGCATTAACAAAAACTTCCACAAAATCACCAATTTTTTCTTTTAACTCTTCTCTAATAGCACGATAAGGAGAAATAGCGGAGACAAGTACGATTACTCCGTTACGAGTTAACAATTGAGAAACAAAACCAATACGACGAACATTAGTATCTCTATCTTCTTTGCTAAAACCCAAACCTTTGGTTAAATTAGTCCGTACGATGTCTCCATCAAGTACTTCTAGTTTGTAACCTTCTTCTCTTAATTTAGCTTCTACTTTTTCGGTGATTGTACTTTTACCTGCACCGCTTAATCCGGTAAACCATAGTGTTACGCCTTTTTGTTCCATGATTTTCTCTAATTATTTTTACTAAAATTTAATCTGTCCTCAAGTATTGTACTAGTAACAATTGACAATTGACAATTGATACAGTTGATAGGGATTAGAAATTAGGTGTATTTGTGTTAAAGATTAGGGGAATGAAACTCTCAAAGTACTAATTCTCAACGACGCAGGCTACCACCGTAATTCTCAATTCTTATCTTATCTGTTCATTGTTTAAGATTTGATTGATGATAGATTACCAGCTAATATTTTCAAATAGTCGTGTAATCGATCGATTGTAGCTTCTTTATCATCTTGGCAATGTTCACATATTTGATTAAGATTATCTAAAGACTGAAATAATGTCTGTGCTTGATCATTAATTTCTTCACTTTTATCTTCTAATATTGGGGTGATAGATTCTAAGGAGTCAAATAATTCTTGATATTGTTCTTGTAACTCACTAGAGCTACTATCAAATAAAAGTGCGATCGCTTCTGTTATGTTTGTGATGATATCTTGACTTCGATCGCCTAAATTTTGGATTTCGGGTTTAATTTCAGCAAATTGACTTAAAAAATCTTCACTTTGTTCGCTGATAAAACTTTTGACTTCCTCATCATAAAATTCATCAAGATTATCTTTTTCTTCAGTTAAAACTTCTTGATAATTTTGCAATCCTCTGAGCATGACGTTATTAATAAAGTCACCTGTATTTTCTAAATTTTGTTCTAATTGCGGTTCGATTTCGTTAACTTTTTCGTTAAAAGAAGTGACAATTGTTTCTAACTCTTCTAACTCATCATTAATATCTTGTTTGCTATCTTGCATTTTACCCACAGCATCAACCATATCTTGTTTGATTTCGATCGTTGATTGTTCGTTTTGCTCGATAAAACCATCAATTTTAGTTTCTAGATTTTCTAATTGCTCTAATCGTGATTGAGTATGATTGGTAAATTGTGTTTCTAAACGATCGATTTGTCTTAATAATGATTGTGCCGAATCCATTAAACTCGTCCATTGCGCGTCCATTACCGAATCACTTTGAGTTAGTAATTCTTCCAAATCTTCAATGTTATCATTAGTGGCTTTTTTTTCGGCTTCAAAACTTAACAAATTTTCGTAAGCTGAGGCGACTATATCAATAAAAATAGGCATTTTTTAAATTTTTTAAGATAATTTTGGTGAAAGGGCAAAGGTAAATTAAAAGTTAAGAGGCAAAAGGCAAGAGGCAAGAGATAGTTGATAATTTTTCTTTTTTCATTCTCAATTCTTAAACCTACTCTTCATTGATTTGTTTTAAGGTTTCAACCATGTCATCACAAGTTGTTTGTAAATTTTCAGTGTGAGTGATTATATTTTCTGTACCTTCTGCTAACAACTCTTGTAACTCTTCAATACGATGTTGTTGCTCATCAATCGGTGTAAAAGAATCACTAACTAGGTTATTAAATTGGTTATTAGCATCTGTCAAAGATGACTGGTGTTGTTCTAAATTAGAACCATGATGATCACTAAATTGCTCAACTTGTGCAATAATTTGTTCAGAATTAAGCTTAATATTTTCTGTTAATCTAGTTTCAAGTTCAGATAACTCTTGCTCGAAAACGGCTTCTATTTCATCGTTAATGTTTTCTTGGCTTGATTCTAATTCCTCTTCTACTAAACTAATTTGCTCTTGTACCAAATCTTGGAAAGAATTAATTTTTTGTCCTAAAATATTGATTTCTTGTTCGGTAGAATCCCAAGCGATATCGATCGTGTTATTATGAGTTTCTAAATTTGACCATAACTGATTAAAAGTACCCACTCCTTGAGCCAAAATTTGCAAATGATTATCACCCATCGTCTCTAACTGTTGTTCAAATTGCTCAAAATAATCATTAATCGCCTCCATCGGCTCGGTTAACTCCTCTCTCTGCTCAAGCATACTTCGGTTTAGCTGTCGTATTTTTGCCCCCACTCTTACCATCTGTGTTTGTAGAGAAGATTGCTCTGTAGCAACAAGGTTAGGAAAACTTTGTAGTTTAGATTGTACTTCTTGTAATACTTCGATCGTATCAGCTTGTTTAGTATTATTTTCGGTAATAATTTCAGCTAGGTTTTCACGAACATCATTAAGTTTTTCTCTCATCTGACTTGACTCTTCGGCTAGACGAGATTTCACCTCAGAAATATATTTTAAGTTAAAGATTAAATCTTCGTAATTCATGTTTTTAGTCCTCTAATTTGGTTAAATAGCATCAAAACTTTGTAATGTTAAAGCTGATTTTTCTAGTGCTTCATTGGTGTAATTAAGAGCTTTTTTGGTTAATTGAAGTTGTTCATCTGTATGCTCAGAAGAGTCTTCTGTTGATTTGCTATAGTTATTAATACTTTGAATTAAAGCAGTCAGGTTATCGTTTATCGGTTCAAATTCGTCAAGATTATCAAGCATTTTTGCTAAAACAGTTTCGATATTTTCTAAACCAGAGGTATGAATTTCATTAACGAAATTTTCGACTGTTTCCAAACTATTTTCTTGTAAATTTTGTAACGCATCAGTCAAATTATCACGAACACGTTTTAAGTTTTCGCTTGCCTTTACTTCTTGCTTCTGAGTAATATCTGTTTGCCATTTATCTAAAAATTGACCTAACTGATTATCACCATCGTCTAATGATTTAATTAAAGAAGTGACATTATTTTCGTTAGTTAGAATTGATGATTCTAGTTGCTCATTCATCGCCACTAACGATTGACGAAAGGGAGTAAATGAGTCTTCCATATTTTCAGCAACAGTAGCTAAATCTTGCGGCACAGAAACATCACTATCATCATTACTTGAATTATCACTTAATACTCTGCCTTCTAAAATACTAGTAATCAAATTCTCAACTTTAGCTAATCTGTCGGTTAGGTTTTGTTTGTCACTCGCTAATTGTTCACTGGTATTATTTTGAGTATCCAGACTTTCTTGATTGACGGTATCTAAATCAGTCATTAAGCTGGCTAAAAATTCACCAAAATTATCAAATTCTTCCGTATTTTGGTTTTGACTCGAATCTAATTGCTCTTCATTTTCAGCTAATTCAGCTTCAAGCGTTTCGAGAAAATCATTTAATTGTTGATTAGATTGTTCAACTTCAGTAATTTCTTCTTCTGCTTGTTCGTTGGTATCATCAAATAAACCATTCATTTCTTCTAAACCAGTTTCCAAGCCACCTAGTTGTGATTCAATATCATCAACTTGCTCGGAGGTTTCTTCTGCACCACCGCTACTACCACTACCACCGCCACTACCACCGCCTAGCCCACCGCCACTACCGCTACCACCGCCAGTTTCTGATGCGTCAGATTTAACAGAGGGTTTACCAGAGTCGCTAGTGCTTACACCACCGTTTTGACTACTTGTACCTGTTTCACCGCTATTTTTACCACCATCAGCAGATTTATTCTCAGGAGAATCATTCGATTTTTTATCGGCTGTTTGTCGATCGCTTCTACCAGAAACAGAGTTATCATCTTTATTATTACCTGCCGAATTTTTGTCTGAAGATGATTTATTGTTAGAATCTCTATCAGCTTTGGTACGATCGTTATCATTACTATCTGTTTGACTAGTTTTGTCTCCTGTAGCTGATTGTTTGTTGCCTAAATCATTTAATTTATTTTGGGCTTGTTGTATTTCTTTTTGATTAGGTAATTTGCCTTCGGCGACATCGGTTGCTACTTGCCCTAAATATTTACCAATATCTAAAGCTTGTGCTTGCTCATCACCGCCTAAGTCTTTAGCTAAAGCGAGTATATCTTGACTGTTTTGTTGTAATTCGGCACTAATATTTTTAACTTCGGTTGAATTAGCTTGATTACCATCTCCTTTCAAACCGAATCCGACTAGGCTTCCTAATACTCCTAAACCACCTAAACTAGAAGCGACTAATTTCTTTGCTCTTTCTGTAATTTCCATGTTTAATAATACTTCGGCTTTACTTTAACTGACGCGGAAACTGAGCGGAGTCGAAGTTTAGCACGAGTTGCTCAATATAAATAAATAATTAATAAATAGACTTTACTATCTGGTTTTTAGGTTTAACTGTTTGTTAAAATGCACAAAAATTAAACAATTTTAAAAAGAAACATTTAATCTATTTTTATATGATTCTAAATTTTCTAATAAGTGTTCTAAACTATCTATATTTTCGTTGACATTTTCGCTTAAATCATTACTTTTTTTCTCAATTGTTTCTTTGAGCTGTTCAACTTGCTCTTCAATTCTTTGGCTATCACTAACTAATAGCTCTTTTAATTCACTTTGTAAACGTTGTTGAACAAATTCTTCTATTTGCTCTTCTTGTTCGTTTAAATCGTCTTGAAAGTTCTCTATTTGTTCATTAGCGATCGTGATTAAACTAGGTAAATAATCTTTAAACTCTTCAAGTTTGGCGAGTAAATTATCTTTAAAATCAGTTAGTTTTTCAGCTAGATTTTCTTTTTGTTGATTAAAACTCTCACGCCAATTGTCATTAGTAGTTCTTAAATTATCTAATTGATCTAAAAGTTCTTCATTGTATTCAATTAAGTCTGTTTCTAGATTTTCGATTCTATTTGACCATTGATTGATATTATCTTTTAAACTTTGAGTTGAAAGTTCAATTTGTCGATCGATCGAATTAATTGTAGCTTGAAAATCTTGAGTTTGTTCTTGAGTATTAGCCATTAATTGTTCGGCTGTTTCTTCAACTAAATTAGCTTGATTTTCTAATTGATTTAGTTTTTCAGAGGCTAATTCAATTTGTTCGTCTAATTGCGTTTCGATATTTAACATTACCTGTGCTAAATTACTAGTTAAATTAGTAGTTTGTTCAGTGACGTTGTTAATTGTTTGTTGTAAGTTTTCGATCGTGCGGTTAATATTACTAAAAGAGCCTGAAGAAACTTGAACTTTAGAGTTCATTAACTCCATTCTTTCAGTAGCAATCTCGATTAATTCGTTAATTTTCATAAGCAGAAATGGAAAATGAATGTAGAATGAATAACAATTAATAATTAATAATATGTAACTATTAACTATTAACTATTAACTATATTAGAAACGCTCAAGTAACTCTTTAACCTCCTCAAAAACGCCTAACGCAGTATTCAAACCGATATTCGTCGTATCCATCGCTGTCATTACAGTATCTTTAGTGGTATCGACTGTGCCACCTAAATCAGAAACTAATTCACTCAAAGTAGTTAAAGCTGATTCTATATCTTCGGCAGTGGACATTAATTCTTCAAATTGATCTTCTACACTACCTGTAAAGTCTTCTAATGCTGAGTTAGCCGATTCTTGAGTGGAGTTAGCTTGCTCTTGTGCTTGAGTACTTACATTCTCAGTGAATTCTTCAATTTGAGAGCTTAACTGAGATACCATTTCATTTACACGAGACACGGCTTCATCAGCTATTTGTTGTTCTGCTTCAACGGTTTGAGCTTCTATTTCCTCTTGATTATTATTCATCGCTTCGGTGAAGTCGTTTTCTAAATCAGATTGTGATTCACTAATCGTTTCAGCTAAATCCGATTGTACTTCTTCGACTTTCGTTTGCAGACTTTCGACGGTTTCACGTACAGTATTAAATACCTCTTGTAATTCTGATGATTTACTGTCGCTATCTTCACCTAAGGCGGTTAATTCACCAACGGTTTCTTCTACTGTTTGACTGGTTTGCGATTGTATTGATTGAGTATTTGATTGTAAGTTATCTAAACCTTGACGTAAATTTTCACTTTCGCTATCTAACTCATCTCTAGCACCAGAAATACGTTCTAATAAACCATCTGCCCTAGTTGATAACTCATCCCAGTTGTTGTCGAATTGCTCACTAACGGCCGCTAATTCTTCTCTTGCTTGATTAAGATTTTCTTCAGCTTCATCAGCACGATTAAGCAATTCTTGAAGTTGGGTTACTGTTTCGGCAATACTTTGTTCTAAATCTACACTAGCCATGATTTTTTCCTCTTAAATAATAAATAATTGTCTTGAAAAATTGAATGTTACGTTTTAGCTTTTAGTTGTGGGGTGTTAGGTTTTAGTTGTTAATAAATTTAATTCTTAACTTTTAACTCTTAACTCTTAACTGTTAAGGCTATCCGAAATCAACACCAAACTTATCGGCGGCACTTCTAACTGAATCAACACCGTTTTCGATCGGCTCTTTAAAACCATCTAATTGATCAATCAAATCACCAATTACTTCTCTGACACCTGCTGATTCTTCCTCCGCATCGGTTACTTTTTCCACCATGTCATCGATCGATGATGTTACTTGCCCAATAGCGGAGGCGATTAATTCTTGTAACTCAGTTTCGATTTCGGTTTGAGCTTTATCCATCAAACCATCAACACCTCCTGATAATGCTTCAGAAGTTGACCCTAAAACATTACTAAAGCTTTCACCAACAGAGGCAAATTCTTCTGCCATGGTTTGAATATTGGTGGTGACAGTTTCTTGATTTTGTTCTACTTGCTCAGTAAAACTTTGGGCTTCTTCTTCCATTCTGCTACTGACATCTTCTAATTTGTCTCGCATTGTCTCCATCACTGCTAAAGCACTTTCCATGGCTGAAGCTAATTCATCTTGATTACCTTGAATTGCTTCTTGAGCGGTATTCAATATTGCCATCGCTTCTTCTTCCGCCATTTTGGTTGTGGAATTATCTTCCTCGATTTGAGTTTGATATTGACTAATTTTTTCGCTAGTAGCCGCTACTTGCTCCATTATTTGCTCTTTAGATTCATTTAAGAAACTTTCTAATTCATTAGCTGTTTCTTCAAAGCTAGTCACGTTTTCTTGGGTTTGAGTTTGGTTTTCGGCTATTTCTTCTTGCATTTCGCCTAATGCACCTTGAACTTCTCCTAGGGTTTCGGTTACTTGTGCTTGTTTTTCTTGAACATTACTAACTAATTCATCTGCTTCTGCTTGTACTTCTTCGGCTAATGTCATTAGGTTTTCTAAACGTTCGGGAAATTCGATGATTAGTTGAGATAATAGATTGAGGCTATCGCTTAATTCACTCATGATTATTAATTGGGTTAAAGATTGTGGTTATTGAATTGAGATTATGTAAATTAATTTAGAAATCAAAGGCATCAAGTACAGCATTGATTGCACCAATTGCGACTTTAGCGGCGGCGATGTAAGGTAGGATAGGACTAATACCACCTGTAACTGATGTACCTACACTTGTCATGGTGATTTGTTCGACCATTTCGCTGGCTAAGGATGCTACAGTGTTTTCGATCGCATCTTCAAAGGTTTCTTTTAATTCCTCTTTGGTAGTTTCTCCAGCGTATTCAGCGGTGTTGGTTAGTATTTCAGTAAATCTTTCTTTCAATTCGTCGGCTAAATCTAAGTTTTCGTCGTTGAATGAAGTTAAAAATTCATCAAAATTACCAGTTAATTCTTCTAACTGCCCTGTAATTTCGGTAAGTTGCTCTCCTATTAGGTTGCCGCTAAAATCACTGAGTAATGTATCAAGGCTATCTTTGACTGTTTCACCAACATTGGTGGCGGTTTGTTCAAATAATTCTTCGGTTTCTTCTTGGGCAGAAGTTAAGTTGTCTTCCAAACCAGAGGTGTTTTCAGTGAAGGTGTTGAAAAATTCTTCGGCAGTATCACCATTTTGACTTAAGGAATCTTCTAAGGAGGTTATTGTTTCCATCAATTCGCCAAAAGTTTGAGCTAATGCTTCGACGACACCATCTAATTCACTTTGCTGATTATCAACTTCGGTTTCGACTTCACCTTTAGTTTGCTCTACTGATTGATTTATCTCTTGTAATCTTTCTTGTAAATCATTAAGTGCTTCTTGAAAAGCTGTCATTTCACTAATCATTGCTTCAGAATCTTGAGCAAATTCTTCTTGAGAACTTTCAAATTCTGTACTAGCATTGTCTAAAGTGTTGTTGACTTCTTCTTGACAGTTATCTAAAGATTCGTTGGTTTCTCCTAACTGTTGAGTGAAATCTTCCATTTGATTATTGGCGATATCTAAGGCTTTGAGTAACTCTTCTAGTTTCTCTACCGACTCGTCAATATTTTGCTCCATTGCTTGGGCTTCAGCCATGATTTTTGCTCCTTAAATAAATAAAATTACTAATTAATTTGTTATCCTAAGACTGTTTCGATCGCATCTAAGACAGGTTTAATTTGTTCAATCAAATCAGTCACTTCATCAACTTGATCGACAATGTCACCGATACTACCGTCTAATAAGTCTCCTACTTCTTCTCCTGCATCTTTCAAAAAGCCCATGCCATCGCTTAAAGCACCTGAAGATTCACTTAATTCACCTGTCAATTCCTCGATGAATTTAGCTGTTAAAGCACTCATTACATCACCTGCTTGAGACTCTAGATTACTGACTAAATTTTCTGCCCCTTCTTGACTAGCTGATGCAACGTCTTCAAATTCTGTTTGTAAGGTTTCTAATTTGTCATTTAACTCTTGAGCTAAAGTGCTAAACTGTTCCATCATGTTTTCAGTTTGGCTTTGGAAACTTTCGGTTGTACTACCAACTTGTTCTTTTAACTGCTCGATATTACTGTTAGCAGTTTCTTGATATGTTGCCATTTGCTCTTGCATCTGGTCGATATTTTGCCCATAATCATCAAAAGCTGATTGACTATCTTCTGTTTGGGTTTCAATTTCTTCGACAATTGCTTCTTTGCGTTCAATAAATTCTTGTAAACGTCCTTGAAAATCTTCCATCGATTGGTTTAGTTGTTCGCCTACTTCACTAATCTGTGATTCAAATTCACCCATCACCCCACGAGTATTTTCTAACTCTGTTTCGAGGTTACTTTCTGCTTCTTCTAACTCGGTTAGCATTGCTTCCCATTTAGCTTGAGATTCTTCTCCTGCTGTTTTGAGGTTTTCGGCAATTTCGGTTGCTTTCTCGACGATTTGCTCTACTTGCTCGAAGGCTTTTTCTCCTTCTAATATTAAACTTTGAGCCCTTTCGTCTGCTTGTTCAATCAAGGCATTAATTTCATTGGTAGCCATAATCGGTTATTCCTTTTTTAGCATTCTGTTAGTATATAGGTCTAATATTTCGGGGTATGCAATTTTTTTAATTAAAAATTTTTTCTAAGCTAATTTAAATAGATATTTTTACTTTTGTAGCAAAAACGATCGATTGAATACCCTTGATTTAGTTAGTTGTTTCGATTCCTAAATAGTTAATACTATAATCTACGAATTTGGTGATAAAAGTATTAGTTGTCGATTGTTTTACTGATTGTGGATATATTTTAATTCGATCGTTTGAAAATGATCCTAAATCGAAAAACATTGTAATAATTCATAATAAATAACACCCTGTCACCGAGCCACTATCAATGATTAATTATTAATTGTCAATTATCAGTTATTAATTATTAACTATCTTTGATATTTTGGTTAATGACTGTTATCGTAACGATACAATTGAAGCTACTGTACCTGAGATTAACAGATAAGATATCTATATCTAAGACAAAAATTATTTTCTTTACTATCTTAAATTCGCTATTTTGAATGAAGGTAATCAATTAATAAGCAATTTTTAATTGTTTTTGCATATTGCCAAAAAGTATAACCAATAAATAAATGGATATGGTAATACAAAATATCATTGACAAATTTTCAACTTATATTCAAGTTAAACAACAAGGTAACAACTATTTTGTTCCTATTTATTTAACTGATGTTAAGTTAAAAAAAACTATATCTTCTCACTTACAATCATTTACTAATGATAAAGAAGAAGACTGTATTCGTCATTTTTTACGATCGTTAAAAAAATCTAACTATCAAGATGTAACTACTAAACAATTGATTGTTTGTTATTTACAAAAAGCTTGTTGGTATGCCTCGCAAAAAGTAAGCCGAGAGTTGAGTCAGACTAGTAATCTAAATTTGCATTATTCTCATGAAGATTGTTTTATGATTGCTTGTGAGTTGGCATTACAACCGAGAAAATTACTTGATAATTTTAATTTTGAGACTAAAGTATCGGTACAAACTTATGTACAAACTGTATTAAGCAGAATGATTAAAAATCAAATTGTGACACAGTTAAAAGCTAAATCTTTAAAATTTTCTGATCAAGGTTTACTAAAAAATACTAGTAAAAGTCAATTAGATGAATCACTTTCTACTTATGGTATAAATCAAACTAAAATGACTGAGTATGGTATATTTTTTCAGTCTTTTAAAGACTTATATTATACTTTATTAGATTTGAGTTTAGACTCAAGTAATAATAGTGATAAAAATTTAATTAGTACTTTAAATCAAGCACAAACTAAAGCTCTTAACGATCGTATTCAACAACAATTTAAACGTTTAGGTTTACCTCAAAAAAATCTATCAACTGAGGAAATTCAACAAAATCTTAGTTTTTGTGTACAAGTAATTCGTAACTATCAAAATCGTACCTTTGTGGATTTAGATAATGTTCATCAAGATTTAACTACAACTGCTAATTCTCTTGATTTATTATCCCAAAGTGAAGAATATAAACAGTTTGAACAATTACGTAATATAGTAGTCAAAGAATTTGAACCTTTAGATTTAGCTCATAAAGTTATTTTACTTTGGTTAGGATTAGAGATAAATCAAGCTGATTTTAGAGAACTTTTGCAATGTGAACAACAATTTCAAGTTTCTCGTCAATTAACGAAATATCTTAAAAATATTCTCAAAGCAATCGTTCAAAAAGTCTTAACAAATTCTAGTCAATTAACTAACAAAGAGTTAAATAAACTTTGTCAAGAAAATACTAAAGTTATTAAAGATTATTTACAATTATATAGTCAAGATTATTTTATTAATTTGTTGATGAATATTGTTAATAGTAATGATGATTTAATCAAAAAATTAATCTTAGAAATTAGTAATAATTATTTTATTATCATAGTTGATTTACTAAAAAATAAAATTGATGAAAAACTAGAAATAAAAATACAACAATTTGCTTGTGCTACACAAAGACTTAACTATTTTGTATTTCAAACTCTAAGTAACAACAAAGCATTATTGATTAGCCAACAAAAAATAGAGGAGTAAAAAAATGAGTATTACGAGCAAAGATTTAGCTATTATATATCCAGAGCAACTATTAATCCCCTTTAGCCAAGACGATAAACAACAGGCATGGCAAAAGGCAACACAAAATAATCAAGACAACAAAGCAGTTATCTGGAATAGTTTTCTTAATCATCTTTGTTTGCAATATATACCTTATTTAAAATCCGATATTACTGATAATGTAACGATACAAACTTGGCAATCAGAAGCAAAATTAAACCAAATTTGGCAATTAGTAAATGGTAATGCGATCGATATTGTATCAGAAAACTCAACCACAACTAGATTAGTTTTAATCCCCACTAATGAAGAGACAGACGAATTAAGAGTGCCTAGAGAATGGTTAGATTTACCAAATTGGGTTGGTAATTATTATATAGCGGTGCAAATCAACGAACAAGAAAATTACCTGACAATTCAAGGATATACCACCTACGAAGAGTTAACTGAATATGGAAATTACGATGCGATTGATGAAACTTATAGTCTTCCTCTCACTAATTTAACTGAAGATTTGACATCAATGTATATCAGTTTAGAATTATACCCTTATCATCGCCCTCAACTAAAAAACGAATATATTCTAGATAGTGATAAGCTACCAGAAATTGTTAGCCAATTGAAATCAACCACAATGACATTACCTCGTTTAGAAATTCCTTTTACTGATTGGGGGGCAATCATTGACAATCCAGAAACTAGATATTTTTTCAGTGAAGATAAATATAACCAAAATAATAAAGAAGAGTCAATCGTTAATAATGATAAAGTAATTAAAGACAATCAAGGTGTAAAATTATTACAATGGCTAGAAGACGCAGTAACATCAGGTTGGCAAACTTTAGATAGTTTAATTAATCAAGAGCAACTAAACTTAGCCTATAACTATCGTCGTAGTAATAGTGATAATAGCGTTGAAGCAGTAAAACTAGTTGAGATACCAACAAATACAGGTATGCAAACTCTAGCTTTAGTTATTCATTTAGAAAAAACTCCAGAAGGCAAATTTACCCTCAAAATACAACTCAATTCTACTGCCGAAAAATCGACTCTTCCCAGTCAACTCAAACTACAAATGGTATCTTATTCACAAAAAATTATTCAAGAAGTAGAAGCTAGAGATAATGATAATTCAATTCAATTAAAACAATTTACCACCCGTAGCGGTCAAAAATTTTTGATTAACATTGTTCAAGAAAAATTTACTTGGGTAGAACAATTTTCTGTAAGTTAAAATTCAATTTTTATTAGTACCAAAAACGGTATTAATAACTAGTTTTGTTATGTATTTATCAAATTCTAAAATACAATATTTAGCGATAACTATAGTTATTTCGATTAAGATTTAGACAGTATTAATAACACTTAAAATTATAAGCCCTCACCCCGCTTTGAAATAAATTACAAGGCTAACAGCAAGACGTTTAATAAATCAAACTCAAATTCAATATAAAAAATATCTCTCAAGTTATTTCAAGTAACTATAAATACTCTAAATATTACTATATTAACTACTAAATTAATTAATATGATTTAATATTATCAAGTAAATTTGCCACTGTAGTTATCAAGAAATCAAATAACAACTACTTAATTATCAATTGTCAATTATCAATTATCAATTACAAAACTATGTCTGGCTTAGTTGAAATTAATTTAGGAAAAGGTAATTTAGAAGAAGGCTTTGATTTAGTCACGGTAAAAATAGATAAAAAGACTCAATGTACAAGTAGTCTTCCTCCTTCACCAGAGTTACAACAAATATATTATCGTTGGTTATCCTTTTACCAATCACTATATCAGTCTCGTCGTTTTGCTATCAGACAAAGACAACCAGTAGCGGTAGTAAATAATTTTGAGGATGATGATGATGATGACTTTGAAATTGATGAAGATGATATTACTCATGTTTGTGAAGAAGATTTTACTGACATCTGTCTTCAATTAGAAAATAGCCTTAATCAATGGTTAGGAAATAACAGTTTTGTCAATACTGAAAATAAACTTAGACAACAATTACCACCAGAAAAAGAACTTATTTTTGTTTTAGAATCAGAAGATTATTTAATCAAAAAAATACCTTGGCATTTGTGGCAATTTTTCGATGATTATCCCTTAACAGAAATTAGTTTAAGTAATCTTTATTTTAAGCCTAGGGCGACTATTTTTAATAAAAGTAAGAAAGTTAGAGTTTTAGCTATTTTAGGTGATTCTACAGGAATTGATGTCCAAAGCGATCGTCAAATTTTAACTAATTTAGAAAATACAGAAACGTTATTTTTAGTAGAACCAACTATTGATGAATTATACACTCATTTGTTAGCTGAAAACGGTTGGGATATTTTGTTTTTTTCTGGGCATAGTGAAACTAATATAGCTGAAAACTATACAGGTTATATGTATTTAAATCAACAAGAAAAACTAACTATGGAGGAGTTAAAAAATGGTATCAAAAAAGCAACTGACAATGGTTTACAATTAGCTATTTTGAATTCTTGTGATGGTTTGGGTTTGGGTAAACAATTAGCTGATTTATCTATTCCTCAAACTATTTTAATGCGAGAATCGATCGCTGATCAAGTAGCACAACAATTTTTACAATCTTTTTTGGACATTTTTTCCCATGGACAAAGTTTATATTTATCAGTTAAAGAAGCTAGAGAAAAACTAAAAACGATCGAAAATCAATTCCCAGCGGCGAGTTGGCTTCCTGTTATTTGGCAAAATCCTGCTGTTATACCCCCTGTGTGGCAAGATTTATGTTTTACCCCAACAACTCTCAAACGTAAAATAAATCAAATTTTATCTGCTAGTGTCGCAGTCTTTAGTTTAATCATCGGTGTCTTTAGCTTAACTAATCAAGCTGAAGCCAGAGAATTTGAGCAAAATAATTCTTTAATCGATTTAGGTAATTATTTACAACAACAAACTTTAAATTTACAGCAGTTTAATAATTATTTAAAAGCAGATTTTAACGAGGAATATCTGGATAATCAATTAATTGAATCAATTGATAGTATTAGCAGTCAATTACAAGATAATAGTTTACCTTCAATATCAGATTTGAATTTTTTAAATGATAGTTTTAATCAACAACTACAAGTAGATAATACTCTTAGTTTGACTGAAAATGTCAACGATGGGCAAGTTAATAATAAGGTAACTAATCCGCAATCAACTCAGAATTTAGAAAACCTTAATCAGATTAATTCATCATCAGAAACTCAGCAATTGTTAAATTCAGTTGAGCAGATAAGTGATAGTTTAGAAGAATTTTCGGCGGATATAGATAACTTAAATATAACGATCGAGCAAATCAATGAGAATAACAATCTCTGGTTAGAAGATATTAACAAAATCGATCGAGATTTACAAGCATATAAAGAAGATTTGGCAGTTAAAATGAATGATAACGAAAAAATGCTCACTGAATATTCTGAGCTATTAAAAAGAATACTATAAACTAATAAATTTAGTTTAGTAAATTTTTGTCAAAGAAAATTACCTGTGATATTTTATACTCTGTGAAGACTACAAGTCATTTAAAGCTTTATTACCCGATTAAAAAAAATAGCGATTAGTCACACTAATCAACTATCTCATTATAATTAAATTGAAGTAAGATCATAAATTATCATATGTATATTCAGAGAAAAAAATTGTTAATCGCTTTATCTGTCAATGTATTAATTCTAAAAAGTTATTTAGATTGTGAGTTAAAATCGTTATATAGCTTTATGTACAAAGACTCTACCTATTTAACTTATCTGCTCAACAAGTAGAAATACTAAAAATAATAGCATCGTTAAAACCAGAGAAACACTTAAACAATCGAATAACTGTCAATTATCAACTGTCAATTTATCCTCTTCTTCTTTTTCCCAATCAATTGCCCCATTTTCATTGCTAAATTCAATCGATGAAACATTTTCATCTTCATCACTTAACCATTCACTCCAATCATCACCTATTTCTTCATCATCAGTAACTTCTTCAACCACAATCTCTTCGCTAACTGCCTCTTCTTCTGCGGATAAATCTCCCATAAATTCATCCCAGCTTTCTTCTGTTTGTTGTTGTTGCTCATCAGAAATAACTACACTTTCTTCATCAATCGTATCTAAAATTATTTCATTCTCATTTTCATCAATCGTATCCAATATTATTTCATTCTCATCTTCATCATTAATAGTATCTAATATTATCATCTCATTCTCATCTTCATCAAGAGCATCCAAGATTATTTCGTTTTCTTCTTCTACTATTATCTCATCTAATAACATTTCGTTATCACTATCAATTGGCGAATTTATTTGCTCTTTATTTTCATCTAACCAATTTTCATCATCATTATCTTCTGCTAAATCAAAATCGATAATCTCACTGTCTTGAGTTTCACTTTTTTCTATTAGATTAGACTTATTAAATTCAAAAGAAACAGATTTAGTTAAAGGAATATCTTTTAAATTATTTCCGGCTAATATTTCTAAAATTTTGACTAAAACTTCTCTATTTTTCTGCCATACTTGATAAACATTTCCTAATTGTTGAGTATGAAATTTAGTTAAATCATTTTTGCTACTAAGAATTTCTGAGTTACTAGCAGTGGTGGTTAATCCTTTTAATAAGTTTATTTGTGTTTCAATAAATTCAACCGATTCTTGTGTATCTTTATCTGTATCTGTTTTGATACTAGTTAATTTAAACTTTAAACTATTACTAAATGCCACTAAAAGAGCCGCTGAAAAATCTTTTTTAGCTAATAATTGTTTAATTTCTTCTTGACTATTCATTAGTATATTTACCTGTCTATTTTAGCTTTACTTTTTAGTTAAAAAATTAATTTAATCACAATTTTTTATTTTTGAGATAACTGATCTAAATTGTCTTGTAAAATAGCAAACATTTTTTGTAAGCTTTGAACATTTTGTAAAATTTTGTTATGAGCATTTTCTACCTCAGAAAAATGGAAATTTTCTAAAGTGCTATCTCCTAATTCATGCTCAATTTCATTTTCTAACAAATCAATAGAAGTACGACAAGAGGAAGAATTATTAACTGAGTTTGTAGCGGTAATGATTTCTAATTTCATTGCTTCTACCATCGCCATCGCCATCGCTTCGTCTAATTTTCCTTCTTTGATTTTAACTTTGACTTGTTCTATATTACTCATTTAGACAATTTAATTTTGATTTTATTTTTATTTCTCATTAGCTTAACGTATAAATGCACTTTTTGAATTACCAAAAATCACTGATTTGATAATTTAATTGATTTAGCATTTCTCTGAATAAAGGTAAACTCAAACCGATGACATTACTATGACAACCAACTATTTTTTCGATTAACACTCCTCCTTTTCCTTCTAAGGCAAAACTTCCTGCACATTTAAGAGGTTCTTGTGTAGCGACATATGCTTCAATTACTTGATCATTTACATCAGCAAAATAAACTTCTGTAATACCACACTGGATAGTTTGAGTTTGATCTTGAGTATCAATTAAAGCATGACCTGTGTATAGTTTACCTATTTTACCTCTCATTTGACGCCATCGATCAATCGCAACAGTCGGGTTATCAGGTTTACCATGTATTTCTCCTTCTATCACCAAGACAGAATCACAACCTAAAACTAAAGCATCCGTGAAATTAACGGCAACTGTTTCGGCTTTTTTAATGGCTAAGGTATTGACTAATTCTTCAGGATCAGTTAATTTTATTTGTGACTCATCAAAATCACTACTTTGCACGATCGGTTCGATACCCGCCATACGTAATAATTTTAATCGAGCAGGAGAGGCAGATGCAAGAACAACAAACATATTTAATAATAGTAGAAATTTAATCTATAATTGATGATAAATAATTTAATCATTAATTATCAGCGGATATAAACTTTGGTAGTTAATTACACTCAGTTTTTTAATCGTAATTTATAGTAGTATAATCATCACAATGTTTAAACCTCAACTATATAGTATGCAAGTTGATAGTTAATTACTTGATACTCTATCGAAGAGGTTAATAAAAGTTTTTTTAATTAATTATATTTTGATAAAATTAAGAAACAATAAATGATTTAGCTACTGCGGTAAATAACTCTTCCACTTTTTGCCAACGAGATTCGGTACTAGAAATATTAAAAGTATAAAGTTTACCATTTTTCGTGGCAACATTCGCTAGATTATGACGATATTGACTATCAGATAACTTGACTCTATATTCTAATAAGTAATAGTCTTGCATTTCTTGTTGACCTTTTTCGGCGGAGATTAATTCTGCTTCTCTACCATTGTTATTATTTTGATTAACAATTTGCATAAAACGATAACCAATATCTGTAGGTGAGCCTAAATCAGTTAATTTATTTTCATCACCAATATCACTAATAATAACACTAAGGTTTTCTCCTTCTTCAATGATATCTCGATAGACAACATCAACACCTCGACTACTATTTTTGACATCAATACCTACCCAACCGTTAGGATAAAAGAATTGATAACCATCAATAACATCGCTATAACGATTTAAGCCTGTAAGTGAAGATGAACAAGCTGATATAGTAAAAGTGATTACAATTAAGCAAATTGTAATGATTGATTTTAACATATTGAACTAAAAATTTGATGTACGTGAATTATTATCTCATTATCTCGGACGGTCAAACAATTGACAATTGACAATAAAGATTAGTTGATTTGTTGTTATTTAGTTATTTGATGATAATCTAAGTAATCATGATAGTTTTTATATAATTCAAATCCATGAGGTTTTGTTTTGAAAGTAGATGGAATTGAATATTCACTATTAGTATATTTTTTTCTTAATGATAATAAGTAATAATATCTTTTACCCCATTTTTTCAAGTATTGCAAAAATAAGCGAAACTGTGGATACAAAGATTTATATTTATAGTCTAAAGCCGTATATTGTAAGATACGTGCAATCGTAACTAGTTTATGAGGAGATGACTTTTTTATTCTAATAATTTTGTATCCTATTTCAATTAATAAGTTTTTCTCCGTTTTAGTTAATAATAAAAATGGTTTTAATTGATCAATCGAGTCTTTTTCATTATCGTGAACAAAATTTTTTATTTTACTAAATAAATGCCAATGATCAAGATTCTCTTTTTTTAATGCCGAAAAAAAGTAAAGTAACTCGTCAATTTGCGAAAGATTAAACAGATGACGATAATACTGTTTTAATAAAATCACACTTTGTTCTTCTTCTACTTGTAAACGGTAAAAAAGATAAGATTTTTTTAATTTTGCTTGAAAGATTAATTTATGATGTTCTTGTTTGATTAGATGTAATGAATCTAAACAAAAACCTAGTAAAACTGGATCAGTACATTTATTTTCTAATTCTGTTAATTTGATTAAACTATCCAAATTATCTAACACAGTTTGAAAAAAGTATTTACCAATTAAAAAATAATGTTTTTTTTCTAACCTAGCTTGGGTAAAATATTCTTCTATACGTGCGTAAATCAAAAAATCAGCGGCTAAAAAGCGATCATTAAATAAAGCTTTTAATGTTAGTGATAATTGCTCTACTGAATCTAAAACTTGATTATGATAAGTTACTGATTGAGGAGGAATTTTGAGACGAGTATTAATTAGTAAATATTCTGTCAACGTTTTTCTACCAATCAATGGACGATTCCACCATGGTTTTTCGGTTATATTCGATTTCTCAATTTCAGTAGTTACCATGATTTATTTTCCTTGACCATCACAGATGTATATTTACTAGTTGATTATTTAACTAAATCGTTTATTGAAAATAATCACTCATCTTTTATCAATAAAGTTTTGACAAGTTTTTAGTTATCTATTACTTATCTCTATTTTTTATCAAGCTTTAGTTAGGACTATATTTTTTGTTCATTTATACATAATAATTTATTTTTTTGCGTAATTAATCAGTAATATTGGCTATTTTAAACTAATTTTTTATTATTCATTTTACGTATTCTTCGCTGTTATTCTTAAGTATATTCAACCATAACTAAATATTAAATAAATATCTGTAAAAGTAAGTATTTAAATTCAAAGATTAATAAATATTTTTATAAATTAGCTCTATTAATCTATATTTAATAAATAATAGTTAATACTTTTTACTAGTAAAATAGAGAGGTTTATTTTTATATAGATTAGTTAAATATATTGATTTTAAATAGTATAATTATTTTTATTTTAAAGTATTAATAATATTTAAATTATAGTTATAATTAGATTAAACAAATTTTTTTTGTCGAAAATAGTTAAATAGAATTTTGAATATTTTCTCATCTGTGAAAGGAATTTAGCTATGTAATACTTTAGATTAATTTTGTTTTCTTAAAATAAAACCTATTGGAAATAAATAAGCTAACTTCAAGTTATTATAATATTAGATTAATCAACCTAACTAGATTTTAATATTTTAGTTAGCCAGAAAATTTGGTCAAGTAGCTAATTAATAATTGATCAAAATTATAGTCACATAAATATTAACTGTAATCAAAAAAAAAGACCAAACTAAATTTAGCTTGACCTAAGAAATAAATAACGATCGATATCAATAAAAGTAAAATACTTAATAATTGATAATTAAGTAAAAAAAGCTACGTACTTAATTAGTTCTCAAAATTGTCAATAATAGCTTGAGCAAATTCAGAACATTTTAAAGGTGGTTCGACAGGAGGAGTCATCAAACGAGCTAAATCATAGGTAACCTGACGAGAAACGATCGCCTCAGAAAGCCCTTTACGAATCAAATCAGCCGCTTCTTGCCAGCCCATGTACTCCAACATCATTACCCCAGAAAGAATCACAGAACCGGGGTTAATACGGTCTAATCCAGCGTGTTTAGGAGCAGTACCATGAGTCGCCTCAAAAATAGCCGAGTTGTCACCAATATTAGCACCAGGCCCATACCAAGTCCACCAACAATAGCGGCGGCGGCATCAGATAAATAATCACCGTTCAAATTCATGGTTGCGAGAATAGAATATTCATCAGGACGTGTTTGAATTTGTTGGAAGATACTATCAGCAATACGATCGTTGACCATGATTTTATCTTGCCATTTACCCTCACCATGACTATCCCAAATAGTATCTAAAACAGTTTTAACTTCCTTACAGATAGCGGTTTTCTTCTCAGGAGTTAAAGAGTCATAACCTGGTTCGATTTTACGGGCATTATCTTCAACAGAAATATCGGCATTAGCTTCTTTATTAGCTAAAATCCATGATTCTCTTTCGGTTACGCATTCATCACGAAATTCTTCTACTGCTACTTCATAACCCCAATCACGGAAAGCACCTTCGGTATATTTCATAATATTACCTTTATGTACTAAAGTGACTTGCTGTTTTTCTTTAGGTAATTTTAAAGCATTTTGAATCGCCCGACGCACTAAACGTTTACTACCTTTGATACTGATTGGTTTAATGCCTATTCCCGCATCAAGAGGAATTTGTTTGTTTTTATGCTCAGGTGTAGAAGGTATTAAGTCTTCATTGAGAATTTTAATTAATTTTTGCCCAATTTCTGAACCTTCTCGCCATTCGATACCCAAATAAATATCTTCTGTATTTTCCCGATAAACGATTACATCAAGTTTTTCAGGACTTTTATGAGGAGATGGTGTACCTTTATAATAACGACAAGGACGAACACAAGCGTATAATTCAAAAATTTGGCGTAAGGCAACATTAAGGGAGCGAATTCCACCACCGACAGGAGTGGTTAAAGGACTTTTGATAGCGATACCATATTCTCTAATAGCGGTTAAAGTATCTTCGGGTAAATATTGATATGTACCGTATTTTTCGCAAGCCTCATCACCTGCATAAACTTTAAACCAATTGATTTTACGTTTGTCATTATAGGCTTTGGCTACTGCGGCGTTGATTACTTTTTCTGTTGCTGGCCAAATATCAACTCCCGTTCCATCACCACGAATAAATGGTACGATCGGATCGTCGGGTACGATCGGTAATCCATTTTCAAATTTTACTTTACTTCCTGTAGTTGGTGGAGTAATTTTGTCGAACATATATACTAGCTCACTGATTGAATATCTTAATTATTGCGATTATCATATCATTCAATTTGCCGATAGATAATTAATGAAATGGCTTTAAAATGAGGTTATCTTGATAATAACAACGGCGATCGATAGTAAGTAGTAAACAGATAATAACGAAAAAAGTATCGCAATTTGTGCTTGATAAATATTTTAATTATTCATTTATTCTAAATTTAGCATTTGTTTTACTCGAACCAGAGGAATAGAATCATGATTTTTTTCTTCTTTTTTAGCATTTCTCAATTCCTGTAAATCTTCTAAATCCTCTAGTAGTTCTTGGATTTTGATAAATTCTTCATAAGGTAAAACAGCAAATTCTTTGTTACCATTTTTACTTAAAAACTCAGGATGTAGTTTAATCATTTTTGGATACCTTTTCAATAATAAGCGTTGCTTCTATGTTTTATTCTGTAAATTATAATTATTTGTTTTTCTATTTCAAATAAGACTCGATAATCTCCAATTCTTAACCGATATTCGGGTGTAAAATTAGTTAATCTTTTAATATCTCCTTGTAAATTATCTTGCATTAATTCAATTTTCTTAATTATTTGCTTTTGAAAATTGGATGATAATTTACTTAAATCTTTAACTGCTTTTGGCTTAAACTCAACTTCATATTTCACATTATTTATTTTCTTCGTAACTTCAATCTTATAATTATGTTAGCTCTTCATAGCAACAATTTGATTTGAGTAACAGTTTAGATAAGAACAATAGTATTTATTC
Source organism: uncultured cyanobacterium (assembly GCA_963710605.1). Lineage (GTDB taxonomy): Bacteria > Cyanobacteriota > Cyanobacteriia > Cyanobacteriales > Cyanobacteriaceae > JAALKG01. The sequence goes on from CAVQBA010000004.1 coordinate 112,455, forward strand.
TGGATTAAAAAAAATAATTGTTATCGCACAAAAATTAAAAAGCAGATTAAGATCGAAAAAAAGTGCAAAATCATCGAAATTATGACAATGGGATTAGAAGCGATCGCCTAAAAATAATCAACTGTTGTTCATAATCTGTTTAAGTAGATTTTGAGTATAAGGATGATTACTTAATTCGGAAACTCGATCGTCTTCGATCGCTTGTTTTAAAAACTTAACGAAATTACTATATATAATCTTAGTATCAGAGTGTTGTGTTCCTAAGAGTGTTTCATCTAACTCTAAGGCTTGAAGATATAAAGGTTCTGCTAACTCGTATTTTCCTTGTGAACCATATAGTCTAGCTAAATTATCGAGCGAACTTGCTACATAAGGGTGTTGTTCTCCTAAGAGGGTTTTTCTTAACTCTAAAGCTTTGAGGTACAAAGATTCTGCTTGTTCATATTTTCCTTTTAATGAATAAAGTAAAGCCAAATTATTGAGCGAACTAGCCACATGGGGGTGTTGTTCACCTAACAATGTTTTTCTTAACTTTAAGGCTTGGAAGTACAGTAGTTCTGCTAACTCGTATCTTCCTTGTGATTTGTAAAGTAAAGCTAAGTTATTAAAGGAAGTTGCCACATCGGGATGTTGTTCTCCTAAGAGTGTTTTTCTTAACTCTAAGGCTCGAAGAAATAATGGTTCTGCTTCTTTGTATTTTCCTCGTGAATAATATAATCCAGCTAAATTATCAAGCAAACTAGCCACATGGGGATGTTGTTCTTCTAAAAGTGTTTGATATAACTCTATAGCTTGGACGTATAAAGATTCTGCTTGCTCATATTCTCCTTGTAAATCATATAGTAAAGCTAAATTATTAAGGGAAGTTGCCAAGTCTAAATCTAAATTTAATTGCTTTTGCAAAGCGATCGCTTTTTGAGAATATTCAATACTTAAATTTAATTCTTCATTATAGTTTTCACAACCTTCTGTTTCAATTCTATTAAGATAAATTTGCCCTAAACTACTATACAAACTAGCTAATTTTTTTTCATCTTTTGTTTGAGGATTTGTTTCTAAATGTTTAACTAAAGCCTCCAAATCTTGCAAAGGAATTAAAGAAGACTCTTGATTATCAAAATTCAATAATTTTTCTTCTTCAAAAAGAGAGAATTGCTCTTGAAATCGATCTAAACAAATATAAGATTTGATATTCGACACAAAACGAAAAACACCTTTACGCCAACTCCAAAAATCAGGAGCATTTTTCTGTAAATTAACTTCAATACTATTATTAATCCACAATACAATCGAATAAGGAAATTCTCGAAATGCTTCCCTCGTCCATTGTAAGTAACCAATAAAACGATCGAGTTCAGATTTTTCCTGATTTAAACCGAACTTCAACAACTTTTCTATTCCTGTAACAGTAATTACCGCTTTTTTATTAGCGTTTAACTTTGGATTGTCGGCAACTAATTTTTCTAAATGATTGCGTAAACTTAAATTATCTGAGTTAATTTCGACTTGATAGGTAAGGAAATTTCCTTTTAACTCTTGTTCGTACAAAGTAATAATCTCTTTTCTTACACTATCTCAATCGCAGACACAAATTAAGATATTTAAGTTTTCCTGATTCGTTTCTAAAGAAACCATCAAATCGTCATAAGTATCTTTATTTTCTGGACTAATAGTTAACTCTTGTTCCATGATTTTTACTTTTTTTAAGTACTTTTTAATCAAATAAATTTAAGAAGATAAAACTACTAAAAATAATTGAGACGGATAAATGTTAAGGTTCAATTATTCCTTTGTGTATTAACATCTTGGAAACAATAGGATGTAAATCGTACCATAATTCACTATTGCGGTATTCCAAAGCATAAAGAGCGTGTAGCAAGGCTAAAAAGTCATCGGATTTAGGATCGGGTGGTTGATAGTTTTTGTAAACACTCTTGAGAATTAGATAGTCTTTTTCACCGATACGAGCTTCAAAATCCAAGCTTAATTTATTAATTGCTTCTTGAAATATTGTTCGATCGATTTTAATTCGATCGTTATCTGGTTGCTGACGAATTAACCGCAAACAAATACGACAACATTCGTTAGTGATTCTAATCAATTCTCGTAATACGCCACCACTGTAAATAACAATCTCGGTTAAAATTTCTGATTCAATTATATTAAGATCGATTCTTTTTTCAATAATATCCTTTAATAACTGAATATTTTCTTGGTTGGGAATAATATTTTCTTGCCTAGCTTCTCTTTTTGGTAATAATTTATAAACAGGCATTTTGACAATTTGGTTATTAGTTTCTGTTTCTAAAACCGTAACTAAACTAATTTCTCTAAGTGCGGCGATAGGTATAGTCATTAACAGACGAAAATTCGGAGAAAAAAGAGCTTTTATATGTCCTAAAAAAATATCATTTACTTGAGTTAAATCTAATTTGTCTAAATCGTCAATAATAACGATAATTTCTTGTTGACTTGTTTGCTCGATTATAATGGCAATTTCATTGATACGTTGAACTAAACTTGAAATATTTTTTTCATATTCTATTTTTATTTCATTTCTAATGGTGGAATTGTTTTTTAAAACTCCTTTTATCCAAGCTAATAGATTAGTAAAATTAAAACCTGTTTCTACTTCAGCTTTAAACTCATCAATTTCTGTTTTTGTCTTAGTTGCAAACCAGCGATAAAAATTTTCTTTAATTTTCGGTTTAATCTCGATTTTTTTATTTTCTGCTTCTTCCATCAAACTGACAGCGATCGTAAACAGAATATTAACATGATTCACATCGGACATTTCGATCGTATCGGAAATAGAGAAAAAAACGACCAAAAAACGATCGTCTAAATTCCTTTTTACCTCAGCTAATAAAGTTGATTTACCACAACCTCTATGCCCAGAAAAGATTATTTTATTATCAGTAGCTAAACCATCTTCAATAAGTTGTTCTAATTCTGAAATAACATCAGGATTACAAGGCACAGCAAACTTTTGAAAATCTTCTTCTGTTTTTAAAGGATCAACTCTCAAATTACGATAAGCTGATTGGTATATAGATAAAAGACTTTCAGACATATTAACTTGTTGAACTTCTTTGTTATTGTACTTTACTTTTTATTGTCTTCCTTTGTTGTCTTTAATTTACTAATATTCTTAAACCCCTCTCATTATCAAGAAAAAAGGCTGGGAGTGTGGTTGTATTATCATACCAATTCAAATAAAATTGGCAATCCTTTGTGTCAAAAAGTCCCCCAAAGTTGGAGGATTTAGAGGGCTTAAGGATTGATCTATCTTTTTGTTTTTTGAATTTAGTATAATTTCTTCATCTACGTTTTCAACCCACCTTGAATTAAAATTCAAGGCTAATATAATTCGTTTAATAAATTAAACTAAAATCTATTCTACGATTTTTTGATAGTTCATTTTAATGAACGTTTTTTTTGAGCCTTGTCAATTCATACCCAAGGCTTCTCATTACTCAAAAAGATGGGCTTGGGAGTGAGGCTAACTTTGAACCAAATTTTCTTGCTTAAGTTTGTCTTTTAATTCTTCTTCCAACTTAGCTTCATTTTGACGACGTATTTTTGCATAAGATTGAATACTAGCTAACATCACAATCACCAAACCAACAACCGCCCAAGTCGTAATATCTAAAGGAAGATTGTTTTTGAAAATAGCTAACAAGACAATGACTAACAACAAAAGAGTAGGTGCTTCATTCAGTAATCTAAATTTTTGTCCACTCCATTGGTTTTCACCCTTAGCCAATTTTTTCATGATTTTACCACACCAAAAATGGTAAGCCAATAACAAAGCCACAAATAAAAATTTGACGTGTAACCAACTAGACTTTAATACCTCTGGCTCAGTAGAAATCAAACCGATCGCCATTGCTACTGTCAATATCATACCGGGGGTTGTAATGATATTATAGAGTCTTTTTTCCATCAACTCATATTGTTGTGTCAAAATACTTTGAGCGGGTTCATCTTTCTCAAATGCTTCAGCGTGATATACAAATAAACGAACGAGATAAAACAACCCTGCAAACCAAACGACAATACCGATTAAATGAAACGCTTTGAACCAATAATAAGCCATAATTTATAGTTAAGATAATCTAAATATTTTTGCAATTTGGGAGTAATAGTCAAATTTTTGATGATTAACAAACACGATCGCGCTTTGTATTTATTTGTCAATCTACCTATTTTCAACAATTGGAGAGTGAAAATAATGACCATTAACTCACACCTATTTACTCTAGATCGATTCAGAGATAACCGACAATAGGCTATTTACATATCTTCTTGAAAATATATTTAAAGCATCATTGTTAAAATTATTTTTGGTTACGCTAATATAAATTTTTGAAGTAAAATCTATAAAGTTAGTTATGAATAAAAAATTAGTTGATTCATTAATTACAATCGTGCGATCGCTTTCAAAAGAAGAACGTCAAATATTTGAAAAAAGATTATTCTTTAATGATGAAGTAGTTAGCACACAAGATATGATGAACTTAGCTCAAAAAAGTGGTTCTTTTGATTTTTTAGAAGATGAACCAGACATTTATACCTTAGAAGATGGAGAAGCGATTTAATGTCTCTTAAAAAAGGTGATATTCCAAGAGTGAAAAATGATTCTCCTTACTCCTTACTCCTTACTCCTTACTCCTTACTCTTTATTAAGTTTCGCATATTCCAACGAGAGCGTAATTCTTCGATGTGCATATTTTTTTCCTCTTTTTTCAGATGTCTTGGGCTACTTTCAAATGATAAAGAAGAGGGTAGATTATCTTCTCCATATTCAGCTTTGATAAAATCATAAATTTCCTCGTAGCTAGGAGAAAAAGTTTCTTCGGTATCAGATTCTGCTATTTCGACAAAACTACGACTTCTGAATGTTTTAGAAAATAACCCTGTACCATCATCAAAAAATCTTTCTGTAGTTGCTCCATATGCTTCGTAAGGATAGTAAGATAACTCTTCAGGTGATTTTTGTGATACCCACGAAACATAACACCAATATTCGCTATAAGTGCCAAATTCATTAGCCGATCGCATCATCAATTTCAACCAATTTTCCTCAGATTGATAGTATTTTTGAACTTGACTAGCAAAAGATTTGAGATGTTCTTGTTTAAACCACATATGATGAGGGATAAAAGTTCCTTCACGATGTAATAAACCTTCAACTCCTAACACGGTATTAATCCATTTTTCCCATTTACCAACAATACTTGGATTACCCCAACCGTTATGTTGAATCAAGGCAAATTTGTGTTTAATTTGGTTATCTTCTTCTTGAATTAATGGCCAAGTAGCCACAGGTAACAAATCGCTATCCCAGACAAGATACCATTCGCTTAGATCATCGATCGCTTCAAAAGCACCTAATTTTAATAATTGTTGATAAAACCAACCTGGAGTATATAAAGATTCACCTAAATCTAACTCCGCACAAATTTGGTCTTTTGTCAACCCACAATTGGCTTCAAAAAAAACTTCTTCAGGATGAACGGATAAAGGTGCAGTATCCCATTGCTGTGATAATTTTTCTAAAGCCTCAGCTTGTTCTTTTGGGGCTACTACATGAATCGATCGAGGTTGATAATTTTTAGTTAAGCCTTCTAATACAGCTCTGGTATTCCAACGAATACGATACAAAGGAATGACGATATCGAAAATTTCAGATGACATAGGTTTGATAGTTGATAGTTGATAGTTGATATAGCGTTTCCCATACTTGTGAAGTACAGTTAGCGATCGACAAGTCCCCAGACATAAAAGCGAAGCATCTGCTTATCTTCCCCCGAACGCGCGGGGGATAGAGGGGGATAGGGATTTAGGGGGATCTATATGTACCTCGTAATGGTGATAGTTGATAGTTGATAGTTGATATAGCAGTAAAGGAAGGAATTAATTAAGACATTTATCTATTAAAGTCTCCCCTTTTAAGGGGAGATTTAGAGGGGTTGTACACAGATAAAAAACGTCCTAACTATCTCGCTCACTACTAAAAGTTGAAACTTTCAAAAAATAAAAGTCCCCCTTACAAAGGGGGATTTAGGGGGATTAATCTATATTTAATTATTAATTATCCAACAGTAGATAATTCCTCAGTTTCTTGAGGTGAAGCAATGCTATTACCGACGGTTGAAGGATCTTCTAAGCCAACATCACTACAAAGAGGATCGATTCCTAAACCATTACGAAGATATCCTTCGCAGAATTCTTGGTATTCATCAATATAAGCAAATAATTGCTCTTGAGTCATGGTATTAAGATAACCACATTGACCAATTTCTCCTTGAGGTAAAGGTGCGGCTAAGTTTTGACCACGTTTTTCAACGATTTTAACTTGAGCTGACCATACTGTTTCTTTGTTTAATAAAATGTCGTGCCATAAACTTAAACCAAAAGTACTGATTAAGTTCATAATTCGATCGCAATCTTCTTTACTAATCCAATCCAAACGATAACTTAAATAGGCACCAAAGCCCATACCGATAGCCACAGCATGACCATGTAATAAACCTGCTTCAATTTCAAAACCAGGAGACCAAGTATGTCCGTAAGCATGAGGACGACATTGGTGAGTTTCGTAAAGGTTGTCATATTCAGAAGCGACATAACTACGTAAAGCAAAAGCCAAAATTCTTTGGGAAAGTTGATTGATTTCGTCTTCTGGTTCACAGTTGATTGTACCAAAGGCTGTATTAACAATCTCAAGTCCACCTTTTTCCAGACAGTCAAATAATTCTTTGTCTTTGACTACCGCCATTTTAATCATTTCAGCAATTCCATGGCGCAACCAACCTGTACGTAAGGTTTTGAAGAAATGACGATCGGTAATTGAGACAACAGGAGGGTGATAAGCACCAAATAAGTTTTTGTAACCAAAACCATCGCAACAAGTACGAGGAGAGGGACCCGCATCAATACCTGCAACGATCGAAGTCGATAGCATTGCATAAGGAGTATTACGGTGATATAAAGCACAAGCAAGTCCGCCTGTATCTGTTAAAACACCACCACCGACGATTAAAACAGGTTCGTTACGAGAAACACCTAAGCGTTTAAAGTCACCTAACATTCTTTCAACGGTAGAGATACCTTTATCTACTTCCATTGCTCGATAAACTAATTTATCTAGTTTAATATTATGATATTCAAAATAATGTTCGATTTGTTCACCAAAATAGCCTTCTACGTTTTGGTCAACCAAACAAACACAACGCCCGATGGGAAGGTACATATCCTTCAATATAGGCTGTTCTGGGTCAAGACAGTTATCAATGAGTTTTACTGAAGTAAAGGTACTAGAACTCATTACTGCTTGAATATTGGTATAATCTTCGTTACTTTCGACAAATCCACGACTCTCACGGTAACTTGAAGTTGGATAAATAGCGTGAGGATGTTCAATTACTAATTTGTCAGCTAATTCTTGATAATATTCTCCTTTCTCACCCTTGATTAAATTATCTAAAAGTTTTGTTTTAGCGATTGACGATCGGTGAACTCGATTAGCAAATGTGTACCATTCATCTCCTACTTCCTTGTCAAAGGCACAAATAAGCTCACATAAAGTGGCGAAAAAACTACTAATGGTGAAATTTAAACAACTCCTTAAACTGCGACAAGCAGATATACCCTCGATCGCATTCTCTACTGCGAATTCCTTGCCAAGCTCCTCGGAAAATGCAGGGCTATTAATCAGTGCAATCAGTAAGTTTTTCAAATTGTCACTACTACTAATTGCGTTGACAGCTTTCTTTAAATCCTGAAATTTTAAAGTTTCACTATCATGCGCCTGGATAAAAGCTCTAATCGCTGATGTGGTCTTTGTCATTAGTATTCTTAATCCGAGTAATTTTTATTCTATGTTGCAATTATTATATCAATTTATGTTGAGAATTGTAACATTTATCACAGTTTTCTGAATAAATATGTAGAAAATAGATATAAAGTGCTATATTTGCTAATTTTTCTCTCTAAATTTAATAATTATACATATAGTACATAGTATAACAAAAGAATAGTTAATAATTAATTCTCCATTGATATCCTTTACAACATATGCTAATAAATGATTTGGTATATATAGTATTGATGGAGTTGAAGCAGGTAGTAATATTGGTATTATCTCTAATCCATTAGGAGATAATCTAGTTAATAATGTATCGTTTATCACTCAAATCTATTCCACTCAAATCCATCCCCGAAAAATCAGAAAAACTTAAATTTCTTTATCCATCAGAATAGATTCTGATTAAATTTTCTTTAGTGAAATTAACCATGGCTAAAACTCTCTAATTATTAACCAACTCAATAAAGAAATAGAAACCACTTTTTTTGTCACAGCTATTGAGGCAGGAAATAACAGCTTTATTTCTAGCTGGTCAGTAGAACAAAATAACCAGCTTCGTAGCTAGTTTTATTATTTGTTATTATTTAAACTCCCCGAGTAGGATTCGAACCTACGACCGATCGGTTAACAGCCGATTGCTCTACCACTGAGCTATCGAGGAAAGTTGTTTAACACTATTACTTATTATAGCGATGCTTTTTTAAAAATGCAAGGGTAAAATTAAAAATTATTTAATTTAATTAATCTTAATAAGTTGCGAGGGATATTCTCCCCCTCAAAACTATTAATAATTACAAACTAAAACCAATACCTAAACGAGCCGCTAAACTAGGAGTTATGGGAATAATGGTAATCAAAGCCAAAAGTAGTAAAAGTAATCCTAAGCCGGCACGAGTGTCGTTTGGCTCGGTTAATTCGTTTAAACTAGGACGCTCTAAGTCTCTTTGTAAGAATAAAATTACGATCGCCCAGTAAAAGACTAAAGAATTAATCGGGTTAAATAAACTAACTAAAGCAAGTATAACTAAAGTACCAATAGTAGTTCGCCGACAAGTCTTTCTCCCAAAAATAGCTTGAACTATTCTACCTCCATCTAATTGCCCCGCAGGTAACAAGTTAATGGCTGTAATTACCAAACCTAACCAACCCAAAATTGCTAAAGGGTGAATTGAGGTTAATTGTGCTTCTAAATTAGATTGTAAAAATAACTTAGCTAAAATACCCACCAAAATTGAACCTTGAAAAAAATTAGTTGGTATTTCTAAACCCGTCGCTGTTGTTGAAAGATTTAAACCTAAAAACAACATAAATAGGGAGAAAACAAAGCCTGTAGCTGGTCCTGCAAAGGCGATATCGAACAATACACTACGGTTAGGAATCAATGATTCAAAACGAGTTATCGCCCCAAAACTACCAATCTGAATCGAAGGTAAGAAAAAAGGTAAACTTATTTTAACATTGTTTTTTGCCCCCACTACTCGGTGAGCAATTTCATGGGCGATTAAAATAATCCATAAACCCGTGACTAATGGTAATACTTCAGGATAACGATTCCATTGTCCGACTAAATCAAAGCCTAACAATAAAGCGATCGCTTCACAAGTAGTAAAAATAGTTGATAAGAATAAAACTAAAGCTAAGTTTTTTTGAGCTAAAGTTAAAGGCTGAGGATCATTTTTACTAGGTAAAACAATCACAACAGGTTTTTCTTCTGGAGTTTCGACTAAAAATAAACGATATTTTTCCGCCATTTTAGCGGTTAATCTTTCGGTTAAGTGTTGATGAGTATATTCAGCATCTCCCCGTAAATTACCTTTAAAAATAACTCCTTCTTGATAAGGAATAGTTTCGGTTGCAAAAAAAGTATCAATCCCAAAAATAGTTTTAATTTGGCTAACATCCTCATCAGGAATCTTGACAAAATCTTCAGGTAATTGCCCTACGGTAACTGAAAAAATCTTTTTATTTTGATTATCTTCGGGTGTTACGTTTTGATTTTCACTCGTCGTCGTTTTTTCTAATTGATTATCGGTTGAAGTTTCCTTATTTAGGTTGACTGGTTTTTCTGATTCTTCGATCGCTTTTTTAGCTAAATCAGTAATTGTTTGCGAGTTACCAATTTTGTCTTGAGCTTTTTGCCTAATTAGGTTGCCGATATAGATATAAAAAGTGGCTGAAATGACAAGTAAAGCGACGACACCGATTAGATTAATATAAATCCCCGTCACCAGAAGGGCAAAAAAGACAAACCAAGGTGTCATTAAGGTTAGAGACTGTAACCAAGCTAAGATACCTATCTCACCGTAGGGTTTAGCTCGGTTGTAACCGAAAACTACTATCAAAACTGCGATCGTACACACAGCTAAGATAGGGATATTGTTGGATAGATTTACCATCTTAGTTATAAAAAATTTTAGTAATAAAAGTGCTGTTGATGATTTGTTTATTCAGCTAAAGCCCGACGTAAATCACCGTCATTTTTTTCTAACAGGATTTGAGCTTCGTCTTTATTTTTCTGACTCCAGTGCATCAATAATGCTAATTTTACCTTAGATCCACTAGCGGATAACAGAGCTGATGCTTTTTCCCGATCTAAATCGGTTAAATCGCTCACAATTCTTAATGCTCTATCTTCTAATTTACTATTTGTCACAGACACATCTATCATCCGATTGCCATATACTTTACCTAATTTTACCATTACCCCTGTGGAGATAATATTTAACGCCATCTTGGTTACTGTACCAGCTTTTAGACGTGTTGATCCTGCTAGTATTTCTGCTCCTGTCAGTAAACGGATATCAATATCAGCTTCGATGGGTACTTGCTCGGCTGGTACACAACTCATAGCGACGGTGGTAGCACCATTTTCTTTTGCTTGTCTTAATGCCCCATGTACGTAAGGAGTTGTCCCTCCTGCTGTAATACCTATAACTACATCGAATTGATTAATCTGATTTTCTCTGATTATTTTTGCTCCGTCTTCGGGTAAGTCTTCTAGTGCCTCGGAGCTTTTTACTAAAGCTTTTGCTCCTCCTGCTAATATGCCTTGTACCATCTCAGGAGGACTACAGAAGGTGGGGGGACATTCAGCCGCATCTAGTACTCCTAAACGTCCGCTAGTACCCGCTCCGATATAAAACAATCGACCACCTTGCTTAATTCCGTTAGCGGTTGCTTCGATCGTTTTTGCTATTTCTTCTCTAGCAGAGGCGATCGCTTCGATCGTTTTGTAGTCTTCTTGATTAAATAAATCAACGATTTCAAGAGAAGAAAGTTGATCTAAATTGGCACTGTTACTATTAATTTGTTCGGTTAAAAGATGTCCTCGGTTTGTAGAAGAAGGCATAATAATTTGGTTAATACAAAATGAAAGTTATTTTCTTTTACCATATAAGTTAATGTTTTATCGATCGAGTGTTAAAAATAAATAAACAACGAATGAAAGAAATAATACTATCATTGGTAGAATTTATAGTTTTTTTAAATACTTATTTCCGTCCTATATTTTAGAAATAATTTAATCAATATCTCGTAATTAGTTTTAACCTATTTGCATCAAAAAAGTATCGGGGAATAATATATTATTAACTCATCCATTAAAATAAATACTTATGAAAGCGAGTGAAAATAAGGTAGAAGAATTCTTATCATTAAATAAGACGCAGTTTGTAATTCCTATATATCAAAGAAATTATGATTGGTCAAAAACTGAATGTAAAAAACTTTTGGACGATATATTAGAAGTTAGTACTAGTGAACAAACAAGCCCTCACTTTATTGGAAGTATTGTTTACGTTCATGATAGTGCTTATACTACCCAAAGGATCAAAGAATTTGTTGTTATTGATGGGCAACAAAGATTAACAACTTTAACCTTAATTTATTTAGTTCTATACAGACTAGCAAAAGAACTAAATGACGAAAATCTTGTTGATGAAATCGCCGAAACATATTTAATTAATAAATTTGCTACCGAAACAGATAACCTCAAATTACATCTGACAGAGAATAATGATAAAGCTTTAAAATACCTTTTTAGAAGTGACACAAAAGAAGAGTTTTCAGACTTTTCTAAGTTGATTGATAATTTTAATTATTTTAAAGGGCGAATTACAGAAGAAAATTATCAACTTGTTCAAAAAGGATTGTCTCAATTGATGTTTGTTGAAATATCATTAGATAAAGACAAAGATAATCCACAAAGGATTTTTGAAAGTCTTAATTCAACGGGGTTAGAACTTTCACAAGCCGATTTAATACGTAACTATATCCTAATGGGTTTAAACCGTAAAGATATAGGTATAATTTATCGAGATTATTGGGAAATTATTGAAAAACTAGCTCAAGATGAAACTAAAAATGTCACTAAATTATCTGATTTTATCAGAGACTATTTAACCCTAGAAAATAAAAGTATCCCAACGAAGAAGAAAGTTTATGAAACATTTAAAGCTAAATATCCTCAACCTTCGATGGAGGAACTTGAATCTAATTTATCTAAAATTAAAAATTTAGCAAAGTATTATAACAAACTGATTAATTTCACAAAGGAAAATGACGAAGATATTCGTTTTCAACTGCAAAATATTAATCGTCTTGAAATCAACGTAGCTTATCCTTTTTTGATGCAAGTTTATGATGATTACGCTAATTCAATTATTGATAAATCAACATTTATCGAAATTTTAGAATTAATTCAGTCATTCACTTGGCGTAGATTTATCGTCGGATTAGGAACAAATTCACTTAACAAAGTTTTTATGAATTTGTACGATAAAGTTGATTCTTCAAACTATTTGTTTTCTATTCAAAAATCTTTATTAGAAAAATCTGTAACTCAAAGATTTCCCAAAGATGCAGAAGTGGTGGATGCTTTAAAAGTAAAAGATGTTTATAACATTCAATCCAAAAATAAAGTTTACTTACTTGAAAGACTAGAAAATTACGACAACAACGAACTAGTTTCAATTATTGATAACCCTAAAATTACTGTCGAACATATTTTTCCTCAAAATCCAAATAGACAATGGAAAATAGATTTAGAAGAAAGTGAATATATTTATATCAAAGATAACTACTTACATACGATTGCAAATCTGACGCTATCAGGAAATAATGGAAAACTAGGAAACAAATCTTTTTTAGAAAAAAGAGATCTTAAATCTGTAGGATATAAAGACAGTCGATTATGGTTAAATAAATATTTATCTCAAGTTGAAAAATGGGATTGAGAAGAAATTGAAAAACGTTTTGAACATATAGCTAAAAGATTTTTGCAAATATGGAGTTATCCTGATATTTCTATTGAAGAGGAAGTTGAAAATCAAGAAGTGAATATTTTTGAAGCACAAGATCCTACAAACAAAAAACTAGAATACGCTATTTTTCTCGATCGTAAAATTGAAGTTAATCAGGTATCTCAACTTTATCTAGAAGTACTCAAACAACTTTTTGAATTGCGACCTGAAACATTTTTTACAACAGACTTAGCAGAAAGAGTAAGATTAACCAAAAATCCGAAAGAAGTTAATTTAAGAAAGGCACATCCGATTAATGATACTTATTTTGTTGAAGTAAATTTGGATAGTGTAGGTAAATTTGACAGAATTAAACAAGCTTTGGAAATTTTTGATTTTGAAGATGAGCTTATTATTAAATATGCTTAAAAATATTTAATCTTATCTCAACAAGTACGTAATTCACTTGCGACTAATAATTAAAAAAAAATGGACAACTGTCAAACAATTGCCCATCTATAAAAAAATTAAAATTTAACGGTTTGAGAAATTAACCTCTTAATTTGATCGATCGATCGAAGTTACCGCCAGAACCACCTTTTTTGTAAGGTTTACGACTACTACCGTTACGTGAAGAGTATTTGCGTCCGCCTCCACCAGAGTATTTTCTGCCTCTGCCTCTGCCGCCGCCTAGATCTGGCTTATTAGAAGCAGGAGGTGGTACTTCCCAATCTTCTTGTAACCATGCAGGACAGTTTTGATCATAAAGAATTTGTAACGCCGCCGCCGCTATAGTGGCAGGATCGTATTCTTCTTGCAAATTTTTGACCATTGGTAAGAAGGATGCTAGTCTTTCTCCTACTAAAGAGCCTTTAATTTGGGTGGTGAGTTTTTCCATCCGTTTGGCTTCTACTACCGAACGGTTAGGAATGGTTTCTACAGGAATAGTTTGACGTACACGACGCTCAATTTGGCGTAATAAACGACGATCGCTAGGTTCTACTAAGGCGATCGCTTTACCGTCTTTTCCTGCTCTTCCTGTACGTCCGATACGGTGAATATAAGTTTCACTATTATCTGGTAAATCAAAGTTAAAGACGTGAGTCAAGTCAGAAACATCAAGTCCACGAGCGGCGATGTCTGTTGCTACTACTACTTTAACTTGTCCATCTCGCCAACGTTGAATTAAACGTTCTCGTTGAGATTGACTCAAGTCACCATGATACTCATCAACACTATAACCAGATTCTTGTAATTTACTGGTTAATTCAGAAGCTGTACGTTTTGTACGTACGAAGACGATCGCACTTTGGGGATTTCTACTTCTAAAATAGGTTGAATAGATTTAATTTTTGACCAACCACGAGGCACCATATAAACAGTTTGTTCAATACTAGAAGGTGTATCTTGTGGTTTTTCTCCAGTCACGTTAACAGGAGAATTCATGAATTCGTTAACTAATTGCTTAATCTCACGAGGCATAGTCGCAGAGAAACAAGTAGTTTGACGAACATCACCAGTTTGAGAAAGAATTTCTTTAACATCATCAATAAAACCCATGCTAAGCATTTCATCGGCTTCATCTAAGACGGCGTAACGTAAATCTCTTAAGGATAAATGACCACGATTAAGTAAATCAATTATTCTTCCTGGTGTACCAACAACCATATGAACGCCTTTTTGTAAGAAGCGAATTTGACGCTCCATAGATTGCCCACCATATACGGTTTGGACAAAGATTCGTTGACGCCCGATTAAATCTTTAAGTGCTTGTGCAACTTGTTGTGCTAATTCACGAGTAGGAGTTAAAATCAACGCCTGTACTCTTTTATCAGATTGATCAATACCATCTAAAATGGGTAAAGAATAAGCGGCAGTTTTACCTGTACCAGTTTGAGATTGCCCCACCACATCTCTTCCGGCTATCAACTCAGGGATAGCTAATGTTTGTATTTTTGTGGGAGTATCAAAACCAATTGTTTCTAATTGGTTAACTAAATTTTCTGAAAGTCCTAAACTTGCGAAGGAAGTATTCGTCATCTGTAATGATTTTATGTGATTTGTGGATTGAAATTGTCTCGGCAGATGAATGGAGAAACAATTCATGTGAAGCAAAACTGAGACGGTAAGGTAAAAAGCAGATGATTCGCAACTGAATTAACGGTACAAAATATGATAGCGTAACTACACTATGTAATTAGTCCTTACCTTTGAGTTGTCACTCCTTATGAAGCTATTCCTTGAAAACAAAAAATAGTAAAAAGTTAACTTTATTTAAGCGATTTAGTTACCTACATCCTCAACATAATAATATTGATTGTTAGATGGAGGATTGGCTCAAAAAGATTTTATTCTTTTACTAATTTGTTTCAATTTCACCGTAGAGATCATAGACATCGGCTGAGGTTATTCTGACTGATGTTATTGAACCTAGGTTTGCTGTTCCTTGAACATAGACTAAACCATCTACTTCAGGTGCAAAACGGGGAGATCGACCAATCAATTCTCCTGTCATGGGGTTTTCTTGCTCAATTAATACGGGTACTACTTGACCAACTTGAGCTTGATTTCTAGCTGCTGCGATCGGTTGTTGTAATTCCATTAACTGATTTCGACGGATTTGCTTAATTTCCTCAGGAATCTGATCGCTTAAATTATAAGCTTTCGTACCTTCTTCGGGAGAAAAAGTAAACACACCCACATGATCAAATTGATGTCTTTTTACAAATTGTAACAAATGTTGGAAATGTTTTTCACTTTCTCCGGGAAATCCGACAATAAAAGTTGTCCTCATCACTGTATTAGGTAAGGCTTCTTTGATTCGATAAATAATTTCATCGTTCACTTTTCCTTGCCATGGACGGTTCATACTTTTTAATATCTCAGGGTGAGAGTGTTGTAATGGTAAATCAAGATAAGGTAAAACATTAGGAGTTTCTCTTATTGCTTTGATTACTTTATCTGTCAAACCTGTCGGATAAGCGTAATGAATTCTAATCCAAGGGATATCTACTTCACCTAAAGCGGATAAAAGTTCGGCTAATTTTGGCTCTCCATAAATATCAACACCATAATTAGTGGTGATTTGTGAGATTAAAACTAACTCTTTTACTCCTTGGCTTGCTAATTGATGAGCTTCAGATACGATCGATTCTATTGTTCGTGAGCGTTGATTTCCTCGTAAATGAGGTATAATGCAAAACGCACAACGATAGTCACAACCTTCAGCTACTCTCAAATAAGCAATACCTTGATTTGTAGTACGATAACGAGGTATATTCTCGTCAGCAATAAAAGTAGGTTGACTCGAAACTGCTTTAACAGTCTCTCCTTGCTCTACTCGTTCAATAATATCAACTATATTTTGATAATCTCCTGTCCCGACAAGGGCAACGGCTTCGGGTAATTCTGTTAATAATTCTTCTTGAAAATGCTGTGCCATGCAACCAGCGATAATGATTTTTTTCTGGTTTTCAGCTAATTCGACTAAAGTTCTTACAGATTCTTGCCTAGCTTCGGCAATAAAACTACAAGTATTAACTATTACATAATCGGCTAATTCTTCGGTGTTGTCTATACCATACCCTGATTGTGCTAATAATCCCAGCATATGTTCAGAGTCTATGCGATTTTTTTCACAGCCTAAATGCGAAACGGCGATCGTTGGCTTTATGCCCATATCTTAAGTGAGATTGTTTATATTTTATATAAGTATCAATAATTTCCAACAGCTATATCATCATAACAGGTTTTTATGAACAATGAACAATGAACAATGAACAATGAACAATGAACAGTTAAAAGCTCTAAACTTCTTCTTCCTCCTTCATCCCTCATCTTTGATTCCCTATTCCCTATTCCCTATTCCCTATTACTCATTCATTTAGGAACTTTAATTAATTAACATCTGTCTAAAGTAATAACTAGAAAATTAAAACCTAATTTCTTTTATCTGCCATGTTTAAAAACAAAAAAAATAGTCAATTTAGTTTCTGGCGTAATTGTCTGTTTACTTATATTTTAGTTGGTATTTCTGCTGGGGCGATCGCTGATATTCATCAAAGTTTTCATTTAGATAATCTATCTAATCAAGCTAGTAATTATTACAGAGTAATTTCAATTGATTAATCACAAATTTTAGTTACTGATTTTTTTTCAAATTGAATAATATACAATAAAACAGATAACCAAAAATAGAAGATATTGATTAATGTTTTATTATGCTGGTGAACTTAAACAAACAGATAAGATTGAGTTAGATATTAATGACTCCACATGGCTTTATGGTGCAACCATTTTTACCACCATGAGAGTCTATAATTTTGATTTAGAAAATCCCTTAACTAATTGGCAACAACATTTAAATAGACTTAAATTAAGTGTTAATCAATTAGATTGGCAACCTCCAAATTGGCAATTAATAAGAACAGAAATCAAAGATTTATTACAATATTTTCCTATTATTAGAATTACTCTTTTTCCCGATGGTAAAGAATTGATTATAGGTAGAAAATTACCATCAAATTTATCACAAAAGCAAGAAAAAGGAGTTAAGGGTTTAATTTGTCTCGATCGATCATTACAAAGAAGTTTACCTCAACATAAAACAGGTAATTATCTTACTCCTTGGTTAGGTTTACAACAAGCACAAAAAATCGGTTATCAAGAAGCAATTTTAACTAATGCGGATGGTGATTGGTTAGAAACTAGTACTGGCAATCTTTGGGGTTATAGTAGCCAAGAAAAAGTGTGGTGTACACCTGATTTATCAGTCGGTATCTTATCTGGTATTGCTCGCAATATGATTATTGAAAATGCTAATTTCCCTGTGATAACTAATTATTGGACACCAGAATTTATAGCTAATTTAGAAGCGATCGCTTACAGTAACAGTGTTGTCGAAATAGTTCCTTTTAACACAATTAAAATAGGTGATACTTATTTATCATACGATGCTCATCATACCGCCTATTCTTTACTGACAAACATATTCAAACCAATAGACTACGATTAATCATAACTTACCGAAAAATTCAGTTAAAAAGTTAGAAATATCTCATGTTATTTTTAAAATCTTTACAAGTTTACTCTATTTATCAAGCATAAAAGCAAAGCCAAAGGTATCGTTATTGTCTGTAGGTGAATGTTTAGCATCAGTAGCAATATTTCCTTGAAATAAAGGAATTTTGTCGATAAAAACTACTTTAGGTAACTGACTAGTTTCTGGTTGTGATGGCAAATAATTTTTGGAAACAAAAATAGCACCTCCTTTACCCAAACCCGGGTTAACACCCTTTCCAGCTAATGCCATATTGCCTGTAAAATTAGTGTTTTCTAGAGATAAAGTGCCAGACTTAACGAAAATAGCACCTCCTAAACCTGCCCCACTACCACTGAATTCAGCCCCACCATTTCCTGCACCAAAACCGCCAATACCTGGTTTTCCTTTTATACCTGCTACAGCACCACTGCCACCAAAACCGCCACTACCACCTCCGCCACCGAAGCCACCATCACCACCATTACCACCGTCTCCACCATCACCACATAATATTAATTCATTAGCCAATTTATCAGCTTGTGATTCAGTTTCAGATTTTTTCTTTTTATCTAATTTTTTAGCTTTCAAATTATTACTATTCTTGGTAGTTTCTGATTGATTTAAAACTCCATCTAAAGTATTATCAAATAATAAATCAGTTTCTGTTATTTCTCCTTCATCACCGTAACTATTATTAGAGTCAGAAGAATTTATTGCGGTACAGAGATTGCCACCATTACCACCGTTACCGGCATTCCCAAAACCACCAAAACCGCCACCGCCACCGAAACTAATATTACCAATCGCACCTGTACCATCAATATTACCAAAAGAACCAAAACGACCTATACCGCCATTACCGCCATCACCGCCATTACCACCATTACCACCATCACTCCCGCCGTTACCGCCATTACCACCGTTACCAGCATTCCCAAAACCACCAAAACCGCCACCACCACCAAAGGCAATGACACCAATACCACTTACTCCAACCCCATCAACTCCTGCAATTGCACCTCTATTAGCAATGTATTCACCACCATCATTTTTAATATTAAGGCTATCAAGATTCATTTTTTCTAAATCATTTCCGCCAATACCAATACCGCTGACTCTGGTAATTGCACCTCGGTTAACATAAAATTTTCCGTCTTTATGATTAATGCTATCAACCGAATTGATTGGTAAAGTGTTTGTAAGATTATCGCCTTCTCCTCCAACTGCTTGATTATTAGTAAAAATAACATTTTTAAGTTTAACGTTTCCTCCTTCCATTAATAAACCACCACCAATACCTGCATCTGCACCAGCACCTTTTTCTCCATTTTTTCCTTGTGCTAATCCATTGATAATTTGTAAATCGCTGATTAAAATATTTCCTCTTTTAATCTGAAAAATACGATGATGATTATTGCCATCAATAAAGGTTTTTGGATTACCTTTAATAATCAAATCTGTCTTAATTGTCGGTAAAGTTTGATTTAACTGAATTGCCCCTGTAATTTGACTTAAATCGATCGTTACAGGTTTTTGAGCCATATTTGCTTGATTGATTGCCCATCTTAAAGTACCTTGTTTATTTGTATCTAAATTAGACGTAACATTTATACTTGTTGCTATGTATCGATTGCTAACATCATTTAAAATTACCGCATAAGTGTTTTTTGAACTACACAAAACAAAAAGCAAAAAAACACTTACAAAAATAGTTAATTTCTTAATAAATAATTTAGCTTTGTTCAATAAAAAATTTAAGATTGGCATATTATCAGCTGATGTTAGGTAAAATAGAATTAATTACTAAAAGGAAGTATTAATGATTGTAGTTAGGATTTCAATTTAATCCATTGATTCTGGATAGGATTGCGATTGTCACTTGCAGACTCAACTTTTGAATTGTGATAAGTCATGATTAAAATCATGTCCATGAAATTAACGTCTGTTTTGGTTAAGACTGTTTTAGCTTAGAAAGACACTTTCGAGCTTATCTATAACTCAGGTTAAATTATCAAACCGAATACTTAATGCTAGGTACTGAATAAAATACTCCTAAAACAAATTAAAGATTATAAAGTAAACCTCAAACCAATCAGGGTTATTAGCGTTTTATCGTCAGGGAGATGCCCAGCCCGATCTTTTTATCTTAATTTTGTACGGTAGTAGTATTTTAAACAATAGTACATAGGCTTTATTTAGTATACTGTATACTAAACATCTGAATAAAAAATTATAGCAGTTAAAGAATTAATTAGGACAGTAATGTATGTGAATTTTCTCTTTGTAAGGAGTGATTCACTAGAGGTTTAGCCAGTAATAAAAATATCCTAATTTACCCGTTACTTTCTATATTTCACACTAATTTGATTAACTTTTTTTAAAAAATTTAGAAATGGAACTTTTCGCATAATTAGCTAGAATTTAACAGATGAATGAGCAATTAACCTGAGTCAGATTAATTTAATTTACTATTAACCAAAATTCACAGTAGTCATAAAGGCGAATCTTGCCACAAACACTACACTCAAAACCCAAGTAGCAATAGAAACTTGATTTGCTTTACCTTGAAAAGTTTTAATTAGAGGATAGGCAATAAAACCAATAGACAAGCCCTCGGCAATAGAAAAAGACAGAGGAATCATAAAGATAACTAAAAAAGCAGGAATTGCTTCTCCCAAATCGCCCCAGTTGATACTTAAAGCATTAGACATCATCAAAACACCGACGATTACTAAAGCAGGAGTCGTTGCGTAAGCAGGAATTGCTTGTAAAAGAGGAATAAAGAAAATAGATAAAGCAAATAAAACGGCTGCTGTTGCGGCAGTAAAACCCGTTCTACCTCCTTCGGCAATACCTGAAGCTGATTCGACGTAAGTTGTAACACTACAGTTACCTAAAAGTGCACCGAAAGTAGTTCCGACTGCATCAGATAACAAGGCTTTGTTTGCTCTAGGTAATTCACCATTTTCGTCAATATATCCTGCTTTCATTCCTACCCCTGTTAAAGTTCCAATTGTGTCAAACATATCGACAAATAAGAAGACAAACAGAGCGGCAATGAAATTAAATAAATTTGCACTATTGAGTCCAGCTAAACCTCTGATAGATTCTCCGAATAAGTTCGCAGGAAAAGGTGGAAAATCTACTATTCCTTCAGGTGGGGGTGTGACTTGGACAATCCAACCCAAAATAGCAGTTGCTAAAACACCCCAAAGTAAACCACCTTTGATATTTCTGACGACAAAAGCAGAAGTTAATAAAATTCCGACACAAGCTAAGATGGTATTAGGTTCGGTGAAGCTACCAAAAGAAGTTTTAGTTGCTGGATTAGCCACAATTAATCCCGCACCTCCTGTCTCGACACTACCTCCTAAACCAAGGTAGGCAATAAACAATCCGATTCCCGCCCCTGTTGCACTTTTAATACAGGTGGGTATAGCAGTAATAATTTGCCGACGAATATCTGTCAAAGTAAGTGAGATAAAAATCAATCCTTCCACAAATACACAAGCAAGGGCTAATCGCCAGTCGATTCCTAAACCAATTACCACGGAAAAAGCGAAAAAAGCATTTAAACCCATACCTGGGGCTAAGCAAAAAAGATAATTAGCATACAATGCCATAGTCATAGTTGCGATCGCAGCAGATATACCTGTTGTAACAACTAACTCAGAAAATAAATCTCCACTTTCATTTAAGAAAATTGCATTAGACAAAATAATCGGATTGACGATTAAGACATAAGCCATCGTCATGAAAGTTGTTACCCCTGCCAAAATTTCAGTCCGAAAACCTGTTTTATATTCAGCAAATTTGAAGTAGTTAGCGATTTTACCTTGCCAACCGGTATATTGAATTGCACGATTGTCCGACATTTGAGATTGCTCAATTTCTACATCTTTTAAGTCGTCACTCATTAAAATGTTTCTCCCTATCGTTGTTAATTTTTAATAGTTTATAAGTGTTGTCAGTTAAGATATGTACTTCAAAACAAATTTTATCTTAACGCTACGTTAAACCTTTCAAGTTAAATATTTTGTAACCATTTTGACAATTTTTCTGAGAAAGAAGACTTATTTTTTAATAGATGAGAATGAGCTTTATTTAACCATAACTAATCAATTTTTTCAGGCTAAAAAATAATTAATAGATAATTAATTAACTTTATTGTATTGCCGTAAAATTATAGTTTTTAAAATACTAACTAACTAATAAACAAGAGTTGGTAATAGTTTTTTATCCTTATTCTTATCTATGTAACAAAAATAAATATAATAATGACTATTAAAGGTTTTAGAGGTTCTTTTCTTGATTTTATTGATGATCCTTTTTTAATAAAAGAGAGTGATTGTGTCAGATATATAGAAGATGGTTTACTAATTGTTGAAAACGGTTTAGTTAAAGATTTTGGTAAGTATGAAGATTTGCAAACTAAGTATTCTGAAATAGAAATAACAACTTATTTCCACAAAGTTATTATGCCCGGTTTTATCGATACTCATATTCATTATCCACAAACTGGAATGATTGGTGCTTATGGAGAGCAGTTACTAGAATGGCTAAATAAATACACTTTTCCTACCGAAAAAAAATTTAAAAATCCTGAGTTTGCGACACAGATGTCATCTCTTTTTTTAGATGAGTTGTTAAAAAATGGTACAACCACAGCTTTAGTCTTTTGTGCAGTTTTTCCTGAATCGGTAGATGCTTTTTTTACTGAAGCAAAAAAAAGAAATTTAAGGATGATTGCGGGTAAAGTAATGATGAATCGTAATGCTCCAGACTTTTTGTTAGATACTGCTAAAACGTCTTACGAAGAAACAAAACAATTAATTGAAAAATGGCATAAGAAAGAACGGTTATTATATGCTGTGACACCACGTTTTGCTATTACTTCAACTGATGAACAATTACAATTTGCAGGTCAACTTTTACAAGAGTATCCAGATGTTTATTTACATACTCATTTATCAGAAAATGTCGATGAAGTAAGTTTTGTCGCTGAGCTATTTCCTGAATCTCAAGGTTATTTAGATGTATATGATAAAGCAGGATTAGTAAAAGATAAATCAGTTTTTGCTCATGGAGTACAATTAACTGATGCAGAATTTGAAGTACTTTCTAAAGCAAAATCAGCTATTTCTTTTTGTCCTACTTCTAACTTATTTTTGGGTAGTGGATTGTTTAAACTAAATAAGGCAAAATCCAAGGATACTCCTGTCAAAGTAGGATTGGGTACAGATGTTGGTGCAGGAACAAGTTTTTCTTTATTACAAACTGCAAATGAAGCCTATAAAGTTGTACAACTACAAAAAGAAAAATTATCGTCTTTTCAAGCTCTATTCTTAGCTACATTAGGAGGAGCAAAAGCATTATCTTTAGAAGATAAAATTGGTAATTTTGATATAGGAAAAGAAGCTGATTTTATTGTCTTAAATCCCCAAGCTACGCCGATAATGAAATTACGAAATCAAAATTTACCAGCAAAAACTTTAACGGAAATTGCTGATCTAACTTTTGCGATGATTATTATGGGAGACGATCGAACTGTTGAAGCAACTTATATTATGGGAGACGATCGAACTGTTTAGTATGACAATTAATAATTAAGAATACTATTCAATTAACTTGTCAAAAACTTTTTTTCGTTACAATTATTCAAAAACTTTTTTAATATATTTAATGTTTTAAGCCCCTAAGGTTTAGTCGAAGAAATATAAAAAACTGTATACAGTATCCAAGTATACAGTTTTTGTGACAATAAGAATTAAGATTTAAAAAAGAATAATCAAATTTAGTAATTATTTTATTCCCCTCTAAAACAGTAAATATAGTGTTGAGATAGCTTACAAAAAAAAGCATTACAAAGTTCGATCAATTTAAACAGTTGATTGACAAAATAATCGACAGTAACGGCTAAAAGTATCATCTTTTAGTCGATCGTTTTGTGAAAGGCTATTTGGTTAGTTATCTATGTGGAAAACTGTTTTATCTATATATAAAGATAGTTTTTAGTAACCATAGGGAGGTTGAGCAATTACCAAATTTAGATTAACTTGACAATTTCCTAAATAAAAAATAAAAATTTTGGTGTGAGTTAGGATGACAATTTTAAATAAGATCAAGTGGTTAGTAGTTCCTTCTATTTTAGGAATAGCACAATTAGGTTCGATCGTTAATGAAGCTAAGGCTGAGACTGCTTCTATATCGGGAAATGTTCCTTCAGTATCAAATCTTAGTGACAATAGTGCCGTCGATCAAGAACTATCGAGTAATTCGATGTCTCAACTCAATAGTGTATCTTCTCTAAGAGATGTTTCTCCTACAGATTGGGCTTATGAAGCACTAAGAAGTTTAGTCGAAAGATACGGTTGTATTGTTGGCTATCCCGATCGTACTTTTCGAGGTAATCGAGCTTTAAGTCGTTATGAATTTGCCGCAGGATTAAACGCTTGTATGCAGCAGATGGAACGTTTGATTGCAGGTAGCGAATCGGTATTAAAAGAAGATGTAGCTACACTCCAACGATTAGCTCAATAATTTGAAGCTGAGTTAGCCGTGCTAGGTGAAAGAGTTGATAACTTAGAAGGCAGAGTTGCTTTTCTAGAAGATAATCAATTTTCCACCACCACCAAGCTAAGTGCACTCACTAGTTTTTATTTAAGTGGTGCTTGGGCGCCCGGTGACATAAGAGCAGAGGGAGTGAATATTTTTGCTCCTCGTCGAGGTCAAAATAATGCTCCTGATAGTCGAGTCATTACAGATGATCCTAATGTTACTCTTAGTTATCTGACTTGGATTAATTTTGATACTTCTTTTACTGGTAGAGATAATCTTAGAGTTCAATTTGCCGCAGGAAATGGAAACGCCCCGGCTAATCAATTTCTTTCTGCTGGTTTTTTTAATTCTTCTGGTACTCCATTTATGTTGCAGTCAGCTGGTGATCCAAATGACGTAATAATTAGAGAGTTGTATTATACTTTTCCTGCTGGTGATAACATAAATATAGCAGTAGGTCCACGGATTCAAGTTTATCGTTTTTTTGATAATAATCGTTATACTTTTTTCCTTAATGGAGCTGAAAGTTTTAACTCTAGTGGTTCAACACAGTTTAATTCCATCGATCGAGGTTCTGGAGTCGTTGTAGATTGGAAAATTAACGATATTTTTAAACTTACAGCAGGGTATGTAGGTAATAACACTGAATTTTTACCAGAGATAATCGGTTCTTCTGCTTCAGACCCCAACAGAGGTTTGTTTGGTGGAACTTACAACATAATGGCTGAATTAGGTATTTCTCCGACTGATAATCTCAATTTCCGATTTTTATATAATCGTTCTCGTTTAGAAGCGAATCCTTTCAACGGGTATGTTGGTGGTGCTATTGGTGAACCTATACCCTATGGTTTCGCCGATGATGGTAATGGTGGTGCTTTAAGACACGCTTTTGCTGATACCTATCTTTTTAACTTTGATTGGGCTGTTTCCAATAAATTTGGAGTGTTCGGTCGATATAGTTGGGGTAGTACTAGCTTAACACCTAGAGATAGTAGTAAAAGTAAAGGACGGATTGATTCTCAATCTTTACAATTAGGTTTTGCTCTGCTTGATTTAGGTAAAGAAGGAGCAAGGGCTACTTTTTCTTATCTCATTCCTTTCTCTATAGTAGATGGTAGAGAATTCCTGATTTCAGGAGGAGGAGACGGCGGAGTACAGTATGAGTTTGAAGCTAATTATTTTTATCCTCTTACTAATAATATTGCGATTGTTCCTTCATTTTATGTGATTTCAAGAGCAAATAATTTCACCTCAAATGAACCAATTTATGTGACCAATCTAAGGACTCAATTTAGTTTCTAGCAATCATAGCCAAGAATGAGATGCTTAAGACTAATAGATTCCCCTAACCCCCTTTTTCCTAGGTAGGGCTGTTTCATGTCTTATTTTTGTAATTTCTACAATGCCAGAAATAGCAGTAAATTTAGCCGTTTTAATGCGACTAAATCGCTCGATTCGAGTAGTAATAGCTTCTAGCTATTTATTGTGAGCAGATAGCTATTTTCTTCTTCCTTTGAATGAAACAGCCCTGCCTTTATTAAGTGGGAAATATCACAAATATAATGTTTTAAGTAACTCGTTTCTTGCTATATCTTCGGAAAATTAGCTTTAATTCTTCTATTTAATTAACTTTTATGAGTAAAATTTGAAAATGAAAACTTCAGAAATATCTAAATCCCCACTGATTTTAGTTGCTCCTTTTTTCTTTTTAGCAACGGCAATGGTGGTAATGAAGTCACTGATTCCTGATACAACACCATTATTTCTGGCTTCTTTTCGCTTGATTCCCGCTGGGCTTTTAATCATTTTGTTAGCCGTTATCTTAAAAATTCCTCAACCCAAAGGCTGGAAAGCATGGCTCTGGATTTTACTTTTTGCACTCATTGATGGAGCAATGTTCCAAAGTTTTCTAACTACAGGGTTAGTCCACACAGGTGCTGGAGTAGGTGCTGTCTTAATTGATGCCCAACCTTTAGTAGTAGCTATATTAGCAAGGTTAATCTTCCGTGAAAAAATAGGTATATGGGGATGGATAGGCTTAACAATTGGTTTAGTTGGTATTTGTTTGTGTGGTTTACCAACTTTATGGATTGAAAATTTCTTACAAGGTAATGGTATTCCTTTTGCGAATGGTAGTTTTTCTTTGGAAAATATTTTACAAAGTGGTGAGTTGTTGATGCTTTTAGCGGCATTATCGATGTCTTTTGGGACTATTATCATCAGAGTAGTACAAAAATATGTAGATCCAGTTGTAGCAACAGGATGGCATCTATTTTTAGGCGGAATCCCTGTTTTGATATTATCTTTTCTGTGGGAATCAAATCAATGGCAAAATCTTTCAGGGCAAGAATGGTTAGGAATAAGTTACGCCACAGTATTTGGTACGGCTGTCACTTATGGACTATTCTTTTTTCTAGCGGCTAATGGAAATTTAACTAGTGTTAGTGCTTTAATCTTTTTGACACCAGTTTTTGCACTATTATTTAGTACTATTTTTTTACAAGAAGAATTAACTAAATATCAATGGATAGGAGTATCGATTGCTTTGTTTAGTATTCTTATTGTTAATCAAAGAACTCAAATCGAAGAATATATTGCTAAATCTTTCTCTAAATCAGAAGAGGCAACAGTGAAATCAGAAAAATCGAGTTAAGCGTAAGGTTATTTCTGGTCAAAAATATACCAATGGTGCTTTACTACTTATACTTAAGATTTGTAAAAATTATAATTATAATTGAGACGATTTGATGATATTTTCTTTCAGTTTAATTTATTAAACGTTATCTGTTAGCCTTGCCAATTCATACCCAAGGCGGGTTTTATCTTCTTATTTGCACTGTTTTTATACTGTCTCAAATTTAACCTAAACAACTATACTTATAAGTTTTTTTAAAAACCCCCCTCTCCTCGCAGGAGCGGTCAGACCCCGCGTCGGCGTAAGACGCAAGGGAACGCTGACCAAGACAGAGGGGTTGGGGGTGAGGTTAAATTAAAGGTAAGAAGACAACCCTTGTAAAGTTTGCACCAATTAACTAGGCTCGATCGAGTTCGAGAAAAGTCTGCAACAAGACATTAGCACCTTGAGTACATTGCTCAGGGGTTGTATATTCATCAACCGAATGACTAATTCCTGCTTCACTAGGCACAAAAATCATTCCCATATCAGCAAAACGCCCTATTTCTTGAGCATCATGCCCTGCACGACTAGGTAAGTGGGTATAACTTAACTCCATTTGAGTACATACTTGAGCGATAATATCCATAACTAAAGGTTTTGCCAGGGTAGGCAGAATATGCAATGTGGTGGACATTCTGATTTGGGTATTAGTTTTAATCGCTATTCGATCGAACTCATTTTTCATTTCTTGCATCAAAAAATCGAGGTGATTTTGAGATAAATCTCTTAAATCGATCGATAAATTAACTTTCTCGGGTACTGTATTGACAGTATTAGGAGAAACCTCTAAGTATCCAACTGTTGCCACTTGCTCACCTTCAATTTCTGTTGCTAAACGATTTACTGCAACTACAACATGAGATGCCGCCACCAGAGCATCTTTACGACAATCCATCTTCGTTGTACCAGCGTGGTTAGCACGTCCTTTAACTTCTACTGCAAAACGATATTGCCCTACAACACCTTGAACTACACCAATTTGTTTATTTTCGTCTTCTAAAATTCCTCCTTGTTCAACGTGCAATTCAACAAAAGTAGCAATTTCTGCTGATTGCCGATATGCTTCTTTAATCTTTGACCAATCTCCGCCAATTAGTTCTAAACAATTTTCGATCGATCGCCCATCTTTACGTCGGTAAATTTCTGATTCATCAACAACATTACCTGCCATTGCTTTAGAGCCGATTACACTAGATTCTTCATCAGTAAAAACGATAACTTCGATCGGATGATTAAGCCTCATCTTATTTTCACAAAGAGTGCGAACAACTTCAATTCCGGCTAATACTCCTAAAGTTCCATCAAATTTACCTGCAATACAAACAGTGTCAATATGAGAACCTGTTGCTAAAGCACCTTTATTGGGATTCGTACCTCTATAAGTACCAATGATATTACCCGCCGCATCAATACGGACGGACATACCCGCTTCTTTCATCCACGATTGTACTAATTGACGAGCTAGTAAATCTTCGGGGCTAAATGCTACCCGACTGACTCCACCGTTAGTTAGTTTGCCTATTTCAGCTAATTGAGCAATAGAACGGTTAAGACGTTCTCCATTAATTCTGAGACTCGAAATGTTTTTGGTAATAGTAGGAACAGACATAATTATTTTTCTAGATACAATTTACACTCGCCTGTTAAATCAAGATTATAGAGGGTGATTTTTACTTTTACTTCTGCTAACTAGACATTTGATTAGTTAATGCTTTCCTTCGCCAGAATAAATCCACAAGGATTTCGATTTTACTCTCACGGTATGCCCTACCACCGAAAGATTTAGAACTTTATTATTTAATTTTTTGCTGACTTTACAATTCAATGCTATAACCTGCTATACCGATCGCCATTAAATTCTCTAGAGGCGATATTTGTCCAGAAATATTCAGGTTAGAGAAGTCGCTTTCTTAAATATGTTACGTATATTACTGCTACTTCAATTTAGCATATTTATCCTAAAAATTAGTGCATTGGTCCTGCCATAATAACTTTAGCGATTGCATCTGTGACTGCTTGAGAATCTTCTTGTTTTAATTGTTGATACCATTTTTTTTATGACTTTTTAATAAATTACTTCTACGAAACTATATTTTGAATGAAATAAATGACTAGACAAAATTAATTATAGATTGTATTTTCTGTTCAAATTGATAATAATAATGATACGATAAAGAGTCTAAAGCCTTTGTACAGATACAATTTATTCTGTTTATGTACTTAAACCCAAGATTTTCAATTTGCCATTATTATCGTCAGTTGACTATGTACTGTATGCCAAAAAACTGGGAAATGATTGTATCAACACAGATCATTTTTAATAAATAGACAAGAAGGAGAATAATAATTTTGACTATATCATCCCATTTTGTACAACGAAATCAATCTTTACAAGAACAAACCTATCAAGCAATCCGTACTGCTATTTTGACGGGGGAACTTGCTCCTGGAGAACGTTTAGTAGAAACTAAACTATCCAAAAAGTTACAAGTTAGTAGAACTCCGATTAGAGAAGCATTACATCAATTAAAACAGCAAGATTTAGTTGTTTCCCGCAGAAATAATATTTTACAAGTGGCAGAATTTTCGATACAAGATGCTATTCAATTATATGATTGCCGTCTAGCTTTAGAAAAATTATCAGTCACTCAAGCTTGTAGTCAAATAAGTTCTAAGCAATTAAAAAAACTCGAGCAAATATTAAATCAATCGGCAAAATTGAGTAAAGCATCTTCTTCGCCATTAAAAGATTTTCAAATGCTTGATTTAGATTGTCGTTTTCACCGCTTATTAGCAGAAAGTTCGGGAAATTTATGGTTAGGATCGCTGTTAGACCAAGTTTTCGATAAAATGACTTTAATTCGAGTACATACTTTACAACAAAATAGCCAAGTGCTTAATATCAATAGTGAACATCAACAAATCTATGATTCTCTTGCAAAAGGTAATCTTGAGCAAGCCTCGATCGCTATTACTACACACTTAAGCTCAGCTAAAACTAGAGTCATTACGCAGATGCAACAACAAAAAATGCAAAAGCCATAACTAGGCATTCAGACGATCGACTTACTTTATTAATACAGGTTTTACACAAATTGTTTTGTATTTTTATGTTTAACTACTATTATTAGAAGTCGATCGCATTTATACACATCATTTGAAATTCTCGTAACTTTCAATAATCTTAACTCATGCTCATTGCTCAATAGTAAGTTTGTCAATTATTGACAAGATGAGAAAGCTGTTGACTATCAAAATCTACTTCCTTTTGATGTTGCTTAATCAAAGAAGCTATTTTTTGACGAATCAAAATACCCGGCTTATCGGTTATCATATGTTGCTCTTTACTATTTTTCATAGATAAAGGTACATCGTAATCAGTACTCTCTAAGATAAGTTTATCTTCTAAAGTTACAGCTCGATTGAAAGCTATCACATCTTCAGTAGCTGTATCAGCTTCAGTATCGTTACGCAAACAAAACTGTACCATTTGCGAGACACCATCACTAATCGGAGTCATAGTATTAACAATAATATGTACTAAACCGTTAGCATAATTAATTCTCAATTTGACAGTGAAAGGGGCAAACCAATAACCATCAATACTACGATCGGTTTGAGTATCCTCCATTTTGAGATTTTGTTGTTGCTGCTCATTATTTGTTACTCCCAAAACACTTTTATAATAAAGTCCCCATTCGAGATCTTCAAATTCCATTACATTAGGAGTCAAATGTTCATCACTACCAAAAGTATTAGTATGAACAAAAGCAGGATGTGCCATATCTAACTCATTTTCCATCACTCGTAATCCCGCACAATTCCAAGTTTCGTAAAATTCGGGGATTAAGCGGTAATTTGAATCATCAGCTTCGGTAATAGTTGGTATTTCGGTTAATGGCTCTTCTAATGATACCCAAGCATAACCATAACGCTCAACACAATAATAAGATTTCACCTTATAACTATCAGAAATAGCTTTTTCTGGAGCTTGAGGCACACAGACGCATTTACCATCTTTATCGAATTGCCAACCGTGATAACTACAGGCTAAATTACCATCAACAATTTTTCCTAATGACAATTTAGCAGTCCGATGACAACATCTATCTTCAACGGCACAAGGCTCTTTTTTTGAATTTAACCAAAGCACAATCGGTTGTTCTAATAGCACAAAAGATTGAGGTTTTTCTTGGAGATTTGCTATCGGCATTACAGGATACCAAAAACGTTTGAAAAGTGGTTCTTGAGTGACTAACATAATATTTAGATATAAAAATTTAGATTAAAATTTAATTACTATTTTGGTTGAAATACTAAGTAAGCTCAGAATTTAATACCGTAGCCTATAATAAAGTTATTTTGTTTTAACTTTAACTACCTCGATAAGTACTATAAGACCAAGGCGAAGCTAGTAAAGGGACATGATAATGAGCGTTTATATCCGCTATCCCAAAACGTAGAGGAATAGAGTCTAAAAATAATGGTAATGGTAAATTATCTATATGTGCAGTGAAATAACTTCCCATGAAAAAAACTAATTCATAAACACCAGTTTTTAGATTATTTTCTTCTAATAAAGGTTCGTCGGTACGTCCATCTTGATTAGTTTTAATCGTTTTAATTAAAGTCTTCTCTTTTGAGTTTTCTTCTATGTACCATAATTCAATGGAAACATTCTCAGCAGGACAACCTCTAGCAGTATCTAAAACATGAGTTGTTAATTTTCCAGACATTTATCAATTTTCCTTTCCATCATTTAATGTTTTCTTTTGAGTTTATCAAACACTTTAATGTAGTAATATACACTCTCAATTGGTTTAAACTTTACTTTAATTTCTTTTATATTTAGCTTAAAAACTATTGTATACTGTATACCATTAATTATAAATAAATAAAAGTGTTAGATGATACCAAAGACTAAAAAAGAAGAAAAAAACTGGCTCAACACAATATTTATTAATTACTCATAAATAATCCCAATAGTCCTTTCACTTTTTTCAAGATTATTACGAATATATTTTGAGACTTAATTTGATCTAATTTAATTACCGCAATATACAACTATGAGTTGAAACTATCAAAAAATTATCATCGAATTTAAACTCAATTTTTTGGGTGGTGATTGTTTTGATTTAAAAAAAGGAAAAGCTATCATTTTTCAATATATCTTTACAGATTAAATCCCCATACGATCGATTTACAAATAAGATTGTGCTTCTAATTTTAGAATACCGTCTAATAATTCAAAACAAAATTTTTTAAATTTATCGACGGATGTTTGCACAAAAATAAAAATCCGTTCATTACGTTTTCAATCTACTTTAGTTAACGTATTAACAGTAGTAGATCGAAAACAATCTGAAGCTTAAAAAGAATTGAAATAAATGTTTTAAGCAATCAGTTCACTAAGATTTTTGATTATTTTTATTTTGCTCAGATTGAAACTTAGTTTGTTGATCTTCTTGAAAAACTTGATTGTTTTTATTTTGCTCAGATTGAAACTGAGCTTGCTGTTTTGGAGTTTGCTGAGAAGTCTGAGTTTGTTGTGATTCTTGTTGTTGATATTCTTGATCTACACCAAGGTACTGTGGCTGAATATTATTTTTTTGTTGTAAAGATTGTTGATCTTGCTGAGTGTACGGATTAGTTTGGTTATTAGCCGAATAATCATAATCTGCGGCATTAGCAGGGGTAACAATTAATGTTGTTACTGTAAATAAAAAAGCGATCGACGCTAAAACAAATTTACGAATCATGTGGAAAAAACCTCCTTTATTGTTAACTATTTTTAATGTTGATTTTCTAACTCTTGAAGTTAGTGTTTTTTCAACTTACTCTTACTATAGTATCACTTTTTAATAGTAAGCAAATAATAGTTTTGTTAGAAAAAATACTACTTGACAAAATGCTTAATAAAGGAGTGATTCTTTGTAGCTGTAAAAACTTAGGAATAACTCAAAAAAAAGTGATAATAATTCAAGGTTTTTGACAAAATTTTCGAGACAAAACTAAGTAATTTGTTTAATTTCCTTAAGAGCTTGTTTTGTCTCTTTTTGTTTACTATTTTGGAGTCTTGAGGTGAAGGCATCTAAAATACAAAAAGCTTTTAGTTCATTTGATTTAATACTGTTAAGGTAATGATTATGGCTTAATTTTTCTCTAAATGATTTTTATACCAATGGTGGGCAATATCAACCCTTTTGCATAACCAAACCGAATCATGTTGTTGAACATAGTCTAAAAATCTTGCAAGTGCAGTTGCCCTTCCAGCTCTACCCGACAAACGACAATGTAAACCAATACTCATCATTTTAGGAGCAGTTTCACCTTCAGAGTACAACATATCAAAAGCATCTCGTAAATAAGCAAAAAATTGATCTCCTGAATTAAAACCCTGAGGAGTGGCAAACCGCATATCATTATTATCAAGGGTATAAGGAATAACTAAATGAGGTTTTCCGTAATCATGAACCCAATAAGGAAGATCGTCAGCGTAACTATCTGAGTCATAAAGAAAACCACCTTCTTCTACTACTAATTTACGGGTATAAGGACTGTTACGCCCTGTGTACCACCCTTGAGGACGACTTCCTGTCATTTGAGTGTGAATAGCGATCGCTTTTTGTAAATGTTTTTGTTCTTCGGCTTCACTAAAATAACTATAGTCAATCCAGCGATAACCATGACTAGCAATCTCCCAGTTTGCTTCAATCATAGCGGCAACCGCTTCAGGATTACGTTCTAAAGCCATAGCTATTCCATAAACTGTTACAGGAATATTTCTTTGAGTAAATAAACGATGTAATCGCCAAAAACCCGATCGAGAGCCATATTCATAGCAAGACTCCATATTCATGTGTCGTAAACCTTTAAATGGAGTTGCCCCCACAATCTCCGAGAGAAAAGCTTCTGAAGACTCATCCCCATGTAAAACGCAATTTTCTCCTCCTTCTTCATAATTAATCACGAATTGCACAGCAATACGAGCATCGTTTAACCATTTAGGGTGAGGAGGATTTTGCCCATAACCGATCATGTCTCTGGGATAAGATAATGACATTAGCTACTAATAACTATTTTTAATTAATTTTTACCTATGTATGGAACAAAAATTTTGAAAACCTGATTATTTCATCATCAACTAAAAATGCTGAAATTTTTTTAGTCTAAACTTTTACTTAATTTAAAGTTATTTTTTGTCCTGTCGCCGAGAATTTTTACTTTAAATAAAAAAAGATTTACTCAAGTAAAATTGTAACCGTGAATTTAAATACTGGATTTAGAGTATTTTCAACAATAATTTATTTACCCTTTTTAGTAATTACCTTCCCCAATTTTGTTTTAAATTAGGGGGCTATATGTTAGAAGCACTATTTTTTAGTGTTTTTTGATATGCCACCCAGCCACCCAAATTGGAAATATCTGGAAAATTATATTTTTTGATTAACTCTTCTGGATATAAAAAAGCGGTTAAAGTTTCCCCATCTTGCAAATAAATATCGGCTGGATACATATCGGGGGGTTCATTCTTTGCTAGGTAGTTGAATTGTTCATCTGTTAATTCATATACTTCCCCTGGGATGGAAATACCATTATCTTCGCTAATTTCGTATATAGCAGGATGCCAACCGTCTTTCGCCGAGTGAAGACGATACCGAGATTCAGTTTGTGCTTCTCTGATAAATTTAGCAGATTGCAAATTTTGATGATCGGGTTGTCCTCTCAAAGCCGAACCACAAATAAAAACACGCTTCATAGTCACATTTTATGATTAATTTTTTGATCGCATACAGTATACAGTTTATCAAGACAAATTAATAATGTAAAGTAAATTTATATTCTAAACAGGGAAAAAGCATATTCGATCGAAATTATTCCAATCCTTATAATCTTCTTGAGTAAACCTCTAATTATCGAAAATTAAATAGACTTTGTTAACGATGGGTAATATCAAGTCTATTTTAGCCTTTTTTCAAAATTATCTAATCTTTTTAATTTTATCTGAAGCTTGCTTATATATTTTATGATCTAGTTTTCTGTTGACCTTTCTCTTAATAGATAACCCGTAAACACAGGAAAACTATCAAGCAACAAACTGAGGCGAAGCGTCAAAGTTCTAAAGAAAAGAAAAGGCAAAATATTAAAAACCCCGCCTCTGAAAAAACGGGGTAGTTTATAAATACTTATTTATACTTAACAGATGAATTAGTGCGTGAATTTAAATAATAATTCAAAGGATAATGATTATAGATCTTAGTTGAATCTTCTTTTCGTGTAACCATTTCTGTTGGTTGATCTTTATCTGTTACCCATTTCCAGTCGTTAATGTCAAAATAAACGTTGGCGAGAAATGTCTTCGATGATTGACAGACGTTTATTATTTTCGAGCTTAAATTAATAATCATACTATAACCTCCTGTTTTGTATCAATTTATACTTTTTATCTTTTTAATATAGCATAGTTTAAAATAAATGTGCATCAATCAGAAGAGTGAGTGCCTGAGTTCAAATAATAATTCAAAGGATAATAATTACAGATCTCGGTTGAATCTTCTTTTCGTGTAACCATTTCTGCTGGTTGCTCTTTATCTGTTACCCATTTCCAATCGTTAATGTCAAAATAAACATTTGCGAGAAATGTCTTCGATCGATAATATCAATTGTGCTATCAACAAGATTATCTCTAATTTTTAGTTAACCATCAATGTATTATCAACTCTTTATTAATAAAACATTGGTGGTTACTCAGGTTTTAATTACAATACTACTTATTCCAATAGTAGAAGTGCTTTTGTTGGGAACAACTTCACCGCTTTTTTTGAGGTGGAGTATTTAGACAAAAAGTCCATTTTTATAACTGACTCAACAGTCATCTAGCCCTTCGCAGTTAATTGATAGATTGTATTTTTTTAAATAGTTGGTACTATTTATCGCTTATTGACGATGGATTTTTCACTGTTAAGGGTGTGTAATTTGTTCTAATCGATCGATTTCGTCTTGAGTTAATCGCCATCCTAAAGCACCTGCATTTTCTTTTACCTGACGAGCATTTTTTGCCCCTGGGATAGGAATGACATTGTTTTGGCAAATTAACCAATTTAAGGCAACTTGAGCAGGAGTTTTTTGATAATTTTCGCCGATAGTAGTTAATAAATTAATTACAGGAGTAATTTTATTTAAACCTTTATCTTTAAAACGTGAATCTAATTTTCTTGCCCCTTCTGGAGAAAGTTGGTCACTATTATTATATTTCCCTGTTAGTAATCCTTGGGCTAACGGGCTATAAGCGAGTAAAGTTACTCCTAGTTTTTTCGCCATTTGGGTAATACCCTTATTTTCAATTTTTCTGGTAAGTAAAGAATATTTAACTTGATTTACCGCTAAAGGTATATTTTTTTTCGCCAATATCTCCGAGGCTTTTTTCATATCTTCTGCTGAATAATTACTCACCCCAATCGCTCCTATTCTACCTTTAATAACTTCCTCAGCGAGGGCATTCATTAAAGTTTCTTGACTCATCAGCATAAACGGCCAATGAACTTGATATAAAGGAATATGATCAACTTGTAGTCTATTTAAACTTTGGGTAATGGCATCACTAACTGATTGCTTTTGTAAACGCCAAGGAAGAGGTGCAAATTTAGTCGCAATGGTAATTGGTTCATTTTTTTCGGCTTTGAATTGCCCAATCAATTTTTCTGATTCTCCATTACCGTAAACTTCGGCGGTATCAAACAAAGTTATTCCTGCTTCTACTGCGGTATCAAAGGCTGTTTTAACGTCATTACGATCGTAATCTTTACCATAACTCCAAAAAAACGAATCTCCCCATGCCCACGTGCCGATTCCTAATGGCGGTACTTCGATCGCTGTTTTACCTAAACTAATTGTATCTGTCATTATTCAACTTCTTTATAATTACTTGTTTCTTCTATTATGAACTTTTGTAACTAAACTCTGCTGATAATATTTATTGACTAACAAACTAGCTCATTGAAATAAAAACTGACCAAAAAAGTTAATCAAATTCTAGCTCTGTTTATTGAAGAATATGTAGTATCAATCACAAATAATTTGTTTGTTGTCAATATTTAGGTACTTGAGATTGATAAAATAAACAGACTGCTCAATGATAAAATATGAAGAAAATATTAAGTTGTGTACGTTACCATAAAATTTGGTTTGCTACATAGTTGCGTAATTAAAAAAGAGGAAAACAAATAAGTAAATATCAGGTAAAATAATTTGTGTTTGCTGATTTAAAAATTTTTTTCAATCTATTATAATTAATAAAAATAATTTGAGGTTATCAATTTTAATTTATAAATAGGGTTGAAATTACTCATGACAATTTAATTGTCAAAATAAATGGTGATGGTATTCACCTTAATAAATTATCAACAAAAAGTAAAATAAATCTAAGAGATTATTTGAGCTTTATCTAGAGTTCCTTAAAACAAAAAAATTAATGAATAAAAAAACTACTTTGCTAGCAATTCCTACTATTTTAATAGTTATTATCGGTGTAGTTGGGGCAACTGTTTTAAGTCCTAAATTAATGACGATTTTAGAAGAAACTTTAGTACCAATACAAACTAAAAAGCCCGAATACAGATTAGATGCACCTTCGGAAGTTTTACCTTTAGCTGATGTCTCCCCTCAACAAAGAAGAGCTAAACTAGAGACGATCGCTAATCAAGAAGAATCTAGTTTAGATCAAGCACGTGCTAAATATTTACTTGGTTCAGATCTTTTAAGAGAAGAATTTGATGGTGCAAAAGCTTTAGATTATCTTAAACACTTAGACAAACAATATCCGATTCTCGCTCCATACGTATTGCTAAGAGAAGGTAGAGCATATGAATTGAATAATAACATTGAAAAAGCAAAAGAAGTATGGCAACAGTTAATCTCAGAACACCCTGATTCTTTAGTTACAGTTGATGCTTATTATAAGTTAGGTACATATGATGACAAATATTGGGCAGAAGCGATCGATCGTTTTCCTCAACATCCTCGTAGTCAAAGTATGGCACGTGCATTACTAGAAAAAGATCCTAACCAAAAAAGTTTGCTTTTATTATTGGCAAAATATGATTTATCTGCTGAAACTAAACCAATATTAGATCGATTAATCAGTGACTATAAAGATCAATTACAACCAGAAGAATGGGATAGTATTGCTAACAATTATTGGCAAAATGGTTATTACGCTCAAGCCGCTACAGCTTACGAAAGAGGCACTTCTAATCCAGAAAATTTGTATCGTTTAGCCAGAAGTTTTCAAGTTGCTAAAGCCCCAACTAAAGCCAAAGCAGGTTTCCTTAATCTAGAAAAAACTTATCCTGAAGCGACACAAACAGGATTAGCATTAAGAAGACTAGCGAATTTATCTACAGGTGACGAAGCCTTAGTTTATTTGAATAAAGTTGATGACAAATATCCAACTGATGCACCCGAAGCACAACGGGAGAAAATCAAGTTATTGACTAATTTAGGTCGATATAACGAAGCTAATGAAGCTCAAAATTTACTTCTACAAAAATATACAGACAGTGATGAAGCCGCAGATTATCGCTGGGATGTTGCGAGTAAACACGCCAATGTCGGAAATTATGTAGCGGCATGGCAATGGGCAGGAGAAATTACCACGAATAATCCTGATAGTAGCGTTGCCCCCAAAGCTGGTTTTTGGGTTGGTAAATGGGCAGAAAAAATGGGGCAACCTGAAGAAGCGAAGAATTTTTATCAATTTGTTTTAAATAATCATCCTCATTCTTATTATGCGTGGCGATCGGCTGTTAGACTTGGTAAAGATGTTGGTGATTTTGGTAGTTTACGTAATTTAGACTTAAAAGTAGAAACTCCTATAAATCGTCCGATTCCTCCTGCTGGCTCAAATACATTTAAAGAGTTGTTTTTGTTAGGGGAAGATACAGATGCGATCGATCTTTTTGCGGCTGAAGTGTCAAACAAAGAAAATCCCAGCGTATCAGAGCAATTTACCCAAGGATTGTTAAAACAAACTCAAGGAAAATATCTACAAAGTATTAATTTGATTTGGAGTTTGAGTAAAAGAAATTCCCCAGAAGATTTAAGAGAATGGCAAATTTTAAGAGAAAGTCCAGAATATTGGTATGCCTTGTTTCCTTTTCCTTATAAGGATGAAGTAGTTGAATGGTCAGAAAAAAGAAACCTCAATCCTTTTTTAGTTATCTCTTTAATGCGTCAAGAATCAAGATTTCAAAAAGAAATTAAATCTCCTGTCGGAGCAACAGGTTTAATGCAAGTAATGCCCGATACAGGAAAATGGATTGCACCCCAAATTGATTTGGAAGAATATTCTCTGACTAATCCTGATGATAGTATCAATTTAGGTACATGGTATTTAGACTATACTCATGAAACCTATAATGGTAACTCGATGTTAGCGATCGCTAGTTATAATGCGGGGCCTGGTAATGTGAGTAACTGGCTTGACAGGTATAGTCTTAATGATGTCGATGAATTTGTCGCTAATATTCCTTTTAATGAAACCAAAAATTATGTTGAAACTGTTTTCGCTAATTACTGGAATTATGTACTTTTATACAGTCCTGAAATCAAAGATGAAACAACTCAAGAGTAAATTTAGAAAAATAATGAGTTACGCAGATAACGTACTCATAATTTTTTATTTTTTTTAAATTGTTAGTCTTACTTAAAACGCTATGATTTTTTAGCTGATTTTTTTTTGAAATAGCCACCCAAACCAAAAGCAAGTAAACTACCTCCGATTGTTAATGGTTCGGGAACAGGTTCATAACTAATA
Organism: uncultured cyanobacterium; assembly: GCA_963710605.1. Lineage (GTDB taxonomy): Bacteria > Cyanobacteriota > Cyanobacteriia > Cyanobacteriales > Cyanobacteriaceae > JAALKG01. Next base: position 152,658 of record CAVQBA010000004.1, read on the forward strand.
TCGCCTATACCAATCCCGTGACTACTTGGATTTTCTCTTACTAAAGCAGGGTCTTGGCTAAACACCAATTCAAAACTATCAATAGGACTAGCAAAACTAACATCTATGTTTCCATCATCACTATCATTACCTACGTTTTGAACTCCATTGAGACTATCACCAACTTGAACTACACTACCAGATGTGAATCCTTGTCCACTATAGTTTGCAGTTAATGGATTCCCATTAAGAAAACCCGTAACAGTTATTAAGTCATTCCAACTGTTACTAGTTGAAGCACTACTTCCTGAAATGTCAATATCATAAATTCTAAAAGAAACATTTTGAACAGGAACGCCATAATTAAAAGCGGTAGTCATGGTGACAGAATCGTTCTCATTGCCTGGATCGTACTGGAGGCGAAGAGTTTCGTTAGTGGCTGAACTTCCATTAAGCACAATAGTGTCATCAGGTGTACCTGCGACAAATGTTCCACCATTAAAACTATAACTAAAATCAACGCTTCCATCACCTACATTGAAACTTTCGTTTAAGCTTCCAGTTGTGTAGTCAACCGAATCCCAGTCTAAAGTTAAACCAGCGGCTCTGACAGCCCCTGGTACTAAAACAGATGTTGATACAGCCGTCAGTACGGCTAAAAGGCATTTAGTTTTCTTCATAGTAGTTTTCCTCTTTGTTTTCTCTTTAAAATATTTTTTTTAATTGTACTCTATTAGTAATTAGAACACAATATTGATGGTCATGAATTATTGATTTTTAAACCGTTTATAAATTGGTCAATAATCCGCAATCAATATTTTTTGAAGAGAGTTTCTACCCATGTGTAGTCCAAAAGGCAAAAGGCAAAGAGAGTGAAAGTGCCAAGAGTGAACACAGAAGAGAGAAGAGTTAAAAGAGGCAATTATTAATTATTAATTATTAATTATTAATTCTTAATTATTAATTCTTAATTCTTATTCATCCTTCATCCTTCATCTCTCATCCCTCATCCTTATCCTGCACCAAATACTTGAATATCTTTGAAAGCACAGACAGGAGAAGCGTGTCCCACTTTAATAGCTTGATTAGGTTCACCTTTACCACAACAAGGTGTACCATAACATTCACGAGTGGAATCGTCACCGACGGCAAACAAACTATGCCAAAAAGGACGAGTTACGCCTCGGTAATTGGGATTACGTAGTGTTTTAGTTAATTTACCATTTTCAATCAAACGAGCATATTCACAACCAAACTGGAATTTATTACGGTAGTCATCGATCGACCACGATCGATTAGCCTGCATATAAACACCATGCTCAATATTACTAATAATCTGCTCAAAGCTACTATCTCCTGATTCTAAGTTTAAATTAGCCATCCGATCGATCGGCGGACGATTCCAAGAAGAAGAGCGAAAATTAGCAACGCCGTCTATTTTTGCCCTTGCCTGACTTTCCGCACTACCTAAACCTCTAACTAAAATACCATCTTTAATTAAATATTCTTTTTCGGCTTTTACCCCAGCATCATCATAACCATAACTTGCTAGTTCTCCTTCTACGGTAGGATCGAAAGTAATATTCATTATCTTTGAGCCATAAGCCAAATTACCAAAATCGCTTAAGTTTACAAAACTACTACCTGCATAGTTACGCTCATCACCTAAAATACGATCGATTTCTAACGGATGCCCAATACTTTCATGAATTTGTAACATCATTTGATCGGGAGCAAGGACAAGATTAGTTGTCATCTCAGGGCATTCTTGGGCAGACAATAACTCTAATGCTTCCTCACCAATTTGAATCGATCGATTTAACGTCGTTTCAGGATCAATAAATTCTTTTCCACCTTGATAATATCTAGCTACCATGCCATTGTCAGTCCGCTTTTGCACTACATTACCATCAGAAGCCGTAGCGGAGTAATCTGTAGCTACTAAAGAGAAAAACTGTTCTATATCTGCTCCATTACTACTCACAAAACGATGACGAATATCACTAATTTGAGCCATCGCACTCGTTCTAATAATTTTATCGTTGACTTTTAAATTACGACAAATTTGCATCAGTAAATCATTTAAATCTAAGGCGGTTAATAACTGTGTCGATTCACCTACAAGAGATTGATATTTACCAGTGGTGGCAGGACGAATTTGGGTATCAAAACGATATACTCCCCATTTACTCGCTTTTTGAGCTTGCTGATAAGCAATATCAACTGCTTGTTGAATACTCGGTTGATTAAGCTGATTGGTGGCACAGTAGCCTATTTGTCCATTTACCATCACTTCTACCATCACTCCATCAGTTATCGATCGATGATTACGTTGAGGATTACTATCTCTAAACATTCTTGTCGTTGTCGTTTGACTGACTTGTCTTAATCCAATCCAATCAGCTTTACTATCTAGGTTTTGCAAGGTTTTTGCTAAATCGAATTTCATTTTAAGCTCTAGTTTATTTCTCACTATCGGTTATTTTATCCGTCTTCAAAGTATTGATTGTGTCGTCTTAATTACAATAAAACATTGTTTAACTTGTAATCATCAGTTTTGGTCAGTTTAGTTTAACATTCTCTTAAATGGAGTTGCTCACTAGTAACGCAACATTAATAATTATTCATTATTCATTACCTAATATATATTTTAGAATTGAAGTAAATACATTAAAAATCATCATCTCTTATGACTAACGATCAATTCATCATGTTAATTGTTTTATTAATACCCGGACTATTACTTTCATTTTTAGTCATGATTTCCTTTGCTAAAGGAGGATAAAGAATAGGGAATAGGGAATAGGGAATAGGGAATAGGGATGAAAAATTATTAATTATCTCTTACTTTAACTATTTTTTGAATTAAAACACGATTAATCGATCGACAACTATTAATTACAAACCGATCGATTAGTTTTTTAAAGGTTAGTTTAACTTTGTTTTCTTGTCTATGTATTTTTACTGATTTTTTTTCTTTACTTAAATTATTCGTGAGAAATACGAGCGTGACAAATTTAAATCTAATTCGCTTTTTTTTAATTAGGTTAGTTTTCTTTTGTCAGGTTTTTACATCTAGTTAGCAACAGATACTTAAGTATTTAATAAATCAAAAAATATCCCAAATCAAACTTAACAAATACTCAAATCTTTATTTTTTGTGCTGACAAGTTAGATTATATCTACTTTTTTTTGGTTTGATTGCTATAAAAATATAAGTTTTTTTTAATTGTTGTTAATTAATCAAATTAGCTTATTTTTGAGCTTAAGTGTTAATACTTAAATAAATAAAACTATTTTATTGCTTTTTCTATTAAATAAAAATTATTATTTTTTCTCACTTTTAATGTTTGTATTTCTTTGAACTTTAATTTAGTAATATTAAGTAAATAAAAATATTAAGAAATGTATCTAGTACAAATCATCTTCACAAAAAATACACAATTATACTTAATACTAATTAATAGTAAAAATGGTATAATTACAATCTATTAAATAAAAAATAATAGATACTTTGGTTTTCCATTATTGTCGGGTGATGTGTTCGTTTTTACCAAATTAAGACTCAGATGAAGAAAAGTATTCAATTGAGTTATTAAAAGTTCTGTTTATTCTTGAAAATTAAAAAATTATTTTTAAAAAATGAAAAAAATATTAGTTGTAGATGACATGAAAAGCGAATTAGATCTTTTAAATGAATATCTAACTCAAAGTGGCTTTGATGTAGTGACAGCAAATAATGGTAAAGAAGCATTGGAAAAAGCAAGTAATAATCAGTTTGATCTAATTGTCACTGACTGGATGATGCCCCAGATGGGAGGGTTAGATCTTTGTCGTCAATTAAGAAAAAAACCCGAAACAGCCAATATTCCTGTGATAGCCTGTACTGCTAAAGATAAAGATGTGGATAAAATGTGGGCAAAAAAACAAGGTGTAAAAAAATATTTAGTTAAGCCTTGTACTAAAGAAGAATTAATTAGTACTGTCAAAGAAGTTATCGGCTAAAACAATGTCAACAGATATTTCTAATTTCGATCGATTACAAGGACTTTTACCTGAATTATTTCAATCAAATCAATCCACAGGAAAGTCTTATCTTCAAGCTCAATTAACTAACCAAACGCCAGTTTTACTCTCGATGGAATCAGTTCAAGAATCTTTGTTAGTCAAGGATAGAGAAATTACTTTGATTCCTAATATGCCGACTTATTTTTTGGGTTTAATCAACTCGCGCGATCGAGTTTTTGGTTTAATCGATTTACCCAAATTGTTAGGTTTATCTAATCAAACTAGTACGAGACGAAGAGTTTATCATACGATCGTTATTCGAGTTAACGATATCTCAGTTTCTGAACAAGAATTATTAGTCGGTTTTGTTTTTTTTGAAATACAAAGTATTACTCGTATTATACCTAGTCAACTGAATCTAGCTCAAGACAGACTATCCCAAGTTTTAAAGCCTTACGTTCAATACTGCGTCCAAGAACAAGAAAATTTGATTCCTGTATTAGATATTAATGCAATTATCAACAATATTATCACTTCGTAAAAGGTAAAGATTATGACTACTCAAAAACAAATTATTGATTCTTCATCTAGTATTTCTTCTCCATCAAATCAAGTATTAACTCCCAAAGTAGTTAACAACAATGTAGTGGTGGAAACCAAACAAGTAAAAAAAAGAGGTTTAAATCTTAGAAATAAATTATTATTAACCATTTTACCGACAGTTTTAATTCCTCTAGGTATTGCTAGTGCGATCGGAATCACATTTGTCAAAAACGAAGCCGCCTTACAACAGCAAGAAGAACTTGAAAACGGTATTATCATCGCTAGTTCGGTTACTCAAAGATTCTTAGAAAAAGGAGCTCAACTTAATCAGTTATTAGCAAGGAACAATTTTATTATCCGAGAGTTACAAGTAGATACCCAAAAAGCCGAAGTAGAAGGATTAACTCGAAAATCAATCCCCGAACTAGAAAAACAATTTAGCCGTACCAAATTACTCAATCCCGACACAGACATCAACAGCTATCTCAAGATTATTGCTGAAAGTAATCAATTAGCTGAGATTATCCTCACTGAAAGTAATGGTTTTAATGTCGGTTATAGCTCTCGTACTTCAGACTTTGTTCAAAGTGACGAGCAATGGTGGCAAATAGGTGCTGAAGAAGGAAAAAGTATTTTAGAGCCAAAAATTGATGAATCCACACAACAAGTAATCTTAGAGCTAGTTAATTCGATTAAAAATCCTGATACCGGTAAATTATTAGGCGTAACTAAAATTGGGGTTTCAGTCGATAGTCTCAAGCAAAACATACGAGAAGAGATAGTCGGATTTAAAGAATCTCAACAACTACAAATTATTGATAGCCAGACTGCAAAAGTTTTGAGTACCGTAAATACAGAGGAACAAACACAGACAAATAACGAAATACAAATCGAAGAAATTGTAGGTGGTGAAACAATCGGACAGGCTGCCAAAATTTTAAGTCAGAATGTTAATGCTCTTTCGACAAACAATTCCGAATCTTCAGTAACTATACCAGAAGAAATAATTACTGAAATAGAACAAAATATAAGTGCTTTAGAAGGAGTTTCTCAAGTCGAATTTGAAGCAGATGATAAAGAGACATTGGATCAAGCTTCACAAATTCGTAACATACTTCATTTTGAATACAATGATAAGTTTTTTGAGTTGAAAGTAGTTCCTAATACCACTTTAGTCATCTCCTCTTCTATTGATGTAGCCCAAGCCGCAACAGCAGGAAACAATCTAGCTAGAATTTTACAGATTTCAGGTGTTATTTTAGGACTTATCGCTATCGGTGTTATTTTTTGGTTAGCACAAAATCTATCTCAACCCTTAGCTAAATTATCGTCTAAAGTTGAACAAGCAGGAACAGGAGATTTAGATGTTCAAGCAGATTTAGAAGGTACATCAGAAACGATTGTCTTAGGTGATAACTTTAACAAACTAGTTACTCAACTTAAAGGTTCGATTGACGAACAAAAATTAATTGCCCAAACGCAAAAAGACGAAAAAGAACAATTAGAATTAGGAATTTACCAGTTACTTGAAGAAATACAAGATGCGGCGGATGGAGATTTAACCGTTAGAGCAAGTTTAGATTCGATGGAAATGAGTACTGTTGCCGATTTATTCAATGCGGTTATTGATAGTTTACAAGATATTGCAATTCAGGTAAAAGACTCTAGTAAACAAGTAACAACATCTTTGAACGAAAACGAAGTCTCGATTCAAATGTTAGCTAATCAAGCGATCGAAGAGGCACAAGACACCCGTGATACCTTAGAGGAAATTGAAAAAATGGGTATATCGATCGAACAAGTAGCCAATAACGCAAATGAAGCGGCTAATTTGGTTAATTCTGCTTATCAAGAAACCCAAGAAGGTACTAACGTAATGGACGAAACTGTAAATAGTATTCTAAATTTACGAACAACAGTCGGAGAAACCGCTAAAAAAATGAAACGATTAGGAGAATCATCTCAAAAGATTTCTCAAGTAGTCTCCTTAATCGAAGAAATTGCCTTAAAAACCAACTTACTCGCTATTAACGCAAGTGTTGAAGCTAGTCGTGCAGGAGAACAAGGTCAAGGTTTTACCGTTGTAGCCGAACAAGTAGGGGCGTTAGCTTCTCAATCAGCAACTGCAACTAAAGAAATTGCCAAAATTGTTGCCGCCATTCAAGCAGAAACAAAAGAAGTGAGCCAAGCTATGGAATTAGGTACAACACAGGTAGTTGATAGTACCCATTTAGTAGAATCAACCAAACAAAGATTAGTACAAGTGTTAGAACGTTATGGTAGTATCAACGAATTAATGAAACAAATTTCTCAATCGACAGTTTCTCAAACAGATACTTCTCAATTAGTTACTAACTTGATGCAATTAATTGCTGAAAAATCAGAACAACGATTACAAGATTCGGTGGCAATTGCTAAATCTATTCAATCAACAAACCAAGTTGCTCAAAAACTAGAATCAGCAGTTGAACAATTTGAAGTCGAAAAACAATTAACAAGTAATAATGCTTAATTATTAATAAGTGATAAGTCACTAGTTTCTAATCATAAATAGTTAATCTAATCTTGTAATTTAATTTACTAATAAAAAATCAAAGTTTTAATCTCTGCTTCGATTTTTTATACTTAATTTTTACTCAATACTTGCTTAGCAAGGATTTATTTCGTCTTGGTGGACATCCCCGTTTTAGTCAGCCTTCGGTGTCTTACGCATTACTAGCGGGCTTCTGTCCGTAATTATCAATTCTAGAAAAATGGATCAAGAACAAAAAATACGCCTTAATTTTCTCGATGAAGCACAAGATTGTTTAGATGAAATAGAATCAGTCTTAATTGGTTTGTCTTCTGGATTAGCTGATACCGAACAGTTAGATTTAGCCCTAAGGGCATCTCATTCGGTTAAAGGCGGTGCAGGGATGATGGGTTTTATTCCCCTGAGTAATATGGCTCATCGAATAGAAGACTTTTTTAAAATTTTACGGGTTCGTTATCATTCCACGCAAATTGCAACACAAGTCGAAACTTTATTACTCAAAAGTTTAGATAGCTTAAGACAAGTTAGTGAATTACATCGTCAGGGTGAAGACATTTCACAAGAGTGGCTAGATAGTAATGTTAATCCCATTTTTATTTCTTTGGTTGAACATTTAGGAGAAGTTCGAGACGAAGATGAAAATCAGTTATTAGGTGATAATGAAGACGATGATTCTCTGCTTTTTTTGGTAGAAGAAGGTATGGAAACTATTGTTGATGAATTTGAACAAAAACACCATCAACTTCAAAACATCGAACTAGCTGAAGAATTAATGATGACGGCTGAAAAACTTCTGACTTTAGCTCGTATGGCAGATTTAGAACCTTTAATTCAATTATGCGAATCTATTCAAGAGCAAACTAAAATTGCTAGTGCCGAATTTTTACCTTCTTTGAGTCAACAATGTTTGAGTCTATGGCAACGATCGCATGGCTTAATAGTCAGGGGTAGTTTAGACAAACTTCCGTGGGACTTGGAGGGGTTTGAAACATCTGAGGTTGAGCAAAATTGGGATAGCGAACTTGAGCAAGTAAACCTGACAACTGAATTAGAAATATCAGATATTGATATTGATCCTTTGTTAGAAGAGCAGTTGAATCATTTAGAAGAATTTACTCAGTTGAATGAGATAGAGATACCAAAAGAAGATTTAGCTGATTTTTCCCCGATCGAATTTGAGCCTGATTTATTAACTGATACCTCTTGGCAAAATGAAGATTTATTAGATTTACAAGCAGTTTTTGCTCAAGAAAATACTTTAGATGAAGAAACTATCAAAAAAGTAGTTACCCTTGAAGAATCTGTTAAAGATGTCTTTACTCCTGAAAAAGTCGTACCTGAAACTGTAATCGGTAAAATAGAGCCGAATAAAGTTAGTAAAACAATTAGGGTATCTGTTGAGCAGTTTCAGCAATTTAATGGTCTTTTTAGCCAATTAGTTTTAGAACGTAATCGAATTAACTTACGTTTAGAGCAACTCAAACGTTATACTACTTTAATGCGATCGCGTATGGATCGTTTGGAGTTATCTAACAATCAATTAAAAAACTGGTACGATAAAGCTTCGGTTGAAGGGATTTTATCGAATCAAACTATTAATAATAATTATTCTCTTCCTCTTCCTCTTTCTCTTCCTCTTGCTCAAAATTTAGTCGTATCTAATCCTAGCTTAGTTGTATCACCTGAAAAAGGACGATTTGATGCTTTAGAAATGGATCGTTATAGCGATTTGCATTTAATATCTCAAGATCAAATAGAAACGATCGTGCAATTGCAAGAAGTAAGTACAGATATTGAAACTAGTTTACAAGAAATTAATCAGGTAGTACAAGAACTAAACCAAACTTCTCGTGCATTACAAGGTAATATTACTAGAACTCAAATGATTTCTTTTGCTGAAATAGTCAAACCTTTCCCTCGTTTGATTAGAGAGCTTAGTATGAGTTTTGACAAACAAGTTAACCTCAAAATTGAAGGTACAGCCACATTACTCGATCGAGCAATTATTGAAACTTTAAATGCACCTTTAATGCACTTAATGCGTAATGCTTTTGATCATGGAATCGAAGATACAGCTACTCGTATTGCTAACAACAAATGGCCAGAGGGAACAATTACTCTGAATGCTGTTAACCGAGGTACACAAACTATTTTAACTATCAGTGACGATGGTGCTGGAATTAATTTAGATAAAATAGCTGTTCAAATCAAAAAAATGGGGATTAGTGATGAGCAAATTAGTCAAATGTCACAATCTCAAATGCTTGATTATATTTTCCAACCTGGATTTACTACCACCGATAAAGTAACTAAAATTTCGGGTAGAGGAGTAGGAATGGATGTAGTTAAAACTAGCATCAAAGAAGTTCGTGGAGACATTAGTATCGACACTAAAGCCAATCAAGGAACAACTTTCACCATTAAAGTTCCTTATACTCTTTCTATTTTACGGGTAATGTTAGTTGAAAGAATAGGCATGATATTTGCTGTTCCTGTAAATAGTATTCGACAGGTTTTTCATTTAGAAGAAGAACATTTATCTACTTCTAATTTACCAGAGATTACTTGGCAAGATAAAACAATTCCTCTGGTACAGATGGAAAAAAGCTTAACTTTTAATCGAGCTTACAAATCTTTTGAAATGGATGAAAATCCGATTATTGACAAACCGATGGCTTTAATCGTCGGGGAACAAAATAATTGTTTAGGTGGTTTAAGAATCAATCGTTTTTGGGGCGAGCAAGAAGTTAGTGTCCGTCCGATTGATAGTATTATACCTTTACCTAAAGGATTTGTTAGTTCTATAATTCTTGGAGACGGTAGAGTAGTGCCTGTAATCAATCCAATCCAAATTTTGGAAACGTGCTTACAACAGCAACAGAATACTCATACTGAAAATGAAATTGACGGCAAGTTAACCAAAAATAATCTTTTAAATCTAGAAAATACAGTAATTGTTGAACAAACTAATAAAATTTTAATTGTTGATGATTCAATTAATGTACGTCGTTATCTAGCATTAACTTTAGAAAAAGCAGGTTATGAAGTCGAACAAGCAAAAGATGGACAAGAAGCAGTAGATAAAATATTGTCAGGGCTTTTAGTTCAAGCTATTATTTGTGATATCGAAATGCCGAGACTAGACGGTTATGGAGTTTTAGAAGAGATTAAAGGTAAATCAGAATTTGCTTCTCTTCCGATTGCGATGCTAACTTCTCGTAGTAATGAAAAACATCGTAAACTAGCAATGAATTTGGGTGCTGAGGCTTATTTTTCTAAACCTTATGACGAACAAGATTTACTTGAAACAATAGAGCAACTAATCAACAAGTAATAAATCTAGTTATCCAGAATTAACTACCAACTAAATTACTCTGATTGCTTAGAGTGGTTATTAAAGCATAACTAGATCTAAAATACTTATCTAATGATCAACTATTCACAAAAATATGACATGAGTGAACAAAATTTTCAACCAATTAAAATTATTCAACACTTAGCTAAAAAAAATAGTAGTGGTAATTTATTAGTTAAAGCAAATTCTGTAAGTTGGGTAATCGGTTTATTTCGAGGAAAGTTACAATACGCTTATTACTCTTTACAGTCTTTTAGAACTATTAAAAATATTTTACAACGTTACAATTTTAGTAGTACAGCTAAAACGATTCTCCAAAAAGGAAAAAATATTTTACAACAAAGTCACAAATCGGTTTTTTCTTTGGTTAATCAATTAGCGAAAGAAAATCTTTTAACTAATAATCAAAAACATATTCTGTATCAAGAAATAACTAAAGAGGCAATCGAATTTTTTTCTTGGTTAACTCAAGCAAAGTATCAATGGAAATCTTCGTCTGATAGTTTATCTTCGGATAATATTACCAATAATGTTCTGATTGGTGATGTTAGCTCTGTTTTCAAATTTCTGGAAAATAAATTACAAGTCTGGCAAAAATTTAGTTCGTTGGTTACTTCTCCCTATCAACGTTTGGTTTTTCCTAATCATAGTCTCTTAAAACAAAAGATTCCCAATGGTACTCTTGCCCCTGAACTATTAGTTAAATTAGCTAAAGCCATGAATGGAAGTACAATTAGCGAAATAGCAATCGCTTTAAAGCAAAATGAGTCAAGAGTTATACAACTTCTACTACCTTATCTTAAATACAAAACGATCGTTTTACAACCACCTTCATCTCCTTTCGATAAATTACCAACAATTCCTTTACCTAGTGCTAATGTAACTAAAATTTCTTCCCCTACTTTTAACAAAGTATCTAAATCAGCTAATCCAATTAATAACTCTTCTGTTGTTACTACACCCATAACGATCGCCCCCGAAAACACAACTACGATCGCCGAACCTGCTGTGGTTGAACAACTAGAAGAAAAATCGACTGATTTTGTTGAAAATAAGTCAAAGGTTTATAAAATAGTTTCTATTGATGATAGTCCGGCAATGTTAGATGTAATTCGTAATTATTTGGGAACAGAAAAATATGAGGTTTGCACTTTAGAAAATGCCATGTTATCTTTAGGACCTATATTTGACATGAAACCTGATTTGATTTTAATGGATTTTTCAATGCCTAAAATTAATGGTAATAAACTATGTCGGATTTTGAGAAAAAGTCATCTATTAGCTAAAACACCAATCATTATGGTTAGTGGTAGTTTGAAAATGAATGATCAACAAAAACTTCAAGATAGTGGAATTACTGATTATTTGGCTAAACCTTTTACAAGAGAAAATTTACTTAATATCGTTGAAAAATACCTGAGATAATTGATAATTGACAATTGATAATTGACAATTAATACTTGCTACTCCTTACTCATTACTCATTACTCCTTACTCAAAAAAACTGTTCCCTATTATTTTAAATAAGCAATCGTTACACCGCTACCTCCTTCATTTTGAGGAGCTAGTTCATGGCTACTAATTAGAGGATGAGATTTTAAAAACTGATGAACGCCTTCTCGTAAACTACCTGTACCTTTACCATGAATAATCCATAATGTCCCAATTTCGATCGCATTATCGATCGCTTTTTCTAAGATGGGTTCAGCTAAATGTACCCGTTTACCACGTATATCGACTGTATTTTGTGATGTACGTACTTTAATCGGTGATTGTTTAGTAACTGTTTTAGTCTGATTATGATTAGATTTGCTAGTTTTAGTAGTTGTATTGGAAGTTTTAGAAGTTTGTTCTTTTTCCCATCTTTTGCCATCTAAAGATTCAAGAATCATTAAAAGAAATCACCATTTTCATTAAACCAAAACGAGCATTAACTTTTTTAGCGTTTTCATCTACATCTAAAACTTCGGCTGTTTGCCCAACACTTAGTATTCTGACTTTTTCTCCTACCTTCGGTTTATAGTTAACTTTTTGTTTAGCTTTTTGAATGGGGGTAACAAATCGATCGTTAATTTTAGTTAAGGTTTGGGTAGCTTCATGAGCATCTTGTGCTGTTGGATCACCTTTTTTTTGTAACTCCTTTATTACCTGAGCAATTTGACTTTTAGCATCTAAAAGCATTTTTTGTACTGCATCTTCTTGCTCTTTTTTTAAGTCTCTTTCTCGCTCTTGTAAAGATGTTGCTTTATCTTCTACTTGTCGATAAAATTGCTCTGTTTTTTTGAGTAATTCTTCAGCTTGTTGATGTTTGTCTTCTTGCTCTCTTCTTTGGTTTTCTAACGCTGAAATTAATTCGTTGATATCTTCAGAATAACCACCTACTAAATGTTGAGCCGATTCAATCACTTGTTCAGGTAACCCCAGTCTTTTAGCAATTGTAATCGCATTAGAACGCCCCGGTATCCCCCATAATAATCTATAGGTAGGTTGTAAGCTTACATCATTAAATTCAACAGAAGCATTCTCAAAACGATCATCACTGTATTTTAAACTTTTCAACTCTCCATAATGGGTAGTCGCAATAGTCAATAAATTATTAGCCGCTAAATTTTGTAAAATAGCGATCGCAATTGCTGTACCTTCATTAGGATCTGTACCTGCACCTACTTCATCAAGTAGCACTAAAGATTTTCCTGATTTGATTTGTTCAAAAATACGGACAATCCGACAAATATGTCCGGAAAATGTTGACAAACTTTGTTCTAAAGACTGTTCATCACCTATATCGGCTAAGATACTATCAAACCAAGGTAAACGAGGAACTTCATTAGTCGGGATAAATAAACCAACTTTAGCCATCAAAGCCGCAATCCCGATCGTTTTCAATGTTACTGTTTTACCCCCAGTATTTGGTCCTGTTATCGCCACTACTTTAATTTGAGAATCGATTAAAACATCGATTGGTACTACCGAATTACCATCTTCGTGTTTTTCTTGCCAGATTAACAACGGATGTTTGAGTTGCTTTAACCTAATATTTTCACCAGCCACAAAATCAACCAATTCAGGGGCATAACCTTCAAACCAGACACTATAACGAGCTTTGGCTGTAGCTAAATCTAAAGCTGTAGCAACAGCTAAAAGTAACTCTAATTCAGTTTCATTTTCGGCAACTTTTTCACTCAGTTGACGTAATATTTTTTCTTCTTCTCTTTTTTCTTGATTACGACTAGTCTGTAACTGATTACCCAAATTAATAATTTCTTTAGGTTCGATATATAATGTTGAACCTGTACTTGAGCTATCGTGAACTATTCCTTTTATTTGCCCACTACAAACTGATTTAACAGGCAAGACAAAACGATCGTTTCTTTGAGTAATTACAGTTTCTTGTAAAGCATTACCTTGACGCTGAACGATTGATTGTAACGTTTGTTGGATTTTTATTCGTAGAGATTTTAGTTTTTGCCGAATACTTGATAGTTGAGGGCTAGCTCTTTCGGTAACTTCACCACGATCATCAATACAATAATGTATTTCTTTTTCTAATTCAGGAAAAGTTTTAATTTCACTACAGATTTGTTGTAAAGTTACTAACTCTTCTTTATCTTCAATTATTCTTCTTAATTTTCTTACCCCAGCTAAGGTAGTCGCCAAATTTAGCAATTCTTCACCTTGCAAAAAACCACCAATACCCGCTCTTTGGATCGATTCTCCTACATCATGAATTCCTGCAAAAGACCAATTACAATTCACATCTGTTTCTAACTGGCAAATTTCTTGGGTTTGAGCTAAAAGATCTTTACTTTCAGTTATTGTAGCAGGAATAGTTAAATTTCTCGATGCGATCGCCCCTAGCTTAGTGGATGCAAAAGTGGCAAGATGTTGACATAACCTTTGCCATTCTAATAAATTGAGAGTTTCTTGTTCAATCAAAGCCTAATTATCGTCATCTACATACTGTTTTAATCTTCTCTAGTATATCAATTAACTAAGAAAGTAAGGTATGTTCATAATTAGGTACTTGACTATCTGCCGATTTGATTTGATACTTAACCAAATTTGCTAATTCTTCTAACTGGTTAATTGCTTCTGCCCCTTCTAATTTCATCAATTCTCAATCGTCTTGCATCTCAGTCCAAGTAATACCATAATCAGAAACTAAGAAACGAATCAAATGATTATCACCTAAACTGACCATAAATGATGCACTATTCATTTGCGTTCCACAAGTGTAACAAGAAGCGATATAACCTCTTTTCTCTAGAACGATCGCTAATGCCTGTAGATTCATCACTAAATCTTTGACAAATTCTTGATATTGTTGTGCTAACCGAATAAACATTTATACCTCCTTATGCACGTTACCTAATGGTTTAGACAATTCTTAATATTTTTTTAAGATTTTACCCTTAAATTATATGCTATCTTCAGATAAAAGTACAAAATTTATTTTCTGGTTTATCTTCACTTCTTACAAGGATAACCTAATTAATTAGAAAAGACATCCGCAATTATTTTTGGGTTAGTTATAGATAACACAATACCTAAAAAAAAGTCAACACGAAAACTAAAGTTACGGTATCTTCAATAGTAGTGTGCTGGCTAGTTACATCATGACTAAATGAATTTATTAAAGCCAAAAAATAACGACAATATGATGACTAGCTGAGCGTGCTGTTTTGCTAATTGAAACATATTGCCGTAGTATTTAGTTTAAATTATCGATTGATTACTAACTGTCGTATCCTAAATCGAAAGTAATTTCACGAACACCAGGAATAGCTTTAATTGTTTCAACTAAATCTTTAGCTGCTTTCTTATTACTAGTTTGTCCTGAAAGTCTGACTGAGCCACTAGCAACACCAACAACAATATCATCGCCGGCAGAAGACTGAACAGTTGCAGTTAAGCTTTCATCATCTATAGTCTGCGCATTTGAACCCATTCGTTCAGGATATTCTAGAACCTGAATAATGATTACCACTAGGACTAGTTTTAAGCTCTTCTTCAAATTGTTTATTATCCGCAGAAATAGCTGAATCTTTAGCCGCTAAAGCACCAAAGGTCACATCAGTAGTAGTCAAGGCAATAGCACTGTTAGAGTATCCCAACAAAATTATTCCTAACAACAAAGCTGTTAACTTGCTTAAAGAATTTCTTTTTTCTATCTTGAGGTAGGTAGTTACAGCTATACCTAAGATAGAGAGTGATACTAGTAATATTGTAAGATCCATTCGTGTGATTCTCCTTTTTTACAATTTTTTATTTGATTTTTTGAGAGTAGTTGTTTCTAACCACTGAACTACATCCTATAGAGTTCTAATGGTTATTTACATCTTCCTCAAGATAGATTTTATTAGGTAAATACTCCTTAACGATAAAATCTTAATAATTAGAAATAATTGAGCGAAGTTATCATTTTCAATAATCATTTATCTGTTGATTAATAAAAATTAGATAATCTACTATTTTGAGTCCTGTTGATTAAACTATCTATTAGATAAACATGATCTGATACTTTAGCGATCGAGCTTTTTTTGATTAAAAGGAATCGTTATGTTACCTAAATTTCTGATTGAAAAGTCACTTTAAATAATTATCTGTATCAATAAAGTTATTCATAAATAATTAATCATAATAAAAAAAATGATATTATCTAACTATTACTTAGTTTTTAACTACGGTAATTAAAATTAAAATTAAAATAATTAAATCTGGTTATTTACACTATAAAAATTAGGTTGAACAATATTTATCCACATCAAAGTTATCTTCTTAAAAATATGTCTTTAGTTAGAGTACATTGGCTATCAATATCTAATATGATTAGAGACAGATAAGCACACATCTGAAAACATATAAATAATTTATGAATAACTTAAGATACAAAAGAGCAGTGGGTCTATACAGAACCCGTGCCGAAGCCGAGAAAGTCATTCAAGCTCTTAAGAATGATGGCTACAATATGGATAGAGTATCTGTAATAGCTAAAGATAATGATAAGGTAGCAGGACATGCAACCACCCAAACCAAAGACGTTGGTAACGAAGCTGATAAAGGTGCCGCTACAGGTGCATTAGCGGGTGGTACTCTAGGTGGTATTACAGGTTTACTCGTCGGACTAGGACTTTTAGCTATTCCTGGTGTAGGTCCTATTTTATTAGCTGGTGCAGAAGCAACTACTATCGCTACAACTCTAGCTGGTGCCGGTATTGGTGCCGCAGCAGGTGGATTAGTTGGTGCTTTAATTGGTTTAGGTATTCCTGAAGAGAAAGCTAAGATTTACAGTGATGGTGTTTCTAACAACCAATTTTTGGTAATGGTAACAGGTACAGAAGCTGAAATTAACAAAATTAGCTCAATCATGCGTAATTATAACGTCAGTGATTTTGATATCTATGATGCCGCACCTCCAACAACAGCAACAACAGCAACAACAACAACAAATACTACTATGAATAACTACAATCCTGAATTACCTAAAACTACTAATATCGATCGTGATGTAACCACTACAGATCAAGAAAACATCAAACTTTACGAAGAACGTTTAGTAGTCGATAAGCAAAATCAAAAAGTAGGTGAAGCTACTATCGGTAAAAGAGTAGAAACCGAAACCGCATCAGTTAATGTACCTGTCAGAAAAGAACGTCTTGTAATTGAGCGTAAAGATGTAGTAGATGGAACACCTGTAAATCCAAACACTGTTGACTTTGATGAGAATAAAGTAGCGCGTGTTGAAATTTATGAAGAAACTGCTAACGTAAGCAAAGAAGCTTATGTACGTGAAGAAGTTGGTATCCGTAAAGAAGTAGAACAAGGTACTGTCCAAGCAAACGAAACTGTACACCGTGAAGAATTAGTTGTTGAAACTGACGAAACTGCGACTAGAAAAGTAAATCCTAACACACCAAACAACAGAAATTTGAGATAGTATCATCTCGATTTTATCTTAATAGGTAATGAGTAAAATTATTATTAAATATTTTGCTTATTACCTGAACATAAAATATATAGTTACCAGAATTCTTTTTTTTTGAATTGAAAAATCAAATATTATCTTAGTTTAAAAGGTAAGTATCTTCAATTGAAAAAAAGTTTTAACTGGCTAATTTTAAAATAAAGTTATCAATACAAATAATAGTTAATAAAATAGAATCTAAACATGAATAAGAACAAATTAATCACATTAATATTAGGTAGTACTTTACTTTTTGGTGCAGTAGGTTGCGATAATGCTCGCACTAGTGTTGATGCACCTGAAACTGTCGATGGAGATGTTTCAGTAGATAATCCGGGTAATGTAGATGAAACTTTAGAAGATGCAAACAAGGAAGTCCGTCAAGATCAATTAGATTCTGATATCCGTGCTAGAGAACAACGTAATGATATAGCTGGCGATCAAACTGAGAGAACCGATTCTGATCTTGAAAGTGAAGTTAGGGCAAAACTAGAAGCTAACATTCCTCGTGCTAAATTAACGATCGAAGCCGAAGAAGGTAATGTTATGATTGTCGGTGCTGTACCTAGTCAAAAAGAATACGATACTATTGAACCTTTAGCTAAAGAAATTCTAGGTGTTGAAACTGTAAATATGGATGTACAAGTTATTCCTCCAACACAGTCGTAGTTAATTTAATTTAATTTAATTTAATTTTTCTCTTTTCTCTCTACTCTCTAACAAGATAAAAGCGATCGTTATTTGTGATTTAATTCATTAAGTAACGATCGTTTTTTATTTGAGTTTATTTTAACCGTAGAGAACATACATATACATAGAGGTCAATCAGAATTGAGAATTACCTCTACCTGTCTGTAGAGACGTAGCACTGCTACGTCCGTACTAGGCTTGAAATAATGAATTAATTATTTTCTTATTTTCCTTTTTGATAATTAAACACTACAAAAGTTCACTGTTTAAAAAGAATTAAAATTAGGTAACATCGATCGAGTTTACTTAATCTTTCACCGCTAAAAAAAATCTTTCCAAATATTTTTACTTACTTAAAAGAAATGATTAGAAAGACTAATTGAATAAATTGTTTAGTGAAGGTATCTCATCAGCCATAATTACCGTTCGATATCTTCACTAATAGTTACAGATAAAACAAACTTTATTGATTAAAACTTAATTGCGACATCAGACAACACAGGTGTAGTAGTAGTTTGAGCTACCTCAACATAAGATTGTCTCATTTCGTTATTAATCGCTACCGTTTTTACATCATAAAGATTAGTCGCTAATTTAGGATAAAAACCAATCCCGACGATTAAGAAGAGAAAACACAAAGCAATAAAAACTTCTCTTGGTTTAGCATCATTATAAACAGCCTCAGTTGGTAAAATACAATTTGTACCAAAACAAACAGCCGCATCATTAGTTGTAATTGGATTATCTTCTTCAGAAGTACCGATAAGACATAAATCAGCTTTATTATTACCATAAAATAGTTGTCTTAACATTGACAGTAAATAAATCGGAGTAATAATCAAACCGACAGCACTAAGTATCACCATAAAAGTACGGAAATTAGAATCATAAATGTCGCTATTACTAAAACCAACAAAAACACTTAATTCACTAATAAAACCACTCATCCCTGGTAAAGCTAACGAAGCCATTGCCCCGGCAGTAAACAGTGCAAATACTTTCGGCATTGCTTTACCGACATTACCCATTTCATCCAAAAACATTGTATGCGATCGATCGTAGGTAACACCAGCTAAAAAGAATAATAAAGCCGCAATCAAACCATGAGACAACATTTGTAACATCGCCCCACTAACTCCTAAATCAGAAAAAGAAGCAATACCTATTAGTACAAATCCCATATGCGAGACTGAAGAATAAGCCAAACGCCTTTTCATATTAGTTTGAGCAAAAGAAGCAAAACCACCATAAACGATATTGACAACTCCAAGAATAACTAATACAGGAGCAAAATAAACATGAGCATCAGCGAGTAAACCCATATTTAGACGAATTAAACCATAACCACCCATTTTCAATAAAACGCCTGCCAAAATCATCGAGACAGGAGAAGATGCTTCACCATGGGCATCAGGCAACCATGTATGTAGAGGAAATATAGCTAACTTAACACCAAAAGCAATCAGCAATCCAGCGTAAAGAAACAATTCTAACCCAATCGGATATTCTCTTAAACCTAAAATGGCGATATCAAAAGTAACGCCTTCGTTACCATAAAGTGCCAAACCTAAACCAGCAACTAAAATGAAGATAGAAGCCGCCGCTGTATATAACAAAAATTTAGTAGCGGCATAACGTCTTTTTTCGCCACCCCAAATCGAGACTAGTAAATAAACGGGAACTAATTCTAATTCCCACATGATGAATAATAATAATAAATCTTGAGCGACAAATACACCTATTTGTGCTGAATATAATAATAATAATAAACAATAAAATAAACGGGGTTTTCGATCGACTTGCCATGCAGAGAAAATAGACAAAGTCGTCACAAAACCAGCCAGTAAAACCAAAGGCATTGAGATACCATCAACAGATACAGCCCAACTTAACCCTAAAGGTTCAATCCAAGTATATTTTTCAACTAACTGAAAATTAGTATTACTAACATCAAAATTCTGGGAGAAAACGTAGCACATCAAGAAAAAATCAATCAAACCTACTGATAAAGCATACCATCTCAATGTTTTGCCTTCTTTATCCGGTATTATAGGAATCATTAGTGCCGCCACTAGTGGGAAGACAATTATTGCGGTAAGCCAAGGAAATTGTTCCGCCATAACTTTTAATTATTTTAATATTTGTTCTTATGATTAATTATCATACTATGTTTTGTTAACTTTTATTAACGTTTTGGTCATTTTCTACTGTTTAAAGATACTTATATTAGCTATAGCGATCGATCAAATTTAAAACCGCAAAAAATAGAGTAATAATTGTTAACCAAACCTTGAAACTGCTCCCTCAGAATATTTACTAACCTTTAGTGGAGCTTGAAAGTACCTTTTTTTTGATCAGATTAATTAGGATTGATTTTTTTAACTATTAACTATAGATAAAAGTAAATTTCAACTGAAATTAGTTAATCATCCATTTGCCAAGGCTCAGTTAGATTCCCCTCATCCAAGATTTTTTTCGGACGTAAAATTAATAATAATTGTCCGACAATTTTTTGTTCAGGCTCATTAGCAAACCAATCAAATTTGAGTTGGTTATCTTGCTCAACTAAAAAATAATGATTATTATCCCATTGTGTCGCTGTTAAATCAACAACAACCAACAACTCCTCTGACTTATTATTAGTTTCTTTAGGTAAATCTGTACTTTCACAGATAATAACTACTGGTTTTTCAGCTTGCAAAACAACTTGCCAAGTAGGAATACTAACTACTGAATGATTATCAGGAATAGTCGTTATGCCAAAAGGCTCAACGGTAGATAAAACAGGTATATTTTGTAAACTTTCTGTACTAAGAGGAAAACTCCCTACTACAGGTAAAATACAAGGCAACTGCTCATCACTTTCAAAACGATAAATTGGTAATAAAGGAGCATATTGAATTGGTGTTGCACTCATTTGAGTTAACAATTGTTCAATTTTTTGTCTGGCGGTAGCAGAATAAACATATTTTAAACCTTGAGCAATTAAACGTGCTTTATCAGCTAAATCTTTTTTTGGTTTCGCCAATTTCCAATATTGATATGCCACCGCATCACCAGGATGAATAGTAAAACCCGTTGGTGGTTGAGACATACGAGAAAAAACTTTAATCGCTTTAGCTACTTCTTTTGCACCATCCACATCTAATTGTTTTTCTTTAGCTAAAACAGCTCCAGAAAGTCTTTCTTCGTGATTTAATACTCTTAATTCATATAATACATCAGTACGAGGACCTTGATAATAAGTAAGTGTATTCTCATCGGCTTTTTGTTGCACCAAACTTTCATAGACTTGACTGGCGACTATGACTAAATTTTGTTGACTACGTTGTAATCCTGTGGTTTCAAAAATTTCGTCAGGATGTACTCCTGCTTGTTGCAATTTATAGCAAGCTTTACCCCAATCAACCCAACATCCTTGTTTTTTTAATAATGACTCGGTTAATTCTTCTTTTTCTACGGCACTTAGGGCATAATTATCGGTATTTTCTGTCATCTTTTCTTGTTAATTGCTTTTAATGATGATTAATCAACCAAAGATATTATACCGAATTTACAAATCATCTTCGGATAATTGAGCTATTTTCATAATTGATTTGAGAGTACCTATTTTTAAATCTTGATTGCGATGTACGGGAATAGAAATAATTTTATCTCGATCGTCTTTTTGATAAATATAATGACTTCCTGTAATTTTTTTGAGTATCCAACCTTTTGTCTCTACTATTTTACAAAGTTTTTTGCCTGAAACCGACTTCATACTGCTATCTCTACTACTTTAGAATTAGCTTCAATTTTGGTTGATTCATTCGCTACTTCTAACCATCCTTGAATTGCATCCTGAAGATTTTTGACAACCTCTTCCATCGTATCTCCTTCGGTGATACAACCTTCCAATGCTGGTACTTCAGCCCAATAACCACCTTCCTCTGCTGGATGAATAATTGCTTTTATTTTCATGAATTTAAAATTAGATGATTAATAATTGAAGACAATAAAGTATATGTTTATTATTTTACTTTAAATCAAATTAGGAATTTAATACTAACATTTATGATTTTTGACGTTGAATACGATCGTATTGTTGTAGTTGGTATAAATAAGTAACGTTTATTGACTATGATTTTAGTAAGATTATATTTATATTTTGAGTTCAATTGTCAAATTAAAAATGAAAAATAAAAATTTCAACATACAAATCAAATTAATTTTACTACTACTTTTTTTACTTTTAACAAAAAAAAGTATTGCTCAAAATACAATCACTAACAGTACGACAAGTCATAATTGTAATGTATCCAATGGTGTTGTTTCTGGATCTTGTAAACTCAAAACTGAAGATTTAATTGTTTCTGGATACGTGGAAGAAAATAATGTTATTCCAAATATAACTGTGATGAATAATGGAATTCTTGTTTTCCAAGGAGTTTGTTTAGGTAATATAAATGTTCATAAAGGTGGACATTTGATCTTAAAAGGAAGCGTAGGAGGAGTAGTCACGAATGAAGGAGGTTTAGTTGAAATAAGAGGTATAGCACCTAATGTTTATGCAAAACAAGGAGAAACGATTATTTATGGAATTGTTGATAATTTATTAGGTGATGGAAAAGTGATTAGAAAAAAAGGTGCAACGATATCAGGAATAGGATATTAAAAATTCGATCGTCTTTTAATATACTCGATCGTGAGAACCAATTACTGATAACAGAATCTCTTTTTCTTCTGATTCCAAAATTTCTAAAATTTTATCCTCAAAACTAACTTTTAGTTGACATTAACGATCGATTTTATATTGTTGCTATAACTTATGATAGGTTAATTAAGCCAAAAAGCAGTAGTTATTAACTATAACCTAAAAGCGAAACCCAGTAAATTTTAGCTCAATTAATGATGGGTTACGGCACTCGTTATTAACGAAGAGTGCTTGAGTTATTTATGAATAAATGCCTAACCCATCCTACGACTAATAACGATCGATAATTCTCAATTAATATTCGTTTACAATAGTTAATGGGAAATTGGGTTAAGTAATATGACAACGAAAACAGAAATAGTAATTATCGGTAGTGGTTTAGGTGGTTTATGTTGTGGAGCAATCCTCGCACGTTACGGGTATGACGTAATTATTTGCGAGAGTCATAATATTGCAGGTGGTGCAGCTCATGGTTTCGCTTATCAAGGTTTTAAATTTGATTCTGGACCATCTTTGTATTCTGGGTTATCCTATTCTCCTTCTAGTAATCCGTTACGTCAAGTACTAGATATTATAGAAGAAGATATTGAATGGAAAAATTATAATAGTTGGGGTTGTTGGTTGCCTGAAGGTTATTTTGATGTGGCTGTGGGTGCAGATAAATTTTATGAGTTGTTAGTTAATTTGAGAGGAAAAGAAGCCGGTAATCAATGGCGTAAGTTACAACAAGTGATGTTACCTTTAGGAAAAGCATCAATGGCGATACCTGTTAAGGCGGTTAGATATGATTGGGCGGCACTACTAACATTACCTCCTTTTGCTTTATCGATGCTTCCTTACGCTTTTAGTGCTAGTCAGTTAACTGGTAGTTTCGGTGAAATTATGGATGAGGTTGTTACTGATAAATTTGTTCGTAATTGGCTTGATTTATTATGTTTTATGTTATCTGGTTTACCTGCCCACGGCACTTCGGCGGCGGAAATGGCTTTTATGTTTGCTGAATGGTATCGCCCTGATGTAGTTTTAGATTATCCTGTAGGTACGACTGAATCGATCGTCAATGCTTTAGTCAAAGGTTTAACTAAATATGGTGGTGAGTTGCGTTTATCTACTCATGTGGAAGAAATTATCACTAAAAATAATGAGGCGGTAGGTGTAAGACTACGCAACGGCGAAGAAATTAGAGCTTCAAAAGCAGTAGTTTCTAATGCTTCTATTTGGGATACAGTTAAAATTATTCCCGATGGCGTTTTACCTAGTAAATATAGCACCGAAGTAGAGAATACACCGATGAATGATAGTTTTATGCACCTTCATTTAGGTATTGATGGTAAGGATATTCCTGCTGATTTACCTTGTCATCATATGATTGTTAATGATTGGGATGCCGGAGTTACTGCCGAGCAAAATGTGGTGGCGGTATCAATTCCTTCTTTACTTGATGGTACTGTTGCACCTGAAGGAAAACACGGCATTCATGTTTATACACCTGCAACTGAGCCTTATTCTTTATGGGCAAATCTTAAACGTAATACTCCTGAATATGAGGCTATGAAGGAAAAACGCTCACAGGTAATGTGGGAAGCATTAGAGAGATTTATTCCTGATATTAAGAGTCGTTGTGAAGTAACTTTAGTGGGTACACCTTTAACTCATGAGCGGTATTTAAGAAGATATAAAGGTACTTATGGGGCGGCGTGGAAAGCAGGTGAAGCGTTGTTTCCGACTTCTAATACTCCGATCGATAATTTATATTGTTGCGGTGATTCTACTTTTCCCGGTATTGGTGTACCAGCAGTGGCGGCTAGTGGTTTTATTACAGCGAATACGGTGGCAAGTGTAGATAAGCAACTGAAGTTATTATGGTCGTAGTCTTTGAAATTTAGAGGTGTTTGAGCAGTAACCTTTGTTCCCTTCTTTATTTCAAAAAGGAGGGGTTTGAATCTTGTAATTTACCTGAGAGGTTACGTTATCACTGTTTAGTTATGCCAAATTAGTTGTTTATTAGTTTAAAACGTTTAGATAATGTAGGTGAATCAGCTATTATTTAACCGCTATACATTCAATTTCTACTAATACATCTTTTGGTAATCTTGATACTTCCACACAAGCACGAGCGGGAGGTTGCTCAGCAAAATATTGAGCATAGATTTCATTCATAGCTGTAAAATCAGTCAAATCTTTGAGAAAAACACTTGTTTTGACAATATTAGACCAATCTAAACCAGCTTCAGTTAAAACAGCTTCTATATTACTCATAACTTGCTTAGTTTGAGCTACAACATCATTTTCGCCTTCGATTTTACCTGTACTAGGATTTAAGGCTATTTGTCCTGCTAAAAAGACCAATTCACCTTGAGATGCGATCGCTTGACTATATGGACCAACAGGTGCAGGTGCTCGATCGGTATAAATTACTCTTTTACTTACCATTCCAAAAACTTTTTAGTTCACTAATAAAAATAAACAACAAAAACCAACTGTCATCAAGAGTGACAACAGTTGTCAAAATATCATAAAAATATGATTAATATGCTAGACCCATGCTACGACTAGTCTCGGCACCAAGATAAACTCTAATGCTCAAAAAATCAGTCGGACAAGCTGTTTCGCAACGTTTACAACCAACACAATCTTGTGTGCGGGGAGAAGAAGCGATCATCGCAGCTTTACAACCATCCCAAGGTACCATTTCAAGTACATCGGTAGGACAAGCACGAACACACTGGGTACAGCCGATACAAGTATCGTAAATTTTTACACTATGTGACATAAAAAAAGACTCCTTAAACCAGTTGTTATTAAATGATTTATTATAGGGGTTGACTTAACCGCAGTATATAATCTCAACAGCACTTTACGATATATAACTTTAAACTCTGTAACAATTGACGATCGTCCATTGAGAGTTAACAATGTGATGACTATTTAAAAAACATAGTAATTAATTAAGAATTGAGAATTAAAAACCGAAGTCTATCTTCTAATTTTTTCGGTGTCCAGTCAAAAATTTTTTTAATGAAGCGGCTTGTACTGTGATAGTTATAGTTAATCTAGTTACTAACGTTGTTGAAACTACGATTTCTATTGTGCTGAGTTTAACTGAGCATTATTATTAGAACAACTTGAGTTTTGAAAAATCGGTTTGAACAACAACTTACGTAAACCGTTAATCTGCTTTATCCTGTCTAATAACAGATTCAAGTTACTCTATTTCAAATATGTGTTAATTATAGATATTTTTCAGTTAAAATCCCATTCTGATTTCCCAAGCTTAATTAAAAATGAGATCGCTAACAAGTGATGATTAGTTAAACTGAGCCACAAATTGTTTAGAAGTGCTTTTTTTGGTATAATCTTGTTCATAACTAATACTAAGCGAGTATAGTTAAGAGAATAAAAGTATTGCTAATCGATTTTGATAAAACCGTGGTGAGATCGTATAGATAGATTGCCCGTAATTGTCCATCAAGATACAAAGAAAATTGTATTGGAGAAAAGTAAAAAGAGTGTAATTTAGTTATAGTTCGTTAAGAGCAAGACTAGTTTTTAAGTGTCAAAAGGCGATCGATCATTAACAGATTAATATAGTTCAGTGAGAAAATAACACTGTTATTAAAATGTAACGATCCACAAGTAAGATTTATCAAAATACAGATTAATTAGAGATTAATAATTATTTATTATCACAGGAAACGATCGATCATTATAAATGTTATCAAGTTTAAACCTAAAAATACATGAAAAAAAACTTCAGGAAAAACAGACAAAAGGTAATTAGAATTGCTTCTATCCTGAATCCCATAAGTTGGGGAAAAGAATAAATATTAAGACTAAATTAGTAGATAAAAATTAGCAAAAAAAGAATTAAGATCGAGAAAATACAGACTAAAAAAATTAATATAAGACTGCTTTTAAAAATAATCTTTTCAAATACTTAATTTAAATAAACATCCGTAAATTAAGTAATAATATCGTGATAATCTTCTTTTATATAAAAATTATTTTAGGTTATTTGCAGTTAATATGTGCCTGAATTTAGCGTGTAATTTCTCCATCTAAATTAAATTTTTGGCTACAAAAAAATGAATCTTATCTTTAAATATACAAACATTAAAGATTAACAACATCGTTAGACAATTTTTTGAGGTAAATGAATGCCAAAACAAATAATAATCGCAGAAAAAAATCATATCGCCGCCGTATTTGAGCAAAATCAAATACAAGAATTAGTCGTTGCTACGGGAAATCAACAAGTAGGAGACATTTACTTAGGCACAGTCGAAAATGTCATTTCAGGTATAGATGCCGCCTTTGTAAATATTGGTGATGCTGAGAAAAATGGCTTTATCCATATCACTGATTTAGGTCCGTTAAGACGCAGAAGGAGTGCTGGTGCAATTACCGAATTGTTATCACCACAACAGCCTGTATTAGTTCAAGTGATGAAAGAACCAACAGGTTCAAAAGGTCCTCGCCTAACAGGTAATATCAGTCTTCCTGGACGTTATTTAGTTCTGATGCCTTATGGTAAAGGAGTTAGTTTATCTCGCCGAATAAAAAATGACAATGAGCGTAACCGTTTACGAGCATTAGCTATTTTACTCAAACCCTCAGGAATGGGTTTATTAGTACGTACCGAAGCTGATGGTAAAGCAGAAGAAGCAATTATTGAAGATTTAGAATTTTTACACAAACAATGGGAAAAGATTCAACAAGAAGCTAATTCTTTACGTCCACCTTCATTATTAAATCGTGATGATGATTTTATTCAAAGAGTCTTACGAGATATGTTCACCGACGAAGTGAATCGAATCGTGGTTGATTCAACTGAAGGGGTCAAAAATATTAAGAAACATTTAAGTAATTGGGGAGGAGGGCGACAACCTAATGGTGTTCAAATAGACAAACATCAAGAACCAACCCCGATTTTAGATACGTTTCGGATTAATATTGCTATTAAAGAAGCACTAAAACCGAGAGTAGAACTACCTTCAGGTGGTTATATCATCATTGAACCAACAGAAGCATTAACGGTGATAGATGTCAACTCAGGCTCTTTCACTCACTCAGCAACATCAAGAGAAACAGTTTTATGGACAAATTACGAAGCGGCGATCGAAATTGCTCGTCAATTAAAGTTACGTAATATTGGTGGCGTGATTGTGGTTGATTTTATTGATATGGACACTCGTGCAGATAAAATCAAATTATTAGAGCAGTTTAATCGTGTTTTACAAAGTGATAAAGCCCGTCCTCAAGTTGCTCAGTTATCTGAGTTAGGTTTAGTTGAGCTAACTCGTAAACGTCAAGGTAAAAACATTTATGAGTTGTTTGCTCAAATTTGTCCTCATTGCTTAGGTTTAGGTTTAGTAACTCAAATTACAGGTCATAATAATGAAGCAGAAAACATAGTCGTTAGTGCTTCTACCGCTCCGACTTTAGTGTCTAAAGCACCCGAAAAAATTAATCTAGACGAAAAATTTGCCAATATTAATAACGAGTATAATGTTGAAGATTTAACCCAAGACGATGAAGATAACATAGATCAAATAGATCAGAAAAAAAATAATAACCGCCGTCGTCGTCAAAATGGTTTGAAAGAAGAACCAATCTTAGTTAATAACAACGGTAATGGAAATAATGTAAATATCAATAATAATAATAATGAGATTGAAGTAAAACAAGAACGCAAAGAGCGTACTTTATTATCTCGTTCTTTACGAAGAGATGATAGTCAATGGGAAAAAGTCGTTGTGGAAATGACCGAGACAGAACAAGATGTTTATGCTTTTATGGGTATTTCTCCATTGCTTCATTTGGAAACAGAAGTCAAAGATCCAAAATCTGTGTTAATTTATGTTCAATTACCAGAAGAAGGTAAAGCTAATCTTGAAGATGAGGAAGAGACAGATGCAATTTTGTCGGTAAATCCTGACTCTTCTAATATTGATGAAGAACAGACTGTTGAGCCTGATATTGAGTCTGATATTGAGTCTGATATTGAGCCTGGTATTGAGGTTGAGCTATCATCAAGTTTTGAAGAAGAAGACAAAGTTGAAGAGGAGGCTAAGCTGACTATAGTAGAAGAAGATCAGCTAGAATTTGTTTCTGAGCAAGATACGATTGATGAGAATAAAGAAGTAACTGAAGAAACTCCAACCAAGACACAGATTCCTGATAAGTCTGAAACCATAGCTGAAGCGGCTATAAAAGAGGCTTTAGAGGGCGATCGACCTGTAGTACGGAGTCGTCGTCGTCGTCGTACTTCTGCTTCTTCTTAGACTTATTTGAACCACTCTTAACCCCTTCCTAGTAAGAAGGGGTATTTGATAATCAATATCTATAAAATAATTTTTTGATTAGCTACTATATTTTAATCAGTTGGAAATAGCGATCGTAATATTACCTAAATAGATTTATTTTTTTGATAGTGTAAAAGAATTGTTAGATAATTAATTATTTATTGTTTTGTCTCAATCCTCTAGTTTACCGATTGATTTTATTCTTGAAGACTATCTTGATAATACTTCGGCTTTAATTGCAGGAGTAGATGAAGTAGGTAGAGGCTGTTTATTTGGTAGTGTAGTTGCTTGTGTTGTTGTTGTTAAATTATCACAAGTAAAAAGTTTGACTGAAATGGGTGTTGGTGATAGCAAAAAATTGAGTGCTAAAAAAAGAGCGAATTTAGTACCTCAAATAGAGAATTTTGTCGTCGATTGGCAAATAGCAGAAGTTGATAGCAAAACCATCGATCAAATTAATATTCTTCAAGCTTCTTTATTGGCGATGACAAAAGCGATTGATAGTCTATCTGTTTCTCCCAATTTATGTTTAATTGATGGCAATATGTTGTTGCCAAATATTTCTTACCGACAAATTGCCTTAGTAAAAGGAGATTTACGATCGCCAATTATTGGTGCGGCAAGTATTCTAGCTAAGGTGTGGCGTGATCAACAAATGAGCGATTATCATCAACAATACCCGATGTATGATTTAGCTAAAAACAAAGGTTATGGTACTAAAAAACACACTGAAGCGATCGAGAAGTATGGGTTAACTCCTCAACACCGTCGATCGTTTTCTCCGTGCAAAAATTATTTATCGAAGCAAACAGAATTATATTTTAATCGTTAAGAGAAATTAACAGATAAACATCGATCGATTTAAATTTTTTTGCGTATATTATTTTCAGTTGTCTTAGTTTAAATCGTTTTTACAGTTATTGCTGAATCTAATATTTAGTTTTTTAGATTATATTTTGCTTATTCTAAAGCTGATTATTTATTCCCCATAACCTTGTTTTGCTACTTGTTTAAAAATAAAATTTTTCGTAACGATATTTAATAACGCTTTTAAGCGTATCTTGAACCCAAAAAAGATAACAAACACAAACGAACTCATTAATATTTTAACTTTAGATTTTATAGTCATTTCAATTAAGATTAAGACAGTAAGAAGAATACTGAAACCAAAGTATTAAACCCGCCTTGAACTGTCGTGCAAGGCTAATATTCTGTTCGTTTAATAAATTAAACTGAAATTTAGATTCATCACTAGTGTCTCATTTTTATTTGAAACAACTATATAAGTAGTAACGCAAAATTAATTGTGTATTTTGATTATGCTTTGACAACCATAAAACCTCAACTGAATCAAGGGTGCAAACCTTGCACCCCTACAAATAAATATACAAACAATTTTGTACAGGTACTTATTTTATTTAAAAGTATATTTATCATATAATTGATAGATATCTAGTTTTTATAGATTTTCTTAAAATTAAAAAGTAAAAGAGGTAATAAATAACTATGAAAAACTCTTCAAAGATAGGAAATTTTACTGTTTCTACACTGAAAAATTTATTTATTTTGAGTACTAGTATTTTGTCTTTTAGCATACCTTTACAATTTAAAAACTCCGATGTTTTAGCTCAAAACGCTCAGGCATTTATTTATGATCCTCCTTCTAATGTAAAATTTACTCCCAATGGGCGAATTCAATGTACTATCAAATTCACCACTTATATTACTACCTACGGTTATAACAACGGTTGGTACATTACTGATGTATGCGGCGAAACGGGCTATATTCATCAAAGTCAAATAACTTTTCCAAATTCTTCCCAAAATTCATCATCATCATCACAGGACGTGGATTGTTGGGTAACGAACATTCAAACTGGACAATTAGCAGTACGTAGTAGTCCTGGAGGAGCATCTATTGCCGGACTTAATAATAACAATACAGTGCAATATATAAAAGGAGATATACCTTGGTATTATATCAGAGTTATACAAGGTCCTAATAGTCAAGTTAGTGGGAAAACAGGATGGGTAAATGCTAATTATTTAGAGTGTTATTGGAATTAATATCGATCGACAGTTATACGATTAAAGTGAAATAGGATTAAGACTGTTAAATATTTTGGGTTGTCAGAAAAATTTTGATTAAATCTACAATTAAAATATGACTCGGAAGTAACTAAAGATAAATTACGAAGACAAGCTTAAAAAAGAAATACAACCTCGAAAAATACGATCGATCGCTAGAATGAATAATATATTGTCTAACATTATTGTGACTGGTAATAAATTAATAATTCTGATTAAACAAGATGAAATATGAAATTAAATTAATTCAAAGTGAGGAAGGATACGCAGTATGTTGTCCTCAACTTAAAGGATGTTGGAGTGAGGGAAAAACAAAACCTGAAGCGATTGAAAATATCAAAGATGCAATTCAAGAATATTTACAAGCTAAAAAAGAAGATGAAAGCATTTGAAACAACAGCAAAAGTAAATAAAAATGGTCAATTATTATTAAACGAGCCTTTAAATATTGATGAAGATAGCGAAGTAAAAGTAATTGTTTTAGTCTCAGAAAAATCTGAATACGAGCCTGATGATACACCAGTAGAAGAAATAAAAGCAAGTTTAAGAGTAGCTTTGCAAGAAGTAAAAGAAGGAAAAACTCAACCTATCTCACAGTTATGGAAGGGAGTTAATGTTGAATAATACTTCTTTTTTTCCTATTCACAAATGAATTTAAGAAAAATGTTTTTACTTAGAATGGCGTTTAACAAAATCCAAGTATTGATTTAAATCTTCTGGAGATTCTAAAGGTGGCATTTCCACCCAGTTTCCTTCTTCATGTAATTTATCTACATAAGCATAAAATGCTTCTCGATCGTCTCGATGTGTCATAAAATAATTATGTAATTGCTGACGATTCATATTTTTAAAATTAGGTTTATTCATTGGATATATCTCCACTTTCCATTGGGATAGATTTCAATAATATTTTCATCTCCTGCTAGGAGAAAAATATTACCTGTTCGATCGTCAAGACGAACTATATTAATTGGTAAATAAAGTTTGGTAAACCAACAGCATAATATATAACACTGGGTTTTTTGCTGTAACGTTGGAATAATATTTCTCTTTTTCTCATTTTTAATTATAGGATTGTGAGTAAAAAATTGGCGAATACGATCGTTTAAATTTTGATGTTAATACTAACTCTCTCATACATCCTCATTTAGTGTTGCATCTAACTCACTAAGGATAAAATCAAACGATTGCGATCGTAATTTACCTTGATGAAATAAAGCAATATTTTTTTTGGCATCTTCTGCTATTTCTTGACGGCTATTTTCTATTAGTTGATTTTTGACAATTTCAATTAACATTTCTCTTTGTTCGATAGGAAGTTTATTTACCGTTAAAAGTGCTTCTTCTAATGTAGTCATAGTATTTTAATCTAACTAGTTTTTTATTTTTAGGATAGTATTATTAACAAAAGATGATACTTATTAAGAAACTACTTCTATTTTTACTTCCATACCAGCTTTTGCTAACATATTTAATAATTTATCTACACTAAAACAAGAAATATTACCATTGATTAAGTTGCTTATTTGAGATTGAGTTTCTTTAAAAAACACAGAAGCTTGTTTTTCAGTCCAACCTCAATCGAGAATAAAAGAACGTAACTCTAACATTAAATCTGCTTTGATTTTAAGATTCATTGCTTCATCAGGTGAAAAACCCAAATCTACAAAGACATTTTCATTACCAAAAGTTATTTCTGTCATATTTTTATAGTTGCAATTCTTTTCTTATTTTAATCATTTGCTGATAGCGTTTTTTTCCTAATTCAATATCTTTTTTTGATGTTTTTTGAGTCTTTTTTCCAAAAGCATGAAGAATATAAACTGCTTCAGGAAATCTAGCAACATAAAAAACACGATAAGTATCTCCTGTCCAAATTCTAATTTCTTGTGTACCTTTACCAATAATGGATATTGATTTGAAATGGGTAGGTTTTTCTCCTTTTTGAATTGCTCTTAGTTCAAAACCTGCTTTACGTCTAGCTTCTTCAGAAAAATTACGTATATCTTCTTTTGATGTGCCAACCCAATGGATTGGTTTATCTTTCATTATTTTGTTTTTTAATCTGCTTGTGGTTACAATTTAGTTAGAGTCATAAATTTAAGATACCACTAAGCGATCGTGATTCTTATCTCTAAACACAGAAAAAATAGTTGAAATCGCAATTAGACATCGATCGTACTATCTGAAAAAATATTTCTGATTATTCTTAATAACGTTTATGTTTATGTTATTTATATTATTGTTATTAAAGCTCAGTATATATAGCAATTGGATCTATTACTATTTCATTAGGCATTTTGCCACTAAATGATTCTTCAATATTTGCTAATATCTCTATCATATTAATAATAGCTTGTTTCGGTGTTTCTGCTTCAAATTCTTGATCTACAGTGAAGTTGCTTGTATTTATTGTTTTCTCCGAGGATTGAGTAATAATACCAAAAATAACTAATTCTTTTTCTGTTTTTCTAGAATATTTTCTAATTAAAATATCTTCATTTTCTCGCAAATAATCTCGCTTTAAAAGGGAAGAGAATGAAACCTTATCAACGTCTTGTCGTATTTCTAATTGATTTTGATATCCATATTGAATTAATGAAGATAAGCTTTCCAAGATAGTTTCATTGTAGTGAAGACCATTTTTTTTAGCCTTTATTATAAGAGGATCATTTTTACCATTTGCCTTATTTGTTTTCCCCTGAAATCCTTTTTGCTTAGTATCTATAATTATTTTTTCGCAAAGTTGAGGATTTTGTATACAAGTAATGGCTTTTCCAAAAGAATTAAAATTTTTTATTAAGTGATCCATTTTGTCAATATCATTAAAAGTAGCTTTAGCACTAACTTTGATAAAAGATTTCTTTTCTTCAAAATCTTTTTCTGAAATATTTGTTTTTGAATTAACTACCAAAACTTTTTCTTGCCCAATTAATTTTTCTTCAAATAATGAGTATGAATAATCATGAAGATATCTTTTTTCAGTTTTACTATTACTAGAATTTATTACATCTGCAACAATTCTACCACTCCCAATTTCTCCTTTTTGCGATTCAGATTTTTCTTCTTCTTTTTCATTTTTATTTAAAATATAGTCAGTAATCCCTTCAAAAATTTGAGATGATAATGAATACATTTTTGGTTCGTCCAAATATATTAAATTTTTTATCATTTTTTATTTCTTCTTCTATTTAAATATTCTTGATAATATTTTTTTCTAGTATCGTAAATTGACCAAACAAAAACACTAATACCAATAATAACGAATAAAGATGTAGTTATCACAATAATTGTGTTCATTTTCTTTCCTCATCAGTTGGTAAAAGTGAAATTCTATAGTAAATTGAAAAGCTAAGAAGAAGCGATACAAATGATGAGATTAAACAGCAACAATCTAGATTTCTTGAATTAATTATAGAATTTACGTTTTCACTCAGTAATACTAAACAAAATAAAGCACTATAAAAAATTATAAAAGCTAATGATATACCATTTTGTATTGTTTTCCAAGAAAAGTCTCTTGATTGAATGTGTTCAATTTCATTAATATTTGAAATATGTAATACTAAACCAAAAGTAATAAAATCAGAAGCATTGATCAAACTAACAGTATCGTTTACTGTAACAAAATATATTATTAGTCTTAACAAAATAGGAATTAAACCAACAAGTACAGTGTAAATTAACCATTTTATTATTTTGTTTTTTTTCATTTGGGACTACTTTAAACTTTACTTTTTGGCATATTAGATATTTACAGCAAATGCACCATAAAATATACTTATTAATCCTCTAAAATAATATTTTCACGATGAGCTTTAACTAGACTCAACTCTTCACTACTAACCTGTTCTAACATATAACATAACCTGTCGGGCGACAATAAAGAACCATCATTTTTAGCACTACCTGTATAAGTAATATTTACCTCACTTAACGCTTCATCACCTTTACTTAATAAAGAAACAGAACGTAAATTAGGTCGAA
This sequence comes from uncultured cyanobacterium, assembly GCA_963710605.1. GTDB lineage: Bacteria > Cyanobacteriota > Cyanobacteriia > Cyanobacteriales > Cyanobacteriaceae > JAALKG01. Next base: position 187,803 of record CAVQBA010000004.1, read on the forward strand.
TATTAATCATTTTCGTGCTACCACGTCGATGTCTTTTTATTCGGTTTCATTTTCTTCTCAAACATAATCTCATCAGTATTAATAACATCATCTATCCATGACTGCCATTGAGAAGGAGTAAACGTATTTTCACCCGCCGAAATAGTTACGGTATATTCAGCAGTATCTAGAATTTGAGTTGCTTTCTGAGATTTGAGAGGTAATTCTTTGACTTCATAAATAGGTAAATCAGCAGGTATTTGAGCTTTTAATTTTTCGGTAAACTCATCTAAATTCATCCGAGTATGATTTTCAAATTCGACAATTTCGCCACTACTAGTCATACCTAATGATAAAGCTAAAGCGATCGAAATCTTTGGTTCATGGATGAAAACCACCTGTATAAGTAATCGGAATACCCGCACGTCGAACAGCTCGATCGAACAAACGTGCTAAATCTAAATGACTCAGTAAAGCCATATCTCCTTGTTTACCAAACCAAACCCGAATTTTTTGAGCCTTTTCTTGATTCGGTTTAAAATCGCCCACATAATCGGGTATAGGCGGAGGAGTAACTACAATATTATGACCAAAAGCAGGTTCGCAAACACCACAACTACTACAACCATCAAAAGCACAATCGGGCACAGTTGCCTCTTGTAACGCTCTTTCTAAATCGTCTTTTAACCATTGTTTATCAATACCTGTATCTAAATGATCCCACGGTAACTTTATATCGTCTAACCTCACCCCTACCCTCTCCTTAGTAAGGAGAGGGAGTTCATTTGTAGAAGAATGATTAGCCTCAGCAGACTCCTCAAGTTTCCCTCCTTTCAAGGGGGGATTAAGGGGGGTTTGTGTTTCTCCTTCCAAGGGGGGTTGGGGGATTCTTCTATGGCTTGATTAAGGGGTTGGGGGGTTTGTTCGTCATTAGGGGTTTGTGGTTCAAAAATATTCCATTCACCACTCTCGACTAAACGGTATTTCCAAGTCAATCCTGCTTCATCGATCGCTGTCGCCCACGCACCATAAGCCTTATCTATACTTTCCCACCAAGAATCCATCCCCGCACCTAATTCCCATGCCCGACGCACTACAGAAGCTAAACGTCTGTCTCCACGCCCGACAAAATCTTCGATCGCTGAGATACGCACATCAGTATAATTAACTTTAGTACCACGGATGTTGTAAAATTGCTCTCTCAATAAATCTTGTTTACGCAAAAATTCCGAAGTTGAAACCGAATGCCATTGAAAAGGAGTATGAGGTTTAGGAGTAAAGTTTGAGATAGTGATATTAAAATTCAGACTTTTATTACTCAAATGATTACATTCTTGTCTTAACCACTTCACCGTCTCCGCAATACCGATAACATCTTCATCAGTTTCCCCTGGTAAACCAATCATAAAATAAAGTTTGACTTGCTTCCAACCTTCTTTTACTGCGGTTTGGATACCTCTTAATAACTCTTCATTGGTTAAACCTTTGTTGATAATATCTCGCATTCTTTGCGTACCAGCTTCGGGGGCAAATGTCAACCCTGTTTTACGTGTACCGCCGATAATATTAGCAATATTTTCATCAAATCGATTGACTCTTTGACTCGGTAAAGATAAAGATATATTTTCCCCTTGCAGACGATTTTTAATTTCAATCCCTACCGCAGGTAAAGATAGATAATCCGAGCAACTCAAAGATAATAAGGAAAACTCATTAAAACCTGTTTCCTTCATTCCTTCAACGATACTTTCAACCACATCTTCAGGTTCGACATCACGGGCAGGACGAGTCAACATTCCTGGTTGACAAAAACGACATCCTCTGGTACAGCCTCTTCTAATTTCGACAGTTAAGCGATCGTGTACTGTTTCTACATAAGGCACTAAACCGATCGAATATGCAGGAATAGGTGTGGCAACTCGACGCAAGATTCTTTTTGGCACATCATCACGATTACGTTTAACACTGCCATCGGATTGCATATCGTAAAATTGCGGTACGTAAACACCCGGCACTTGAGCCAAATCTAAGAGTAATTCTTCTCTGCTTAAACCATCTTTTTTACCTTCTTCAATCACAAAACCAATTTCGGGTAACAATTCCTCTCCATCACCCATGACAACAAAATCAAAAAAGTCGGCATAAGGCTCAGGATTTGAGGTTGCTGTTTGCCCACCTGCAAAAATAAAAGGATAGTCAGTATTATTTCTTTCTCGCCATGTTAAAGGAATATCAGCTATACTGAGCATTTCTAAGATATTAGTTGCCCCTAACTCGTAACTCAAGCTAAAACCTAAAATATCAAATTCTTTAACGTCTCGTTTTGATTCAAGGGCGAACAAGGGGGTATTTGTTTCCCTCATCTTTTGAGCTAAATCTGGTGCTGGTAAATACGATCGATCGCATAATTGATGGGGTTGAGCATTTAAGATGTTGTAAAGAATTATATGCCCTAAATTTGACGCACCCACTTCATACACTTCAGGATAAGTTAATACCCATCTGACGTTAGCCGATTCCCAAGGTTTATTTTTTGCTCCTAATTCATTGCCCAAATAACGGGCAGGTTTCATTATCTCTGGTGTGATTAGTTTGTCAGTTGCGATCAGAGCTTCGCTCTGCCATTTCATGCTCGTCATACTTATTCTTAGCTTGAGATAAAAGTTACTATCAGACTTTCTATTATAAGCTTTTGGACATAGATTAGATAGCTTGAATTTTGTTTAACATTATTGCTTATCATTGTTAAGGTTATTAAGTTCTATAGTTGATTTAATAAAGATGAATATAGTCACCACAATGTTTAAGATCAAACTAAAATTAAACAGTAAGCTCAGAAAACTGTAAAAGTTTTGGTACTTGAAACTTATTCTCGCACTTAGGACAAACTCCTTTACCTAACATATATCTAACTTTTTGAGCAACAGAATCAAACCCTTTATCTTTTGAAATTTGATATAACGATCGAGGAATACCGGTTAAAAATTCTACTTTTATTGGTTCGATTATAGTTCGTTTTTTAGTTTTTAGTTTTTTAGGATAATGTAATGATTTGATATTTAGATTATCGTCTGTTTCAATTTCTATTTGAGCGATCGCACAATCATTATCATCAGCACCAATTTCTATTTCGGTATTACAAGCAGTACAATATCCAATATATCCCCAAGATGAAAGTGCAAAGTATTCAAAAATATTTTGCCATAAGACATAACCATTAAGAACAATTAAATTTGAGAGAAGATAAGTAAAATCAGTATCTGATAAATTTGGCAATTGTAAACATTCCTTATTTAAGCGTAAAAGAGTTGTAATTTCTTCTAGATAGTGATTACGCATTGGTGAATCTAAATCGATACGAGTTTTGGTAGTAGGATTTGTATTATCTTTTCCTGGACGAGCTAAATTCTCTATATCTTCTCCACTAATAATAGAGACAGCTAAACTTAGGATTAACAATCTTTCATCGGGTTGCCATTGTTCTGCTATTTTAACTAAATAGGGTAAAGCAACAAAACTAGCTTCACACACTGAGCCTTGATGACATAATCTATCCCATAATTCGTATAAAACTTCTGAATCTTGAGTAGTTTCTAATTCTTTCAACAATTCGGGAATATCTTCTGCTGAACCGAATATATCGTTAATATTTGACCAATCTATCATTCTCTTAATCCATTGTATAATAATCTTTAAAGTATGATAAACCAAGAAAAGATATAATATTTAGGATAAAATGTCTTGACTAATTAATTAACGATCGTCAAATAACAAGTAGGAACACGATCGACTAACCAAACATTATTTGCTGATAAATAAAACTCAAATCCATCTTCAGTCATCTGACCAGTATTTATTTCTAATAGTAACAATTTACCATGTCTTTGTCCTACCTTTTTCGCCATTTGTTTATCTGCCGATAAATGTACGTGATGACGATTCATCTTCAATAATCCCCGATCGAAAATTGCATCCTGAAATCTGGTAGCCGTACCATGATAAAGAATATCTGGAGGGGTTGTCGGTGTTAAATTTAACTCAATCGGAATAGAATGTCCTTGATTGGCCCTGATTCTGTTGGTTTTTTGGCAAATAGTAAATCTTTGTTTATCATTGGTAGATACGATCGATTCTAATTCAGGACGACTTATATTAACTCCTTTTGAAGCACATCCTGTTAGTAATTTATCGATCGATACCCAACCTTCTTCATCTAATTCTAGACCAGCTACTGAAGGCTGATGACGTAAGATTAAACTGAGAAATTTTGATTTTTTTGTATTTTGTTTATTCGTATTTTTCATATTAATAATGTGGTAAAAAATGAGTAGGTTAAAAATATTTATGGTCTGTTATTATTAAACCGCAGAGTACGCAGAGTACGCAGAGAGTAAGAAAGAGAGAGTTTTTCTGTACTTATTGATAATTTGAAGAATGAGAGTTTGTTAAAAGTGAGAGGTAGAGATAGAGCAAGTGGAATGAGCTTTTTAGTAATATTCAATTATTCATTGTTCATTATTCAATTGTTCATTGTTCATTATTCATTGTTCATTATTGAGACGGCTTAAGCTAAGATATGAAAATTATTCTTTGAGTATCAATGAAAGTATATGAGTAGTTTGACAGGAAGAGATTTTTTAGGTATTGCTGAATTTAACCCCTACGAAATAAGAACAGTTTTAGATTTGGCGAAGGATTTAAAAAGTGGGGCAAAACAATTTAACTCTAATAAAACATTAGGATTATTATTTTATAAAGCCTCAACTCGTACTCGTGTTTCTTTTTCTGTAGCAATGTATCAGTTAGGTGGTAATGTTATTGACTTGAATCCTAGTCGTACTCAAGTAGGAAGAGGTGAGCCACTAGAAGATACAGCTAGAGTTTTAGACCGTTATTTAGATATTTTGGCGATTCGTACTTTTGCTCAAGATGATTTAGAAACTTTTGCTAAATATAGCGATATTCCAATTATCAATGCCTTAACCGATTTAGAACATCCTTGTCAGATTTTAGCCGATTTACAAACGATTGAAGAATCTTTTGGTCAACTAGAAGGCATCACCATGACTTATTTAGGAGATGGTAATAATGTCGCTCATTCCCTACTTTTAGGCGGTGTTTTGATGGGAATGAATGTCCGTATTGCTACCCCCGAAGGATATGAGCCTGATTTAGATATAGTTGTAAAAGCTAAAGCCTTAGCTAAAAAACCTGAACAAGTTATCATTACCACTGATGTAGCAGAAGCGGTAGAAAATGCACAAGTATTATATACCGATGTCTGGGCAAGTATGGGGCAAGAAGAAGAAACGGCTCAAAGAGTACCTATTTTTCAACCTTATCAAATTAATCAATCTCTATTGGAGATAGCGGATAAAGACGCAATTGTTTTACATTGTCTCCCTGCCTATCGAGGAAAAGAAATCACCGAAAGTGTGATGGAAGGGAAACAATCTCGGATTTGGGATGAAGCCGAAAATAGAATGCACGCTCAAAAAGCTCTTATGGCTTGTCTTTTAGGTTTACCCGATTAATTGTAGGGTGAGGCACACCCCACCATATTTTTTAGCTTTAGGTGATTTCTAAATCATAAAAATACCAATTTTAGATTACCATAAGTTTTTTAAATACTCCCCTCTCCTTGAGGACGAGGGGCTGGGGGTGAGGTTGAAGTGTTCGAGAGAGTTTGGGGGATTTAGGGGGCTTAAAAAGTAATTATTAATTATTCATCATCAACTGCGATCGATTTTAGTAATATTCCCTGACTTTGAGACAGAGTTAAACCATTTAAGTCTTTAATATCTTCTACAGGAGGTAAATCAGGAGTTGTCATCACCACTTCCCATTCTTCGACATTTAACTGTAACCAATCTAATAAAGTAATCTCTTTTGGCTCACCTTCTAAGTGAATTACCATCGCCATTTTTTCTTGCGGATTATCAGGATTAGTACGACTACCATAAACAATAGTTGTATCGTCTTCACTAATTTTGTTAAATCGATCGCTTGATTGTAGATTACTATTTAACCAAGAATGTTGAGAACGAAATTGACGCATTGATAAATTGTGCTCCGTATTCTCATGATTAACTTGTTCTTCATAATGAGCTACATTACAGACAGTATAACAATCTTGCATAAACATCAAAGCCCATAATTTAGATTTGTCACTATCAAGATATTTTAAAAATTGGTGCATTTCTGGATTTTTAAGAAAATCAGCTACATCCATATCACAATAAGCACCTTCTACATCATGAAAACAAGCCTGACAAGCGGTGATAACTTCATCAAGATCATGATTTTTAGCTACCATCACTTGATTTAAAGTGTTGATAAAATCTTTAAGTAATCTTAACTCGCTAAATCCCCACGATTTCATATTCAGAAAGACTTCTTCTTTATTATAAATATCTTCAGTTACTCGCCAATCGAGAAAACCTGCTTCTTCACAAACAACTTTAACTCCATATTGTTCATCAGTATTACGAAAAAACATCCACGGAACACGCAACAATACATTAATAAAATCCATTGGTAAACCGGGGCTAAAACCATATACCCATAAAGATACCGCAGGATTATCGTAAGCATTATAAATAATTTCTACAGGAGTTTTACCCAAATTCCAATTAAGGTTAGAACTAATCTTAATCTGATTACCACGACGAAAAGTATCATGATTACCACATCCTGTAATCCAGTTTTGCCCTTGATTCATCACTTCACAAACACGATTCCACTTACGCTCCCAAAAACCTTTTAGTGCGGGTGTATTATGAGCAAAAATTAAAGGGCCCCATTGATAAGATTCAGGTTTGAGTTCAATTAAATCCATATAGGTTGATTTTTCTGCCCAACCTTCGTCTGGCCAAGGTCTGCCATCTTCGTAAACTGTAAATAATAGCCTTTTATTACCTTCTATGTTTTGTACAATATCGCTCATAGCCAACAAATATTGGTCATCTTGCTGGACAGTTCCTGTTAAAGGATTAAAAAAGCGAAAATCTTGTCCACCGTCGATTCTGATGCCATCTGCACCTGTATCCATTTTCCGTCTTTGCATTTCCAGAAGTAATGCTCTGACGATCGGCGATTGATGGTTTAAATCTTGCCCATACATATTTGGGCCTTTAAAATATTGACGATTAACTAATAATTCAGCTTGGTTATCTGCATGTCCATAAACCAAATCATAAATTAAATGGATAGGCTTGTTAGGGAAATTGTGTAATACACTGATAAAATCAATTAATTCATCAGGGCGTGATGTTCCTAAAAAAGTCGGATTAGTGGCATTAGAACCAATAATTGGTACGTCGTAGCCCCAGTTTTGTGTATTCGGTTTAGATAGTCTAACTTCGATCGTATAATTGGTGACTTCTCGATCTAAATTATCAACGTTAGTAACAAGATCAAACATATTACTATCATCACTATAGTCTTTACGATACTCGATCGTTGGTTCTACAGGTAACAGTTGAATCGCATCATAACCAATATAGTTTTTTTCAATTGATGATAAGGGTTCATTTTGACGAATTTTCTCAGCAATAGTACTATAAATACGAGTCAAGCCTTCAAATGTTCCTTCTTGACTTGCTGTACCTACGTGTAGCTGTAAAATATGTTGGGGCGTTTCAATTCTAGGTATTTCCTGATCATCAGTTACACCTGTAGCTTTAAAATACTCCAAATCTTTTCTTTGCTTTTGTAAGCTATTAAGATCATACAGTTCAGCACGAACCAAAAATACCATAAGGTAAAGAATAAGCCATTACATCACGGATAATTTCTACTTCTCCTGATGGGGCAATATGTCTCAACCAATAAAAAGAACCTGATTTTTCTTTTGTACCACCTTGCATTCCTTCGACAACACCCCAGAAAAATTTACCTCGTCTTTTGAGGTAAACACAATTGCGGCGAAAATTTATTTCTTGCAAACGTTGTCGCCAGTTAATTTCTTCGGTAGGAGTAAAAATTTCTAAGTAGATTTCTTTCGGGTGCATTACCTCTCGGATCAATTTAGGTGACCAAAATCCTACTTCTGTTAAGCCATCGCTACGATAATGTGCACCTAAACGAGTAGCAATAAGTTGGTTTTTTTCAAATATGGTTAAATCTGGTTTTTTTTCAACGTCAGCTATCCAATCAATAAATCTCTTGGTTTCTTCTTCATGTAAAGAAACTAAATTTTTGGTGGTGGTGATCATATATTTTTATACCTGATGGGAAAACAATTATAAGTAAAGTTAAAAGTCAAAAGTTAAACACAAAATTATCACGTTCAAGATGTTTTCATACTTTGACTGAAAAAAATTGGGATACAATCTTTATACTTTCAATTCATAAATAAGAAAAATTTACTCTTTAAATTTCAAGCCTTATTCTTTGAAGAAGAAGTAATTCTCACCGAATAATTGCTTCGAGTAAAAATTTATCTCAATTCTCAATGACGGATCTTGATTAAATACTTTCCATATTATATTTAATTTTATGATCAATGTTATCTGTTTTTTAGCAATTCAGCATCAATTTGATCATTATCGATCATTTAGCTCATTTTTTGATTCAAATATTCTTGATAACCCATCTTGTCTAATTCAGTTTGTTTATCTTCTACCATTTCTCTAAGACTTTGGCTATAATCTTCAACTTTAGTCAGTAACTCCGGTTGTTGACTGGCTAAAATTCTAATGGCTAATAAACCAGCATTTTCGGCGTTACCAATCGCTACTGTAGCAACGGGTATTCCTCTAGGCATTTGTACGATCGAATATAAAGAGTCAACTCCTTGTAATTGTCTGGTAGTAACAGGTACACCAATCACAGGTAAAGGGGTCAAAGAGGCAACCATTCCGGGTAAATGAGCCGCTCCTCCCGCTCCAGCGATAATTACTTTTAAACCTCGTTTATGAGCGTTTTGGGCATAATTTACCATTTTGGTAGGAGTCCGATGAGCCGAGACTATTTCTACTTCATAATTAACAGCAAATTTTTCGCAGATAACGATCGCACTTTTCATGGTTGGTAAATCTGAATCGCTACCCATGATAATACCAATTTCTGGTTTGGTTTCGGACATTTTATTTAGGGAATAGGGAATAGGGAATAGGGAATAGGAGAGGAAGGATGAAAGATGAGGGATGAGGGATGAGGAAGTAATAATTAATAATTAATTATTAATAGTTAGTTTTTACCTCTGCCCTTTTGACTGCAAACGCTCTAAAAGATGATCAGCAACTCTCAAAGCATTCGCCACAATAGTTAAAGTCGGGTTGACTGCGGCACTAGAACAGAAAAAACTACCATCTACGACATAAAGATTCTCAATATCATGAGTACGACAATTAAGATCTAACACAGAAGTTTCTGGGTTTTCACCAAACTTACAAGTACCTACCTGATGGGCTACTGCCCCCAAAGGCATTTTATTATGAATGTAAAATTTAGGTTTGGCTGTATCTATTTTTTGAGGTAAGATATCTTCGATCGCACCTATATCTTTGAGAATTTCAATCCAACGTTTTTCTAATCGATCGTAAGCTTGAGAATTATTTTCTTGATATTGTAAAACAATTTGCTCATCATCAACTAAAATCCGATTTTCAGGATTTGGTAAATCTTCTGTCGTCAACCACCAATCTGTTGAGTGCATTGCTATTTGTTCAGCGGTTAAAGGAGTATAATCATCAATATCTTCTAACATTACAGGCAAAATTTTACCCGTAGTTTGGATTTGCCCCATGGGATAATCATAACCTTCCTCTCCCCAATAAAAATCTGTTACCGAAAGAGTTTTTTGAAATTTAGTTGGATTCAAGGTTTTAGAAATAGCAATCACCGAACCCAAAATATGCTTCATGAAATTACGCCCAACCAAATCTGAACTATTAGCTAAACCATTAGGATGTTGCTCATTAGCTGATTTTAAAAGTAATATAGGTGAATTTGCTGTGCCACAACATAAAGCAACGATATCCGCCGAAAAATGTTGTTTTTTTCCTTGTACATCAACTAGTAAATCACTAATTTTTTTACCATCTGCTGTGGTATTTAATTTCAAAACCTTTGCTTGAGTTAAAAGAGTAACATTGTTATATTTCAAGCTCGGTAAAATACCTATCACCTCAGCATCAGATTTAGCTTTAATCAAACAAGGGAAACCATCACAAGTATCACAACGAATACAATGACTTAAAAACTTTTGTGATTCATTAATATTGACTCCCATCGGCGTGTAATGAGGAGATAAACCTTTTTGCTCTTTTAATGCCGTAGCAATCTCTAACATTCTTGGCTCGTGAGCCACTGGAGGATGGAGATATTCATGACTACGACTAGGTTCGGTGGGATCATCACCGCTTTTTCCATGTACTTGGTATAGTTCTTCAGCTTCGTTGTAATATGGTTCAAAATCACTATATTTTAATGGCCACTCAGGAGAAATACCGTCTTGATGTTGATAAGCTTCAAAATCCTTTTCTCGCATCCGAAACAATGCCGCACCATAAATCTTGGTATTACCACCTACATTGTAGTGCATTGTTGGTCGAAATTCTTTTCCCTGTGGGTCTTGCCAGAGTTCTTTTGTTCGATAACGTTCTTCATTAAATACGGCTTTTGCATCCCAATTTTCTTTTTCTGTAGGTAAAAAAGAACCTCTTTCTAAGATCAAAATTTTTTTTCCGCTAGATGCTAAGCGATAAGCTAATGTACTACCACCTGCACCTGTACCGACGATAATCAAATCATAATGTTGAGACATAAAAGGTAAATAATTGTTCGCATATTAATTATTCTTAACTAATTATTACTTGTTTTGTAGCCTAATTTATGATTTTTTTTTGATTTATGATTATTCAACGGCAGAAATATAGTTAAAACTTCACCTTGATCTGGTTTTTGTTTGATAGTTAATTTACCACCTAAAGTCTGAAAAAGATTTTTAGTAACATCATTGCTTAAAGACAAATTACCTGTTTCTGGTTGAAATAATAATAATTTACCTAAACATTTACGATTACCTGACTGATAAAAATTAAACTCAGACAAAAATTGCAATTTAAGTTGATTACCTACAGGTAAAATGACCACTTTAAAATCGCCACCACTAGGAGAATTACGGATAAATCTTTCCATTAAACCACCTAATGCTTGACTTAAAATCTTTGGCTCACTTACAATTTGAGGTAGTTTTTTCGGTATAACAATATCAAGAACGATATTTCTTCTTTGAGCTTGTTTTTTCCATTGAGCGATACTTTGGTTTAAAATATTTTCTAAACAAGTATTAACTAAATGTACTGTTGGTTTATGATTCGGTTTTGATTCAAATTCGACTGCTTGAAAAATCAACTCCATACGGTTAATTTGTTCATTACATTCTTGCTCAATATTATCTAAATACTTGGTTAAATCTTCACTTAATTTTGCTTTTCTTTTAAGTAACCTTGTGGTTGTTTTGATTGTGGCTAAGGGTGTTCTAATTTCGTGAGTTAATGCTTGTAGTAATTCTAATTCTGGATAAGGTGGTAAAGGAGTTTTTTTAAGAGAAATACTATGGTTTTTGACTTTGGTTTCTTGATTAGATTTACTGGAAAATTCAGATGTTGATTCTGATTGTTTTAATGCTTTTAATAAATGAGTAGTAAATTGACTAACAATTTTGTAACAAGGAATGCAAGGAGAAAATTTACTAACTAGTTTTTGAATATAATTAAGATTACGATCGTTATCTCTAATTAATCTAGCTTTAAGTAGATACCAAGCTTTGTTGACGGTTTCTGGAGAGAAGGAAAAATAAAATTGATTATCCTGATTCTCATTTTCTGTTTTAACAATGACGCAAGCAAATGTGTCAGTGAAAACTAAACAAAATTGCTCTTCTCGTAATATGTCATCACTTTCTAAAGAAATATTGATAAATGAAGATGGAGAGAGTGAATGATTTTGATAACTATTATCTTCACAGGGCATCAAAGCTTTATTTGTTTTTATTGGTGAAGAAAAAACAACTGTTTCTAATTGAGAAACTAGTTTGATATCATTAATAATTGGTGTTGGTGAAGAGATGACAACTGCTTGCTTGATTTCAGGATTAATTTTTTCGGTATTAATCGTTTTAGACAATAGTTTTTGTATCGCAACGATTGCCGCATTCCATTGCTGTTGTGCTTGAATAACAGAATTAGAGTTATCATCTTGCTCTAAACGATTGTCCTCATCATTCTGGAGAATTTGACTTAGTTTAATTGATAAACATTCAGATACAATCATTGTTAAATTATTACTTCATTTCTTCCCATGAATGTAATAATAACTTGTTTGTTGTTATTAATTAAAGTGTTATAACCGTATATTTACATACTAGTTTTCACTATCTTTTGCTTTTTAGATTAACTTAGTAGTTAATGCGTCTAATTTGATTTAATCTTCAATAATATTCAGATGAAACAAAATAAAATCAATAATTTCCGATAAACCTGTTTCGGTTTTCAAATTAGTCAAAATATAAGGTTTTGTTCCTCGCATTCTATTAGTATCTTCTCTCATTACTTCTAAACTAGCACCTACATAAGGAGCTAAATCAATTTTGTTGATCACTAATAAATCGGACTTTGTAATACCAGGACCACCTTTACGAGGTATTTTGTCCCCTGCGGCGACATCAATAACATAAATAGTTAAATCGACTAATTCTGGACTAAAAGTTGCCGCTAGATTATCACCTCCGCTCTCGACGAAGACTAAATCTAAATCACTGAATTTTTGTTCTAATTGCTCGATCGCTTCTATATTAATCGAGGCATCCTCTCGTATCGCTGTATGAGGACATCCTCCTGTTTCCACTCCCGCTATTCGATCGATCGGTAGTGCATTTGCTTTGGCTAAAAACTGAGCGTCTTCTTGGGTATAAATATCGTTGGTAACTGCCGCAATTGAATAACTCGCTTTCATTTGTTGACACAAAGCGTTTAAAAGAGCCGTTTTACCTGAACCGACTGGGCCTGCTATTCCGACACGAAAAGTACTCATTTTAATCTATATTATATGCTAAGGATAATAACTAACTAAAGTTATTACCCTCAAAAAGCTACTAATGATTAGTATAAATCTTCTTCCTTGTGAGTTTCGATTTTACAATCAGAAGTAGGATAAGCTACACAAGTTAAAACGTATCCTGCCTCGATTTGATCGTCATCTAAGAAAGACTGATCAGATTGATCTACAGTACCTTCAGTTAATTTACCAGCACAAGTTGAACAAGCACCTGCACGACAAGAATAAGGTAAATCAATACCCTGTTCTTCGGCTACATCAAGAATATACTCATCATCAGGTACTTCAATAGATTGTTCACCGTCGGGAGTAATTAAAGTTACGTTATAAGTTGGCATATTTTATTTCCTTTGCTCAATAATTGATTAAAAATAAAGCTTACTACTAATGCAAGCCTCTATATGAATACTAAAGTATAAATGGCAATTATTCGATACAGATTAAAAATGAAATTGTTATCAGTAATTAATATAAGTTTTTTTTATAATATAAACAGAGCAAAACTATTGCTTAATATAAATATATATTTCTCTTATGAAAAGCCGATTATAGGTTTGTGAGTCTGTAATTATTTGCTCTAAAGGTAATTTCGCTCTTAACCTGTTATTAACAATACTTATATTTCGGAGGTCTATTAATATAACAAGTAAAGTTGATGACAATACAGTGTGGGTTGTAAGCAAGAATTTAAAAGTAAAAATATATTTATTTAAAAATCGATCTAAATACCTAATAAATAATTTGCTTGTAATAACTGATCAACACTTTCAATATTATCTAAAACACGATCGTCAGGTTTTAAATCTTACTCTTTTTAAGTGATCACGTCAATGTAAAATATCGGTTCTCAAATTGAGAATTAATCCCCTTCTTTATGATTAATCTAGCAAGATAGTTTCAACAGATTAATTTTGGTTCATCGCTTCAAAGTAACTGAGATTGATATAATTTAAGTATAGATCTCAAATTTAAGATTTTAGATTAAAAAAAATTACTTATGACACAAACAAACGTAAATTGTAAAGTTCAATGTGTTGATGGTTGTATTTTACCCGACAATTGTCCTAATCAAGAATATGTAGAAGAAACGACCAAATTTCTTGAAGATACATCTTTAGATAGAATAATTGAAATGGCTGAAATTGCCCGACTCAAAAAATTGAACGAACCACCTAAATGGGTGATTCCTGACGAAATTTAACCATCAAAAAAGGAGTAAGATTTTCTTACCCCTTTACTCTTATATATCAATTGTTAATTGAATTAGCTATTTGTTCTAACTAGCAATAATATATTCTTTGACGCTACCTCTTTTTTTACGTAGATGAGCTAACGCTTGTTGTTCTAACTGACGTACTCTTTCTCTACTAATGTTCATTCTTTGACCAATTTTGGCTAAAGATAATTCTTTACCATCTTCTAAACCAAACCTTAGTCTTACTACTTGTTGTTGTTGAGGTGTTAATTCACCGATCAATTTTTGTAAATCTTGACGCATCAACTCTTGAGTAATATATTTATCAGGAGATACACCTTGATCTTCTAGTAGTTCAGATAGTTCTGTATCTTGGTTATCACCAACTCGTACATCTAAAGATATTGGTTGACGAGCTATCCTGAAATACTCACGTATTTGAGCTGGTTCAAGTTCTAATTTTTCAGCAATCTCTACTGGTGTTGGGCTTCTACCTAATTCTTGAGATAATTCTCTTTGAGTTTTTTTGATCTTATTGAGTTTTTCGGTAATATGAATTGGTAAACGGATTGTTCTAGCTTGTTGAGCGATCGCACGAGTGATAGCTTGACGAATCCACCAATAAGCATAAGTAGAAAATTTAAATCCTTTGGTAGGGTCAAATTTTTCAACTCCTCTTTCTAAACCTAAACTTCCTTCTTGGATTAAATCCAAAAATTCCATATTTCTTTTTTGGTATTTTTTAGCGATAGCGACAACTAAACGTAAATTCGCCTCAATCATCTTTTGTTTTGCTCTTTCGCCTTGATGAATGAGTTTTTTTAATTCGCTAGTTGTATTACCGACCTCTTTTGCCCATTCTTCTAAGCTAGGCTCTTTTTCTAATTGTTTGGCTAATTTTTCTTTTTTCTTGTGCAAGGACATCATCTTTTGTACTTGTTTACCGAAGACAATTTCTTGCTCATGACTTAAAAGAGGAACTTTACCAATTTCTTGTAGATAGGTACGCACCATATCCACTGTATTCACTTTTCTTTTGTCAACTTCATTGATGTTGGCAATAATTTTAGCACTGGACATAGAGCTTATTTTCTCCTAACTTCTGGTCAATATTTTTTTCAGTACAAGATTGATGGCGAGCCGCAACCTTAAAGGCTTTTGATCTTTTACAAACTTAAGACTGACTATTTATGGTCGAGTTCAACTACATATTTAGACTATCTTTGTTCGGCAAAAGTTCATTTATTTTAATAATTTATAATAATTGTTCCCTAAAATGGAATAAAATCTGACCGATCGTGATAAAATTTTTGTTATCATGATAAGTTTTAGGGGTTGTTATATATTGCATTCCTTCTATCATGACAAATTTCATGATATATTGATATCCGTCAAATTGAGTAATTACCGAACGTGATAGTTGGGGTTTCATCATTACTCTATACTTTTGTTGATTAGATTAGATGTATTTGAAGTTACGAAACTCTCGAATTTTGTAAAATACATAAAAATCACATTAGAGGTTAGCGATTGAGAATTAGGGGTTAAGAATTTTCACCGAATAATTGCGTAGCCGAACTTATTCATTGCAATTTTATATATCATCTGTACTCTGTTCACTGTTTTTTGCTTTGTTTAAACAATTGTGGCGGTTTTTTTTAAGCAAGAAGAAATTTGTAAGGAATGAAGATTTTGATTTCCTGTACAAAATAATACTGTTTTAATTTCGGCGTTAAGTAAATTGACAAGTTCGTCAACGGCTTGATTTGATTCTGTTACGGCTTTAAGAAAGGGATAAGCTAAACCGACTACATCTGCACCTAAAGCGATTAGCTTAGCTACTTCTAGCCCATTACGTACGCCTCCTGAAGCAATTAAGGGTAAGTGGGGATATTGATAATTAATGTCTTCAATACAATCGGCTGTAGGAATCCCCCAATTTGCAAATGTTTTTCCTAATTCAGTTTGCAGATTATTATTTGCTCTTTGACTTTCTACCATTGCCCATGATGTACCTCCTGCACCTGCTACATCGATCGCTTTTACACCTATATTAATTAATTTTTTTGCCATTCTAGCAGATATACCATTACCTACTTCTTTGACTATGACAGGTACAGATAATTTCTCACAAACTTGACCAATTTTACTTAATAAATTTTTAAAGTTAGTATCTCCTTCTGGTTGAATACATTCTTGTAAAGGATTTAGATGTAATATCAAAGCATCGGCTGATAAGATATCAACTAGTTTTTGGCATTCACGCCATGTGTAGCCGTAATTAAATTGTACCGCTCCAATATTAGCTAATAACAATATATCTGGTGCGATCGATCTTACTTGAAAGGTAGAAGCTACTTCAGGTTTTTCTAAGATAACACGTCCTGAACCAATACCCATAGCTAAACCATATTTTTGTGCTGTGGTGGCTAATTTGTGATTAATAATTTTGGCATTTTCTGTACCACCTGTCATTGAAGAAATCAAAATAGGAGAATTAAGTTTTTTGCCGAAAAAGGTAGTTGAAAGATCAATTTCTGGATAATCTAATTCAGGTAAACAATAATGATCAAAATTATATTTTTCTAATCCGTTAGTAACTTGATTAAATTGAACTGTTTCATCTAAACAAATTTTTATGTGATCATCTTTTCTGTTTTGAGTATCAGTTAATCTTTCTTCGTAATTCATGGAGAATAGTTGATAGGTTTTTGAGTAAGGAGTAAGGAGGAAAAATAACTAACACCATTCCACCTAACTTATAACTTATAGCTTACAGCTTACAGCTTATAATTATTCATTGTTCGCTTTTAATAGTTTCAACTTGACTGATTTTTTGCTCAAAATAATCTTCTTTATATTTTAGTTCAAATGCGATCGCTCTTGCCATTCTAAAATAAGTTAAAGCCTTAAGATAATCTTGTTTTTGAGTATAAATAGTACCAATAAAATCATAAGTATTCATTAAACCATAAAAATTATAAGAATTACTTTCAATTTTGACTAACTCTTGATAAACTAGCAAAGCTGAGTCAAATTGTTCGTATTTTTGATATAACTGTCCTAATTGTTTTAAAGCATCACCAGCAATCGCAAATTGCTCTAAAGACAAAGCTAAAGCAAAAGCAGACTGATAAAATTCACTTGCTGATTGAGGATTATCCAACGCTTGATAATCATTACCAATTGAAATTCTTAAACGTGCTAACTCGGATACATTACCATCATTTAAAAAATTTTGAGCTAATTGCTTTTTGTAATCAACAGAATTATCAGGATTAACTAACGCCTGACTAATTTCGGCTAGTTTTTGTAAATAAATACTTTCGGATAAATAATCTTGATTACTACGAGCAATCTCTAATAATTTTTCGTAAATTGGTTGTGCTGAATAATAATCGAATTTAGCTAAATATAACTTACCTAGTTTTTCTGAAGTGCTTAAAACTAAATTATCATCATTGTTAGCTTGAGCGAAAACTAAATTTTGTTGATGCAAAACGATCGATTTATCAATTGAATGTAAAACATCATAAGCTTTAATAAATAAAGGTAAAACTTCAGGATTAAGTTGATTTTGTTGACTATTTTCTTGTTCTAAAATCAATAATCGTGCTTGTAAAAATTCTAAATCTTGACTACGTCTTTGCTCCCATGCTACTGCCCCTGCTGTCATAATTGTTTCCATTTCAGTATTTAAATCAAGAAAGCGACTTAAATTAATTGCTTCATACCAGAAAACAAAAGCTTGATCGATATTTTCATCAACTAATTCTTGTTTTGCCATCACATCTAACTCGGTGATTCTTTCTCTAACTCTTTTTTGTTCTAAAGGAGTTAAATTTCGTTTGATAGAAGGAAGTAGTTGATGTTCAAAATTATTATTTAAAGGATTAACAATCACATTTTCTTGAGCTAAAGAAAATTTAACTTGACCTAAAAACATTAAAGTACAAATAAGTAAGAAATTATTTATTTTTTTAAATTTGAAAAAAAGCATTTATTTTGCCAACAAGAGATTTTTTACTAATGATTAATTATTTCTTGCCAATTATTTAATTATTAACTGTTGTCACTATTCTCGTCGATTTTAACAAATCCAGTTGAGAATAATGGTAATATTGCTATGCAATCGATCGCTAACACAAAATAATCTAATCAGATTGCAAATATTACAGTAAAACATATCCTTAACAATATGGCAAAAGTTCTCGTATCTGATCCCATCGATCAAACAGGGATTAAAATTCTATCTCAAGTAGCCGAAGTAGATATAAACACAGGACTATCCCCTGAAGAATTAACAAAAATAATTGGTGAATACGACGCTTTAATGATTCGCTCTGGTACACAAGTTACCGAAGAAGTCATCGAAGCCGCCACAAAATTAAAAATTATTGGTCGTGCAGGTGTCGGTGTAGATAATATAAATGTTCCTGCTGCTACTCGTAAAGGAATAGTAGTCGTCAATTCTCCAGAAGGAAATACGATCGCCGCCGCCGAACATAGTTTAGCCATGATGCTTTCGCTTTCTCGCCATATTCCTAGTGCTAACCAATCGGTAAAAGCTGAAAAATGGGAACGTAAAAAATTCATGGGTACAGAAGTTTATAAAAAAACTTTGGGTGTCGTGGGTTTAGGCAAAATCGGTTCTCATGTAGCTAAAGCCGCCAAAGCAATGGGGATGAAAATCTTAGCATACGATCCCTTTATTTCCCAAGAAAGAGCCGCTCAATTAGGTTGTACCTTGGTCGATTTAGGCTTGATTTTCTCTGAATCTGATTATATTACTCTTCATGTACCCAAAACTAAAGATACAGCTAATCTAATTAACACTGAAGCATTAGCTAAAATGAAGCCTAATGCTAGAATTATTAACTGTTCTCGTGGTGGTATCATCGATGAAGACGCTCTTTATGAAGCCCTAAAAAATGGTCAAATTGCAGGTGCGGCTTTAGATGTATTTGCTAGTGAGCCTTTAGGAGAATCTAAACTAAGAGAATTAGGTAGTAACGTCATTCTTACACCTCATTTAGGAGCTTCTACCGCCGAAGCACAAGTCAATGTCGCAGTTGATGTAGCCGAGCAAATTAGAGATGTTATCCTTGGTTTACCTGCCCGTAGTGCGGTTAATATACCTGGTTTAAGTCCAGATGTAATGGAAAAATTACGTCCTTATATGGCTTTATCTGAAGTATTAGGTAATTTAGTTGCTCAACTAGCAGGAGACAGAGTCAAAAGTTTTAGTATCAGATTACAAGGAGATTTAGCCGAAGGAAGTAATAGTCAACCTTTAGTTGTCGCCGCAATCAAAGGTTTGTTATCTAAAGCTTTAAGAGAAAGAGTTAACTACGTTAATGCCGCTATTGAAGCTAAAGAAAGAGGTATTCATGTTATTGAAACCAAAGATGCAAGTATTAATGACTATAGTAATTCTATTCATTTAGAAGCTACAGGTACTAAAGGCACTCATACTGTGACTGGTGCTTTATTAAATGATGGCGAAATACGGATTATTAATTTAGATGGTTTCCCTGTTAATGTACCGCCTAATACCTATATGTTATTTACTCTCCACCGAGATATGCCCGGAATTATTGGTAGAATTGGTTCTTTGTTAGGTAACTATAATGTCAATATTGCCAGTATGCAAGTGGGACGTAAAATAGTTCGTGGTGATGCGGTTATGGTACTAATGATCGATGATCCTTTACCTGACGGTATTTTAGAAGAAATTCTTAATGTACCTAATGTGACCGATGCTTATACAGTTAATTTGGCTTTGGATAACTACTAAAATGAGTAATGAGTAATGAGTAATAAGTAAGGAGTAATAGCCAATAACTAGACAGGCTAACCCTACTTTTTACCTATTACCTATTACCTATTACCTATTACCTATTACCTATTACCTATTACCTATTACCTATTACCTATTACCTATTACCTATTACCTATTACTTAATAAATGATTACTCGCTGGTGGGAAATTAAAGTTAATTATGTAGCCGAATTAGAAGATACAATTTTTTGGCGTTTACAAGAATTAGGTTGTCAGGGTACAGCTTTAATGGAAGAAGATCAAGTGTGGTATGTGAAAGGTTATGTACCCGCCTTAACAACAGAAAATCTGGATTTAGCGGCTTTGGCTTTGTTATTAAAACAAGATTTTACTGTACTCAATCAAGACATTCCTTCTGTTTCTTGGCAACTAATTGATGATGAGGATTGGGCAAGTAGCTGGAAAGAGCATTGGCAACCGTTGATGATTGGTTCTAGGTTTGCTGTCTATCCTGTATGGATTGAAGTGCCTAGCGATTTGGATCGGTTGTTAATTCGTCTTGATCCCGGCTCTGCTTTTGGTACAGGTGTTCATCAAACAACTCAGTTATGTTTAGAAGCGTTGGAAATGAGAGTTGATGAAGATAGTGATGAATTAATGTTAGCTGATATAGGTTGTGGTACAGGAATTTTATCGATCGGTGCTAGGCTTTTAGGTGCAAAAGAAGTTTGGGCAGTGGATGTCGATATTTTAGCGGTGAATGCTACTATAGAAAATAGTGAATTTAATCATGTCGATCGTATTGAGGTAATGCAAGGAAGTATTGAACAAATCAAACAGAAAGCTGATTTCAAATTTGACGGGCTAGTTTGTAATATTTTGGCTGAAATTATTAAACCGATTATTCCTGATATGGGGGAGATTATTAAACCTCAAGGCTGGATCATTCTTAGTGGTATTTTAGTCGAGCAATCGATCGATGTTACTAATATTTTAGAAGAACACGGCTGGATAATTTCTGCTCTTTGGAAGAAAGATGAATGGTGTTGTATCAACGCCAAACGAAAATAATTAATTATTAGGTGTCAGGTGTGGACATTCGGTGTCTTGTTCAGTATTCTGTCTGCTCAGGTATGCTTTTATCCACAATTCTCAATTCTCAATTCTCAATTCTCA
Source organism: uncultured cyanobacterium (assembly GCA_963710605.1). Classification (GTDB taxonomy): domain Bacteria; phylum Cyanobacteriota; class Cyanobacteriia; order Cyanobacteriales; family Cyanobacteriaceae; genus JAALKG01. The sequence continues at coordinate 209,000 of CAVQBA010000004.1, forward strand.
ATTATTGAATATGGCTTTAACTTTATATAATACCCTGACCAAGCAAGAAGAAGAATTAAAATCTCTACAACCAAATCAAATATCTATGTATTGCTGTGGTATTACAGCATATGATTATTGTCATTTAGGTCATGCTCGTACTTGCATTACATGGGATATAGTCAGACGTTACCTTACTTGGAGAGGATATAAAGTTAGATATATCCAAAATTTTACAGATATTGACGATAAAATTCTTAACCGTGCTAGAAGAGAAAATAGCACCATGGAAGAAGTTGCCGATCGTTTTATCGATGCTTATTTTGAAGATATGGATAATCTGAATGTCGAAAAAGCTGATTCTTATCCTCGTGCAACTCATACTCTTGATGGGATTAAAAAATTAATTTGGCAGTTAGAAGAAAAAGGATTTGCTTATCAAGCCCAAGGTGATGTTTATTATTCAGTCGCTAAATTTGCTGATTATGGTAAATTGTCAGGACGCAAATTAGATGATGTGCAAGTAGGAGCAAGTGGTAGGGTTGGTAGTAGTATAAATATCAAGCAGGAGTCCTCTGATTTTGCCCTCTGGAAAAGTGCGAAACCCGATGAACCAAGTTTTGAATCAAAATGGGGAAAAGGTCGTCCAGGTTGGCATATAGAATGTTCAGCAATGGTCAGAGAAGTATTAGGAGAAACGATCGATATTCACGTAGGTGGTAATGATTTAGTTTTTCCTCATCACGAAAACGAAATTGCTCAATCAGAAGCAGTTACAGGTAAACCATTAGCTAATTATTGGTTACATAATGGGATGGTAAAAGTAGGTGGTGAAAAAATGTCGAAATCTTTAGGTAATTTTGTCACCATTCGTGATTTATTAGCTAAATATGATCCTATGGCGATACGTTTATTTATTTTACAAGCGAATTATCGTAAACCGCTCGACTTTACCGATTCAGCTATGGAGGCGGTGACAAATGGTTGGCAAACTTTAGTAGATGGATTACTTTTTGCTAGTCAGTATGGTTCACAGCTCAAAATGCCACCAGAAAACCAGCTAGAACCTATTAAATCAGTTGTCGAACAATTTAGTCAAGTAGTCGATCGAGATTTTAATTTTTCATCGGGTTTAGCTATTTTATTTGATTTGGCTAAAGAATTACGTAAAGAAGCTAATGTTTTCACTCATGAAGGCAAAACAAATCTTTCGATTGAAGAATTAGCCCAAAAATGGCAAACCCTTGTTCATCTTGCTTCTGTATTAGGTTTAGAAGCTCAAGATAATAATGAGCTAACTAGCAAATCTGATATGATTGATAGTGAAATTGAAAACTTAATTGAGCAACGTAATGCCGCTCGTTTAGCTAAAGATTACGCCCAAAGCGATCGAATACGTGATGTGCTAAAAGCTAAAGGCATCACCTTAGTTGATAGTAAAGAAGGTACTAAATGGCATCATAATTAAGAAATAAGAAAACGTAAATAACTAACAAAAGACTAAAACTATGAAAGCTAATTTAAAATCAATTAACTTTTATTTATTATTATTAATTGCTTTAGCTTACTTAGGAAATTATTTTAAAGTCACTCTTTTCTTCGGAATTGACTTTATTTTTGGGAGTATTTTTGTTTGGATAGTCAGTATTTTATGGGGTAAATTTTGGGGAACTATAACAGGATTTGTTGGTTCTATTTATACCTATTTTTTGTGGGGACATCCTTATGCTATTGTAATTTTCACCTTAGAAGCTATTTTAGTTAATTATTATTATCCACAAAAAAATAGAAATATAATTTTAGTTGATATTTTTTATTGGCTGTTTGTTGGGATACCCTTAGGTTTTGTTTTTTATTATTTTGTTTTGAATATTTCTTTAATAGAAACTACTTTAATTGTTTTAAAACAACCAGTTAACGCAATATTTAATGTTATTTTAGCCAATGTAATTATAAACTTACTAGCAGTAAGAAGCTTAACTTATTTTAAGAACAAAAACTTTGTCTTATCTTTTAAACAAAACTTGTTTAATTTACTATTGATATTTATTTTTATTCCTACCTTGGCTATCACTGTCATTAATGGAAATAAAATAGCTGTTCAACAAGAAGCTGAAATTATTCATGAATTAGAAGAGACAACTGAACACTTAAAATTGGATTTTGTTAGTTGGCAAAATCTACATTTTAATCTTTTAGATAAAATAGATGCTAATGATTTGAATAATCAAAGTTTATTAAATAACAAAATAGATAATTTAAATGGTATTTTAGTTGATATTGAGGTTATTTTTGTAGCTGATGCTCAAGGTGAAATAATTGCTTACGCTTCTACTCCTAATTATCCCATAACAAATATTATTGGTCAAAATATTAGTGGGAGTGAAGAATTTGAAACAATTAAACTGGAAAATCAAAAGAGAATTTACGATTTTAATTCAGATAAAATCTTTACCCGAAAGCACGTATCAATACTTAAGCCTTTAATTGATGAAGATAGTAATTTTCAAGGGGTATTTTATGCCGTAATTTCTCAAGATAAAATTGAGCAGTTTCTTAATTATCACGAAGATGAAGAAGACGTTAATATATCACTTTTAAATAATAATAATGAAGTGATTACGAGTAACCAAAAAAATAAAGATACAACAGTAATAAATTGGAATAATACTCAAGTAAAAAAGGAGATAATAACTAACAATATCGAGCATTTGTTACCAATTAATCCTAGTCTTCCGATTATGAAGATATGGAGCGAATCGGTATATATTAAAAAAACAAAATTATCTCCCCAAATACCTTGGAATATTGTTGTTCAAGTTCCGGCAAAACCTTATATAAAAGAGTTGAGTAAAAGTTATGCCGAGTCTCTTTCTCTCTTATTTATTACTACGATGGTAGCATTTTGGTTAGCTGAAAAATATAGTGATAAATTAGTTTTACCGTTAAAATATTTGGGAGAAAATACAACTAATTTACCGAAAAAAATATTGTATGAGCAAGAAGAATTTGTTTGGCAAGGGACTAATATACAAGAAATAGAATTATTAGTCGAAAATTATCGATCGATGATTGGGGCATTAAAAGAAAAATTTGATCAAATCAATCAATCAAGACAAAGTTTAACTCTACAAGTAGAAGAAAGAACAAAAGTTTTACAACAACAAATAGAAGAAAAAAGAGAGATTGAAAAATTACTTAGAGAAAGAGAACAAAGATACGAATTAGCAGTTTCAGGTACTAATGATGGACTTTGGGATTGGAATTTAAAAAACAATCATGTTTATTATTCCCCTGCTTGGATGCGTATTTTAGGTTATCAAGCAAATGGTTTACCACCAATAATCGAATCTTGGTTTCACCGTATTCATGAAGAAGATTTAGAAGATAATTTACAAGCAATACACTCTTATACCAACAAAGAAACAGATTTATATCAAAGTATTCATCGTATTCAACATTCGGATGAGCATTATCTTTGGATTTTAGCTAAAGGTAAAATGGATCAAGATGAGCAAGGGAAAGTTTATCGTCTAGTAGGTACTATCACCGACATTACCGAAAAAATTAAAACAGAACAAGAAATACAATTAGCAATTGAAGAAGCAGAAGCGGCAAATAGAGCTAAAAGTGATTTTTTAGCAACTATGAGTCACGAAATTAGAACACCGATGAATGCTGTTATAGGTATGACAGGATTACTATTAGATACACCTTTAAACAACGAACAAAAAGAATTTACCGAAATAATTCGTACTAGTGCTGATAGTCTGCTAACTATTATTAATGATATTCTTGATTTTTCTAAAATAGAGTCAGGTAAACTAGAACTAGAATGTCAAAATTTTTCTTTAATTAGTGTGGTTGAGGAATCTTTAGATTTAATTGCACCTAAAGCAAGTAGCAAAAATATCGAATTAGCCTATTTTATTGATATAGATGTACCAGTAAATATTAATGGTGATATAACTCGTTTAAGACAAATTTTAGTTAATTTACTCACTAATGCGGTTAAATTTACGCCAACTGGTGAGGTAGTCATTCAAGTAAAGGTTATCAATCAAAAAATAATTAAGGAATATTTAAATGAATATGAATTAATTTTTACCGTCACTGATACAGGTATTGGTATTCCCGAAAGTAGGATGGATAGATTATTTAAAGCTTTTTCTCAGGTAGATGCTTCAACTACTCGTAATTATGGAGGTACAGGTTTAGGTTTAGCTATTTGTACTCGCTTGATTAAAATGATGAAGGGCAAAATATGGGTAGAAAGCCAAGGTAAAATCAGTGGCGATTATCCTGAGTATTGGCAAGTATCTTCTACTACAGATGATTTGGGTTCAGTTTTTGGCTTTACGGTAAAAACAAAAATTAGTAATATTTTACCTCAGTTAGAAATTCCTCATCCCACTGAGTTAAAAAATAAATCCGTCTTAATTGTTGATGATAATGAAACTAATCGACAAGTATTGATTATTCAATGTCAGAAATTAGGGATGAAGACAATTGTTGCATCTTCAGGGAAAGAAGCTTTGTTGATGTTGAAAAATAAGTACCAAAAAACTGAGGTTGCTATTTTAGATATGCAGATGCCTGCTATGGATGGTGTTACTTTGGCTAAACAAATTCATTCAATTCCTGATTTTCATAGTTTACCTTTGATTTTACTAAGTTCGATTGGTCAATTAGAAAATAATAATTATATTCGACAAGTTAATTGGCACACAATTATCAATAAACCAATTAAACAATCTCAACTATCGGACATTTTGATCAACGTTTTTAGTTCTAAATCAGGACAAGATAATTCTTTTGTGGTTCAAAATAACGTACATTCTCAATTTGAAGATATTGCTAGTGTTACACCATTAAAAATTTTGATTGCTGAAGATAATATTGTTAACCAAAAAGTTATCACCAATATTCTTAAGCGTTTGGGTTATCGTGCTGATGTGGTAGCTAATGGTTTAGAAGTTTTAGAGACATTACGTCGTCAATCTTATGATTTAATTTTAATGGATGTACAGATGCCAGAAATGGATGGCTTGACTGCAACTAGACAGATTCGCACTTTATGGCACTCTCCTAATAGTAATTTTCAAGGTAATCCTCCTTCTATCATAGCGATGACGGCTAATGCCATGGAAGGCGACAGGGAAAACTGTTTAGCGGCAGGAATGGATGATTATTTATCTAAACCTGTACGGATTAATCAATTGATGTCAAAATTAAAAAATTTAAAATCTAATTATCCCATTTCAGAAGATAATCATAAAATAGAAGAAAGTAAAAAAGAACCAGCACAAGTTGTGAATTTAGATTCTCAGGCAATTTTGGAATTAAAAGATATGATTGGCGAAGAAGATTTTGTGGCGGTTTTTACCGAACTAGTAGAAACTTATCTAGAAGATAGCCCTAATTTAATTCAGGCTTTGATTATTGGGGCTAAAAATCAAAATATAGAAGAGGTTAAAATTAATGCCCATAGCCTCAAATCTAGTAGTGCCACTTTAGGAGCGATGACATTTTCGCAAATCTGTAAACAAATAGAATCTTACTGCATTAAGGGAAAATTAGTTGAAGCACGGGCTTTGATACCTCAATTAGAAGATAATTATCAACAAACTCAAGTTTTGCTCAACCGTGAAATTGAAAAGTTATCTTAAATCCTTATTTTTTTAGCTCGATAATTGATAATTAGATCTATTTATCATTCGCTACTGGTTATTTGCTACTAATTGATATAGTCATTTTAATTAAGTTTGAGACAGTATAAATCATCGTAAAAATGTGATCAGCAAACCCGCCTTGGGTATAAATCTCCATTACGCTAATAGAATCCGTTTAATAAATTAAACTAAAAAAAATAATCCTTAAATTGTCTCATTCTTATTTTAATTAACTATAAGTGACAAGATAGTTATATTTACTATGTTTTTAATTTGGCAGATTAAACTCAAGAATATAAGAAATCGATGATTATAAGACTCAGTTAAAAAGGATAGAAGCTAAAAAAATAAATTTAATTCTCGCTAGAACAAAAATAAAGAGACAAAAACTGTTATCTTAACGTAAGAAATTTATTCAGATCATCATTATAGGCAACAAAAAATGACTTACCAAAGGATTTTACTCAAAGTGAGTGGGGAAGCATTAATGGGAGATTTAGGCTATGGTATTGATCCAAAAGTAGTTGCTGAAATAGCAGAAGAAATAGCAGAAGTAGTCAAATTAAATGTTCAAGTTGCTATCGTCGTTGGCGGTGGCAATATTTTTCGTGGTGTTAAGGCTTCTGCTGACGGAATGGATCGAGCTACGGCTGATTATGTAGGTATGATTGCAACTGTAATGAATGCCATGACTTTACAGGATGCTTTAGAGCGGATTGATATTCCCACTAGAGTGCAAACTGCGATCGCTATGCAAGAAGTAGCTGAACCTTATATTCGTCGTAAGGCAATTCGTCACCTAGAATTAGGTAGAGTTGTTATTTTTGGTGCAGGTTCAGGTAATCCATTTTTTACCACTGATACTACAGCGGCATTGAGGGCGGCTGAAATTGATGCCGAGATTATTTTTAAGGCAACTAAAGTTGATGGGGTATATGATTGTGATCCTGTCAACAATCCGAATGCTCGTCTTTATCAGAGTTTGAACTATGCTCATGTTTTAACTCAAGACTTACGAGTTATGGATGGAACGGCGATCGCATTATGTAAAGAAAATAATATTCCCATTATTGTCTTTAACCTTTTTGAGCGTGGTAATATTATTCGAGCAGTCAAAGGTATAAAAGTAGGAACCATTGTAGGAGGTTTTTGTGAAGTTAACTGAAGAAGTTCAAGGTAGTATGCAAAAAAGTGTGGATAGTACACAGCAAGATATGAATACTATCCGTACAGGTAGAGCAAATACTAGTTTGTTGGATAACGTAATGGTCAATTATTATGGTGCAGATACTCCGATTAAATCTTTAGCGAGTATAACTGTTCCTGATGCGACGACAATTATGATTCAACCTTTTGATAAGGGTAGTGTTAGTGATTTAGAACGGGCAATTTCGATGTCTGATTTGGGTTTAACTCCTAATAATGATGGAAATGTTATTCGTTTAAATATTCCGCCTTTAACAGCCGAACGTCGTCAAGAATTTGTAAAAGTAGCGGGTAAATATGCCGAAGAAGGTAAAGTCGCTATTCGCAATATTCGTCGTGATGCGATCGATAAAGTTCGTAAACAAGAAAAAAGTAGCGATGTTTCTGAAGATGAGTCGAGAGATTTACAAGACGAAATACAACAAATTACTGATAAATATACTAATAAAATTGACGCTATTTTTAAATCCAAAGAAAAAGAATTAACCAAAATGTAATTAGCAATTTTTTTAAGGTAATAAAATTAATGCAATTGGTGCATAAGTTATCTTTTAATATTCCTGATTAATAGTAGAGGCGATTTTTGTCTCTACATTTTTTATCTTTAAAAAACTCGTTAAATAATTAATTGATAAATCAACCCTTGACTAGATAAGAACCTTTTTTCGGTAAAATACGATCGAAGAGCAAAAATAAACTCAAGTAGATATGAAAGATATTGTTAGAGGATTAAATGTATATTTAATTGGCATGATGGGTGCGGGTAAAACTACGGTAGGAGAATTACTTGCTCAAAAATTAGAATATCGTTTTCTGGATACAGATCAACTAATTGAAACCGTTACTAACCAAAGTATTAGTGATCTTTTTGCTCAAATGGGAGAAGAGGCTTTTCGTAATCTAGAAACAAGTGTATTAAACCAAGCATCAGCTTATATACGCACAGTTGTTTCCACGGGAGGAGGTATTATTTTACGCTCAGGTAATTGGAGTTATTTACAAAATGGGATGGTAATTTATTTGGATGTCCCGATCGAATTATTAGTTAAAAGATTAACAGACGATCGAACTCGCCCTTTATTACAAAACAACGATTTAACCACCAAACTGACTCAATTAGATCAAGAAAGAAAATCATTGTATCATCAAGCCGATATCATCATAACCGTTAGCGAAGATGATTGTGTTGAGGATGTTGTCGCTGAGATTATTAAACAAATTCCGACAAAAGTCAAACAACCATTTGACATTGAATCGATCGCTATTAACAATTAATAAAAAGAAAAACATATCACCCGCCTTACAATAAATTGTCAAGGCTAACAGATACCGTTTAATAAATTAAACTCAAAGAAAGAATCCTCAAATTGTCTGATTCTTATTTTAATTAACTATAAATTTTAAATTGTCCTTTTCCTTATTACTGAGGGTAATCCATTTATTGATTTTATTATTCTAAGACGATCGAAAAAACTTCACGTCCATAAAATGTCATAATAGAAAATAAAAGACGATTAGTAATTATCAATTGTCAACTGTCAATTGTCAATTGACCTTAGAAATAGATATGAAAAATATATTAATCCCCCAATTGCTCAAGATGCCGCAACAAACGTATCAATTTGAGCTTAATGATTACATAAAAGAATTGGAAACTTTAACCCCAATTAAAGGAATTTTTCAAGTTAGTCATCGTCATAATTTTTTGGAAGTTACTTTACTCGCCGATACGATTTTAACTCTCAGATGCGATCGTTGTTTACAGACATTTAATCATCGCTTAAGAGTTAACACCAGCGAAATCATTCTTTTACAATATGCTTTTGATGAATCCTTATTACCTGTAGAAAGAGAAATTCTGAGCGAAGATTTATCAGAAACTTTACCTCCTAATGGTGAATTAGATGTTAAAGCATGGATTTATGAACAACTATCTTTGGCAATGCCATTAAAAAATATTTGTGAAAATGACTGCAAACCGCCACAAATACAAGAAAAGCAACAAACGAATCAATCAGCTAAAACCGATAATAGATGGTCAGCATTAGCTAATTTAAAGTCATTAATTCAAGAATAAAGAATATAACTAATCAATTGAAAAAAGAGAATCTTGCTTAATTCTTAATCAGCAAAAATCAACTTTAATATGAATCAATTTAATCAAGAATTTGCCTTATTATTAAGGGCTTGTTATCCTTTAATCTATATTCCTAGTCAAGAAGAAGAAAGAGTTGAGAAAACTATTAAGCAAATCGGGCAAGATTTAGGTAATCGCCAAGTCTATATTTGGGATTTTGTTGATGGTTATCAAGACAATCCTAATAATAAAAATATTGGTCGCCGAAATCCTTTACAAGCTTTGGAATATATTGAAAAATTACCCAGTAATTCGGGTGGTGTTTTTATTTTACGAGACTTTCATCGTTTTATTGAAGATATTTCTATTTCTCGTAAATTACGTAACCTTTCACGTACTCTTAAAGCTGAACCAAAAAACATCATCATTATCGCCCCTTCTATCAGTCTGCCTGATGAATTAAAAGAAGTTTTTACTATCACTGAGTTTCCTTTACCTCAAGCTGAAGAAATTAAAAATGAAGTTACACGCTTAATCTCTGCTACTAGACAATCTCTTGATGACCAATTTTTAGATGAATTAGTTCGATCGGCTCAAGGATTATCTCTAGAACGAATCAGAAGGGTACTAGCAAGAGCGATCGCTCAAAATGGCAAAATAGAACCAGATGATGTCGAACTTATCTTAGAAGAGAAAAAACAAAGCATACGACAAACACAAATACTAGACTACTACCCGACTAAAGAACAAATCTCCGATATTGGTGGTTTGGATAATTTAAAAGAATGGTTACTCAGACGAGGTAGTGCTTTTAGTGAATCTGCTCGTGCTTATGGATTGCCTTATCCACGGGGGTTATTGCTTGTAGGAATACAAGGTACAGGTAAATCTTTAACCGCAAAAGCGATCGCTCATCATTGGCATTTACCCTTATTAAGATTAGATGTCGGCAGACTATTTAGTGGTTTAGTCGGCGAATCGGAATCTCGTACCCGTCAGATGATTCAATTAGCCGAAGCCTTGTCACCTTGTATTTTATGGATAGACGAAATTGATAAAGGTTTTGCCGGTGCTGATGGTAGAGGAGACTCAGGTACAACTAGTCGTGTATTTGGTACTTTTATTACTTGGTTAGCGGAAAAACAAAGCCCTGTGTTTGTAGTCGCTACTGCTAATAATATCCAAAGTTTACCAGCCGAGATGTTACGCAAAGGAAGATTTGATGAAATATTTTTTGTTGGTTTACCTAGTCAAGAAGAAAGAGAAGCAATTTTTAATGTCCATTTAAGTCGATTACGCCCTCATAATCTAGGTAATTATCAAACTAAAAGACTTGCTTATGAAACTCCTGAATTTTCGGGGGCAGAAATTGAGCAAACAATCATCGAGGCGATGCACTTAGCTTTTAGCCAAAATCGTGATTTTAATACCGATGACATTTTAACAGCGGCTAGTCAAATCATACCTTTAGCTCGTACGGCAAAAGAGCAAATAGAATTTTTACAAACTTGGGCATCTTCAGGAAAAGCACGTTTAGCTTCTCGTAATCAATTGATAAATAACTATCCTAATTCTTCTAATTAAAAAAAGAAGACGTTTTGAGAGATAATTTATTCAAGAAGCGTCAACAAAGGGCAAAGGTAGTGAGTAAGGAGTAAGGAGTAAGGAGTAAGGAGTAAGGAGAAATGAAATAACACCTTGACTACCATTAAAATCCAATACGCCTATCAATGGAGTATCCCCCCCATCCTTACGCAGGGCTGTTTCATTCAAAGGAAGAAGAAGATAGCTATTTGCTCAAAATAAATAGCTAGAAGCTATTACTACATACAATACGATCGATCGAGAGTGGTTACATTATATTTTTACTATAGCAGTAAACAAGTTGTTTTGAATAGTTGAATGAAGTTCCCCCTCCTTTGAAGGAGGAGGGGCTGTCATCTGAATTTATTTCAGATGCTTGTAAGCCCCGTGGGTTAGGGGTGGTTGAAACGTCCTAAACTTCCTTCATCGATAAACCAATTCTTTTCAACTTCTCATTTATCTCCAATACCTTCACTTTTACAACTTGCCCTACTTTTACAACTTCATTAGTATCACTAACAAATCGATCGGCTAATTGAGAAATATGTACTAACCCATCTTGATGTACACCAATATCGACAAACGCACCGAAGTTAACGACATTAGTCACAACACCTTCTAATATCATCCCCTCTGTTAAATCGGTTATCTCGTTAATTCCTTCTTTGAAAGTAGCATAAGTAAACTCAGCACGGGGATCTCTTCCGGGTTTTTCTAGCTCTTGAACAATATCCTGTAATGTAGGTAAGCCAATAGTTTCGGTAACATACTGTTTCAGTTCAGTTTGTTGTAAATGAGAACTAATTTGCGAAATTTGCGATAAGGGAATATCTAATGATTTAGAGATTGATTTAACTACAGAATAACTTTCAGGGTGAACTGCTGTATTATCTAAGGGATTATCGCCGTCACGAATACGTAAAAATCCTGCGGCTAATTCAAAAGTTTTCGCACCAAGTTTTTTGACTTTCAATAATTCCTTACGAGTTTTGAAAACACCTTTTTGGTTACGATATTCTACTATATTATTAGCGATCGTGGGACTTATTCCAGAGATGAAAGTCAATAACTCTTGAGAGGCAGTATTCAAATCTACACCGACATAATTAACACAACTTTCGACAGTATCAGTAAGTTTTTGTTTGAGTAATTTTTGATCGACATCATGTTGATATTGCCCGACACCGATCGACTTTGGATCTATTTTAACCAATTCTGCTAAAGGATCTTGTAATCTTCTACCGATACTAATTGCCCCTCTCACAGTAATATCTAAATCAGGAAATTCATCAATCGCTACTTGACTAGCTGAATAAATAGAAGCACCAGATTCGTTTACCATTACCTTCAGAGGTTTATCAGTTAAATGAGTAAAAACTTGATTCATAAACTCATCTGTTTCTCTTGATGCCGTGCCATTACCGATCGCAATTAACTCAATCTGGTATTTTTTTATTAGTTTGACAATAGTTTCTAAAGCTTTCGCCCTTTGATTATTTCCTGAATGAGGAAAAATAGCTTGATATTCTAAAAATTGCCCCGTCTGCGACAATACCGCTACCTTACAACCTGTACGAAAACCGGGGTCAAGTGCTAAAGTAGGTTTCATACCCGCAGGTGCAGACAACAACAACTCTCTCAAATTAGCTTCAAAAGTATTAATCGATTCAATATCCGCCCAGCGTTTTTTTTCCGCCCTTACTTCCCTAAGTAACGCAGGTTTGAGCAAACGATTAAAACAGTCTTGAAGCATAGTCTGATAAAAATCTCTTACCTGACTATTTTTAGTTTTAATTACCTTTGATTGTAGATAATTTATCACCCGTGACTCATCAAATGCAATCTCCACTACGATGATTTTCTCCGCTTCTCCTCTGAATAAAGCTAAAACATTATGAGGGGCAATATTAGTTAGTTTATTTTCAAAATGACGATACATTTCGTACTTAGTGCTACCTTCAGGATAATCGTCTTTCACCTTAGAAACAAAAATGCCATTAGCCAAGAAAAAATCACGTAAATAAGCTCTCAATTCTGCTTTTTCGGCTACTTCCTCAGCGAGGATATCAGACGCACCATTAAACGCATCTTCGATCGTTTCTACTTCTGTGGTTAAATATTTTTGGGCTTCTTTACTCAGTGCTATTGCCTGAGATTGAGGATTATTAAAACTTTTAATTGTCTCAGCAAGAGGTGTCAAACCTTTCTCTTTAGCGATCGTTGCTCTGGTACGTCTTTTGGGTTTAAATGGTAAATAGAGGTCTTCTAGCTCATTTTTCTGACGACAGCTAACGATTTTGGCTTGAAGTGCATCAGTTAATTTATTTTGAGAAGCGATCGATTCTAAAATAACCTGTTGACGTGCTTGTAACTCTTCTAAATAAGTAAAACGCTCTTGAATATCTCTCAATTCTATCTCATTTAAAGAGCCTGTCAATTCCTTACGATAACGAGCTACAAAAGGAATAGTTGAGCCTTCGGCAAATAAATCCAAGGCACTTTTAACACGATCTAAATTTAAAGATAATTCTGTCGCAATTACTTGAGCAATATCAAACATTGGTTTAAATAATGAATAATTAATAATTAATAATTAATAATTCACTATAGTAACACCCGCCCAAAACTTAATCACTGTAAGAATATTTATCTTAAAGTCTTTTTCCTCAATATTAAATAAGATTAAAAATTGTACTAATTGTCAATTACTAAAACTAAATCTCAACAAATAGAAAAATGATCTAAGATGAGGTTTGGTATCTTGTTAGTTCAATCAATATTTTACTTAATGGAAAATACTCTCAAAAAATCAGATTTCGTCTTAAAACCTTACATGAAAAGTAATGATTGGAAAGCAACCTATCAAGTGCTTAATACATTAGTTCCATATTTACTTTTATGGTTTTTAGCTTATAAAGCCGCTCAAATATCTTTTTTATTATTACCGCCAATTATTATTTTGCTCGTTCTTTTTTCCTTACGTAGTTTTTCTTTAATGCACGACTGCGGACATTATTCGTTATTTCGATCGAAAAGAGTTAACCGTATTGTCGGTTTTATTTTTGGTTTAGTTAATGCGATGCCCCAATATTGGTGGGCAAAAGATCATGATTTTCATCACAAAACTAATGGTGATTGGGAAAGATACAGAGGGATTGGTGATTTTTTATCTACTGAAGAATTTGACAATTTAACACCATTAAAACAAAAAATGTACGCTATTTTTACCCATCCTTGGATTATTTTTCCTGGTGGTTTTTTCTATTTAGCGTTTAAACCACGATTAATCTTGATTACAGGTGGAATTGATTTTATCAAACATATCGTTTCTTGTTTAAAAAAAGACAAGTCAATGACTATCAAAGAAATTATCTATTCACACGATTCTATTTATTGGTTTTCTGAAGCTGAATTTTGGGATGTACTTTTTAATAGTATTTTTGTCGTCGCCGGATGGATTTGGTGTTGTCAAGCGATGGGTACATTTTTCTTTTTGAGTGTTTATAGTATTGTTTTAACTTTAGCCGCCGCCTTTTTTGTCGCTATCTTTTTTGTGCAACATAACTTTGAAGGTGCTTATGCTAATACAACTGAAGGTTGGGATTATTTGACTGGGGCAATTGAGGGTAGTAGTTTTTTAGAAATGCCCGCTATTTTACGTTGGTTTACTGCTGATATTAGCTATCATAATATTCATCATCTTTCAGCTCGGATTCCTAACTATAATCTCAAGGCTTGTCATTATAAAAATGCTCATTTACTTAACCAATCAAGTACATTGTATTTGAGCGATATTGGTGATTGTGCTAAATATGTGTTGTGGGATAATGTTAATAATAAATTAGTTTCAATCGCATCACACACCCAAAAACAACCTAACTACAATTTATCTGCTCAAGGAATTAAAACCTAATCGTAGAGTTAGGGCTTAGTAATACTAAGCCCCTACAATAATAATTGGCGAATTTTTGATGATCGATTATCCATCATCTTGTTGTTAATTTATCGCTTATTGAAAGTAAAATAAATGAAGTCGTTACAGATAGGTTTTTATAATCAGTTTATTTTATTTTATGAATTATCAGACTTTACCAGGTAAAACATATCCTCTTGGTGCAAAAGTGGAAGGAAAAGGCGTTAACTTTTGCCTTTATTCTAAACACGCTCAAAGTATAGAATTGTTACTCTTTGATGATGTTGCTCAAAATCCTAGTCAAGTTATTAAATTAGACTCTAAAATTAATCGAACCTATCATTATTGGCATATATGGGTAGAAGGAATTACGAGTGAACAAATATATGCTTACCGAGTGTATGGAGATTATAAACCAGAAGAAGGACTCCGTTTTGATGGGAGTAAAGTATTATTAGATCCTTATTCTAAAGCCGTTGTCGGAGATGATATTTACGATCGTCAGATGGCAAAAAGATATGGAGTCGATAACTGTCTTCGTAGTATGAAATCTGTCGTTGTCGATACTAGTAAATATGATTGGGAAGGAGACGATTATCCTCGTATTCGTTTAGCTTCTACCATTATTTACGAAATGCACGTCGGTGGTTTTACTCGTCGAGAAAATTCAGGTGTTGCACCAGAAAAACGAGGTACTTATGCCGGATTAATCGAAAAAATACCTTACCTACAAAAATTGGGTATTACTGCCGTAGAATTATTACCTATTCATCAATTTGATGAAAAAGATGTCATTCGTAAAGATTTAGAAAATTATTGGGGTTACGACGGTGTCAGCTTCTTTGCACCTCATCGCAGTTATAGTAGCGATCGTAGTTCAACAGGTCCTGTGGACGAATTTAGAGACTTAGTTAAGGCATTACACAAAGCAGGTATAGAAGTCATTTTAGATGTCGTATTTAACCACACCGCAGAAGGAAACGAAATTGGGACTACTCTTTCATTCAAAGGAATCGACAACCCGACTTATTACTTATTAGAAGACGATTTTGTTCACTATAAAAACTATAGTGGCTGTGGTAATACCTTCAAAGCTAATCACCCTGTTTGTAATAATCTAATTATTGATTCTCTGCGTTATTGGGTATCAGAAATGCACGTTGATGGTTTTCGCTTCGATTTAGCTTCTATTTTAGGTAGAGACATTAAAGGTGAGCCTGAAATGATTTCTTCAGTTTTAGATCATATCGAAAATGATCCCGTTTTAGCTGGTACAAAACTCATTGCCGAAGCATGGGATGCGGCAGGATTATATCAAGTTGGTGACTTTATCAATTTTGGTGATTGGTTTGGTGAGTGGAATGGCCCATTTAGAGATGATGTGCGTCGTTTTGTCAAGGGCGACGAGAATACAATTAAACATTTAGCGGCACGTTTTTTAAGTAGCTCAGATATTTATACTAAAACAAATCGTGAACCAAACCATAGTATTCATTTTGTTACTTGTCATGATGGATTTACTCTTTTTGATTTAGTTTCTTATAACGATAAACATAATGAAGCTAATGGCGAAAATAATCGTGATGGTAGCAATTATAATCATAGTTATAATCACGGTGTAGAAGGTCATACAGATGATCTTGAGATTAAAAATCTGCGTCAACGACAAATGAAAAATTTTTGGTCTATATTATTACTTGCCCAAGGTACACCGATGTTATTGATGGGTGATGAAGTTGGTCGTACCCAATATGGTAATAACAATGCTTATTGTCAGAATAACGAACTAAGTTGGTTTAATTGGGATGATCTCGATCGTAATGATAGTTTACTACGTTTTGTGACCAAAACAGTTAGTTTGATTAAGTCTTTAGAAGTATTTCAACAAGAGCAAATTCTTAAAACTTACGAAAACGATCGAGAGCCTTATCTTATTTGGCATGGTTCTCAATTATACCAACCAGATTTAGACAATGATTCTCGTAGTATTGCTTTCACATTACATCATCCGAAAAAACAAGAATATCTTTATGGTATTTTTAATGCTTATTGGGAAGCAACGGAATTTGAGTTACCTTTATTACCTGATGGACAAAATTTTTATCGTATTATCGATACATACAATGATAGTCCTAATGATTTTGACAATCTAGAAGATGCGACTATGATAGACGGAGATGTTTATTGGGCTCGTCCTCGTAGTTGTGTACTTTTGATGGCAAAGTAAATAATTTCCTTCAACCTCTCTAAATCTCTCCTTCAAAGGAGAGACTTGGAAATTTGCTCAAAAAAACTATAGCTAAGAGCTTAAAGCTGTATATTATTAATAATTAATTCTCGATCGTTAATAGTTAACTGTCCGTTGGTATAATTTCTAAGTGCAAAAAATTATTGAAGATAAAAGGGGAAGAATTGGTGGTCAACACAATTAATCAATCAGCAGAAACCCAAGACAACACATTAACATCGTGGTTAGAACAATTAAGTCGTAAAATTATTAATGGCGATCGTATCACTAAATCAGAAGCTCTACAACTAGCAACTATCGAAGGAGAAGAAAATATCCTTTTGTTATGTGAAAATGCCGATCGTATTCGTCAAGAATGTTGTGGTAATATCGTCGATTTGTGTAGCATCGTTAATATCAAATCGGGTAACTGCTCCGAAAATTGTAGTTTTTGTTCTCAATCTGTTCATCATCCCGGCGAAAAATCCCCTGTTTATAATCTAAAATCAAAAGAAGAAATCCTTACCCACGCTAAAGCCGCCGAAAGTGCTGGAGCAAAAAGATTTTGTTTGGTTTCCCAAGGAAGAGGAATTAAATACAATAGTCCTCAAAGTCAAGAATTTGAAGATATTTTAGATACAGTCAAAGAAATCATTGAGCAAACTAGTATAAAACCCTGTTGTGCTTTAGGAGAAGTAACCTTAGAACAAGCTCAAGCCCTAAAAGAAGCAGGTGTAACTCGTTATAATCATAATTTGGAAGCCTCTGCTAGTTTTTATGAAAAAATCGTTACCACTCATACATGGCAAGATCGAGTAGATACCGTTAAAAACCTCAAATCGGTAGGAATCGAAGCCTGTACGGGTGGCATCATGGGTATGGGTGAAACATGGTCAGATAGAATCGATTTAGCCTTTTCTTTAGCTGAATTAGAAGTAGAATCTGTACCGATCAATCTTTTAAATCCTCGTGAAGGTACTCCTTTAGGTGATCAACAAAAACTAACTCCTTTAGAAGCAGTTAAAGCGATCGCTATTTTCCGTTTTATATTACCCACCCAAATTCTTCGTTATGCAGGTGGTAGAGAAGCTGTGATGGGGCAATGGCAACGTCAAGGTTTAAAGTCGGGTATCAATGCTATGTTAATTGGTAATTATCTGACGACTTTAGGTCAATCTCCTGAAGACGATCGAGCTATGCTTGAAGAATTAGGTTTAGAAGGCGGAGAAGTCGTAGTTAAAAACTAACCTCAAATAACCACCCCTAACCCCTCCTTTAAAAGGAGGGGAACTTGATAAACACATTTGTAAGTCAAATAAATAAATTTGTAATGAGTTAAAGTCTCCCCTTTCAAGGGGAGATATAGAGGGGTTGATTATTAATAAACAGAATGCCCTAAAGCCAAACCCATCACCAACATACCTAAAACTAAAAATGGTTGAGCGCTAGCTTGATATTTGACATCATTTTTGAGAGGATCTCTTAAGAAGTACATATCTTGGAAAGTTATCTGCGGAATTACTAGCAACAATAAAATTGTGGCGTAAAGATTTTGATGTAAGTAAATCAAATATCCTCCCATGGCAATTTGAAAAGTATCAATCATAATTACACATATCCAAGCGGCAGTATTAACACCAAACATCACGGGTAGAGATTTCAAACCTAATTCTTCATCACCTTCAACACTTTTAAAGTCGTTAACCACAGCAATACCCAAACCTGCCATACTATAAATCAAAGTGAGGATTACTACAGTCCAATTTAACTCACCAAATAAAGCATGACCAGCCCACCAAGGTAAAGCAATATAACTAGAGCCTAAAGCATAATTACCTAACCAACCATTTTTTTTCAATTTTAATGGTGGTGCAGAGTAAATATAAGCAATAAAAGAGCCACCTAAAGCCAAACAAGTTAAAACAGGAAAATCATGACCAGCCCAAACATCCAAACCATAAGAGACTGCAATACCTGCAAACAATAAAACTAAAATTTGGGTTACAACTTGTGGTACAGAAATAGCACCTGAAGGGATAGGGCGATAGGGTTCGTTAATCGCATCAATATCTCGATCGTAAAAGTCGTTAATAGTTTGAGTATAACCAGCTAATAATGGCCCTGACATCAACATACAAGTTAAAGCCATCAAAAAATCTTCAACTCGCCAAACATAGTTACCAGAAGATGCCGCACCACAGACTACACCCCAAATTAAGGGAATCCAAGTAATCGGTTTCATTAATTGCAATCTAATCTGCCAGATATTTTTTGATTGCGATGCACCCTTCATTCCCAACAGTTGTCGGGCTTTAGAGCCTTTATCTTCTCGATCGAGTTCTACTTTACTATAATCTTTTCCTTGAGTATCAGTCATTGATATATTTACTATGTGGTTTATTGTATTAAAAACTTATTTTAACTAAGTTTAAACTAAAGATTGTATGAGTATGAGCCAGGTTATATTAATAATCGAATAATTATTAAAATCAAATTCAGGGAATTTAAGCTGGTTTGATAAAATAGGCTAAAGTTTAGATACCTTAATAGTCTTAATGTCTCAATTTCCTCACGACGAATTTGTTAAAGAATACTTACCCCAACTGTATAAAAATTATGGTGTTATCACTCCTTCGGCAGATGTAATGAGTGAAAAAAGAGAAGTTGATGTCTTATTTAGTCCTACCAAACCCGTACCTACAAGCCCAGAAACATTAGGATTACTAGGTAAACTAGCTCAAACTACTTGCTTACTTGAAGTTTATCGTAATGCGGTTAATAGTGATCAAATCAGAGACTGTATCAGTAAGCTAATTACAGTACAACAAAATTTGATTAAATCAGCCAAAAAAGAAGGGACAAACCTATCGCAACCAGCTTTTTTATGGATTATTACTCCGACTATCTCCGATAAAATAAGAAATGAATTTGATGCTATTGCTAGAGAAAACTGGGAAAGAGGAATCTACTTTTTACCTCAAGGGCTATATACAGGAATCGTTGCAGTTCATCAGTTACCAAAAAACAGAAATACTTTGTGGCTAAGAATATTGGGTAAAGGTAAAACTCAAGTAAAAGCTATTGAGGAATTAAAGGCACTACCAGTAAATAACTCTTATCGAGAGACTATATTGGAATTAGTGTATGGATTGTTAGATAAACTAGAAACAAAACAGAGAAATAAACAAGGATTAATTAAGGAGGATGAAACATTAATCATGAGCTTAAGACAAATATACCTTGATAAAATGGCAGAAATTGAAAAACAAGGAAAATTAGAAGGAGAAAAACAGGGAAAATTAAAAACTGTTCCTCTTTTAAGACAATTGGGTATGAGTGTGGAGGATATTGCTACCCGTCTAGAATTACCCCTAGATGATGTCATCAAAGTCTCTGATACTTAATTACAAAGATAATTAATAATTGACAATACTCATTATTAATGCGATCGTAATCACCATTTTTGCTAACATAGTTTTGAAGAATTTTTGTTTGTGTTTGATTATTTAACTTTTGTTAATAATATTTTTCTTTAGGCAATATATATCGATCGCTTACTCAAAATTAAAATAAATTAGGCTAAAATTTGAGAAAATAGTTTGTAACGATATTCAAACTTGGAGGAAAGACAAATCTATGGCGATGGAGACATTAGAATTTATTATCTATCCCGATGGTAGAGTAAAAGAAAAAGTTACAGGAATCGTTGGTAAATCTTGCCAAGAAGTAACTGCGGCGATCGAAGCTCAATTAGGAAGAGTTGTCTCACAACAACATACAGGAGAGTATTTTGAGCAAAAAGTAGAAACTGAGCATCAAATTCATAATCAAACTTGGTAAACTTTTAAATATAATTCTCTTTTTTTCTCAGATTTAATTAACTTTAGTAACACTTAATCTTATGTCACATTTTAGTAGTATAAAAACACAAATTCGTAATCTAAAATCTTTAACAGCATCTTTAGACAAACTAGGTGTTGATTGGAAAAAAGGCTCATTCGCTGTCAGAGGGTATCAAGGAAACACTACTCAAGCCCAATTAGTTATTGAGCAAGACAATAACTATGATATCGGGTTTAGCTGGAATGGAACAGAATATGAGCTAGTAGCTGATATGCAATACTGGCAACAACCTTGGACTGTGGATGGGTTTTTACAACGTGTGACTCAAGGTTATGCTTTAGACACCGTTTTAAATGAATCTTTATCTCAAGGTTTTGCGGTAACCGAACAACAAAATAACGAAGATGGTTCAATTCGTTTGGTTGTTCAACGTTGGAGTTAATAACTCGATCGATTTATAGAATATCATGTTAAAACATGATTGATTAATAATCATCAAATACAGTAATCCTTAATAATTCGCAAGTCACTGAAGTAAAAAAAATAATTCTGATTAAACTTAGTTGTTAAATCTTAATTTCCCTATTTCTAATCTAGCTATATAATTTTGGACTACTGTATTTTATTATCAATTATTAAAATTATCAATTATTAAAATTATGTTTAATCCCGAACAACAATCATCAAACGGTTTAGAGCCAGAGTTAGGTGGTATTTTCCGAGATAATCCTCAACGCAGTGGATTAGAGCCAGAGTTAGGTGGTCAAATCAGACAAAAAGGTGTTTATGTTGACGAGGTGACTTGTATTGGTTGTAGGAATTGTGCTCATGTGGCTTCTAATACTTTTTACGTAGAAGCTAATTATGGTAGAGCGAGAGTTTTTAATCAAAATGGGGATAATGAAGAATTAGTCCAAGAAGCGATCGATACTTGCCCTGTTAATTGTATTGATTGGTTAGATTATAGTGAATTAAAGGAAAAAGAAGCCGATCGTAAACATCAAAAAATTCGTTCATTAGGTTATCCTCAATCTAATAAATACTCTAAAGCTCAACTAAGAAGAATGAATCGTGAAAGTGAATAATCGACAATTGACAGTTAGTATTAGCGTTTAACTTCCAATCTTCAACTAATTATCTGACTGACGACGAATCTCATAAAGACAAATAGCAGTAGCAACTGAAGCATTAAGACTAGGTGTTTTTCCTTTCATCGGAATAGAAACTAAAAAGTCACAACTTTTGGTGATTGATTGACTTAATCCTTTCCCTTCTGAGCCTATCACTAAACCGATCGCTCCTGTGAGTTTTGTTTTTGAGATAGCTTCGCCATCCATCGTTGTGCCATAAATCCAAAACCCCGCTTCTTTTAGCTGTTTGATTGCTGTATTAAGATTAACCACCCTAGCGACAGGAAAATACTCTAATGCACCCACAGCGACCTTCATTACGGTAGAATTGACGCTGACAGAACGTCTTTGGGGTATGATTAGCCCTTGCATACCTAACGCTTCACCTGTACGGATAATCGCTCCTAAATTATGAGGATCACTTATACTATCAGCAATAATAATCACCGGGTTATCTGACTGCGATTTAGCAGAGGCAATCAATTGGTCAATTTCAACATAATTATAAGGTGCAACAATTACCGCTATTCCTTGGTGGTTAGCAAAATTAGTAATTTGATTGAGGCGTTTAACATCAACAATATCCAGTATCGCTCCGTTAGCTTTAGCTGAGTCTAATAAAGATTTGAAACGATCGTCATAAGCTATTTTACTAGTAGCATAAATTTTGTGTAGTTGTCGATCGCTCTCGAGAGTTGTTAAAACTGAATGAACACCATAAATTATATCTTCTTCTTGATTATTACTATTGTCCGCAAAGTTAGTTTCTGGTTGAGTACGAAAAGAACGATCGTTATTATTAGTTTCTGGTTTGATACGAGGAGAACGATCTCGATTATTGTTAAGTGATGGTTTACGCTTCGGTTTAGCCATAAAGTTTAATAAATAAATAATGAGAATTTCATCATTTTGTTTTCAATTTCTTTTAAGTTACTTATTTTAAACTAAAATAGTTGAGCTTATCAAGAGTTAAGAGTTAACAGTTAGGAGTTAAGAGTTAAGAATTTAAAGTCTCAATTACTAATTATTATCTTGAAATTTTATGAAAAAAAACCTAATTTTATTCGCTATTATTTTAATTCTGACAATTTCTGCGATCGTTTTACTTGATGTAAAAACACTGTGGGAAATGTCTTTAACTCAAGTAGAAAAATTAGGTTACTGGGGTTATTTGTTATTTATTTTGATTTATAATCTGAGTACTCTACTTTTAATCCCAAGTTCAATTTTAACCATCAAGGGTGGTTGTTTTTACGGTTTATATTTAGGTAGTATTCTCGTATTTATTGCGGCGATTCTTGGGGCAATATCCGCTTTTTGGTTAGGAAGATATTATTGTCAAGACTGGGTGAATAAGCAATTTAAAAAATATCCTCAGTTAGAAAAAATAGATCGTGCAGTAGCCTCAGAAGGCTGGAAAATTGTTTTTTTAACTCGTCTTTGCCCCTTATTTCCTTTTAATTTACTTAACTATTTTTTCGGCATAACTCAAATAAGCTTAAAAGACTATGTAATTGGTTCGTTAGGAATTATCCCCGGTACAGTTATGTATGTTTATATAGGCTCTTTAATTACTGATATTAGTGATTTTAATTCAGATAATTATACGGCTAATCCTGAAATACAAACTTCAATTTGGATAATGCGTTTTTTAGGATTAATCGCAACTGTAGCAATGGTTATTTATACAACTAATATTGTCCAGAAAACTTTAAAAGAAAATGTCTTAGATCAAGACTAAACTACAAATTATTAACTATTAATAAAAAATATTAACAATAAAATATTAATTATGAAACATTTTCAACTCAAACCTTTTCAACGTCAATTAACTTTAGTCTTAGTAACTTTCGTTATCGTTTTGACAGCTCATACTAATCCTGCTTTAGCTCAAGAATCAACAGGTGGAGGTTTTAATCCTCAAGCATGGTTAATTGATGCCTTACAATGGATTACTGATTTAGGAGCAGTCGGTGCGATCGCTTTTATAGTTATTTATATCGTTGCCGCGGTTGCTTTTTTACCCGGTTCAATTTTAACATTAGGGGCAGGTGTAGTCTTTGGCATTGGTTTAGGTTCGATTTATGTCTTTATCGGTGCAACTATAGGAGCAACCTTAGCCTTTTTAGTCGGTAGATATATCGCTCGTGGTTGGGTAGCTAAGAAAATAGCAGGAAATCAAAAATTTAAAGCGATCGATGAAGCAGTAGGTAGAGAAGGTTTGAAAATTGTCTTATTAACTCGTTTATCTCCCATTTTCCCTTTCAATTTACTTAATTATGCTTATGGTGTGACAGGAGTTTCTCTTAAAGATTATGTACTTGGTTCAGTCGGCATGATTCCCGGTACGATTATGTATGTTTATATTGGTTCATTAGCAGGAAACCTCGCTACCCTTGGTGCAGGTACAGCAGAAGCAAATCCGATCGCTCAATGGGCAATTCGGATTATTGGTTTTATTGCTACTGTTGCCGTCACTGTTTATGTAACTAAAGTAGCGAAAAAAGCCCTTGATGATTCTGTTTTAGATTCGGATAATAATATATCGAATAATGCTCCTGCTGATTGAGATTTT
This sequence comes from uncultured cyanobacterium, assembly GCA_963710605.1. Taxonomy (GTDB): domain Bacteria; phylum Cyanobacteriota; class Cyanobacteriia; order Cyanobacteriales; family Cyanobacteriaceae; genus JAALKG01. Next base: position 233,206 of record CAVQBA010000004.1, read on the forward strand.
GATCATAGACTCCTTACCAGAATCGATCGGGGTGTAAGCCTTACACCCCTACATTGAAAATATTTAAAAGATTTCATTTTATAATCTGGGGTGAAGATATTTCACTTAAAGATAAAATGCTTATCAACAATCAACAGATCAATTTTGCTGATAATTAAATTGATAAGGCTAACTTTTCTTGTTTTAGTTTTAACAAAAAATTGGCAAACTTTTCTTGAACATATTTAACATCTTTAGCATCTTCAACCCATAACTTTCGCCCACTCTCAGATGCTATAGCCTTTGTCAAAGATTGATACGTAATGTCATTAAAATAGATATATCCATCCATAATGGTGTAATCCATATATCTTTTATTAGTTAAGATGATTCCTTCTTTCAACTCATCCATTGTCGTACAGTCAATGAAAACGACTATTTTTTCATCAACTTCAAAAGAAGTTTTTTTAGCAACAGTATTCATCGCACTAGTTAATGTTTCTAAATCAAGATCTGCCGCAAAATAAAATTCATGTAATTTATCATCTTTGTATGATGTAGGATCGAAGTTTTTTTCAATATATTGAACGAACGGATCATTATTATTTTTTGCGGCGATATAGCTATAAATTTCTAATTTATGTAAAATATCGTTATCTCTTTTTTTATTACTGCTTGATAAAGACCCCATCAGAAAACCCGCCGCTACAGAAGCAACTAATGAAGCTCCTCCCGTCATAACACTCAATCCACCTAAAGCGGCTATCGTACTACTAATCGCCGCCGCACCTGTTGCACTTCCTGCTACTCCCAAAGAAGAAGCCGCTAACCAAGCTAAACCAACTGCACCTGTTCCTGCAAATACACTTGTAATTCCCGCTTTAATTAAATTTATCCGATCCTCACCATCCATCTCAGATATAGCCATTAAGGATAAAACACCTGCCGCACCAACTAAAGCCGCACCACCAGTAACAACAACCAAACCTCCGAGCATACCTGCACCTCCTGCGGCAACTGAACCTCCACCCAACCAAGCCAGAGTTGCATTAGTTGCGGCGGCACCAGTAAGTGTGCTAACAGCCGCACCTGTACCCGCTTTTACACCTAGAGCTGATAAACCTCGAGAAACTAATGGTAGAGCTTCACTACTTAGAGCTTTACCGTTTTTAAAACTGTCTTTGGCACTTTCTTTAACTTCTTGATATCGATTGAAAATGTCTAGAACTTTTTGAGTGTCAACACCCCAATCTTCTCCTTGAAATTCTTGAACAGTTAATAAATAAGTTGCTTGAACTTCTTGAGGTAGTGTCTCAGAATTAATTATGTCTTTGGTTAAATCTTCCAAAGTCAGCTTTTGTTCTTCGCTAATTTCTTCACCGTCTCTCAGATTTTGATAAACTTCAAGTTTACGATCGTAATTGTCAGTTTCTGATTCAATAAAATTAGAAACAAAAATATCTACAGTAGAAGCACGAGAGATGGCACTTGCTTGGCTGTAAAAAATTTTTAACTCAAGAGGTAAATCAACTTGATTAGCAATAATATCATTTAATATATCGAGTAATTCAAAACTGGTTACAGGCTGTAACGATTTAACATACCAGTATGTAGTTGAAATATTTTCTCTGTCTGTTTTTTCATATTGTGATTTCTTTAATGCTGGGAACAATCGATCTTCAATCAAGGAGATTTTATAATTATTACTTGCTATTTGATAACGCTTAATAATTTTCTCGTCTAATTTTGAGGTGGAAACGATATAATCAAGCAAAGATAAATTTTCTAAATATATCGGCTTACCAGTTTCCAAATATTGCAAAGTTAATTGACAATTTTCACTAGTATCAGCTAACTTACAATATTCACTAGTATTACTATACATAAATTTCGATTTATTGATAGCATCATTCACTTGACGATGAAAGCTATACTTATTTTCGAGATTATTATACTCATTTTCGTAAAGACTATGTAAAATTACATTGATTCTCTGATGATTATAATCAAAAGGTAATTCTTGATTTTCGGATATTCTGCTAGGGATATCCAATGAATAAGTGTCTCCGTTTTTCAAGATTAGATTTTGCTTTCCCCCATATTTAGCAATTTGATAAGGCAAAAATAGATGATATTTATCTATGGAGTTAGAATCAGCTTTAGCAATTGGAGGAGAAACAAAATCTTTCGTGATAAATGCCAAACCGACAATTGTTCCTACTTGAAGAAACTGCCGACGGGAAGATGATTCAACCATAGTAACTAATCTTTTTAGTTTTTCAAAAAATAATTTCTTTGAGAATAATTATAGTACGTAAGATTAATTTAATTAGTTTTATGATCACCAATTAATAACAATTCAAATTAAACTTGCTACATTTGCTTTCGGTAAGTTCCTTTTTCTAAGGGGAAGGGCTGTCATCTGAAATGAATTTAGATATCTTTAAGTTAGATTGATGACAACAATAATTATTGAGCCAAATATAATCAAATTTGCGAGGTTTTATCCTAAATTCAGTCTAAGAAAGGATAATCAGTATATCTTTCGGTTTCGTTATCACCGCCAGTGCCGTAAAAAGTTTTTGGATTAGCTTGATTTAATTCGGCAGTCACCATAAAACGTTTTGGCAAATCGGGATTAGCAATGAATAAGCGACCATAAGAAACTAATTGTGCATTACCATTACTAATAGCTTCATTTCCTGTTTTTTTATCGTAATCGCCATTGGTAATAATTGTTCCTTCATACATATCTTGCAATCTTGATTGAAATGACTATATATTGAATCATTAAACTATAGCAATTTTGTTTGTTGGAGTAGATAATTTTTGCAAGGAGAAAAAGATCGACGATATTGAGGTGTCAAACCATATTTTTCGATCGCTTCTCGGTGTTTTCTCTTTTTGATTGCTCATGATTGAATCTCTACATTAATCTGACTCAAGCACCCAAAATCGCTATACTAAAATGTGTATTAAGTTATATTAAAGATAATTAGAATTTATGAAAGAAACGATCAGAGAATTTTTACAACCAGTGGCGGATGTTTTTTCGGGTTTAGGTACTCCTGAATCGATCGTTCATTGGGGACATCCATTAATGATGGCAATCGTTATATTTGTTGTCGGTACTTTTGCTGGTATTACAGGATGGAAAATTCGTACAGCTAACGAGACAGAAGTTGTTGGTAAAAGTAAAGAAGGACACCGCAAAATAGCACCAATGTTATTATTGTTTATCACCTTAGGATATAGTGGAGGTATTTTGTCTTTAATTATGCAAGGAGAGCCTATTTTTTCAAGCGTCCATTTTTGGACTGGCTCAACAGTTATAGGTTTATTAGCTTTAAATGGATTAATCTCATTAACTGGCTTCGGAGGAAATAAAGCTAGTTTACGGACAACACACGCTTATATAGGTAGCACTGCGTTATTAATTTTGGTTGCCCATGCGATGTACGGTTTAAAATTAGGATTGTCGATTTAATTTGTCTTAAGTTGTTAAGAAATAACGATTGAATCGATTGATCGATTATTACTCAAAAAAAAAGATGTTATTGACAGGTAAGTTTCCCAGAAGAAGCCAAACGTTTGTTTCTTTGGGCAACTAAAGTAACTATATCTTCTCTACCTGTCATTTTTAAACGATACTTTGCCCAGATACCATATATTTTGTCGGCTATCTTACCTAAAATAGGTACTTTGCTAAAACTATAAACCCAACCCATACCTAGTACTTCATATACACGGCGAAAGACTTCTATATTAGTAACAACTTCACCACCATCTAAAATAGCGTGAATTTTATCCATCGCCATTTGATAATCAATACCTGCGTTTTCAGCAGGAGAATAATCATCGTCGGCTATATCCACAAAAACGACTTTATTTCTACCTGCATCTTTTTTACGCAGAAAATTAACTTCTCTGACACATAAAGGGCAATCACTATCATACAGAAGTTTGATTTGCCATAGGTTAGGGTTTTTTGAGTTTTCAGAATCCATTTTATTAATTAATTATAATTGCCAACATACTTACTAACGAGAAGTAGGAAGTGAGAAGTGATAAATGAAAAGTTAGTTATAAACGATCTGATTCTCAATTCTCAATTCTCAATTCTCAATTCTCTTACATGTATCTTCTGGCTAATTTAAGAGCATCAGCTACATCAACATCACCATCACCATCAGTATCTAAAAAACCTGATAAAACAGAATTAGAACCCATACCAGCACCGATATTAGAACCCATAGTATTACCTCTGTTACCTGTTTTAAGTAGATTTAGGACCAAAGGGACTAAAAATGGTAATATTTTTCGTACTGTACCATGACTCATTCCTGTTCTAGCTTCTATTTCTCTCATTAAGCCTTGTAGTTGAGGTGCGGAGAAAAGAGTCCGTACGATTTGATTGTTGGGGTTAGTACCACCATATTGAGAAATTAAATTTTCAACCCCTGCTTGCCCTCTTCGTTGACGTTGTTGTCTTAGTGCATTTTTGGTATATTTACCAACTACAGACATTGCTGATTGAATAGAATCAGGATTAGCTTTACTGTTTCGTCCAAGAGTATTAACCGTGTTGAGGATACCTGATAATTGCGAAGGATTTGCTTCTGCTTGAGGATTGTCGATCGCATCTAGAATATGATTAAATAAACCCATAATTGATAATTTGATAATAGTTGATTAAATTTCATCTACAGCAATAAAATCTGCTGCTTTTTTTCTTAGTCGAGAAAAGTCACGATATTTCGCTTCGATAAACATATGAAAGCTATAGGAAATTAAACCTAAACCGATCACACTTAGTAAAATTTTACCTTGACGTTGTCTAGCGATAAGTTCTAATATTTGGTCCAAGCCTGCGGCAGTTTCAGGATTGAATTGTCTTGCTGATTCAATTAAAAAAAAGCCAATCAAAATAAAGATCACTCCACGGGCAGTAAAGCCAAATTTACTAATTGCGGTAGTTACTGTCAGATATTTGCTGTTTTTATCTTCTTTTAAATTAGACTCATAAGAAAGTTTTTTGTTAAAGGCACGATAGAAAAAAAAAGAACCAACACCAATAACCCCAGTGCCAATACATCCAATCAAAAATTGACCGAATGGCTGATACATGAGTCGAGCTGTTAAATCTGCTGTTGAATCAAGATCATCTTCATCTAAATTAAGAATTATTTTAAGAGCGGTAAGAGCCGAGCCACCATAGCTAATTCCACTACAAATATAACTGATCCTTTTAAAAATTTTCTTTTTTTTAAATTCAAAACCGTAAGGACTAAACGCCTCAAATAGTCGCCAAAAGGCATAACAAAACAAACCTCCTGCTACAACTAGTAAGATAGGTTTACCCAAAGGTTGGATTGCAATTAACCTCAATGCACCTCGACTATCGGCTGTTTCTGAACTGATTCCAAAAGCTAGTCGAAAGCAAAGTAAGCCAAGAAGAAAATAAACTAATCCTTTTGTCAAACAACCAAATCTTGCTAACTTCTCGAACCATGATGTTCTTACCTCTACCATCTCACTGTAAAATAACTAATAAGTAAATATTAGTTTATCTTGCGTCATCTCTAGCTTTTAAACGATCGACCATCGAAAGTTCCTCGTTATCATCAACTTCTACACCCATATCAGAAGCTATTTCTTCTACATTGTGATAGTCTTTATCGCCATTACTCGAATTATCGAGAGGATTAGTACTAGCTACCGCTTTTTCTGGGACTACTTTTGCTTGATACTCGGTATTATTGATTTGCTCTGGATTAGTATTCATATTTTTATTGTAATAGTATCAATGATGTGTTATTAATTTAAACAAAAAAAAGTATAGGAGTAGTTAATTCCTATACTTTTTTGCTAATTATTAAATTAAATTGTTAATTAGTCGATGACATCTTTTGCTTTATCTTTCACATCTTCTTTAGCATGTTCGGTAGAAGCTTGTGCTTGTTTTGCTTTACCTTCTGCTTTATCCTTGGTATCTCCGGTTACATTACCTAAAGCTTCTTGTGCTTTACCTTCGACGTTTTTAGCTGTTGCTTTAGCTCTATCTTCAATACTCATAAATCTGTTCTCCTTATTTAATTATTTTTGTGAGTTATTAAACTTTGTTTTTTTAAGTTTTTTATTCAACTTACATTTACTATGTTATGTTATCGATTCCTGACTTTACTCTATCTAAAGTTATATATTATTCTGTTCTAAACTATCGAAAGGAATAGTCCTTAAAGGTTTCAATCATAAACCATAGTTCAAAATCTTATCACTTATCTCAGAAGTAACTATTAATAAATCTATGCAAACTTTGATATCTCGATCGATTTAATTTTCCACAGTAATGATTTTGGTATATTCAAATTGATCATCACTTTTCTTGACTAAAGGATATTCTGTGTTGTTAAGTACGATCGAATCTAACTGACAATCTTTTTTAGGCGAATGATAAACTAAAATGTATTGTTTGCTCAGATAAGGATTCATTTCTTGCTCTACTTCGTTACGCCATTGCGTCTTGGTAACTAAAACAATTAATTGATTAGCTAATTGCGGAAGTGATTTAGCAACTTGCCGACGATAGATTTCGTCTAAACTACCAAAAGGGCTATCCATGACGATCGGAAATTTACTTGAATCTAAACCCATCAAACTACTTTGTTGTGACCATTCCCTGACCATATCAATAATCGCTCCAATTAAAGACAAACTTAAAATTTGATTTTCTCCTGTAGAAGCGGCTACTAATTGTTTTTTTCCTGCTGTATTTTCACTTAAACTTATTTCGTAGTTTTCACTTAAATAAGGTTGATAAGGAGTGAAAGAAATTTCTTGAAAAATCTCTTGTAATCTTTTTTCTAAGGCAATTCTAAATTGTGTTTCTAATCTTTTTTTTACTTGCGACAGACAATCAATTGAGTCTTGAGCGGCGGTAATACGACGTACGATTAGTTTTTGTTTTTCGGCTTTAATTTCTTGTTTTTGTATTTGTTTATCTAAGCTAATTAATATTTCGTCTATTTCTTCTATTTGAATATTTATTTCTCCCTGAGTTAAAGTCAGTTGTCTGATATGTTGTTCTATTTCGTCTAGTTTTTTCTGAGTTTGCTGAATATTTTGGTCTGGATATTGACGTAATTGTTCGTTTAAATCATCTAATTTATTTTCCACTTCACTTAATTTAGTACGCCATTGATTAAGATTCGTTTTATATTGATTAATTTCTTGCCAGAATGTATTTAATTGTGGAGGAAATAAATTTACTCGGCTTTCTAGTCTAATTATTGTTGCTTCTGTTTTTATCTCTGTTGCTTTTTCTTGCCATTTATCAACTTGTTTGTAGCTATCTGTTTCAGGAATCAAATCATGTCCACAAATACATTTTTGTTGTTCTAACAGTTGTTGAATAAATTGTTTTTCTATTCCATTGTAAGGTGTCTTTTCTTGATTTTTTAGTTGATTAATTAACTGCTGAAATTTTTGGCTAGCTGAGGAGGAAAAAACTAAATATCCTTGAGTCGAAATCTTTTTTTTGATCGTTTGTTTACCATCAATAAGTTGTTGTCTTAATTGTTTTTCTTCTTGTAATAGTCTTTGTTTGAGTTGTTGTAATTTTTCAATCCCACTGATAATTAACATTTCTTGAGTTAATTTATCTTTTTCTTGTTCTAGCTTTTTTAAACGATGAATGATTAATTTTTCATCTTTAAGATTGTTTTGTTTTTTATTTTCTTGTTTTTCTTTTTCTTGAACTAATTTTTTAATTTCTAAATCGCCTAATTCAGTTAATTCTGTATGTAAAGTTTTTTCGGCTTTTTTGAGATGATTAATCGATTGTTCTAAAATTTTGATTCCGATTAACTCTTTAGTGTCTTCGGCTATTTTTTGTTTCTTTTCTCCTCTTAAAAGATGATCAATATGTTCACCATCAAAAAAGAAATATTGATATAAACTTCGAGGTAGAATCTTTTCGATAATATCTTGAGGTAGTTGCGAAGGATGTTTCCATTTACCATCATCATCAGCAACCATCATAAATAATTGCGTTTTCGTAACTTCTAAGGGTTTATGTTTGTGAAGATAACCCCGAAATTTTCTTTTTAATTGATATGTTTTAAAATCATGTTCAAAAACAATATCGACATAACATTCTAGAGATTCACCATCAGCGGTTTCTCTTATCGCTCTTTTATTAATTAATGATTTAGGCTCATTAAACGCCCCTGTAAATTCTTCGTATAATACCCAAGTAAAAGCATTCAAAATAGTCGTTTTACCCGAACCGTTATTACCGTGAATGATGGTTGTGTTTTCTTTTCCATTACCGAAGTTAATAATTGGTGTTTCGTGATAAAACTGACGAAAATTAAATAATTGAATGCTAATAATTTTCACTGGATATTTTGTTTGATAATCTGTAAAATATCGTCATTAATATGACGAAGACTTTTTTGGCTAAGTTTTTCTTTTTCTAATTGTAAAACTTGCTCGACGATCGTTTTTATTTCAGGTTTAGCTTGATTAATTGGTTCGGTTATTTGTTGTAAATTATAATAACTATTCATAATATATTAAAGGTCAAAGGGTAAAGAGAGAGAGAACAATGAACAGTTATTCTTGTTATTCCCTATTCCCTATTCCCTATTCCCTATTCCCTAACTTAATAGTAACTACCGACTTTACGATGATGTACGGCGGTGATATTGTCGGGTTTGGAAACTCTACCATCTGTCACTTGTGAGTAAACAATCCAGTGATCTCCACAATCCATACGACTAACAACAGTACATTCTAAATAGGCTAAAGCGTCTATTAAAATTGGTGATTGGTTATTTGCCGTTTTAGTTTTAACTCCTTCAAATCGATCGGCACCAGGTGGGAAACGTTTAAGGAAGTGTTTCATTAAGCCTTGATAGTTACCTTCTTCTAAGATGTTTAGAACAAAAGTATCATGAACTTGCATCAAAGACTCGATCGCTCTATCTTTAGCCACAGCCACGGTAAAACCGGGTGGAGAGAAACTTGCTTGACTTACCCAAGAAGCCAACATCGCCCCTTTTGTTTCACTTTTTGATGCGGTAATAATATACAAACCACCACTCAAACGCCCCATGGCTTTGCTTAAGTCGTTATCAACAGATTTTACTTTTTTGATCTTAGTTTTTTGACTGAAAATTTGCCCTAAGTCAACTCCTGATTCTTCACAAATTTGATAAGTATTAGAGTGGGGAGTTTCTTTAATCTTAATGGGGGCGAAGGCTTCGTTTAAACCTAAGTTTCTTAGTTTAGAGGCAATTGGATCAATCGGTTCATCATCTCCACCATAAGACTCATACAAACCGAAGGTTTGCTTTGATTTGACACTAGCTAAAATCGTCCCTATTTTATTACTCATCTGGTTATTATCATTATTTGATAAAGGAGGCATACCTAAGATAATACCCGCCGCTGAGCTAGTAATAGCGGTGATTTCGTGTATATCAGTAGCATTGATGTCAATCATCTCGACTTCTACTCCTGTTTTGGTTACTCCTTTGGCGATGGCTTGAGAAAGTCTGTCGCTATAGCCATAATCGGAGACATAAAAAACAATGATAATCTTGTTACCTTTGGTTTGCTCTTTACTCCATGTTTGGTAACGGTTTAAAAGTTCTTGATAGTTATATTTTAAAATAGGTCCATGTCCATTAGCTACCAAAGAAATTTCACCTAATGCAGACATCCGTTTCATTGCCGATAAAACCGATCGAGCATTTGGTCCCATCAAACAGTCATAATAAAAACGATAATCAGCTTCAATATCGGTCAAATTTTTGTCGTAAATATCGGCACTGCAATAGTGTAAACCAAAAGCATCACAAGTAAAAAGAGCTTGTGTACCGTGATCATAACTAAAGATAGTATCTGGCCAATGTAAGTTAGGGGCATTGATAAATTCGATGATATGACCGTTACCTAGATCGATTTGGTCGCCATTTTTAACAATTTGTTTATTGAAGTCTTGATGGATAAATCCTTCTAAAAACTGTATTGCTACTTTAGAAGCGACGATCGTGATTTCTGGTGCGATCGCTAATAAATCTTTCACCAAACCACTGTGATCAGGTTCAGTATGGGAAATTATTAAATAATCCAATTTTGAGGGATCAATTACTTGATTTAAGGCATCAAAATATAATTGTTTAAACTTGAGATGAGAAGTATCAACAAGTGCGTTTTTTTCGCTTTCAATCACATAAGAATTATAGGTAGTACCATTTTGTAAACCAAACTCAATATCAAAACGATCGCGATCCCAATCTAGAGAACGAATAGTCGTTGTATCGGGTGCAATAACATCTATTTGAGTTGTCAAACGTGGTGCTGTTTTTACCGGAGTTGCAACCATGAATTAAACCTTTATTTTTATTTTATCTTTATTTTCTATTATACTTGTTGGGTATTTGTACTGGGGATAAGAATAGTTAATCACCAATTATTAATTACTAATCATTGAAAATTAAGTAATTCTTTGGTTAGATTAATCATTATCAGGTTTTATCAAGACAAAATCTTTTTTTTGTTATCGTTATCGTGATTTATTAAGATTAATAATTATTCGGTAGCAAACTGATGAAGAAAAGTAAACAAATAAGCTTTAATTGTCTAGTTCTAAATTACTAACCAAGTAGCTGAAAAATTTGTCTGATATGATTTTGGTAAGCGTAACATTATGTTATGATAGTTGACATAATGAAATAATAAAAAAACTTATACGATATATAGGAGTAACAAATCACATGGCTGGTTTTTTTGGCTTATTCGGTAACAAAAACAAAAAACAACAATCTAAAGACGCTTATTTCTTAAGTTCAGATGATTCTAAAACATATGGCGACATCGACTATATGCGTACTGCCAAAACAGTAAGAAGAACATTTGTCAAAACAATTGGTAATCCTGATGGTGGCGAATCTATTTCTACACTTTCTTCGGTACAAAAAGCCAAAAAAAATGCTGTTAGTGATCCAGCTACATTTGGTGATTATAAACCTTCTAACGGTACATCTAACAGTAGTTTTAATAACTCTCAAAGTTTTCAACCTACTCAGCCGGCTCAAAGTTTCCAACCTACTCAGCCGACTCAACCGGTTCAAAAATCTCAACCTGCACCATCTGCACCAACTCCAAGTACACCGAAAAAAAGACCTAGTGCTGACAGTAACATGGATATGTTCCGCAACATGGCAAAAAAAATTAGAAAATAAATTGTTAGACATATTTATCTAACTTATTTACTAGAGGCGAAGCTAATTCGCCTTTTTTTAGTCTTTTTTATTGGTTTGTGATAACGTAGTCATTAGTTAGATGTAGTAGGATTCAATAATGGGCTGGGATTTAAAATTTTGGTTAACTAAAATTAGAAATTGGCTTCCGAAGGCACAAAATCAATTACAAGTTAAAGCAACTGAATTAGAAGCTCAAGTCAATAAAGAAAGTCTCAATCCTCTTCCTTATTCACAACTAGACAATCTCAATCAAAAAATTGCACTTTTACCAATTCCGCCAATTTATTTAGAGTTAATCAGTTCTAAAATATCGGAGACGATCGAACGTTGGCAAGAAAACGATAATGCACCTAATAGTTTAGTCATTTTAGGTAGCCCGAACGAATCTTTTGAACAAATATTTACCGAAGTTTTAGACAATTGGCAACAAGAAAAATCTTTACAGCTACAATCTTTTGGCTGGCACAATCGCCCCGATAAGCATAGTCAAATAAAATCTGAGTTTATAAGCGAAATAGAAAAACTACAACACCAAGAAGAAGAAGAAAAATCTAATTCATTTAAAGCGATCGCTATTCCCGATTTAAGTAAATGTTTTTTGCGGTGTGTTGATGGTTTAGATACGATCGAATATTTAGAAGAATTGTTATTTAAAGATCGATCGCAATTTTGGTTAATCGGTTGCAATACTTGGGCGTGGAAATATTTAGATGTTGTTTGTCATGTGAGTGACTATTTCACACAAACACTTTTTTTACCTGAATTAAAAGATTTTGAAATCAAACAATGGTTGAATCCTGTCACCAAAACGATCGATTTTGAATATAACTATGAATCAAATGAATCGGATGAATCAGATGAAGAGCAAGATTCTGATAATTGGGATTCTCCCTTAGAAAAAAGCTATTTTGAAGACTTAGCTCGAATTTCCCTTGGTTTAGGTCCTGTTGCCTCTAGATTATGGTTATTATCTTTCGGTACGGAAAAAGAAGATGAGGAAGATGAAGCCGAATCAACATCAAATAACGATCGCTCGCAATCAACTGCAGTGATTTCTCAACGTGTTTTTTTACAAAAGGCGACTTTTCCTAATTTACCAACACTGAGCCAAAATGAACGTTATTTGTTATTTTCTTTGTGTATTCATCAGCAAATGACTTTGTCTCAATTAGCTTTAAGTTTGGGTGAAACTAAAATGAGGGTACAAAATCAAGTCCAAAATTTATCCACTCTCGGTATTGTCGAGAAAAAACAGCAAGTATTAACGATTAATCCCGCTCATTACCCACAACTAAAAAGAGATTTGACTAATAATAATTTTCTGATTGCAGGATAAAAACGAATAATGTTGAATATGGCTAACTATTTGACCACAAAATTTATATTTTCGCTCTATTTTTTTGCTCAAACTGCTCAAACTGCTCAAGATGAAAAGAAAAATCTTGAGAAAGCAACCGAACTTATCGCCAAAATTACCACATATAAAATAGTTAAAGGGTTAATTATTCTCATTATCGTTTATATTGGATTGTGGGCACTCGATAAGTTAATTAATTGGTTATCAGAAAAAGTACCTTTAAAATTTCGCCTTAAAATTAAACAATCCTTACCTTTTTTGCGTGCTTTTGTCGTTGGGTTGGCACTAGTAATATTACTCAATTTATATTTGAATTTATCTCCAAATAATTTACTGACTGTAACTGGTACGGTTGCTGTAGCATTAGGGTTTGCCTTTAAAGATTATGCTAGCTCATTAATTGCAGGTATTATTGCTTTATTTGAATCTCCTTATCAAGTAGGCGATCGAGTTAAAATAGCAGGTTATTATGGTGAAATCACTAATTATGGCTTAAGAGGAATTTTAATCCAAACTCCTAGTGATAATCTCGTCACAATTCCCCATAATAAAATTTGGACAGAAGCGATTTCTAATGCCAATAAAGGTGATGTGGAAGCCCAAACAGTCGTTAATTTTTATCTAGCACATCAAGTTGATGTCGATCGAGTTACAAATATTTTGTATAAAGTAGCTTACACGAGTAAATATACTCAACTTAGTTTACCTGTATTAATCGTAATGGCAGAAAAACCTTGGGGAAGCCATTTCAAACTAAAATGTTACCCAATAGATGCTAGAGATGAATTTATTTATCAGACAGATTTAACGAAAAGGGCAAAACAAGCATTTGCTCAATATGATATTTCTTATCCTGTTTCACCCATGCTAGGTGAGTCATCACCACAATTATTGGATTAGTCAAAACCAATATTTTAAGTTAGTTATACAGCTAACAAATGTTTTTAGCATTTAATAGGATTATGAGTCTATTTTAACTAATTCACCAGAACTTACTGATTTTAGATTACGATTTTTAATCGGAAAATGAGTTTGTAGGAGGCGATTTTTATAAATTTAACAAAGCTTCTTCTTGATGAGTGATAACCGTGCAATCAGAAGTTACCAAAGTTCGACAAGTCAAGATAAATCCTGCGTCTTCTTCATTCGGTTGCAAAAAATCATGATCGTGAATAACATTGCCTTTAACTAGTTTTGCTGTACAAGTAACACAAACTCCTGCATTACAAGACGAAGGTAAACTAATACCATAATTTGTTGCCGCATCATTAATGTATTCATTCTCTCTGACTTGAATCGTTTTTTGCTGGTTATCAGGTTGAATTAATGTGACAACATTGTAACTTTTATCGTTTACTAATCTATTATTCATAGTTTGAGTAGTATTTTATGTTAATTTTTGCTCGATCGATCTATTCGTTTATAACTTTATTAAATGATTAAATCAGCAATTTATCAGGTTTTTTTATTTGTTTTGAAATCGGCAATTATCTGCTAAATAATTATTACTATTTAGCTAATGACAATGTACAGTTATTTAGAGTTTTCATTAGTCAGATTATATTTTATTCAACTAATAAATAAGTTTTAACAATTAAAAATTACTGGTTAGCCTAATCAATCTTTGATCTATTTATCTTAAACTTTCTGATTAATTCTACTAATAAAAATTATTTTTTCTTAATATTATTATTAGTTTTACCCATAATCAAATCTAATTTAATCTGTAGTTATCGTAACAGAAAAGAGATTTATCTGTCATCATTTATTAACTTTTTGTCTTCTTAATTAAGTCAAACTAATGAAACTATATTGGCTCAAGCTGTATTTAAACGACGGAAAATATTCGATATTAGTTATTTAAAAACTTAGTCTTGTTTGAACTCAAATAGTTTGCTGTAGCGAGAATTAGAAACTTTGAGTCTTTTTGAGTAACATCAATAATTAGCTAACCAAATTCAGATTAGAGTGATTATATCTTTGTCTCAATCGTCAAACTGATTTAATCTATTCTTGCGAATATTAAGTTTACTTATTTTTGAAATATTTTTAATAAGTTTAAATTAATTATCTAACTCATCTTAAGTGAATCAAGGATGTGTGAATGTATATTTCAGATTGAATAAATAATTTTGATTATTTTCTTTAATCGGTTATCCACAGAGAATAATCAATCACTGAATTATTGATAATTATTAGTAGAGATTATTAATTATTGATTATCAAATATAGTAATTAAACAGATGCGTGTTAGTTGTTGGGCTTCGCTTTTTGTGATGTATTGTTTGTCTCTAGCTTTACTTTTTTAAGACTTAACCATCCCGACTAATAATATTACCTAAAAAACAAGTACGATCGTATTTATCATGAATATAAACAACGATCGTACTTTAGATTAAAACTATTTAATTAAAATGAAGAAATTAATCAAAGACTAAATTCTACTTGCCCCAATAGGAATTTGTCGATTAGAAGCAGGAATTTGTCTTGGTGGTATCGGAGTTTGCTTGGGCTTAGGCATCTTGTTGTTAGACTCTAATAACCAAGTACGGATAAATCTTGCGGTTGCTTTTTCTGCTAAACCATTAGCGATTTTACGACCAAATTTTTGAGTTTCACGATTTTGGACAATCTCAGTAAGCACAGGAATTAGTTTCCAAGGATCATAACCTTCTGTTTCTTGGAGTATTTGTAAGATATTATTCAAGTGATGCCATGTATCAGAATTAGCAGTTGTGGTCACTTTTCCATTAACATTATAAGCGATCGCAGTAGATGGTGGTATTTTTAAACCAAGAGTTTTCCTGACATTATAAGAAACATTTAACCAAGTATCTTGACCAAATTGATCTAAAGAATTAACTATCTCATCAGCTAATCTTTCTCTAATAAAAACACCTTTTTCCGAGAGTAAGAAATTTAATCCTTGATTAATAACGGTATCAAAATTATACTCAGGTGAATTTTTAGCATTACGTAATAAGTTTTCCAGACGATTCCAACGGAAACTACCATCTTTAAAGAGTAAGTCTTTTAACGAATTACGCAACTCAACAGAGGAATCAGTTAATAATCTTTTCGACACATAAGGATAAGCCTTACTCAATACTTTAAAATTAGGATCGATATTGATCGCAATACCTTCTAATGTCACCATCGATCGAATAATTAAAGCATAATAAGCAGGTACACGGAAAGGAAACTCATACATCATCGCCGACATTTCATCGGTAATCTTTTTGAAGTTTAATTCAGCTACACTAGCACCCAAAGCATTATTAAAAACATTCGCTAAGGCTGGTATAATCGGTCTTAAATCAGTGTCAGGAGTCAAAAAGTCTAATTTGATATAATCTTGAGCTAACAGTTCAAAATCACGATTAACGAGGTGAACGATCGCTTCAATTAAACCATAACGCTGATAAGGTTTAATATTACTCATCATGCCAAAATCGAGATAAGCTAGTCTGCCATCAGCCATCGCTAATAAATTACCAGGGTGAGGATCAGCATGGAAGAACCCATGTTCTAGTAATTGTCTTAAAGAACATTGTACACCGACTTCAACTAAATGAGTTGCATCAATACCTTGTGCTTCAATTCTTTTAATATCAGTAAGTTTTGTCCCAGTAATCCATTCCATGGTTAAAACTCTTCTACCTGTATATTCCCAGTGAATAGCAGGAACATAAATTTCAGGTATATGACCATATAAATCTTTAAATTTATCAGCGTTTCTACCTTCTTGGAAATAATTCATTTCCTCAAACACTCTTTCTGCTAACTCATCAGTGATAGCAACTAAATCAGAGCGAATTTTTTTGAAATTATCTCTTACCCATAATGCGATCGTACGTAAAATATAAATATCAAGAGTAATACGTTTAACTAAATCAGGGCGTTGTACTTTGATAGCTACATCTTCACCTGTTTTTAATTTACCTTTATATACTTGCCCTAAAGATGCGGCGGCAATTGGTTCGGGTGTAATTTCCGCATAAATTTCCCTAGGCGGTGCCCCTAATTCTTCTTCAATAAATCGATAAGCTATTTCATTAGGAAAAGGTGGTAATTTATCTTGCAATTGAGTTAATTCTTGCAGATACATTGGTGAGACTAAATCAGGACGTGTTGATAATGCTTGACCAATTTTAATATAGGCAGGACCTAGTTTAGTTAAAATTTTTCTAAGTTTGATTGCTCTTTTTAACTCATTTTTAGCAGAATTTCCCCATAGTGAATCCCACCAACTGGCAAACATAAATAAACCGAAAGGTAAACCAATACTAATTAAACGTCCTAATACTTGAAATGGTTTTCCTTTGTAACGCTCCATGATAGCTGTAGCATCATAACGCCAATTTTCTGGTGACATCTCAGTCGTCGGGCTTAAATCTTGTTGTTTGGCAGGTATGACAACAGTTTGAGTTGGCGAAGTATCTACCACTACTTCTTCTGGTACTTCTACACGATCGATTTTATCAGTGGCGTTAATGATTGGAGTCATGGAAATTATTGCTATTAAAAATTGATCAAGAATAATATAATTTGTTTAAATCTCGAATTTTGTTGGTAGTGATGAGTAACCACTCAATTTGATTCAATCATTAAGAAAATCTATTATTATTAACTATTGTAACAATAACTTAATAATCTTACAGTATTTTTCAATTTCAATAGTCGAGATTAAATAGTTAAACTAAAAAAAGTCACCGAATTAGGTTTTAAGAATTAGGGATTAGCCGAAGTATTCTCAATTCTTTTGTTATCTGTTATCTTTTCACTGCTCACTATTTACTCTAGACACTGTTGATGAATGTCGAACGATAAAAGTAATCCAATTTTTAGTATTAGTAGTCTTGCTATTCGTCGGCATATTGCCACGATAATGTTAACCTTAGCCGTTATTTTTGTCGGCGTATTTTTTCTTTCCACAATCAAAGTCGATTTATTACCTGAAATTGTTTACCCTCGAATTGGAGTTAGAGTTTCTACTAATGGAATTGCCCCAGAAATTGCTTTACAAGAAATTACCCGTCCTTTAGAAGAAGCAATGTCAGCAGTAGAAGGAGTGGAATTAATTTATTCTCGTACAGGAGAAACAGGGGTAAGAGTTGATTTGTTTTTTGAAGTCGGTGGCAGTATCGATCAATCTTTTAATAATGCTACGACTGCTCTAAACCAGACTAGGAGTAGATTACCTAATAATATAAATAATCCTCGTTTGTTCAAATTTGACCCATCTGATTCACCTATTTATGAATTTGCTGTTACCTCCTCGCTTCGAGATGAAGTTGATTTGAGGGTTTTTACCCAAACCGAAATAGCTAGAGAATTATCAATCATACCAGGGGTAGCAACTGTTGATGTTGCAGGAGGAGTAGAAGAAGAAGTACAAATTCAAATTGATTTGAATCGTTTACAGGTTTTGGGTATTGGTTTAAATGAAGTATTAAATGAAATTGATAATATCAATCGAGATATTGCAGGGGGGCGTTTATTAGCTGAAAATGATGAGCCTTTAACTAGGGTTGTGGGTAAATTTCAAGATGTAGAAGATTTATACAATCTCTCTTTTGCGATACCAAATTCGACTAATAGAGTTTATTTAACTGAATTTGCTGAGGTAATTGATGGCAGAGAAAGACAACGAGTTTTAGTTTATCTCAATGGCACACCTGCGGTTAAGGTGACGATTCAAAAACAACCTTCTGCAAATACCATTGAAGTGGTTGAGTCAGTGAAAACAAAACTACAGCAATTACAAACTGGTAATGTCATTCCTGAAGATATTAGTGTTTTAGCTACTAGTGATGAATCTATTTTTATTCGTAATTCGATCGATAACGTTATTTTTTCAGGTTTAGTCGGTACTACTTTAGCGGCGATCGCTGTATTATTGTTTTTAGGCTCTTTACGTCAGACTCTCATCATTGTCATTTCTATTCCTTTAGCTACTTTAGCGGCTGTGATAATGATGAAAATTAGTGGTTTTTCTTTGAATGTTTTTAGTTTAGGTGGATTAGCTTTAGGTGTCGGTATTGTAGTTGATAATTCGATCGTGATGTTAGAAACTATGGTAGAAGATATTGAACAAAATCCTCAACATTCTCCTCGCCAAATTATCGATAGTTGTATTAATAGTGCCAAAAAAGTTGAATCTGCTTTAATTGCTTCTACTAGCACTAATTTAGTTGTCGTCTTACCTTTTTTGATGATTGGCGGTTTGATTTCGCTTTTGTTTCGAGAATTAATTTTAACTATCAGTTTTGCGGTGGGGGCTTCTATTTTAGTTGCCATAACGATCGTACCGATGTTAACATCTCGATTATTGGCAATTCGTTTTTCTAGTAATTTAAACAAGTTTTTTTTACTTAAGTGGTTTAACCAAGGTTTTCAACTTGTCAATCGGATTTACGGTAAAATTTTAGGATTTTTACTCAAAATACGTTTATTTTTTGTGGTTGCTATCTTTATCATTTTAGGTACAACTAGTTATGACTTGTTTGAGCAATTACCCCAAGAAATATTACCTAGAATCAATACAGGGCAAGTTAGATTATTTGCTTCTTTCCCGCCTCAAACTACCTTGGCGACAAATAATCGAGTGATGGAAATGGTTGATAATATTTTGTTACAACAACCAGAAACTGCTTCTGCTTTTACTACCTCTGGAGGTTTTCTTTTTTCTAATAATACCGCTGAAAATGTATTAAGAGGCTCAAGTAATATAACTCTCAAACCGAATACTGATATTGAAGCTTATATCACCAAAGTAAAAGCACAATTAGATGAGCTAAATTTAGTCGATATTCGTTTAAATCTTTTCCCTGGTAGAGTCAGAGGTTTGAATTTAAGTAATTCTCCTGTTAGGGCAGATGTCGATGTCATTTTACAAAGTGATGACCAAGATTTACTTGAAGCTACAGGTAGAAATATAGTCAACATTCTTGATGAAGAAGCTACTTTAGTTAATTTTCGCCCTGATTCCGATCGTCGTCAACCTGAAGTAATCATTACTCCTGATTTAATCAGACTTGCTGATTATGATTTAGATATTACTGATATTACCGCCTCACTTCGTACTACTGTCAGTGGCTCGGTAGTTTCTCAGTTACAAAGAGGAGAAAGGTTAGTCAATATCAGAGTAGAATTAGATCCAACGCAAATTACTAACATTGATACATTACTTGAAATACCTATTTTTACTAACGATAATAGCTTAATCCGTTTAGGTGAAATCGCTTCTATTGCTTATGGTGAAGCACCTAGTCAAATTACAAGAATTAATCAACGTCAAATTTTGATTATTACAGGTAGTTTAGAAGAAAATGTTAAACTGACTCCTGCTTTGACCGAAGTTGAAGAAATATTACAAGCGGTTGACATTCCTGAAGGAGTCCGAATTTTACCAAGCATCGCCAAAGAAAGTAACGACAAATTACAAGCATCTTTACCTATCCTCGGTGGATTAGCGGCTTTTTTAGTTTTCGTGGTGATGGCGGTACAGTATAATTCTTTAATTGATCCTTTAGTGATTATGTTTACCTTACCTTTAGCTTTATCTGGGGGTATTGTTGGTTTATCTGTCACCGAAACACCGATTGGGGCGACGGTAATTGTTGGGGTAGTTTTATTAGTCGGGATTGTAGTTAATAATGCGATCGTGATGGTAGAATTAGCTAATCAAATTTATCAAGCACAAATAATCGATCGAGAAATTAAAAAGCCGAGTCGTCATCAAGCTATCATTCAAGCCGCTCAAAATCGTTTACGCCCCATTTTAATGACGACAATCACCACAGTTTTGGGGATGTATCCTTTGGCTTTAGGTATCGGTGAGGGAAGCGAATTTTTACAACCTTTAGGAATCGTTGTTTTTTGGGGATTGTCTTTAGCTACATTACTAACTCTATTTTTGATTCCTTGTCTTTATCTGTTACTCCATCAACCATTTAAATAATCGATCTTGATTCTAATTCAGAACGACTCGTGGTAAAATTCTCAAATTATTCAAGATTTTCCTGCCATTTCTTTCAAATATTCTTATTAGGTAGATGTTAAAAAAAATTCAGCTTTTTACTTTAACAGTTAACCGTTAAAAAATTTCTGTATAATATGTGATTAAAGTAAAAATTACATTAGTAGTACTAACGAGTTTATGAATACAACCACACTAGTACCGAAAAAAATCAAATCGATAACGAATATACCACTTTCATTAAGTCAGCTTGCCCCAGATGATAATTGTTCGACTTATCCTGTGAATGGAACAGGTAAGTGTGGTCATAGCGGATGTAGCTGTCCCTCATTTGTAGATCCACCGGGAGGGTTTAATTGCAGTCGATGCGGTCATCCTATGTCGGAACATTGGTAACATTCTTATTTACAACATCATATAAGTTGTTTTTTTGAAAAAAAGCTCAAATTCTCATAACAAAAACGGTAACAGCATCGTAATAGATGTAGTGAATAGAAGCGGTTTTCAGTTTAAAGCTATACGAGACTGCATTCGGTTCACTCCATCGATCGTTTTTGTACTAAGATTTAAAGCTATTTACCTAGCTCAAAAACTCAAATCGCTATCTAGATTTATGACCTAAAATTTATGTTAGTAATTTTAATTTGGTCTATAATGTAACATTAGTCAAAATTAGAATCAAGTTGCTAGAATTATGATCGAAAGTAATCAATAAGTTCTAAGTAGAATTTGTCTTAATTTTGTTTACTTATATACTTATTCAAAAAAAAATTTAATGATAAACGATCGTTAAAAATTGAAGATTAAATTGAATCAACATGAATAGAAATAAGATTTACAACTATTTTTATTTAATTTAATTTTAATAAATATTTTATTTATCCTAAGTGAATAAGTAGTTTTGTTGTTTATTTTTATTACCCTTGAAGTAATAATTTAAGATTTAGATTATGTCCATTTATACTCAGTTAGAGTCAAACAACTTTTCTCGTAAATTAATCGGTGAAATTTTAAAAGAGGCAGGTTTAATTTCTTCTCCTCAATTAGAAATCGCTTTAGATGCTCAAAGTCAAGGAAAACATTTTAGATTAGGAGAAATTTTAGTTTCTAAAGGATGGTTAAGTCAAAAAACAATTGATTTTTTAGTTGATGTTTTTTCTCTTTCTAATCTTAATAAATATCTCCACAAGCAACCGATCGGTTATTATTTACAAGAAGCTGGATTACTAACATCCGAACAGATTAATAGTATTGTTAATGACCAAAAGAAGATCGGGATTAAATTTTGTTATTTAGCGGTTATTAAAGGTTTTTTACAACCAAAAACAGCTGATTTTTTCTTACATCACGTTGCTAAGAAGTTTTCGGTTGCTTCTACTATCAGCGACTTGGGTAATAATTGTACTGATAAAGCTCAAACTGTTATTATTGAAGATAATCATGAGCAAAATGTTATTCAAAATGAAAATGCTCAAATAATAGAATACGATCGCGCAGCGGCAGGCGAGCCTGATCGTGATTTAACAACTGTTAATGATTTAGGGATTCAATCTAGTTCAATTTGGATCGATTTTACAGTCTCAAGTTAATTTGATCAAGTTATAAATTAGATGTTATTTTTAGCGATGAAAGATAATTATTAAAATTGAAAATTACAATCGGTTTTGATTATTTCTAATCCTTTCTTGAGCAAAAAAGGAAACGAATATTGTTTTTCAAATGTTAATTGCTATTTATAGTTTTTTTACTTCTTCATAAAATTGATTCCACAGAGAAATTAATTGAGGATTACTCTTTACTCCTTTTTGAATTAAAACTACTCCGTTTTTAAAATCAATTAAACCAAATTGTTGATCAGTAAGTAATGTTTTAATTTTATCTGTATTATTTTTTAACAAATCTCGATCGCCACTGAAAGCTGATTGATAATGTTTTAATCGCCATAAATCCGCCATAATATAATCAACAGTAATTAATTGTTGTTGATCATTAATCAATTGAATACCGCCATCTAAACGAATAATTTCTCGACGACTAGACAAGTGAGGTATTAAATAAGTAGTAGCTGAAACGCTAGCATTATCAGGAATTTGTGCTAATATACTTCTAATCTGCGACGATCGTTGCCATTGTTGCGGTAAAGAAACATAAACCCAAGGATCAATCGAATCAGGAATCAAAAAATAAAAAGTACGATTAGGATTGGCTGTAAACGTAAATAATAAAGACAGGACAATACAAGTTGTCCAAAACTTTTTGATTAAAGGCGACAATTGACGAGGCTGATAATTCTTCTTCGATTGCCAAAAATTGTTAAAACCTTGCCCCGACCACCATAAAATTGTACCGTAACATAAACCCGGAACTACACTCATCGCATAACGAATATTGATTGATAAAACAGATTTCCCTTCAGCTATGAATAACTTAAATAAAGGTGCACCTGCTATCATCCAAGCTGTGGGGGCAA
The DNA here is from genome assembly GCA_963710605.1 of uncultured cyanobacterium. GTDB lineage: Bacteria > Cyanobacteriota > Cyanobacteriia > Cyanobacteriales > Cyanobacteriaceae > JAALKG01. The sequence goes on from CAVQBA010000004.1 coordinate 256,266, forward strand.
AAGCTGGCACTAAAGCAAAGGGTAACAAATGGGCGACGATATATTTAATAGTTTTAAATACAGGGGTGACTAATTGCTCAAGTAAAATCCAAGGTTGAGAAATCATTCCCCAAATAATATCTAAAGTTGTAGCTTCTGATTTGGTAGTATATTGTCCAAATCTTTCTAACATGAATCGTTTAGAAATGTCATCAGAAAAAATAGGCATAATCAAATTAGTTAATGCCAAAATGTACAAAAAACTAAAAGCACATACTGCGATGCCAATTTTGGGATAACGACGACTCAAGATTAAATAAACACCAACTCCAAATAAAGTAATTCCACTATCTTCACGTACTAAAACTGTCAAAACACACATCAGTGAAAATAACCACCAGCAACGCTTTTCCATCGCTAGTAGTAAAGTGAACATGAATAAAGGAATCTGAGATATATCGTGAAAGTTACATAATGTAGGACCTACTACTGCATTCGCACCATAATAACCAAAGACAATCCATCTTGAGAGTCTGGGTTCTAAATGTTGCCGTGCTAACACATATAAGACCAGTCCTGCGGCGGTAACGAGAATTACGAGAAAAACTGCCAAAGTTGAGGCATGGGGATAGATAGCATAAAAAGGAAGCCAAAGAAGTAAGGCAGGGGTGAAGTGTTGCCCTAAACGGTGATAACTAACATCAGGAAATTCTCCTGCATGGATGACATTAGTGGATAGTTGTGAAGATAATGAACTTTGAAAAAAACGTCCGTGGATTCCATTCCAAAAAACTTGATTAAAAATTCCTTGATCGTAAGATGAGTAGAAAGTAAGATGGCGATGTAAGACAAGTATTAGACACAAAAGAAAAAATATTGCACTAACTAATAATACAGGTTTCCATTCGGCTCGATCGAAATGTGTCGATTTGTTTGGGAGGGAAGTTTGTGTCATTAACGTGCCAATAGATAACAGATAAAGTGTGAATATCGAACGCCAGTAAAGTTTATACTATAGCCAAAAACATGATTATTAGAGAAATTAACCACCCCTAGCCCCTCCTTTGGTAAGGAGGGGAATTAGATTTGAATGTCCTAACGACAGAAGTTAACTGCTATATAAAGTGAACAGAATAAAAATCATAGTATCTAAATAATTGGTAAAAATACTTTTATATTAAGAGTGAAATAGTTGAAACAATTATTAATTATTAATTATTAATTATTCATTATTATTTATAGTTTTTCTACTTCTTGACGAAACTGATTCCATTGTGGAAGTAATTCGGGTTTAGTGGTTGCTCCTTTTTCAATTAAAACTACACCATTTTTAAAATCAATTAAACCAAATTCTTGACTATCAAGTAATGTTTTAATGGTATCTGTATGACTTTTTAACATTGAAAAAGAACTTTGAGAATCGGGTTGATAACGCATATAATGCCATAAATCGGCGACTACATAATCAACGGTAATTGTTTGTTGTCGATCGTTAATTAATTGTGTACGATCTAAACGGATGATTTCTCTTCTACTAGAAAGATGAGGGATAAGGAAAGTACTTCCTGAAACACTAGCATTATCAGGAATTTGTGCTAATATACTTCTAATTTCCGACGATCGTTGCCATTGTTGCGGTAAAGAAACATAAATCCAAGGATCAATCGATTCAGGAATCAGAAAATAAAATGTACCATTAGGATTAGCCGTAATAGTAACAATTAAAGAAAGAACAATACAAGTTGTCCAAAACTTCTTGAAAAAAGACGACAATTGACGAGGCTGATAATTAATCGATGGCTGCCAAAAATTATTAAAACTTTGTCCTGATAACCATAAAATTGTACCGTAACACAAACCGGGAACTACACTCATCGCATAACGAATATTAATTGATAAGACTAAGTTTCCTTCGGCGATTAATAACTTAAACAAAGGTGCACCCGCTATCATCCAAGCTGTAGGTGCAACCGCAGGAATTAAAGCAAAAGGTACTATTTGCCCCAGAATATATCGTAATGTTTTCAGGATAGGTGATACTAATTGATCGATTACTATCCACGGTTGAGAAATCATGCCCCACATAATATCAATAGTTGAGGCTTGGGTTGCATCTGTATATTGCCCAAATCTTTCCAACATAAATCTTTTAGAAATATCATCAGAAAACAAAGGCATAATCAAATTAGTTAACGCCAAAATGTAAATAAAACTAAAGGCACAAACTGCTACCCCAATTTTAGGATAACGACGACTCAAAATTAAATATACTCCCACACCAAACAAAGTTACCCCACTATCTTCTCTGACTAATACTGTTAAAACACACATCAAACCAAACAACCACCACCAACGTTTTTCCATTGCTAATAGTAAGGTGAAGATAAAAAGTGGAATTTGAGAAGCATCATGAAAATTACATAATGTAGGTCCTAGTACTGCATTGGCACCATAATAACCATAAACAATCCAACGAGATACTTGCGGTTCTAAATGTTCTCTAGCTAATAGATATAAGACTAATCCTGCGGCGGTAACAAAAATAACGAGCAAAACAGCCAAAGTAGAAGCATGAGGATATATGGCATAAAAAGGAAGCCATAGTAGTAATGTCGGGGTAAAGTGTTGCCCTAAACGATGATAACTAACATTAGGTAATTCTCCTGCATGAACGACATTAGTTGAAAGTTGGGAAGATAATGAACTTTGGAAAAAACGTCCATGAATTCCATTCCAAAAAACTTGATTAAAAATTCCTTGATCGAAAGTTGAGTAGAAAGTAAGGTGGCGATGTAAGGTAAATATTAAACAAAATAGAAAAAATATTCCACTAACTAACAATACAGGTTTCCATTCAGCTCGATCGAAATGTGTCGATTTATTGGGGAGGGAAATTTGTGTCATTCTTCGTATTTTGTTCTCAATCTAATTAATACAATCAATCATTAGTCAACTGTAACTATCAAACAATTAATGATAATTAAGCTGTCCTGTTCGATCGTTGCCGAATAAATTATAATACCAAAAGTTGTCTTTTTTTGAATCGGGTCGCAGTTGAGAAGTTAATTTTATTTTGCATAGATAATAAGCACTCATGAGAATTTTACTAGTAGAAGATGACGATCGTATAGCCAAACCTCTAGCCGAAGGTTTAAAAAACGAACATCATGTAGTAGAAATAGCGATCGATGGTATAGAAGGATGGAAATATGCTCAAGGGGCTGAATTTGATCTGATTCTGTTAGATTTAATGTTACCTAAATTAGATGGCGTTACTTTATGTAAGCGATTAAGAGAGGCAAAATCTACTGCTTTAATTTTGATGCTCACTGCTAAAGATACAACAGATGATAAAGTAATTGGGCTTGATGCAGGTGCAGATGACTATTTAGTAAAACCTTTTAAACTCAAAGAATTAGCCGCTAGAATTAGGGCTTTATCCCGCCGAAGCTACGAACTTAAACCACAAATTCTTGGCTATGAAAAATTACAGCTTAATCCTTCTACTGGTAAAGTAACCTATGCAAGTAACTTGCTTTGTTTGACTCCTAAAGAATATTTGATTTTAGAATATTTTTTACGCCATCCTCGACAGATTTTAACTCGATCGGCTATTCTTGACAAACTATGGGAGTTTGATAACTCATCAGGAGAAGGAACGATTAAAACCCATATTACTAACCTACGTTCAAAACTAAAAGTAGCAGGAAGTAAAAATAATTTAATCGAAACAGTTTATGGTGTTGGTTATCGTTTAGGCTCATAAAAAAATTAGGCAATCGTCATTAATATGTTCCAAAAGATTCGCTATCGTTTGTTTTTAGCCAATTTACTAGTCTTGACTATTGTTTTGTTAGGGTCGGCTTTTGCAGTACGTTTTGTCTTCATTCGTAATCTTAAACAGCAAGTAAATGAACGGCTAATGGCGATCGCTCAAAGTACGGCAGTTAGTGCAGAAGTAGAGGATGAAGGAGAATTTGAATGGGAGGTAGAATTTCCCTCAAAATTATTAGAAGAAGCACAGCAAGCTTTTCAGTGGTTTGACACTCAAGGAAAACTATTAGAACAACAAGGTAATGCTCGCTATATTTCTACTCTACCGCTTTTAGCAGAACCAACGATTAAAACTCAAATAGATGAAACAGGGCTGGAGGTTATCACGTTACCTATTCTAGATAAAAATAATGGGCAATTGATTGGTTATCTTCGTGCTAGTCAATCTTTAGAAAAAGTAGATGAAACGATCGAAAGACTTGATTTAGGATTAGCTGTTGGTGCAATTGTCGCCGTTTTTCTCAGTAGTTTTGGTAGTGGTTGGCTTAACCGTCAGGCAGTACAACCGATCGAAGAGAGTTTTGAACGTTTAAAGCAGTTTACCGCCGATGCTTCTCATGAGTTACGAAGCCCTTTAATGGCGATTAGTACTAATGCAGAAGTGGCTTTAACTTATGATAAGGGTATGCGAAAAAGCGATCGTGAGAAATTTATCGCAATTTCTATGGCAACTGATCAAATGTCTCAACTGACAGAAGATTTATTATTGTTAACCCGAACTGATCAAATCTCTAGTTTTGAATCCGAAAGAATAGATTTGACAACTTTATTAACAGATTTAGTTAATTTATACAAACCCCAAGCACAAACCAAACAAATTGAACTCCAAGCAGAAATTGAAAATAATTTATGGTTAATCGGCGATCGAGCTAAATTAGTTAGGGCTTTTACTAATTTAATTCAAAATGCAATTCAATATAATTCTACTTTGGGAAAAATAGAAGTGATAGGGAATAAAATCGGTCGAGAATTCATGGTTAATGTAAAAGATACAGGAATAGGTATTGCACCCGAACATTTAGAGCTAGTCTTTAACCGATTGTGGAGAGCCGATCGCTCTCGTTCTTATGACAAAGGAGGTTCAGGATTAGGATTAGCAATCACCCAAGCAATTATTCTTAACCATAAAGGAACAATTACCGTCACCAGTCAGGTAAATGTTGGTAGTTGTTTTGTCATATCTTTACCTGTAACCAACGTTGACTAGTTGATAATATCCCCCAAAATAGCTGAAGTAATCTTGCAAAGTTCTTAACGATTGCTATTTATAATGACAACCTAACTTCAATCAAAATTAAATTGATCAAAATAAGATTAGGAGAATAAAAACTTTTGAAACGTCGTCAATTATTACAGTGGGGTGGAAGTGGATTAGGATTAGCTTTGAGCCGTCATTATTTACTTGCTTGGGGAAATACACCTACAAAAAATATAATTTCTCAATCTTCTGACTTTTGCTTTGTTGCTTTAGGGGATGTAGGAACAGGAAATACAGGGCAAAACACGATCGCTCAAGTGATGAACGATTATTATCTTCAACAACCTTTTGAACTAGTATTATTAACAGGAGATAACATTTATGAAAATGGTGACATCAGAAAAATAGGAGCTACTTTTAGTAAGCCTTATTCTTTTTTGACAAAACAAAATATTCCTTTTTATGCCGTATTAGGTAATCATGATCTGAAAACTAATAACGGTGAAGATCAAGTTAACTTTAGCTCGTTTAATATGAAAGGACGTTATTACACCTTTAGTAAAGGCATCGTTCAATTCTTTGCTCTCGATACTAATAACAATGCTAATTGGTCAACACAACTAGACTGGCTGGAAAAAAACTTAGCACAATCACAGGCTACTTGGAAAATTGTTTTTGGACATCATCCTCTTTATTCTTCTGGGCTTCATGGTACTAGTCAAGAACTAATTGACAAGCTATCACCTCTATTTGCTCGTTATGGCGTTCAATTATATATAAACGGTCACGACCACAATTACGAAAGAACTATTGCAATTAAGGGAACGACATATTTAACCTGCGGTGCAGGAGCGAAAACTCGTCCTGTCTTTAGTTCTCAATGGACTGCTTATTGCGCACCAAGATTGAGTTTTGCCACGATCGATGTTCATTCAGATTATTTAGAAATTCAAGGAATTGGTAAAGAGGGAAAAGTATTCGATCGTGGTAAGGTAGCAAAAGCCTAAGCTCAAATAGTTTAATCCAATTTATCGGCAATGATATAAGCGATTTTTGTAACCACTATCTGATAATTTAGATTTATTATCTTCAATACAGTTAAGCTGACTCAGATTTTCTGGAGCTACTTTTAAATTTACTCCCCATAAATCAAGCGGTTTGGGTTGAGACAATATAATCTTACTCAGAGTGGCAAAGTTATTATCTTCAGTATTATTGATTTGTCGGATTAAAAGGAATTGGTTAGAAATTGTTAGCTTGTCGGATACAGTTTTAGTCTGAGAATTGACCCGTTTGAAAGATAATGCTAGAGCAATTAATTCTCGTAATTGAGAAGAAGTTTCATAAGTTGTCGCTACTATACTAGGTACAGTCGATGTCGTTATAATATGGTCGGCAAGAGCGTCTGAGTGCCGAGATTTTTGAAATCCATAATTTCCCACAACTGTTAAAGAGCCGAATAATCCCATTAATATCATAACTACTGCTACTTTCTTGCCTGAATTAGACAACCAATCATGTTTAGTTTTGATTAATACAGTTTGCCAAAGATTAGCTAAAGCAACTGCTGTGACAACTATAACGATTGGAAAATAGACAAAGTGATAACGAACAGCTAAGGAAATATCTTTACCTAATCCGTAGATAATTAATAAATAGAGCAAAATTGCTCCTAGCCAATAATTAATTAAAATTGTTAAAGGCTGACTAAATTCTGTTTGTAATGACGATCGATATCCTCGAATTAAAGCCGGTACAAGCCAGATTAATGACAACAAAATTACTGTTGCTGAAAAGATTACAACAATCGAAGATGTATTTTCTACAGGTAATAGCATTACCATTGTTATCAACCATACTATCAATCGAAGGATAGGTTGCCAAATATGTCCGAAGTCATAACTAGTTTGAATCCAATCAGTTAATTGGTTATCGGAAACACCTCTAGCTAATGGTAACCAGACTAAACAACCCGCTAAAGTACCTAAACCGACCGCAATGATTCTCCACCAATGATTAAAGCTAAACGGTTTTTTATTTTTTTTGTTAAAGTCTGAAAAATATAATACTATTATTACTAAAGCTTCCGCCCCCAAAGCTAAGGAAAAGAAATAATGGGTAGCCATACCAAGACTGTTAACTAATATCCAAAGACAGCAAATCCAAATCGGTAACCGAGTGTGTCGATTTATACAGTGAGTGGCTACGATTACACAAGTAACAGAAATAATAATCCACAAAACAGTTAAAGTATAATGACGAGCTTCTTGAGCTAGATAAATGCCATAGGGAGATACAGCCATTAATGCGGCGGCTAGGTGAGCTATTAATTTAGAACGAAAAGCCACCCAACTCAAATTAAAAATAGCAGGAATTGCTAAACTTCCTAAAATAGCACTAAGCGATCGTGCAACCTTTAAAGATACTAATTCTCCATCCCCGACAAATAGCTTTATCCACCAGTGATTTAACCAAAAATAAAGCGGTGGATGGGTACTTTGCGTCATTAAGCGATTGATTACATCTCCATAATTTAAAGTTGTATCTAACCTTAAAGGAGAAAGTAAAATAGATTCTGAAACAATTTTTTCCAAAGGAATTTGAGCAAAGCCATTACCTAAACTAAAACCGATAGTAGCAATCTCGATCGAAGAAGCAGGTTTAGCGTCTAAATTAGCAAATCTTAAAGCAATACCGATGACTAGCCAACTTAATAAAAGCCAAAAATGAACCCCACCGTTATCGTCATAACTGTATTTATTTCTTTTCATGTTTGCGATTAAGATTGTTGTTTAAATTGAAGAGAGATAATAAATCGTCCATTTACCTAAAGACTCAGATTGGCTGTAGTTTTCAGTAATCCAACTCAATTCATCAGATAACTTCTTTTTCGCTACTAAAACTGAAGGAGATTTAATGATATTTTTTAATTGGTTGACTGTAGTAGGTTGACGGATATCAAGCCAATATTTTTTCCACTCATCGTCGATTTCAAACTCGGTTTCTCGCTTTACTCCACCGTTGTTGAGGGTGATAATATCACGATCGAGATTAAACGCCAGAGATGGTAGTAGCTCGTTGTAAACTAAAATAGGCTCATCCTCTAATCCTTGACTTTTGATAAATTCAGCTAGTGGGCGAGTACCACCAAAAGCTAACTCATTAGCACCAATTAGATAGCCACTATAGATAGTCAACATCAATATTGAAGATAAAGCGATCGTACTTAAACACAATTGAAGATTGTAGTTGACTAACCAACGATAAACTAATATTGGTATGATCAGTAAAAGTAAAGCTGAGATTACCATTTGCCAAGTTATAATCAAGCTCGCTCCTGAAACACTAATTAATAATGGAGCAAAAAGAGCGATCGTACCCAATAGCCAATAAAAGACAATAAACACTCTGATAAACCACTTCAGGTCAGAATTGTTCATTTTGATAATTAGACTAGCCATAATTATTGCCAAACCTGCATACATTGGCAACAGATACATCATCAATTTAGAGCTAGTTAAGCTATAAACAATAAACGGTAACAACAAGACAAAAAGTGAAAGTTGAACTGCATCTTTGTTTTTACCTAGCTGATAAGCTCGATGAAATAGACTAGCAAAGTAAACCAAAAACCAAGGTAGAGTTGTGGTTATAAAGATAAGCGGGTAAAACCAGACTGGTTTAGTACGATCGAATGTCTCTGCATCTAATACTCTATCTACTAATTGTCGTCCTAAAAAATAGTTAGTGAGAGATGGTAACTCTTGGCTAACTACAATAAACCACGATAAACCTAAGGTGATGGATAAAATTAAAGCAATTATTAAATGCTTAATTGGTACTTTGTATTTCAAACGTCGGGCAAATATGAGATAAAGCCAATAACAAAAAGGAAGGATAAAAACAGCAGGTGCTTTAGTTAAAAATCCGATTCCTGTAAACAAGGCGGCAATATAAATTCCCCCTATTTTTCCTTGACAGTAGTAAACAGTCAAACCATAAATAACCGCTAGCACTGAGGTAGTCAGAAAATTGTCTGTTGTTAGGTTACGAGCTGAAATTATAGTCAGAGGGAAAGAAAGATAAATAACAACGGCTAAAATAGAGCGGATTTTTTCCCTAAATAATCTCTGAGTGATCAGATAAATTAATATTGCTTGCAAGACTAAAGAAACTTGTAAAAAGAATTTTGCCCCAAAAGCATTTACTCCGAATAGTTGAAAACCTATCTCAGTTAGCCAAAAGGTAACAGGTGGTTTGTGAAAGTGAAAAATATTCAACAAAGTTGGCTGAAGTAAATTTCGATGGCGAAACATTTCACGACTAATTTCTGCATAACGAGCTTCGCTAGCTTCAAGAACACTATAACTGTTGAGATTAAAAAGTAATGCAATCAAGACGAAAGTCAAGGCAAAATAAAGATATCGCTTTTGTTTCATATAGATTTAGTATTAATCCAAACCTATGAAATATTAAGAGATGAATGTCAAGAACTTTGCAAGAAGATAGAAGCTAGTCAAGTGTTTAATCTCAGCCGTAACACAATTAATCTGTGGTTAAAACGTAAACAACGAACAGGAGATTATAAAGCTCAAAAAACAACACCAATAGCTAGGACAACTAAAATTAACGACTGGAAAAAATTTCAAATATTTGTGGAAGATAATGTCGATAAAACTTAAGTAGAAATTGCTCAATTATGGGATGAAGATATTAGCCCTCGCACAGTTACCCCATTACCCGACTAAGTAATAGTGACAATTCGATTTAATTCGTCTAATGTAAACTCTTTCTTCTATTCCACCAGAGATATCGTCGATCGAGCTAACACATTTTTGTTAAGCATCCCACATTCGGAGGATATTCGGAGGATATTCGCAAAGAACATCTATTACATCATCTGGTGTTGCAAAAGCATAATGTATAACGTTTTTGTCTATATACACTTCACAACTTTCTTGATGAAACCATTGTAAATAATTAGAATTTTTAACCATGAATAAGAAATGCTGTAATTTACTGCCTTGCTCATTAAGAGTTTTAAGCAAATCTCCTTCATCGTGATTTCGATAAGATATAAAAGAATCGAATGATATAATTAAACACTTTAAGTTTTGGCTTTCATTTGCAAAAGTTAGAATCAATTCATCATCATTTTGTTTTAATTCTTCGAGATAAAATTTTCCAGAAATATCTTCAAAAGGTTTCCACATATTCCATTGTTCAGACATAGTATTTATATGATATGTGTAGTTAATTTAATTATCAAAACGATATTTAAGTTTTGTTCTTCCATTTTGTATTTCTAATGTTACTCTGCCATCCGTACTGCCCTCTCTAACAATAACTGTTTTACCATTATCCAAATAGCCAACACGACCACCAAAAATATTTTTAGTATTAGATAATTTTAGTCGATCGAAGTATTCATTAGCTTTTGGTAAGCCACCTGTCAAAACTATATATTGTTTACTTCTTCCTCTAGTTCTGTCACCAGGTGTAGATTGTTGAAATAATTCGTTAAGAATTTCATTTTGCTCTTCTTAACTTGCAAAATACGGAAGAGGAGAAAAGTTATTATTAGCAGGACAAGAACTATAGTGATTTCAAATAACAATGAGACAATTTTGAGGTTTCAATTAGAGTTTAATTTATTAAACGGATGAGTGTTAGCGATGACAATGATAATTCAAGGCGGAATGAGAAATAATACTTCTACTATTACCAATACTGTCTCAATCTTAATTGAAACGACTATAGCTAGTATTATTCGGGTCACTAATTACTGGAACGAGAGCGATAATAATTATGTGAGGTGAGGTTCAAAGTCAAAAAATCAAGAAATTAACTGATTTTAAGTTATAATCTACTGGCTACTTTGTCGCCTATAGTTTACAATGGAAATTAGAATTTACCAAACCAAAGAAGGAAAACAGCCTTTTATCAAATGGTATGACAATCTTAAAGATCGATCTTATCAGTTACGAATCCGTAAAAAGTTACGTCAAATTACGCTTAATAATTTCGGTGATAGTAAATCTGTGGGAGATGGCGTTCATGAATTACGATTATTTTTTGGTAAAGGTTATCGAATTTATTACGCTAAACAAAGCAATGTCATTGTTTTACTTTTGCACAGAGGAGATAAATCAACTCAACAGAAGGATATAAATCAAGCAAAAGCTTATTGGCAAGATTATCAGAAAAGAAACAAATGAAACCTTATACTAACTTTGAAGATTGGCATTTAGAACAATTAGCATCACCATCACAAGCAAGAGCTTATTTACAAATAGCTTTGGAAGATTATGAAAACGATCGTGATACTGAAGCCTTTTTGTTAGCGATTCGTGATGTTGCTAAAGCAATGGGCGGTATCGGAAAATTGGCTGAGGAAACTAACCTTAATCGTCAAAGCCTTTATAAAGCTCTTTCTAGTAACGGAAATCCTAGATTAGATACTTTACTAGCTATTTTACGTGGTTTGGGTTTTCGTTTATCTATTACCACTGTGGAAAACTAATAATTAATTAATTAATTTTAAGACTGAAGCTCACAACGATCGATCGTCGTTCGGAGGATGAAAGTACAATCGTGTCAGTTAAATACAGATTAATAACGATCGATTACCATTAACATTGGCATTGATCATGTCTAATTTCATTGTTCTTAGTTTGTATCATGATTTAAAATCTTCTTGATAATATGTTCTAGATTTTATTTTTCCATTTACTTTTAATTCATACATAATTTTTTGTTTTTTATGGTGCCAGTACATATTTTCGATAGTAGCTTTTTTCCCTTGAGACGATCCATTTAAAATTTCTACTGTATCTTTAATAAAAAAACCATCAGTTTCTATTTGTTTATAAAGATCTGGTTTAACTCTAAATCTTTTTTGTCCATAAGATAAGCAAATATAGTTGCTATCTTCAGAAATACAAAAAAATACCTTCTTGTAAGCAGATAAAGTTTTAAATGATTCTAAATCTTGCGGATAAATATATCTTTGGGGTATATATTCTATAAACCAAGGATATATACCCCAAGTATTTTCAAATTCAGTCATTAACAATATTCCTATACTAATCTGAATTAAAACCTTGAAAGTCTTTAGAAAATGCTTTTTCCGGTAGCTTATCTCTAAAAAATATTCTGTTTAGTTGCTATACATCAATTATTCTGCGGTTTTTTTCCATTGAGCAATATTCCAAGTACGAGAATCCCAAGGAGTTAACTCTACGCCAGTTAAATTATTAGCAACTCCCACAACCTCCGCTCGATGAATTAAAGGAATAACTACTGCTTCATTAATTAAAAAATCGTTCATTTGTTTAAAAATTTTAGCTCTAGTATCCGAGTCAAGTTCGGTGATAACTTGCTCCCAAAGTCGATCGTATTCTGGGTTACAATAACGAGAATAATTATCCCCAGACCAATTATTTATTTGTTGAGGAATATTATCACACTTGTAAGTTTTAAAATAAGGAGTCGGGTTCGGGTTTAAGTTACCTGTTGTAAACATTTGTACATCTGCATAAAAACGTTCAACTGTATCATTATTACTCGGATCACTAGAAAAGAAAACACTAGCATCAACGCTTTTTAATTCTACTTGTAAACCTAGTTGTTCCCAACTTTGTTTGATTACTGCTTGAGTTTTTTGTCTAAGAGGATTAACCGAGGTTTGAAACACCATCTTCATTTCTACACCATTTTTATCTCTAACGCCATCATTATTACTATCTTGCCAACCTGCTTCATCTAATAGCTGTTTGGCTTTTTCTAAGTTGTATGTAAATTCAGCATTCTGATTAGAGACATATTCTGGTGGAGAAACTAAAAAATTATCCGTGACTTTACCTGTAACGCCATAAAGTTGCTCAGCCACAACGGTTTTATTAGTAGCTAAAGCTAAAGCTTGACGTACTTTTACATCACTTAAAAACGGATGAGGATTTTCGACACTAGCTCTTTCTCCGTTACTTCCTATTTTATTAGGATCGGTATAATTCATTAAGATTCGTTCGCTGAGTGAACCAAAATTCGTAACTACTTTACCTTTACCACCTTGGCTAAGTTCGTCTAATATTTTAGCTTCTACTTGTAAGTTATAGGCAAAATCAGCATCTCCTGTTTGTAATACGGCTCTAGCGGCTGAGGTTGCATCTCCTCCGCCTTTAATTTCTACTGTCTCAAAGCCAAGGGTATCAAGATCACGATAATAAGGATTTGGTTCGTATAGCACCGAATCACCGGGTTTGAATAATGTAACTTGGTATGGTCATGTACCGATCGGACGTAGGTTATAAGGAGCTTCACGAGCGTTTTCACCGTTGTAGTCAAGATATAAGTGTGCTGGTAAAATTGTACCTGCATTACCGACAAAAACTGATGACCATGCAGGTGTTACGTTATGAAAATGAACTTTAACTGTATGATCATCAATTATTTCTACTTGTTTGACGATCGTATAATCTCCACTTGTAACTGTTCCAACAAGGGGATTAGTCACAAAATCGTAGGTGAAAGCGACATCTTCAGCGGAAAAAGGTTCTCCATCAGACCATTTTACATCATCTCGCAGTTTCCAAGTTACAGATAAACCATCCTCTGCTACTCCTCCATTCTCTAGACTGGGTATTTCCTGAGCCAGAATCGGGATTAATTCTCCTTCTTGATTAAAACTGGCTAAAGGCTCAAGGGTGATACGACTAGCTTCTGCATCTTTAAATCCTGTGGAAAGATGAGGATTAAGAATTGTGGGTGCTTGCCAGTAGATCATTTTTAATTCTTTAGTTTGACGATCGCCGATGAAGGGTGTTTCGATCCCAGTTTGATTATTATCAGTATTAGGATTGTTACTATTACAACTGACTAAACTCAGTAGGCTAACGATCGAGACAATTGATAAAATTAAAGATGATCTTGATTTATTCATGAATATTTTAAGTTGGAATGATACAAAAATAGAGCGTTAATGATTAATAAGAGCTAATTGTTCTTAAACTATATTTTAAGTTTTTTTCCGTTTTTTTAACATTTATACCCAAAGTTTTAGTAAAGTATTAACATGACTAACCAACTTCCTTTATTTCCACCACGTACTGTTGAAGAATTGATTGATGATATTAAAATTCTCACAGCAGAAATTCAAACTTTGTATTGTCAAGACCAAATTCCTTGGGTGATTGGTTATAGTGGTGGTAAGGATAGTTCTACTATTGTTCAACTTATCTGGAATGCGATCGCTGGCTTACCGATCGAAAAAAGACAAAAAAAAGTTTATGTAATCACCACAGATACTTTAGTTGAAAATCCTTTAGTAGCTCATTGGGTGACAGGTTGTCTAAAACAAATGGAGAAAACGGCAAAAGCACAACAAATGCCTTTTGAGACTCATTTACTTACACCCGCGGTTAAAAATAGTTTTTGGGTATGTTTGATTGGTAAAGGTTATCCCGCTCCTCGTCGAGGATTCCGCTGGTGTACAGACAGGATGAAAATTAAACCTGCTGAAAGTTTTATTCGTGAAAGAGTTCGTCATCACGGAGAAGTTATTTTAGTTTTAGGCACTCGTAAAGCTGAAAGTAATACTCGTAAAAGAGGAATGGAAAAAAGAGAAGAAAAATTGAGAGTACAAGAGCGTTTAAATCTGCATTCTCGTTTACCTAATTCTTATACTTACACACCGATCGAAGATTGGCGTACCGACGAAGTTTGGTTATATTTACTGCAATGGGAGAATCCTTGGGGAGGAGATAACCAAGATTTGTTTAGTCTCTATCGTGGGGCAACTGCTGATAATGAATGCCCTTTAGTCGTTGATACTTCTACTCCTAGTTGTGGTGATTCTCGTTTTGGTTGTTGGGTATGCACGATGGTAAGTAAAGATAAATCGATGGAGGCGATGGTTCAAAATGATGAAGAAAAAGAATGGCTACAACCGTTATTGGATTTACGTAATGAATTAGACATTAAAGACGATCGAGATAAACGTGATTTTCGACGTATTTATGGCAAAGTCGAATTATTTGAGCGTAATGTTGATGGTGGCACATCGATAGAACCTATACCTGGTCCTTACGTCAAGCCGTGGCGTGAATATTGGCTAACTAAACTATTAGAAGCACAAGCAAATATTCAAACAAATGCACCGAGTGAATTTAAAAATATCGAGTTGATTTCTGTGGAAGAATTAAGTGAAATTCGTCGTATTTGGTTAGAAGAAAAACATGAGTTTGACGATAGCTTACCACGTATTTATCAACAAATATTAAAACAAGACTTTATTGATCCACGTATCGGTGTTGATAATAGCTTGTTGGGTAGTGAAGAATGGCAAATACTCGAACAGTTATGTGAAGAAGATGCGATGCACTTAGAATTAATGGCTCGGTTATTGGATGTTGAACGACAATATTTTACTAAAGTTCGTCGTGTTGGGATTTATCAAGCTTTAGAAAAATGCTTTGAAACTAGTTCTCGATCGAAAGATGAGGCGATCGAAAACGCTCGTTATATCCAAGAAATTAAACAAGCCGCTCGTGAAGGCGATGTCAAGAGTTTGCAACAAAAATTAACTTGGCAGGATTATAAATTTGCTCAAAAACCAAATAAGCTAGAAGAAGAAGATTAATTTTCAATGCCCATAAAATTTTGATCATAAATTAAACAGATATTTTAACTACTAGTTAGAACGACAAAATAGAGAAGAATCGATCGTTATTTAAACAAGACAAATTGAGTAGTCAATCAATTATTTAATTCATTTTCATTTTCTTTAGGCATTGCTCCAAAAATGGCATCAGCATCGATAGTCAAGATAATATCACCGTCATCTATAATCAAATATCCTTGTAAAAAAGGAGCTAATTGTTCAGTAACCGCCGAAGCTGGAGGAGAATAAATTTGATTGAGATTACACGTTTGGATTTCATCAATATTACTAACAACTAAACCAACTAAATCTCCTGAAGTCCGATTTTTTTGATCTTGACTACTAGGATGAATAACCACAGCATTATGTTTTGAGCCGACAAAAGACTGCTCATACCAAGGAGAAAAACCTAATAATTGCCCCAAATCGATCATCCAGACAATTTGCCCTCTCCAATTATAAACACCCATTACCCAAGCTGGCATTTGCGGAATAGGAACAATTTGCCCTAAGGGAATTTTCAAAACCGCCGCAATTTCAGATAAACTAATCATCAAATTAGTATCAGGCAAGAGATTAAAACGTAAAAATTGATTTAGTTGCGAGTCTTGATTTGAAGAGTCAGAAAGAGAAAAAAATTGTTGTTCACTCATATTTTTTGGGCTTGTTGTTGGTTAACAGTGGTTAACTTGTAAATTAAGCACAAGGATAAAAATATTTAGGCAATTAGCTTTTTAACTGCTAAATGTAATTCATCTTTATCAACTGGTTTGGGTATATAAGCGTCAGCACCTTGTTTCATTCCCCAAAACTTATCCATTTCACTTCCTTTGGTTGAACAAATAATGATCGGAATTTTTTTGGTGGTATCATCAGCTTTTATTTGCCGACAAATTTCAAAACCACTTTTACCAGGTAAGACAACATCTAAAATAGCTAAATCTGGGGTATTTGTTTTGAGTTTTTCTAGTGCTTCTTCTCCTGTTTCGGCTGTGGTGACTGTAATCCCTAATTCTTGCATATAACCTACTAAGATATTTCTTTCAGTGGAAGAATCATCGACAATTAATACGTTTGCCATTACTTTACCTCTAAATATTTATTTTTAATTTTTTATTTAAACAAAAAAAAATTTTCAAATTTGCTCAACAAATGCTATATTATTCATTGTCAATTGTCAATCGTTAATTGTCAATTATTACGATACTGTTAATTTGAGATGTTTACGAATTGTTTCGAGTACAACATTTGCATCAACAGGTTTACTAATAAAATCAGATGAACCGACCATTTTAGCTCTGACTCGATCAACTATACCATCATTACCTGTTAGAATCACGATCGGTGTATTTTTAAAAAAAGTTAGTTTTCTTAATTGACTACAAATTTCGTAACCGTTAGTATTAGGCATAATTAAATCTAAAAAAATCAAGTCAGGTTTTTTAGCTAACAACATGGCAATTGCTCTTAAAGCATCATTAACACCAACGAAATTATAACCAGCAGAGGTAATAATTTTTTCCATCGTTTGGTAGATTAATGGGCTATCATCAACACAAGCGATCGTAATCTTATGATTACTGACCATGCTACTATTTAAATTATTCTTTTCAGGTAATGATGGTGGTTCTAAATCAGAAATATTAATTAATCTGACCAAACCTCTTTGTACATAAGGTAAAAGAGAGCGAGTCACAATTACTACATCTTTTTTCATTCTGACGGCTAAATCTCTAAGAGTTTGTTTGCCATCAAGTAATTGCGTTAAGGTGTAATATAGTTTAGGATTAGTTTGTTGTTGTAATTCTTGCGGTTGCGTGATGATAGGAGCCATATTCGGAGAGCGATCGGCTATTTTAGCACCTTGCCACGAATGCCATAAAGCTTGTCCTTGAGCAATAACTTGCTCGGCATCAATTAATGCTAAACGAGTAGAAAAAGGTAAATTTTTATTCTGTTTTAATTGGCAAGTTATTTGCATCACTTGAGTCACATCAAACAAAACTTCAACCATCGTGTGACGAATCATATTCGTGGCTTGTTCGAGGGTTATTTTTTGTTGTTCAACCCAAAGACATAATAATTCGTATTCCCAACAGTTACGATCGTCTTCTAATTCTAAACTATTGATATCAGCTTGTATCGTACTCATCTGTGATGGTAGATGAGATAAATGAGCAATTAAATTACGTCGCCATCTTCGATTAGGATGATTTCCCCCTGTTGCATAGACTAATCTACCTAAATAAAGATAAAATACCCATTGAGTTTTTTGAGGACTTGTCAGTAGTAATTGACCACTAAATCGAGGTTGTTTGAGATTTTCAAAAAAACCTGTTTGTTTTAAACCTGTAAATTCTTTAAATGGTATAGGACTACTATAGTTACTGTCTTTAGAGGTCATTGGTTTGGATTATATAGATACATACTGACAAAATTAATCTCCCATTTTAGGTTATCACAATTATCACAAAACAGTTACAGTACTATTGACTAGGTGTAGAAATAGCACTTAGGCGAACTTTTTGACCATCTTTTAATTTACTCGTACTTCTAACCACTATTTGTTCTTCGGGAGCAACTCCTGATAATATTTCAACTTGACTGTTATTTTTTTTACCCAGATTAACTAGTCTTGCTTCTACTGTATTATCCTGATTTTGGTTAGTTAAGACAAATACGATATTGTTTTGTTTATTTTCCTCAATATCCAATGCTGATTGGGGTATGACAATTGGTGCTTTTGTCTCATCTATAAATGTCACCCTAGCTAGTAAACCACTTTTAATTTCGGCGTTAGCATTACTAACTAATATTTCAATCGGTATTTGACGTGCTTGTACTTCAGCTACAGGAGAAATTTTTTGAACAATACCAATTAGTTTTTTATCTTCAAAAGCATCTAAGGTTACTGTAACTTGTTTATTTAAGCTAACTTGATTTAAATCTAACTCCGAAATTGTTAGTTTGACTTTTATTTGACTTAAATCACCAATTTTGATCACTTCTTCTCCTACTCTGAGTAAACTACCTACCTCGGTGAGTTTTTCGAGTACATAACCGTCACTAGGTGCAATTATGGTATTGAATGTTAATCTTTTTTGCTCGGCTTGAATGAGTGCTTGTTGACTTTTTATTTGATTGGCAATAGTCGTAATTCTTGCTTGTCTAACTTTTACTTGTGCTTGAGCAGAAATGACTAATTGTTGGTTTGTTTGTGCTTGAGTACGAGCTAATTCTACATCTCTTAAAGCAATCGCACCTTCTCTATTTAATTCTTTTAAACGCTCATAATCTATCTGACTTTGCTCTAACTCTATTTGTGCTGATTTGATATTAGCAATCGCTGAATTTACTTCGGCTTTGGCTTCTACTAACAATGATTGTAATTCACTTAACCGAGCTTGAGCTTGTGTTAGTGCTACTTGAGCTAGACTGTCATCTAGTTTAGCAATTACTTGTCCTTGCCTAACCATGTCACCTACATCTACAGTTAAACCTAATAACTGCCCTTGTGTTTGCGATCGAATGATGACTTCTTTTATTGGTTCTGTTGTACCAATATAAGTTCGTGGTTGAGTTAATCTTTGTCGAGACACAGTGACAATATCTACCGCAGGCAAACGAGAGCTATTATTAACTAATGGTACATCTTCGGTGGCTGGTTTTGTCTCAAATAAAGATAAACATCCAGTGAGGGGAAGCAAAAATAACAAACTAATCGATAATTGATAATCAAAAAATTTCCATTTTTTATTTTTACTCATTACTCATTACTTGTTACTCATTATTAATTATTTTACTCAATTAATAATTGACTTGTCGCTATATCAGTCAATAACTCAATTTTATTTTGGTAATCGTAGTTAGTCCTTAATTTGTATAATATCTGTCTAGAATCAGTCCATTAAAAATAGAGAATTAATGAACAATTATCAATTGTCAATTGTTCACTACTATGATGGAGTAGAATATTTTAGTTTGGAATATATGAGTATAGAATCATCTGTTGCCGAAATTTCAATCGAAGATAGTTTAGAACAGTTTTTAATTGTTTTATCGATATCTTTAGCAGTTGCTACCACTTCGCGTGTGTTTAGTTGGTTAAGACAAATTCCTTATACCTTACTGTTAGTTATCGTCGGTTTATGTCTGGCTTTCGTCAATATTAGATTAGTTAGCTTATCTCCTGAGTTAATTTTAGAAATCTTTTTACCGCCATTGTTATTTGAAGCGGCTTGGAATATCCGTTGGAAATCGTTAAAAGAAAGTTTCACTCCTGTAATTCTGTTAGCGATTTTGGGAGTTGTAATCAGTGTTAGCGGTGTCTCCTTTGGTTTGAGCTATTTCACCGATCTTTCCTTGCCTACGGCATTACTTATTGGTGCTAGTTTATCAGCAACCGATCCTGTTTCTGTGGTAGCTTTATTTAGAGAGTTAGGTGCAAGCAAAAAACTTACTACCGTTATGGAAGGAGAAAGTCTTTTTAATGACGGGGTAGCTGTAGTTGCCTTTATCATACTTGTCGGTATTCCTTTAGGTACACAACAATTTACTGTTACTAACACAATTGTTCAATTTGGTACTTTTGTTGGTGTTGGTGTTGGCGCAGGATTATTGATTGGTTTTGGTATCTCTTATCTAACGCAACGTTTTGATATACCTTTAGTTGAGCAATCTTTAACTTTGGTTTCTGCTTATGGTACATATCTTCTGACTGAAAAGTTAGGTGGTTCTGGTGTAATTGGTGTTGTTACAGTAGGTATCATTCTCGGTAATTTTGGCTCACGTATCGGGATGAATCCTCGTACTCGTTTGGTGGTATCTGAGTTTTGGGATTTCCTCGCTTTTTTCGTTAATTCGATCGTTTTCTTACTGATTGGTGATCAAATTGAGATTAGAAATTTGGCGGTTAATTTTGATTTAATCATCGTAGCGATTATTTCTGTGGTGGTTAGCCGTTTTGTCTCTATCTTTGTTTTATGTTATATAAGTAATTTGATTACTGTAAATGACCTCAATTGGCGAGAACAAACGATCCTTTGGTGGGGAGGTTTGAGGGGTTCGGTTTCGATCGCTTTAGCCCTTAGTGTACCTGTTGTTTTATCGGGCAGACAAGAAGTAATCGAAACTGTTTTTGGTGTAGTTTTATTTACTTTATTAGTACAAGGTTTAACTACCAAATTTTTCTTGAACAAACTTGGTTTAATTGGTGATCAAGCTATCAAACAAGAGTATTCTGAATTATTAGCTAGAAGAATAGCCCTTAATAAAGTGTTAGATGCACTTAAAGAGGTTGAATTAGAAGATAATCCTGAAATGGATTCTGAGTTTTTAGCTTATGAGGAGAAGCTAATTACAGGGCAATTAGATACTATTAAAGAAAAAATAGTGAAAATTCAACAAAATAATCCCGAATTTAAAACTTTATCAATGGAAAAACTCAGAGAAGTTCTTTTAGATGTAGAAGCAAATGCCTATGCAGAATTAATTTCTCAAGGTGTTTTAGGTGATAATCTTTCTCCTATTTTACAAGAGATTATTGCTAATGAAAAAATAGCTGGTTAATACTTGTAATAGTTAATAATTAACAATCGAGCATTTATTGATTAGTTAATACTTTTGTTACCTCTTTTAATTCCTTTCACTAAAAGAAAGTGTTAAGAGAGGTGATCAATATAAACATAGTCGTCTTGTTAGAATTAAAATAAAAAAATGACAACTAAAGATAAATCCAGAACTTTAATAGACTATTTAAACTTAAATTATCCGATTACTTTTTATCCAGAAACAGAAGGAGGATATACAGTAATTATCTCAGATTTACCAGGTTGTATATCCGAAGGAGAGAGCTTAGAAGAAGCAATGGAAAATATATTAGATGCTAAAAAAGCATGGTTGGAAATTGCGTGGAAATATCAAGACGAAATACCTTTACCTAATACATTCAAAAACTCTAAATAATTATAACAAGATGTTTAATTAATGGGAAAGAGTGAACGTCTTCAAAAACTAACAATTCAAACTAGTTTGTTATCACTTTTATTTATGCTTAATTATTAACAGTCGATGGTTGAAATTGCTTTTGAATAAAAGGAGAAGTCATAGCGGTAAGAAGCCCACCATAATCGAGATTAAAATTTACTTCACTTCCGACTTTGAGTCGATCGTTATTACTATCTAAGATAAGATGATCACTACTCGCCCCTAATATTTGCCAATTTTTAATTGGTGTTAAACCAGAGACTAAAACGTCTTGTCTCCCTAATCCTAGAATAATTCGCCGACGAATACCCCTATCTTCAAACACAGGAATATTACCAAAAGCATCTTGACAAATTTCGCCGTAGGGTAAAGATGGTTTGTCTTTAGATTCAATTACTTCTGCTACTAATTGAAACGCATGGGTATGTAAACCTGAAATAGATTTTCTATCGAGAGTTTCACGCCCTAAAAGAATTGATTCACCTAAACGTAAATTGTTAATCCGATCGATTTTTGTTGTCGATTGAGACCATTCATAATTTGCTGAATTACCGCCAGAAATTATTTCTAGCTTAATCTTGAATTCTTTTTCGATCGTTCTGGTTAACTTCGATAATTGTTCCATATTGCCACTATCTGGCTTAATACCACCATAACAAGCCAAATTACAACCTATACCAATAATTTCAATTTGAGGAAAGTCAAGAGCTTGTTTGATAAATTGAGCAAAATTTTCGGGGAGAATTCCTTCACGTAAATCTCCTAATTCTGCCATGATAATTATTTGATGAATCTTATTTTGTAAATTAGCATAATAAGAAAGCCTTTTAACCGTCTCGATTTCGGTATTTAAACTGATATCGGCATTAGCAACAATCGATTCTGCTTGAGTTGAAGCCGTACGAAGTAAAACAAAACGAGTTTTAATCCCCGCTGTTTTCATTCTTTGGATGTTTTCAATCCGAGAATCAGCAATGAACTTTACTCCCCCTAAAATCATCGCCTCCGCAACTAAAGGATTTCCTAAGACTGCTTTAGAAACACCCATAACAGAAATTCCTTTTTCTTGATAAAGTTCGCACAATATCCGAGCATTATCTTGTATCTGAGAGAGGGTAATTTCTATTCTGGGTAACAAAACTTTCATCTATACTGCCAAAATAGGAATTTTGACCAGACTTTTAGCTTTGATTTTTTGATTAAGTTGAGGAAAATTGTGACATAACATTTTGATGAGTTTGTCACATCCGTAGTTTAAGACATCGGTGGTTGGTAATTGAAAACGTTGTTCATAATCTTCAATAATTTCTGAGACTTCTTTATTAGTTAGATTTTCGTGGTTTAAAGCGATGGCTACAACTTTAGTTGCTGAAATAGCTTCAATTAATTTAATTTCACTTTCAATAGTAGGCATCGCTAAAAGAGGAAAATCACAACGGAAGAGTCTTGAAGGAGGATGTTGCAAAATAACACCATCAGGAAGACTTGCTTTTAAAATACCAATCGAACTCATAAAGGCAGGATGCCCTACAGCACTTTGCCCTTCAACTAAAATTAAATCGGGTTTTTCTTGTTCAAAAGCTTGAACAATAGCGTTTTCTATTTCACCGATGACAAATTGAGAAACCAAAGCATCAATCGAGACACCATACTTTGCCCCTTGCATTAAACTAGTTTGCCCTGTAGCTACCAATATAGATTTGACACCTAAACTATTGAGAGTTTGATTCAATTCCACGGCAGTAGTCATTTTGCCACAAGCACAATCAGTACCTAAAACGGCAATAACAGGTATATTTACTTCTGAGATTTGACCGGTAAAAACATGAAGGTTTTTTAGTAATGGTGGTTTTCTAATATCTTTGATTGTGATACCACACTCTATTGCCATTTTAATAAATTCTCAATCGTCGGAGAAAAATTCATGAAGCCCGTTGACAATATTCATTCCCTCGCTCATGGCTTCTAACACTAATAGTCTTTCTTCATCAGAAATACGAGCGTCTAACGGTGCTTTTCCATAGATATAACAATCAGGAATCTGAGCAATAGCTATTAAAGCAGTTTGCAAATCTTTGAAAATTGGAATATTATTTTTATCATCTCCTAACTCTTCTCCTGCATCTTTACCTGCTAAAGAACTATCAATCACACCGAGAATTGTATAAATTTCTGAATGTCTAATTAAACCTGCGGCGGTTTTTCCATCCATTAAACCAAATTGATTTTCACAATAAATTAAAGCTGTTTTTTTTTTACTAATCATGATTTTAAATAAATCTCCTGATAAAAATTGTGAATATATTGTAGAAGCAAGATAAATATCGTTATCGACATATTTTTCTTCTTCATTCTTTTTTTTCTTCCTTATTCTTTGTGACTAAAAACTAGTAATCTATTTAATTCCATCTATGTTCTATCGTTTTCTAGTAGGTTTGATAATACAGAAAAATACGATCAAACATTACCGATATTTTTCGTAGTATTATTATTAACTACATAAAAAGGCAGAGCGAAATTGAAAGATAAAATTTTTATCAATCAATTAATGAAAGTGATAATTAATAATGAATTAATCTAACAATAAATAATGTATGCAAGCTCGTTTGAAGATTTATTTTTAAGAGTTCGATTATTGAATGTAATCATTTTTCTTAAATTACTGCTCTTTTTTTGATTACCTGTATTACTTTTAAATATTGCCTGAATTAGAATTAAAAAGGAAAGGAGGACTTAGTGGCTGTTTTCCGTCCATAATCAGTACTTTTGGCATTTGAGAGCCACCTTTTCTCCAAGCTTGAATGGCTTCTTTTCGTAAAACGAGTTGCCCACCTTCAGCTTTTAGAGTTTCTGCTAATAATCTTTGAGCTTCAGCTTTACCTTGCGCTCGGTTAATATCAGCTTGTGCTTCTTGTTCTGCTTCTTGAGCTCTATAAACGGCTTTTTTTGCTCTTTGTTCAGCAATCTGTTTGTCTTCCACGGATTTAGCAAATTCAGGGGAAAAATCTAAATCGACTACACTAGTGTCTAAAACTAAAATACCGTATTTTTCTAGCCATCTGACTCAAAGCATCATCAAAATCTTGTTTGAGTTGATTTCTTTGAGTAATCGCTTCTTCTACTGTTCTTTTCGCCGCCGCAATCTTAAAAGATTCTTGTGTTTGAGGAGCAATAATTTTACTAACAATATTGGCTAATGTTCCTTGTTTTCGGCGAATTTCGACGACTGCTAAGGGATCAAGGCGGAAATTAATCGCAAAACTAGCGGATAAGTTTTGTAAATCTTTAGTTGAACTTTGTGCTGGTACTTCAAACTTTTGGACGGTTAAATCGTAAACGTCGATAGCAGAAACTAAAGGCGGTTTAAAATGAATTCCTTCTAATAAAACTCCATCTCTTGCTTTACCTAAAATGGTTATTACTCCTGCTTGACCGGGATTTAAGATAGCAAAGCTATTCAATCCAATTATTAATATTAATCCGATTAAGACGATCGGTGCTATCAGTTTATTGCTTAAAGAAAATTGTTTGTCCATATTTTTACTTTCCCAAATATTAATCGATAATAAGGAAAGCTTTATAAATGTTTATGTGTTAAAAATTACAGTCGGAATCAAAATAGTAAAAATCAAAAGCGAAGTTTTTACTGTGACGAAGATTAAGCTTTTTACTATATCTAATATTATGGTTACGATCGCATTCAATCACATGGTAACATCTTTTTGATGATTTTCTGGTGAACAGGAAATAAAAAGACAAATCTATCTTTTGTTGTTTAAAAAATAGGCTCAGTATTAAGATTAATAAATTTATTTTATATTTCTAGCCTACATAGTATATTTTTAAACTTAAATCTTACTATCTTTAATAATCTCGATCGTTTTCGGTTACAGATGAGATTAATCGATTATTAACTAACTATTAATTACTCTCAAAAACTCAGTATCTTTAAGTACAATAATTTAATAATTAGCCAAAAATAAGTAGAGTTTATCTATTTGTATTTTTGGAGGCTAAATAACCTTAAATAATTCCGAATAATAACAAAACTAGTAATACCAAAACAACTGTACCCAAAAGCCCTGTAGGTAGATATCCCCAGCTTCTACTATAAGGATAGACAGGTACGGAACTGATTAATAAAACGACTAAGACAATAAGTATAATTGTGTACATATAAATTTTGTTATTATTTAATTTTATTTCAATATTTTAGAGTTAGTTTTTACATTTGATATCATCCTTAAGATAGAGATATATAGTATTTAATTTGAAAAATAAACTGTAAACTTATATTAAGTAAAACTTGATAATTTTTACTAAAACTTAATAATTAATCAGGATGAATTATCCGTTATCAATCATTATTGAGAATCGAAGTAGTCTGACGTAAATACTCTTCAATCAAATTATCCAAGTCTCCATCTAAAACATCACTAACCGCTGTGGTTTCCACATTAGTTCGTAAATCTTTAACTAATTGATAAGGATGAAAAACATAGTTTCTGATTTGATTACCCCATGCCGCATCAACTATATCACCTCTAATTTCGGCAATTTCTTGCGTTCTTTGCTCTTGTGCAATAATTAGTAATTTAGCTTTAAGTAAGGCGAGTGCTTTTTCTTTATTTTGTAATTGCGATCGTTCTTGAGTGCATCTGACGGCTATACTTGTCGGTAGATGGGTAATTCTAACAGCAGTTTCGACTTTATTCACATTTTGCCCTCCTTTACCTCCCGCACGAGAAGTAGTGATTTCCAAATCTTTATCCGGAATATCAACTTTAACTGCTTCTTCCCCTAAATTAGGCATCACATCGACACCGGCAAAACTAGTTTGTCTTTTGCCGTTAGCGTTATAAGGAGAGATACGTACTAATCGATGAGTACCTTTTTCGCCCTTGAGATAACCAAAAGCATATTTACCTTCAATTTCGAGGGTAACGGATTTTATTCCTGCTTCATCCCCTGGTGACATTTCAGCTAAGGTTATTTGATAATTTTGTTTTTCTGCCCAACGTGTGTACATTCTTAATAATATTTCTGCCCAATCTTGAGCATCTGTGCCTCCTGCACCTGCATTAATAGTAACTACAGCACCTTTTTTGTCGTAGATACCACTTAACAGTTGCTCTAATTCCCATTTGTCTAAATCTTGGGTAATAATATTGAGATTATCTTCTGCTTCTATTTGCAACTCTTCATCGGTTTCTAATTCTAATAATTCAATAATTGCCTTGGTATCTTCAACATTTTGTCGCCAGTCTCGATATTGTTGTAGTGTCGATTTTAAATCATTGAGTTGTTGTAAAGTAGATTGTGCATTCTCTTGTCCATTCTCCCAAAATTCTGGTTGAGCGGCAATTTGTTCTAAATCTGCTATTTGAGCTTCTATTTGAGGGATGTCAAAGATATTCCTGAGTTTTACTCAGGCGATCGTCGATTATCGTAATTTCTCTTTTTAAGTCTGATAGTTCCATATGCTCGGTAATGATGAATTGAAAATTAAAAGGTACATCTATTTTAAATTGACACTGCGATAATTGACAATTAACTGTCTAAAAAAAAGCACAAGAGCCACCCCCCCTGATCCACACGGATCAAGAAAAGTGGCTCTCGTATTTATACTATATATAGTATAACATAAATAAATAACAAATAACAACAAATTTACCCATGTTTGCAAATAAATAATAAAAGCAAAAAAAACATAGTTACTTAACTAAAACCTAACTTTATTTCAAAGGATATATTATATTTTATCAGTTAATTTTTGTATTTCTTATCGAAAAATCACCTTTGCCCTTTGCCCTTTCGACTTATTTCCAATCAACAGGATTTACGCCATAGTATTTTTGCAATTGTTGATATAAAAGAGGGTGATAAGTAGCTAACAATTGAGATTTAATAAAAAAAGTTTCTGTAACTACAGCAAAAAACTCCACAGGGTTAGTTGCACCATAACTATTAATAATAGTCGATCGATTTTGCTTTACCGCCTGAGTAAGTTGAAGATATTCATGAGCAAAAATCTTACCCCAAATTACCGTATCTTCGATCGTTGTTAGGCGAGGCATTCCTGTCGCAGTACCAAATTCTTGATCTAATTGATGAGCAAACTCATGTAAAATGACGTTTTCAGTTTGATGTTTAGCTAATGCTTCGGAGGCTACTTGCACCCAAGATAAAGAAATAACACCATCATGACCTGATTTATTACCAACCGATGATTGCCCTAGTAATAAAGCTGAATTTTGATGACGATGGTTTTTAAGTTCAATATGACTAGGATAAACATATATATACTTAAGATAAGGGAAATAGTTACGTTGCCCTAATTTATCACCTAGTAATAAGATACAGGCAGTTGAAGCAATAGTTAATTTAACTTTAAGAGTAATAACAAAACCATTTTGACCGATAAATTTTTTTTCGGCTAAAAATATTTTAATGTGTTTATGTAATTCGGGTTTATAACTTTCAGGTAACTGGCGATATAAATAAACTTCTGTCTGAAGTAAAAAAAGCCAATTTTGAGGAAATTTGACTCGTGTTAAGTTAGCTCTTCTTTCATTAATTATTGCCTTTCTTAATAAAATAACTATCCAAATGGATAAAAAAACTACAGTCAAAAGCAATAAATCTAGCATCGTCATTTTAGAGCTTTTTCGCTCCTCAAAATCAAATATTTTTTTGCTTAGGCTAACGCAAATTTTTTTGACTCAGTCGTTTTGTTACAACAATGTAACACCTTTATGAAAGTAAAAAACGAATACTTCTTACTCTTTACTCTTTACTTCTTACTCCTTACTCATTACTCATCCCGGTGGCCATTTCATTTGACGATCGCCTAAAATATGTAAATGTAAATGATCGACTGTTTGCCCTCCATCATTACCGTTGTTAATTACCACACGATAACCATTACCTAAATTGGCTTGTGAAGCGACTTTTTTGACAGTTAAGAGTAAATGCCCTAATAAAGCTTTATCTTCGTTTTCCGCTCCATCAATCTGAGGTATTGGTTTTTTAGGTATTACTAAAATATGAGTTGGTGCTTGAGGAGAAACATCTTTAAATGCTAGACACAAATCATCTTCATAAACTATATCAGCAGGAATTTCTCGGCGAATAATTTTTCCAAAAATAGTATCACTCATAAATTACTTTTTGATTTGGTTGAGTTATAGTTACACCATTATCAAAAAATAATGCTACAGATTGAATCAATCCCCGCTCATTCCCCTTGTCAAGGGGGACTTAATCGATTTATTTGTCGCGTTTATAAATTGAATTGGTATTACAAGTTATCATAACCAAATTAATGAAAAATGAGAACTATCATTCTCAATTGTCAATTGTCAATTTTCCTAATAGCCAGTTAGCGATTGTTGCCCGACGAGTTTGACGAGGACCAAATTCACCTATCTTGTAGCCTTTAAAGCCTAATTTTTCTTTGAGTAATTGTTTATTTTCTTTCAGAATCGATCGAGTTAATTTAACATTAGGTGGACGATTAGCAATAAAATCGGGAGGAGTAGGATAACTTTGTTTCCAATCATCATCTACTTGCGTATTGTCCCATTTGTCACCTATTTCGTCGTATCGATAACCCAAATGATACCAAACTAACTGATTAACTGTATCATCATCTAATTTTTCCTCTAAAATTTGCCAAATTGTTGTTTCGTTCAATGGTGGTAAACTTGTGGACATATATATATTTGAAATTCACGAATAATGAGTAACGAGTAATAGCTTCTTTTTCTGTTTACTTATTAAAATAACCCTTCGGTAGCTTTGGTCAAAGAAAACAATAAAAACTCAAACGAGTATATACAAATCAAGACTTTAGTCATTAAATTAATTGTTAACTGTCAATTGTCAATTGTCAATTATTAAACTGTTTTGTACTAAAAGTTACAGATTGTTAATTAGTTTGATAAAAGAAAAACAAAGTTTACCTTCATGATTTATGTTTATATACAGAAAACAAGTTCGTTTGAAAGAACTAAAACAAACAAGTTTTAAAAAAAGTATATTTTTAAGGAGAGCTTAATGTTAGACGCTTTTTCCAGAGCGGTTATATCCGCTGACAGTAAAACCGCAACCATCGGCGGTGACGAATTAGAAGCATTACGTGGCTTTATTTCCGACGGTAACCGTCGTTTAGATGCTGTAAATTCAATTGCTTCTAATGCTAGTTGTATGGTAGCTGATGCAGTTGCTGGTATGATTTGCGAAAACCAAGGTTTGATTCAAGCTGGTGGTAACTGTTACCCTAACCGTCGTATGGCGGCTTGTTTACGTGACGCTGAAATCGTTTTACGTTATGTAACCTACGCTTTATTAGCTGGTGATGCTTCAGTATTAGACGATCGTTGTTTAAACGGTTTAAAAGAAACCTACACAGCTTTAGGTGTACCTCTACAATCCACCGCTCGTGCAGTAGCAATTATGAAAGCTCAAGCAGCTGCTCACATCAAAGATGAGCCTAGCGAAGAATACGCAGGTGAAAGATTAAACATCATGGGAACACCTAAAGTAGATGATCGTTGTGCATCTTTAGTTTCTGAATCTAGTAGCTACTTCGATCGTGTAATTGGTGCTTTAAGCTAAGTTACTCATCTTAATTAATTAATCTATTAAGTACGATAAATCTAATTATATTGCCGATTTTCTTCCGTACATAGATAAATAAAACCGATAAAAATCGCTCGTCAACTCAAGTTAAATATAGAGATACTAAAGATATGAAATCTGTTATTACCACAGTAATTTCTGCGGCTGATGCTGCAGGACGTTTTCCTACTAACTCAGATTTAGAGTCTGTACAAGGTTCTATTCAAAGAGCAGCCGCTCGTTTAGAAGCCGCTGAAAAACTATCTTCCAACTTAGATCAAGTTGCGCAAGAAGCTTATGATGCATCTATCAAAAAATACCCTTATTTAAACGATAAAGGTCAAGCTAACTCTACCGATACCTATAAAGCAAAATGTCTTCGTGATGTTAAGCACTATATGCGTCTAGTCAACTACTGTCTAGTCGTTGGTGGTACAGGTCACTTTAGACGAATGGGGTATTGCTGGTCAACGTGAAGTTTACCGTAGCTTAAACTTACCTACTGCTCCTTACGTTGAAGCATTCTTATTTGCTCGTAATCGTGGTTGTGCTCCTCGTGATATGTCTCAACAAGCATTGACCGAATACAACTCACTTCTTGATTACATAATCAACTCTTTTTCCTAATAATTATTAGCCATTTTAATTGTTTAGTGAGATATATTTATATAACTCTTAAAAGGTTGATTAATTAAAAATCTAAAAGACTCTCGGCTCTACTGTTTCACCTACTTTTAGGATTAAGCAGAAGAAATGAGGGTTTTTTACTTTGAAAACTTAATTTAATAAAATAATACCATTTTCAAAAAATACGGCTACAGTTTTATCCCCCACTCATCCCCATCTTCTTCTACTTACAAGGGCAGGGCTGTTTTATTCACGTTCGCAAAAAATAGCTATCTGCTCACAATAAATAGCTAGAAGCAAAAAATAAATAGCTAGAAGCTATTACTACATACTCGATCGATCGATTTGGGTACATTATATTTTTACTATTAAAAAAAATGGCTAAATTTACTGCTATTTCTTAGTTATAGAAATCAATAAAATAAGACATGAAACAGCCTTGCTTTTCTAACGAAGACCTACTAAATGTAGCTGTAGCTGTGATCAATGAAAATAATATAACTTTTAACTTTTAACTTTTAACTTTTAACTTTTAACTCTTATGGATGATTTATTTGAAAAACTAAAACACCCCAATCCTAATTTACGCAAAATCGCAATGGGAGAAATTGCTCAAGCTCGTGATGAAAACACAATTCCTCGTTTGATGAGTTTACTGGGGGAAGAAGATGTTACTTATCGCAGAGCGGCGGTTAAAACTTTAGGCGTAATCGGGTACGATACTATACCTTCAATAATTGAAACTTTAAAAACTAGCGATGATGCTGTCGTCAAAGCAAGTTGCGGAAAAGCATTAGCTCAAGTTGCGGTTAATTATCCTAAACAAGAATTTCCAGCCGAAGCAATGGCACAATTAAGGGCTAGTATGGATGACCCTAATCCTGTTGTCCATATTGTGGCGGTAATGGCATTAGGGACAATGGGTACACAAGCACTAGATACTTTATTAGACGGTTTAGAAAATAACGAAAGTCTTTCAGTTGGTGTCTCGATTATTAATGCTTTGGGTTCAATTATCGATCCTAAAGCCTTAGAAGTACTTAATGATATTAGTAATGATGAGACCAAAGATGCTTATTTACAACAATCAGCTAAAAGTGCGGCTTCTCGTTTAGAACAAATAACTCAATTTAAACAAGCTAACGATCGACGTAATTCCAGTGAACAACTAAATAATTGACAATTGATAATTGACAATTGACAATTAATTCAATTCTCTTTAATTCTTACTTTCCTATTCCCTATTCTCTATTCCTTATTCTCCATTCTCAATTCTCAATTCTCCATTCGAGGAATAACCCAACACCTAATTATCAATTTTTAAATCATGGACAATCGTTTTAGTAGTTTATTTAATATTACTGAAGAAAGAGCGATCGCATTATTACAAACACCTTTAGAAGAATTAGAAGATCAAAGCGATCGATATGCCGCCGCCGCTCATTTGGCTTATTTTAAAAGCGCTCGTAGTATAAATGCTTTAATAGATGCGATCGAAAATTGTGATGAGCAACTTTGTAACCGTATTGCCCGTAGAAAAGCGATCGAAACTTTAGGTAAATTTAAAGCAATTGAAGGTTTAGATGTGATCAGCAATTGTTTAAACGATCCTGATTGTTATACTATAGAAAACTCAGTATGGTCGATCGGTGAAATCGGTACTCAAGATGAGCAAATATTAGAAACCATTACCAAACTGCTAAAAAAACCAAACCAAAATTATCGAGTAATTATTCAAACTTTAGCTAAACTAAATTATCAACCCGCAGTTGATTCGATGCAACCATTCGTTAAAGATACTGATCAATCTATTGCTAGTTCAGCTATTAGTGCGATCGCTCGTTTAACAGATGATTATAGTCAAGTTGAGCAAATTGTCACTTTACTTGAATCTGATAGTGTTAATGATAGAAGAGCTTGTATTCAAGATCTAATGGATTTAAAATATTATCAAGCCATACCACAAATAGCTTCTTGTCCTGTTTCTTTAGTTTTTCGTTTACGAGCAATTCGTCATTTAGCTACGATCGCAATTGAAAAAGAGGCTAAAACTTTTAGTGAAATTGAGCCTTATTTAGATCAAGTTATTTTAGATCATCCTGATACTCTTGAATTTGTCCATGAATACGATCAACTTCCTAATTTAGAATTTTTGCTTAATGAATTATTTCATACCGATTTTGGACGTTGTTATTTAGGTAGTAAAACATTATTAGACAACTATGCCGATGTTTTACCTGAAGAATTAATAACTCTTTATGACAAATCGGCTCGTAATGATTATGGGGCTAATTATCATGTGATGAAATTATTTGGATGGTTAGAATATCAACCAGCTCAAGATTTGTTGATACAAGCATTAAATAATAAGGCTCCTCAATTTCAAAAATCTCGTGGTGCGGCGGCGATCGCTTTAGCTAATCTAAAAAATACTGAGGTTGCTGATTTATTGCAAAAGAATCTACAAACAAATATATTCGATCTGCAATATGCTTGTTTATTAGCGTTACAAAAATTAGGTATTGAGGTTGAGGATGGCAATCTTGAAAATGCCGATCTTTTAATTAAAGCAAAAGCAAGTTCTATCAATTAATAATTAATACAGTAATTATTAGTGTTGTGAATTACATATCGATCCCCCTAAATCCCCCGAGCCCACGGGCAGGGCTGTTTCATTCTTAAATTTTTGAAATAAAAATAGCGTTCAATCAAGATAAAATTAAATCGATCGTTCGCTATTACTCAAAAGTCTAAAAATAATGATTAACAGTCTAATACTTAAACTAAAATCTGTCAAAGATTATCGACAAAATAAGGGGAAAAGACATGAGCTATGGGTTATTTTAACCATAGTTATATTAGGAAATATGTTAGGTTTTCATAGTTATCGTGCCTTGGGAGATTTTACTTGTTTTTATCAAAAACAATTATATAATCTTTTGAAAGTTAGTTATTCAAAAATGCCATCTTATTCTACTATTAGAAGAGTAATGAACTCTTTAGATACCAGTAATTTAATCTCTGTTTTTAATCAATGGGCAGAGTCACTAATTTTAGATAGTGAGCAAAATAATTTCTACTCTATTGATGGTAAAACTCTCAGAAATACATTAACTAATACTTTTAATTATCAGCAAAATTTTTTAGTGTTTATCTCTTTATTTTGTCAAGAAACTGGCTTAGTTTTAAAAATACAAGATTATGAAAATAAGAAAAGTTCCGAGATTAAAAAAACTCAGAAGCTAATAGAAACAACGAATATACGTAATTCAGTTTTGAGCTTGGATGCACTTCATTGCCAAAAAGAGACGACTAAAAAAATAATAGAAAAAGGTAATGATTATCTAATTACTGTCAAAAAAAATCAACGTTCATTATATAAATATTTAGAAAATATAAGTAAAACAGAAAAGAGTTTTGACCAAGCTATTACCTTTGATAAAAGTCATGGAAGAAAAATAGAAAGAAAAGTATCTGTTTGGGAAAATCAAGAAAATCAAGCTGATACGATCGTTAATAAATTTAGTAAGGTGAAAAGTTTAATAAAAGTAGAAAGAAAGGGAATAAGAGGAAAGAAAAAATATGAACAAATAGTTTATTATATTAGTAGTAAAAAAGAAAAAGCCGAAAGTGTTTTAGAAAAAATACAAGGACATTGGAAAATAGAAAATCAACTACACTGGGTAAAAGATGTAGTCATGGAAGAAGATCGATCATTAATTAAAAATAAAAATGCCGCCTCAAATATATCGGTATTAAAAACTATCGGGATTAATCTTTTTAGACTATTAAATTTTACCTCAATAACAAAAGGGCGTAGGTGGCTATCAGCAAGGCTTTCCAATCTTTTTTACTGTCTAGAATGAAACAGCCCTGCCGAGCCCACGGGGGGCTAATTCATTCTCGGAAGGAGAAAATAGCTAGAAGCTATTATTCCTATACGATCGAGCGACTTAGATACATGATCGTTTTACTATTAGAAAAAAACAGCTACATTTACTGCTATTTCTTAGTTGTAAAAATTACAAAATTTAAGAATGAAACAGCCCTGCCGAGCCCACGGGGGACTTGCAAATATAAATCTTACGTTACAAATTTGAGAAATACTATAATTAGTAATTTTTTATTGTTATTTATTTGCACCTTAACCATTTACAAATTAAATTATGTTAAGCCAAAGAGCAAAAGAATTAATTCCTAAAGCAAGAATATTTACTACGACTACGATTAAAGACAAATATCCATCGTCTGTAGTTGATACTTTTCAACAAGCGGATGATAATGGTCAATATTTAAGTGATGATGATATTGAAAACATTCGTAAACATCAACCTCAATTAAGTGATAATCTCGATCGTGCGATCGTTTTGAGAGATAATGCAACACAAATAGTAGAACAAGCTAGAAAAGACGTATTAGCCCAATTCCCAGGTATTAACGAACCAGGGGGTGGACTTTATCCCCCTGTAAGGGCAGAAGCCTGTTGGCGAGATTTTTGGCATTTTTTGCGTTGTATTAGTTATGGTGTTGCAGGAGAAATTACTAATTTCACATCACAAGAGGGTTTAAAAAATATGGAGTTACTTTATCAAGAGTTACAAGTACCTTTAAGTGCAATGGTAGTTGGTTTAAAAAATTTACGCAAATATAGCTTAGACCAATATTCTTCCTCTGACGAACGATCGGCGATTTCTCCTTATTTCGATCATTTAATCAGACAAATGAAACAATTCGTTTGATAATCAATAATTAATAATTAATAATACTTATTTTTAGTTGCGTAGTTAGGCGAATTTATAAACACATATTTTTAAGATAGCTAATAGCTAACCGCTAAAAATGAGACAGTTAATGCACTTATAGTTAATTAAAATAAAAATGAGACAATTTGAAGATTCTTTCTTTGAGTTTAATTCATTAAACGGTATCTGTTAGCCTTGACAATTTATACCCAAGGTGGGTTTTATGTTTTTCTTTTTAATATTATTTATGCTGTTTCAAACTTAATTTAAACAACTATGGCTCTTATTATTATTCATTATTAATTATTGATGAAGTTAGCCTTATAACAATACAACTTCGATCGTATTTGATATAAAAAAATATTAAGATTAGGATTAAATTATTGGTTGTTGGGTTTCGCTTTTATTCTATTTACCGTATAAGAATCAAAGTTTTTAAGGCTCAACCCAACCTACTGTAGTACTCATCTTTTATTGTCAACTCTTAACTCTTAACTTTTAACTCTTAAAGCAGCCTCAACTACTCGTCGATCGGGATCTTGTTTTAGTTGTTCAAAAGCCTGTGTTGCCGAAGGATTATCAAAATTAGCAACCGCTTGTACTACTCGTGAGCGAATCCGCCATGATTTATGATTGACCATTGAAAGTAACAATTCAAGTGCCTCTTTTTCTTTGTTGGTATTAGCAAAAGAAGCCAAACAGCTAATACTATTTTCTCTGACGCTTTCGTCTTCTCCTTCTAAACCACATAAACAAACATCAAATAATTCGTTAGGGCAATTCAACTCCATCAAAGCCGCTAAAATACTTAAACGAACTAACCAAGCAGAGTCTTGGTAAAATGCTTGCTGTAGATGAGGAATAGAAATTTCGCCAAAGAATGAAAGTGAATTAGAAGCTTCTGCTCGA
Organism: uncultured cyanobacterium; assembly: GCA_963710605.1. Lineage (GTDB taxonomy): Bacteria > Cyanobacteriota > Cyanobacteriia > Cyanobacteriales > Cyanobacteriaceae > JAALKG01. The sequence goes on from CAVQBA010000004.1 coordinate 292,822, forward strand.
ACATTAGTATCTCGATCGAGTTTCATCATTTCGAGTAAAGCCGCAAAAGATTCTGCTGTTTTGTTTTTACCTAATCCCATAGCGACAAAAGAGCGAACTAAAAATTTTTCATCTTTTTTAGATTTGAGTAACAAAGGGATAGATACTTCTTCAGGATATGATTTGAGAGCTTTAATGGCATCTAATCGATCGTGCATATCATCAGAAGCTAATTGATCTTTAATTTGAGTTATATCCATTCTTTATTAAAGTTTTTTAACTTTTACTTTACTTAAGATTATCTTATTTGGCAAGATATTAAGTTATATTCAAAGTTTTATCAACAAAAATTAGGTATTGAGATAAATGACACAAGGAGCAAACCAGCCAGCGTCAACCGAAGACATTAAGGCAGTTACGATCGAATTAGAAACATATCGCCAAAGATTAATTGATGATATTATCCAGATGGGTAAGAAAATTAAAATGTCAAAAAAGAAAGTTGAGCAACATATCAACAATCATCCTGAAATTCAAAAAATAGATTTAGTTCTTGAACAATTGCGTTCTCAAGCTGAATAATTTTTGTAAGTTTTATCTCAAGATCTTAATAATCAGCTAATATATTTATTGTTATCTAAAGTATTAATTTTATCCGCTTAATATTATTTTTTTAATCCATTTTATAATCAGTATTATTAACAGGGGGAATAACCCCCTTTTTTTATGTTTTGTTGCCTTCTTTTTTGCTCAGATTTAGTATTGAATAAAGACGAAAATTAGAATGTTTTTTACTTTCTTTCACCCCTTGTTACGAAAGAAGAGAATTTGATCAAAACCTTAGTTAAACAGAGTTGATTACTGTACAACTGACAAAAATCGATTATCAATTATTGATTAATTAATTTCCTTCTCTAAGTTTGTCTAATACAGAACGATCTTCTAAAGTCGAAGTATCACCTTGTACCTCTTTTCCCGCGGCAAGGTTACGTAACAGGCGACGCATAATTTTACCCGATCGAGTTTTGGGCATACCGTCAGTAAAGCGTATTTCACCAGGACGAGCGATCGCACCTATTTCGGCAGTAACGTGTTTTTTAAGAGTTTTAACCAACTCATCATCACCTTCATAACCACCTTCTAGGGTCACAAAAGCAAAAATTTCTTCCCCTTTAAGATCATCAGGTTTACCCACAACCGCCGCTTCAGCTACCGCAGGATGAGACACCAATGCAGATTCAATTTCCATCGTACCTAAACGGTGTCCAGAAACATTGATAACGTCATCAGTACGTCCCATTACCCAAAAGTATCCATCCTCGTCTTTACGTGCACCATCCCCCGCAAAATAAAGGTATTTACCATCTTTAGGAGCAATATGTTCCCAATAAGTACGACGGAAACGATCGTCATCACCATAAACAGTACGCATCATCCCCGGCCATGGATGTTTAACGACCAAATAACCACCCTGATTTGCTTCTACAGAATTACCATCTAAATCCACAATATCAGCTAAAATACCGGGAAATGGATGAGTAGCAGAACCGGGTTTTGTGGGAGTTGCACCCGGAATAGGCGTAATCATCACCCCTCCTGTTTCGGTTTGCCACCATGTATCAACGATCGGGCAACGTTCCCCACCAATCACTTTGTGATACCACATCCAAGCTTCTGGGTTAATCGGTTCACCAACAGTACCTAATAGACGCAGAGAAGACAAATCACGGGCATTAGGATGCTCTTCTCCCATTTTGATAAAAGCACGAATAGCAGTCGGGGCAGTATAAAAGATATTGACACCATATTTTTCAACCACATCCCAAAAACAACCTAAATTAGAAGGGCGAGGTACACCTTCATACATAACAGTGGTTGCCCCATTAGAAAGAGGTCCATAAACAATATAACTATGACCTGTAATCCAACCTACATCGGCAGTACACCAAAAAACATCATTGTCTTTAAGATCAAAAATCCATTTAGTGGTCATATGAGAGTAAAGATTATAACCCCCTGTGGTGTGAACGACACCTTTTGGTTTGCCCGTACTACCACTGGTATAAAGAACAAATAGCATATCTTCGCTATCCATCGGCTGGGCAGGGCAATCAGCAGAGGCATCTACTTGTAATTCGTGCCACCAATAATCTCTACCTTCAGTCATTGTTATTTCTTGTTTGGTGCGTTGAACAACTAAAACATTCTCAACACTAGGGGCTTGATTATCAGCTAAGGCTAGATCGACTTGTTCTTTTAAAGCAATTGTTTTGTCTTTACGGAAACCACCATCGGCGGTAATAACTAGTTTGGCTGAGGCTGAATTTAATCTGTCTCTGAGGGCTTCGGCACTAAAACCACCAAAGACAACACTATGAGCGGCACCAATTCTGGCACAAGCTAACATAGCGATCGCCGCTTCGGGTATCATCGGCATATAAACACCGACGATATCTCCTTTTTTCACTCCTAAATCTTTAAGCACATTAGCAAACTGACAGACTTCTCGATGGAGTTGAGCATAGGTAATAGTACGACTGTCACCTGGCTCACCTTCCCAGATGATAGCGGCTTTGTTACGTCGCCATGTAGTTAAGTGACGATCTAAACAATTATAGGAAATATTTATTTTACCGTTAACAAACCATTTAGCAAAAGGAGGGTTACTCCAGTCTAATACTTGATCCCATTTTTCAAACCAGTCTAATTCTTTTTCGGCTAATTCTGCCCAAAACTGAGTCGGGTTTTCTTTGGCTTTTTGATATAAGTCTTGATATTCTTGCCAATTTTTGATTAGTGCTTGCTCGGCAAATTCATTCGGAGGGTTAAAGGTTCGTTTTTCTTGTAAGATAGATTCGATCGTGGATTCTGACATATATGCTTATTTATTTCAGTTCGACTAATTAAATTTAAAATTTAACGTATTTTGCGGAGTCTAACTATTAAATTTTGTGTTTCAATCTTGGTTTGATTAGCAAGAAGTAACGATTAATAATCGGTAAATTATTCAATATTACCCTCAAACTATTTATTAATCACAATATTAGAAGTCGAATTATATAGCAGTTAACAAGTCACTGAGAACATCTAAATCTAATTCCCCTCCTTGGTAAGGAGGGGTTAGGGGTGGTTAAAAGTCTTAATCAACTGTTTAAGTACTATAGCTGAATAAAAATGTCAAATCGTTTTAAAAAAGCTTTGAAAAAATTTTAACGTGGTTAATCGGCAAATTTCTACAGCTTAGAGCTTATAGCTCATCATAACTAGGAAAAAACTGTAATAATAATCTGTTTAGTAAGATTGCTATATATTTAACTTAATTTAAAAAAAAGGTAACTTAAACAAAATGAATAAAATATTAGTAACTGGAGCGGCTGGTTTTATTGGTTTTCACCTATGTCAATATTTATTAAAACAAAATCAGCAAGTAGTAGGAATAGATAATCTTAATGATTACTATGATGTTTCTTTAAAAAAATCAAGACTTGAGGAATTAGCAATATATGATAACTTTGACTTTCGTTTACTAAACTTGGTTGACACACCCAAAATTGAGCAACTATTTAAACAAGAAAAATTTACAACTGTAGTCAATTTAGCCGCCCAAGCAGGTGTTCGTTATTCAATCGAAAACCCTCATGTTTACGTGAATAGTAACATCGTCGGTTTTTTGAATATTTTAGAAGGTTGTCGTCATCATCAAGTCGAACATCTTGTCTATGCCTCCTCTAGCTCAGTCTATGGTATGAATACTAAAATTCCTTTTAGCACTCAAGATGCGGTTGAAAATCCAATTAGTTTGTATGCCGCTACTAAAAGATCTAATGAACTAATGGCTTATACTTATAGTCATCTTTACAATCTTAGTGTAACAGGATTAAGATTTTTTACAGTATATGGTCCTTGGGGACGACCTGATATGGCTTTATTTTTGTTTACCAAAGCAATTTTAGAAGGTAAGCCTATTTCGGTATTTAACTATGGCAAAATGCAAAGAGATTTTACTTATATTGACGATATTGTTTTGGGGATTACCAAAGTAATGGAGAGAATACCCACCGTAAATCCTCCTTACAAACTTTATAATATTGGTAATAATCAACCGATCGAATTACTTAATTTAATTGAAGTATTAGAAAAATCTTTGAATAAAACCGCAGTTAAAGAATTTTTACCAATGCAAGCAGGAGATGTATTAACAACTTATGCCGATGTTGATGATTTGATTGCCGATGTCGGTTTTAGCCCGAATACATCGATCGAAATTGGGGTGGCTAATTTTGTTGAGTGGTATAAAAATTATTATCAAATTAAATAAAAAACTAATAATTAATTAACAGCAATGATATTGTTATCTATTCACGGTTATCTGTTCACTGTTATTTGTGATGTTGTTATTATATAATTGAAAGTTTGTATGACTTTATTAGTCGATCGAAAGAAATTAAGATATTGATATAGATATAGATATAGAAAAACTATTATGCGAACTAATTATTGTGGTGATTTACGACGAGAACATTTAGATAAGATTGTAACCCTTTATGGTTGGGTCGATCGTCGTCGTGATCATGGTGGCGTTATTTTTATTGATTTACGCGATCGTTCTGGTATAGTTCAAATAGTTAGCGATCCTCAACGTACTCCCGAATCTTATAATCAAGCTAGTACCCTCAGAAGTGAATATGTAGTCAGAATAACAGGTAAGGTATCACAGCGTCCAGACGAATCTCTTAACCCCAAATTACCTACAGGAGAAATAGAGATTTACGCCACAGAAATTGAGACAGTTAATAGTGTCAGTAAACCATTACCATTCCAAATTTCTAATTTAGAAGAAGAAAACATTAGAGAAGACTTAAGACTAAAATACCGTTACCTTGATTTACGTCGAGAAAGAATGAGTAGCAATATTCAACTACGTCATCAGGTAGTTAAAGCAATGCGTCGTTTTTTAGAAGATGAAAAAGATTTTTTAGAAGTAGAAACCCCAATACTAACTCGCTCTACTCCTGAAGGGGCGAGAGATTATCTTGTACCCTCAAGAGTTAATCCAGGGCAATGGTACGCTTTACCACAATCTCCTCAGTTGTTTAAACAACTATTAATGGTATCTGGTTGCGATCGTTATTATCAAATTGCTCGTTGCTTCCGTGACGAAGATTTACGTGCAGACAGACAACCTGAATTTACTCAGCTAGATATGGAAATGAGTTTCCTTTCTGAAAACGAGATAATTGAACTCAATGAAGCCTTAGTTTGTCATATCTTCAAACAAGTCAAAAATATCGATTTACCCCGTCCCTTCCCTCGTTTAACCTACGCAGAATCGATGGATAAATATGGTAGCGATCGACCTGATACTCGTTTTGGTTTAGAATTAGTTGACGTTTCCCAAATCGTTAAAGATTCTCCTTTTAAAGTGTTTTCAGGAGCAGTTAAAAACGGTGGTACTGTTAAAGTCTTACCTATCCCTAACGGTAACGATAAAATTTCTAACGTCAGAATTAAACCTAAAGGCGACTTATTTAATGAAGCAATAATTGCCGGTGCTAAAGGTATTGCTTTTATCAGAGTTAGAGAAAACAACGAAATTGATAGCATCGGGGCGATTAAAGATAATTTAACACCCGAACAAAAAGAGCAACTACTAACTCAAACAGGAGCAAAACCGGGAGACTTATTGTTATTCGGTGCAGGTGAGACTAATACAGTTAACAAATCACTCGATCGATTACGCTTAGTTATCGGTAAAGAATTAGGCTTAATTGACGAAAACAAACTTAACTTTGTCTGGGTGACAGAATTCCCCATGTTTGAATGGAATGCCGATGAAAATCGTTATGAAGCACTTCATCACCCTTTCACTGCACCTAATCCTGAAGATGTTGATGATTTAGCTAATGCAAGAGCGTTAGCTTATGATTTGGTTTTGAATGGAGTAGAAATCGGTGGTGGTAGCTTAAGAATTTATCAAAGAGAAATCCAAGAAAAAGTATTTTCAACTATTGGGTTATCGGAGGAAGAAGCTCAAAATAAATTTGGTTTCTTACTCGAAGCATTTGAATATGGTACACCTCCTCATGGTGGTAAAGTTGTCATGCGTGGGGTAAAAGTGAACAAGAGGCAAGACAAGAATTGCTTATGGTTTGGATAGATTAGTGATGTTACTTGAAGCGGGAAAAATATTACCCAAGAAGGTTGAAATAGAGTTGCAATTATGCCTTCCACCAAAACTTTAGAAAAAGTAGCAAAAAAATTAGGTTTTAAGAAAGTTCGTCAACAAGCAAGTTGTTTATTGCAACTCGATGCACGAGCAGGAGTTGATGCCAAGCAATTGAAATAGAATTATCTGTTGCTTCTAATTTTAAATCATTAGGAAAACAGATGATAAGTAAGCGTCTAAATAAATTACTAAAGAAAAATATGTATCGAGAAACAAAGCGATTGTTAGCCATTTTGTATTTAAGCCATTAAATAGTTTACACTAAAGGGTGTAAACTGATTTCCTTACACCCTGAAAATAATCAATTAAATACGCACGATATATATTCTGATTATGTTTTCAAAATTCTATCTTTAAATATTAGTTGATTGCATTTCGAGATAAGATTTGCGATCAATGATTAAAAATTTTTCAATCAAGTAATCTAATTTTACTGCAAAATTTCGATCGATTACTTTTACTAATAGATTTTGTGCAATATTATAGTTATAGAAATTTCTAACTTAAATCTAGTGTGATTCGCTTAACCAAAACACCAATATTAATGTTTGTAACTGTCATTAGAGTATATTTATTTGGCAATACAGATTTTGAAACTAAATATCGATCGACAGTATATTTACATCTGCTCCTAATTGTAAAAACTCAATCTTTTCCGGAATGGAACTAATTTGTTTTTCCATATACTCTGTCTCATTGATGCCAGCATTAAAGCAGTCTGACCTTTATAGTCTTAAAGTTTAATAATTCGTCTGATTTAATTAAAAGTTGTATTTTCGAAGTCGAAAATAAAGTAACAAAGGCTTGATATTTTACTGCAACTACGATAACTTTACTAAGTTAAATTCTAGAAAACTCACCATAATGACTTCCAAACAAAAAACTTGGATTCCTTATCAGATGAAGGATGTTGTCGATGTGAATGATGCACAAATGTCAGTGCGTAATTATATCGAACATAAGGATATTAGATGTTATCTTGAATCTAATTAATCAATAAGAAAAAATATCGGTACAGCCGCAGAATTTGGTTGTGGATATGGGAGAATGACTCAAGTTTTAACGGAGTTTGCGGAAGATGTTGTCGGGATAGAAAGAGAGCAATTATTAGTAAATGAAGCTACTTGTCTTATCCCCGATGTTAAATTTACCAATATACAAATTATCTCCTTTTGACGAATTCTATCTTCATCGAATTACTCGAAGAGCGAATTCATTTGACGTAATAATAACATTTACATTTTTACAGCATCTGATTGAAGACAAGGCACAAGCAGTCATTAAAGAGATGATAAGCAGGTTTAAAAACAGATTGGACATATTTTTATCTGCGAAGAAACGGATGAGCAACATATTTCAGGAGATATAAACGATCCGTTAGGACGTTGTAGTATAGGTAGGAGCGTAGAAAGGTATTGCGAATATTGTCAAGCCTTTAGATCTTCAGTTTACAACTCCTAGAAGAATAGAACCAGATTATCCCAGAGAAAATACGGGTACATATATGTTATTTAGTAAATAAATAAATCAAATTCAGTGACTGAGTTATAGCAGAAAATACTCGAAGTGTTTGACATAACTTAAAAAAGAAACGATGATACTCGATTGATCTTAGTTTTACCTTTATCCTTTGTTATATATCCCGATCGCACGTAGTATAGTAATAAATAATCAAAAACTTTATTCTTAAATCTCAATTGGCTAATTCTCCTCCTTACTGGCAAGATGCGATCGTTTATTTGAGTGAGAACGATCGTTTATATAGCAACAAATTATGACAATATTATCATTTAAGATTCAAACTAAAAATCGTTAAAACAAAACAATCGACTTCTTGCAAGATAAAAATAAATAAGGTCAAAAGGGCACTCGTGCAAAGGGCACTCGTGCAAAGGTTATTTTTGCTCCTTGTAACCTTTTGATAATTTTTACTTTTTGTTCTGCCAAATTTAATTGATTTTCGATGTGTTATATATCCCTGCTATCAAATTAAACCTTAACCCAAATCTTTTTCTTCCATTACGATAATGTTGAAATTATTATTATTGCTGAATACTGTATTTCTATCTCTTGATAGAGGTATTAATTAGTTTTTTTTGTAATTAATATATAAGTAGTAAAAATATATATACAATCAAATAAACCATGGAAAATATACAATATCGAACAACAACGGGCTGGTCGCTGATAAGTTCAGGATTAACCACACTTTTACTCAAAGTACTTCCTGGTGATTCTCTTTGGTGGGGAGTCGCTTTATTAATTATTGGAGTTGGAATACTTTTTGTCAGAAAAAGCGATTCAGTTTAACCTTTAAAGCTCACTCGCCAATTTCGTAGGTTGGGTCGAAGCCGCAAAAGTACTAATATATAAGCAATATATAAAATATTAGCAAAACCCAACGATCGATCGATCGATTAGTAAATCTTGCTTTTTTCAGCATAGAGTAACGTCAATTATTTCCTTGCTTGTTTTAAAATACGCTCTCAATTCTTCTCTCATGAGTTTGAGCCAGAATGATAGTAGCATTAGGGCGAGGACGATCGACAAATTCTTTCCATGTTTTTTGAGATAGTAGCTGAAATCAAATTAGCAACAGATGCGTATCAAAAATGAAAAGTTAACGTTTGAGCAAAAACTGTAAGCTACTATCGTCTTAATATTACAATTAATTATTCGTTTTATCGATCGCTTCAAAAATTTATTTTTATGATTAATTGTCTCATTACCTATTGTCCATTGTTTACAACTAATAATGTTCGTCAGGAAATTAAAGACAAAAATCTAGTTTAATTTTACTTACTATTAACTCGATCGTAAGCTCGATATTTTTCAATGTATAGTAATAAATCATCGCCAACTTTATTCTTAAATCTCAATTGACTAATTCTCCTCCTTACTGGCAAGATGCGATCGCTCATCTGAGTAAAAACGATCGTATTATGGCTGAGTTAATTCAAAAGTATCCTCAAGAAAAATTAACTTGTTTAGGTAATCCTTTTCAAACATTAATTAGAGCAGTAATCGGGCAACAAGTTTCGGTTAAATCGGCTGAATCTAGTTGGCAAAAACTTAAACAAAAACTAGTTAAAATTACACCCAACGATTTTTTTAATTTGACAGAAGAAGAATTGATTCAATGTGGTTTAACAAGACAAAAACGAGCTTATCTTAAAAACATAGCTAACGCTTTTGAGCAAAGTGTCTTAACTCCGAATCAATGGCAAGAAATGAACGATGAAGAAGTTATTAAGCAATTAGTCCAAATAAAAGGAATTGGTCCTTGGACAGCACAAATGTTTTTGATTTTTTATTTGAACCGTGCTGATGTTTTTCCGATCGCTGATATTGGTATTATTAATGCTGTCAAACTCAATTATGGAGATTCTACTAAAGAACAAATTTTAACTCGCTCTTTGGATTGGAAGCCTTATCGTACTGTGGCTAGTTGGTATCTATGGTTGAGCTTAGATCCTTTAACTGTTCAATATTAAATTTTAGCAAGTATAATTGTATTAATGTTTTCTATTTGATTTTATGATGGTTGGAGTTTAATTTATTAAACGGTATCTATTAGCCTTGTAATTTATTGCAAGGTGGGGTAAATATTCAAGTTTTAGATTTGATGAAAAATAAACAAAATATATTAATAATATTTATTTCAAAATTTCCTGTTTAATTTTATAATGGTTGGAGTTTAATTAACCGCAGAGGACGCAGAGTACGCAGAGAGTGTTTTTGAGATTGACGGCTATTTATCAAATATTTCTGGACTAAGAGAGTGTTTTTGAGGACGTAACTGTTTGTTGTCTAAAATATTAATTCAAACAAATATAACACGATTATGATAGTTCATTCTTCTGAATCTACTAAACATTTAGAAACCGACTGCTCTTTATCTGGAGAAAAATGCTGGAATTTATATTCAGTTTCGATACTATTAGAAGCTTCTTCGTTTACTACTATTGCTAAGTAAACTTCTCTTTTAGGATCGCCATTTTCTTTAAATTGAAGCGAATCTCCTGATGTGTTTTCTGGTTTCAGGTTTAAAGATTTTAAATTATTCAATAATTCTTGTCTGGTAATATCAGCAGATAAAGACTTGATAAAAGCTTGTGTGGCATCAAAACTACTAGCTGTTCGCCAACTAATTTTTCCCCATCTTTTTAGTGCCTCTTTTGCATAATCACTTTCGTAATTGAGAACCCAAGGAACGACTATAATTAAGCCTTCAACCGCCGAGTTACCCTCAACTAAGGTGTAAGGATTCTCTAGTACATTATCACCTAATAATTTTAGTCTTTTGTCTGGTTCAAGATTCTCATTTGTTTGTGCTAAAGAAATAGCACCAGAAACGGTTTTGATACTGGGAAATAAAAACAATACTTGTGAGCCAGATTGTAAACTGTTTTTTATTTCTAAATCGGCATTTATTCGATCGTTTGGATTCTTCAGCTCAATTGAGTTAGTTACAATTCCTCCTAGCTGTTTGAATTCTTCTTGAAAATATTTTTTCAGCGTTCTACTATAGGAACTAGAATCATCATAAACTAACGTTCCTTTACTAAACCTTGTTGAGTCGCATGATTAGCTAGTTTTTTTCCCGATTCTAAGGTTGAAGCAATAATACGAAAAGCAATTCGACTATTTATTTCGGTGCTGGTGCTAGTGGGTAAAATCAGCGGTAATTCAGCTTCTTCGTATTTATCGATCGCCGCCGATGTCGCATTACTAGCATTATGTCCGACTACACCTAAAATACTCGTGTCTTCTACTATTCGCTCGGCTATTTTTTTAGAAAGATTAGAGTTGTTTTCATCGTTAAAAATGATTACTTCTAACAACTTACCCTTCAAACCTCCTTTTTGATTAAAGTTAGTTTGGGCATCCGCTACGCCTTGTAACATTTCTTGTCCATTAGACGAATTGTTATTCACTGGAATGACGACGACTAATCTAAAAGGTGAACCGAATAATCTAGCTTTAGCATTGTTTAAATAAATCTGATTTTCTGGGCTATTAGAATCATCCGCATTATCGATCGATTGTTCAAAAGATTTCATCGCTTGAATGTAATCTTCTTTTTTAAAGGCATTCATTCCCTTATTTAGATCGGGGTTAGAATTGTTTGCTAATAATGAATTTTCGCCGCTACTATAGACAAGAGTGCAATTATTATTTAGTTTCATTTCGCCGATCGCACAACTTCTAAACTGTTTCCATAATTGATATCCTCCTAAAATAGCAAAAACTGTAATAATAGTTCCTGCAAAAAAAGACTTCTTCAAACGATCGGTATTTTTCTTTTTTTCTCGTTTTAATTGTTTTTCGCTTTCTTGTAAAAAAGTACGATCGATTTCACTCAAGTTTTTTCCTTCTGCCCAATCTATAGCTTCTTTAAAAGCATCTCCTCTTAATAGTTGTGATTTATCTTGAGAGTTAGACTTCTGCCAAGCTTCTAAAAATGGAGCATAAGGGCATAATTTACTTAGTTCTTTTTGTACCCAAACTAGATTGAAAATTTGCTGGTAAATAGGGTTATAAACTTTAATCACCGAACCGTTTCGATCTAAGTTAGTTACTTTTCTTACCAAACCAGATAATCTTAGCTCTAATTGTTCGGGGCTATTATCCGCAGGTATTTGTCGCCGTTGCCAAATTTGTTGGTATATACTTAATAAATTAGAACTTGAGTCATGTTTACTCAATATTCTTTCTCTGATGGTTCGTAAGTGTTGGGGTTGATTTTGTGTTTCCCAGTTGTTGACGATTGAGTTTATCACTAATTGCGTTACCAAAGATTGGTCATTTGTTGAGGAAGACAAGTTTTCATCTGCTTGTTGTTGAATCAATAATTGACATAGTTTTTGAGTTAAAAAAGGCTGTCCTCCCGTCCATTGAAGAATTTCTTTGATTGTCGCAGGAGAATTTTCTACGTATCCCTCTAATCCTTGAGTTAAAGACTTAACTTCATCAAATTGAAAACCATTAAGTTCGATCGCTTTACCAATATTAAAAGGAGTTCGGTTTTTATCTTGAATTAAATCTGAAGGGGTAGTTACTCCAAATAAAGCAAAAACAAGACGATTGAATGCTGGTTTTTCTGCTCTTTGGTTATAACAAGAGCGAATCAAAGCAAAGAAATCAATCATTTCAGGATATTCAAATAACCTTTCTATTTGATTGAAAGCCAAAACTAAAGCATTGTCTATTTTAGGTAATAAATAGCTTTGAAAATAGATTTTACAGCTAGTCATACTGCTTCTGTTTTTATATTGCTCCCATTTATCTTCTAGCCCCAAATTAGAGGTTATTTTTAAACATAAGGATTCTAAAAAAAGATCTAAATCAGTGAAACTTTTTCGATTGATTGTTCTTAAACTAATACGTACTGTCTGATAATTTTGTTGTTTTGCTTTGGTAATAATTCGTCTTAATAAAGAAGTTTTTCCCATTCTAGCAGGTGCTTTGATGCGAATAAGACAACCTGAAGAGCGTGATATTTCTTGATAACAAAGTTCTTCTAAAGGCGATCGATTAATATAAAATGATGAATCTGAAGAAAGCGATCGAGTAGGAAATTCTATATTGAGATTTTGGCTTTGATTTATCTTCTGCTCACATCGCTCTAAAGCTTGCCTAAAGTCTGTTTTACTCACTTTTTCTCCTAAAGCTTGAGAAAGTTTTTTGAACAATTTAGAGCCAATATCTCGTTGTATATGATTAACAGAATAACCTGCCTCTTCAGCTATCTGGTAATACTTTTTTCCGTGCCAAGCTCCCATTAAGACAATATTTTCTAAATCTGTCAAATGTTTTCCGCTCTTTTCATAGACAGTTGTATCGACAATCTTGAATGCTTCTTGGAAATCCATTTTTATCAATTAACAATTATAGTTGTTTGAATTAAGTTTGAGACAGTATAAATAATAGTGGAAATACGAACCTTTAACCCGCCTTACAATGAATTGACAAGGCTCATAAAATTCGTTTAATAAATTAAACTTTTTTTTAATCTTCTAGCTTATAGCTTACAGCTTTTTGAATAATCAATTACTTACTTTTCCCTACCTTCTGATTTTTTTTGGCAACTATTCCTTACCTTTTCCTATTGTTTGAAAATTATTCTTAGGTCAAACTATTAATAGATAAGTTATTAAAATTAAGACAAATTAGAATTCATTTAATAAACTAAATGTTTTTACTACTAATATATATTTTTTATTAGCTTTTTTTACTATTACTAAAATTAACTTTATTAATAACTATAACAAAAGAATAAAGTCTAATTTTAAAGTTAAAAAGCCGATCGATATTATTTACTTCTATAGTAGTAAACGAGTTGTTTTAAACAGTTGAATCTAGTTCCCCTTCCTTTGAAGGAGGGGTTAGGGGTGGTTGATATGTCTGTAGATTAATGTTTTAACTAACACTCTCTGCGGTTAATAAAACTCCAACCATTATAAAATCAAACAGAGAATTCACAAAATAAATATTATTACTATCAAAATAAGGAGAAAATACTCATGTTTCTAACCAAACGTACCATCAAAATTATTTCTTATATACTCTTAGGTTTCTTCTCTAGTATATGTTTTTTTTGGGGAAGTAATACATTAGCTCAAAATATATCATCTCCTTTTTATTGGGAATATATCAACGTTAATATTGATGTTCAAGACAATGGAGATATGCTGATAAATGAAAGCCAAAAATATGTTTTTACTCAAGCACATTCTAACGAACGTTATCGTTATATTCCTTTAAATAAAGTCGATCGAATTACCGATGTGGAAGTTTTTGAAGACGATAAATCATTACCAATCGAAACAGGAATTAAAAACAATCAAATGTGGATTAGTTGGAAAAATTCCTTAAATCCGCCCGAAGAGCATATTTTTGAAATTAAATATCGAGTTGTTGGTGGATTACATATATACGACGATCGAGGAGATCGAAGTTTATTGGCAAGCAGTATTTAGCTCTCGTAATGCACCGATTCAAAAATCAACTGTAACTGTAATATTACCTGAATCTGTATCTAATCAAATTATGCACTTTCAAAGTTTTGGCGTACCAACTTCCTCCGAAAAAATTGATTCTCGCACAGTACGTTATATTGCCAAAGATGCACTACAACCGCGAGAAAAAATGGAAGTAGAAATTATTTTTCCTCATGGAATTATTCAAACCCAACCCGCTAATTGGCAAGTCACTCAAGAGAGAAATCGTCAAAGAAGGGAACAACAAAGAAGAATTGAGAATGAAAGTGCAATACATAAGAAGTACTCCTATATATATTAAAAAAACAGCTCGTTATGTATATTTAACTATTGGTAGTCTTGCCTTCACATTGATTGTTCATTGTTTAATTTAATTAATTCCCGAAAACCAATTTCGATCGAACCTGTAGGAGTTACCAATCAATCTTTGAAAAATTTCGATAAAAGTACTTCTATTTTATTTTTTCTAAGTTCTTGTAGCCAAGTACTAGCTGTGTTTTTTGAATTTGTCAGCAGTCTTATCTTTATATGGAATTGGAATTCTGTACACTACTACTCACACACTTTGGATAGCTTTTATACTTTTGGTTATCGTTGCTTTTGTCTATTCTCACAGGGTTACAAAACATTGGTATAAATTCTATGAACGATCGTGTAAATGCTCTGGTTGCCAAAAAAAGATGACTGAGCTTAATGTTCCAGTATCGACTATTTTATCTCAACGAAGCTCAACAAGTTGCTAAAAATTTAAACAGTACTTATTTTCGAGTTTGGCAATGTTCTAATTGCGATTTAAGTAATTATTATTATTCTCAACACGAAGTTCATATTCGTGCTTATAGACTGATGATAAGTCAGGCTATACTGAATGTCCTAATTGCCAAGAAATGACCATTATACTCCAGACTAGAGTTCTTGAGCAAGCAACCACTAGTTATTCTGGACGACGATTAATGATCTACAGTTGTCGCTGCCTCTCTTGTGATTATCGCCACGAGGAAACGACAACTATACCTCGAATTCAGGAGAGTAGTAGTAGTGTGTATAGTGGTAGTGGTAGTAGCGATAGCGGTAGTAGTAGTTGTGATAGTGGTGGAGGTGACGGCGGTGGTGGCGGTGGTGGTGGCTAAAACTTTTCTTCTTCTGTATTAAATATGTATTTGTTTTGCCGTTGAATTTCGGCATCTAAAAAACTTAATGCTATATTTAAAGCCGAACTACAAGTGGGTAAAAAATTCTGTTTGGGTAATGTTTTATATATACGAAACCGCTCTAATCTTTCCTTCACCTGTCCTGTTGCCCCCACAATCAAAATTTTACCCTGCCCTTGACGACGGGCTGTTTTAATTTCACTTTCGATCGTCATTGCTGCGGTTACACCTACTAATGGTACATTGGTTAAATCTAAAATCAAAACATCAAAATTTTGCCCCATATGAAAGGCGATCGTTCTGGCTGCTCCATAACTCATCGGACCTGTCATATGAATTAAGATAATTTTTCCTTTTTCCTGAGCCTGACGTAAAAGTTGGCATTCAGGTGGCGTTAATTCTGCTATCGGCTTGTCATTAGCACTCGTAATTGCTTGAACTCGATCGACTTGAAGACTAGTCAAACGATGAATCGTGAGAATATTAGCGACAAATGCTCCGACAACAACAGCCGTAACAAGATCGACAAATACGGTCAGAAATAATACTCCATATGTAACTAGTGTCGCTCGCATCGATACCTGACAGATACGCCACAAAAAACTCCAGTCGATAATTTTAATCCCTACTTGAATTAAAATTCCAGCTAGTACAGCATGGGGAATTTGAGCGGTAATGTCTCCTGCCCATAGTACAATGCAAAGCAAAATCAGAGCATGAAACATCCCTGATAAAGGAGTGCTTCCTCCTGCTTGTACATTAATAACTGTACGCATTGTTGCTCCCGCACCTGGAAGCCCACCAAATAATCCAGAAATTAAATTACCAATTCCTTGACCGATTAATTCTTGCTCCGAATCGTGTCGAGTACGAGTAATATTATCAGCAACTAAAGAAGTTAATAACGAATCGATTGCCCCAAGAGTAGCCAGCATAAAAGCATAACTAACAATATCTCTAATTTGTGCTAGATTTAGTTGAGGTAACTGTAGCTGAGGAAATCCTTGAGGAATATTACCAATACGAGCCACATCGCTATTAGGGAAGACTAAAATTGAAATCAAAGTACAAATAATTAGTGCCAGTAAAGGTGAGGGAACAATTTTAGCTAGTTTTCCCGACCAACCAAAGACGATCGCCAGAGTCAAAACTCCTATTCCTGCGGCGATAGAGTGAGGATTTGCCAGACGCTTCTGGTAATTGCTGTAAAACTTCTAAGACACTACTTTGAGCTGGATGACCTAATAAAGGTGCAAGTTGCAGTATAACAATAATTACCCCAATACCAGACATGAAGCCAGACACCACGGTATAAGGCATCAAAGTAATAAATTGTCCTAAGCGTAAAATACCAAATAAAATTTGGAATATACCACCAAGCATTACTGCTGTAAAAGCCATAGCCATTCCACTTTCAGGGTTGTCGGCGATGAGCTTTGTAAAGACAGTAGCCATCACGACAGTCATTGGTCCAGTCGGACCAGTTACCTGAGAGGGTGTTCCTCCAAACAAAGCGGCAAAAAAACCAGTGAAAATAGCTCCGTAAAGTCCTGCGATCGCTCCTGCTCCTGAAGCTACCCCAAAAGCTAAGGCTAAGGGTAATGCAACTATTGAAGCGGTTAATCCACCAAATAAATCCCCTTTAAGGTTATCTAATTTTAAGCGGTTAACTAGTTCCATGATGTCTTACAGGTAATAAATTTAGTTATTTTCTTCTTAGATACCAATCGACACAAAGCGATCGTGAAGACTATATTAGTTTTGTTAATTACTTTTGTCACACTAAAAAATAGTTTTAAGAAAAAACATTTTATTGTTAAAATTTTAAAAATAAAGTATAGATATTCAAAATATTTCTATTTTAAATAAAGAGACTTTTTATTCTGTATTAATTTTAACTGATTAATATTTACTTTATAAACTTAAAAATATTCAAAAACTCAACTCATAAACAAATCTTAACGTTTTTCGATAGCTTTTGAAGAAGACTGGACTTTAGTTGTTATGTATTTGATAATACATTTGACTATAAATATTTAGATTAAATTTAATTATTAATTAGTCTTTGAACTAAGAATAATAATTTTGATAGTGTGTATATATATTTTACATAATAGTTATGTTTTATCTAAATAATTAACGATAATTTCGATTGATTAATTAAAAATATTATAATCTATCAAATACATTTAAAAAGATAAAATAAGTAACTATTTAATTGGTATTTTTTGGTTGAGTAATTATATATATATTGAAAACTAATGATTTATTTTTAGCGAAAAAAGTGTATTTTAGTTATATAAAAAAACATAGCTATAATCACTATTTACTCTTAAAAAACACAAATATTAGAAAGTCTTTAGCAAATATTTAGGAGTTACATTATGTCGTCAAATAGTCAAGTTAAGATTGATAATCACCACAACAATGATAATGGTCAGACAAGAATAGATGACGATTGACAACTTACTCATTCACAACTCTATCTTTGTGCGGTAATTATCGGTATCTTTGGTGGCATGGTTGCTACTATTTACTACTTTGTCTTAGAAGCTATGATGCACGGTGTATGGCATACCTTACCTGAAATTTTCAAACCTTATTTTCCTAGTTGGTTTGGAGTGAATAATTATGTTTTGATAGCTACTACCGTGGGCGGATTTTTGGTCGGTTTAGCTCTTTATTTTTTTGGACTTCCTGGAGAAATGGCTGAAGTAGTCGATAATATTCACGAGCCAGGTAAAATTGATATTCGTAAAACGCCATCGATGATTGTTACCTCTCTAATTGCGATAACATCTGGCGGAAGTGCAGGTCCTGAAGCACCCTTAGTTCAAGTCAACGGCAGTTTTGGTAGCTGGTTGGGCGATAAATTAAAACTTACTAAAACTTCAGTCAGAATTCTCACTTTTTGTGGAATGAGTGCGGCTTTAGGTGCTTTTTTTGGGGCACCTATTGGGGCGGCTTTATTTGCCTTAGAAATTCCTCATCGCCGAGGTTTACAATATTTTGAAGCGATTGCTCCTGCTATTATTGCCGCTATATTTTCCTTTACTGTATTTAGACTGAATACGGGTATAACAATCGGTGGTTTATATCATTTTCAAGAAGTTCCCGAACTTTCTCCAGAAAACTTATTTGAGGGCTTAATTTTAGGCATAATTGGTGCAGGAATAGCGATCGTATTTATTGTTATCTTTCGACTTATTGGTAAGCTACTCAAACCTTTAGAACACAATCGAGTTGTTTTGGCAACCATAGGTGGTTTATCGATCGGCTTAATTGCTTTTGCTTTTCCTCAAACTTTATTTTTTAGCGAAACACAGATTCAAACTGTTATTGAAACAGGTGCTGGTTTGGGTGCTGGTTTATTGTTAGCGATCGCTATTGCCAAAATGTTTGCGATTAGCTTTACTCTTCATTCGGGATTTTTAGGAGGTTTTATCTTTCCATTATTTTTTATCGGTGCGAATGTCGGTTATGCTATTTCTTTGGTAGTACCTCAAGTTCATCCTACTGTAGGTATGGTTTGTATGATGGCGGCAGTAAACGTAGCAGTAACTAAAACGCCAGTTAGTACCAGTATTATCCTTAGCGTGCTTTCAGGTACGGTAATGTTACCAGTAATTGCGATCGCCTCTTTTGTTAGTTTTGTTTTGACTAGTCAAGTTACGATGATTAAAACCCAAAGAAGTCGTGATTTAAAAGAAGTCGATTCTTCTGATTTAATTATGAAACAAGTAATATTAGTTAAAGAAAATGAAACTATATTTCCTATCTTAAAAAAACTGAAACAATTAGTAAATATCTAACTTCATCTGATCTGAATTAGGTTTCGACGTTTCTATCTAGTTATCAAGCTTTTTGTTTGATGAGAAAAAACTTTCAATTCAACTTAAACTTACAACATTATCTAATAAAATATTTACAGCTTTTACGATTATATCTGGTTCATCTACCCAAACAAAATGACTACTCAAACTAGCTTCTAATTGAAGACTATTTGTAGATAAACTACATAATTCTCTGTGCATTTTGTCTCGTAACTTATTAACTGTTTTTAAAGGAACTAAAAAAGTCCAAAAAGAAGGATGAAAAAACGATTTTGATTTGATGTTAACGATCGCTATATTTCCTAAATTTTTAACCTGACTCACTTGACGACCACTTTTATTTAAATTAATTATTTCTCTACTCATAGTTATCCAATGTTTGGGACGAAAAAAAGAACGCTTAATTGGATTAGTACAAGAATGAGAAAACAGCTTTAATTGAGGTTTTAATAATTCAAATAATCCTAACTTTTCAGTTATTCTAATAATTCCTAAAATCGAACCTAAAATAGAGATTAAAAAACCCGAAGTAAATAAAAATTTTAATCCTTTCACTAACCAGGGTAAATTAAGCATTTCATTTTCATGAAGTCCATCGGTGAAGACAATTCCGACGACGTTTTCAGGAAAAAGATTAGCGTATAATCTGACATTATAACTACCAAAAGAATCTCCCACCAAAATATAAGGTGGTTCAATTTCTGCTTTTATCAGTAATAGATTTAATTCTTGAGCAATTTGTTTACTTGTGCGGGGTTTATGACTATGACTACTCCAACCATATCCTGCTCGATCGTAAATCATCACTTTTGTCAGTTTGGATAATCGATCGACTAAAAGATAACCTTCCATTCCACCTAAACTATGATCTAAAATAATTGTTGGTTCACCAAAATGATTACTTCCTTTAAGACAGTAATGTAGTTGATGTTGATTAATATCAATTAACTTGACCGGGTGGTGGTTGTTTATCTTCTAAAAAAATTGTCAACCATTGGTAGATAGTTGTAGTAATTAAAATAATAGCTTGTATTGAAATAGGCATAATTGAAGTTAAAAAGTTCTTTCCCACCAAGGTTTTTGCAAACTCGGATATAGTTTGGTTGCTTTGGTTATTAATTGAGCAACAATTTCAGCAGGAAATAACCTACCATCAAGAGTAATTACATTTTCTTTTGCTGTAATAGGTTCAAAAGATTCTAGTTGACTATTCAGCATTTCAGACTTCATATAATGATCCGATCTATACTCTAGTCTATGTTCTAAATCTTTTTTAGGTACGTCAAGCCAGACTAATTGTACTCGCGATGAAACGCTCAGTTGTTGGCGATAAGCAACTTTTAAAGCCGAACAAGTTACCACCGTTTCCAAATTACGATCGACTGCTCTTTGAATATCTTCTTGCATCCTTTTGAGCCATTGAGTACGATCGTCATCGTTTAAAGGTTGATGAGAGTGCATCTTGGTAATATTCGATAATGGATGTCGTCGATCGCCTTCATTAAAATCACATTCTAGTTTTTCAGCAAAAAGCCGACCAATAACTGTTTTTCCTGAACCCGAAACCCCGATAATTACCCACACTAAAGGGCATTCATTCTTCATCTTTCTTTTCAAAATATCAATAAGATTCAATCATAACTCATCACATACGTTAAAGAATAATTACTAATTTAGCCAAAAATATTAACTATATAACTCTACTTCTAAAATATTTAATTGATTTTATTCTCGGATTTAAAAATGAATAGATACGGGAAAATATCGATCGATAATAATGTAAAAACAAAGCATACCTTGTCTTTACCAATAAACCATTAATTTTTGACTCATTAAAAACACAAAAATATAAATAATTAATTTAAATGAACAAAATTAGCCTAAATTCAATAGCACATTTGTCATGCTATATACTTGAGAAAAACCCTTTCAAATAAATAATTGATGTAAGATTATGTTTGGAGCAAATCAATTTAAAACAGCGGCTCTTTTAGGGCTATTAAGTGGTATTTTAGTTTTGGGTGGTTATTGGGCAACAGGTACACCACAAGGAGCATTACTCGGATTAGCTTTTGCTACCGTGACTAGTTTTGGCTCTTGGTTTTTCTCAGACAAAATTGCCCTCGCTTCGTATAAAGCACAGCCTATTACTCGTGAACAAGCACCAGAATTATATGATCTGGTTGCTGACTTAGCACAAAAGGCTGATTTACCAATGCCTCAAGTTTGTCTTGTACCTACCAAAACTCCTAACGCTTTCGCTACAGGTAGAGATCCAAATCACGCCGCAGTAGCGGTAACCCAAGGAATTATGGAAATTTTAGATAAAGACGAGTTAGCAGGAGTGATTGCTCACGAGTTAACTCATGTTAAAAATCGTGATACTTTAACTCAAGCCGTTGCAGGTACATTAGGCGGGGCGATTACTTTTTTGGGTAGAATCCTTTCGTTTGGCACAATGTACGGCCCTGTTAGTCGAGATAATCGTCGAGGTGGAAATCCTTTAGGGGCATTGATTTTGGTTCTACTTGCACCTTTAGCGGCAACGATTATTCAAATGGCTATTTCTCGTACACGTGAGTTTTCAGCCGATCGAGGTTCAGCCGAAATTACGGGCAAACCATTAGCTTTAGCTAGTGCTTTAAAGAAATTAGAATCGATCGGTAAACAAATACCAATGAATAATAATCCTGCTTTTGAACCATTATTAATTATGAATCCTTTTGCCGGTGGTTTGCAAAACTTGTTTCGTACTCATCCACCGACCGAAAACAGAGTACTTGAACTTCAGAAAATAGCTCAACAGTTACAATCTTCTGGTAACACACAGTTAACCTAATAAAAGTTAATTAATAATAAACGATCGTATTGACACAAGAAAAACAAGTAGGAAGCGGTTGAGTTTCAAAACGATCGATATCTAAACTATAGCAGTAAACGAGTTGTTTTAAACAGTTGAATCGATTTCCCCTCCTTTAAAGGAGGGGTTAGGGGTGGTGAAGATATTCTAACTTATTCGTTTGAATAAAATAAAAAAAGAGTAGATTTTAACCAATCATTAACGATCGATTAAAATTTACTCTTATTTGTTGATAAAAAAGCGAGAAAACTTGCTTTTTAAAAAGTCTATTCGGTTATTTATTTGATGAATAACATTTCTTGATAAGTAGGTAATGGCCAACAACAATCAGCTACTTCAGCTTCTAAAGTATCAGCATAACCACGAACTTCATCCATCAAAGTACGAACATCATGAGCAAAATACTGCATATGCGCTTCAGTAGATTCAAAATCTTCTTTCTCGATCGCACTTTCTAGTTTATTAACAGAAGTCATCATCGAGTTAGTAACATCAGCAACTTTTTCAGCAACTTCTTTTCCTAAAGCAATTCCTAAGCCAGTCACACTAGAAATAGTAGAAGTAAGTTGAGATAAATATTCGATTGCCGCAGGATAAATCAAAGTTTTCGCCATCGAAACAACTAATTTAGCTTCAACTTCGATCGATAAAATATATTGCTCAGAATAAACTTCAAAACGACTTTCTAACTCAACAGGAGTCAAAACACCAGTTTTTTCAAATAATTCTTCAACATTATCAGCTTTAAGGTATGGTAAAGCATCAGCAGTAGTAGGTAGATTGAGTAAACCTCTTTCTTCTACAGCCATTTTATGCCATTCGTCAGAATAACCATCACCACCAAAGATAACAGCACCATCCTCATCCATGATTTCTTTGAGTACAGTGATAATCGCTTTATTAATATCGCTGCCACCAGATAATTCGCTTTCTAAACGATTACCAATCCAAGTTAAAGAATCAGCTAACATGGTGTTGAGAACGATTAATGGCCCTGCGACAGATTGAGCTGAACCAACAGCACGGAATTCAAATCTGTTACCAGTAAAAGCAAAAGGAGAAGTACGGTTTCTATCTCCTGCATCTTTGGTCAAATCAGGTAATACAGCTACACCCAAATCCATTTTGCCTTTTTTCTTAGAACCAGTTAAGCTACCATTTTTAATTTGGTCATATACTTCTTCTAACTGAGTACCTAGATATACAGACATAATCGCAGGAGGTGCTTCGTTTGCTCCTAATCTGTGGTCATTACTAGCAGTAGCGATCGCCGCACGCATAAGTGGACCAAACTTGTGTACACCACGAATAACCGCACCACAGAAGACTAAAAACTGAGTATTGTCATGAGGAGAATCACCCGGGTCAAGTAAATTACCTTGAGTAGCATTACCAACTGACCAGTTAACGTGTTTACCAGAACCATTAATTCCTGCAAAAGGTTTTTCGTGTAGTAAACAAACAAAACCATGTTTTTTAGCAGTATGACGTAGAGTTGTCATCAATAACTGTTGATGGTCACTAGCGACGTTAGCTGATTCAAAGAAAGGAGCAATTTCAAATTGTCCGGGAGCAACTTCATTGTGTCTAGTTTTAGCAGGAATACCTAACTTGTAAAGTTGTTCTTCAACGTCTTGCATGAACACTTGTACTCTTTCAGGAATTGCACCAAAATAATGGTCATCAAATTGTTGACCTTTAGCGGGGGCTTTACCAAATAAAGTTCTACCAGCTAAAAGTAAGTCAGGGCGTTGAGCCGCAAAATTGGTATCAATTAAGAAGTATTCTTGTTCTGCACCACAACTAGAATTAACACGAGCAATATCAGTATGTCCTAAAAGACTCAATACTTTATTCGCCGCTTTATCCATTGCTGAGATAGAGCGTAATAAAGGTACTTTTTTATCTAACGCTTCTCCCGTCCAAGAAACAAATACTGTAGGAATACACAAGGTAGCACCGTTATCGGTTTCCATGACATACGCTGGAGAAGTGACATCCCAACCTGTATATCCTCTAGCTTCAAATGTACCTCTTAAACCACCATTAGGGAATGAAGAGCCATCAGGTTCACCTTGAACTAAAATTTTACCGGAAAATTCAGAAATAACTCTACCGTCACTTTGAACAGAAATAAAACCATCGTGTTTTTCAGCGGTGGAGTTTGTCATGGGGTAAAAAACGTGAGCGTAATATAACGCTCCTTTAGACATCGCCCAATCTCTCATGGCTGTAGCGATAGCATCGGCGATCGAGATATCGATCGGTTCACCACTGATAATTGTTTTTTTGACTGACTTAAATATATGTTTAGGAAGAGTCGCCTGCATTTTGTCGAGGGTAAATACATTTTGCCCCCAAATTGCATCTAGACTAGGAGATTCTTTAGCAAACTTTGGTTCACGACTAACAATTTTCTCGATTGCTTGGAGACGACAGTCATTTTTACTCATGATTATTTATTTATACTGCTTAAAGTAGTTGAATATATATTCTGACTTTTATGGATAGACTATCAATATACGCAACTTTAATCGGGATATTTGTTATATTAGATACAAAAAAATTGCCTTTGGTTAACTACTCATTATCAACTAACAGACAACGGTAAATAGATAAGAGTCAAGAGCGTTTGTCTCTAATACGATCGAACAATGATTAATTAATAATTAATGATCGATTATGGTTCGGTTATTTGTCCGCTATTGATTCCTATTTAATGTTACGATTTGATAAATTTGGCTATTTATTGTAGCCGTATCTGTATTTTTTAAAATTTATCTTTGACCTAGTTTATAATGCGAGTAACCAATCAAAAACAACAAGTTGAGATTCAATATTCAGATAGTTTTGCTTCTGCTACTGATAATGGTCAAGATGTAATAGCAGGGTTAACTAGTCAGGCAAAAACTCTACCACCAAAATACTTTTACGATTGATTTGGCTCAGAATTATTTGAACAAATTTGTCTTTTACCTGAATATTATCCTACTCGTACAGAAACAGCTATTTTAGAAGAAGTTAGCACCACAATAGCTAAAACAACTGATATTTGTGAATTAATTGAATTAGGTAGTGGTAGCTCAACTAAAACTCGTTTTTTGTTATCCGCTTATGAAAAACTGGCTCAACCATTACGATACATACCGATCGATGTTAGTGGTGAAATGCTGAAACAGACAGCTTTGCAACTAGGTCAAGAATATAATAATCTTTCTATTTTAGGTTTAGTAGGCACTTACGAACAAGCCTTATCTCAATTGCCTTCTTCTTCCTCTACTCCTCGAATGGTAATTTTTTTAGGAAGTACATTAGGAAATTTTACTCAAACCCAAAGTGATCAATTATTTGAGCAAGTCAAAAAAATACTTAAGCCAGGAGATTATTTTTTACTAGGAATCGATTTACACAAGTCAACAAATATTTTAGAAGCCGCATATAACGACAAACAGGGCATAACAGCTAAATTTAATTTGAATATGTTGTCTCATCTTAATCAGCGTTTTGATGGTAACTTTAATCTTGATTTATTTGAACATCAAGCTATTTATGACCAACAAAAACAAGAAATTAAAATGTATTTATCAGCTCAAAAAGAACATCAAGTTCGTTTAGAAAAACTAGATTTAGACATTCATTTTACTCAAAACGAATCTATTCTAACTGAAATATCACGCAAGTTTGAAATTACTCAAATGTTAAAATATTTAGCTCAATATAAACTAAACGAGATACAGTCTTGGACAGATAAAAATAATTTATTTGGTTTAGTGTTAACTCAAGTCGGTGAATAATAATTAACAATTAAGTAAATAGAAAAAAAGCAATTACACAATAACTTGTATCAAGTAATGTCATAATTTGACTATGGTAGTTAGTTATCAAAATCAACTACTTAATTGGTTATTTCAATTCTTGTCGCTAAACTTTAAAAAACAAAAAAATGTTATTTTTACGCAAAATCACGATCGTTTTTAGTATCTTATTTTTAAGTTTGAGTATACAACTAAATCCTGTTTTCGCTAGTATTCAACTTGATGAGCAATATCAAGCCACCAAAACTTGCCAAGCTGTTAAATCAATTAGAATGGGCAGAAACCCCGGAAATATCCATCTAACTAAAGATAAAATTTATCATGTTATAGCCAAAGATCGTAATAACGAATCTCATTATCTAATTGAAATGCCCGAGACAAGATATTAGCCCTTCAGTACGTTGGATTGCCAAAAATTGTGGTGAATTTGTGAATGTTGATTCGATTAATTCAGTTAATAAAAATTAATATTAAAAAAATGTCTGTTATCGGTTAAATTAACGATCGAGGGAATTAAAATAGAAAATATAATTAACGATTCCACGATACCACTAATGAAAAAAAGTATCGACTTACCTTTTGCTTCAAAGAAAAAAAAGTGGCACTTACTTCCGTTTGTTGCTTTAGGAATATTAGTTTTTGCTCAAACATCAGCATTAGAATTAAACTATTTTATCAAAACTTCTTTACTTGTAATGGAGCTGAAACTAACTTTTTTGGTTATTTATTGGTTAGTTATTTCTCAACCAAAAAACGATCGTTCTTCCGAATAAAAAATAATTTAATTAGCAATTATCTTTACTGAAAAACAAAAATATATATCTTTAAACTAGTTCTTTCTTAATTTTAATTGATTAACAAAAAAGCAAATTTTGCTACTATTTTTAGTAGATAAACTTGCTTAATTTAATAATTATTATCAGTACTATCTATTGTTATGAAAAATAAATTTGTAGCACTATTACTAACCTTCTTTTTTGGTTATTTAGGGATTCATAAGTTTTATTTAGGGCGAAAACAGGCAGGAATATTATACTTATTATTTTTTTGGACTTATATTCCCTTTCTTCTATCTATCTTCGATTTTATCGGCTTACTCTTAATCTCCGAGCAAAATTTTAACCTTCAATATAATCTGCAATCTTCTCCTAAACAAAAAACTCTTAATTATGATGCCAGACATCATATTGCTAATTTAAAACAATTGAAAGATTTGTATGATTTAGGAATTATTACCGCCGACGAATATGAACAAAAACGGCGTAAATTTCTTGATTTATTATAATATACGATCACGATCGTATTCTTTTGTAAAAGGATAGTTACAAGTGTCTAAAACTAACTGGTTTGAACAGATTCCTCAGTGGATATGGTTGTCATTTATCCCCGTCATCGGTGGTGTTGCTCATATTTATGCAGGTTGGCAAACAAAAAAAATCAAATGGATGTATTGGGGTGGTGGTTTTATTGTTGGTTCGATCGTTTTAGGTCATTTTATCCCTCATTTATCATTTTTGATTTGGACAGGGCAAATTGTTACCGCTTATACATTTGTTGTTAAATTCACTTGAAAACTTGTATGATACATCGATCGATATGAGTAATAATCTTGATTATAGTTACTGACTAAAACGATCGTGCGTGGTATTTAAAATTAGAGAATAGTAATTGTAATTGATTAAATAAAAAAAGTATCTATTTTAAACTTATTTTTCATGAAGATGATTTTCGTCGTTTGTTTGTAAATTTTCTTATGACATTACGACTAATTTTTGTGAGCCTATTAATTTTCACATTCTTTAAATTAGTACCATACAATTTTACGTTTCTTACATTAGCATTTTCTAAATCAGCATTTCTCAAATTAGCATTTCTCAAATTAGCACTTGCTAAGTTAGCTCCGTTCAAAATAACATTTTTTAAATTAGCATTTCTTAAATTAGCATTTCTTAAATTAGCACTTTTTAAAATAGCATTTCTTAAATTAGCACCTTTCAAATTAGCATCTTTTAAATTGACATACTGTAAATCGACAGACTGTAAATTGGCATTTCGTAAATTAGCACTCTCCAAATTGGTACTTATTGAATTAGCACCTTTTAAATTAGCACTTATTAAATTAGCGTTTTTTAGATTAGTAGATTGTAAATAGGTATTTATTAAATTCACATTTTCTAGATTAGCATTTTCTAAATTCGCATTTTCTAAATTAGTACCTTTCAAATTAGCGTTTTCTAAATTCGCATTTTCTAAATTAGCCCTTTGTAAATTAGCACCAGATAAATCTACTCTAGATAAATCAACATCAGATAAATCTACTCGAAATAAATTAGCACCTTTTAAAGCAACACCAGATAAACTAACACCTTTTAAAGTAACACCCGATAAATTGGCATTCATTAAATTAGCATTTTCCCAATTTACATTTCGTAAATTAGCACCAGATAAATTAGCACCAGATAAATCAATACTAGATAAATTAATCCCAGATAAATTAGCGTTTTGTAAATTAGCACCTTTTAAATTAACACCAGATAAATCAACACTTTGTAAATTAGCACTAGATAAATCAACACCTTGTAAATTAGCACCATACAAATTAGTATTTTGTAAATTAACACCATACAAATCAGCATTCTGCAAATTAGCATTTTGTAAATTAGT
Organism: uncultured cyanobacterium; assembly: GCA_963710605.1. Taxonomy (GTDB): domain Bacteria; phylum Cyanobacteriota; class Cyanobacteriia; order Cyanobacteriales; family Cyanobacteriaceae; genus JAALKG01. The sequence continues at coordinate 321,353 of CAVQBA010000004.1, forward strand.
ATTCCTTAAATTTGTACGCCGTAAATTGGCATTTTTCAAATTAGTATTTTCTAAATTAGTACTTTCTAAGTTAAATCCGTACAAATTAGCATTTTGTAAATTAGTATTTTTTAAATTTTTACCCTGTAAATTAATCTTTTCGAAGTAAATATCGCATAATGTAGCTCCTTCTAAATTGACATTATCTAAATTAGTATTATCTAAATTAGTACCTCGTAAAATAGCGTTTTTAAGTTGTGCATTGGTAAAATCAACATTTTTTAAATCAATATTCTCTAAATTAAGTTCACTAAAATTTGTATATTCGAGATAAATTGTATGATTATTATCTTGTTTCCATTTATTCCATACAGATGTGTGATAAGAAATAATTGTTCTTAGTATTTTTTGTTCTTCATCATATCTTCTTCTTTAGAATTCAAAGCTGACAAAATTAATTGTTGAGGTATTTCTGGCAGTTTCAACATTTCAATAAATGTTTGCTCGGGCATTTGGGCAAATAAATTAGGATTACTCAAGAAATATAAATCTAAGACAGGATTTGCTAATAATTGAGAAGGAAAATTCTTCCCCTAACTCAAATAGTATTTCTAGAGGCGTATTAGGATTATTTACTAAGGCTATTTGAATTTCATGACATAAATAGTGGTCTTGATAAATTTGTTTTAAACGATTGGGAGATGTGTTTTCGTCCTTTGCTTGTTTGATGAGATTATCTATTTCAAATTCATGCTGATTCATTTTGAATACAATCAACTTTAGTTTGTTTTCTTTCGATTAGTATAGCTAAATTAAGTAGAACATTATTGTTCACTGCATCTATCAATTACTAATCAAAAGAAAACTATCTTCATTACTTTAGTTACTAAATTTGTTACTTGTATGGAATAATAGATTTACAGTTCAGCAGATTAAAATCGGCGATCGAGCATCATACTAGTTTAATTAAAATGAATAGAGGACTTCAATTTTAATATGATAGCGATCGATTATTTATAAACATCTCCTCAGAGCCAATAACATAATTATCCAATTAGAAGGTTTCGATCGACAGTGAAAATAATTCTAATGTTGCCAATTCTAAGACTATAAAACCCTTCCAAAATATCTCCTTTCAGGAGAAATAAAATTTTTTTGCAAATTTAACTCAGTAAAAGGGTATAGATGAAGTGAAACTTTTTTCTTCGATCGCAACAAATAGTTGTCTAAGTTAATTCTGAATCTTGACAATTGATCTTGAGTTGTAACTCGTTGCAAAAATTTAACTGCTTGTTTGCGAAATGTTACCGCCATTATTTACCCAATCTGTCAGATCGATTATTTCGTCATTTTCATAGTCCGAAGGCGAACCAAATTCCTGTTGCTATTTCTGCGTTGTTCTTCATTTTGTAACGTAGGGAATTAAAGAATCACAAAGCTTTAGTCTTTCTTCTTCTAACACTTCTCTCACACTTTCTTTAATTAAATCTTTTAGTTTTTGTGTTTCCATTTTTTGTGAATACAGGTGAGTATGGTTTTTACTAAGTAGGATTGGTCATACAGGCACTTATTAATTATCCACCTTAACAAATTTATTACTTAATTTAGCGGTAACTTATTATCGATATTAATTAGTTAGTTCTTTTATAGCTTTTAATACCTTGGGAATTTCTATTAGTGATAGAACAGTCACGATCGATTGTAGCTCTATAATTACGGGAAACAGGAGTTATAGTTCGTCCGTTTTGCTTGAATAACATTGAATCACCTTCTAAAACATTATTCTTACGTGTTGCTCTAGTTAAGTATTCGTCGCCGTCATACCAAGTTGAGATCATTATTACACTATCTCCTTCTTGTATCACAGTAGTAACACCTTTTCCTGAGCCATATGAATAATCATAAATTCCTGTTAAATCTGAGCATACCGTTTGAGCAACAACAGGTTGTGGAGAAAGGCTACTTGCTAATAAAAATAGTAAAAACATCATATTTTTCTCTCAAATGTAGAATGTCGGATGATAAACTAATCTGTAACTATATAATTATACTGATTTTAAACAAAATTACAACCTCTAAGACAATTTAAGTAATAAAGTGTCGAACATTTGATTTAATTGTTTACTTTTAGTTCGGATACGCAATGACATCTCAATACCCTACATATTTAAATAATTAGTAATTACTAATTGTTCATAGTACATTGTAGTTATGTTAAAAATAGAAGTAAAGACATAAAAGAAACAATCAACAAAAGACTAAAATGGTTATTCAAACACCCGAATGGGTCAAAGATGCAGTTTTTTATCAAATATTTCCCGATCGATTTGCGATCGCCAAAGCACCTCATCAATATCGTAACTACTGGCAAGGAACAAATTTAGAACTTTGGGATGAACGTACCAGAATTACAAAGCTATAAAGGCGGTAACTTTTGGGGAATTATCGAAAAACTAGACTACATCAAAGACTTGGGCGTAAATGCCATCTATTTTACCCCCGTATTTCAATCCACAGCCAATCATCGTTATCACACCCACGACTACTATCAAATCGATCCTCTTTTAGGAGGTGGTTATGCTTTCGAGCGATTTTTGGATGAAGCCCACAAACGAGACATCAAAGTTGTTTTGGACGGTGTATTTAATCATTCAGGGAGAGGTTTTTTCTTCTTTAGTGATATTTTAGAAAATGGTCCTTATTCACCTTGGGTGGAATGGTTTCAAATCAAAAAATGGCCAATATCTGCTTTTAATGGCTCTTATCCTGCGAATTATGAATGTTGGGTTGATAATCGTGCTTTGCCTAAATTTAATCATGATAACCCTCAAGTTAAAGAATATATCATGCAAGTAGGTGAATATTGGATTGAAAAAGGAATAGATGGTTGGCGTTTAGATGTGCCAGATGAAGTAGAAACAGAAGGTTTTTGGGAAGAATTTAGAGACAGAGTTAAAAAAATTAATCCTGATGCTTATATTGTTGGTGAAATTTGGACTCCTGCGGAAAAATGGTTAGATGGTAAACAATTTGATGGGGTGATGAATTATCAGTTTACTGAATCGACGATTGCTTTTTGTGGTGGTAACAGAATTGAAAAAGATTATGTCAAAGTTACCTCCTTATCATCCTTATCCTGCTTTAAATGCTTCTGAGTATGCCGAAAAAATTAAAGAGTTATTTGATCGTTACGATTGGCAAATACATCTAGCTCAATTAAATATTTTAGCAAGTCATGATACTGCTCGATTATTAACTGTAGTAGAAGATGATGTTGATACAGTTAAATTAGCAAATTTACTACTATTTACTTTCCCTGGTGCACCTAGTATTTATTATGGTGATGAAGTTGGTTTAGTAGGCGGAATTGATCCTGATTCTCGTCGTAGTTTCCCTGAAAAAGAAAAATGGAATCAAGATATTTATGCTTACCATAAAAAATTGATTGAACTACGTAAACAACATCCTGCTTTAAGAAGAGGAGATTACCAAGTTTTATTTGCTGATGATAATGTTTATCTTTTTAGTCGTAGTTATGAAGGCGAAACGATTGTTATTGCTCTTAATAATGATACCGAATCTGCACAAGTTAAGCTTGATGCTTCTAAATATAATCTTGAGATTAAAGAAGTTTTATTTGGAGATAATACTTTTACCACCGAAGAAACAGAAGACGGTACAAATTTGGTCATTCAACTACAACCTCGTAGTGGCGTGATGCTTAAATAAATTTGTAATTACCTACACAATTAGAAAACGGCAAAAATATTCACAGGCACTAACGTTACATAGTAGAGACAAGGCATGCCTTGTCTCTACTACAATTATTGGAGATGTCTAATATTTAGGTAGTCATAAATTCATTTAGCTATAATATCAAGCTAATCACAAAATCAATCTTATTACTAAAAACGAGTAAAACTAGCAAAAACATAACCAAAAAAGATTCCAATTGCAAATGCCCAAATTTGTCCTGTTTCAACAAAATTTTTCCAAGCATCTGTCATTTGCCCAATAATATCAGGATCTTGAATTACTTGAGCAAAAATAATATTATTTACTAGCAAATCATTAACTATAATATCCATTTTTAATATTCCTAAATATCTCTACGTATTCTTAAAAGATTATCTTAACTATTGAAATTATGAGTTATCTTTTTTATTTTTGGTAATTAATAAATTTTCGCTCGCTAATAGTCAACAAAGGCTAAAGGTAATGAGTAACGAGTAACGAGTAACGAGTAAAAAAATAACTTTTAACTTTTAACTATTGATGTTTCCCACCGACTAGCTATGGGCATTTTCCATCCTGTGCCAAATGCTCGATCGGTTATTTTCAATCCAGGTGGTGCTTGTTTACGTTTAAATTCGGCTCTGGCAACTAATTTGGTTATTTTAGTAATTGTAGCTAAATCATGTCCTGATTTTTGTATTTGTGCGATCGATTGATGTTGATTAATATAACGATCGAGAATATCATCCAAAATATCATAAGCAGGTAAAGAATCTTGGTCAACTTGATCGGGTTTTAATTCCGCACTAGGAGGCTTAGTGATAATGTTACTGGGTATAACCTCTTGAGAACGATTTAACCAACGACATAAAGCAAAAACCTTGGTTTTAGGCACATCTGCAATTACAGCTAAACCACCATTCATATCACCATAGAGTGTACAATAGCCGACAGACATTTCTGATTTGTTACCAGTAGAAAGTAACAGGTAACCAAACTTATTAGCGATCGCCATTAACAACGTACCACGAATACGAGATTGAATATTTTCTTCAGCCACACCAAATTCTGTCTTAGCGAACAATGTATCTAAAATACTGTCAAAACTTTCCATCGCTGGTTTGATGGGCATTATGGTACTATTTATGCCTAAATTATCGACTAAATCCTGAGCATCTGTAACTGAATGACTTGAGCTATAAACCGAAGGCATTAAAACAGCCAAGACATTTTCTTTACCTAAAGCTGATACAGCAATAGCGGCAACTAAAGCCGAATCTATACCGCCACTTAAACCTAAAACAACTTGACTAAATCCGCATTTACGAGCATAATCTTTGACTCCCAATACCAAAGCATGATAAATTTCTTCTTCTTCGCTTGAATTAGTTTTAATGACAGTATTTGTTGAAGAGACAAAATTTTTGTTTGTGACATCGTAATCTATATATACCAAATCTTCTTCGTAAGCTTTTGCTTTAATAACTAATTCTCCTGTGGAGTTAATAGCTAAACTGTTACCATCAAAAATTAAATCATCGTTACCGCCTATTTGATTCACATAAACGATCGATTTATTATATTGTTTAGCAATATGAGTCAACATCGCTTCTCTGACTTTTTGTTTACCGACTGTGTAAGGAGAAGCTGATAAATTGACAATCAAATCTACATCTAAATTGACCAAATCAGAAATAGGATTAAAATCATAACTTTTTTTACCCCAAAATTGAGCTTCATTCCATAAGTCTTCACAGATAGTTACGCCGATCGTAATGTCATTAAGTTTAAAGTAATTAGGCTCATTACCACTACTAAAATAACGATCTTCCTCAAAAACATCATAGGTAGGTAATAATCTTTTATGAAATAGTTGTTTAATTTGACCATCACCAATTAAAGCCACGCTATTATAAAGCGGTTTTTTTCCTTCAATAAAAGCCTGTGGATTACGAGTAACTATACCAACTAAAACTTGTATTTGTGGGGGAATTTCTTGGGCAAGTTTTATTAACTGTGCTTGGATTTGATTGATAAAACTATCTTTAAGTAACAAGTCTTTAGGAGGATAACCACAAAGAGATAATTCAGGAGTTAGTAATAAATCCGCTCCCGATTCTACAGCTAAAATAGCTTTTTCTTTAATTTGTTGAGCGTTTTGAGTCAAATCTCCAATAATTGGATTTAGCTGAGCGATCGCACACTTCATATTTCAGAATTAAGAGTTAAAAGTTAAGAGTTAAGAGTTTTTGAGTATATTTAATTCTCAATTCTCAATTACTATTGTACTGTGTTAAACTAACTCGAAAGTTAATCTTAGTTACTGTGCTATTTTTTCGTTGAGATGAAAATTCCCATTCTTGATTTAAAGCCTCAATATCAACAAATTAAAACCGAAATCGATAGTGCGATCGCTTCTGTCTTACAATCGACACAATTTGTATTACGAACCAGAAGTACAAAAATTAGAAAGTGAAATAGCCGATTATTTGGGCGTTAAGTATGCCATTGGTGTAAATTCTGGTACGGATTCTTTAATTATCGCTTTAAGAAGTTTAAATATTGGTGAAGGGGATGAGGTTATCACAACACCTTTTTCTTTTTATGCTACTGCTGAATCAATTAGTATTGTCGGGGCAAAACCTGTATTTGCTGATATTCAAGCCGATAGTTTTAATCTTGATCCGCAGACAATAACTGATAAAATTACCAGTAAAACTAAAGCGATTATGCCCGTGCATATCTATGGGCAACCAGTGGCAATGAGTCAGATAAAAGCGATCGCTACTGAGTATAATTTAAAAATAATTGAAGATTGTGCTCAAGCATTTGGGGCAGTTTATCATGGAGATTGCGTCGGTTGTGAACAAAATTGTGATGCCAATATACGTGATAACTTAACAGGTAAATATGTTGGCAGTATGGGGGATGTAGGGGCATATTCATTTTACCCAACCAAAAATTTAGGTGCTTACGGCGATGGCGGGATGATAGTAACTAACGATGAAAAAGTTGCCGACTTAGCCCGTATGTTAAGAGTACATGGTGCGAAGAAAAATTACCATAATGAATTGTTAGGTTACAATTCTCGTTTAGATAGCTTACAAGCTTGTATCTTAAGAGTTAAGTTAAATTATATTGACAAATGGAATAACGATCGACGTACAGTTGCTCAAACTTATAACAAGTTTCTCAAAGATTTACCTGATATAATTGCTCCTGAGATTACTAAAGGACACGTTTTTCATCAATATACAATTAGAGTAACTAATGGTAAAAGAGATGAGTTAAAAGAATTTTTAGCCAGTCAAGGTATTGGTAGTATGATTTATTATCCAACTCCTCAAGATCAATTACCAGTATATAAAGGGCAATATCCAACTTCTCCTGTATCAACAAAACTAGCAGAAGAAGTATTGAGTTTGCCTATATACCCTGAATTATCTTTAGATGATGTCAAAATAGTTGCCGAAACGATCGCCCAGTTTAATAATGAATAATAGTAAAAATGCGATAATTTAACTCGCCTTGCAATGAATTGACAAGGCTAACAGAATCCGTTTAATAAATTAAACTCTTTATTTAAAGCTCACAATTGTCTCATTTTTATTTGAAATAACTATAATAATCAAGTTTATTTTTTACTTTTTACTTTTTACTTTTTAATTTGATGTCTGTGCAAATACCGTCTAAATTCTCTCAACCACTCAAAATAGGCTCTGTCAAGATTAATAGTCGAGTATTGCAATCCCCTCTTTCTGGGGTAACAGACATGGTATTTCGGCGTTTAGTCCGTCGCTATGCCCCTGATTCGATGACTTATACAGAGATGGTGAACGCCACTGAGATTCATCACCTCAAAACCTTACCTCGCTTGATGGAAATAGCGGATGACGAGCAACCGATTAGTATTCAACTATTTGATTGTCGTCCTGATTTTATCGCTCAAGCGGCAGAAAAAGCAGTTAATGAAGGTGCAAAAACGATCGATATTAACATGGGTTGCCCTGTTAACAAAATCACCAAAAAAGGTGGTGGTTCAAAATTACTCAGACAACCAGAAATAGCCCAAGCAATAGTCGAACAAGTCAGACAGGCAGTTGATGTACCCGTTACTGTCAAAACTCGTATCGGTTGGAGTGATAACGAAATTAATATTCTAGATTTTGCAGGGCGAATGGAACAAGCTGGTGCTAGTATGATTACTATTCACGGACGCACTCGTGAACAAGGTTATACTGGTACTGCAAAATGGGATGTGATTGCTCAAGTTAAGCAAAAACTAACTATTCCTGTGATTGCTAATGGTGATATTTTTTCCGTGCAAGATGCCATTCGTTGTTTAGAAGTTACTCAAGCAGATGGAATTATGTGTTCTCGTGGTACTTTAGGTTATCCTTTTTTAGTCGGACAAATCGATCATTATTTGAAAACAGGCGAATTTTTACCTTTACCAACCCTCAAACAACGTTTAGATTGTGCTAAAGAGCATTTAATTGGTTTATGGGAATATAAAGGGCAAAGAGGTCTTTTTCAGTCTCGTAAACATCTATCATGGTATTGTCAGGGTTTCCGTGGTGCGGCGGCATTAAGAGATAAATGTTCTCGGATTAATACGGTTGAGGAAGGATTGGTTTTATTAGATAATGCGATTAACAGCAATGTACAGTTGACAGTTGACAATTGACAATCAAATACGACTTAAAATTATTTTATTAGTAGTAGGATGGGTTAGATAATTATTAATTAAAAACTTAAAGAAAGTCTTTTATAACTAAGCCGTAACCCATCATTAAACACCTTGTTATTTTCGTTGGGTTTCGCTTTTTTAGATATTGTTATATCTGTAAATTATTTGAAAACTCAACCCAACCTACAATTAATGAATAAAGTGGTTAATACAAATATAATTATTAGTTTTTAGCTTGTAAAAAAAATTAACTATTAAATAATACTAACGATTTAATAATTATAAAAATTAATTAAAAAATATTTAATATAAAAGAATGTTAATAACTAAAAATAACGATCGAGAAAGAGATAATATATCGATAGAATATCCGATCGTCGAAACGTTTCACTCAATTCAAGGGGAAGGTTTTTGGGCTGGATGTAATGCTTTTTTCATCAGACTCGCAGGTTGTGAAGTACATTGCCCTTGGTGCGACCAAAAAGAAACTTGGTCAACAAAAAATTATCCTTTATATACACCTGAAAAACTATTAAAAGAAGTTCAAAAAATAAAGACAAAGCATATTATTATTACAGGTGGAGAACCTTTATCACACGACCTTTATCCGCTTACTAAAACATTACAAAAAAGCGGTGCTAAAATTCATCTAGAAACATCAGGTGCTTATCCGCTTACAGGTTATTTTGATTGGGTAACTTTATCACCAAAGACTTATAAAATACCACACGAGAGTATTTACGATCGAGTTAGTGAATTAAAAGTAGTTATCGATAATCAAGACGACTTAATTTGGGCAGAATCTGAAGCTCAAAAAACTAAGCAAGATATTCCTAAATATTTACAACCACAATGGGATAATCCTGATAGTCAAAATTTGATTTTTCAATATGTTCTCAAAAATCCTCAATGGCGATTGGGTTTACAAACTCATAAATATTTAGGAGTAAGGTAAATAATAATGGAGAATTGTTCAGTAAGAGAATTGAGAATGAATAGATAATTTATACTGTGCCTGTTGAAGTATGGAGAAAAAATACGGTTGATACTTCTTCTTGCACTCTCCCTATTCCCTATTCCCTATTCCCTATTCCCTATTCCCTATTCCCTATTCCCTATTCCCTATTTTTGCTCTCTCATCATCTTGACAAATTGCTCGAACAAATAGTCAGCATCATGGGGACCTGGACTAGCTTCGGGGTGGTATTGTACAGAAAAGAATGGCAACGTTTTGTGTTTTAAACCTGCTACAGTACGATCGTTAAGGTTAAGATGAGTAATCTCAACATCAGCACCTAAAGACTCTTGTGTCACAGCAAAACCATGATTTTGACTAGTAATCTCAACTTTCTGTTTTAAACCAGCAGGTTGATTTAAACCACGATGACCAAATTTAAGTTTAAAAGTCTCAGCACCTAAAGATAGACCTAAAATTTGATGCCCCATACAAATACCAAACATCGGTTTTTCAGCTTTTAATAACTCTTTGGCTGTTGTAATACCATCAGCTACAGCAGAAGGATCACCAGGGCCATTTGAAAGAAAGATACCATCAGGATTGTGTTTAAGAATTTCATCAGCAGATGTATCAGCAGGAACAACAATTACCTTACAACCATAACTAGCTAAACGTTTAAGGATATTGTGTTTAACCCCAAAATCGATCGCTACAACAGTATATTCAGGATTCTCACTCAAACCAGCACGAGGGTTAAATTCCCATTGAGTAGAAGTCGCTTCTGTCCACTCATAGGTCTTGTCTGTAGTTACCTCTTTAACGAGGTTTAAACCAGCCATAGATGGGGTTGATTGTAACTCAACGAGTAATTCATCAGGATCAAGAGTTTCGGTCGATATAGCCCCATTCATCGCTCCTGAGGTACGTAAACGACGAGTCAAGTCACGGGTATCAATGCCATATAAACCGATAATGTTGTGTTGTTTCAAATAGTCGGGTAAGGATTGAGTCGATCGCCAATTACTGGGGCGATCGCAAATATTACGAGCAATAATGCCTTTGATATGGGGTTGAGAAGATTCTTCGTCTTCAGGATTAACACCAGTGTTGCCTAATTCAGGATAAGTGAAAGTAACAATTTGCCCTCGGTAGCTGGGGTCAGTCATCACTTCTTGATAACCTGTTATTCCTGTATTGAAGACAACTTCTCCAAAACTTGTGCCTTTAGCACCAACTGAATAACCTTCATAAAACGTACCGTCACTTAAAACGAGTAATGCAGGTTTAAAATTAACTAGGGACATAAGCGTTATAATTTTTAATTGAGTTACAAATTTATTTTTTAAATCTCTAATTTTTAAGTTTTTTGCTTTGTTGTGAACAACAGTTTTGACCAAAAATTGAGAACTAAGATTAACTGTCGAGTCAAATCATTTTTTTAGATTTAGTTCGAGCAGATGATTTTGGGCTTTTGTTTTGGTAATTACGTTGAGCCAAATTTGGCAGATGACCACTTTAAAATTTAGTTTGATTTTAAGATAGACTCATAGAAATGATAAAACACTTATAATCATTTGACACTCAATCAACAAAACTATTTCATCTGTTCTTGACAAAAATCCCTAAGATAAGTCACATTAATAGTGGTTGAAATACTTTTTACTGTTTTAGTAAACTAACTGATAAGGTTGATATAATGAGTCCTAGAAAACTGTCTGATAGCGATCGCGACGAAATTTTGGAATTATATCGTCAAACTGAAGAAACGACTTCTAGTCTAGCAAGTCGCTTTGGTGTAAGTAGTTCTACTATTAGCCGCTTTCTTAAAAATAGCCTATCTCAAACTGAATATGAAAATTTAATTCAAGTCAAACGTCTGGCTCGTACATCAGGTAGTGACGATGACTCATCTCAAACTACAACTAAACCGACTAAATCTAGTTCGAGTAAATCTAAAATACAGAAAAAACTTTCAGCAATTGAAAAAAAACTCTCAACTAAAAAAGATAGTACGAAAGAGACAGAAATTAATCAATTAGAATTAGAAGTAGAAACTTCAATACCAACCACAGAAGTAAACTTAACTGAAGATGATAGTTTAGAAGATGATGATAATTTAAATTCATCTACTCCTATACTTAGTGAGAATGAATCAGTTGAGCCAGATGATTTGCTAGATGTTGAAATAATTGAAGATGAAAATATCTTGATTGAAGAGAATGAGCAAGTACAAGAATCAATATTTAATCTTGAAAACGAAGAAGAGGATGACAACTTACCAGCTATTGTCATTGAAGATTCTAATCCAAATCTAGAAGTTTTGGAAATTCCACTAGATTTAGAAGAATTGGAAATGGCAAAAATAGATTCAGAAGTAGAACAATTAGAAGCCAATCTAGAGAAAGTTGAGCTAGATATAGAAGAAGAAGAAGAAGCAGTAGTAGTAGAAACTAAAAATAAAAAAACAGATTTAATACTAAAACGAGTAGAAGCAAAACTAGAGGAAGTTGAATTAGAGACAGAAGAAGAAAAAGAAGAAGAAGAAGAAAAAGAAGCAGTAGTAGTAGAAACTAAAAATAAAAAAGTAAATTTAAAACCAGTAGTAGTAAATCCAGAGGAAATCGAGCTAGATATAGAAGAAGCAGAGTCAGCAGATTTAGAGTCAGTACAAGAAGTTGCGGCTATGTTTGGGGAGGATATGGATGAAGATGATGATGAGGATGATGATGATGATGAGGATGATGATGAATTAATTGAACAAATTTCTTTGCCAAAACAACAGTTAACTATCTTGTCTTTAACCGAAGCGAGTTTTCCTCATGTTTGTTATTTAGTCATCGATCGATATTCGGAATTAGTTACCAAACCAATGAAAGATTTTACCCATTTAGGTACTATCCCTGAAGCGGAAACTCAACAAAAAACTTTACCGATTTTTGATAACCACAAAGTTGCTAAAAGATTTTGTGTACGCAAAGGAAAGGTGATCAAAGTCCCTGATGGTCGAGTTTTTCAAAAAACTTCTAGTTATCTTCAAGATAAAGGTATTAGTCGCATTCTAATGGACGGAAAAGTTTACTCTTTACATTAATAGTCTGAATACCGAAAATTGAAATATAATTATTGATTAAATAACTAATACATAAAAATACAAGCCTCGTGCTTCGGTAAGTGTCAGTACAACTGTATTAAAAGCGCAAAAACAGATAGAAAATAAATTGTTTGCTCAAGCCTACTTATCCAGGTATAAATAATTCTGGCACGGAACAATTATTAATTGTTGATTGACCTTATTTATTTATGCGGTAAATCAACAAATAAGATGAGCTTATTGTTAAAATTAAGAAATAAAATCTTTAACCTAAAGTAGCTAATAAATTAACTGTTAAGAATTAATTACTACTGATAACAATCGTATTGGTATCAGCAACAGACACATAACGAATGAACAATAACTCTAACAATAAGCAAGAAAAGGGAGATTTATGGATAGTAGCAATTGGGGCTTCAGCAGGTGGCTTAAAAGCGATCGAAGAATTTTTTGATCATCTTCAAAGTGATAGTAATGCCGCTTTTGTCTTGATACAACATTTATCTCCAGATTTTAAAAGTTTGATGAAAGAAATATTGGAAAAACATACCAATATGAATTTGCATCGAGTTCAAGACGGGATGAAGCTTAAACCTAATAATATTTATTTGATACCTAACTATAGTAATTTAGTTGTTAGAGAAAAAAAACTATATTTAGTCGATCGTACACCTAAACAAAGTTTAAAATCTAACCTGCCCATCAATCTATTTTTCAAATCTCTGGCAGAGAATAAAAGTGAAAAAATTATTGGTATAGTCTTATCAGGCACAGGTAGTGATGGCTCGATCGGATTACAAGAGATTAGCGAAGCAGGAGGAGTGTGTCTAGTACAGTCTCCTGCTAGTGCCGAATTTGATGGAATGCCTTCTAGTGCATTAGCTACAGGAGTAGTTGATCAAGCATTACCTCCTAGTCAGTTAGCTTCACTTGTTTATGAAATTGTCAAACAAAATCGGCTTAAAAACCCAGTTTTAACCAATGGTAATTCATCTCAATTAGATACTCGTCAATTACAAACAATTATCGAAATACTTAAATCATCTCAGGATATAGATTTTACTTATTATCGTCCTTCTACTTTTTCTCGTCGAACTTTTCGTCGTTGCTCAATCACCGGTTACGAAGATGTAGATTCATATATTGAGCATTTAGAATATTCAATTGAAGAGCAAAGAATTCTTAAAGATGATTTACTTATTGGTGTCACCCGTTTCTTTCGTGATTTACCCGCATGGCAAATTTTAGAACGTAAAATTACCGCCTATTTACAAACAAAAGCTCAACCGAGTAATTTCACTTTTAGGGCTTGGGTAAGTGCTTGCTCATCAGGAGAAGAAGCCTATTCTCTAGCGATTATGTTAGATCAAATTAGAGAAAAAACAGGTAAAGAATTTAATATTAAAATTTTTGCTACCGATCTAGACGGCATTGCTTTAACCGAAGCGAGTAAAGGAATTTACTCAGAAAGTATTGGTAGTAATATACCTGAATACATCTTGAATAAATATTTTTCTTGGCGTGGAGACAAATACCACATAGTTAGATATATTCGAGAAATGATTATTTTTGCACCTCATAATTTGGTCAAAAATGCCGCTTTTACGCAGATGGATTTGGTTACTTGTCGTAATGTTTTGATTTATTTGCGGACTCATTTACAAGATCAAGTCTTACGCCGATTACATTTTGCCTTAACTTCTAAAGGAATTTTGTTTTTAGGTGAATCTGAATCTTTAGGTAGTATTGAAAATGAATTTTTAAATCTTGACAGTAAATGGAAAATTTTTCAAAAACTACGAGATATTCGTTTGCCTTTTGTCGAAAAGAATCGAAAAGAATTTTCTTATGATACCCCTTTAGTTGTATCACAACCTTATGTTCGTAATCACCATCAAAATAATCGTTCAACACCACCTAATCGTCAAAAATATCCTTTAGTAGATAATATCCTTCATCAAGCTTTAGTTGATGTTTATGCCAATAGAAATGTTACTTGTCTTTTAGCTGATAAAAATGGCGGTTTGATTCATACCGTTGCCGATAAATTAAGGTTACTGCAAGTGCCTCAAGGTAAACAGACAAATAAAGTGATTTCGATGTTGCCAGAGCAATTGAGTTTACCAATTAGTACAGGAATTAATCGGGCGATTCGTAGCGAGGAGAATATTACTTATACTGATGTTCGTTTTGAAACTAACGAGCAAGAAGTTATAGTTGTCGATATTACGATTAAATCTAGTCGTACTAATCAAGCTACAGATATGTTTTTAACTTTAATTGTCGAAGAAGGGCAAAAATCGCTTATCCCGACAGTTGCTGATAGTACATTGATTAAGTTTTCAGGTCAAGATGCGAATCAACATCTTGATCAACTGGAATACGAGTTACAACAAACCCGTGAAAATTTACAAGCTACGATCGAAGAATTAGAAACTAGTAACGAAGAGCAACAATCTAGTAACGAGGAATTACTCGCTTCTAATGAAGAACTACAAAGTACTAACGAAGAACTACAATCAGTTAATGAAGAACTTTATACAGTAAATTCAGAATATCAATCAAAAATTACTGAACTAACTCAATTAAGTAATGATGTTGAAAATTTACTTAGAAGTACAGGATTAGGTGTCGTATTTCTCGATTGACAATTACGAATTAGGAAATTTACTCAAGCGGCAAGTAAAGCAATCAATTTAGTCGAATCTGATCTAGAGCGTCCTTTATTTCATCTAACTCATAATCTAAAAGATGTTGACTTACAAGTTTTATGTCAACAAGTTTTGGAAACAGAAGGTTATATCGAAAAACAAGTCAAAATTATCAATAAAAATGAATACCTTTTAATGCGTATTAATCCTTATCGATGTGACTTAGGATTAGTAGCCGGTATTGTCATGAATTTTGTCCCGATTGATGAATTAAAAAAATTAGAAGCACAACTATTAGAAAGTAATCAGATTTTAGAAACGACTTATCAAACTGCACCTGTAGGTTTGTCTTTAGTTGATAAAGATTTTCGTTATCATAGAATTAATTCTATTTTAGCTAAAATAAATGGTTTACCTGTAAGTGAACATATTGGTAAAACTATTCCTGAAATTTTACCCGAACTTAAAGATAAATTAATACCTTTCTATCAAAAAGTATTAGATACAGGAAAACCAATTAAAAATATAGAAATATCGGGACCAAAACCTAGTAATCCTAATGAAACAGGGTATTGGATGGTAAGTTATTATCGTGTTGAAGAAGGTATCTCCACAGTGGTAGTAGATATTAGTCAACGTAAAGAGATTGAACATGAGTTAACTAAAAATCAAGAGTATCTTAACCATTTATTAGCTTCGTCTCCTGCGGTTATTTTTAGTGGTCAAATAAAAGATAATTATCCGTTTCATTATATAAGTAACAATATAAGATCTATTTTGGGTTACGATTCGTCAGATTTTGTCCTTGGGCGATCGTCATTATTAGATTACGTTCATCCAGACGAACATCAACAGGTTTTAAATTGTTTTAAGACGATTTTGCTCGATCGTGTTTGTACTTTTGAAGCTCGTTTTTTACACGCTGATGGTTATTACTCTTGGCTGAGAAGTCAGATACAAGTTACCGATTCTGAAAAATCAACCCAAGAAGAATATATTGGTTATTTGATCGATATTAGCGATCGAAAATCGATCGAAAATGAAATGGAAACTAAAAGTAACTTTTTAGCTTGTATGAGTCATGAGATTCGTACGCCCATGAATGGAGTTATCGGTATGTTAGATTTAATCGAATCAGATAAACTAAGCACCGCCGAACAATTCAAAATTAATGTAGCCAAATCATCTGCCGAATCTTTACTAACTGTGATTGATGACATTCTTGACTATTCTCAAGCTAATTCAGGAATTTTAGAATTAGAATCAACTAATTTTCATCTAATTGAATTAATGGGAATGCTCGCCCAAAGTATTAGTTTGAAAGCCGAAGAAAAAAACATGGAACTAATATTAGATTTAAGAGGTATCAAACAACCAATAGTTAAAGGAGACCCCAATAGATTAAGACAAATTGTAACTAATTTGATTTCTAATGCAATTAAATTTACTGACTCAGCAGAAGAAATTATCGTCACTTCAAAATTAGAACAACAACCAAACCAAAATGAGCAATATTTGTTAACAACTTCGGTAATAGACAAAGGTATCGGTGTATCCGAAGAAAGACTTGATGATATTTTTGAACTTTTTACTCAAAACGATAATAGTCTAACCCGCAAATATGGCGGTACAGGATTAGGTTTGAGTATCGTCAAAAAATTATGTCAACTGATGGGTGGTGATGTTAGCGTCGAAAGTAAAGTTGGTGAAGGCAGTACTTTTACCGTTCAGGTTTACTTACAAACTAGCGATGCTAATCAACCTTCATTACCCTATTATCGATTAGATAATCTTAACATTTTGCTAATCGAAAATAATCAAACTAATCGTAATATATTAAGTTCTCAATTACAAGATTGGGGGGCAAATGTAGTTTCAGCCATCAGTGGTAAAGACGCTTTGTTTATTTGTGAAGATGATAAGTTTGAATTTAACTTATTTTTAATTGATGTTTCTTTAATTGAAATGGATGTTGTACAATTAATTGAAAAATTACAACAGTACGATAAATTTAAACAAGCTTATTTCTTGTTACTTACTCCGATTACCTACCAACCATTAACCACTAACTTCCCGACCTTAGAATGTTTATATTCAATTAATAAACCAGTCTCTGTCAAACAACTATGGGAAAAAGTTTCCTTGTTTGCTTCACAACTAAAAACTAAATTCTATGCCGAAGATTCACTCATAGATATTTCTAAACCTAAAAAGACTTTATCTTCAAAAACTAGAGCTAATGCCAAAATTCTATTAGTCGAAGATAACCCGATTAACCAAATGGTTTTTCAAGGTTTATTAGATAAAAATGAAATTAAAAGCGATATAGCCGCTAATGGAGTCAAAGCTTTAGAGATGTTACGTAATGCCCCTGTGAATCAACCTTATAATTTGGTTTTAATGGATTGCTTGTTACCTCAAATGAATGGTTATGAAACGGCTGAAAAAATTAGGCAAGGTGAGGCTGGCGAATTTTATCGTGATCTGATGATTATTGGGATTATTTCTAATGCCAGCAAAGAAGACAAGAAAAAATGTTTAGCGGCGGGAATGAATGATTATTTATCTAAGCCCCTCAAACAAGCTCAATTAGTCGAAATGCTGACACGGTGGCAAATCGTTTAACGAGTAATGAGTAAGGAGTAGGTTGGGTTGAGCATTAAAAAACTAAGATACAAACTATATACTAAATAAGGGCGAAACCCAACAATTATAGTTGTTTAAAAAAAGAATTGAGACAGTACTAACAATCGCAAAAATGTGAGTACAAACCCCGCCTTGAATTATCATTACAAAGCTAATAAAATCCGTTTAATAAATTAAACTCTATACTTGAATTCTAAAATTATCTCATTTTTATTTTAATTAACTATAAGTAATAAGTTATTTATTCTCACCGAAGACGTGCTTCGATAAGGGATTCATCTCAATTCCAAAGAATCACCTAAAATTTAAAACATAATTTTTCTACTTTAGCATTTGAAGAGCGATAAGAAACGATCGCTACATCTAGTTTAGTATTCTGATAAAGACTCAAAGCACGTTTAATTGCGTTGATAATCCAGTTAATATCATTCCCAAACGCTCCACCTCCGAGTAAGGTTAGAAACAGCTTATTATTACCATTATTAATTGAATTTAGAATTGCAGTACAGATAGTTGCTTCATAAGATGCTTCTAAAATAAGCTGAGAAAAATCCTGCCAAAGAGAAGCAGAATGAGGAGAATAAGCCACAGGTAAAGCCGAGCAATAAGCTTGAGAAACAGTATGTTGACATCGATCGAGAGTGACTTGTGTATTCGATTGAATCCCTATTTTAAGTAACTTGCGTAATTCATCTAATTCTTCTTCACTACAACTTCTAAGTTTTTCAGAAATTTCTACTAAACCCTGATGTGAGGCTAAAACATAACCGTTTTTCATCCGCCAAAGACGATTATTCTCGTTTCCTAAAGCAATTCCAATATCCGCCAGACAATCAATTTGATTAGTTGCTGATTGACCAATATGTCCATTAACATTAGCAAAATAGTTACGATAAATAGTTCCTGCACCAGCGGCGATCGCACAATTAGGACCTTGAGTCCGATCTCTTTCATAAATAGTTACACCATCTTCTGGCGTTACACGAGGAGTTACCATCTCCAGCAAATTAAATTGTGAAGCAACTTGAAATAAAGAGTTAGCATTAGATTCATCTGTATGTAAATCTTGGACATTCGCCACTACTTCCCGAACAGAAATTTTACCTTTATTATAATCACAATCATTGACAAGTTGACGTAGTTGTGATAGAGAAATTATTTCTAATTTACCGCAAATAAATTGTTTTCCATTTACCAAAGAAGTTAAAACATTATCTTCAACCATCATATACGTTCTAACTTGCTGAGGTGATTTTTCAGTAAATCCTGTTAATTTTTCAAACCACATCGATCGTTTTGACAGATAATTCATTTATAATAACATCAAAATTTTTAATCAGAGATATTATAGTCGTATGAGTTTAGGTGCTCGTATTGTTATTGGAATAGTAGCTTTGCTATGTGGAATTAGTTTTTTAATCAGTGCGATCGACCCTGATGGAACTATCAAAAATCCTTTGATGGCGTATGGTATAACAGTATTTTGTTTTAGTATTGCGATCGCTTGTTTTTTTCCTCAGAGTCATTCCATTACTTTACGTTTTATTAGTGGTGCAATTTTTATTGGCTTTGCTAGTTATGTGATTGAAAGTTTTGGCACTGAAAAACTCGATCGTGCATTAATGGGTTTTATTGTTTGGGGGCTTCCTTCAGGTTACGTCATGATTATGGGAAGATTTCCCTCTTGGGGTACTGCCTCACAAGTATTTAATAATAGATCGAAGAAGAAATAGAGCGGATTTTCTACTAGTTCATTAAACTCAACAGTTACGACCAAAAACCGCATAATAAGTTTGAGCATTTCGTTATAATCATAGAAAAAGAGATTATATTTAAGTGTATTTTTCCTCGGAGGTAAAATTTTTTCATGTCAACTCAAGTAATTGAAAAGAAAACAACTAGCCCTAATCGTGAAAGAAAAAAAGATCCAGGTTACCGTGTATTATTACATAACGACCCTGTCAATACAATGGAATATGTAGTAGAAACTTTAATCCAAACCGTAGGTATTAGTGAACCACAAGCAGTTAATGTGATGATGGAAACTCATAATACAGGTGTTGGTTTAGTTACAGTATGTGCTTTCGAGCATGCTGAATTTTACTGTGAAAGTCTTAAAAGTAAAGGTTTGACAAGTACGATCGAACCTGCTGAATAACCGATATTATCGACTCGCTAATTAATTAATTATCTACTCAAGTCAAAAACGAGCTTTTTAGTTAATTAATCGCTAATTTTCGATCGAGATAAAAACTAATGATACGAAGTTTATAGTAGATTATTTAGCTACAAAAATCTTCGTTTCATCGTTTATAGTGCTTTTTTGTGGCAAAATAACTTTAATACTGAACAGATATTATATACAGATAAAGACAATCATTATGTTACTCAAATCTACTACTCGTCATGTCAGAGTCTTTGCCGCTGAAGTGCAAGACGACGAATTAATTCCCTCTGAACAAGTTTTGACACTAGATATTGATCCTGATAACGAATTAAATTGGGAAGAAGTTGCTTTACAAAAAGTCTATCGTAAATTTGATGAACTAGTCGAAAACAGTGCAGGAGTAGAATTAACTGACTACAACCTACGTCGTATTGGTTCAGATTTAGAAAATTTTATTCGTGAGCTACTTCTTCAAGGTGAAATTAGTTACAATCTTGACTCTAGAGTACTCAATTATAGTATGGGTTTACCTAGAGTAGAAAGTTCAGAATCTGAGGGGAAATATCAACTTTAATAATTGATAATTACTAAAAAATTATGGATTTATTATTATCCACCGTACAAATAACTACGGTGGCTTTAGTTATTGGTGTTATCGTTTACTTTTTAACTCCTCGTCGTTACGAATCAGCTGATACAGTTGCTGATTCTTATGATGAATGGACTCAAGACGGTGTTTTAGAATACTATTGGGGTGAACATATTCATTTAGGGCATTATGGCTCACCACCGACTAACAAAGGGTTTTTAGAAGCTAAAGTTGATTTCGTTCATGAAATGGTACGTTGGGGCGGATTAGATAAATTACCCAAAGGCACTAGAGTGTTAGATGTTGGTTGTGGTATTGGTGGTAGTAGTCGTATTTTAGCTGAAGATTATGGCTTTGATGTTACAGGTATTACTATAAGTGCTAATCAAGTAAAAAGAGCTAATGAATTAACACCTGAAGGGGTGAGTGCTAAATTTCAAGTTGATGATGCCATGGCGTTATCTTTTCCTGATGGTAGTTTTGATGTAGTTTGGTGTATTGAAGCTGGTCCTCATATGCCTGATAAAGCTGTATTTGCTGGGGAATTGATGCGTGTTTTAAAACCCGGCGGTAATTTGGTAGTTGCTGATTGGAATCAAAGAGACGATCGTCAAGTACCTTTAAACTCATGGGAAAAGCCCGTTATGAAGCAATTGTTAGAACAATGGTCACATCCTGCATTTGCTAGTATAGAAGGGTTTTCGGAGTTGTTAGAAGCTACAGGTAAAGTTGAAGGTGAGGTGGTTACTGCTGATTGGAGTAAAGAAACATTACCTTCTTGGTTAGATTCTATCTGGCAAGGTATTATTAAACCTCAAGGGTTATTAAAGTTTGGTATAGCTTGGTTAAGATCTGTTAGAGAAGTACCTACTTTAATTTTGATGCGTATCGCCTTTGGCAGTGGATTATGTCGTTTTGGAATGTTTAAAGCAACTAGAAAAATTGAGAATTGATAAAATTGAGAATTAAATTAATCTTGATTTTGGGTTTATGCCATAAACCCCTACAATTTTTTTTGGAACAACGCTTGTGTTACAAATATAATTGACTAACTTAACGGTTGTTTTGCAGGAGTACCTGTTTGTCGAGGAAATTTATTCGGTGTAGTGCGTATTTTTTCGACGTAAATACAGTGACGTATATTTTGATTAATGGGGGTATTTTGGTTTGTAATATTAACCACTTTACCCCCTAATTGATTGGCTATTTTTTCGGTGACGATTTTCTCTTCTTCTGATAAATTTCCTCGGTATAAAATAGCAATTCCACCAATTTTAAGTAATGGTAATGAATATTCTAAACAAACAGCAATTTGAGAAACTGCTCTAATAGTGACAAAATCATACTGCTGACGATGATTAAGATGTTGCCCTACTACTTCTGCTCGACTAGTTACAGTAGTTACATTCTCAATATTTGCTTGTTTAATGTACTCATTAATAAAATTAATTTTTTTGGCAGTAGAATCAACTAATACTAATTTAGCATTCTCAAAGGCTAAAGCAATCGGTAAACCGGGAAAACCGCCTCCTGTACCCAAATCAATTATTTTTTTGTTGGTTAAATCGTACTCTAAAATAGGGGCAACACTATCCCATAAATTCTTTTCCCAAAAGTCTTCGACAGTAGTAATACGAGTTAAATTTAAGTATTGATTAGCTTCTAAAATAGCTAAATATAATTGTTGCCATTGTTGTTGTTGTGTAGTTGATGGTGTCCAATTATTCTTTTGTTGCCATAAATCTAGATGACTTGGTAATAGATTCTCTTCACTCATTTATTATTCTTTATTATTTATTTTAGCCATTCTGATTCAGGTATTTCTGCTGTTTTAAAAATATTTTTTGATGTTCCAATCGGTAAAATTTTACCTTTATGTTCGGGTACAATGACTTTTCACGAGTAATGAGTAATGATAATAAGTAATGAGTAATACCTCTTTAATGATACTATTAGGAGGTCATTCTATTTCCTCAGGCTGTAGATACAAATCGATCGCTTCAATTATATTTTCTAAAGCTTCTTCTTGAGTATCTCCACAAGAAACACATCCGGGTAATTCTGGACAGCAAATTGCCCATTCTCCTGTTTGTAAATCTGGTTCAAGAATAACACGCCATTTACTCATTTTGTTTACTCCTTTTAATTATCAATTATCGCTTTTGCTTTTAGAATAATTTCTTCAAATTCGTCTTGAGGATTAGATAAAATTGTAATCGCCCCACCAATACCAATTGTAGTTTGTTCGGGGGTAATGATAGCAGTACGAATCACGATATTCAAATCGATCGTACCATTAAGAGCAATAAAACCAATACTACCAGAATAAATACCTCTAGCTTCGGTTTCTAACTCGTCAATTATTTCCATCGTTCTTTTTTTGGGTGCGCCTGTCATTGAGCCTCCAGGGAAACAAGCTTTGATACAATCTAAAGGTGTAACATCGGGCTTGATTTTTCCTCTGACTGTTGATACCATTTGATGTACCGTACTATAAGTTTCGATTGACATTAATTTAGGTACAGTTACCGAACCAATCTCACAAATTTTACCTAAATCATTACGAAGTAAATCAACAATCATTAAGTTTTCTGCTTGTTCTTTTTCACTGTATTGAAGTTGCTTTTTTAGTTGTTCATCTTCTTGTTTATTCTTGCCTCTTCTTGCTGTACCTTTAATCGGTTTAGATTCTAAATATCCTTTTTTATCTAATTTTAAAAATCTTTCAGGAGAAAAACAAACGATCGTCATTTCATCAAAACGAAAAAAAGCACTATAGGGTACGGGATTATTTTTTCTCAGTTGTAGATAAAAGTTTAAAGGCTTCTCAATTGTTTTTAGATAAAGCTGATTCGTTAAACAGATTTCGTAACTTTCTCCTGCACGAATTTTAGCTAAACAAATATCTATATCATTAAGATAAGTTTGTTTTTCTCGACTAAGTTGATAGTTATTTAATTTGTCACCGAAATTATTAGTGACATAAGTAAATTTAAATAATTTTTTTGAGCTTTTTTTCTACTTCTAAAAACCAATCAATTGCTAATACTTCTTGTTCTTTTTTTCCTATGTAAATTAAATAAGTATCTTGTTGTTGATGATCAAAAACTAGCATTTTTTCCACAAAAAAAAACTGTGCGTCAGGATAATTCGATCGATGTTGATTATTTGTACCGCATAATGATTTTAATTCATAACTAAAATAACCGACAAAACCACCATTAAAATCAAAAGGAAAATCATCAGTAGATTGATAAGTATATTGATTTAATTGTCTTTGTAAAAAATCAAAGATGTCTCCTGTCTCAGTCTGTTTTTGGTTATTTTTAATCGTTGTTATTTCTTGATTTTGTATTTGATAACTAACTTGAAAACTATTTTCTCCTTTTTCTCCTTCACAACTTCCCATATAAGAAAAACGAGCTAACCCTTTGGCAGTCATACTGCTATCTAACCAAAAGCTATTTTTAGATTCAGCATAAAATGTTTTAAAAGCTAAGGCTGAATCGACAAAATTAGTGATTTTTTTACTATAGATTTTAAGAGGTATTTTTGCTTGTTTATCTTGAATAGAAACAGGTTGTTTTTGTTTTGATTTAATCGGTAATGAAGTCGTTGAAGAGGAGAAATTCGATCGCTGTTGTTGATGATATGCTTGAGAAAGACTATTAAAATTGATTAGTAATTGTTTACCATACTCAGAAGCGATCGATTCAGGATGAAATTGAACACCCCAAAACGGTTTATACTGATGTTTGATTGCCATAACCAAATTATCTTCAGTTGTAGCAATTACCTTTATCGGTTTACAAACAGGTTGCTTTATCAGTAAAGAGTGATAACGTACAACTTTGAAAGGTGAGGGAATAGAAGCAAATAAATCGTCATTTTGATGGTAAATATGACTAATTCTACCGTGATATGGTTCGTCTGCTTTAACTACTTGATTGCCGTAATAATAACCTAAACCTTGATGTCCTAAACAGATACCTAAAACAGGAATTTGTGAGTTTAATAATACTTGCTGACAAACTCCAAAATCTCGATTGTTTTGAGGATTACCAGGTCCTGGAGAGATGATAATATTATCAAAATTACCTTGTTGTATTTGTGACCATGATAATTGATCATTAGTGATTACGATCGGTTTTTCTGAATTTATCTGAGCAACTAATTGATATATATTGTAGGTAAACGAATCATAGTTATCAATGATTAAAGTTTTCATAAAAAAATATCTAGAATTCGGAATTCGGAATTAATTAGCTTTTAATGATTAATGATTAATTGCCCTTTAATAACTTATAGGAAGTAATCATAAATTCGTTTAGCTATATATAACCTGTTAAAAGAGCAAAGGGTAAAGCTCATTTATAGATACATTTATAGATACATTTATCGTCATTCTAATTAACTTCTCATATAGATGAAGAATAGTTAACTCTTAACTCTTAACTTTTAGCTTTTAACTTTTAACTCTTAACTCTTAACTCTTAACTCTTAAATTTAAAGTGTTGTTTAACGACATCTAAAACAGAACAATTCCAATAATCATAATGAGCAACAATTAAATTATTAGCTACTTTCAATTCGCTTGTACCTGTCACACTAATATATGGTTGCCAAGGCAAAGGGCTATTCCAAGACATTGTCCATTTAGTATCTATTTGATCTTCTTTTTCGTTTATCTCGTGTAATTCTAAATTAAGATTATTAAAAAACTTAGATAAAAAATTAATCATCGTACGGTATTTAGTTAAACCATGAAAATCGTAAATTTTATCTTTAAAATGTATATCTTCTGCGTAAATAGAATAAGTTTGGTCATCAGGAAAATGACTATAATCGTCTTTAATAATTTCAACTAAATTCATAATTTAATAATTTCAATTGTTAGTTAATCATGTATTTCTTCAGTGTTTGTTTTAGCTAATTCCAAAAGTATTTGCGGTTTTAATTCTGCTAAATCTTCTTTTAGTTTTCGCCGACTAACGATCGCTTCTTCATTGTGTTTCACATTCAACATTTTACTAACAGAAGCCCATTGTTTCAAACTAGTTCTTTGTTTGAGACCTATTCTAAACGATAACAAATCTTGACAAAGATGGGGATTTTGTAAGGAAAAAAAGAGTAAAAAATATTCGTTAGATTCACTTAAAGCATTAATTAGCTGAATACCGATTTTACTTTTTAAATCTAAATAACAAGGTAGCCACCTAGCACCATCTTCCACACTATACAAAGCAGTAATCCATAAAACCATCGGGTGAGGAAAACTCTGGAAAACAAATTTGTTGTAACGAATATTATTTTTTCTTTTGACTATATCTTCTTCTTCTAGCATAGTAAAGATATTAGCAACTAGTTTGTTTTGATGATAAATAACTCGAGGAAAGACAATTTTTTGTTGTGGTTTATTACTTGGCCATGTACTTTTAATTAAAAAATCTTTTAGTTTATCTTTTTTTGGTACAGAAGAAGTTGATTGATTTATATTTTGAAGATTAGGAAAGGTTTTTCGATTGACTAAAGTACGACCAAAATTTTCGAGTTGCTGTAAAATTTCACCGATACTTTGAGGGCGATTATTCGTTGACTTAGCTAAACAACGTAAAACTAATTGCTCAATCGCAGGCGGAATATTCAATTCAGGTGAAAAAGGTGATGGCGGTATTTGTGTATGTGCTTTATACCAACTTCCGACAGAATCAACTTCTAAATTCCAAGGATATTTTTTACTCAGCATTTGGTACATAATCATTCCCAAACTATAAATATCGGAGCGATTATCTAGATTACCTCCTTTAAGTTGTTCTGGTGAACAATATTTAGGTGTACCCATAAACTTCTCGACTTTACCATTATCATCTTTGATAATTTGAGCAATACCAAAATCTAAAACTTTGATAATTTGTTTTCCTGTCTCTTCTTCAATTACTAAAATATTACTCGGTTTTAAATCTCGATGAATCACAGGGCAAATTTGACCGGAAAAAAAGATGCCATTATGAGCAATTTGCATAGCCCGACAAATTTGGATGGTAAAGTCTAAAAATGTGGCAATAGTCAAATCATAAGTATCTATCATCTGTGAGAGGCTTTCACCATCAAGATATTCCATGACATAAAAAGGTGCTTGTTGTTGATTAACCCCATAGTCACTTACTTTGACGATATTTTGACTTCTTTCCGAAAGCAAAGCACTCAAAGTCGCTTCTGTCTGAAACTGTTGAATCATCTTCATGTCGTCTAAAGCACGAGAGAGTATTTTTACAGCTACATTTTTATTTTTAGATGCAGTATCCTCCGCTCGGTAAACTGTACCCATTCCACCAACACCAATCACTTCTTTTAGTCGATAGCGTTGTACTAATAACTTTTTTGGGGACAAATCATCCTGACTCATAGTTTAACTATTTAGATTGATTATTGCTTTGATCTTACTTATAACTATCTACTTATCGATCAAACTTATTTTTATTATCTTACATAACAAATAATCAATAATCGAGAATTAAGTAATTAGTATTAATTATTTACGATTAAGTGTTCCCAATTATTCATTTTTATCTATACAAATCAAGTACTTGTTCTAATTTCATTCGTGATAAGACACCTAAAGATAAAGACGATCGTCTTCCTGCGGTAAAATGATCTACACCAGCACAAGCAATCATAGCCGCATTATCAGTACAATACTTCAAAGGCGGAAAATAAACTTGTAAATTATTTTTTTGAGCGGCTTGTTGTAAATGTTCTCTTAAACCACTATTAGCCGCCACACCACCACCTACAGCTATATCCGTTAAATTTAGATCTAAACAAGCTCTTATCGCCCTTTTTGTTAAGGCTTTAGCAACCGTTGCTTGGAAACTAGCACACAAATCTTCGATCGGTAAATTATCTGGGTTTTCGCTTTTTAAACGAGTAATTAGTCTTAACATCGCTGTTTTCAAACCGCTAAAACTAGAGTCATAAGGATGATAACCCTGATTATTCGGTAAAGATATTCTCCCTTCAGGTAACTTAAAAGCCTTAGGATTACCATTTTTGGCTAACTTGTCAATTACAGGACCTCCGGGGTAAGGTAAATCTAATAACCTCGCTACCTTATCAAAAGCTTCTCCTGCGGCATCATCACGAGTTGCCCCGATAGTTTGATAATCACCACTATCTTTTACATGAATTAAACTTGTATGTCCTCCTGATACTAACAGACAAACAAAAGGGGGCTTTAAATCAGGTTCACTCAGGTAAGAGGCATGGATATGTCCTTCAAGGTGATGTATCCCTAAAAAAGGCTTATTATGTACCATTGCTAGAGTTTTAGCGGTAGTTAAACCAACTATTAATGAACCGACTAAACCCGGTGTTACGGTAGAGGCGATCGCATCTATTTCTGACCAAGATAAACCAGATTCATTTAAAGCTCGATCGATACAAGGATTAATTGTCGTTAAATGTTGACGAGAAGCTAATTCAGGTACAACACCACCATACTCTTTATGTAAATCTATTTGCGATGCCACCACATTGGCTAAAACATTACGATTTGTAACGATCGAGACACTAGTTTCATCACAACTACTTTCGACTGCTAAAATTACCGCCATTGTTAAGTTAATTTGTTAAGAATAATGAACTTTCTCATTATTACTTTACTCCATTTACCGATCACAGTAAAATCGCATTTGAAGCCTATTTATGTGCTTCATTAACTGTAACAAAAACTTATTGTTTCGTAACAAAGGGAAACAATTTTTATGCGTAAAATATTTAGTTTAGTCTTAGCGTTTATGCTATCGGTGACCTTATGGGTTAACCTAGCACCTTCTGCAAAAGCAGATCTTGATTTGAGTGTATCTCATCTAACTCCCTGTGGTGAATTACCAGCATTTCAAGAAAAAGCCAAAAACTTCCGTAACACAATTGATGACCCTAATTCTGGTCAAAGACGTGCCGAGCTTTATTCTAAAGCACTTTGTGGCCCAGAAGGTTATCCTCATTTGGTGGTAGATGGCAGATTAAGTCGTGCGGGTGATTTTATCATTCCTAGTATCTTATTTCTTTATATCGCAGGTTGGATTGGTTGGGTAGGTCGTAAATATCTAATTGCGATTAGAGAAGAGAAAAATACTGAAATGCTTGAGGTTGTTCTTGATGTGCCTTTGGCTTTCGGCATGATGATGTCTGGTTTCTTATGGCCAGTAGAAGCTATCAAAGAATTTTCCTCTGGCGACTTAGTTGTCAAAGATGGTGAAGTTCCTGTTTCACCTCGCTAATTTTCATTTCTCATTTTTAATCAACTATTAGGAGATAATAGCATGAAAAATTTTTTATCGACTGCCCCTGTATTAATAACTGCTTTATTAGTTTTTACAGCAGTTTTATTAATCGAGTTTAATTACTTTTTACCTGATCTTTTATTTCATCCTTTGACTCAATTATAAAGATTGATTAAGGTACGATTTGTTGGTGAGTATTTCATCGATTGATCGTACCTTTTTTTTATATTTATTAATAATTAAAAATTTGACTCATATTTAATGTTGATAGTTTTTATCCGTAAAATAACTGACAACTATCAGCTTTTTTAGTTACACGACGACGAAATTCCCCTTCACTACAATATCGTCACGATTTCAAAATTAATTTTGGCTAAATCTATTTAAAATAGTTACTTTCAAAAAAAAAGAAAATAGAGAATATATTTTTAGAAGAGCAATAAATTTCAATTTATTGCTTTTGTTGTTACCTCATACCCTAGATTCAACTTCACAAAGCAAATAATTTGCTGTATAACTTTTAAATCTAATCAACTATAACTTAAAACAAGCTGATCAAACTAATTATCAGTTAGACAAAGAAATCTAATTAATTTGTTTACTTTTACACCAAATTTTATTAACTGTGTAGAATATATTTTAATAATAGCTAGATATAAATCATCTCTATTTAAATAAAATAATATTCGAGTAGTCTTTTGTTTGCAATCATCCACTATCTATAAAAATAAAAGCTTAGTGGAAGAAGTAATTAACAAAATTAAATTTTTCTCATCTAATTCTCGTCTAATTTTCAATAAAATTAAGCACAATTTTAAACATTACTAATTGCTATTATTTTTAAGGCTATTATATTATGGATTTATCTACATCACTTAACTTTTTAATTCCCTGTTTATTTGCTTTAATTTTAGGGCAATTAATCGTTAGGTTAACTTCTCCTAACTCTACTTGGGCAAGGAGTATCATTGTCACAGTTTCTTTTATCTTAACTTTACGTTATATCTATTGGCGATCGTTTTATACCCTCAATTTAACTACCACCACCACCACAATCATCAGTGTCTTTATCCTTGTCTTAGAAATATTTGCTTGGATAATGCCCTATCTCAATTTGTTTATGTGCATCAAAAGGAAAAGTCGTCATAAGGAAGCTGATTACTGGGAAACGAGTGTTAAAGCAGGAGAATACCTCCCCGCAGTTGATGTTTTAATTCCTACTTACAACGAGTCAGTACTGATTTTACGTCGCACAATTATTGGTTGTCAGGCGATCGATTATCCCCATAAACAAGTATATTTATTAGATGATAGCGAAAGACCAGAAGTAGAACAACTAGCGACAGAATTAGGATGTGAATATATAGCCAGAACAGAACATAGTCATGCTAAAGCAGGTAATTTAAACCACGCTTTAAAAATAACAAAAAGTGAATTGATTGCGATCTTTGATGCCGATTTTGTACCTTCACATGACTTTTTGACTCGTACCGTTGGTTTTTTCCAAAAAACAAAACTTGCCTTATTACAAACTCA
Organism: uncultured cyanobacterium; assembly: GCA_963710605.1. Taxonomy (GTDB): domain Bacteria; phylum Cyanobacteriota; class Cyanobacteriia; order Cyanobacteriales; family Cyanobacteriaceae; genus JAALKG01. The sequence goes on from CAVQBA010000004.1 coordinate 351,680, forward strand.
TCAACATTTTTACAATCAAGACGCAGTAGCCAGAAATTTAGGCTTAGGCAATATTTTAGGGCATCCAGTCGAAGAATTTTCCGCTCGTCTCAATCAACCGATGCGAGATTATCATAATAGTGTAATGTGTTTTGGTAGCTCATTTGTCGTCAGACGCTCAGCATTAGAAAGTGTTGGTGGTTTTTTCACCGAATCAATCACCGAAGATTACTTTACAGGAATCAAACTCCTTGCACACAAATATCAGGTAAATTATCTCAACGAGCGATTGAGTGCAGGGTTAGTGCCAGAAAATATCTCTGCTTTATTTAGCCAAAGGATGCGTTGGGCGACAGGTACAATACAAGGCTTTTTTGTCTCGGCTAATCCTCTAACTATCAAAGGTTTGAGTTTAGTACAAAGACTGATTTATACCGCAGGAATTATTCATTGGTTTACTAATATTACCTTAGCCACCTTTATCTTTACGATTCCGCTTTTTTTTATGTTAAGAATGCCTCCTTTTATGATGGAATTTAATGATTGGTTAGCATTTTTTATGCCCTTTTTAATTTTTGAAACTACTGTCTTTTTTTGGTTGGGCGATCGATCTGCGAGTAAAATAGTAATTGACATTTATAGTTTTTTAATTTGTTTCCCGATTACAATTGCGATCGTACGAACTTTAATCAAACCCTTTGCTAGAACATTTCAAGTTACCCAAAAAGGTATTGTCAATTATCGATCGGTTTTTCGTTGGCAATTAGGATTACCAATTATTTATGCTTGGATAATTACTATTTTTGGTGTTGGACTTTTTCTTAATTTATTTATTAATTTAGAAGCAAGAGAGGAGTTAATTGCTAATATAAATTTGATTTATTCTAGTTTAGAAATAGGTTTTTTCTGGACGGGTTATTATCTAATTATTTTGACTGTTTGTTTATTTGCTTTAATTGATAAATCGCAAACAGATTATTATCCTTGGTTAAAAATTCAGACTAAGATTCAATTAGTTATTGATGGAGTAGTAATTAACACGGTGTCCAATTATTTATCAGAAACAGGAGTCAAATTATCTTTTGCTGATGATTATTCTTTACCGATGATTAATGAAAATCAACTTATTCAAGTGGGAATAGAAGAGTTAAATTTGGAATTAACAACTACTATCAAACAAATCGATCGTCATCAAAACAAAATATCTTTACAATTAGAATATAGCTCATTAGAATTAAGAGAATATCGACAAATAATTGAATATTTATTTTGCCAACCTCATCGTTGGGTAACGACAAAAGTACCTACCGAATTTGCCTCGTTTAAAATTTTGTTAAAAAGTATTATAGTTCGCTCAAAACAAATTATTTTACGTCGAAAAGATAATAAGATAACAAGTACTAATTTAAATCTTAAATCATCCTCGATCGAAGTTTAAAATTAAAGTTAATAGCCCCCTAAATCTCCCAAGTTTGGAGTACTTGCTAATTCAGAATGTACTTCGCAAAGATCGCAAATGGATTCTATATTCTTTCGTAGGGGTGCAAGGTTTGCACCCACGATACCGAAATTAAGTCAACAGCCCCTAAAATCTACAATTTTGGGGACTTTCGCTTTTTTACCCCTGTTTTAACTTTAACCTTGAGTAAACTAATTGCATCAATCTTCAATAGTAATTTTTCGATCGTCAAAAATTGATATAAAGAAATATTAAAAAAGTAGCTAGCTAAATAAATAGTCAAATTAGACTGAGAATGTTATGTATCTTTGCTAAAAATAATCTTTGTATAGTATTTAACAGTATATAGCGTTTCCCAGACTTGTGAGGTACAGTTAATGATCAATAAGTCCCCTTTACAAAGGGGGGATTTAGGGGGATTTCTTTGTATTTCATAATGGTGATAATTGCTATATCTTTTTTGAGTAACTTTTGAAAAGCTCAATCAATAAAACAAACAAAACAAGAACAATATAAATATGAATAACGATACCAACTATCAAATATTAATCATTGGTGGTGGTGCGGCAGGAATTACCGTCGCCTCCCAACTTAAAGACGCTAATTCTCGTTTAAAAGTAGGAATTATCGAGCCATCAACTAAACATTATTATCAACCAGGATGGACATTAGTAGGAGGAGGAGTTTTTAGTCTCGAGCAAACTACCGAAGATGAAGCAAGTTTGATTCCTTCTGGAGTTAGCTGGATAAAAGATTCGGCAACTAATATCAACCCCGAAGAAAAACAAGTCACTACCGAAGATGGCACTACTTACGACTACGAATATTTAGTAGTTTGCCCCGGTATCAAAATCGATTGGGACAAAATAAAAGGCTTAAAAGAGAATTTAGGTAAAAATGGGGTAGTAAGTAATTATACAAAGGAAACTGCCCCTTATACATGGGAAATAATTAATAATTTCCAAGGGGGTACAGCCCTGTTTACCTTCCCCGCAGGTGCAATAAAATGTCCTGGTGCACCTCAAAAAATTATGTATTTAGCCGAGGAAGCGTTTGCAAAACAAGGGGTAAGAGACAAAACGAATATCATTTATGCTAATGCCACTAAGGCGATGTTTGGTGTACCTGCATATAATCAACCATTAAAAGAAGTTGTCGAGCGTAAAAATATCGATGTTAAATATACTCATAATTTAATTGAGATAAAAGGAGAGACAAAAGAAGCGGTTTTTACGATCGGTGAAGGAGAAACAACGACAATTAAATATGATATGATTCATGTTTCGCCACCGATGACAAGTTATGATTTTGTTAAAAATAGTCCTTTAGCTAACGAAGCAGGTTGGGTTGATGTAGATAAATTTACTTGTCAGCATACTAAATATGCTCATGTTTTTGGTTTAGGAGATTCTTCTAGTTTACCGACTTCTAAAACAGCGGCGGCAATTAGAAAAGAAGCACCTGTAGTAGTTAAAAATATTTTAGCTTTAATTGAATCAATCAACAACCTAATCATCAATATAATGGTTATGCTTGTTGCCCTTTAATTACTGGATACGGTAAAACCATCATGGCTGAGTTTGATTATAGCAAAGAACCTTTACCTAGTTTCCCATTAGACCCAACTCAAGAAAGAAAAAGTATGTGGTTAGTTAAAAAATATGCTTTACCTTGGGTTTATTGGAATAGAATGCTTAAAGGTAAGTCTTTTGAGCCTGATAGTTGGCGTTTTCTATTGTCTAGTGGTAAAAAGTAGTTTTATCAATTAACACAAGCCTTGCAATAAATTACAAGGCTAATCGATACCGTTTAATAAATTAAACTAAGTAATGCCACTTAATCAAAGGATAAATAATTTTGGTTTGTAGTGATGGCTTTAGCCATTATTTTAAAAGCGTTTTAAACTTTTAAAGGGGTAACTATAAAATGCGTGTTTATTTAATTTAAGCTACTTACAATTTTAGCTTCAAAATTGTCTCACCATTATTTTAAATGACTATAAAAATTAATTGATTCGATCGTTTTTAATCTCTCCTCCTTTGCTTTTGAAATGAAGGGTGCATGCCATGCACCCCTACAAAAAATATTCAAATTATTTTGTACACGTACTTACAAAAAATCTTACTTCTTACTCATTATTAATCTATCTGAAGAAAGACTTAATTTTCCAGACGATCGAGATAAAATATAAAAAATTAGCGGTAAATAATCATGAGCGATTTAGATTCTCAACCAAAACCAGCAGAAGTTACCACCGAAGAAGAAACACCTAAATCAAAGTATCCTCTGATTAACGGTGAAAAAATTACCCCTTTTAATTGTTTTAGTGCCAGTGCCATTTCAGCAGTATTAGGATATGCTTCTTATTTATTAACCAAATCAGTTATTGGTACTTATGCCGAAATACCGATTGATTTTGACAACCCAATGGCGGCAAGAATTGCTTCAACTGTACGTACCTTAATTATGGGTTTGACTGTTTTAGCTACATTTTTGTTTGCAATGGTGGCAGTTGGTTTAGTCGCTTTAGCAATCAAATTGATTATTGAAAGTAAAAAGACGAATGAATCGATTCGATTAATTAATTTTAGATTGATAAAATTGTATTTTATTAAAGGTGACAGTTGTTATAATGACCTAATCTTAATTCGTTAATAGCGATAAAACATACTCACTTATGACTATTTTAGATGTACGTGATTTACAAGTAGTATTTCTCAACGACGAAGCACAACCAAAATTAATTGCAGTTGATCAAGTAAACTTGCAATTACAAAAAGGAGAAATACTCGGTATTGTCGGCGAATCAGGCTCAGGTAAATCCGTGACATCTTTAGCTATCATGGGTTTACTACCGTCAGCGGGAAGAATTACTAACGGTCAAATTTTATTTACCGACGAATCAACATCATCTCCAGTTGATTTAGTTAGTTTAGCCAAAGAAGAAAAAAGAGCATACCGAGGCGGGAAGATTGCGATGATTTTTCAAGAGCCAATGAGTTCTCTTAATCCTGTTTATAATATCGGTTTTCAAATAACTGAAGCAATACTTCTACATCAAAATATTAGCAAAAGTCAAGCTCAACAACAAGCCATTAGTTTATTACAAGAAGTTCAACTATTGCCTAGCGATGAACAAATAACTCAAGAATTTATTAACCAGCAAAACACACAGGGTATTAAGCTCAAAGAAACTCAAGCATATCTTCAGCAAAGAAAAACGGCGATACTCAAACGTTACCCCCATCAACTCAGTGGCGGACAATTACAAAGGGTAATGATTGCGATCGCAATTTCTTGTCAACCAAGTCTATTAATTGCTGATGAACCGACTACGGCACTCGATGTTACAGTTCAAGCTACTATTTTAGAGCTATTAAAGGACTTATGTCAACGTCGGCAAATGTCGATGATTTTTATTACTCACGATTTGTCGGTAGTTGCTAATTTAGCCGATCGATTAGTAGTAATGTATCAAGGTAAAATAGTCGAATCAGCAAGCACAAAAGAGTTATTATTTTCTCCTCAACAAGCCTACACCAAAGGATTACTAGCTTGTCGCCCTCGTTTAGAAGAAACACGTGAATATTTACCGACAGTTGCTGATTTTTTAGAAAATCAAGATAATCCACCAAAAAATAGTCCCAATTTAAACAAAGATATTCGCTTCAATCAATCTTTACTAACTGTTGATAACTTACAAGTAGGCTTCCCCAAAACTAAATCATTACCTTGGCAAACACCGGAATATTTTTGGGCAGTTAACGATGTTAGTTTTAAATTATTTGGTGGTGAAACACTTGGTTTAGTAGGCGAATCAGGTTGTGGTAAATCAACTTTAGCTAGGACAATTCTGCGGCTGATTCCTGCTCATTCAGGCTCGATCGAATTTTTAGGTGAAGATTTAACCTTATTACCCGTGCGAAATAAACGTCTGCGTCAATTACGTCGTGAGATGCAAATCATTTTTCAAAATCCTTACAACTCCCTTAATCCTCGTATGAGTATTGGTAAAATAATTCTTGAGCCAATGACAATTCATAAAGTAGGTGGTAATTCAACTAAAAGAATTGAGAGAGTAAATTATTTATTAGAAAGAGTAGGTTTAAATCCTGATTGGTATAACCGCTATCCGCATCAACTTTCAGGCGGGCAAAGACAAAGAGTTTGTATCGCTAGGGCATTAGCTTTAAATCCGCAATTAATTATTTGTGATGAATCCGTCTCGGCTTTAGATGTCTCGATTCAAGCCCAAGTATTAAACTTGCTCAAAGAATTACAAGCTGAATTTGGTTTGACTTATATTTTTATTTCTCATGATTTGAGTGTCGTTAAATTTATGAGCGATCGAATTATGGTAATGAACAAAGGTAAAATAGAAGAGATGTCCACTGCACAACAAATAATTTATAATCCACAACGAGAATATACTAAGCAACTAATCGCTTCTATTCCTGAGTTTCCTAAAGTAGCATGATGATTTATCGGTATAGTAACAAACGGATTATTTACCAGTAATGAGTAACCAGTAATACCTCTTGGCTTCAGAAGAAAATTAAAGCTCAAAAAAATGTGAGTGTTTCTTCTCGTCTTCAAAGGCGAGGTTTGATAACAATTTCAGGCTTTAACTAATTACTTATTACTTATTAACCCTTGAATGAAAAAGAATTAAAGGGGATAAAAATATCCTAATCTCTTCATTTTCGGCGATAGCTTTAATTTTTGACTTTTCTCAAAAAAACGACGTAACTACTAATTATAAAAAAACGATCGTTTATCTTCAATTTTTAAAACAAAAATAACTTTCAAGATTGAACTTTCTAGTCTGAGTGATTAACTATTGTCCAAATTAATCTATACTTTAAGATAGGAAAACAATGTTTTATAACCTATAATAAAGTTGTCATCTAGATTATCGATTTGTATATTTATTGATTCTACACCAACAGTCCACTTACTGACGAAATTACTCAGTGGGCAGGAATATCAATTGCATATTATAAAAACCGCTACAGAATTAAGTAAATTTGCATTTGATAATAAAGAAGAATTAGATTGTTTAATCCTTAGTGATCATCAAGAAAGTTTAGACCTCATCAGACAGTTTGAAGTAGAAGGATTAATCTTACCCGCAGTTATTTTATCTCAGCAACAAAATTTAATCCACTCAAAAGATTTAGAGTCAGCAAGCAATACACAGACAAATCTAGACATTATTCAAAATAATAAAACGATCGAATTATCACCGCCATCAGAAATATATTATCATTCAGCTGAGATTTTAATTTCTATCAATCAACTAGAAAATATTCAACAATTTATTAGACAATCCATCTCCCAATATTTATCATTAGCACCAAGTTGTTCGTTAAGTGAGAATCAAACTTTTTATAGTAATAATGTTCAAAAAATAAAAGCCAAACAACAATTTTTACTATTACAACAAAAAAGACTAGCTGATAAATTCAAAGAAAGATTCGGTTATTTTGGCATATATTACAAGCGTAATGCTAATTATTTTCATCGAAATATGATAGTAACTGAGCAAGAAGAATTAATTACACAACTGAGTTTAGAATACAAAGAAATTATTCTAAATTATTTCAACGAAGAAAGTAAAGTAAACGAACAAATAGATAACTTTGTTAACCAGGTATTTTTCGCTGATATCTCAGTTTCACAAATATTAGAAATTCATATGGAGTTAATGGATGAATTTGCTCAACAGTTAAAATTAGAGGGTAGAAGTGAGGATATCTTGATTGATTATCGCTTAGCGTTGATCGATATAATTTCTCATTTATGTGAAATGTATCGTCGCTCGATACCCCAAGAAGATATTTCAGTTGATTAAATATCATAACTTATACCAAATTTGAACATACCCGAATTTTTAAGATAATCTAAAATCAAGATAAATCAAAGATATGAGCCCTTTAAGAAAAACCTATGTACTGAAGCTCTATGTAGCAGGAAACACGCCTAATTCTGTACGAGCTTTAAAAACATTAAAAGATGTTTTAGAAGACGAATTTAAAGGCGTTTATGCTCTTAAAGTAATTGATGTTTTAAAAAATCCGCAACTAGCAGAAGAAGATAAAATTTTGGCAACTCCGACTTTATCTAAAGTTTTACCTCCTCCTGTACGCAAAATTATTGGTGATTTAAGCGATCGAGAAAAAGTTTTAATTGGTTTAGATTTATTATATGAAGAAATGAGCCAGAGAAATTATTAAGCCCTTAATACCTTAAAATAAACCCAGCATATAACTAAAAGCATAATTTAAATTTACTATTTATCTTTAATTAATATTTATTAAAAACAATCATATTTATCAATATGAGTAAAACCAAAAAACAACAACTAAGAAATAAAGGTGTAAAGAAAAATCGCACCATGATCGAAGGATTTGACGAAATTAGTCATGGTGGTTTACCTATTGGTAGAACAACACTTATTAGCGGTACATCAGGAACAGGAAAGACATTATTTGCCACTCAATTTCTTTATCACGGTATTACTTATTTTGACTACCCTGGTTTATTAATTACCTTTGAAGAATCCCCTGAAGATATTATTCAAAACGCTTATAGTTTTGGTTGGGATTTAGAAAAACTGATCACTGAAGGTAAACTATTTATTTTAGACGCATCTCCCGATCCAGAAGGGCAAGAAGTCGTGGGGAATTTTGATCTTTCAGCTTTGATTGAAAGAATACAATACGCCATTAAAAAATATCAAGCTAAGTTTGTCTCGATCGATTCTGTTACGGCTGTATTCCAACAATATGATGCCGCCTCAGTAGTTAGAAGAGAAATATTTCGTTTGATAGCACGACTAAAAATACTGGGTGTAACCTCAGTGATGACAACCGAGCGTGTGGACGAATATGGAGGTGTAGCCCGTTTTGGGGTAGAAGAGTTTGTCTCCGATAACGTCGTAATTATGCGTAACGTATTAGAAGGAGAAAGACGACGGCGAACAATTGAAATTCTTAAACTCAGAGGTACAACTCATATGAAAGGAGAATATCCTTTTACAGTTACCAATGATGGAATCAACATCTTTCCTTTGGGTGCAATGCAACTGACTCAACGCTCATCAAATACTCGTATTTCCTCAGGAGTAGAAACTCTAGACAAAATGTGTGGGGGTGGTTTTTTCAGAGATTCGATTATTTTAACAACAGGTGCAACAGGTACAGGCAAAACCTTATTAGTCAGTAAATTTTTACAAGAAGGTTGCAGTAAAGGGGAAAAAGCGATTTTATTTGCCTATGAAGAATCAAGGGCTCAATTATCTCGTAATGCTTCTTCTTGGGGAGTTGATTTTGAGGAAATGGAAAAAAAAGGATTATTAAAATTACTTTGCTCTTATCCCGAATCCGCTGGTTTAGAAGATCATTTACAAATGATTAAATCTGAAATTGCCGAGTTTAAACCGACTCGAATTGCGATCGATTCTTTATCCGCATTAGCTAGAGGCGTAAGTAATAACGCTTTCCGTCAATTTGTGATTGGAGTAACCGGTTATGCCAAACAAGAAGAAATTACAGGTTTTTTTACTAATACCACCGATCGATTTATGGGGGGAAATTCAATTACTGAATCTCATATTTCGACAATTACCGACACAATTATCATGTTACAGTATGTAGAAATTAAAGGGGAAATGTCAAGAGCTTTAAATGTATTTAAAATGCGTGGCTCGTGGCATGATAAAGGTATTAGAGAATATATTATTAATGAAGATGGCCCTCAAATTAAAGACTCTTTCCGTAACTACGAAGGAATTATTAGTGGTTCTCCTACTAGAATAACTATTGATGAAAAAAACGATCTATCTCGTATCGTCAAAAACGTCAAAGGTAAATCACCTGAATAATTGACAATTGACAATTGACAATTGACAATTGAGAGAGAGCCAGAATTAATTGTTGGCTATTAACTCTTAACCTTTAACTCTTAACTTTTAACTCTTAACTTTTAACTCTTATGTCTGATTGGCAACAAATAGAAGGGGGAGTAACAGCCCCTAAAGGTTTCAAATCTTCAGGTATCACCGCCGGGCTAAAACCCTCTAATGCACCTGACTTGGCTCTAATTTGGTCAGAAACAGAAGCGATCGCCGCTGGGGTATTTACCCTTTCTTGTGTGCGGGCGGCTTGTGTCGATTATTGTCGGCAAACATTACAAAAAAAAGCCAGTGCTAAAGCGATATTATGTAACGCAGGGCAAGCAAATGCGGCAACAGGAGAACAAGGTTGGGAAGATGTTTATACTACTGCCAATGCCTTAGCTGAAGAATTGAGAATCGAACCCTCTGCGGTTTTACTTGCTTCAACAGGAGTTATTGGGCAAAGAATAAAAATGGATAAACTCGTCGCCGCCATTCCTCAACTAGTATCTGAATTATCAGACAAAGGAGGAGAAGCCACCGCTAAAGCGATCGTTACCACCGATTTAGTAACCAAATCGATCGCCTTAGAAACCATCATAGACGATCGTCCTGTGCGTATAGGCGGTATTTCTAAAGGTTCAGGGATGATTCACCCGAATATGGCAACCATGCTTAGTTTTGTTACTTGTGATGCGGCTGTTTCGACTCAGTTATGGCAAGAAATGTTAAAACGAGCGGCGGATAAAAGTTTTAATCAAATTACTGTTGATGGCGATACCAGCACTAATGATACTTTAATAGCTTTAGCTAACGGACAATCTCGCACTCGAGCAATTACCAAAATGGATGCTAATGGTCAAAAGTTAGAAGCGATGTTAACTGAAGTATGTCAGTATTTAGCTAAAGCGATCGCCCGTGATGGCGAAGGTGCAACTTGTTTAATTGAAGTGGAAGTGACAGGGGCAAATAATCAAGCTGATGCTAATAAAATTGCGAAAACGATCGTTGGCTCATCTTTAGTTAAATCAGCTATCTTCGGACATGATCCCAATTGGGGGAGAATAGCAGGTGCGGCAGGGCGTGCAGGGGTTAAATTTAAACAAGAAGAGTTACGTATCCAATTAGGTGATATTTTACTAATGGACAACGGGCAACCCCAACAATTCGATCGACAAGCGGCTAGTGATTATCTAACTACAGCCACTCAAGGGGAATATCTCAAAACCGATACCGTTAACATAAAAGTTTCTGTTGGCAATGGGGAAGGTACGGGTAAGGCTTGGGGTTGTGATTTAAGCTACGATTACGTCAAAATTAATGCTGAATACACTACTTAAATTGATCTAGACAAAGAAAAAGTTATATAAACGTGGTAGGGACGTAGCACTGCTACGTCCCTACATCTTGTACGATCAGTTTTTATTTGAAACTACTATAACTATAACTATTGCTATCAACTATTAACTATCAACTATTAAGCATGAATCACCAATTAGCATTCTTAGGTTTGGGAGTCATGGGTGCACCAATGACTAAAAATTTGTTTGACGCAGGTTGTTCTATCAAAGCTTGGAATCGAACCAAAGATAGTCCACTTGTTACCAACTTACAACAAAATTCAGCAGTAACGATCGTTTCTACTATTAAAGAAGCCGTAGAATCTGCCGAGATTATTTTTACCTGTTTATCCGATGTACCCGATGTTGAAGAAGTACTTTTATCAGAAACAGGAGCAATACAATATATTCAACCTCAAACATTAATTGTCGATTTTAGCACGATCGGTAGTCAAGCCGCTCAACGTATTGCCAAACAATTAGCTAAAAAACAAATTCATTTTGTTGATGCCCCCGTCTCAGGTGGAGATATTGGTGCAATAAAAGGTACATTAACCATCATGGCAGGAGGTAGCGTTACTGATTTTGCTTTATGCGAACCTTATCTTAAAATAGTTGGCAAAAATATTACTCATTGTGGAGAAGTAGGTAGCGGGCAAGCCGTCAAATTATGTAATCAGGTTTTAGGTAGCTTACACATGGTGGCTTTATGTGAAGCAATGCAATTAGCCGAAAAACAAGGAATCGATCGTAATCTTATTGTAGAAGTTTGTGGTACGGGTGCGGCTGGTTCGTGGGCATTAACTAATCTTGGTAAGAAGGTAATCGAGGGCGATTATGAACCGGGTTTTATGATTAAACACATTCTCAAGGATTTACGTTTAGTAGAAGAAGTATTAAACAAAGATGATGTTTTACCAGGTACTGAATTAGCGAAAAAAATGTTTCAAACAGCCGCCGATTTAAACGATGGTGAAGGTTATACTCAAGGCACACAAGCAATGATTAAAAGCTACGACAAATAATGGAGAATGGAGAATGGAGAATAAAGAATTGAGAGTTATTTCACATAAAAATGAGACAATTTGTTATTTTTAATTTTAGTTTAATTTATTAAACGCTCTTTGTGTTAGCGATGACAATGGTAATTCAAGGTGGGTTTTATACTCAAATTTTACCGATCGTTATTTATGTTTTAGTCTAAATTTAAATGACGATAATTTACAATCAATTCTTCAATATTTTACAAATTAGCTCTTAACATTAAACCATTGCTGATGGGTAAAGCTATTTATTTTTGTGCAATCAGTGTTGCAAACTTTCCTTGATAGGGTAATCCCTGTTCATCCATTCGCCCGAACGTACCCAACTCTTCTTTATATTTATGAATTTTCCATAAATTATAATAGTTCTTAAGTTCATTTTCGGCAAAGGTAAAAGGAAAATCAATCGGACAAGGACAATCATTTGTCGAGACAGGAGCAACAATTAAATTATATCCCCCAGATAAGGTTTGTTCTTGCATATTTTGTATCACCGAACTAACAGATACAGGTTGTAAAAACTGAAAAACTACGGTAGAAATAATCAAATCGTAATGATTCACGATCGATGCACTCTGGATATCGTATATTTTGGCATTAATACCTTTACATTCTTCTTCGGTATCAATAATTTCTTGAAGTTTGCTAATAGCTGTTTCCGATTTATCCAAAGCTGTGACAGAAAAACCCCTTGTTTGAAGTAAGATACTATTACGACCTCGACCACTTCCTAAATCCAAGGCATTTCCCGATTGAATATATTTTAAAATCTCAATTACCTCTGAATGGGGCGCCCAAAGATGATATTTCTTTTGATAGTAATCTTCTTGAAGACAATAAAATTCGATAAAACAACGTAAATTATCTCCTAAAGGCTCAACCTTATGCCACACTTGAGGCTCAATTAATGGTGGTGGATTTTCTCTAGAATAGACATGAGTCGATCGTATATCACCATTTTCATCTAAACCATAATACTTCAACTCTCCTTCTAAGATTGTCAGTTTCGCCCAAGTCCCTTGCTGTGTATTATGTTTGTTTTGAAAAGACTGTGGTAAAGTATCTTTTGTCCAAACAGGTAATGTCTGATATTTGACTAATTTATTATCTATCATCTTTTTTTGTGTTTCGAGCTACTTTGTTTCTTAGTTACCTTAACACGCAGGTTTACTCCAACTCCATTCAGTAGCGAGTTAGTTTTACTCCAATAATTATTTATCTATTCATTATTCAGACTAGATACTCTAGATACTATTTGACTAACTAAATCAGCAATTTTTGCACTTGCCCCTGATTCTCCTCTCACTTGTTTTAATTGAGATTTTATCTGCTCTAATTTTTCCTTATTTTCAAGTAAATCTAAAACCAAATCACCGACTTGAGTTACAGTAAGATTACCGATTAATTCGGGGACGATTTCTTTTTTTGCCCAGATATTTGGCCAGCCATAAAGTTTATTATTTTTACGAGTATAATCGATCGCTATCTTATTAATTAAAGTCGCAAAACGATCGCCTATTAAAGGTAAATTTGCCAGTAATCCGGGTAAACCATCCCACGACTTCATCGCTGTTAATTGATAAGTCGGAATTAAAATAATCATCGGGATAGATAAAGCACCTAATTGAGCAGTATTTGCTCCCACTGTAGTCAAGCATAAATCACATTGTTTTAATTCTTCGTAACAAGGAAATTGCGTAATAAGTTTAATTTTAATACCTCCTGAAGTTTGTAAATAATATTTATTTTCTACTTCTATTAGTTCTCCTGTTACATCACCTAAAATATTAATAAAAGAATTATTTTCTTTTTTTCCATAACTAGCTAAAATATCTTTATCAATAGTTGGAGCAACAGGAATAATAAATTCTAAATTTTCTTTCTTACTTTGTAAATATTCAGCGATCGCCATTAAAAAAGGAACACCTTGCATTAATTTACTTGGTTTAGAACCTGGTAATAAACCTATTTTTATTTGATCATCATTACTATTAAAAGAACTTTTTAAATCATTATTTACTTCTTCTATATCAGCCATCAAATCGCCAACAACAGTAAATTTATGATGATATTTCAGGGGAATTTTATCGATAACACTTTGATTCATCACAGCAAAACGATCGAGATAACGATACCATCTAGCATCCCATTCAGCATAAATCAAACTTTGATAATTAAATCTTTTAGCAATAGTTAAAGCAAAAAATTGATCTCCTCCTAAAAACAAAACCAATCCTTGTGAATACCAATCCCAATTGTCTTTTGTTTTACCCGATAACAAAAAAGAAAAAAAATTATCTGCCGATTGAATACGATCGATTTGCGGTAGTTTACGAGCCAAATTAACCTCATTACCAGTAGCGTGAGGGCAAGGAGATAAAATCAAAGAGATACGTAGATTATCTTGATTGAGTTCGGCTTTAGCCCTTATTTGCTTGACTACAGGAAAAACCCATGTGGTAATTTCTCCAGGACCGTTGGATAAAATGATAAGATCAAAGTTAGAATTCATTCTTAAAATTAAAAATTGAGATTAATCTATATATACTAAGTCTTCGTACTTTATATTGATTATCACCACTGTAAACAAAAGGCATGGCTTATCTCTACAATAATAAAAATTTATTTGTATTTTGGTGGGTAATATATTTCCCGAAAGTACAAATGGGGTAATTTATCTGAGTCTGATCTAAATACTTTAAAATAGCTTATAAGTTTATCGAAAAAATAATTAAGTATTAATCAATCATCAATGTGATCAATTTTTAATGATATTAGCTGAAGAATTATTACAACTTACCCTTAAAAAGGGTATTTCTGAAGTCGAAGTTTATCAAGTAGAATCATATTCTCGCCCAATTAGTTTTGAAGCTAATCGTCTTAAACAAATAGAAACTTCACAAACTACCGCAATTGCCTTACGTTTATGGCAGAATAATTGCCCTGGTTTAGCTGTTGCTTATGGTGATTTTAATCCTGAAGATTTGATTGCTAAAGCATTAACTATCTCTCAACTCAACCCGGCAGAAGAGATACTACTTAATAGTAATCAAAAATTAATTTATCCTCGTTTGTCTAGTCAACCAGATTTGCCCAAATTAATTAATTTAGGTGAAAAAACGATCGCTTCTATTCGTCAACAAAACTCTGAATGCTTAGTCAATCTTGAACTAGAATGGGAAGAGCAAACTAGTACTATTCTCAACTCCCGTGGTTTACATTGCCAACAAACCGTCATCACTCAAAGTGCATCCATCGCTTTAGAATTAGTACAACAAGAAGATTTTTTAGGTATCTATGATGGCGAATATACTCAGCAAGAATTAGATTTAGACAGAATGATAGGTGCGGTTTTACAAAAACTGAAATGGGCTGACAAAAACGCCGAAATTAGTAGTTGTCAAATACCAATTTTATTTACACCAGATGGTGCAACAGCTTCTTTATGGGAAACTATCACCGAAGCCTTCAACGGAAAATATATTTTAGATAAATCTTCTCCTTGGAGTGAATCTATTGGTAAACCAGTTGTCTCGCCCTTAATTACCTTAAGCCAAAAACCAAATTTTCAGCCTTATAATTGCCCTTTTGATGATGAAGGTACAATTACTCAATATCTTAGTTTAATTAAAAAAGGTATTTTAGAAAACGTTTATACTGATAAAAAGACAGCTAAAAAATTAGGTATTGAAAATACAGCTAATGGTTTTCGTCCGAGTTTGGGTAGCTATTCTACTCCTGATTTAGTTAATTTAATAATTGCAGAAGGTAATTCATCCCAACGTCAACTAATTAATAGTTTGCCCGAAGCAATAATTGTTGATCAAATTTTAGGAGAAGGTGCAGATATCTCAGGAGATTTCTCTTTTAATATTGATTTAGGTTATTTGGTTAAAAATGGTGAAATAGTAGGTAGAATAAAGGACACCATGTTATCAGGAAATATTTATCAAGCACTTCAACAAACAATGGCAGTTGGTAACGATCGACTTTGGTCAGGTTCTTGTTATACTCCTTCTATCCTTATTGATCAACTTTCTGTTATCACTAATTAATTTAAACCTGTAACTTTGAATGAAGGTAATTATCAATTATCAATCATGAATTATCGCCACCAATACATAAATATTATAGAGATTAATCTATACCCTATATATAAATATAGTGTGAATAGCCCTTATAATAGTGTTAAAATGTAAGAGAAATGCTTTTTTGATTGAAAAATCGTTCAAGGTACAAAAAACTGTTTATATCCTCAATTAGGAGGAAAGTCATAAATGAGTACATCAAACCAGACAACTAATTACGATGTTGACCAAATACAAGTACTTGAGGGGTTAGAACCTGTCAGGAAACGTCCGGGTATGTATATTGGGACGACAGGACCTAGAGGGCTACATCACTTAGTCTATGAAGTAGTAGATAACTCGATCGATGAAGCTTTAGCTGGTTATTGTAGCCATATTGAAATTGACATCAACGAAGACGGTTCAGTTAGTGTTGCCGACGATGGTCGAGGTATTCCTACAGAAATTCATCCTACCACTAACAAATCTGCTTTAGAAACAGTCTTAACAGTTCTTCACGCAGGTGGTAAATTTGGTGGCGGTGGTTATAAAGTATCAGGTGGTTTGCACGGTGTTGGGATTTCAGTAGTAAATGCTTTATCTGAATGGGTGCAAGTGACAGTATGGAGAAAAGGAAATATTCACACCCAACGTTATGCAAGGGGTTTAGCGGTTAGTGATTTAGAAGCAAGACCAGATCCTGATCATTCTACAGGTACATCAATTAGTTTTTTACCTGATAAAACTATTTTTACTGAAACTACTAATTTTGAATATAATCTATTTATCAAATCGATTAAGAGAGTTAGCCTATCTCAATGCAGGGGTTAAAATAACATTTAGCGATCGACGTATAACACCTCATCGAGTCGAAACTTATTGCTACGAAGGTGGTATCAAAGAATATGTCACCTACATGACTAGAGAAAAAGATGTTCTCCATCAAGACATTATTTATGTAGAAGGAGAGAAAAAAGGTGTACAAGTTGAAGTAGCTTTACAGTGGTGTATTGATGCTTATAGTGATACTATTTTAGGTTTTGCTAACAATATTCGGACAGTAGATGGAGGTACACACCTTGAAGGATTAAAAACAGTCCTCACTCGTACTTTAAATAACGTCGCTCGTAAACGTAATAAAATTAAAGAAAACGAATCTAACTTAGCTGGTGAAAACGTAAGAGAAGGCTTAACCGCCGTTATTTCAGTTAAAGTACCCGAGCCTGAATTTGAAGGACAAACCAAAACAAAGTTAGGTAACTCTGAGGTAAGAGGGATTGTTGATTCTTCAGTTGGAGAAGTATTAAACGAATATTTAGAATTTAATCCTCATGTTGCTGATAGCATTATCGAAAAAGCAGTTCAAGCATTTAAAGCCGCTGAAGCCGCTAGACACGCTAGAGAATTAGTTCGTCGTAAATCAGTCTTAGAATCTTCTCCACTACCTGGTAAATTAGCTGATTGTAGTACAAGAGACCCTGGTGAATCAGAGATTTACCTCGTCGAAGGCGATAGTGCGGGGGGAAGTGCAAAGCAAGGAAGAGACAGACGTTTTCAGGCTATTCTACCTTTGAGAGGAAAAATCTTAAACATCGAAAAAACTGATGATGCCAAAATTTACAAAAACAACGAAATACAATCGTTGATTACCGCTTTAGGTTTGGGTATTAAAGGAGAAGAATTTGATGCTAGTCAGTTACGTTATCATCATATTGTCATTATGACGGATGCTGATGTTGATGGTGCGCATATTCGTACTTTGTTATTAACTTTCTTTTATCGTTATCAACGGGAGTTAGTCGAGCAAGGTTATATTTATATTGCTTGTCCTCCACTATACAAACTAGAACGTGGTAAAAACCATGCTTATTGTTATAGCGATCGAGAATTACAACAAAAGATAGCTGAATTTCCTGCTAATGCCAACTATCACATCCAACGTTTTAAAGGTTTAGGAGAAATGATGCCCGTACAGTTATGGGATACAACCATGAATCCTGAAACTCGAACGATGAAACGAGTAGAAATTGAAGATGCCGCCGAAGCCGATCGTATTTTTACTGTCTTAATGGGCGATCGAGTTGCACCTCGTCGAGAATTTATCGAAACTCATGGTCCTCGTTTGAATCTAACTGAATTAGATGTTTAAATTAGCTTTTTGTTAATTAAAATTAATATTTTTTCCTCCTATAGCAAGTAACAACTAAGGCGTGGACATTTCTACCACCCCTAACCCCTCCTTCAAAGGATGGGGAACACTATTCAACTGTTGCAAATAACTCTTTTACTGCTATACATAGGGGGAATTTTTTTTTGTATTAGTTCAATTTATTGAACGATTTTATTTGAGCCTTGAACTTAAGTTCAAGGCTAATCATGTACGTTAATATCACGTTAACTTCAAACTTAATCTAGGCATAGTCTTGATATTGATAAAAATCTTCAGTACAAGAATCTGTAAATTCAGTCAAATCACTACCTTCTTGATAGAAATTGATCATGGCTTGAGTGGCATCTTTTAGACTAAGAGTTTGATTTTTTCTTTTAAGTCAATTAGAGTTTTTAACCCTAATTTAATGGCTTCCTCCTCTGTTTTTAAACCTGTTATTTCCATCGCTTCGGTTATTAACTGTTTTAATTGCATCTTGATAATGACGATCGAAAGTATAACAATAATTATATCAATCTTACCAAAATGAAAATGAAGTCAAAATCGATCGTTTTCTTCCTTGATTTTTAGTTATGATTAAATAATAGTAAAAAAATACTAGGTGATGACAGATGGATATTTTAAAGGCGAAGGCACAAAGTGAAGATACATCGATCGAAAACTTATTAAATATTAATCAAATAGCCTTGTAATGATAATTAAAGGTTGGTTTTATACTCACATTTTTACGATTATTAATACTATCTCAATTCTTTTTTTAAACGACTATAATTTTTACGTTCGAGAATAAAATAAGTTAATGATAAAAAATAAGATGAATCAAAAAAGAATTAATAAGAAAAGTAATAAATCTCAAGTATTATTGGCTATATTGAATCCAAAAAATTCTCCTAAAGACTTATTAGATAAGTGGGGAAAAATGTTTACTGATTACAGTGAATATAATCATCTTACGACTACTGCTAAGTTTCATATTAACAATCCGACTGGTTACATTCTTGATAATAATTGGGAAGACATTGTTTCTCAACAACAACTTAACTTGATTTTACGTTGTGATAATTTTTTGTTAGAGATATTAGTAGCTGGTGATTTTATCCCAAAAAAGATTATTGAAAAAATAATTAAAGGTGATTCAAAGTATTTACCAATTCTCAAGATAATTTGTCGTTATCTACCGTCTCTTACTATTGAAAATATCGATTGTATCGTTGCTTTATGTAATGAAGAATTACTCTTTAATTTAGTTAAAAATGAATATATTAATAACGATCGTGTTTTACAATATATGTTGCAAGAAATATTTGAACTAACTCAACCAAATCAAGAACAAAATATTAGAGAAGCGATTGCTTCTAATCCTAATACACCTACTAAAATTTTAGTTAAATTAGCTCAAGAAAATAATCGACAAATTAAGCAAATATTATTACAAAACAAGAATACACCGCTAATAGTTAAAGAAAGAATTACCCAACAATTAACGCCAAGAAAAAAAGCCAAAGATATTAACAATAAGACTACTTATGTAAGAAAATTAATTAAGTTGGCTGATAGCGAGAATATTAATCATCGTATTAGTGTAGTCAATAATTCTCATACTCCTTTTTCTCTTTTACAAACACTAGCTAACGATAAAAGAAAGAAAGTGCGTCAAATTGTCATGATGCGATACACCACAATCGCTAAAAATCCAGATACAGCTGTTGATGTTTTAGTTGAATTAGCGAAAAAGGAAGACAAAGAAATTTACGTAGGATTAATTAGTAATCCCAATACACCAGAAGAAGTAATTAAAAAAATATTAGATACTGTCGATATATCCAAATGGGAAATAAAAACTTTACATCAAATAGCAAAACAACCTCAAACACCCGCAATTACTTTAGAGGCATTAGCAAAAATATCGAATCGGGCTATTGATTTGAGTTTAGCAGTTAATGTTAATACACCAATGCACATATTAGAAAAATTAGTCACGACATCTAATGACGATATTCGTTTTGCTATTGCAGAAAATCCTGCTATACCAGTAGATATTTTAGAATATTTAATGACTATTTATCCGTTAGACAAACTAGCAACAGTATCTAATCCGAAGATGTGTCTAGCGATTGTTAAAAATCCTCAAGCTACAGAAAGTATCTTAGAATCTCTTGCACCAGATATTGTTAATCTTGATATGTACACTTTAGAAAAAGTTGTTCAACATCCTAATATGCCTATGAGTATATTAGAAAAGTTAAGTGATAGTCAATATGCTTTAGTGCAAAGAGGAGTCGCTAAAAATCCGAAAGCCACTGTCGCTATCTGGCGAAATATCATGAAGCATAAATCTTCGATTGGCGGTTTTGAAGGAATTGCTAGTAACCCTAATACTCCTGTAGATATTTTAGAAGAGTTGTTGGATAATTCGATCGAACAAGGTTTCTCTGGTGATACTATACCTGTTTATATTGCTAATCATCCTAATACTCCAGTATATCTTTTAGAGAAGTTAGTAGCGATCGCTTCTGACACTAAAAATAATTGGACAAAAAGAAATATAAATACTGGTTACAATCTCATTGTATCTAATTGCGATGTATTTCGCGATTTATTGGTAGCTTTAGCGAAAAATCCTCTTTTACCTATTAATTACTTGAGATTATTTATCGAAAAAGCCAATTTTCGTGAGATGAAATGGGCAATAGCTGAAAATCCTCGTACTCCTATTGATATTCTTGAAAGTTTATCTACTGATACAGAATGTTACTATTCTTTAGCAAGAAATCCTGCTTTACCTTCCCATATTGCTCAAACAATAGTAAATAATTGTAGTAATAATTATACTCTCGAATTATTATTTGAACATAATCAACATCTTAACCAAAAAGTTTTAGATATATTAGCCGTCAAAAAAAATTTAGAAATTCGTGTCTTAGTCGCTAAATATCCTCATACTTCAGTTGATATTTTATCTCGATTACTGGGAAATGTAAATATGAATGTGCGTGAAGCAGTAAAAAATAATCCTCATACTCCTTTGTCTTTAATCCAAGAAGCAAAAATGGCTTATTATCTTGCTTCTTTTTCCAATTCAACAAAAGAATTAGCGACTTTAGCCACAACACCTTGGCATAATATCAAGGGTGTGGTGGCAAGTAATATCTTTACTTCTACTGCTACTTTAGAGAAATTAAGTAACGATTCGATTGACTTTTTATTTAATAGTGATGGTAATGCAGAGTATCGTTTTGAGCAAGTTTTTCCCACAATTCAATCTTTGGTAAAAAATATTGCTACTCCAGAAAAATGTTTAAATTTATTCGTTAATGTATTCACCGAAAACGAACAATTTACTCAGATACTTCAACAGATTATTTATGAGATTGAAGCTAGTATGAATACATCATATCTAAAAGCTATCGAATGTCGTAATCAAATTTTAGAATCGATTGCACTTCATCCCCAAACTAATATTAATATTCTAAACAAATTATTTCAAGACCGAAACAGTGAAATGATTAAAAATATTGAGAAACAATATCACATTCAAAATAATTATTACTATCGAGAAAAATATAACAATAAATCAGTTAAAATTGCAATCGCTAAAAGCAAAAATGTTTCTCTTTCTTTACTTCAACAATTAATAGAGGAAGATGATCGTCAAATTTGTCAAGAGGCAAGAAAGAAATGTTTACAAAAATATCCTGAAAGTTTATTAGAAATACTCAAATTTTACAGTAATTCATCTCAACCATTAATTACCAGAGTATTAGTGTTAAGACATCCACAAATGCCAGAAGAGATATTAAGGAAAAAAGTTCGTTCTCTTTATTGGTTAGAAAGATTATCCGTAGCAATGAATCCTAATACTCCTGATGAGATTAAACAACAATTAAGTAATGATAGCAATACGATCGTTCGTCATGTTGTATCTAACCAATTACCATAGTATTTTAAACCGTAGGGGTTGAACATTGTTCAACCCTTGCTAAGCAAAAATAAATTAAATTAGTCTAAGTTTATTATTAATTATTTGATGATGATGTCTCAAAACGATCGTTTTAATCTAAATCGCTTTTTAACAGCACAGGAAACTATTTATCCACAAGTTTTAAAAGAACTTAAAAATGGTCGAAAACGATCGCACTGGATGTGGTTTATCTTTCCACAAATAGAAGGTTTAGGAAAAAGCTCAACCTCAGTATTTTATAGTATTAAAGATAAAGAAGAAGCAAAAGCATATCTAAACCATCCGATTCTCGGTCAAAGATTATTAGAATGTACTAACATAATTTTATCGATCGAAAAACTTTCTGCGTCGCAAATTTTTGGTTTTCCCGATGACATGAAATTAAAATCTTCGATGACATTATTTTCCTCTGTTTCTACTACTAATTCTGTATTTGAACAAGTTTTAGAAAAATTCTTTCAAGGAAATAGAGACGAAAAAACCGACCATTTATTAGCAAAAATAAAACCCTATAAGCTATAAACAAAAACTATACAGCTAACACCTAAAACTTAACACCTAACACCTAAATCTAGCTAAGTAGGAAAATTTTCTTGTATCATAGTATATCAATCTAGATTACTTATTTGTTCCTTGACTCTAAAAAAAGTATATGACTGTTATTCCCCAAAATTTAGAAGAAACAATTACCCAAGCAAAAAAAGCTCTAGATGTAGCTTTAAATGAGTGGTTGTACTCGTATAACGATCGATTTAGTCATCCCCGAAATAGCTCTTAAAGCACAATATTTAGCCTCAGAATTTGCCGATTTTTTTAGTGGTTATGGTTCGGGTTTAAAAGTTATTTTTCCTGATGTTGGTGCGGCGGCATTAGCTAAAAGAGATTGGGGCGAAACAGAATTTTTAGTCACCGATATTGGTAGTAGTCGCACACCCATTACTAACAAAATTAGCGATAGTGATGAAATATTTTTAGTCGTTTCTCCTTCAGCCGTTGAAGTGGGCTTAGTTGAAAAATTATGTAATATAGCAGAACACAGACCAGTAGTAATTTTAATTCCTCAGTTAGAGGATGTATCTATTGTCGGTATCGGTTATGCCGCCAGACAATTAAGAGATCGATTTATCAGTATTTTAGAATCAGCTTATTATTATCGTCCCCTCAATTCTGCTGTTGTTTTACGTAGTTACCCGCAATTATGGCAAGTATGGCAAAACAAAAAAAATCCTGAGATTGATTTTGAGCTAGATGAAGAAACTTCAATGCCTATCCAAAATTATGAAGATTATGAATTAGTCGCCGAAGTACAACAAAAACCATTAGGAGAAGCCTTAGAAAGAATCTTATTAGGAGAATCTAACGACGATGATGACGATGACGGTGATGGTAACTCAGCAAAAATCAAAACTCCTTCTGCTTCAGGCTTAATCGGCTCACTTAAAAGTTTTCTACGAGCATTGAATAGTTAGGGAATGAGTAAGGAGTAAGGAGTAATGAGTAATGAGTAATGAGTAAGAAATATTAATTGTCAATTGTCAATTGTCAATTGTCCATTATTTAAGTTGTTCACTATTCATTGTTCATTGTTCATTGTTCACTGTCGTTGTTTTCACGGTAAGATTGACTATTGAACGTTTTAAATTTGATTGATTATGGATTTTTCGAGTCAAATTGCTAGTCAGCTGAACCCGACAGCGATCGCACCTGAGTCGATCGTCACAGTCACATTATTATTAGTCTTAGTGGGCGACTTGGTCTTCGGGCGTAAATCATCCCGATGGTTACCTTATTTCGCTGTAGGAGGCTTATTAACTGCGGTAGTCGCCTTATTTTTGGGGTGGGACAATCCTCTTCCTACTTCTTTTTTAGGTTCTTTTACCAGCGATAATCTCAGTATAGTTTTTCGAGGCATTGTTGTATCTTCCACGGCGATTACCATTTTAATGTCGATCGCTTATATTGAAAATACAGGCACTTCATTAGCCGAATTTATGGCAATCATGCTAACGGCAACATTAGGTGGTATGTTACTGTGCGGGGCATCAGAATTAGTAATGATTTTTGTTTCCCTAGAAATGCTCAGTATCTCCTCTTATCTGATGACGGGTTACATGAAACGAGATCCTCGTTCTAACGAAGCGGCGTTAAAATACTTATTAATTGGTGCGGCTAGTTCGGCTATCTTTCTTTATGGTAGTTCCTTACTCTATGGGCTTTCTGGTGGTTTAACTAATATTAACGAGATTAATTTAACCCTTTCTCTGGGAGAAGGATTAGAATCTCTTGGTTTAGCGATCGCATTGGTGTTTATGATTGCAGGTATTGCTTTTAAAATCTCTGCTGTACCTTTCCATCAATGGACACCTGATGTTTATGAAGGTTCGCCTACCCCTGTAGTTGCGTTTTTATCAGTTGGTTCAAAAGCCGCTGGTTTTGCCTTAGCGATTAGATTACTAGCTACGGTTTTTGCTCCTGTTTCTGAGCAATGGCATTTTATCTTTACCGCCTTAGCAATTCTAAGTATGGTATTAGGTAATGTTGTGGCGTTAGCTCAAACTAGTATGAAACGAATGTTAGCCTATTCATCGATCGGGCAAGCTGGTTTTGTCATGATTGGTTTAATTGCTACAAGCACCGCAGGTTACTCTAGTATGATCTTTTATCTGTTCATTTATCTATTTATGAACTTAGGTGCATTTGCTTGTGTAATTCTCTTTGCCTTAAGAACGGGTACAGATAAAATTAGTGATTATGCAGGATTATACCAAAAAGATCCTTTACTCACTTTAGGATTAAGCCTTTGTTTGCTTTCCTTAGGCGGGATACCACCTCTAGCAGGTTTCTTTGGTAAAATTTATATTTTCTGGGCAGGTTGGCAAGCAGGATTATATGGTTTGGTATTAGTTGCTTTAGTTACTAGTGTCATCTCAATTTATTATTACATTCGGGTAGTCAAAATGATGGTAGTTAAAGAGCCTCATGAAATGTCTGATGTAGTTAAAAATTACCCTGTTGTACGCTGGGATTTACCCGGTATGCGACCAATTCAAGTTAGTATTATCTTTTTGTTAGTTGCTACTTCTTTAATCGGTATCTTATCGAATCCTGTAGTTACGATCGCCAATAAATCGGTTGATAGTAGCTCAGTATTAGAAGCATCTTTACTAAAAGAGCGTGTTAACAATGTTTCCCTGAAACCAGTTGAAACTATAAAATCTGTTTTGTAATAATACTGTAGTTAAGATTCGGGGATTACGATCGTAAATTTTCGTGAATAATCCCTGTATCTTGAGTAAAGAGAGTAAGGAGTAAGGAGTAAGGAGTAAAGAGTAAAGAGTAAAGAGTAAGAAGTAGAAAACATTGATTATCGTGATTAAGTGAGTATTCTATAAGCGAAAAGACTAAGCACGTAATGCTTCTGTGCGTGATTATTGATTATTTATTGTCAATTGTCAATTGTAAACGGGTATAGAGTTAAGGTAAATTAGTGAGAGAGAGTATTATGTAAAAAATTAGTAATTAATTGAAGGATTCAGGGTGGAAAAAGGAAAACTAATTGAAATAAAAGTAAATGGCGATCGTCGTTTAGCAGTATTAGATAAACCAGAAGGAAAAAAAGACTGGCTTGCGATCGATACCAATGGAAATAGTCATAAAGTTCGCCCTCAAAAAATAGAATATCAAGTAGAACAAACAGAAGGAGAATTATATAAATATACTGATATACCTAAATTTGAGCAAAAAGTTAGTCAATATTTAGATTTATCCAATTTAGAAATAGCTTGGGAATTATTAGTAGAAGAGCCAGAACCTTTGTCTGTTAAAGATTTAACAGGATTAATTTTTAGTGAAGAAACTCCCGAATTATGTTACGCCTGTTATCTATTGTTGTCTGAAGATAAAATATATTTCAAAAAGAAAGCAGATCTCTACGAACCTCGCCCCGTAACTCAAGTAGAAGAAATCAAACATCAAATTGAAGTAGAAGCTCAAAAAAAAGCTGAAAAAGAAAATTTTGTCACTAAAGTAGATCAAGCCTTAACAGGAAAAGAAGTTGAATGGGCAGACACAGATTTAACTCGAATACATTTTCTCGAAAAGTTAGCGATTACACCAGACAAATCTAACAGACAAGCAGAAGATATCTTAGAATTATTAAATCGTAAAAAAACTCCTGAGAATGCGGTGCAATTATTGATAGACTTAAAACTATGGAGTAAGCATGAAAATCTATTTTTACGGCGTAGTTCCTATCCTCATGAATTCTCTCAACAGGTACCCCAAGTGACTCAATCTCTTATCGATCAGGTGATTAGTGGTGACTTTACTGACAAAGATGAAGATCGTCTTGATTTGACTCATCACAAAATATATACGATCGATGATGAATCAACTAGAGAAATTGACGACGGTTTAAGTGTCGAACATTTAGAAGATGGTTCAACTCGTATCTGGGTTCATATCGCCGATCCTAGTCGCTTAATTGATCCAAATGATGCCCTAGATTTAGAAGCTCGTAAACGTAGCACTAGTCTATATTTACCGACGGGAATGATTTCGATGTTCCCTCCAGAATTAGCAACTGGTCCCATGAGTTTAATCCAAGGTCAAAAATGCCCTGCTCTTAGCTTTAGCGTGGTTCTAGATGATGCAGGTAAGGTAATTGATTATTCGATTCATTCTAGTTGGGTAAAACCGACTTATCGCTTAACTTATGATGATGTGATCGAAATGTTAACCATGGATATACCCGCAGAAGAAGAAATTAAAATTTTGGCGAAGGCGGCGAAAAAAAGAGAACAATGGCGTAGAAGTAATGGTTCGGTGATGATTGCCATGCCAGAAGCGGTTATTAAGGTTAAAGATGAAGAACAAGAAGATGTTTCGATCGAAATTTTAGAGATGTCTCAAGCACGTTTATTAGTAGCTGAGATGATGATCGTCACAGGAGAGATAGCGGGGAGATATTGTCAAGAACATGGCTTACCAGTACCGTTTAGAGGGCAACCACAACCTGAATTACCGCCTGAAGAAGAATTGAATATGTTACCACCCGGACCAGTTCGTTTTGCGGCTGTGCGTCGTTGTATGCCTAAAAGCGAAACGGCTTTATCTCCTGCTCGTCATGCTAGTTTGGGTTTAGATACTTATACTCAAGTCACATCCCCAATCCGTCGTTATACTGATTTATTAGCTCACTTCCAAATTAAAGCTCACCTAAGAGGTGATGAGTTACCTTTTCAACGAGATAAATTGCAAGAAATTTTGTTTGAGGTAGTCTCTACTGCTTCTGAAGCTACTTTTGTGGAAAGACAAACTAATCGTTATTGGAGTTTGCATTATTTACTGAAAAATAGTCAGGAAGTTTGGCAAAGTATAATGCTTCGTTGGTTACGTGAAGATGATGGTTTAGCTTTTATTTTGTTGGAAGATTTAGGCTTAGAGTTTGTGCATCGATTCGATCGTACTCCTAAACTAGGAGAAATATTACAATTACAAGTATATTTTTGTGATCCTCAAAGGGATGAAATACGATTTAAAGAAGTAGCGATTAATGAGTAAGGAGTAGGGAATAGGGAATAGGGAATAGGGAATAGGGAATAGGGAATAGGGAATAAGGAGTCTTAGAGCTGATAGCTGATAGCTTAGAGCTTACAATTGTTAATTATTGATAACAATAGATGTAATAATAAGGTTAATTAGTTGGTCAAGATACTTATATTTGTTTAAACATTTTGTTACAATTAACACAAAATTTATTTTATATATTAAAAAATTTATGAGCGATAAAAACGTAGTTATATCTCCTTCTATCTTATCTGCTGACTTTGGTCGTTTAGGTGAAGAAATCAAAGCAGTTGATGAAGCTGGTGCTGATTGGATTCATATTGACGTAATGGACGGACGTTTTGTACCTAATATTACAATTGGACCAATGATTGTCAAAGCTGTTCGCCCTTATACTGATAAACCTTTAGATGTTCATTTAATGATTGTTGAGCCTGAAAGATATGTAGAAGACTTTGCTAATGCAGGTGCGGATATTATTTCTGTTCATGCCGAGCATAATGCTTCTCCTCATCTACACCGTACTCTTTGTCAGATTCGTGAATTAGGTAAAAAGTCTGGTGTGGTACTTAATCCTTCTACTCCATTAAATATTATTGAACACGTTCTTGATGTATGTGATTTAATTTTAATCATGAGTGTTAACCCCGGTTTTGGTGGTCAAAGCTTTATTCCTTCTGTTGTACCAAAAATCAAAGCTCTTCGTCAAATGTGTGATGAGCGTGGTTTAAATCCTTGGATTCAGGTTGATGGTGGTTTAAAACCTAACAATACATGGCAAGTACTAGAAGCTGGTGCTAATGCAATTGTAGCTGGTTCTGCTGTATTTAAAGCTGATGATTATGCTGATGCAATTGAAGGTATCCGTAACAGCAAAAATCCTGATGCTGAATTAGTTACTGCTTAATTTGTCGAAAAAGCTATCAGCTATTAGCTATCATTAAATAGAGGGTGCAAGCCTTGCACCCCTACGAGTGAAAAATATCGAAATTATTTTGCACCAATACTTAAAATAACAACGAGATAATTTTAAGACTTAAATTCAGTTTAATTTATTAAACGATATCTATTAGCCGTGAAATTTATTGCACGGTGGGTATTAGGCTTGTCTGAAATTTAGATAAAACTTACCTGTAAAATTTATGACTACAAATTTCTATCCATTTTAATTGATTCATTCAACATTAACAATTCTTTTTCCAAATCATCAGCTTGTTGGTGATGCCCTAAAATTCCATAACAAGTGATTAAACCTTGATATATCTCTGGTATTTCTTGAGCTATATCTTGTAATTGATGATAATATTCGATCGCTTCACGATATAAACATTGTCTTTGTTTCATTACAGCTAAACGATAAGTAGCCCAATAATCTCTTGGTTTAATTGCTAACGCCTGAAGATAGCTTTTTTCTGCATTAAACCATTGTTTTAAAATTTGCTGACATTCTCCTTGCCAATAATAACTCCAATAATCATCAGGGCGAATAATTAACGCTTTTTGCCACAGATACAAAGCCGAAAGATACTTTTTAATTTTAAAATAAGACTTAGCTAAACGATAAGTAGCCCAATAATCTTCTTGTTTGTATTTTAAAGCATGATCAAAACAAATAATTGCTAATGCGTGATCATTTAATCTAGATTGTAAAAGACAGCCTCGATCGTACCATGCCCAATAATTATTCGGTTGAATTTCACAAGCTTTTACCCAATTAGATAACGCTTCATCAAACAAATCAAGTTCTTCTAAAACCTTGCCACGATAATACCAACTATAATAATCATGCTTGTAATATTCCAAAGCCTTATCGTAGCAAAAAAGAGCTTCAGAGAAAAAATGTTGTTCTCGTAATTGATTCGCTTGTTCGTACCAAGTACTATAACAGTCAGGGCGACACTCTAAAAAACGATATTGGTTGTTGTGATTTTTGTTAGCAATCATCATAGTTATGTGTGAAGAAATTATTTTTGACTATAATTTAGATAACTCGATCAAAATAATTGTTAATACTTAGGCACTTGCTTAGTATCAATCGACAATTACTTTTACTTCAAGCGAAAAACAGAGAAAATAAAAACAAGCTTTTCATTTTTAATAGGTGAGAAAACGATCAAAATATTGTTTGTTTAATTTTTCCGTAATATTATGTAAATTAAGATTTATTCATGACAATTGCAATAGTTATGGCAATTATTAATGATCAAATAGGCTGACAGTGTTATTTAAACATATATCAAAATAAAGTTTAACAAAATCAATGAATCATAATAATCAACAAATCAGACACGTTTTAGCCTTAGAATGTGGTACTTGGAAAAAAACTTTTTTTCTGGATAAAAACACCTATTCTTTAGGAAGAAACTCGACAAGTTCTTTATTTTGTTACCATCGTGTTGTTTCTCGTAACCACGCTAGTTTATTAAAACTTAATTATCATAATTTAACACAAAAAAAAGAATTCAAGAATATATTTTGGTTGATTGATGGTGATTTGACAGGGAAAAAAAGCACTAATGGTATTTATGTTAATGGTAAAAAATGTCTTGATGCACATCGTTTAGCACCAGGAGACATTATTTTCTTTGGTGGTATTGATGTTAAAGCTAAATATGATATTCTTGACCTTGATAATCATGGTTTTTATAGCTCATCTTTTGAGGATACCAGTGAGATTGTTAAACTAAAAAATTTTACTCAAAACTTAGAACAAAATTCCCTCTTCATTTTAGATTCTCAGAAGTTAGAGCATTTTGAATTAATCGGTGAAACTGTTTTGATTGTCGATGCCACTACTGGGCAAATTATCAAAGCTAACACAAATGCTGAAGCTTTATTGGGTTATTCGGTAGCTGAGTTAGAACAACTGAAGGTTGATGATTTTGATCTTAGTGAGCATAATATCATTGTTGATGAATTAGAGTCTGTTCGTAACTATAATGTTTCGAGTACTAGAGAATCTATTTATCAAAGAAAAGATCAACAATTAATTAATGTTTTGCTCAAATCTATGAGCGTTAAATATCAGCAACAACAATATATTTTCATTGCCATCCAAAATATTAACAATGCTAAAAAATTAGAAGATGTTTTACGTTACCAAAATAATCATGATTTACTAACTAATTTAGGAAATAAACAATTATTTAAGAAAAAAGTAGCTTACTGTTTAGGATATAACTCAATCAAAGAGACACAATTAGCATTAATTAAAATTAGACTTCATTCTAGTAAAAGTTTAGCCGAAAATATAGATACGAATAAAAGTAAAGCGTTAGAAAATAAAATAATTGAGTATATCAAAAGTAA
Source organism: uncultured cyanobacterium (assembly GCA_963710605.1). GTDB lineage: Bacteria > Cyanobacteriota > Cyanobacteriia > Cyanobacteriales > Cyanobacteriaceae > JAALKG01. The sequence goes on from CAVQBA010000004.1 coordinate 382,473, forward strand.
AATTTCGACAATGGATACGATCGCTAAATTTGTTGAAAATGAATACTATATGATGATTGAAGAAGTTAAAAATACAGCTAAAATAGAAGTCTTATTAAAAGACATTTTAAACTTTCTTAAAAATCCGATCGTAATCAATGATGAATCGTTTTTATTCTCTGCTAATATGGGTATTACTATTCATCCTCAAGATGGACAAGATATCGATGAATTAATCCAAAAATCTAGTTTGGCTTTAGAAGCTAGTTATCAAAAATCTCTGAATAATTATCAATATTACGATTATCAAATTAGTGATTATTATTCTCAACAATATCGACAAGAACAATTATTGATTGAAAGTATTAAAAAAAGTAAAATCAATATTATTTACAAACCAGTTATCGATACTCAAAATGAGCAAATAATTAGACTAAATTGTGAATTAAATTATAGTGAAGATGAATTGGATAATTTTTCTCAATTAGATATTCTTAAACATACTCAAAAAACAGGCTATACTATTGATTTGATTGAATTATGTCTAAACAAAATTACGATCGATTTACATTCATGGCAAGAAAAAAATGTAACTTTAAAACAAGTAAGTTTACCTATTTTACTTTCTACTTTAGTAGATAATAATTCATTTAATTCGGTCATGGTTTTATTAACCGATTTCCAAACAAAAAATATAGATTTAGCTTTAGATATTATTATTGATGATCAGTATTATGGAAACCAAAAAAATCGATCGGCTGAAGTCGGCACAGCACGATCGAGTTTATCTAATTTACACAAAATTGATCACGACTTAACCTTATCTAATTTTAGTTATCAGCAAGGTATCGAACTACTTAACTCTACAGATAAATTTACTAGTATTAAAATTGTACTTCCTTCTGAGTTAGATTTAGAGAACGAACCGAAACAACAGGCTTTAATTATGAGTTTGTTAAGCTTTACTAATGCCCTCAATATTAACTTCATTATTGGTGGATTATCAACTCAAAAACAAAAAGATATTTTAATGGAATTAGGTTGCACAATGATGGAAGGTTCTATTTTCACCCCTCCTTTAGTTGCCGAAGATGTGGCTACTTTCTTAGTTTCTTAAATAGACAAATTGAATTATTTTAGTAATAATTGATTTTTTAATTATATTTTTAGTAAACATTAATAATACTAAGATAATCTAGATGATTTTTAATTTAAAAGTTGTTTTACATTTCTCTATTTCAATTATTAATTTAAGTTAAACTTATTGCTGTAACAAAGTAATTCAGATAATTGTAGTAAAATTATTAAATTTATTTTTAACTGCAAATTTTATCTTTTTAATTTCAACTGTTTTATGATTTTTTCGGCTTTGTTATGGTCATTTATGTCAATTATGTTATAAAATGATATTAACTTTTGTTACAAATATTAAGATAATATCTAACAAAGCATTTTTAACTAATGTATTTTTTTAAACCCAATCAACCTATATTACAAAACAAAGAATTATCCTCAGATTCAGACCCATCAGCGTTAGTAAACTCCCTCAGATTAAAATGGTTAGAGAGATATAATCTGTGCGGAATATATACCTGTGTTGACCAAGCCATGCTAATTTGGGGCTTGATTAGTGGAGTGATTTTTTTCTCGGCTCAGTTTTTGCCCTTTAGTTGGATTCATCAAGCAATCTTCTGGACAATTATTACTACTGTTGCGATCGTAGCGATGGTTTACTTAACTTATACTTGGACTATATTAGAGGAAGTTTCAGGACTAATTTATAGTTGGATTATTTTGATGGTTTTGGGGTTGATTCTCACTGATTATGCGATCGTTTCTGGTTGGGGTTTTGTCTTAATACATCTATGTGATTTATGGCTAATACTTAGTGCAGTAGGATATCTCATCACAGGAATTATATTACGCTCTAGAGCATTTTTTTTAGCGGCAATAATTCATATACTCACTATCTTTGTTTTACCTTGGTTTGTGTCATGGCAATTTGCTATCACGGGTTTTGTGATGATGAGTAACTTGTTAGTTTTTAGTGAAAAACAATGGGATATGCTTTTACCCAAAGAAATGAAACAATATTCCTCTGGGAAACTAATTAGATTCTCTTCTTTATATACCCAAGTTAAAAATCATATAATCACTAAAATATTCAAAAACTTGATCATGTACGTTTTAATTTAACTTTGGTGATAGTATTTGATTAGCCAAGCTTTAGGAAAGAGAAAATAGATTAGTACAGTAATTTATATCCAAAAATCAAGTAAAAAATATTAATTCTCAATTTTCAATTATTAAGACTCCTTCTTTGTTTTGAATCGGTAAAGTTGAAATAATATCTTTTTCGGCACAATATTTTATATCTTCTTCCAAATTTAATTTCATCATTCTTTGTCCATGACTAGATAACTTAAACAAATCAACTAATTTATTTTCCCATTGTTGATAAAGAGTAATTGAAGCAATCACTTCATCGTTACCTATAGAATTAGGATTAGCATAATCTACTATACTAGATGCGATCGCCCCTGCACAAATCGTATCTTCTAATGAATAACCGCCTTCCCAACCTGAGCCTACTAACCAGACGTTTTCAGGTTTAGTTGCTTGTAGATAACTAACTACCGCCGAATAATTAATCATTGCCCCTGTAAGTATTGTAGAAGCTGATTGTATTGTTTGTAAACAACGAGTACCGTTAGTCGTGCTAATAAATAACTGTTTATCTTTCACCGATTCGTGAGTACAATCTAAAGGAGAATTACCTAAATCGCAAAAATCAATTTTTTTACCACCCCTTTCTCCTAATCTTAATCGATCGTTTTTAGCTATTGATTCACTTTCATTAAAAAGTAAATCCAAATCACTAAAAGCTTTAACTGATTTAGCACCATTATTCAGTGCAGTGGCAATAGTTGTTGTTGCACGTAACACATCAATCGCAACCGCACAATCAGGGGCAAGATCATTAGGAGTAGATTCGGGAGTATAATAAACAGAAATTTTCACTTTATTTTTAATCAGGAATAATTTATTTAGTTATGGCGACAAAGCAATTCATAAAACAATCCTGATTTTACATTAATCTTGTCCGTTTTTTGAAAAGCAAAATATTTAGCTCAATAATTGACAATTAACGATCGACAGTTGACAATTAAGTAGGGAGTAAGAATTGATAATTGATAATCAAATATTTAAATTCTGTGTTTTATTCGTTTAAAAAACCAGACGCATACTCCAAATTTTTTCAGTTAAAATAAAAATAATAAAGGGTAATCTTTAAGCAATGGCTTTGGTAAAGACGATTATCGGGTTTTAAACCATGAAAACGAGTAACGAAATCATAATTATTGGTGGTGGTATTATCGGTTTATCGATCGCCATTGAGTTAAAATTAAAAGGATGTTCAGTCACAGTATTGAGTCGAAATTTTGCTCAAAGTGCGACTAACGCCGCCGCTGGAATGTTAGCACCTAGGGCTGAACAACTAGAAAATGGTGCTATGTTAGATTTAGCCCTTAATTCATTGGAGTTATATCCTGAATGGGTGAATAAAATCAGCAATCTTTGTGGCGATGATGTTGACTTTAATCCTTGTGGTATAGTCGCCCCCGTCTATAATCTCCCTTCATCAACAACGAGTGATTATCATAGTATTTGGTTAGATAAAAATACTATACAAATGTATCAACCAAATTTAGGTAAAGACGTTGTCGGTGGTTGGTGGCATCCAGAAGAAGGGCAAGTCAACCCACGTTTGTTAGGTAAAGCTTTGATTAAAGTCGCTCAATCTTTAGATATAGATATTAAAGAAGGGGTTGAAGCGATCGCTTTTTCTCGTCACCAAGGTAAAATTAAAAATATTCTTACTAAATCAGGTATTTTTGAAGGCGATATTTATATTCTGGCAGGTGGTTCGTGGTCGGGTAAACTATTACCAATACCTGTACGCCCAGTCAAAGGGCAAATGCTTAGTTTACAAATTCCCGATGATAATCCCTTACCCAGAGTAATTTTTGGCGAAAATACCTATCTTGTTCCTAAAAATGATGGTAGATTAATTGTTGGGGCAACAGTCGAAGATATTGGTTGGCAAGATGGCAATACACCCCTAGGAATTAGTCAATTAATCGATCGAGCAACAAAACTTTATCCCGATTTAGCTAATTGGCAAATAAACCAAATGTGGCATGGTTATCGCCCCGCAACACCCGATGAAAATCCAATTCTAGGTTATGGTGATGCCTCTAATTTAATTCTCGCTACAGGGCATTATCGTAACGGTATTTTACTTGCACCCATTACCGCTAAATTGATTAGTAACCTAATTGTCGCTTCTCAACCTAACTCTTTACTCAAACACTTTAGTTACGATCGTTTTGTTCAACCCAAACCATTACCTGAAAAAAAACCAATTATGAATTATCCTACTCCTTACAATAACGGTCATAATATTATTACCACTAACTCACCCAACTTTGATGATAATAACGACGACTGTTTGATAATTGCGGGGCGTAAATTTCATTCTCGTTTAATGACAGGTACAGGAAAATATCCTAATATCGCTTCAATGCAAAAAAGTGTCGAGCAAAGTAATTGTCAAATCGTCACTGTTGCTGTTAGAAGAGTGCAAAATAACGCACCAGGGCATGAAGGATTAGCTGAAGCACTCGATTGGAGTAAAATTTGGATGTTACCTAATACCGCAGGTTGTAAAACCGCAGAAGAAGCAATTCGTGTTGCTCGTTTAGGTAGAGAAATGGCAAAACTGTTAGGACAAGAAGACAACAATTTTGTTAAATTAGAAGTAATACCCGATCCTAAATACTTATTACCAGATCCGATCGGTACATTACAAGCCGCCGAAAAATTGGTTAAAGAAGGATTTGCTGTCTTACCTTACATTAATGCCGATCCTCTTCTATGTAAAAGATTAGAAGAAGTAGGTTGTGCTACAGTTATGCCACTGGGTTCACCGATCGGTTCGGGGCAAGGGATTAACAATCTCGAAAATATCAAAATTATCATCGAACAAGCTAATATACCTGTAGTGATTGATGCGGGTATTGGTAGCCCTAGCGAAGCCGCTTTGGGTATGGAAATAGGTGCGGATGCTCTTTTAATTAATAGTGCGATCGCTTTAGCAAATAATCCACCGCAAATGGCAAAAGCAATGGCATTAGCCGCAGAAGCAGGAAGACTCGCTTATACCGCAGGTAGAATACCTGTTAAAAATTATGCAAGTGCTAGTTCGCCTTTGACAGGAGTCGTCAAGTAGTTAAGAGTTAAGAGCGGTCAGAACCCGCGTCGGCGTAAGACGCAAGGGAAAGCTGACCAAGAAGTTAAGAGTTAAGAGTTGATTATTTCATTTTTCATCTTTCTTTCTTATCGCTTCTTCAAGTCCCCCTTTTGAAGGGGGATTTAGGGGGATCTACCCGTAGAGATAACAAGAAGAAAGATCCCCCTAGCCCCCCTTGAGTAAGGGGGGAACAACTATTTTATGATTATGATAGTGGCTTGTGCTAGTTATCCTATCCTAAGAGCAATTATTTCATAGGTAATGTCGATGTCTGTTTGAGGTAAAAGAGTTAGTCAACCATACTATTATGCCTAATGGTCGTCTTTGGTCTAATAATATTAGTTCTTGATGATGAATTATTAATACGATCGTCGCATATTGTAGGTTGGGTCGAAGCCTAAAAACCTTGATACACATTCGATACATACAATAAAAGTGAAACCCAACATTCTTTTGCGAGAAATATATAAATGTGAAATGTGATGGGTTACGGCTGAGTTTGAGTGAGTTTTTTGATGTTTGTGATGAGCCGTGCTATTACCCATCCTACAAATTATCTTTGTTGTTCAAAATTAGCTTTAATTGATTAAACTATATTCATAATTAAAACTACTATTAACTTTTAACTTGTGCTAACTCGTACACCTCTTTATTCCTTATCTGTCGAATCTAACGCCAAATTTACTGACTTTGCAGGTTGGGAAATGGCAATCCAATATAGTGGCTTAAAAAAAGAACATCAAGCCGTGAGAGAATCGGTAGGAATGTTCGATATATCCCATATGGGTAAGTTTTTTTTACGAGGAGAAAATTTACGCCAAAAATTAAATTATCTTGTTCCTTCTGACTTAAGAGGTTTAGAATCTAATCAAGCTCAATATACTCTATTGTTAAACGATCGAGGTGGTATCATCGATGATATTATTTTTTATTACCAAGGTTGTAACGAGCAAAATATAGAGCATGGTGTTTTAATCGTCAACGCTTCCACTACTACCAAGGATTGGGATTGGTTGAACACTAATTTAACTAATCAGCAAATAAAATTAGAAAACGTCTCCACTGATTTAGCTTTGATTGCTTTACAAGGAGTTAAAGCCGTTGAATATCTTAATTCCCTCATCAACGAAGATTTACAGCAATTAGATAATTTCGGTCATTTAACTAGTAAAATTGACAGCGAAGACGTTTTTATCGCTCGTACAGGTTATACAGGAGAAGATGGTTTTGAAATAATGACGACTCCTAAAATTGCTCAGCAATTATGGCATTATTTGGTACAAGAAAAAAAGGTAACTCTTAGCGGTTTGGGTGCTAGAGATACTCTTCGTTTAGAAGCGAGTATGTGTTTGTATGGGCAAGATATGAATGAAGAAACCACACCTTTAGAAGCAGGTTTAAGTTGGTTAATTGATTATGAGCATGATTTTATCGGTAAAGAAGCACTTTTATCGCAAAAACAAACTGGTGTCAAACAAAAACTAGTTGCATTACAAACCGAGGGTAAATATATTGCTAGGGCTGGTTATCCTCTTTTTGTTGACGATCGAATTGTGGGTAAAATTACGAGTGGTACTTTATCTCCTACTTTAAATAAAGCGATCGCACTCGGTTATGTTTTTAGTGATTATAGTAAAAGAGGACAAATTTTAACTGTCGAAATAAGAGGGAAAAAATACCCAATTAGAGTAGTAAAAAAACCTTTTTATCGTAGTGCAAACAAACCTAAGTAAATAATGAGTAAAGCAGATAAAATTCTGACAAGAATGAGGCAAAATTCTCGTGATTGGCGGACTGAAAGTGTTAAAACTGTCGCACAAACTTATGGTATAAAATGGAGACAAAAAGGTACTTCTCATGTCGTTTTTATTAAAAGTGACGGGAAAACATTACCAATACCCGCACGTCGCCCTATTAAATCAATTTAGATTAAAAAATTTATCGATTTTGTGGAAAATTAGAATTATGAATAATTTATTTTTATACCCCTTTGAAATAAAACCATTAACTGAAGAAGACGGCGGTGGCTATTTAATTTCTTTTTCCGATTTTAATGAGTGTATTTCTGATGGTGAAACCCCTGAAGAAGCACTGCAAAATGGTTTCAATGCTTTACAAGAAACTATTAACGCTTTAGAAAGCATGGATTTACCCATCCCTCAGCCTTTCAGTAAAGAAAAAAATAGTAATACTTTTATTCAACCAATTCCTAAAAATCTTCATCAACGTTTGGAAGTATTAGCTAAAAAAGAAAAGCTAAGTATCAATAGTTTAATTAATTCTTTGTTAGAAGAAAGTTTAAGAAAAAGAGAAACTGAGATTACTTCTTAATATTTTCAGTTTAGTTACATTAAATAAGTAGTATAAAAATGACAAAAATTTGGCAAACAAAAGAGATAATCGAGTGGTCACAAATAATATTAAATAGTTATAGTGATTTACTTAAAGATGAATTAATCGATCGAGATACAGACAAATTAAATCAAGCTAAAAATTTATATTACGCAGATTTTGTTGTTTTTTCTCATAATACCGATACCGATCCTTTATACAATTATGGTAATAAAATGGGCTTACAATTGTGGGAAATGGATTGGCAACAATTAATGGCTACTCCTTCTCGTACAACCACTCAACCATTGTTAAGAGAAGAAAGAGAAAAACTTTTAAATCAAACAGAAAGTCAAGGTTATGTTACTAATATTCAGGGTATCAGAATTTCAGCACAGGGTACTAAGTATCAAATAGATGATATTACTACTTGGAATTTAAAAGATAATCAAGGTAAAGATTGCGGGCAAGCCGCTACTTTTTCTCAGTGGCAAATTATCAATTGAGATAAAGGGTTGAACAATGTTCAACCCCTACTTGGTAAACTATTAATTATTCTTCGATCGCTTCTGGTAAGGCTAAGTATAAATTGGTAACGGGTTTAGTCATTACTTTTTCTTGGTTTTCATATACTTCTAAACCTTGGTAATTAATCGAGTATTTTCTATCTTGATTAGCTGGTGTTTCGTAACCGAAAGTAGAAGTTAAATTAGCAGGAAGATTGATTAAATTTTCCGGATTTGTTTTCGATCGTTGTATATAATTAAGATTAATCGAATTAAGATCATCAACTTGAGCGGCAATACAAATATAAATATTGTCAGTCTCTGTCTCAAAGACTTTTACGGGTTTGTTTTCCTGACAAACAGCGATCGCTTCAACTTCTTTTTCACCTGAAAGAATTGTTACTTTCGCTCCTGTTTTAGTATCTACCGCATCAATTACAGGGGTGATATTTTTAATGATACTTGCTTGAATTAGTTTAAAATCGTAAGGACTAATATTATAAATTTTACTATTAGGGTCAGACATTTCTCCTGCTAATCCTGCATAAGTAGGAAAAGTACCAAAAGCAGGAATATTTAATATTTTTTTATCTTCTTTTTTGCTTAACTGAATAAGAGTTTTTTCTTGATTATTGTTGCAAATAAAAATCCAAGATTTTTCTAATTCAAAACTGGCTTCTAAATCATTAAGACAAACATTACTATCATTTGCTTTAACTATATTTTTAGGAAGTATTAATAGTAAAAATGTCAGAATAAATAAATAAGAATTTTTTTGGCTCATCATGCTCTATACCGTAGATTTAATTACTGCTTATTGTTAAATAAAATTAATGCTATAATCAAGAATAAAAAGAGAGAATTAATCGTAACTGGTTAAGTTATTTTTGGGCTTTAATCAACGCAACCTATTGTATCTCAAAAAAATTAAATTAGTAGAAAAGACGATCGCATCTAATGAGAGAAAACTTAGAGATAATCTTACAAAACCTCCCCACCGATTCGGGAGTTTATTTTATGAAGGATACTCAAGATAATATCCTTTATATCGGTAAAGCTAAAAACCTGCGAAAAAGAGTTCTATCTTATTTTAGAACATCAGCTAAACATACTCAGCGTATCGCTTTGATGGTTAGCCAAATAGCGGATATTGAATATATCGTCACCGATACCGAAGCAGAAGCCTTAGCCTTAGAAGCCAATTTAATTAAAAAACATCAGCCACATTTTAATGTTTTACTTAAAGACGACAAAAAGTACCCCTATGTTTGTATAACATGGTCAGAAGATTATCCTCGTATTTTTATCACTCGTAAACGTCGTGCAGGTAACAAACTCGATCGTTATTATGGCCCCTATGTCGATACAAGAAGACTCAGAGAAACTCTTAATGTCATCAAAGCTAACTTTTCTTTACGACAACGACGCAAACCTTTATATCAAAATCGCCCTTGTCTTAATTATGATTTAGGTAAATGCCCCGGTGTTTGCCAAAACTTAATTACCCCCCAAGAATATCACCAAACAATGGCGAAAATTGCTTTAATTTTTCAGGGGCGAACTGATGAATTAATCAAGCAATTAAAACAACAAATGGAAGCCGCCGCCGCTATGTTAGATTTTGAAAAAGCAGGTAAACATCGAGATCAAATTATTTCTTTAGAACAATTATTTTCGACTCAAAAAGTTAATTTACCTAACGATACTATCTCTCGTGATGCGATCGCACTTTATCAAGATGAAAAACATACTTCAATCCAATTATTCCAAGTTAGAGTCGGGCGTTTAATCGGTAGGTTAGGCTTTTTTACTGATCATGGTGAAAATGACGATAAAGGAGAAATATTACAAAGAGTCTTAGAACAACATTATCAAAATATAGATTCTGTGGAAATACCCACTGAAATTTTAGTGCAATATCCTTTACAAGATGAAGAAATTTTAACCAGTTGGCTAAGCGAAAAAAAAGCCAAAAAAGTCACTATTATTAAACCTCAAAGACAACAAAAAGCTGAGTTAATTTCCATGGTGGAAAGAAATGCTCAAATTGAATTAGAAAGAAACCAAAAATTTAGTCAAGCTAATCTAGACAGTATGGAAGATTTGAGTCAAATACTCAATTTAACCGATTTACCCAGAAGAATAGAAGGCTATGATATTTCTCATATCCAAGGCTCAAATGCTGTGGCTTCGAGAGTAGTTTTTATTGATGGTGTACCAGCAAAGCAACATTACCGTCATTATAAAATTAAAAATCCTGAAATTCAAATTGGGCATTCTGATGACTTTGCTTCCTTACAAGAAATAATTAAAAGACGTTTTTCTCGTGAAGACGATCGACCAGATTTAGTTATGATTGATGGTGGGAAAGGGCAACTTTCTTCTGTCTGCGAAATATTAGAAGAAATGAATTTGATGGGTAAAATAAACGTAATTAGTTTAGCTAAAAAAAGAGAAGAGATTTTTCTGCCTAATCAATCTGAGCCTGTACCAACAAACCCTGAACAAAAGGGTGTACAATTACTCAGAAGACTAAGAGACGAAGCTCACCGTTTTGCCATCACTTTCCATCGTCAACAAAGATTAAAAGCCAGTCGTCGCTCTGTTTTAGATGAAATAACAGGTTTAGGTTTTGAACGACAAAAAAGACTCCTCGCTCATTTCCACTCAGTAGATTACCTCAGAGAAGCGAGTGTAGAGCAGATTATGGCGGTATCTGGTATCGGTGGTAATTTAGCTCAAACCATTTATGATTATTTTCATCCATACAATAATGTGAGTTAGCTTGTACTTAATTAACGTTCGATCGACTTCTATTAAAAAATATTTTGGGTTTGCTTGTATTAATGAATTGTTTATGCTTATAATAAAGATAATAAAACCCGCCACGGCTAGACGAAAGTCCCCGCAAATAGGTGGGTTACTTTTTACCTATACATAAGTAATGAAGTTTAATAAAGTTCCTAAGACTATAGATGAACAAATAGAACTTTTATTGTCTAGAGGAATGATTATTAGAGATAAAAAAAAAGCTCGTGATATTTTAACTCAGATAAATTATTATCGTTTATCAGCATACTGGCTACCTTTTGAAGAAGACCATCAAAATCATATCTTCAAGTCAAAAACTGATATAGAAGATGTATTAAATCTCTATATTTTCGATCGTAAATTGAGATTACTTGTTTTGGATGCTATAGAAACAATTGAAGTATCTTGCCGTACTCAATGGGCTTATTTTATGGCTCACAATCATGGTAGTCATAGCCATTTAAATGTCACATTAGCTCGAAATCTGAGTCATTGGAATAGTAATATTGATTCACTTAAAAAGGAAATAGAGCGTTCTAAAGAAGTTTTTATTGAACACTATAGAAGTAAATATACTGAGCCAGATTTACCACCTGTTTGGGCTGTTAGTGAAGTAATGTCTCTTGGTTCATTGTCTCGTTGGTTTACTAATTTAAAACCAATCAATACTCGAAAACAAATTGCTAGTCAATATAAAATTAATCATCAGGTTTTAGCTAGTTTTTTACAACATCTCACTGAAATAAGGAATATTTCTGCACATCATAGTCGTTTGTGGAATCGTAAGTTTACTATAACTTTTACGTTCCCAAATAAACCAAAAGCTTTAGCTAAACAACTTAATAAAGTTGAAAATCGTCGTCTTTTTAATACTTTAGTTATGTGTGCTTACTTGTTAGATATTATTGATCAAAATAATTCTTGGCGTAAACAATTAGTTACTCTTCTTGAAAAACACAATATTAATATTACTTTAATGGGTTTTCCTAGTAATTATGGATTATCTGAGTTTTTATAAAAAGTCGTACTTATTTTTTAATTAAATACCAAAGGGGTAATCTTAGTTATAAGAATCGATCGTATTTCTGTTTAAGAACTGTTACTAAATATTAATTATTAAGTTAAACCAACTTTTAATCTTTGTCAGTTTTAGATTAAACTCCGTATAATTACCATATTACATTTATTTTCAAAAAAGAATATTTGGCGAGTTAAAACTAATGAGTGATTCATCATGATTAAAAAAAGTTTATTTCTATCTTCAATACTATTACCTTTATCGTTACTTGTTTCTTCTTGTAATCCCACAACAGGAGTAAAAAATGAAATTGACGATGGAGTAGAAGAGTTAAATGATGCTTTATTAAAATTAGATCAACAATCAAACAACTGGCAAGAAGTATTAGTCGAAACCAGAGATACTTTAATCGCCGAAGGAAATTCTACTTTAGCTAATGAAGTTAGTAGCCTGATACGTCAAACAACTAGCGATATTGGGGTAGAAACTAGATGTACAACCGATTTTTTTAGAGATAGAGCGAGAGAAGAATTATTAAAATTACGATCGACTATCACTAGAGAAACAATCAATCTAATTCCTGTGGTTTGTCAGCCTAATCCTAGCTCGATCGATTTTGAGAAAGGCAAACCAAATATCATCAATATAACTGGTTACAATCTAAGTCAAGATTCAGTTAATCTTTATCTACAAGAATCGGTAAATAGCCCCAAAAAACCGATCAATTATAGTCTTAATTATCCCACTAAGTATTTGATGACGATTATTGTTAGTAAAATCGAAAATGTCGAAAATAGTCATCAGTTAGTACTAGAATTAGGTAATGGTGGAGGCACACAAACGATCGGGATTCAACAAAAAGCTGAACGATTTGAAACAAGATATGTTTCTAGTACAGTCAGAATTACTGGTTCAGTGACACTAAACGACGATGAAATATTTAAAGATGAAGTTAGAACAGTTAACGTAAATGACACCGTAACTATTACTAATAACAAAAACGGTACTTATAATTGGAATGCCTGTGTAGGTGATGAGGTACATGGATATTTGAATAGTTCGATGAGTCTTAACCCCATTAATGGTTATATTTCTCTCCAAGGTACTTCAGATTATTACGAAGGTACAAAATGTGGTAAAACAGAACTACAAAAAGATGATAGCTTTAATTTTACTTTACAAAAACCTCAGCAAAGTGAATATTCTTACGCCAGACATCTTAAAGATAGTGAAGGTGGAGTGAGGTTCAATTTAAAATTCAAATATTTGTCGGCTGAAACCGAAGAAGTAAAAGTTGAATAAATTCGTCTGGCTATAATATATCTAAAAAACCTCTCTAGTTATGATACCACTTTTGTTTTGTGTCTCAACTCTTAACTTTTAATTTTTCTCCCATTTATTTAAAATATCTTCGATCAAGATTTCTCGTAACCAAACTTGAGCAACGACAATGATAGGAAGGGCAAGAAATAATCCGAGTAATCCAAAAAAAGTGGCAAAAGCAACTTGAGACAAAAGGGCAAAGGCTGGAAGTAGAGACACTTGCTTTTTCATCACTAAAGGAGTGAGGATATTACTCTCTATTTGTTGAATTATGATGTATAAAATTATGACTGCTCCCGCTTTCCAAGGTGCTTCTAGTAAACCTAAAGCCATTGGCGGAATAACACTAACGACTGGCCCTATATTAGGAATAAAGGTCAAAATTCCTGCAATAACAGCATTAGTTAAGGGAAGAGGTACTCCTAGCAACCACAAACCCAAACCACTCAAAATGCTAATTACGCCAATATTAAATAAAACCCCAATAAACCAGCCCATCAAAGCTTCTTCTGTCTCTGTTAAAATTTCATCAGCACGACGACGATAAAATGAGGGGAATAATAATAATGCTACACGGCGATAGGATTGAGGACTCGAAACCATCATAATAATAACGACAATCACCAGTAAAAAGTTGAGGAAAAAGGTCAGAGTACTGGAAAAAAAGTCAAATATTCCTCCTGATGACGGTGTTAACCTTTCTAATCTTAATTGTAAACTATCGATATCCTCTAATAGTTGGCTGGGGATTAAATTTTGTAATTCGAGGAGTCTTTGTTGCACTCTTTCAAGCGCTTGAGGAAAACTCTCAACAATTTGAGGGAGTTGTTCATTAAAAGAAGGAATAACGATCGCACCTATACCAATCAAGACTGTACAAACTAAAACTAGAGCAACTATAACGGCAAAGACACGCCTTAGTTTCAACCTCTGAAGTTGCTGTACTAAACGATTAATCACCGTCGCAAAGAAAATAGCCGCTAAAGCCAGTAGCAATACTGTCCGAATTTTCCAGAGAATATAAATAACGATAAGAAACAACACTGCACCAACAAATTTACCAAAACTCAAGGCTTAATCTCCTGAACTAATGTGCCTATTTCGACTACCTGTATAAAAGAGGCTTAGCACTTATTAGCCTTTAAACCCTGCGATTAGAATAGTAGTAAGAGATTAAAATAAGATGATTGACACCACTGATTTTATCTCTGTTTTTACCTATTTTAATTTTTTTGGTGAGTGATCATATCAACCGATCGATTGATTAATTGTAGTCAATAGTTATGGCTTTTTATACAGTAGTTATTAGTTTAAAAATAGCTCTGAGCTAAAACTCATTACCCATTACCCATTACCCATTACCTATTCCCTATTCCCTATCTTGTTATTTCACTATTTTAAAAACTGATTAACGATCGATAAATAAGTCGGTGCATCTTCTAACATGGGAAAATGTCCTGTTTGCGGAATTTCGACATAAGTAATATATTCTTCATTTAATACCGCCGCCGCTTTACCCATATCAGCAGGAATAATTTGGTCTTTTTCTCCTGAAACGAGTAAAGTTGGTACTTGTATTTTAGTAAATTCAATCGGCATCACATCTACCGCTTTTTTACTAACAGAAGAATAAATCGTATTTAAAGCCGCATCATAATCAGCAATCAAAAAATCGTTTAAAAATTCCATACTAATATCTTTAGTAATAGGTTTATTTAAAAATCTTGCCATGAACATTTTGTCCACAAAAGGTACTTTTAAAAACCAGTTATAACGATATTTAACAACATAACCCCCTGCTTTATGAAATGCGGAGAAAGCTAAAGCATTATAAGTGAAAATTCCATTACAAGTTAAAATTGCCTTAATGATTCTTTCAGGGATGAGGTTAAGTAACACTACCCCAATTGATGCCCCCATCGAATGAGCATTAATATAGACTTTATCTAAATCAAGAGTATCCAATAAAAGAATAAAGTCTTGAGCGTAATCTTCTAATTCGTAACCAATTGCAACTTCATTCTCCAGATTTTGCTTAGATTGCCCAAAACCTCTCATATCGTATAGTAAACAATCAAAATCGGCGACGATCGCTTCTGCTGTGGTACGCCAGTATTTACAAGAACCACCCCAACCATGAATAAAAACCATCACGGGTTTAGCTACATCACTCGGTTGACGAATCCATTCGTAATAATGGTCAACACCTCTAATATTAACTGTACTTTGTCGATCGATAAGCATATGTATTTAATGAAAAAAGAGCTAAATTTAATTGCCTTGAATTGACTTAACTGTTTGCATTACTAGTAAAGGATTTTCTGAATTAGAATTAGAAATTTTTTTACGAGGAATATTCAAAGGTTGTGAATTAGTCAAAGATAATTTTTCTAGGCTAAGATCAATCTTAGCCAAAATCACAGGTTCAAACTCCAGATTTTTCATTAATCTTAAATATTCTTCTAACTCATTTACTTGTTGAGGGTTAAGTTGGTTATCTTGCCACAAATTCATAACTTGATTTATTACCCACAACCGACGCATAGGCGAATCATCACTTAATTGCTGAATCAATTGATCAAAACTAAGGGGTAAACTACTTTCGGTTTGACTAGAAGAAGAAGAAAAAAATAGTTGTTTAGTTAAAAATGTAATACCTAAACCACCGAAAACAGTTTGCATAATCACAAAAAATGCTAACCAATGATAATCTAATTGGCTATAAACGATCGACGAAAAATAAATAAAAACAGAAGCAATGCCCGCAATAGTTGCCGATGAAAATAATGGTTTTTGATTAGAAATCGAAATTTTCTTTAAGTAACGCAGATAATAATCAAACGAATTAGTTTTTACCTGATAGCTAACCATCATCGCTACCATAAAAGTAGTCGTGGCTAAAATTAATTTAAAATCACCGACACTAAAACTTAACCCTAAGAGAAATAAATATAAATTTTTACGCAAGACAGGCTTTAAATATCGATCGAAGAATAGATTATAGACTGCAAAATTATTATTTTCGCTTAGCATTTTAGTGGAGTAGTTGAACTTGAAAGATAACTAGTAACGTCAACACTTAAAAAATAAAATTGGTGGAAACGTTGAAAACTTTTGTTTTAATCAAAACATTGGTTAACCAAGACCAGATTATCATAACATGATTTTATTTTAGAGCAATTATCTCATATTTTTTGCCCCAATAAAATAGAGACGCAAAATCTTCACGTCTCTACATAGTTAAAAGTTAAAAGTTAAGAGTTAAAAATTTTAAATTCTTATTTTATTCAGCCGTTTTTTCTGAAAGTTCGGGAGATTCATCCTTAAAGACGACTTTCAATAATGGTGGGGCGACAAAAGTTGTGGTAATAACCATCACAATAATCGCCGCTTCAGTTGCAGGAGATAAAGCACCACTTGCCGAGCCAACTCCAGCAAAAACTAAACCAACTTCACCACGAGGAATCATACCAACACCGATCGCTAATTTGTTGATATTCTCTTCTCCCCAGATAGTAAAACCAGCAACAACTTTACCAATAATCGCCACGACAATTAAAAATGAAGCTAAAACTAAACCTTCACGGTTACTAGGCACAGCAGGATTCAAGACACTTAAATCTGTTTTAGCACCAACACAGACAAAAAAGATCGGTACAAAAAAGTCAGCTAAAGGAATAATTTGCTCTTCTAATTCTTTTCTTTTCTCGGTTTCGGCTAATACTAAACCTGCGGCAAATGCACCCAAAATACCTTCTAATTGAATAATATTAGCAATATAAGCTAAGGTAAAAGCAAAAATCAATCCGACAATCAAAATATCTCCTCTTGTCTTCATTTGCTTAACTATGGCGATTAACCAAGGGCTAATGACACGCCCTAGCAAGATAGTACCAATTAAAAAAGTACCTGCACTAATAATTAGATAGATAATTTGACTAACTTGTACTTCACCCGTCTTGGCTAAACTACCGACAACCGCCAAAATGATAATACCGAGAATATCATCTAAAACTGCCGCCCCGATAATAATTTGCCCTTCTTTCGAGCTTAGTTTACCTAACTCAGCTAATACTTTAGCTGTAATACCAATACTAGTTGCAGTTAGTGCCGCACCTGCAAATACAGCAGGAATAATAGGTACATTAAATAAGTAAACTAAACCGGCAGTACCTAAAGAAAATGGTGTCACAACCCCAGCCACAGCAACGATCGCCGCTGATGGCCATACTCTGATTAATTCTTTAAGATCTGATTCTAAACCAATTTCAAATAAAAGAATAATTACACCAAGCTCGGATAATACCGAAATCACTTCACTGATACTATCAAAAGTTGCCTCTGAAGCACCTGGTGTTAAACTCGCTGTTGTTTGTAATAAATTGATAATTAAAGAATCTTCGCCCGATAAGCCTCCTTCAGGAAAGACTAATAATTTTAAAGCCGATACCCCAATAACAACCCCACCGACTAATTCTCCTAATACAGCAGGAAGACTTACTCTTGAACATAATTCTCCTCCTAGCTTACTAGCAAAATAGATGATGACAAGGCTTAATAATACTCCTGCTAAAACGATCGAAGGATTAGCCACTTCGGTTTCAGTTGCCGCTACTGCAAAAATAGGATGAACCCAATTCATAGATTTTTTTTAATAGTTAGTTAAGTTATTATAATGTTTTCACTATGGTTAGTGATCATGTCCACTGTACCTTATCTTGGTGACAATTTGCTAGTTAAAATGTTACGGATGAACACAACAATGAGTTAAAAGTTAAGAGTTAAAAGTTAAGAGTTAAAAGTTAAGAGTTCTTAATAGCTCTAAGCTCTAAGCTCTAAACTAATTATTAATTATTAATTATTAATTATTAATTACTCATTGTTTCAGCTATTGAGAAACGAATTAAGTTGTTCAAATTTATCTTCGTAGATTTTTATCTCAGCATTTTCGTCTTCTTTAAGATAAAGCGATCGTCTAATTTGCCCTAAATAAAGAGGATAAGTATATCCGTCTTGATGAGCTTGTACTCTTGCTCTGACTGTTAATTTGGTATCATTATCCACAGCCGTTCTACCATAAGAAAATAGATTGACGGCGGCTTGTTCTAATGTGGCTTCTAATTGGGTAGGAGTAATATCGATCGGTACAGTAATCACGGCTTGATTTGCTCCTGTGTCGTAAACAAGGTTGTATTGAGTAGCGTTAGGAATAACGACTCGACCAAATAAGCCTAAACTAAGACCAAATAAGCCAACGGTTAATACACCCATAAATCCTGTGATACCAACAAAACGGAAACGTGTACCCCACTTAAAGATAAATCCAAGTATTGCCAGTACGAAAAAAGCGATCGTCACATATAATGACCATAAACTATAAGCACCAAAATCTAAATCAAAATTCATTTTGTTGATCGTTTTATTTTATTGCTTTAATTTTATCTGAAGATGTCTGTTGATCATTAATAATTGATCATTAATAATTAATAATTGTTCTGTGCTCACCGTTTTTATGGCTAACAAACATTCTACTTGGCGTTTGATACCTTTACTTCATGCTAATGGTGAGTTACAAATGTCGATCGATAATTGGTTACTTGATCAACATCTTCATCACAATCATCCGCCTACTTTAAGATTCTATACTTGGAATCCTCCTGCTATTTCTTTAGGTGTTAGTCAAAAACGACGTTTTCCAACCCATTGGCAAAATATCCACCATCATGGTCAATTAATTGATATTGTAGAGCGTCCTAGTGGTGGGCGTGGTGTCTTGCATCAAGGAGATTTAACTTATACTATTGTTACCTCTGGTTGTGAGGGCAATTTAGACCAAGTTTATCGTTATTTATGTCAATTTTTAATTTTAGGTTGGCAAAAGTTAGGGGTTAACTTACATTTTGGGCAACCACAAAGACAATATCTTAAATCGAATAACTGTTTTGCTTTAGCAACTAATGCGGATTTAGTTGACAATCGAGGTAACAAGTTTATTGGTAGTGCCCAACTCAAAAAAGGTAAGTATATATTACAACATGGTTCGATGGTTTTAAATCCCGATCGAGATTTATATCAAAAAGTCTTTCCTTCTTCTAAGATGACATTCAGTCAAATTAATCATAATTTATCCATAGAAACG
The DNA here is from genome assembly GCA_963710605.1 of uncultured cyanobacterium. Lineage (GTDB taxonomy): Bacteria > Cyanobacteriota > Cyanobacteriia > Cyanobacteriales > Cyanobacteriaceae > JAALKG01. The sequence goes on from CAVQBA010000004.1 coordinate 401,894, forward strand.
ATCGTTAATACTTTAGTCGAGACTGCTACAGAATACTTTAATTGTGAATTAGTTAGTCAACCTTTACAAGTTCAGGAGTTAGAGCAAATAATTTTAAGTTTTTAATTGTCTTAACTATTATCACTTTACTATCATTTATTACTCTACTTCCATATTACCGACAACAAATGCGGTAAAGGCAAAAGCCAAAACCAAAGGCATTGGACAATTGGTCAAATAACTAAAAATACCACCAAATAAACTGACAGAGATAGTAATTAAAACCCAAAATCTTTCTTGAGGAGATAATCCTTTATCGGCTTTAATTTCAATTAATGTTTCTTTAGGAATTGGTAAAGGCATAACTGCATGAGGAGGAAAAGCCCAGTAATCTGTACACTCTAAAAACCAATCACTCCATCCATTATTTTCGCACCACTCTTGAATCCAGTCATCGCAAAAATGTTTCATTCTTTAAGTTATAATTTTTATGCTCATTTCTTTTACTTCTTATTTTCAGGTTATCAAATCTTTTTAAGGACGAGATATTTTGTTTATCAAATGTAATATTTCGATTATTTTAAGCATATATACTTATGTAAAAAGTCCTAAAATAACTATGTCTAATTATTAAGTATTATTTAATCAACTACATATTATTAAGTGTTATTTAATCAATATTTTTCTTTCAAGATAAAAATTAGTTATTTATTCGCCCGAGAAAATAAGTTATCATGATCAAACTCGATCGAGTTTGAATTAGACATTTATTTATCACAATGAGCAACAAAAACACTACAGCCAATAAAAATAAATCAGTTAACAGGGGTAAATCAGCTCAAAGAATAGCTAGAATATTAGCCTTACTGAGTATTAGTCAACTTAGAGGTAAAACAGATAAACTTGGAGATTTTGAAATAGAAGATTTGTTGTTAAAAACAACTCGGACTCTAACTTTAGAAGTTAAAATGGCACTAGAAACCGCAGCTGATGAGTTAAATCGTAGTAATACTCAATTAATAAAAAGCGAAACTAGGACGAATAATATAACTACTGCTCGTAATATGCTTAAAGAGTCGATTAATTTGACTCAAAATGCAATTAATAATTTAGGTGAAATACTTGATATTCCTAATTTTGTTCAAGTATCTAATCGAAGAGAAGTTAAAGATTATGCCAACAGATTAATTAAACTTGTTCAAGAAAATGAACAAGAAGTTAATGAGCTAATTGAAGAAGTAATGGTAGGTTGGAGTTTAGCTAGATTAACTCAGGTGGATGGAAACATTATTCGTATTTGCGTGACGGAAATGTTATATTTAAATTTAGCTCATAGAATAGCGATCGATGAAGCTATAGAAATTGCTAAAGAATATTCTGATGAAGATGGTCATCGTTTTATTAATGGTGTCTTGAGAAAAGTAAGCGATCAAATGAATCAGAAAACCAATAATGTCGAAATCGTCTAATTAGTTCGAGTAGTCAATTATTTGAGGGTTATATTTATCGATTCAGTTCGGGTGATGAGAGTTTAAAATCTGAACATGGGTGGAAAATATTTTACTTGATATTTGTTTGGGGTTCAGATTAAATTTTAAATTTTAAATATTATCAATTTCGATCGCATTTTTAGTTTTAGAATTTAAAGACTTAGTCAATGCGTTATTTGCTACTTCAATTAAAAGAGTCGGTGGCAAACCTTGAGTTGGGATACCATTAGCAATACCAATACTAAAACTCATATATTCACTTAAATTACAATAATTATGAGGTATTTTTAAATCATCTAATTCGGTTTGAATTTTTTCAGCGACGGCTTTTGCACCTTCAGAAGCTGTATTAGGTAATAAAATGGCAAATTTACCCTGATCTAAATTAGCAACCAAATCACCCGGTCTTTTAACGATCGTAGTTAAAGCTTCTGAGACTAATTCTAAGCAATTTTGAACTAACTGAGCTTCATGATAATCTTGGTAAGAATCAAAGTTATTTAACTGTGCCACAATCACAGAAATATTAGCTTGAGTAACATCACCAAAAGAAGAGCGTTGACGAGCACCCCTCAACCATTCTTTTTCTAAAGTTTGTTCAAATTTTTGTTGGTTAGCAAAAATATTTTCTTGATCTTTTTGAGTTAAATTATTTAACTTTAGTTGTGTTTTTTCTAAAGCTAATTTTAATTTCTTATAGTAAGGAATTAGCTTCTGTAATTGGCTTGTTTTTTCTTTTAACTGCTCTTGAAGAGTTTTAATCTGAAATTGATTATCTATTTTGTTTAATATCTCTATAGAGCTAAAGGGATAATTAATATAATCAGAAGCTCCCGCATTAAACATCATTTCTTTTGCTAGTAAATCTTGTTTACCATTAATAAAAATAATTGGAATATTTTCAGCTAAATTTGATGACTTAATTGTTTGGCAAATTGAATAGATATTTTTTTGTTTACTTAAATTATCGCTGATTAAAATTACATCAGGATATTCATTTTCAATTAATTTTATCAGTTCTAATTCGTCTTCGGTAATAATTACTTTATAGTTAGCAGTTTTTAATATTCTTGTAAATAGTGCAAGTTGTTCTTGATCATTATCTAAAATCAAAACTCTTTTTTTTATCATAGATTTTATATTCCAAATAATTTATTTTAACTTATTTAATCACCTTCATCTTAATTTTTAGTGATGATAAATATAGATATTACCCATTATTTATCAAGAAAACCAACTTTTTAAATAACAGCTACACAGAATTAATAATCACAAAAATAATCATTCCTTAGTGGCAAGTTAAGAAAAAAGAAAACAGTCAAATCAAAAAATAAAGTCAAAATAAAGCTTAGAAAATAACTAAATAATGAGCCAAAATAAGTCACAGATATTCTCGAAACCTAAATTAAATTGTCAAGCTAAATGTACTGACACTTGATAATTTGGTGCTAAAGAAGATGTAAGCTTGAGAGATGATAATGAAGGTAAATAGAGTAAAGGTGAGTAATATGATAGAAGTAAAAAATAGACCTTAAATAGAGATCACAACTATGATTGATTTATACACTTGGACAATACCTAATGGTTTTAAAATTCCGATTCTTTTAGAAAAATTAGGATGGGCAAAATCTGAATGCTGATAGCAATTATTTCATCATTTATTTGCCCATTATCCTCTTATTTGTTGACACGATCGTCTTAAATTTCAAAAGCAAGTTTGCCAATTGAAGTTTAAATAGGGTTATGGCTGTAGATTCTCAATCCCACAAAACTGACTAATACGATCGCACCCAATAATCGGCGAAAATAATTAACGCCCTGAAATAATTCAAGCCACGCCCAAGTAAACAAACTACCAAAAGCAATTAAGTCTAATGCTATATTGGTCAAACCACTGTCAAAAACTAGCTTGAGCAAACTAGCTACACCCCAAAGGATGACGGGTGGGTTTGGTGGTTGGGCGATGACAATATTACCATCGCTATCTCGGAAGAATTTATCGAATAATGTCTCTTTTTCCATGATCTTTTTTTTTAGTGCTTATCATTCAGTTTTACAATTTGAACAGAGATACACATGATCCTAAAGAAAGATTTTTCGTAAATTGATTTCTACCTCGATCGTATTGCTTCAATAATTCACTAAAGTAAAACTATTTTCCTTATCACCATATTGTTCTTTTCCAAATTAGACAGATAATATAGTTAGTTGTCTAAATTAAGTTTGAGACAGTATAAAAACAGTATCAAAAAGAATATAAAACCTGCCTTGCAATAAATTGAGAAGGCTAATAAACACCGTTTAAAACTACTCACGGAACGATACTCGAATTAATTTTTATTTAATTAAACTATATTTTAGTAAATAATCTTATCGTTAATTAAAACAATCCCTGTAGTTGTCCAGAAGGTAAGTTGATTATTCTATCGGTGATGTCGATGTTGTATTGAGGTGAGGTAGAAAAGTTGACCAGATTTGGTTTACGCTATTATTTAGAGCGATGTCTTGGTTTAGTCGAGTGGTTTTTGACAATACTATTATGCCCGATGGAAGCGTAAATAGTTGACTAGAAAATAAGCTATTAAAATTATTAGTAATTCTCACTCAATATAAAGGTGCAAACCTTGCACCCCTACAAAAAAATCTACAAGTTAACTTGGATAGGTACTTAATCCGATCGGGAATAAACCTTGATAATATACTAAAAGTTAGAAATACAACTGATAACTTAAATCACAAACTATGATCGATTTATATACTTGGACAACGCCCAATGGTTACAAAATACCTATCTTACTAGAAGAATTAGGATGGTCGTATAATCTTATTCCTGTCAATATCGGTAAAGACGAGCAATTTGAGCCAGACTTTTTAAAGATTAGCCCTAATAACAAAATACCTGCGATCGTGGATAATGACACCGCTGATGGCGAACCTCTTTCTATTTTTGAATCGGGTGCAATTTTAATGTATATAGCCGACAAAGCAGGACGCTTTTTCCCTTCTGACGTAGCAGGGCGTTATAACGTTTTGCAGTGGTTATTCTTTCAAGTAGGTAGCGTAGGAGCAATGCTCGGACAAGCAAACCACTTTATTGTTCATGCACCCGAACCGATTCCTTATGCACTCGATCGTTATACCAAAGAGGGTTTAAGATTATATGGCGTAATGGAAAGACAATTAGCCAATAATGATTTTATCGCAGGAGATTATTCGATCGCAGACATAGCCCTTTTCCCTTGGATAGCAAACTATTCTAAGAATGTAGATATGAATAAATTCCCTCATGTACAAAAATGGCACGACAAAATTGCGAGTCGAGAAGCCGTTCAAAAAGGAATGAGTATTTTAAACTAAAAATTAGTAGATATTAATAGACTATAACAGTCGATCGTCAATCTCAAAACTTTAACCATGAATTAGAATAAGTAACCCAAACATAACTAAAAGTTGCTTATTCTTAAAAATTCAATTTTTGAGCAAGAAAACGATCGATTTTGATAATTACATTCCTTTGGGATTTTTACCATATTTATTCTCTCCTGGCTCACTATCTTGAGCGAAAAAGACAATAAGAACTATTGTACCAATTAAGGGGATTAAACCAATTAGAAGCCACCATCCACTACGTCCGGTATCATGAAGTCGTCTAATAGAAACACTTAAAGCAGGTAAGAAAACAACTAAACTATAAATCAAAGACAAAATATTGATTCCACTTGAATTATTCCCTAATAACGCATCAACAAATCCTAAAATAAATCCTAAACCTAGAGAAATTAAAAAATTAAAGAGAACAAAATACCAATATTCTGCTCTTCTAGCTCTCCCAGAAAAATTAACATATTGTTTAATTACTTTAATATACCAGTGCATTTTTGTTTAGATTTTTATTTCATAAATAACTAATCGTTATTCTAATCTGTTTCTTTTAGCTAATTAAATTATTTTTACAATAATTAAATATTTTTTCAATTTAACGCTTCTTTTATGATAGGAAATATAGCTCAGACGTTAAGTTTCTTAACATTAAATAATTAGACTAGTTTTAAAGTTTTTCTCAAGCTCAACTTATCTACGACTTATTAAACTTATGGTAACCAATTATCATCTAAAATTTTGTCTAGAGAGTAAGGGCAATTGAGAGGAAAAACACTAGCAGAAAAGTTCGTTTTTTTAGTAACTAATTTAACTGCTACTTGATAAATATTTTCTAAGTCGTTATTTAGTTTGTTGTATAAAGTTGTAGTTAAACTATTATTCAAATCATCTCGAAAAGTAATTATTTCTATTTGCCAGTGACGATGATTATCATCATATTCTTCTTGCCAATATTCTAAAAGTAGCAAGTGAATAATAATTTGACGTAATAAACTTCTAACTTTATTAAAATCTCTTTTACCCAAAGTTTTTAATTCCTCAATCAAATTATCAATATCTAATTTATCTAAATCATTTGCTATGAGAATATCGATCGTTTTTTGCAACCAAAGATAATCGTCAACTTGATATATTTCTGGTAAATTGTTAATAATCATTTTCTCTTTTTTTACTCGATCGATCGTACTTTTAATATTAACTCAAAAATTCTTCTCTATAGTAAAGATAAATGATTTATCATCAATCAAAAATTTTTTGCTTTAATTCTAGCTTTTTCCATACTTGTGAGGTGCAAGTCGTCATCAATAAGCCCCCCTTGTGAAGGGGAATTTAGGGGGATTGGTTTGAACTTTATGTCACCAATAATTACTATAAAAATTTTAAAATAAGTCAATCATAAATATTTAATCATGTTAATCATATAATCCTCCCAATCCTGATACTGACGATGATTTAAGTTATACATATCGATCGTCAACTACTGTAAAATATTTTGCATAGTAATAAACCTTAAAACGATCGCTCTATGTCTTCTTCTTTCTTCTCTCAAACATCAAACTATCTTGGTTACTCGTGCCGCTTCATCAGGCAATACTTTTCGGCAGATGTTAGAAGAAAAAGGTGCAACCGTACTCGAATTACCCGCTTTAGTGATTAAGCCCCCTTCTACATGGCAACAGTTAGATAAAGCGATCGAAAATATCGATAATTACAATTGGTTGATTCTCACCTCGGCTAATGGTGTAGAGTCTTTTATCAAGCGTTTGTCTTGTGCTAATAAAAACAATACTCATTTACAGAATCTCAAGATAGCTGTGGTTGGTAAAAAAACAGCTCATTTTCTGAAAAAATACGATTTAACTGCCGATTTTATTCCTCCTGATTTTATTGCTGATTCTTTAGTCGTTAATTTTCCTGAAACGTTATCGGGGCAAAAAATTCTCTTTCCTCGTGTAGAGACTGGCGGCAGAGAATTATTAGTAAAAGAATTAACCTCGCAAGGTGCAATAGTAGATGAAGTGAGTGCTTATCAATCTGCTTGTCCTAATGAGATCGATCGAGATGTTTGGTATGCTTTAATAAAAGGTCAGATTACTGTAATTACCTTTGCTAGTTCAAAAACAGTCAAAAACTTTTGTACCTTAGTTCAAGATGCTTTAAAAGATTATTCTAATCTTGATTTTGATTCTCTATTACAAAATATCAAAATTGCTTCAATTGGACCGCAAACTTCCGTTAGTTGTCAAGAATTATTACAAAGAGTTGACATAGAAGCCGAACAATACACCTTAGAAGGATTAACAAAAGCGATCGCACAAACAATGAACAATTAATAATTAATAATTAATAATGAAATACACCTAGCGATAAGATTGGTTTACCGTTAATTTAACTTTTAACTTTTAACTCTTAACTTTCAACTTTTAACTTTTAGGTGAGGTTATCACTATTATCAATCTAAAGGGTGATGACGTTAAATTATAGTATGGGAGAATATTCTTATAGTTATTATATCAAGTAAAAAATTATGACTGAAAACAACGTATTAAGTTTTTTGCAACAAAGTTTGCGTACAGTAGTTGGGGCAACAGCAGATGCAGTAGAAACATTGCAAGATACCCAAAAAAGAAACGAAGCGATCGCAAAAGTAAATGCTGAATGGCAAAAAAAATCAGAAGAATGGGTGGTAAAAGGCACATTAACTGAGGCAGAAGCACGTCAAATCATTGAAGATTTTTGGCAAAATCGACAGACAGCGACGACTACTATGACTACTACCTCACCTCAAGAAATACAAATTGACGCTCCTGTAAATGACCCTTACACTGATATACAGGATTTAACCACAGAGATAATTGCTTTGAGAGCGGAATTAGAAAAGTTAAACTCTCCTAACTAATTTTATTTAATGAGTAATAGCAATATGTCGATTGCATAATTGCTCAAAACGAAGGTAATTTCTTTTTTGTTAATAATCTAAGATAATTGAGATTTATCTTCGTTAGTTTAACTTTAATCGTTATCCCATCTTTGGGTGGCTAATATATCTCTAATTTTGTCACGGAGTAAATAACCCTTTTCTTCTAACTCCATCTCTACAGCAAACCATTCACGAGCAGGAATATAGTTAGCTAAAACATAAATTGGTTGAGATAAATTAACGCTTCCCTTGTCCAGTAATGCTTTTACTTCATCGACAATCGAATCGAAGTTATAATTAAGTGCAGTGGTTGAAATTAAGGTGTTAGTAGTCATAATATTTAATAAATAATTGCGAATTACGAAAAATGTTTATTATTGGTATAGTAACATAAACTATCTTTCAGTTAAATTTTATACTTTTTCACCTAAAAACCGCAAGAGTTTGTCAGATTTTATTGATAATAATTTTTAATAAGATTGATAAGGCAATCGAGAATTAGCTAAATTTTTTACTCCTCAACCAACAAAGTAAAGTTAAAATCGAGAGATAAGTTTACATTAATTTATCAAAAATAATCTTGACCATGAAAATCTCTACGAGTGAATATCAACAACGTCGCCAAAAATTTGTACGAGCAATTGGTAAAGGTGTCGGAGTTTTTCGTAGTGCACCCCATGCTGTTATGCACAATGATGTTGAATATAATTATCGTCAAGATAGTGATTTTTATTATTTGACAGGTTTTAATGAAGCCGAGGCGGTAGCGGTTTTTGCTCCTAATCATACTGAGCATCAATTTATTCTTTTTGTGCAACCTAAAAATTTAGCTCAAGAAACTTGGACGGGTTATCGTTGTGGTGTGGAAAAAGCTAAAGAGGCTTATGGTGCAGATATTGTTTATTCGATCGATGAATTAGACCAAAAGTTACCTGAATATTTGGTGACAGGCGATCGTATTTATTATCATTTAGGTAGAGATTTAAAATTTAACGAGAAAATAATCTATCACTGGCAAAGACTGATGGCTACTTATTCTAAACGAGGCACTTGCCCTGTCGGTTTAGAAGATAGTAATTTTATTTTGCATCCATTAAGAAAAATTAAAAGTGAAGCTGAAATTACCATGCTCAAAAAAGCGGCAGAAATATCAGTTATCGCCCATCAAAAAGCCAAAGAAACGATCGCCCCTGGGCGTTATGAATACGAAGTTCAAGCACAGATAGAGCATACTTTCCGCAGTCATGGTGGTGATGGTATTGCTTATCCTTCGATCGTCGCTTCTGGTGGTAATGCTTGTATTTTACATTATGTTGAAAACGATCGGCGTATGGAAGCAGGAGATTTGCTGTTAATTGATGCGGGTTGCTCTTATGGTTATTATAACGGCGACATTACTCGTACATGGTCGGTAGATGGTAAATTTACCCCTCAGCAAAAAGACATCTATCAGTTAGTGTTATCCGCTCAACTACAAGCGATCGAATTAGTACAACCTGGTAATACTTATAATCAATTCCATGATAAGGCAGTAGAGGTAATTGTAGAAGGTTTAAAAGAATTAAAATTACTGACAGGAGACACTAGAAGAAATCATCAAAAAGAAAGAATATCAACCCTTTTATATGCACGGCACAGGGCATTGGTTAGGTTTAGACGTACACGATGCGGGAGGATATAAAGAAGATGCCGACAACTGGGTTAAATTTGAAGCAGGAAATGTGGTTACAGTCGAGCCAGGTATTTATATTTCGCCTTTTATCACTCCAGCCGAAAAGCAACCTGAGATTCCTCAACATTGGCACGAAATTGGTGTCAGAATTGAGGATGATGTTTTAGTTACCGAATCAGGACATGAAATTTTAACCGCAGGGATAGACAAGTAATAAGTAGGGGTGCAAGGCTTGCACCCTTTGACTAAATCCGCCTTGCAATAAATTGACAAGGCTAACAGAGTACGTTTAATAAATTAAACTCTTTTATAGACTTATCTGATTCAATATTTTTAAGTTTGCTTGTAGCTAGTCGGTTGGGTTAAGCTTCAAAAGTATTACTATCTCAATAATACAATTATGTAATACGAAACCCAACACCATTGTTTGATTATGTGATCAGAATGTTTTTACTAGTTAGAAGTTAGAATTGATACGGCTTGACCATAGTTGAGTTACTCTATGATTGAGTTGGTAAAGTATTTGGTTATTTGAATGATAAATCCGACTCGACGAAGAACTAATTAGAAGATATAATGCTGGGAAAGAATTTTTCTGGAGTTATGCTCAGGTGGAGAAACGGGGTCAATTTGGAAGGACTTGATTTGAAAGGAATTAATTTGAGTGGAGCGAACTTGGTTGGAGCTAATTTGAAAAGTACTAATCTCACTAGAGCTAATTTGAGTGGAGCTAATTTGGAAATGGCTACTATTGATAACACTACCCTTATTGAAACTAATCTTGAGGGGGCCTTTATTGAGGATATTTCCAACTCCAATCTCGAAAGAGCTAATTTGGCTCGTATTCACATGGTCGAAGGAATGATTGTCGGATGTAATATGGAAGGGGTTAATTTGAAAGAAGCTATTATGGATGACATCGGTATAGAAATTGTCAATTTGCGAGATGCCAATCTTGAAGGAATAGAAGGAAGTATTGCAATGAACGAAGTCGATCTTACTGGAGCGACTGGATTTGAACCAAGTATTTTAGGTAATGGATATTGGAATTTGACTCTTCCTAATGGTAGATTTATCACTGATTGGGAAATTGAGAGTATTTAATTCACTAACTTAAAAAAAGTACGATCGATATCGAGTAGGTTGGGTTGAGCTTCAAAAATATTACTATCTCAACGATACGATTTTATGTAATACGAAACCCAACACCATTATCAAAAACAATTATTAATTCTTAGTTATTAATGATGCTTTCAAATCCTTAATCAATCCATTAAGATGATCTACATCAGCATGATAAACTTCATTACAAAATTGACAAGTAGCCTCAGCACCACCATCTTTAAGAATCATATCTTCTAACTCCGATACTCCCAATAACTTCAACGCCCCCAACATACGATCGAAATTGCAACCACAATTAAATCTAATCATCTGTACTTCAGGAAAGATATTTAAATCAAAATCACCTAATAATTGTGTGAAAATATCTTCTAAACTCTTACCTTGGACTAACAAAGGCGTAAAACCAGCTAAGCTACTCACACGAGATTCTAAAGTAGCGACTAAAGAATCATCCTCTGCCGCTTTCGGTAATACTTGTAATAATATCCCTCCAGAAGCGACAACACCTTCTTGCCCCACAAAAACTCCTACAAGCAAAGCCGATGCAGTTTGCTCAGAGGTGGCTAGATAATGAGCGACATCTTCCCCTACTTCTCCAGAAACTAGTTCTACAGTACTTGAATAAGGATAGCCATAACCAACATCACGGATTACATACAAAAAACCATCATTTCCTACCGCACCACCTACATCTAATTTTCCATTTTCATTCGGAGGTAACTCAACAGCGGGATTGCTAACATATCCTCTAACTGTACCATCCAAACCAGCATCAACTAAAACACCACCTAAAGGGCCATTTCCTTTAATTTTAAGATTAACTCTCGATTCTGGCTTTTTCATACTCGAAACAAGTAACAACCCAGACCGACATTGCTCTACCTAGTGCGGCGGTTGCTACGTAAGAAAGTTTGTGTCTATCTCTTGCTTCTTGTACTGCTCTAGTGGTAATTACACCGACTGCTCTGATACCACCATTTGCCGCTGTTGCTCTGATTAATTGGTCTGCCATATTTTAGATTACATATCTCAATATTTCTTTATTTTACCAACAGATAATCGATAATTGACGATGGATAATTGGGTGCGAACGCTCATTTTTTCTTTATTTCAAGCGACCGGGAATCGAATAATAATCTTCAACATGAGTCTATATCCCCCCTTTAAAAGGGGGGACTAAGGGGGGTTCTGGCATTCAAAAGTATCGGAGTAATTAAGGGTGCAAACCTTGCACCCTGACAATTTTTTAAACAGATACCTTTAATTAGTAATAACTAACTTTCGTTCTAAATCAAACAAAAATCCGTGAATATATTCTTCTGCCCAATCTGTACCATAAAGTTTGGTTAGCATTCCTCTGGCAGGATCTTTTTCGGCTCGGTAGTTGATATAGTTTTTGTGAGCGATCGTTATTTGCTCTAATTGCGATTTATCCTCGATCGATTCAGCTTTTTTAACAAAATCAACATAAGCATGAAGATAGTCTTTAAAAGCATTAAAAACAGTATTTTCCACCACTTCATCTTTGTCTGGACGAGTCCACAAAAAAGCAGGTGAAAAATATTGCTGGGCTTCTGCGGGAAAGTCTCCTCCCCAAGGTAATTCTTTTTGATATTCAGCAAACATCGGTAAGATTGGTTTACTGTATTTATCTTTATATTCTTCAGTATGGAATAATGGTTGCATATCGATCGCAATCAAATGTCCGCCTGGTAAGGTAACTAAATCTGCACCAAAAAAAGGTAAGTCGTAATCTAAGTTAGGAAAAATTACAAAATTTAAAACTTGTAAAGAATCACCACCTTCTACATGAGCGGCTCTTATTTGCCTTAGTTTAGGCGAACAATATCCATAACTAGTTGTTACAACTTCTTGCTCTTTTTTACCTTTACCTGTGATGGTTTTTTTCTGCTCGTATCCTGCGGGTATAGGATAATCTTTTAAGTCTAAATTCTGTTGTAAATATTGAATTGCGTAATCTAAAAATTTTTTATATAAAGACACTGTTAATAATGGAGAATGGAGAATGGAGAATGGAGAATGGAGAATTAAAATCCCTAATTTTTGACGATCGGAATTAATCGAGTCGGTTTTAATGTAGCGTTTATCATTGCTTTTGAAGTATATATACTTAATATTTGCAAGTCCTACCACAAAATAAAAGCGAAGCATCCGCACTTCCTCCCCCTTTCAAAGGGGGATAGAGGGGATAGGATTAGGGGGATCGATATTTACTTCACTACACTGATAATTGCTATATTTTAAGAAAAAATAATAATTAACTAATTTTAATTAGTAACGGTTGAGGGTACAGAATCTTCAAATAAAAATTCATGTAAAAAGCGAGTAGCCCATTCGTTGCCAAAATAACTAGTAAATAAGCCGTGTGCGGGATCTCTTTCGGCACTATATCAATCGTAGTCTTTTGGGCTTGAACGACTCTTTCAATATCATCAGGATTGGATAAAGGCTCGGCTTGTTCAACCATTTGCCAATAAAGATTAAGATACTCCTTGTAAGCAGGAAAAAGACGCTCTTGAATCGAATCAGGATCAGTTTTAGCAAAAAGTAAATTACGAGAGAAATAACGATTAGCATCGTAAAATTTCATTTCCAAATTTTGAGCCAAATCAGCATATTTTTCTCTGATTGGTGTCATTGGTTTAATATATTTGTCTAAATATTTTTGCTCTTGAAATAAAGGCTGGAAATCTAAAACTACCAGATTTTTGTTCTTCCCAAAAGTCAAAAAATCAATTCCTAATAAAGGTAAATCGTAGTGATGAGCGGGATAAATTACACTATTAAAAATTTGGGCAGATTCTCCTGCATCAATATAAGTGTAACGAATTTTCCTTAGTTGCGGACATTGATAACACCAACTTTCGATCGTGGCTGGATTTCTTTCCCTTTGGCTTTTTTTCGATTCTAACCCTGCGGGAATATCACGAGGACGTAATTCAAAACGTTGTGATATGTCCTGTTCTAAAAAATCTTTAAAAACTTGGTACATATATGGTGGGGTTAAATATTAATTTTTGATTTTATAATTGCGTTTCTATAATCTATATCTTTTTTGCTCACAACTCCTTGAATAATTAAAGAAATTAACAATAGTTAACAATACCTGTTTGATTGATCTTCAACTGTTACAAATATTAACGATAATCAAGCACAAATTCTTGTTAAATATTAACCAATATAGAGATAAAAATGATTGGTGATCATTTAATAACTAAAACGATCGACGGGTAAAAGAATTATAATTCGCTAAATAGTCGTCAATCCTTTAGTCTAAGAGTGAGACAATATGAAGTGTTTAAGTAATAAACAAGTAAAATTATTAGTTAAACAACTTAATTGACCGATTAATAATTAATCTCCAATATAAAGGTTTTATTAAATCAAAACTGTTTTGCTAACTGATTAGTAAAATACTGAAAAATTGTTAATTTTTTTTAAAACTAACCATAATCAATATCATTAGTAGTGGAGGAATTTAATGGTTTTTGGGCCAGCATGTACTCTTGGGGTGAGTTTGTTTAAGAAACACCACCTATAGAAAGAACTCCGAATAGTAGTTCAGAAGAATTAGAAATCATTATTAGAGCTGTTTACCGTCAAATACTAGGTAACGCTTATGTAATGGAAAGTGAACGGGCAACTGTACCCGAATCACAATTTAAATTAGGCGCGTTGAGTGTCAGAGAATTTGTTCGTGCTGTAGCAAAAAGTGACGTTTATACATCTCGTTTTTTCGAGACTTGTCCTCGCTATCGCTTTATTGAGCTTAACTTCAAACATTTTTTAGGTCGTACACCTGAGAATTTAGAAGAAACAAGAACTCATAGTACTATTTTAGATACTGAAGGATATGAAGCGGATATCGATTCTTATCTAGATAGTGATGAGTATCAAGATAACTACGGGGAAAATATAGTTCCTTACCACCGTGGTTACAAAACCTCAAATAATCGGACAATGGTGGAATTTACCCATATGTTTGCGATGCTTCGTGGTGCATCTAGTAGCGACTTTAAAGGTAGTCTTTCTGGCAAAAAACCAGTATTGGCAGAAGCAGTAATTCAACAATCTCCGATCGCTGTGAGACCTCCTTCTGGTGGTTCATCAGGTGGTGGTTGGGCTTTCCAAGAGCCTCCTTTAGCGGCTGAATCTCGTCAAGGTGCGGGTGCAGGAGAAGATGGAAAAGTTTATCGTGTTGAAGTTACTGGTTATCCTACTAGTAAAGCGATTAACCGTATTTCTAGATTCCGTCGTAGTAACAAAGTTTATTTTGTTCCTTATGCTCAACTTTCAGAAACATATCAACGTATCCACAAACAAGGTGGATGATAGCTAGTATTACACCTGTGTAATTAGTAATCAATTAATTTTTTAAATTTAGGGCAAGGTTGAGTATTCTTCCTTCTGCCCTTATTTTGATAATAAATCGTTGATTAAAATTAAGAGCCTAACAAATAAAAAGCTTTTAATTAATAATAAATAAAAAAACCAAAATATAATTAGCAAATTTAATCATTCATAGGAGTAAGCAATGAGCTTAGTTTTAGTAAATACAGCTGTAGAATTACGTCCACAATCTAAAGATAACTTAGATGAAGTGATTCGTGCGGTTTACCGTCAGGTACTAGGAAATCCTCATATTATGGAAAGTGAGCGTCTAACTAGTTCAGAATCTCGTTTACGTAATGGTGACATTTCAGTACGTGACTTTATCCGTGAAGTTGCTAAATCTGATTTTTATCGTACCCGTTACTTTCAATCTATTGCGCACCTTATCGTTTTATTGAACTTAATTTTAAACATTTATTAGGACGTGCACCCCAATCTCAAGAAGAACTTTCTGAGCACATTAAAATCACGATCGAACAAGGATATGAAGCCGAAATTGATTCTTATCTAGATAGCGATGAATATCAAGATAATTTTGGTGACAATATTGTACCTTACTACAGAGGTGCTAGTACTCAAATTGGTCAAAAACAATCTGAATACAACCGTATGTTAAATATTTACAATGGCTATGCGGCTGTTGATAGTGCGGTTAAATCTTCTCGTTTAGTTGATGCTGTTGCCACTAATGGTGATAACAAAATTAATGTTCCTAGTAAAGGTGGACACTAGGTTCTGGACAAGTAAGTGAAAAGCAATTTAAAATTGTGGTTAAAGGTGCTAAATTTGATGCTCCTCGTCGAGTTAGCAATACTACTTATTTAGTTTCTGGTGACAAAATGACTCCTCAAATACAACGTATTCATCGTTCAGGTGGTCGTATTGTAAGTATCACAGAAGTCTAATAATAGTTAATTTTAATTAGATTAAACCAAGTTCATTAAATAAGGCGATAAATAAATAAATCCCCCAACCCCCCTTACCTAAGGGGGGCTTATTAGCTTTTAGCTTTTAGCTTTTTTTAGCTTTTAGCCTTTAGTTTTTTACTTACTCTTGCCTCTTTTAATTGTTCATTGTTCATTGTTCATTGATTTGCCCTTTTGATTGTCGTTTTTTATGAGTATTATTGAGTTTGTCGAGAAATCCTTAGGTCGTTGGCAATAGTTACGTAGCGTTCATCACCTTGCTTTTAGTCATTTAGAAGAAGTTAATTCAGAAATTGAAATAATTAGTTTAGACAAAAACGATCCTCAAGTTATTAGTTTATGTCAAGATAACAATATAGACCCAAATTTAGCTCAAACTCCTTTTAAAATGAGTTGGGAAGGAGAATCAGATTTGGGATGAAAAAGAAGAATTGAAAGGTTCAACTATTTTGGTACCAATTGCTGATCATGATAATCCTCTTCAAGGAAGACTGCTACAAGGAATCAAGGTTATGCTGAGACAATGCCTGCGGTTGCTAAATATACAATCCAAGAAGATGGTACTTTTGTTTTGATAACTCAATACAATCGAGCTAGTGCTGAAGAAAAAATTTGGTTTGTCAATCCTCAATTGAGGTTTCGTGTTTCAGACGATCAAAACCAGTAGCGGTAAAGGTGCGACTACGGCTTCCTTTTCTTCAGAGATAAAAATATAAAAGAATTAATAATTAACAATTAGGAGCATCCTTCATAATATTAAGTAACTAAAATTTAGGTTGAGATTGAGATTAAATGACTAATGATAACGAGCAAAAGTTACTACAAAATTTAGCTACTTGCTTAGCAGGAGAATTTAGTAACAAAAAACAAGCTTCTAGTAACCCCAAAGATTTCGCTCACATCCATGTGTTTTTCCGCCCTTTACCATGGGAATTTTTTCAAGGAATTGGTTTTTATTTTGAGCAAGTCTATGATTACGATTTGTGGAACCCTTACCGTCAAGGGGTTCATCGTTTTGTGGCTCAATCTGACAAAGTATATGTCGAAAATTATAGCCTCAAAGATGCGATGCTTTATGCAGGTTCAGGACATAATCATTCTATTCTAAAGACGATAAGTCCAGAAGCAATCGAAAGAAGATACAATTGCTCAATGGTATTTACCAAAAAAAATGATACATTTTACGGTAACGTCGAAGGAAATCAATGTTTAATCACTAAAGGTGATGTTGTTACCTATTTGATTAGTGAAGTTGAATTAACTCCAAATACATTTGTAAGTTGGGAATAAGGCATGGATATTAAAACGAACGAACAAAAATGGGGTTCTGATCATGGTGCGTTAAAATTTGAGAAAATTACCGATTTTGCTGATGAATTATCCTTTGATAAAATAAATCAGTCAGTTTAAAATACATATTTGCTCTTACTTATACTTATGACTAGAATTTTGTTAGTAGAAGATAACGAAATGAATCGAGATATGCTTAGTAGAAGATTAGCCCGTAAAGGTTATGAAGTTTTAATAGCGGTTGATGGGCAAGAAGGTATTAATATGAGTGTCAGCGAAAATCCCGCCTTAATTTTAATGGATATGAGTTTACCAATTATTGATGGCTGTAGCGACCCGACAGCTAAAAAGTAATCCGCGAACAAAATCTATACCAATCATTGCTCTAACCGCTCACGCCATGACAGGAGATAAAGACAAAGCCTTGAAAGCAGGATGTGACGATTATGATACTAAACCGATCGATCTCAAAAAACTATTAGGTAAAATAAAAGCCTTAGCTGAAGGAGTAAGGAGTAAGGAGTAAGGAGTAAGGAGTAAGGAGTAAGGAGTGTTCTGGCTGGTCTTTGTTCCCTTAATCAAATAAAAATCATAGATGGAGGTCTGTTACGATGCAAAGCTTTCGCTCTGTTGAGCATAATACTAAAAGTGGTTTAATTTCTGTAGCTTCAAATATCTGGACGATCGAAGCAAAAGAGTGTGTTTGTTATCGTCCGCCAATATAACCACGTTATCAATTCTCTGTTATTTTACCAATTTACTCGATCGTTGTTTTAGTTGGTGATATTATTTATCCACGATTAGTTAAGAAAAAAAGTTTTAGCTAAAAATTATCTCGATCGATTATTATTGAGATTTTTTGTCTTTTCTCATTTTCTTATATATTTTCTCTAACAGCTCTTAATTTTTAAGGGAAAAATAAGGGAAAAGAATAAAGCGATCGTGAATGCTAACAGCCTAATTGTCAGTATTTATATACTACTTCAACCAATTGATTAGGATAAAAATAGGATAAAACTAACAAATCACTTAATCATTAACTTCGATAAGCTCTAACTAGAAACTCTGAAACGTAGTTCTAGAAGGAGGTTTCTATCAATAAGCCTTTGACGAGGATTGAACTCGTGACCTCACCCTTACCAAGAATACGATACAATATAAAATACCTAAAAACTCGTTAATCTATAGCTACTAAGCAACAGACATCGTTCATTTTGATGGTTATTTTTAACTAAAACAGGAGAAAAGTAGGAGAAAAGTAGGAGAAAATGAAACTAATTGAAAAGACAACAGAATCAAAAAGCTACAGACCTGCTGAATGCGATCGTGTCACGATTTATAACACAAAAGGTACGATTGCATTAAAGTTTGTTTGTCCAATCAGAGGTAGTCAAAGAGCATTTAATGTAGGTAAGCTCAAGTGGCTTAATTTAAACGACCATAGAAGTGCTAAGTTAAAAGCTCTAGAGCTAGATAACGATCTTAGATTAGGTTTATACGATGGTGATGTTAGTAAATATAAGCTAAATAACAACTATAAAAATAAAAAGAACGTTAAAACTAAATCACAAACAAAACAAATTACCCTTAAACAAATATGGGAATATTATAAAAGTAAAAATAGCCATATTGCTAAAACTACAAAAACTAATAAATGGTCAATTATCGATAAGGTAATAATTGATTCTGATACAGTTGATAGTGTGGCTGAATTGGTTGATAGAATGCTTGAAAAATACGCACCATCTACAAGTAAAAGTGTTTTAGTAGCCTTAAATTCAGCTATTAACTTTTCAATTACTCATAATAAATACCAAGGTAAAAACTACTTATCTGATATTGCCAGCAAGATAAAAGCACCCAAGAAAAAGAAAATAAAATCTTATTCAAAGCAAGAAACATTAACTATATTAGATGCTTTTAAAAATAATACTTATCGTCATGATAAAAACATTTATAATCATTCTTATTATTATGGGTTAATCGCTATTCGTGTTTATACTGGTTGCCGTCCTTGTGAAGCGATCGCTCTTACTTGGAAAGATATTAAGGTGCGTAATGATAAAACTTATATCATCTTTGATAAGTCTTACAGTGATGAATTAAAACAAACAACAAAAAACGGCACCGATCGCATTTTCCCCTGTAACAAAAAACTGCAAGAAATTATCGCCAATTTACCACGAATAGAAAACGATTCTAATTTAGTTTTTCCTAGCATTAGAGATAAGTCATACATCGATCGTAAAAACTTTACTCATCGAGTTTGGAATAAAGTAATCAAAGGATTATATGATGATGATCTAATTAGTAAAAAGCTACCATTCTATGATTTACGTCACACTTTTACTACTCATCTTTGTCGTAGCGGTAAAGTTGATTTGGCGACGATCGCATCTTTAGTAGGTAACAGTGTCCCAACTCTGATTAACAATTATTTAGCTACTGATGAATCGATCGAATTACCCGACTTGTTTTAACCAAAAATACTGAGAAAACTTAATACTCATCTATTATCTCACCTTACAAACGTGGTCGTTCCAATATCCTTTTTTATGTTTATTTATTTATAAATAACTCTAACAAAATGGTTTTTAGTCAGGGATAATTTTTTAGTTTTATTACTGAAGATATTTCTATATAGACCTATATAGCTCCATACTGTTATGAAAAATCAAAGTAAAAAGTGCCTCTACAGAAACCTCACAAATAAACATAATGCACAATAACA
This sequence comes from uncultured cyanobacterium, assembly GCA_963710605.1. Taxonomy (GTDB): domain Bacteria; phylum Cyanobacteriota; class Cyanobacteriia; order Cyanobacteriales; family Cyanobacteriaceae; genus JAALKG01. The sequence goes on from CAVQBA010000004.1 coordinate 421,821, forward strand.
CTAATGGTTGTAGTACTCAGAAGATAAATTAATGATTAAAAGAAGGAATATAACAGAATTTATTAATAATATCAAATAAACACTAATCGGTAATCTACACCTCTGTTTAAATAAACTTCCTCAGAGCTAAGGAATCTTATAAGCTTACTGGGGGAAAAATTACCTATTGAAAACCTATTTTCAAATCGCTAAGAAAAACACCAAAAATAAAAAATCAACTACATTTTCAAAGACCTAAAACTTACTTTTAATTTAATTACACTGATATTACAATAAATCTAGTAAAAAGCGATCGGTTCTAAAGACACAATAACAGTACTAAAACGGTGAAAACTCTTTTACAGTAATACTTTAAAGTCGTTAATATTATTGTGCTAACTATATACGCTTGTAGCATATGATTTTGCCCCGTTTAAAGTATCATTAAAAGTATTTTAGAACATAGATTATTGTCTATCGTTTTCGTACAAATAGTTAATGTCACAATTTAAAATCTATGTGCTGAGACTAATATGTTTTTAATTTATTAGTTATTGATAGCTATTCTCAGATTTATACCTTTAAAGGGGGGGTGAACAAAAATTTACCGCCCCCCTTAATACTATTTTTGTACTAATAAAATAAGATTATCTTAAAATTGCCTAAACAACTATAAATAAAAGAATACAGCTTTTTATTAGCTTACTAAATAAAATTAAGTAGAATTTATTAAATCAAACAATCATGATATTTGTCTTAAAAACTATTACTATTTTTTATTGCAAAAAAGTAGTCTTTATTGATAATAGGTATTTGTTATCATTTGATAAATGATAACAAGTAAAATTGTCATTAAGCTATCTTAATTCTCAACAAGGTTTAGTTGAGTAAATGTATTAATTTTATGGTTTTGTTACATTTGTTAATAATAGTGATAATTAAGCTATTTCATAAAACTACTATATACAAATGCTTAAACATAATCAAATTTATTTATGTTACAAATTTTAGATGGTAGTGAGGGGGGGTGAACAAAAAATACACCCCCTCACTACAGTGTACTTTTATGAGAAATATTTCTATTAACATCGTTGATATTATTTGATATATGATACTAAATGTTATCAACGTTATCAAAATATGAATACCAATACTAAACAAGTTATTTTTCGCTTACCCGATCATAAATTTACTCTTTTAGAGTCTAGGTTAAAAGAGATCGGAATGAAAAGACAACAATTCCTTGAGCGTGCTGTTGATGATTTTTTACGCTTTGATAATACAGATGATTTAAAGCGGCAACTTTTAAACGATGACGATTTTGTTCTCCAATTGGCTACCAAAGTAGAAAACTTATTAGAGTAATCTCATTGCAAAATAAATTTTTGCTCGTATTGAATTATGGTGGTTAGTCTTGGTCAGTTAATATTAAAGTAATATTTTCAAGCATAAGTAATATCAGAAATTATCAAATTATGGATACTAATACCAAGCAAGTCGTTTTTCGCTTACCCGATTGTAAATTTATTCTTTTGGAGTCTAAATTAAAAGAGAGCGGAATTAAAAGACAACAATTTCTTGAACGTGTTATTGATGATTTTTTAGATCTTAATCACACAAAAGCACGTCATGAGATTCTAAACGATGACGATTTTGTTCTCCAATTGGCTACCAAAGTCAAAAGGAGTTTAAAACAAAAGGATTAAATTTAAGGTAATTATCACGATCGTTTAGTCTTTAAAGCCTTGGTAAACTCACTAAGCATTTCTAATGCTTTGAGATTAACTGGTGTCCGCTGTTCTTTGTATTTACGTTCTAACAGTTCCTGACTACGACGATCGGATAAGTTTTTAGCTTGAATATATTTTTGATACTCTCTCCACTTCTTAATCGCCTTATCCCGTTTACTTAGGTGTTTAATTGCATTTTCTTTAGCCCTTTCTCTAGGTTCGTTGTAATTTTGGACAAACTCAGCAGTAACAAACCTAATTAACGGCTCATGTTCATAGGGTTTTTCTGGTAGCGGCTCATTCTCTATCACTTCTTTTTGCTGTTCAATAGTCTGTTTGTTCTGTGTGACTTCTCCCTGCTGTTTAGTAGTAACTTTGTTTTTCTCGTTAATAACTACTCGATCGATATCTTCTTGCTGTTGTTGATAATTTTCTTTTTTTTCTTTTTCTTCTAATTTATTATCTTTAATCTTAATATCTTTAATCTTAGAGTCGCTGAAATCGTTATTTGGCAATAGTTCTGGACTGGTTAAAGGCTCACTTTTGACCTCTAAAGGCTCACTTGTGATTAAAAGACTTTTAACGAATTTAAAGGCTTTCCGCTCTCTTAGTTTTTTGACCGCTCTTTTAAAAGAACTAATAGAAATGCCGAATTGTTGGCAAAATTGTTGGCGATCGATGTTAATTGATTGATTACCAAATGGATCTAGAGAACGCAAATAAAAATAAATGAAGGTTTGGGTGTTGAGTATTCCCTCATTTTTTAAGTTGATTATTTCTTGTGTGGTGAGTTTATAAAAAGTGTTATCCATGTTTTGGCTTGAAGTAATGATTTAGCCCTAAATAATTGGTGCAAAACGGAAAACCGTGCATAGTCCAACTAGTAATTAGTCTTGTTATGCACGGTTATTGTTATGGTTCTTTACTTAAGTTTTACAACTGTCTGATGAAGTTGATCAACTGTTTGTTTGTATTTGTCTAGTGAGTCTTTAAGGTGGTCTAAATGAGTCATGACTATGTACATAGCGGTATCATAATCAATGGTTTCGTCATTACGCTCTACCATTTCGTTAAAGAACACTCTGATCACTTCAAAATCTGACTCAATAAACAAAAAGTCATTACTTAAATCAAGTAATGAACTTGTCACATCAGACATCGACACACCTTGCTTAGGTGTAGGTTTGTTTGGTATCATAGGTATAACCTTTATGTAAGAAGTTGAGGTTTAATGCCCCGTTGTGTTTCTACACGATGGGGTAATTACTTTTTATCCTACCACCAACCTTGTGCATTTTGTCAAGGGTAAATTGAAAATTAATTATTCACGGCTAGAAACGCTTCTAAAAAATCTAGCTATCGATCGTTTGAGTTGGTGCGATCGTTTTCTCTACCAGAAAAATATTAACTTACATCTCTACTGTACATATGAAATAGGTACAGTTGTTTGAACAAAAAAAGCATTATGCAATAATTAAATGATAATTGTTTAATGATGGCGTTCAATAATTCTATTGTACAGTAGATATACTATTAAAAACTTTCATTATCAATAAATTGAATTCAAGACACTTAAATCTACTGTACATAAGATATATTATTAGTGAATGTAAGTAAATAATGTATTATGCAAAAAAAGAATAATAAGTATGCAAAAAATATATTAAGTAATAATCTACTGTACAGTTGACGTTCGTCTATATCTATGTGTATGATTAAAATGATGAATTTAAAAAGTATAAATCTACTGTACACATGAAGATAAACAAAGTTAGTCTGAGTAATTTAAAACCTAATCGATCGAGATGGAATAATCCAGAGACGATCGCTGTTAGAGTACCCAAAATGTTTAAGCAAGAGGTATTAGATTACGCTAAGCAATTAGATAATAACCAAGTAGCTAACCAAGTTAGTAATAAAGAAAACTCTACTGTACACAAGGAATTAAAAGAAATACTTACCAAAATAGAAAACAAAGAAAAGGGATATAAAGGTAATTGTGCTACTGCTTTAATTAAAGAGTTGAAAGCGATCGGTCAACAACTTTAGCTTTATTTATTTTTAAGAGTTGGAGGAGTAACAACTCAATTTCTGAAGGTGAACGGGTAGCTATCACATCCAATTCAATTAACAAATTACTCAACAAACTTCATGACGATCGATCGGCGATCGTGATTTAGGAGAAAAGTAGGAGAAAATTAATCTTATTGTTTATCAGCGCTTAACTAGGTAAATACTAGAAAACTAAGTATAAAGATACTAATATAAGTTGATTTATCAGCCTAATCTAGGAGAAAAGTAGGAGAAAACACGAATTATACTATTTACTTAACCTTTCTTACCGTGAAGCTCAACCCCTGAAACCCGTGTATGGTGTAGGTTATAGAGGAAAGCCTTTGACGAGGATTGAACTCGTGACCTCACCCTTACCAAGGGTGTGCTCTACCACTGAGCTACAAAGGCAGATGGGCCGTGCTGGATTTGAACCAGCGTAGGCGTAGCCAGCGGATTTACAGTCCGCCCCCATTAACCACTCGGGCAACGACCCTTTTGTTTTCACAGTTATATATTGTAGCAAAACTATGAGCAAAAAACCACCTTGATTACAATTTTTTTTGAGTAGCTCTAGACTCAACTCTCTTTATCAAATGATCAATTAAAGATGTAATCGGGTTTTGCGGTATTTGTTCAAGTTAAAAAAAAATCAAAAAATCTGACGTAAATTTATTGAGTAACGATCGATCGATTAGCAATAGGGTTCAAAAAATGATTAAAATAATGAAGTGATGAATTTTCACATAAATAAATTAGTGAGTTTAAGAGCAAAATATGAAAAAATTACGTAATCTTTTAATTGGTGCCGGTTTAGCCGGTGTAGGTGCGATCGGTGTCAAAAAGGCAGTTGATTATTTCCAAGACAAAAAAGAAGCTAAGGCTGCACAACAAAATCAATTTACACCCGTAACAGCACCAGAAGGTGAAGACGAAATTATTCGTAATCCTCAAGAAGAAGTTGCTTTTGCAGTAGTTGAAGAAAGTTCTGTACAAGGCTTCTTGGATAAAAGTTTCGGCGATCCTGGTCGTTATAAACCTACTCGTCAACCAAAAATCTTTGAATATCAAGATGAAGATTATATGGTGATTTGGGCTTATGATAACAAAAACAACAAAAATCAAATGTTAGTTTTCCTCTATACCGATTCAGGTAGAGAAATGATTGGTAGTGTCGGCTATACTAATTCAGCTACTGATTACAATCTCAGTATGGGAAGTACTCCTTTCGCCGTCGAAATCAATGGTGAATTGTTTGAATCAGGTCAAGGTAACACTGATGGTACTAGTGATGTCAATTTTGTTTTAGCTAGTTAAAATTAGTGATTGTCTTTCTTTTAACAATTAATAATTAATTACTTAAAACCTTAATTGAATCCCCCTTGTTTGACGCTGGGGGGCTATTTTTATGCGTAAATTTTTCAAAGAAAATAAAACTAATCAGCTTCTTTTGATTATTATGTAGAAACCGTTTGTCCTATTTTTGGCTCTGTACCTTCAATAATCCTTTTAATATTACTTGTGTGTCGAGAAATAACATAGGCGGCGGCAACTACGGCAAATAATAGGTAAGGAAGAGTCGGGATTAAGAAAAACATCGAAACAGCAACCGAAATAGCCGCACTAATCGAACTTAAAGAAACTATTTTAGAAATTCCTAAAACGCTGACAAAAACTGCTAAAGTCGATAAACCCAACCAAGGATTAATCGTGAAGAGAATACCTAAACTAATCGCCGCTGATTTGCCACCTGAGAAGTTTAACCAAATCGATTTACTATGTCCTAAAAGAGCGAATAAGGCACAACCAACAATTAGCCAATCAATACCATTTGTCGGTAACAAGTTAGCATCTAGATGAGCGTAACTGAATCTAACTAGATAAATTGCTAATGCCCCTTTAAGCATATCAATCAACAATACAGCGATCGCGGCACCTTTACCAACCGTTCTTAATACATTAGTTGCACCCGTTGAGCCAGAACCGTATTGACGAATATCAATACCTTTGAGGGCTAAAGCTAAAAGATAACCTGTGGGAATTGAACCTAATAAATAGGCGATGACAATTAAACCAATCACAAACAAAACAGAAATATTCATAGTCTAGGATTAACAATTAATAACTAACAATTAATAACTAATAATTAAACTATAGCAGTGTTGGATAGAATTGAGAATACGAAGCCTTAGCCGAAAGCATAAACATAAAACAGACAATAACAAGATAGTAAATGTTAAGTTAAAAATAAAATAGATTTGATTTGGTTAGAAGAAGGTTTTTATGGTGAATGTAATTAATAAAGTATCAATGCCTGAATGGCAACAAAAATTATTGTGGATATTAAATCCTGTTTCCTATATGGAAAAAGCGGCAGCCGAACATCCTGACATCTTTACCACAACTATTACAGGTTTTAGCGGTGATTTGGTTTTTGTGAATAATCCTGAAGCCATTGGGCAAATATTAACAAACGATCGACAAACGTTCTTTGCTGATGGTGAATTAAATGGTATTTTAATCCCCATTGTGGGTAATTCTTCTCTACTTTCATTAGATGGTAAAAAACATAAAAGAGAGCGTAAATTAATGATGCCTTCTTTTCATGGTGAAAGAATGCACTATTATGGGCAATTAATTAATGAAATTGTCGATCGAGTATTTAGCCAACAAAAAATTGGTTCAGTATTTACCGCTCGTGAAATGATGCAAGATATTTCCTTACAAGTTATTTTGCAAGTAGTTTTTGGTTTGAATCAAGGAGAAAAATACGATCGTATAGCCCATCTGATTAAAGCACTTTTAGAACCATTTAATCAACCGATTAACTTTACTTTTTTAATCTATGAGTGGTTGAGAAAAGATTTAGGAAAATGGAGTCCTTGGGGTCGTTTTTTAAGTATCCAAAGAGAATTAGACGAATTAGTATATCAAGAAATTAACGATCGTCGAATGGAAGATAATCACGATCGAGTTGATATGTTATCAATGCTTCTCAACGCCAAAGACGAAAATGGTGAAGGCATGAGCAATCAGCAATTAAGAGATGAATTAATGCTAATTTTGTTTGCCGGGCATGAAACAACAGCGATCGCTATGACATGGGCTTTATACTGGACTCATTATCATCCCGAAGTCAAAAATAAATTATTAGATGAATTAAATAATTTGCCAGATGATCATAAAGATGCGATGACAATTTATAAGCAACCCTATCTCAGTGCAGTCTGTAACGAAACCTTGAGAATACATCCTGTGGCAATGCTTACCTTTCCTCGTGTAGTTACTAAACCCGTAGAATTACTCGGACATCAATTATCTGAAGGTACTATTTTAATGGGCTGTATTTATTTAACCCATCAACGAGAAGATTTGTATCCTAATCCTGATCAATTTCAACCAGAACGATTTTTAGACAAACAGTATTCACCTTACGAATTTTTTGCTTTTGGTGGTGGTGTACGTCGTTGTATCGGTGAAGCATTAGCAACTTACGAAATGAAGCTAGTACTCGCTAAACTAATCCAAGAATATAACTTAGAATTAGTTGAACACAAAAAAGTTAAACCTCGTCGCCGAGGAGTGGTTTTAACTCCAGAAGGAGGAATCCCAATGATTTATCGTGGGAAGAAATAAATCAGTAATTAGTAATGATTCTTTTAGCTATTCTTAACTGTTAAGGATTTCAACCCTTGATGCTTAATATTATTCTATTTATCTATATATTGTTATATATATGATGCTTGATTTTGGTCAATTAAATCTCTCTTAAGATAGTTATTAAATAATTTTAATTAAGTTAAAGTTAATCTAATTAGTTAGTGATCAAATATAGATAAACTCAAATTTAGAGATTGGGTAATTAATCAATTTTGATTAGGCTAGTTAAATAAAAAAATTAGGTATCATTTGTCTCATGTTTAATAATCTTAATCCTTTTGTTGAAGTTATATTAGCAGGTATAATTTCTTATATTGCGATCGTTTTTATTTTAAGATCATCAGGAAAAAGAACTTTAGCCAAATGGAATTCTTTTGATTTTATTGTTACCATTGCTTTGGGTTCTATATTTGCAAGTTCTTTAATTTCGACTAAAGATACTTTTGGTAAATCGATCGTCGCTTTTGCTTTACTTGTCTTTATTCAATATGCTATCACTTGGGTAGCTGTTCGCTCAGATGTGATTCAAAAACTAATCAAAAGTGAGCCTAGTTTATTGCTGTATCAAGGTAAGATGCAAAAGGATATTATGAAAAAACAAAGAGTAACTGAAGGTGAAATATTAGGAGCAATACGTACTAATGGTGGTTACTCAGTTGAGGATACAGGTGCAGTTATCTTAGAGACAGATGGTAGTTTTAGTGTAATTGATAAAATTGATCCTAGTGCATCTGCACTAAAAGATGTTAGAGGATACGACAGGTTTAATAATCAATAACTAACGATGGATATCAATTGATACTTCATACTTTATCTTTTATCTTTGTTTATATCGTTCGAGCTTTAATTATAATTGACGGGATAAATCCAACGATATAACCAATGTTTTTTTCCTTGACTACTAATTTTTTGGACTTGTTGAGAAAGGTAATAATGTTGTTTATCAGATAATCTTCCTCGCAAAATAACTGTACTTTGCCAAACTAAAACCGAAGTGATTAAACCCAAACAAAAACTAATCCCGACAGCCGCTAAAAGATTAAACTCCATTCCGATACGTATTGCCGCCCATGTACATTGTTCTTGACATAAAGAAATTGTTTCCTTAAATTGCCAGATTGCCCACGGCATAATTAATAACCAACAAATCAAGACTACTAGCCATCTACCATAAAGATAAAATCGGTAAAGTCTTTTTATTTGTTTTTCGGATACTATTTGTTCGTTAGATTGTTCCTTCATAATTTATTAGTGAAGTACTTTTACTGACAATAATTGATTAGTTTAATCAATTAAATCAAGAAACGTCAATATCAAATGATTAATCATATTGATTAACAAAATACTCATCTCATAATTATCTTAGTCAAATTATTTGTAGCCAACTTCTACTGCAAGATTAATTATAATCATAAAAGCACGATCGTATTCAATCAATCATAATTAGTCAGAGTAAGTGCTAATTGATTACATTGATAACTTTACCGCTTAATAATTACAGACTAATCTTAAGCGAAAGTATAGACAAATTATTTGAACTTTACTTAAAATGCCGCAAAGCTAAGTAAAGCAAGAAATATACATTTACGGGACTGACGGGATTCGAACCCGCGACTTCCTACGTGACAGGCAGGCGCTCTAACCATCTGAGCTACAGTCCCATTAAGCTGACATATACTATGCTAACGAACCAATTATAAAAAGTCAAGCATAATAGTAAATTTTTCTTGAATTTATTTATAAGTAGGAAAAATAAACAAACCCTGACTTTAGATTTTTGCAGAATCATGTGTTTGTGACGCTTAGCAGTTAAAATAAGCATTTAGTCCTATCTTCGATATAAAAATTAACAATATGAGTCGTGCTAATAAAGTAGTTTTAGCTTATTCTGGGGGTGTTGATACCTCTGTCTGTATTCCTTATTTAAAAAATGAATGGGGGGTAAAGGAAGTGATTACCCTCGCCGCTGATTTGGGGCAAGGAGAGGAATTAGGTCCGATTAAAGCCAAGGCTTTAGATTGCGGTGCAGTAGAGTCTTTGGTAGAAGATGCTACAGAAGAGTTTGTCACTGATTATGCTTTCCCGGCGATTAAAGCAAATGCTTTATACGAAAATCGTTATCCATTATCTACGGCTTTGGCTCGTCCTTTAATTACTAAGTTATTAGTTAGAGCGGCGGAAAAATATGGTGCTGATGCAGTTGCTCATGGTTGTACTGGTAAAGGAAATGACCAAGTTCGTTTTGATTTAGGTATTACTGCCCAAAATCCGAATATTAAAATTTTAGCCCCTGCAAGAGAATGGGGTATGAGTCGTGAGGAAGCTATTTCTTATGGCGAAAAGTTTGGCATTGAAGCCCCTGTCAAAAAGTCTTCACCTTTTAGCATCGATCGTAATTTACTCGGACGTAGTATAGAAGCAGGTTCCGTTAGAAGATCCGATGACAGAGCCTCCTGAGGAGATTTACGCTTTAACTAAGTCGGTTGAAGATGCTCCGAATGAACCTCAATATGTAGAAATAACTTTTGAAAAAGGTTCTCCTGTAGCTGTCGATGGAGAAGGTTTATCTCCTGTGGCTTTGATTACTAAAATTAATGAAATTGCTGGTAATCACGGTGTGGGTAGAATTGATACGATCGAAAATAGAGTAGTAGGTATCAAATCTAGAGAGATTTACGAAGCACCTGCTTTATTAGTTTTAGTTAAAGCGCATGAAGATTTAGAGGCTTTGACTTTAACTAGCGATGTTACTCATTATAAAAGAGCTCATGTTGATGAAATGTATAGCCGTTTGATTTATGACGGTTTGTGGTTTAATCCTTTAAAAAGTGCTTTGGATGCTTTTATCAACGAAACACAAGAGCGTGTAAGCGGTACTGTAAGAATTAAATTCTTGAAAGGTAATGCTACGATCGTTGGTAGAAGATCAGATTATTCTCTTTATAGCCCTGATTTATCTACTTATGGTGCAGACGATAAATTTGATCACAAAGCCGCTGAAGGATTTATTTACGTCTGGGGATTATCTACCAGAGTTTGGGCAGAAAAAAATAAATAAGAATTTCTAATTTTTGTTTTCTTTTGAGCAATATATTATCTGCTTAATCAATAAAATGACTCTTCTTCCCCCATCTATAATGTAGGTGGGGGATTTTTGCTGATTTGTATAATAGAAAAGACAAAGCCTACCTTGTCTAAGAGAGTGAATATTTGAATTTTTATTTTTTTTCATGAGTAAAAAATATACTTATATTTTGTTTTACAAACCATATAATGTTCTTTGTCAGTTTACTGATGAAAGTATTCATACAAACGATCGACAAACGTTAAAAGATTATATTTTAATTCCTAATGTTTATTCAGTGGGCAGACTCGATTTAGACAGCGAGGGTTTATTACTTTTAACTGACAACCCACGGGTAAAACATCATCTTTGTGAACCGAGTTTTGCTCATCCACGAACTTATTTAGCTCAAGTCGAAAATATACCTACTAGTATTGCTTTAAAACAGCTAGAAAAAGGAATAATGATTAAGGGTAAAAAAACAAAAAAAGCAATTGCTAAATTACTGGTTTCTCCTCCTGACTTTCCTTCTAGAAATCCGCCGATAAGAGAGCGAAAACATATTCCTACCGCATGGATAGAATTAACTCTCACCGAAGGAAGAAATCGTCAAGTAAGAAAAATGACGGCGGCAGTAGGTAATCCCACTTTAAGACTGATAAGAACTAAAATCGGTGTATCTTCATCTTCACAGTTAGAATTAACTTTAGCTGGTTTATCCGTCGGGCAATGGCGGTATTTAACACAGATTGAACAAACACAGTTAGAAAAATTAGTCTAAGCTATTTAACTTTTAAAAGGAAGGAAAAAAGATCGCTCAGGTTTTAACTAACTAACTCACTCACTGCTATATTATTAAATTATTGACGATCGAGAATACTAGCTACAATTCGATACTCCCAACAAAAAATTGAATAACCATAACCCAAATTTTCCACAGTTTTTATTTGTTTTTCTACTTCCTCTACGGGGAAAAAACCTGCCCAATTACCTGTATAAATACCGATCGCTACAGGTATATTCGATGGTAAACTCTCAAGACGAGAAGAATTAATTGAATCAGTAAGTTGTGCGGTAGTCGGGCGATATATTTGAATAACTACCTCATCTAGATAACCTTTTTTTGCCCAACCTAACCAATCTTGATTGTATTTTTTTAAGGAAAAACCATAAGGATTAGGAGAAAGACTCAACTCCATCTCAGGGTTTATTTGTTTAATCCGCTGAGATACTTTACCAGTTAAATCAGTCATGGCTTGGGTTTTATTCCCAAACTGAATCGGCACAGCCCAATGGTCATCTAACTGAATACCTGCTAAGTTTTTATATTGGGCTACCTCGGTGATAATGTTTAAAATGTATTCTTGTACCTGTGGATGTTCAGGATTTAACCAGACAAAATTATTGATAATAGTTTCACCATCATTGGTTTTTAATAACCATTCAGGATTATCTACTGCAATCTGGTTACTCGGATTAAGCATTAAACCATACTCTAACCAAGCATATATTTTCAAATTCTGTCTTCTACCTTCAAATTCTACGGCTTTTAAAACATCTGTAAAAGGAGGTAAAAATAAAGGATGACTTGTAACTGTAGTTGAAGGATAAATTGTCCCTGTTAGTCCGTAAGTGCTAATGTATATTTGATTGTATCCAGATTTAGCTAGATGATGAAAAACATTATCTAAAGTAAAAGTATGATGAAAAACAGAAGCCCCGACATTTGTCATCCAAACGCCTCTGATAGTTTGCTCTTGATTTTGGTTGTTACTTTTAAAACTCGGTGCAGGGCGTAAAAGTAAATACAAGAGAAACAGAATTATTAGAATACCTACTTTTTTAGTTGTAGATAATAGTTTTGCTAATTGTAGTTTTGACATCATTATATATAGCATAAATACAAGTAAATACTTAAAAAGACATTCTCTCTCCCTTTAAATATAGACACACAAAAATCCATTCCTCTGCTTACTCAGCGTCCTCTGCGGTTGATTAAAATATAATTATAAATATCCCAACCAACCCATTAGTAACCCATCGTTATAAATGTTGGGTTTCGTTATCTCAACCCAACCTACGGCTATATTTAATTCTCAATTCTCAATTCTCAATTCTCCATTAATCTAAATCGCTTTCCATAATCATTGTTGTTGCTTTAGCTATACTCGCTTTAAATTCAGACACATTTACTTTATTTAAAAGTATTAATGCACCAACGATACAAGATGCTTCACAGATAAAAACGAAACTGTAAGCTAACCAAGCATTATTAAACAAAAATCGAGCCAAGTCTAATAATGCACCTCCTAAAGCGATCGCAATTCCTCTTGACATAGATTGAGCTAAACCCCACGCCCCAACAAATGTACCTGCGGTTTCAGCGGCAGTTAAATCTAACATCAAACTAATAGAGGCGACAGTAACGATACCTGCGGCGATACCAAATATTACCATTGCCCCTTTAAGCATTGAAGGTTGAGCAGTTAAACCTGCTAGAATAATTAAACTAAAAGATAAACCGACTAAAATACAACCAAGTCGAGCGGTGTTGTTTTTGCCTAAACGAGGTACAACAAAAAAGCCTGTGGTGCTATAACCGATTAGAATACCAATCCCCCAAAATGAATTAAGTAAAGTTGTATCGCCAATTTCCATGCCGAAAACTTCCGCCCCATAAGGCTCTAAAACTGCTTCTTGCATAAACAAACTCAGACTAATCATCACCAGAAAAAAGAAAAAGATTCCTGTTTGTCGAGAAGAAGTAAGAATTTTTAAGGCTTTTTTCAAATTCATGGCTTCTTCACGATCGGCTAAACTAGAACGAAGATGATAACGAGAATATTTTTTCTCCACTCCCCAAGTCGCAATCAAGGTTAAGATAAAAACAATGATTGGTACTGTAATAAATATAGAATTAATTGGTGGGATTAATACTTCTAGAGGAATCGCTTCGCCTTCTACTGGAGCAAGATTATCAAGTAATACTTTACCTGTAATACCACCTATAACGATTCCTACCATCAACATTGACCAAATAGTCGCCACAATTTTGGAACGATCGTTTTCATCGGAAACATCAACTAACAAAGCTGTAAACGGTGTTGAACAAGCACCTGTAGCGATACCTTGAATAATGAAGACTATGGCTAAAACGATCGTCATCGTCACCGTAAATGTATTTAACTGCCAACCATTATTCGCCTCTATATTCTTACCAATTAACCAAATAATTTGTGTTGCTGTAAAAATTGCAATTCCTAAAACCACAATCCCACTACGAATATAACCCGTACGATGTAAACCAAATAATTTTTTACTATCAGATAGTTGCCCTAACCAAATACGAGTTGGTGAAATTAATTGCGAAATAGATAATACTCCTGCCACAATTGTTGCCGGGATAGCCAACTCAGCAATCATGACACGGTTAAGTACAGCTAAAATTAAAACCGAAATTAAGCCAATACCTAGATTAAATAAACCAAGTCTTAATGTGGTGATGCTACTAACTCTAGGCATTTTGCTTGAAACTGATGATGATGAAAGAGAATTTTGATTATTAGTTGTCATGGTTGAGAGTTAATAGTTAATAGTTAAGAGTTAATAGTGAGACACCATAAATCGTAATTTGAACATTTATTATTTTTCATCCTTTTTTCTTTATCCTTTATTATCAATTATTTTACCGAAGGATACTGAGATAACTTTCAATTTGGTTTGCTTTTAGGTTACAAAAAATCTCCAATTGTTAAGAAAATATTACAATTTTAATAAATCTCAATATAAATATAGTCACTTTTATTGTCGAAAAAAGCTGATTAAAAAATCGATAAGGTATTGATCGATACAGGTGAATGGGAAGTTCAGCAATTAACTATAGATAATCAATTATTGTTTTTTATCGATCGATAATTAAATCTCTATGAATAAAGATTATTCGCTCGTCAGGTTATAATGACCTTAATATTAATTTTTTTTAAGATATAACTGAATTATAAAAGGTGACTTATTCTAACTTCAATTCTAATACACGAGATGGTGAACCTTTAAGAACATATTCTGCACAATCGATCGCTCGCTATTATGGTCGTCGTCCTTGGTTAGTAATCTGGCGAGGTTTAAGAATCTTGTTAATGCTAGGTACTTTTGCGGCAAAATTAAAACTCGATCAATGGTTCAATTTAGAAGAGCAAAACAGATTTAAAAGAGCAAGACAAATCAGGAAAATTTTAACTAAATTAGGACCAACATTTATTAAAGTAGGTCAAGCACTTTCGACACGTCCTGATTTGATTCGGAAAGATTTTTTAGTCGAATTAATTAAATTACAAGATCAGTTACCTCCTTTTGATACCAGAATTGCTTTAGGTATTATCGAAAAGCAATTAAAATTAACGGTAAAAGAAGCATTTAAAGAAATATCCGCTCTTCCTGTTGCCGCCGCTAGTCTAGGGCAAGTGTATAAAGGAGTTTTACATACAGGAGAAGAAGTAGCAATTAAAGTTCAACGTCCTAATTTATTACCTGTTATTACTTTAGATTTATATTTAATGCGTTGGGCGGCTCTTAATTTTGGTAAGTTTTTACCGCTTAATTTAGGTCACGATTTAGATTTAATTGTGGATGAATTTGGGACTAAGTTATTTGAAGAAATAGACTATGTTAATGAAGGTAGAAATGCTGAAAAATTTGCGGCTAATTTTCGTAATGATCCCCAAGTTAAAGTACCCTCAATTTATTGGGCATATAGTAGTCTAAATGTCTTGACTTTAGAGTGGATTAATGGTTATAAATTAAATGATTTAGATAAAATTAGAGCCGCTGGTTTAGATATTGATCATATAGTTAGAATAGGTGTTACTTCTGGTTTAAAACAGTTATTGGAATATGGATTTTTTCATGCTGACCCTCATCCGGGTAATTTGTTCGCTACCCCAGATGGCAGAATGGCTTATATCGATTTTGGCATGATGGATCAGTTAGATGAGGTGACCAAAGAAACGATCGCTTCTTCTGTAGTTCAATTAATAAATAACGATTATGAGACCTTAGCTCACGATTTTGTTAAATTGGGGTTCTTAACTCCTGATACAGATATAATACCTATAATACCTGCCTTAGAAATGGTTTTTGCTAACGTCGTGGGGCAAAGTGTTGGTAATTTTAATTTCAAAACGATTACCGATGAATTTTCTGAGTTGATGTATGAATATCCTTTCCGTGTACCAGCTAAATTTGCTTTGATTATTCGTTCACTGGTAACTCAAGAAGGTTTAGCTTTAAGTTTGAATCCTGATTTTCGGATTGTTGAGGTTTCTTTCCCTTACATTTCTCGTCGCTTGTTAACTGAAGAGTCTCCTGCAATGCGTAAACGTTTAATTGAAGTGTTATTTAAAGACGGCAAGTTTCAGTGGCAAAGGTTAGAAAATATGATTGAAATAGCCAGAGACGATCGACAATTCGATCTTTTACCGACCGCAGGTTTAGGTTTACAATATTTAGTTTCTGATGAGGGTAAGTATCTACGTCAACAGTTAATTTATGCTTTAATTGAAGACGATCGATTACATACTACTGAAGTTAGAAGATTATGGACATTACTTCAACCTGAATTTAAACCTGAAAAAATTTGGGATGCGGCAATACTGGCATGGCAACAATTTTCTAATAACGAAACCGTAGTTACACGTTAAATTAGCAGTTATAAATAATATCAATTAAAGATGTGGAGATAAGGTATGTCTTGTCTCTATCTACTACTATAGCAGTAGCCATAACAGTTAAAACAAATGTAAAAGCTCAAACTATTAATATATAAGCATTTTACCTTTGCCCTTTGCACGAGTGCCCTTTGCCCTTTGCTATAATGTGTAATAGTTAATTGTTCAAAGGTTAAACCATCGCTCAAAGCAAAAGAATCTTTTTTATTCTTAAAATCCTCGATCGTATCGGTCAAAAAACTATAAATAATACTCGCCACAGTTTTGTCGTCTGCAAACCCAATAACAAATCAGCATTTAAAACGTAGAGACAAGGCACGCCTTGTCTTCATTAGTCTCTAATAACCAATTATTATTCTTCTTCATCATCAACTATTTCTTCTGAATTATCTAATTTCAACATTAGTACACCTAAAGGAGGTAAACATAAATCGATCGAATTATTGTAATTATGGAAAAACCATTGATCAGTATATTTACCGCCCAGATTACCCATATTGCTACCACCGTAATCACGAGAATCACTATTAAATATCTCACTGTAAAAACCAGCTTCAGGCACACCGATACGATAATGACTATGAGGTTGAGGAGTAAAGTTACAAACCACGATTACAAAATCACCACTAATAGTACCACGACGGATAAAAACAGCTACACTATGACGACTATCGCTACAATCAATCCATTGAAAACCTTCTTCATCAAAATCATTTTCGTATAAAGCAGGCTCACTCTTATAAATAGTATTTAAATCAATAAAAAATTGTTTGAGTTGTTTATGTTTACCATATTGAAGTAAATGCCATTCCAAATCACTAGCCACATTCCACTCACCCCATTGAGCAAATTCCATACTCATAAACAGGGTTTTTTTACCTGGATGAGCATACATATAAGTAAACAAAGATCTTAAATTAGCAAATTTTTGCCATTCATCTCCCGGCATTTTACTAATCATGCTTCTTTTACCATGAACAACTTCATCGTGGGAAAAAGCTAAGACAAAATTTTCGCAGTGGTGATACCACATACTGAAGGTAATATTATTTTGGTGGAATTGACGAAACCAAGCATCCATCGCAAAATAGTCAAGAATATCGTGCATCCAACCCATATTCCACTTCAGATTAAACCCTAAACCTCCTTCATCGGCAGGGCGAGAAACCATTGCCCAAGAGGTTGATTCTTCGGCTATAGACAAAATACCTTGATATTTTTTAAATAAAATCTGGTTTACTTTACGTAAAAAAGCGACAGCTTCTATATTTTCTCTACCACCTAATTCATTAGGTATCCATTCTCCATCTTCTCGATCGTAATCTAAATAAAGCATTGAAGCGACTGCATCTACTCTAATTCCATCAATGTGATATTTATCAAACCAAAACAAAGCATTAGAAACTAAAAAATTACAAACTTCATTACGTCCATAGTCAAAGACTAAAGTACCCCAACCTTTATGTTCTCCCTGACGGGGGTCAGCGTGTTCAAATAAATATGTACCATCAAAATAAGCTAAACCATGAGCATCTTTAGGAAAATGACCTGGTACCCAATCAAGTATCACACCAAGATCGTTTTGATGACATTGATCGATAAAATACATTAAATCTTCAGGTGTGCCGTAACGAGATGTAGGGGCATAATATCCTGTAACTTGATAACCCCACGAGCCATCAAATGGATGTTCGGCGATCGGTAACAATTCAACGTGGGTAAATCCTAATTCTTTAACATAAGGGATTAATCTTTCTGCTAATTCGTAATAAGTTAGATAACGAGCAGAGGGTTTGTATTCTGAAGCTACGACTATTTGTGCACCTTTGTCATATTGTTTGAGAGGCTCTTCGATCGATGTATGTAACCATGAACCTAAATGTACTTCGTAAATAGTAATCGGTTGAGTTAAAATATCGGTCTGTTCACGTTGCTTGAGCCATGGTTCATCCTGCCATTGATAAGAATCTAAATCGGCGACAATTGAGGCTGTTTGGGGTCTAATTTCTTGAGTAAAGCCAAAAGGATCTGATTTGGGGTAAATATGACCTTCTGGGTTTTTAATTTCATATTTATAATGAGTACCAAAACCTAATTCAGGTATAAATAATTCCCAGATCATATCTTGACGTTGACGCATTTGATGCTGTCTGCCATCCCATTCATTAAAATCTCCGATTAATGATACATTACGAGCATTTGGAGCCCAAACAGCAAAACGAACTCCTTTAATGCCTGATTGTTCGGTTACATGAGCACCTAATTTATCATAAATATAGTGATGATCTCCTTGTCCAAATAAATAGATATCGTAGTCGGTGATGTAATCTTCGGTAAATTGATATGAGTCGTAGATAATTGTTTTTTGTCCAGCCTTGGTAATTTCTAATTGGTAAGGTTTTATTTCGCTTTCTTTAACCTCACACTCAAAAAAGTGAGGATGATGTAATGAGTGCATAGGAAACGATCGTTTCTTCTTTGGTAAAACTACCGATATATTAGTTGCGTCTGGGATATATGCACGAATTATCCATTTTATTGAGCCAAAAGTCTTTGATATTTGATGGCAACCCAAAATCTCAAAAGGATTATGGTGCAAATTATTGACTATTTGATTGACTTGCTCAAGACTTATTTTACTCGTCATTTAGTTATGCAATTGAGGGAAAGTTAGGTGAGTTTTCCATCATGATAGCCATTTTTTCGAGATTCTGATCTACTTTATTTATGTTTAGATCTAGTTTGCTTGTTTTTAGCAAATAAACGATCGATCTTTAGTTTTCCTCTATTTTTCACTTATAAAAAACTAATTATTTTAATTTTTGGTTAAGTTAATTACCTTAATATTAAGTTGATTAAGTAATAGTTAATCAATTTAAATGATAGACAATTATGATCAAAATATCCTATAATCTTTTTAACACATTGTTAATTTTTATATGAGGTTGTATTTATGCCCTATACAGAAGAAGAAGGCGGAAGATTGAATAATTTTGCTAATGAACCTAAAGTTTATGGAGCAGAACCTCCTACTGGAGCTGAAAAACGTAATTATGTTATTTTAGGTGCTTTGGCATTAGGCTTAGTTGCAGGTGTAATTGCAATTACTTTTTACGCTTCTAATGTCGGCGGTTAGTTGTAATCGAAAACTATTTAAAAAAATCGATCGTAAATTAATTATTTAACTAAATATTTTTTTCATTAAAACAAAATTAATTAAACTAACTTTGTTTTAATCTTAGATAGAGGGGGTTTCCCCCTTTATTTATTACAATTAAGACTATTTTTTGTCGTGATGGTTTTTAATTTTACTTATCTTTAAGAAAATCATACAAAGTAATATAATCACTTCCAGAGCTACTCCATGAGTAATCATATTGCATTCCCTGCTGTTGCAATTTCCTAAAGTCTTCAGGGAAATAATGCCACAAACCAATTGCTCTTTCTAAAGCCGATTCCATGCCACCATAATCACTTTGATAAAAGACAAAGCCATTTCTTGTTTCTGGTGAATGATGATAATCATAATCTTTATCAAATACTGTATCAATTAATCCGCCTACTCCACGAACTACGGGTACAGTACCATAACGTAAACCAATTAATTGAGTCAAACCGCAGGGTTCAAAATTACTCGGAATCACAATTATATCTGCACCTGCATAAATAAGGTGAGCAAGTTCTTCATTAAAAGCTAATTCTATATGACAATCAGGGTTATCATTTAGATAATTTTTCTCATGCCAAAATCGATCGTTAATTTCTTTACCTGTAGCCGAACCAAGTAAGACAAATTGGGCATTGCGTTGTAAAGCATAATGAATAGAGTGATGGACTAACTCTACTCCTTTTTGATAATCTAATCGACCAACATAAGCCACCACGGGTTTATGATCATCTTTTAAAAACAATCTATTTCTTAATGCCTGACGATTGTTATTTTTGTTTTCAACAGTACTACTGTTATAATGACTTGGCACAAAGTTGTCGTGTTCTGGATTCCAACTATTGTAATCAATACCGTTGAGAATACCGCTAAATTTACCTTGATGGATTTCTAAAGTATGACCCAAACCATAACTAACATCACTAAATCGAGCCTCCCACGCATGATGAGGAGAAACAGTTGTGACGTGGTTTGAATAAACAATACCACCCTTCATTAAATTTAAAGCAGAAGGATTAAAGTTATCTCTTAAACGATCGTAACTAAAATAATACTCACTATCATTTAATTCTACTGCACGCAGAATATCACCACTAGTTACCCCTTGGTGTTTAAAGTTATGAATCGTATAACAAACACGCTGATGATCCATACCACGCCATTTATACTTATCATATAACAAGACAGGAACTAATCCTGTTTGCCAATCATGACAATGAATAATATCAGGACGTTTGTTCGTAACACATAAAAACTCTAAAGCGGCTTTGGAAAAAAAGGCAAAACGTAAATCATCATCATCACTGCCATAATAACAACCTCGATTAAAGAAATTATCCCGAGAATGAGGCTGTATAAAAAAGCAAACTAATCCGTTTACCCAGCCACAAAAAACAGTACAATTTATTCTACCTCCATACCAAGGTACTGATAGATTTTCATAAGCATTATGTAATCCCCAAATGTGGTCGTAACGCATACAATCATACATCGGTAAAACTATCTCTACCGTATGATTTCTTGTTTGGATGTCTTTACTTAAGCCGTAAACGACATCTCCTAATCCACCCGCTTTAATCACAGGTGCACATTCGGAGGCAATCTGAACGATGTACATAGAAAAATTTAACCCCCTTTTCTTTTATTTTGCTGTTTACTTGATTTATTTTTTTAAGCTCAAGAATGAATGACTTTGTAAATATAGATAAATATAGAGTTAGTTACTAATGAACTAATTTTTTTACTAAAGTTTCACATTACTCAGACCATAAAAAACATCACAAAAACAATAATTCTTAAATTATATTGTGTAACTGCAATATATTCATAACAATAATCAATAATTTAGTTCGCCATAAACAGACAAAGAATAGCACTAACAATTATTAAAGTAATTAATAAATAATAATTAATTGTTGATTATTTATTGACAGTAGATAAACTTCTTGGGGCGGCAAAAACTACTTTGGCTTTAGTCGTACCAATATATCGCCAGTGCCAAGGTTCAAAACTAACTCCTTGTGAGTTGTTGGGTATAAAGGATAATTCAAAACCGTAATCTTGAGCATTTTGAGCTAACCATTTATACGCAGGAGTAGATTCAAATTCAAATTTCAAATCCATCTTCGGTTTTTTACCGTCACCAATATCGACTGCATAACCTGTATGATGTTCGCTATACCCTGGTGGTGCGCTGAGTTTAGCGGCGGCTTTTTTACTACCTTGTCTTTTTGTCTGTCTGGTAAATAATTGTTTTTGAACATCTACATCACGAAAACCAGAGATTAAGACTAATTCTATATTTTGTTTTTGAGCATCCGCTTTCATCTTTTTAAATACTTCGGCGGCTTCAATATCTAAATATTCAACACGATCGTAATATTTACCCATATTAACCAAACGATTAGGTGCAGTTTCGCTAAAAGGAAAATGTCCTAAATAAGTTTCCACTTTTGGTGTGGTAGTTACAGGTTCAGGTTGGGGTAAAGGTGGTCCAATAATGTTATCATTGACTGGCTCAACATCTGAAGAATTAGAATCTGTATTGGTAGCTGTGTTTTCTTCTTCAGTTGTGGGTGTATCTAGCGGGGTATTCTTCTCAGCTAAAGAGTCTGTTGGGGTGGGATTATTTAAAGTTACTTGATTGTTATCTTCAAGACTCGCAATCGATCGAGTTTGGGGTAAATACCAGTAAGCAATGACGACTATAATAGCCGATGCGAGTAGAAAATTTATAATTTGAAAATTAGTGAATAAAAATCTAAGTAGTTTTTTCATAAAGATAATTAACTTTAGTTGATTTAAAAGTCAACTAATTGAGAAGCCATCCAACCTTTCGTATTAGATTGAGGATGATAAATTTGATACCAGATATAATTACCCACTTTCTCACCACCTCCAATTATCTGTAAGGTATCGCCTGTGTATGCACGACCAATAATTTGATTGTTTGTACCAGGCCCTGAGCGTATATTTTTCCGCCCTGGAGTACCACCGACAACGCCAGTTATCTTTTTATCTGGGTTTTCTGGTTCTCCAATTATACTATTGATAAGACGTAGTTTCTTGACTTCTTTTTGAGCTTGCTTGCGTAATTGCTCTTCTCTACGCCACTTTTTTTCAACATCTATTCTTAATTGTTCAGCTTTTTGACTTTTGGTTTGATTTTCTTCACTTATCTGGAGTTGCTGGGCTAATTGAGCTTGTATTTCTGCTTTTTGTTGTTCTATCTGTGCTAGTTTTGATTGATATTCGTTATTTTGATTCGAGGAAACAAAAATATAAGTGAGTAATGTTGCTACAGTTAAAAATAAGCCGACGATGAGTATAGTTTTTTTCTGCTCTAATGAGTCTTTATCAACTGAAGATGTGGTGTTATTATTATTCGTTGCAACTTTAGTAGAAACCAAACTTTGAGGAGAATTATTCTCTTGTGTTTGAGCAAAAAATGTTTCTGAATTATTTGTGTATAAGGAAGCAACATTATGACTAGTTTTGAAATGTAAATCTTTTGACATCGCTTCGGCGGTAGGGTAACGACTAGCGATATCCATTTGGGTTGCTTTAGTGAGTACTTTTTGCAAGTTGTTGTCTAAATCGACTTCTAGATTATCTTGCCATTCTAATTCACCTGTAATCGGATCTGAAGAGAACTCTTGAGGTAGTTTTCCTGTTAAACTATAAATCATGCTTAAACCCAGTGCATACAAGTCGCTACTAAATACGGTTCTGTCTGAACTTTGCTCAGGCGCCATAAAACATTGTGTTCCGATGACGATTGAAGGAACAGTTGAACTAATAGAAGTATTAAGGCTACCCATAGTTTCTTTTACTGCTCCAAAATCAATTAAGACAGGAAGTCGATCGCTTTGCCGAATAATGATATTCTCAGGTTTGATGTCTCGGTGAATAATATTTTTCTTATGAATATATTCAAGGGTATCTAACAATGAAGAAAGAATAGAAATACATTGAGAAGAAGTAATTATTCCTAACTCAAGTAAGTTTTTACCTTCGATATATTCTTGAACTAAATAGTATTTATTCTCTTGACTAATATAAGCATAAAGTGAGGGAATTTGGGTGCAATTAGAACCTAATTCTTCTAAAACAGAAGCTTCTTTTAAAAATAATTTCTCACTGATTTCTGGCGTGATTTCATGATGATTAGATTTTAAAGATTTAAGGACAACTTTTTTTTGATTAGCACTTTGTAAATCAATGGCTAAGAATGTTTCGCCAAAGCCTCCTGAATTTAAAGATTGTAGTATTTGATAACGATCGAGTAAAATACTGTCCATCTTTGATAATTGATAATTGATAATTGATAATTAATGATTGATAATTAATTATTTAGTACTTGTATATGAGAAAAGATGTTTCAAAATCTTATTTTATCCTTTTTTCGTAAATAAAGTAAAACTTGCTTTGGCTCAGGGTTTAATTAATTTTAAGTAATTTTTAATTCGGTACTTCGGAGTTAAGTCGGCAAAATAGCTCAATTTTAAAATTTTAGGAAAAGTTTTTTCACAACCTTCTAACTAAGCCAACAGCAATTCTATCTAATCAACTAAAGCCAAAAAAGTTCAAAAATGTAATCTGTAGCGTATGATTAGTTATAAGCGTTGAACGCTTTGTAATATTACCTAAATATCTTAGAATTTATAATTAGTACTCGATGACTTTTTAGTTGTCAACTATCCATTATATTGCATATGACATATACAGATCTGTCGTCATCTAATCAGACTAATAAAACCGAAACCAAGTCTTTAGAAGATTGTATTTTAGGTGCGATCGATATAGGTACAAATTCAATCCATATGGTAGTGGTCAAAATCAATGCTCAGATACCTTCATTTAGAATTATAGCCAAAGAAAAAGACACAGTTAGATTAGGCGATCGAGATCCTAAAACAGGAGATTTAACTGAAGTTGCTATGGAACGGGCATTTGCCGCCCTTACTCGCTGTAAACAACTAGCTCATAGCCTACAAGTCGAACATATTGCAGCGGTGGCAACTAGTGCGACTCGTGAAGCAGGTAATGGACAACAATTTATCGATCGAGTTGAACGAGAATTAGGTATCGTCATCGATTTGATTTCAGGGCAGGAAGAAGCACGTCGTATTTATTTAGGTGTTTTATCAGGGATGGAATTTGGCGATGATGTTCACGCCGTTATTGATATTGGTGGTGGTTCGACCGAAATAATTTTAGGAGATGATCAAGATACACGTTTTTTGAGTAGTACTAAAGTCGGTGCAGTCAGACTTACCCAAGAATTTGTTAGTAGTGATCCAGTTAGTACAAAAGACTTGATGCGTTTACAAGGTTACATTCAAGGAATGTTAGAACGCCCTGTTGATCAATTCAAACAAGCACTATTATCAGGAGAAAAGCCAATTTTAGTTGGTACATCGGGTACAGCAGAAACGATCGCTACTATTCATGCTGAAAATACTCAAAAATCTGAACCTCTAACTCTTAATGGCTACACTATACCCTTAGAAGACATTGAAAATATCCTCCAGAAATTAGTCAAAATGGATTATGAGGAAAGGATGTCTGTAGGTGGTATGTCAGAACGTCGAGCTGAGATTATTATTGCGGGTGTTACCATTATGGTAGAAGCAATGAAAATGCTAGAAATCGATCGTCTGACTATCTGTGAGCGTGCTTTAAGAGAAGGTATTATCGTTGACTGGATGTTGAAACACGGTTATATCGAAAATCGATTGGCATATCAAGGAGAAGTTCGTAACCGTAATGTTTATAAAATAGCTCATAAATATCAAGTTGATTTAGTTCATGCTGAAAAAATAGCTGAATTTGCTTTACAAATTTTTGATCAAACTCAAGGTGATTTACATAACTGGAATCAGTCACAAAGAGAATATTTATGGTCTGCGGCTATTTTACATAATTGTGGTTTGTATGTCTCTCATTCAGCTCATCATAAACATTCATACTATCTAATTCGTCATGCTGAGTTATTAGGTTTTAGTGAAATAGAAATTGAATTAGTTGCTCAAATTGCTCGTTATCACCGCAAAAGTAAGCCTAAACGTAAACATGATAATTATGGGGTTTTATCTGATCAAAATCGGAAAATGATTAAACAACTTAGTGCTATCTTACGTTTAGCGATCGCTCTAGATCGACGTAAAATAGGTGCGATTAGAGCCTTAGAATGTAAATATGACTTGGAGTACAAACAACTACATTTACATTTGTTTCCACGTCAGTTTAATGATGAATGTGCTTTAGAATTGTGGAGTTTAGAATACAAAAAACCAGTTTTTGAGCAGGAATTTGATCTTAAGTTATTAACTACTCTCCATAAATAATTAATAATTAATAATTGATAAGTGATAATTGATAAGTGATAATTGATAAGTAATAATTAATAAGTAATAATTAATAATTGATAATTGTGTAACTATTACTGTTATAGGTTCAAAACAAGATTGTCACAAAATTAATTGTTCGATCGTTCACTGTAATCTGTAATCTGTAATCTGTTAACTATTATCTATATTTTCAACCATCAATTATTTGGTTTGCACTGCCAAAATAGTACGATATTTAAGATGAAAAAAAGATCAACTCATCGCTCAATACCTCTTAAGTTTATTTTGGTAATTCCCTTTGTATTAGAAGTTTTTGTAGCTGTAGGAGTAATTGGTTTTTTATCATTAAGAAATGGGCAAAAAGCAGTTAAAGAATTAGCAACCGAACTTCAACAAGAAATTGGTAATCGAATGGATAGACATATTCAAGATTACTTAGAAACTAGCTTAGAAGTTAATTATCTTAATGCAGAAGCAATCCGTTTAGGTGTTCTTAATCCTGATAATCCAGAAGAGTTGACAATCCAATTCTGGCAACAAATGCGTGCTTTTCCTTCGATCGAATATATTTATTTTGCTCATCAGCAAACAGGAGGATACGCAGGGGTAGCAAACTCAGAAACACTATTTCCTAATATTGAGGAAACCGAAAATTATACTTCGGGTAATTTGTTGATTTATAGCACTAATAATCAAGGTAATCGTCAAGAATTAATTAGCCAAACACCAAATTATAACCCTCATCTACGAGATTGGTATCAAAATGCAGTTGCTAATAAAAAATTAGGTTGGAGTAAAATTTACAATTTTTCTGGTGAATCAACCATTGGTATTTCCGCTACTATACCGATTTATAAATCCAATGGTCAACTTTGGGGCGTTATTGGTAATGATTTGGAGTTGGGAAATATTCATCAGTTTTTAGCTAGTTTAGATGTTCTACAAACAGGACAAACTTTCTTGATGGAGCGAAATGGTAAATTAATCGCTAATTCTAATAATCGTAATATTTTCACTTCTAATAGTGTTTTAGCCGAACAATCTCAGCGACAATTAGTAACTGAAGCTGAAGAATCTTTAATTCGTTTGAGTGGAGAGAATTTACAAGCAAAATTTCCTAATTGGAATCAAACGAAAAAACCTTTAATATATTCTTTTGAACACGAAAAAGAGCGTTATTTTATTCAAATTAGACCGATCGCTAATGATCTAGGTTTAGACTGGTTAACAGGAATAATTCTACCTGAGGCGGCTTTTTCCCAACAGATAAAAATAAATACATATACCACAATCGGATTCTGTTTAATTGCATTAATCGTTGTCTTAACTGTCGGTGTTGCTACTTCTTTTTGGATTGAGCAAAGATTAAATAAACTTAGTGATACAGCCCAAGCAATTACAGAGGGTAAGTTAGATCGAAGAATTCCACCTTTTTCTCTACGTGAATTCGATCGTTTAGGAGAATCTTTTAATGCCATGGCAGACCATTTGCAAAGCGTGATTAATAAGTTAGCAGGTACGAATAATCAATTAGAAGAGCATATCGCCGAACTTGCCCAAGCTAGAGATGAAGCCGAAAATGCCAATCGTTATAAGAGTATGTTTCTAGCAAATATGAGTCATGAAATTCGCACTCCGATGAATGGTGTTTTAGGTATGTTAGCTTTAGTTGATGATTCGACTTTAGATACCGAACAACGATCGCAAATTAGTATGGCTCAATCTAGTGCTAAGTCTTTACTTATATTAATCAATGATATTCTTGATTTTTCTAAAGTTGAAGCTGGCAAATTAGAATTAGAAGAATTGGATTTTAATCTATCTCTGTTTTTAACCGAATTTACTCAAACGATCGCTTTAAATGCCCAAGAGAAAAATATCGACTTAATTCTTGATTTGGGTAACATCGAAAAAATAATGGTTATAGGCGATTCAGGGCGACTTAGGCAAATATTAACCAATATCGTCGGTAATGCCATCAAATTTACCGAACAACAGCAATTCTCATTATGGAAAAAATAGAGCGTATTTCTTTTGTTTACAAACAAGAATCATAGTTCTCGGAAGTAATTTTTGTGGTTATGATAGATGTGACTTGAAATAAAATCTTAATTTTTGCTTCAACTTCATACTACATGAAAAAAAGTCCTGAGTTCGAACCATCACAGTTAATTGAATTTTTGCGTCAAGAATTAAATGGATTACCAGATAAAAGAACTGGAAAAAACATCAAATATCAAATTTCTGAGGCTGTTATGGCAGCATTTTCGGTCTTTTTTACCCAGTTACCTTCTTTTTTAGAACATCAACGTTCGATGAAGCAACAAAAAGGGAAAGATAATGCATTAAGTTTATTTGGTTTAGAAGAAGTACCATCTGATAATCAACTGCGAACACTGTTAGACCCTGTAAGTGCAAAAATAGTTTTTCCCACATTTAAAAGGGTATTTCAATGGTTAGATGAAAATAAAATCATGAAACAGTTTGAATACTTAGAAAATCAAATATTAGTAGCATTGGATGGAACCCAATATTATTCCTCTAAAAAGATTTATTGTCCTCATTGTAATTGTCGCAATCATAGAAATGGTGAAACAACTTATTATCATCAAGTAATTACTCCAGTTATCGTCTCACCAAACAAAAAACAAGTAATTAACTTAGAGCCTGAATTTATTAGAAAACAGGATGGTAAAACGAAGCAAGATTGTGAAAACGTAGCGGTAAAAAGGTGGTTATTACGAAATTCAAATGACCAAGAAAAAAATCAAATAACCTTATTGGGAGATGATCTTTATTCTCGTCAGCCAATATGTGAATTAGCGATAAAACAAGGATATAATTTTATATTTGTGGCTTTACCATCATCTCATAAAAGTTTATATGAATGGCTTGATTTTTTAGAAAAAAATGAAGAAATAAAGAAAGGAGAAATCAAAAAATATGAAAAAGGAAGACCGATAATTTATCGTTATAAGTATGTAAATAATGTACCAATGAGAGAAAAAAAGCCAAGCTTAATGGTCAATTGGTATGAGGTCGAGATAATTGATAGAATTAAGAATAAAGTAATTTATTATAATAGCTTTATCACTAATCATAAATTAAAAGAAGACAATATATTAGTAATAATAAAAGGGGGAAGAACAAGATGGAAAGTAGAAAATGAAGGTAATAATATCTTGAAAAATCAAGGATATAATTTTGAACATAATTTTGGTCATGGGCAAGAGAATTTGTCCGAAATATTGTTATCATTAAATCTACTAGGATTTCTCTTTCACAATGTTTTAGAATTAGTGAATGTTAACTATCAAAAAATTAGAGACAAATTAGTGAGGAGAAAAACATTTTTTAATGATATAAGAGCGTTATTGAAATATATATGGTTTGAAAGTTGGCAGGATTTATTCATATTTGTACTAACGGAAGGAGAAGAAAGAAAGTTAATCAACACAAGTTAAAAAGAGAAAAAATAAACAGTAAAGGTAAGTTGATTTTGAAGTAATGAATATCACAGAAAGAAGCCTAATTTTTATCAAGCAAGAAAATTAGGTCTAGTTTGTGATGACTATTTTTTTGAAGTGCTGATGTAATATAACAAAGAAAAGAAAAATCAGAACTGATAATCGTCTAATTTAGATTTAATTATGAATATTTACAATATAATTATTGTTGTGTTACATATATTCTTCTTCAAAATGAGAATTGCTGACCGAACAAGGAGAAATTGTACTCAAATGTCATCTTACAACTGAAGATGACGATGTTTTATTTGATTGTGAAATTACAGATACAGGTATTGGTATTCCTGAAGAAAGACTTGATCAACTTTTTAATTCATTCACTCAAGCAGATGCTAGCACTACTCGTCGATATGGTGGCACAGGATTAGGATTAGCCATTACTAAAAAACTCTGCGAATTAATGGGCGGTAAACTTACTGCTACTAGCGAAATAGGGCAAGGGAGTAAATTTAAATTCACAGTTAGATTAAAATCAAGTTCTAAACAGATTGATAACTCTATTCATAATTCAACGATCGATTTTGCCCGTTTAAAAATTTTAGTGATTGATACCAACAAAACTAGCCGAGAATTAATTAAAACTCAATTACAAACATGGAAAGCAAATGTTTTTGAAGCTAGTAATGATATGACCGCCTTACAATTATGCTACGACAATATCGAAAATCAATCTGAGTCTCCTCCATTTGATCTTATTTTAATGGACGCATCTCAGGCTGATATTAATGTTCAACTGTTAAATAAATGTTTTCAGTCTAATCATGTTTTGCAAAGAATGACGTTAGTAATCATAATCCCTATTACTCAACAAGGGCGTATGCAAGAATTTACTGACTCTGGTTTCAATCGTTGTTTATTAAAACCAATTATTCGGGAAGACTTACTTAATCTTTTAGAAGTCACATTTAATGACAAAATAACCATAGAAAATCAATATTTACCCTTAGAAGCACAAATCAATTTACCCGAAACACAAAAAGATTCATCTTATAATCAAGTACAAGAGTTAGATGAAAAAGATAAACTTGCCTCTGTACTTTTAGTTGAAGATAATAGAGTTAATCAAGTTGTAATTAAAACTATTTTCAAAAAACGTGGTTTAAAAATAGATGTGGCTAAAAATGGGCAAGAAGCTTTATCCCTTCTCAAAAAAGTTCCTGAGCAGAATCCTCCTTACAATTTAATTTTGATGGATTGTCAAATGCCGATTATGGATGGCTATCAAGCAACCGAACAAATCCGTCTTGGTTATGTAGGAAGTCAATATCAAAATGTACCCATTATTGCTTTAACCGCTAATGCCATGAAAGGCGATTGAGAAAAATGTTTAGAAGCAGGAATGAATGACTATCTCAGTAAGCCAATCGATATCAAACAATTAAATCAAATTTTGCTTAAATGGTTGAAAATATAAACTAAATAAAAAAAGATTAAGCTCAAGAAAACTTTGAACAGATAAACTTATAAATTTTTTTTAGCATTATAAATTTGCTCTTTTATTAATTAGATATTTTGAGAGATTAATCATTAGTAAAATAATTCAAACATTGATTAAATAATTCTTTAGTATTATCATTAGCTTGCTGATAATTAAATTGGTAAGGGAATTCTTTTGATAACGACATTGTTTCTTCAGGGGAATTTTTAACCCATTCGCCTGTTCCCATTTCTTGATAAGCAAAAGTAACTTGATTAAATAATTCTTCTTGACGATCGTAATTACCTTGAAAACAAGAAATAATATCTGAATTTTGAACGTAAACTAATCCTTTAACTATATTGTTACTATTCTGAAAAATAATATATTCTCCACCAATTTCGGCGGCTTCTTCCTGATTACCATAAAAAGAAGTTTCGTTTTCGCCTACTGTTTGAGCTTTTATCAAAGCTGAAGAATTGTAAATAAATAAAGAAATAAAAATAGCAAATAAATTGAAAATTGAATTATATTTAAGTAAAAAACTATTGAAAATGGGTATATTCTTCACTGCTTTAATTTAGGCATTTAATTATAGATTCAAAAAAGTATTTGATTTAAAAAGATTATATTTTTTTATTGTTTGAACGAAGATTTGACAATGTTATTTTTTAGCTTTAGAAATAAAAACTAATCTAAAAAAATAAGAAATAATAGCTATTTTTTGAATTATCTTATCAAAAATTTGTTAATTACTATACTTAATTTAGAACCAAAAAAAATACATTGATAAAGTAACACTTTCACAATAAGACCTTTTTCACTGAGTTCTTATGATAGAGTTTTTTTGATACTTGTTTACTCTTCCATTGGAGATATATTAAGATTTTTTACTAACTAACGTACATAGAATTAAAGTTGTCGTAGTTAAAAGCAACGCTACTGCTAAACCAGCCACTTGTTGATCGATCTCACTCACAAATTCTCGATCGATTGGCAGTGAAAATTTATATCTTTCTCCACTTGCCTTTTAAGCTCACTAATGTTATATCGATTATAACTAATTAGTCGAGCTAATCTTGTAATATCTCTGTATATTTTTATTATGCCAAAAACTGTTTTGGCTAAAAACTGAAAATCGTTATTTTGTCATGAAACGATACTTAATGTAATCAAACTTTAAACAAAGAGTAAACACTTTTAGTACTCAGCTAACATATATTGTGGTATTTTTTTGTTAAGACCACAATACAATCAGTAATGTGTTTCTCTTGTTAAAAGTTCAAAACGACTTAAAGTTGTTGTTGTGTAACTCTAAAGCTATATTAGCACCACTAGAAACAGTGATAGCTAAAACCAGAAGAAGGCAAGATAAGTTAAAAATCATGATTAATTTCCTTTAAGTGATTAATTTTGTTCTCACTAACTAATAGGTTTGAGTTTTCGGTAATATGCAGATTTTTCTCAAACAAATTTCAACAAAATATTAATAACCAAAGAAAACAGGCAGATATAACAGTACTTGTCTAGATACAGATAAACAACAAGTAATCTGTCTGTTTCCCTTATCAGAAGGAATTAAATATTCAAAATATCCTAGAGAGATTAATTAGTCGTCACGTAACGCTAGCATTATATCAGCACCACTAGAAACAGTGATAGCTAAAACTAGAAGAAGGCAAGATAAGTTAAAAATCATGATTAATTTCCTTTGAGTGATTAATTTTGTTCTCACTAAATAATAGCCTTGATTTCAAATTTTAGGTAGATTTATTTTTATCAGAAAAATTTGAGATTGTGATCTTAATAAACTTATTGTCAATAATCAATGGTTAATTGTCAACTATTTCGCTTCCATCCAATTATCTCCTGTATGTACATCAACAGATAAAGGAATATTGAGTTTAATCACGTTTTCCATACAATCTTTAATTTTCTCTTGTAACTCATCAACTTCAGATGGAGGTAATTCTAAAACTAATTCATCATGCACTTGCAACAACATATTCGCTTGATAATCGTCCAAAATTCGATCGACTTCTACCATCGCTAATTTAATAATATCAGCACTAGAGCCTTGTATCGGTGCATTAGCCGCACTGCGTAACATTTGGGTGGTGTAATAATCAAACTTAACTTTTGATAAATCGAGGGTATTAATATCGCTACCTGCAATTTTGTCTAACTCTTTTTCAGGAAAATCAAAGTAACGTCTTCTACCTAAAATTGTTGTGACATAACCATCAAGTAAAGCTTGTTTTTTAGCATTTTCTAAATAGTTAAATACCCTTGAATATTTAGCACGATATTTATCAACAAACTCTTGAGCTTTTTTATTAGAAACTTTTACTTCTCTGGCAAATTTTTGTACCCCCATTCCGTAAATCAAACCAAAATTAATTGTTTTACCCATACTTCTTTCCTCAGAAGTAATTTCTTTTTTATCGAGAATAATTTGGGCGGTAACAGTATGAATATCTTGATTGTTTTGATAGGCAGAAATTAAAATTGGTTCTTTACTTAAATGTGCTAAAATTCTTAATTCTATTTGTGAATAATCTGCACTCAAAAATTTCCAGTCACCTTGAGGGATAAATCCTCGTCTAATTTTGCGTGAAAATGCCGTTCTAATCGGGATATTTTGTAAGTTAGGATTAGATGATGAGAGTCTGCCTGTAGCTGTTACACTTTGATTATAATTGGTATGAATACGATCGGTTTTAGGATTAATCAGTGTTGGTAAGGCATCAACATAAGTTGATTTTAGTTTAGCTAAAGTACGATGTTGAAGAATTTGTGGAATTAAAGGATGATCATCTTTGAGTTTTTCTAATACAACTTGATTGGTAGAATATCCTGTTTTTATTTTTCTAGATTTACGTTTATCTAAGCCTAATTTATCAAACAATAATTCGCTTAGTTGTTTAGGAGAAGCAAGATTAAATTCACCAAATTCAGCATAGACATTATTGGTAATTTCGTCTAAATCTTCATTAACAATATAAGAAAGTTTAGCTAAATAATCTTTATCTACTAATACCCCAGTCTGTTCCATTTTAGCTAAAATCGGTTCTAATTTTAGCTCAAGGTTAAATACTTCTTGTAAATCTAGATATAAAGCTAATTCGGTTTGTAATTTTTGGGTTAATTGCCACGTGCCTAAAACATCTAAGCCACAATATTGGGCAGTTTTATCGATGCTTAGGTGAGCGATCGATTGTTTTTTATCCAATCCTAAACTATCATAATCAAGGGCGATCGCTTCGATACCATATTCTTTGCATAAACTACTTAATTTATGACTAGCTTCTGGTTGTAAAACATAACTTGCCAACATCGTATCAAAGACAACTCCTTGTAAATCAAAACCGTGATTGAGTAAAATGAGACGATCGAATTTACTATGATGTAATGTCTTCGGATACTTAGGATTAGCTAAAAATGGTTGTAGTGCCGTTTGTATTTGAGCTATAGGTAATTGTTCTCCTTCTTCATGTAGAATCGGTATGTAAGCAACTTCGTTAGTTAATTTACCCCAACAACAACCAATCCCGACTAAATTAGCGGCTTGAGTATCTAATCCATCGGTTTCGGTATCCCAAGAAGTGATAGAAGCTTTTTCTAATATTTCAATCAACTTAGTTAATTTGTCAGTATCATCAACAATTAGAGGTTGTAAGACTATTTCTGATTCGGGGGAAGAAACTGTTGCCGCTTTTTTAGTTACTTTCTTCTCCTTTTTTGCGGCAGGAAATAAAGATAATTGGTCACTATTTTTAGTATCTAAATTTAAAGGAGAAAAATCAATTAAAGGATTACCTAATTTTGCTTGTACTTTAGTTAGTTGTTTAATCAGTTTTTTTAATTCTAATTCCTCTAATAAACGAATTACTTCTTTTTGTTCAAAACCTGTAAGATGATAATCTTCAAAATTATTATTTAAATCTATATCAGTAACAATTTTAGCTAAAAACTGTGAATGATAAGCACTATCTTTACCGTCAGTTAATTTCTTTTTAACTCCTACTTTTAATTCATCTAAATTTTCATAAACATCAGCTAAAGTTTCGTATTCTCCTAACAAACTACTCGCTGTTTTTTCACCGATACCTAATACCCCAGGGATACAATCAGATTTATCACCACATAAAGCTTTGAAGTCAACTATTTGTGTTGGTTTGACTTTCATTTTTTCGTAAACTGCTTCTTCGTCGTATGTCTCGAATTTACCAAAACTTCTACCCATGTATAAAACTTTGACACCACCTTCATCGTTAACTAGTTGAAACAAATCTCGATCGCCTGATAAAATTCTAACTAGATGATTCTCCTTCATTGCTTGGGTTGCCAGAGTGCCAATCACATCATCAGCTTCATAACCGACGGCGGTAACGATGGGTAAATTTAAAGCTTTTAACAACAAACGTAAATTTTGAACATCTTCAATAAAATCATCGGGTGCGGGTGGTCGATCTGCTTTATAATTATCATCAGCTTGATGGCGAAAAGTAGCTTCTTTCAAATCAAATGCGATCGCCACTAATTGCGGTTTAACGTCATTAATAATCGCAAACAAAGAATTAAGAAAACCGAAACAAACACTGGTAGGAACGCCTGTAGAGGTACGGAATGGTCCCGTACGAGCCTTTGCTAGAGCGTAATAAGCCCGAAATGCTAAAGAAAATCCATCGACGATTAAAAAAGAAGAAGCACGATCGTTTTCAGCCATTATAGAGTTAAGAGTTAAGAGTTAAAAATTAAGAATCAATTACTCGATCGTTTCCAATCGTTATGTATTCATTAAATCTATTTTAGTAGATAAATACCATACAATGCGTTCGCTTCGATCGATCGTTTATCGTCTCTTTAAGCCATCACCAAATTTGTTTGTGTTTTTAAGGTGTTAAATGTTGGGTTTGACTTCTATTTTATAGTTTTTTTATTTATTAAGTACGATCGATCGTTCATCGTAGTCGATCGTAGGATGGGTTAGGCTACGATACATTATAATCTTCAACAAATTCATTAATAACTACCCGTAACCCATCATCAACCTTCAAAGTATTTTAGCGTATTAAATGTTGGCTTTAATTTTTGTTTTATGGTTTTTTCATATATTAAGTAATTAGCGGTTTAACCCAAACTATAAAATGATAAATTTCTTTCATAAAAAACATATTATTTAATAGTTATAAATGCTAAAATTTGCTATAATTACTACTAAGAATAGTAAGAATAAATAATTTATTTCAATGAGTCAATTTCCTCATGACGACTTTGTCAAAGAATATTTACCTGAATTAATATCTAATTATGGAATAGTTGTTTCGGGAAAGAAAATAGCTTCTCAGACTAAAGAGATTGATGTTTTTTTTCAACCTCATAGCAAGGTAATAGATGATTCTAATCAATTGGGTTTATTACGAAAACTACTAAATACAACCTGTTTATTTGAAGTCTATCGAAATTCAGTCACAGTTAATCAGATAAAAGAATGTATTGGTAAATTAATGGACGTTACTACTGCAATTACAAGAGAAAACAAAAAGAAAAATAAAGACGAAGAAGAAGTAAATTTATGGATTTTAACTCCTACTTTATCAGAAAAAATACTAGAGTCTTTTGGAGCAAAAAGAAAAAATAACTGGGAAGAAGGTATTTACTTTTTAGCACCAGCTTTATCGACGGGAATAATAGTTGTACATCAGTTACCAGTAAGTGAAAAAACTCTCTGGTTAAGGATGTTAGGTAAAGGAAAAGTGCAGGAAAAAGCCATAGAAGAATTAAATACTTTACCAAAAGATAATCCTTACAGAGATAGTGTTTTAGAGTTGGTCAGTAATTTATTTACGATGCTACAATTGAACCAAGAAAAAAGGAAAGATTTAACCAAAGAGGATAAGGAATTAATTATGAAATTATCACCAGTTTATAAGGCTAGATTAGAAGAAAGAGAACAAATTGGTTTACAAAAAGGGCTTCAACAGGAAGCAACTTTATTAGTTGTTCGTCAATTAAAAAGAAAAGTTGGTGAGTTATCTCCTAATCTAGAGGCAACAATTATGGGTTTACCTGTTAATGTTTTAGAAGATTTAGGTGAGGCTTTATTAGATTTTAACTCGGTAGATGATTTAATCAATTGGTTAGATAGTCATGAATAATACTTATGCCTTAGTGCTTCTGGTCAAAAATACGATCGTTATTCTACAACGATAAAACCTCGAATTAATTGTCGTAGGATGGGTAATAGCTTAATAGCTTGAACCATTATAATCTTCAACAAACTCATCAATAACGAGTGCCGTAACCCATCATCAACTTTCTTTGTGTTTTTATTGTTGAATGTTAGGTTTCGTTTTTATAATGCATTCTTGATCTATCAGTGGTTTTGATGCTTAACCGCTCTTTACAAGATTGGCTACTATAATAGACTTTTGTGTAACTCAACAAAATTATTTTTGACAATTAGTGTATGTTAGAAGAAGATTATTTAGACACGGCTTTAGGGTTAATGATATTTTGCTTCGGATGGGGAATTTTTGCTTACTTATTTTTGTTTACAAATGGAAGTAGCGATTCATTAGGATTAGCTGTATCTGCTAGTGGGTTTATTAGTCCTACTTATAATATTGAGCCTCATGGTATTTGGCGTTTATTAGTAGGTATATTATGTTTAATTGGCAGTCTTTGTTGTGGTAGTTTGAGTGTTTATTCTATTTATCTTTATATAAAAGACAAAAAAGCAAACTGATCAAGATTAATCAAACTTGAAAATTGATAACGATCGTAAGTAAGATCGTTTATCACAAAATAGGATACGCAATTATTAATTATAATCTTTAATAAATTGATTAATAACTTAGTTGTAAAGCATCATTAATTTTCATTATCTTTTTAGTGTTAAATGTTGGGTTTCGCTTTTGGGATGTCTGGTGTCTATATTAAGTAACTAGGCTCAACTAAAGCTACAAGTCGATCGTTAGTACTCTAATCCTTAACTAAAAGTAATTAATAAATTATACTTAATACTAGCTAAAGACATATGATATAGTACCAATAAAACTAGTTTTTCGTCTGCAAGAATATCAGCTTTATCGAATAATTCATCAACTTTTGAATCGTATAAAGAATCAAAATTTGTACTATACGTACCTAAATCAAATTTTAATTGATTTGCTAATTTTTTTAATTCATTACGAAGACTAATACTCGAACCTAAAGTATTTAAAAATCGATCGGGTACATATATATTTTTAAAGTCAACTGGTACATAATATCCACTACCATTTAGTTGGGAATGTAAGATCAAATGTGACTGCTTTTTTCCAAAAATCTCTGATAAAATCTCATTTGTGTAATTTGTTGTCTTGTCAAAAAGTAACGAATCACTTTGGGGTGTCCATTTGGGATTGTATTCTAATTCGATTGCAATAATTTTTAAATTTTTAAATGCCTTTCTTACCCATCTAGACAACTGTATAGAGGAAGGTTCAATCTCATTTGGTAATGTATCACTTAACTTTACGTCATAATTATCAAGACCATAAGAATTCAATTTGTCGTTAACATATTTGTAACGTTCAAAAAAGAATTCACTCTTTAAATCTTCCATCAATTCAATAAATACAGACATTATTTTTATAAACTATCATCAAATACGATCGCTTATCTTAATAAAATAGGATACGTAATTACTAATTATAATCTTCAATAAATTTATTAATAACTTAGTTGTAACCCATCGTTAATTTTCATTATGTTTTTAGTGTGTTGAATGTTGGGTTTCGCTTTTATAATGTATCGTTTGTATATTAGGTAATTAGTCGCTCAACCACAACCTACAAGACGATCGTACTACCACTGCTTGCGATCGTCAATCAATCAGTTATTCATTTGTTAACATTATTTTTTTCTTCTATTTTTTGTAATGCTTCTTTAAACTCTGATATTAAATCTCTTATAAATGAAGGAATAGCAAATCCAATGATTATCCAAATAATCCCAGAAATTTGTATTTGTTTAGAAATGTTTGAAAGATGAACTAAACCACCTAACAAGAGTGGAATGATACCGAGTAAGCTATATATTGGAGAGGAAAACATAGATTTATAAGGAATTGCTTTACCCTTTTCATTAAATGTTATCCTTATACTACTTCCAAACAAAGTATATAAAGTTTTACTAATTATTTGATTTTGGTTATATTTAATAATGGCAAAAATATAATTAACTGATAAAAAATTAAAAAATCTCTCAAAGATATAATTTTTAGAACTATCAATCAAATCTTCATCTTTATTAACTTTTCTTATTTTATAAATAGATGAATATTTTTGAAGATAATAAAAATTATTTAACCAAATAAATATACTTACAGATAAAGCTATTAACAATTCGATAAACATACATATAATTATTGTTTTCATTTTAATCTTGATGATAGTAAATCAAATAATTTTGTAAAAATGACAGGTACGAAAATACCTTGTTTGATACCATAATTAACAAAAGCTGTAGGATTAATCTCTCGAAAAAACTGTGTCACCTATTTTTTTTGATTTTAACGCCATCAAGAAATAATCATTAAATTTTGTACTTACGCCCTTAATCCATTGAATAGCTTCAGGACTAAGTGTAACTGTATCAGTCGTAACTTATCATCAGCTTTTATTACGTTTCTAATTGTATTAAATGTTAGATTTTGCCTTTACTAAGATGTATCGTTTATCTATTAAGTAATTATTCGCTCAACCACAACCTACAAGACTAATAATCAAGAAAGACGATCGCACTCTTTTATAATTGTCCTTAATATTACAGCAACTTTTAAAACAATAACTAATCGATCGAAAATTAAAAATCCTGTTAATCAATTAATCTTGTCTAATCTTGATATAGACAGTGGAGAAATAGGTAGTCCTTATCGTCAAATCCATTTGTCTATTTATTATTGGTTATTCGATCGATGTTATGATTAAGTTTTATGTAGTTAATTTTACTATTGCTTCTTTTCCCTACACAAAAAGTAAGTAGAGAAAGCCGATTGTAATTGATAGTTACCAAGTAAAATAATTTATGAAAACTAAAACACAAGATAATGACTGGGGATTATTATTAAAACTTCTTCCTTACGCTAAGAAAAATTCTCGGACATTAATTATTTCCTTATGTTTACTAATTCCCTTATCCCTAGCTGGTGCGGTGCAACCATTACTTGTTGGGCAAGCTATTTCTTTATTAAAAGAAGAAGAAACATGGGATTTTTTGCAATCTTATCCGTTATCCCAATCATTAGATATACTGGGTTTGATTTTACTTTTTTCAATTATAATCAGAACAGGTTTTCAAGCATGGCAAGGGTTTTTAGTCCAAAAAGTGGGGCAAGAAGTTACCGCCTCTGTACGCCAAGATTTATTTAGTCATGTTACTTCTTTATCGTCTAATTTTTTCCACAAAACTCCTGTCGGTAAATTAGTTACTCGTATTACTAGTGATGTGGAAGCTTTAGGAGATGTTTTTGCTACAGGTGCGATCGGTATCCTCAGCGATTTGGTTTATATTTTAGTTATCATCATCACTATCTTTACTTTACAGTGGCAACTCGCTTCTTTATTAGTAGCAATGTTGATTCCCGTCACCGCATTAATTATTTATTTCCAAAAACAATACCGTAAAGCTAACTATGCCGCCCGTGAAGAATTATCGGTTTTAAACTCGATGTTACAAGAAAATGTTGTCGGTATTAATATCGTGCAATTATTTGGACGAGAAAAGTATAACAGTGAAATGTATCGTACTGCAAACGATCGTTATCGTATTGCTGTGGATAAAACAATCTTTCATGATTCGGCTGTCTCGGCTACTTTAGAATGGATTGCGTTAGTAGCGATCGCTGGAGTATTATGGTTAGGAGCAGTTTTTATCCTCCAAGACACACTTAGTATTGGTGCATTAAGTGCTTTTATTTTATACGCTCAACGTTTATTTGATCCTCTGAGACAATTTGCCGACAAATTTACCATGTTTCAATCGGGATTCACGGCTATCGAAAGAATTACCGAATTGATGAGTATTCCTGCTGAGATTAAAGACCAAGATAATAATATCAGTTTGGGAACACATAGCGATCGAAATAGAATTGGCGAAATCAGATTTGAAAACGTTTGGTTTGGTTATAAAGCCGATGAATATATCCTAAAAGACTTAGACTTTACCATCAAACCAGGTGAGAAAATTGCTTTAGTTGGTCCTACTGGTGCGGGTAAAAGCTCA
Organism: uncultured cyanobacterium; assembly: GCA_963710605.1. Lineage (GTDB taxonomy): Bacteria > Cyanobacteriota > Cyanobacteriia > Cyanobacteriales > Cyanobacteriaceae > JAALKG01. Next base: position 462,764 of record CAVQBA010000004.1, read on the forward strand.
ATAATTCGTTTGCTATGCCGTCTATACGAGCCAAACCAAGGGCGTATTTTAGTTGATGGGGTGGATATTAAAGACATCGATCAAGCCGAGTTACGTCGTCATATCGGCGTAATTTTACAAGAAAGTTTTATTTTTGCAGGGGATGTTAAACGTAATATCACTTTAGGCGAAGAATACGATTTTAATCAAATTAAAAAAGCCGCTGAAATTACCAACGTCGATCGATTTATTACCAACTTACCTGAAAGTTATGATACCCAATTAAGAGAAAGAGGGGCAAATCTGTCTGGAGGGCAAAAACAACTACTCGCTTTTGCTAGAGTCGCTATTCGTAATCCTAATATTTTAGTTTTAGATGAAGCAACTTCAAGTTTGGATGTAGCTACAGAAGCAGATACCCAACAAGCGTTAGAACATTTATTAGTAGGTAAAACAGCAATTATTATTGCTCACCGTCTTTCTACTATTCGTAATGTCGATCGTATTTTTGTACTCAAACAAGGAGAATTGATCGAATCGGGTAGTCACGAACAATTATTAAGACAAGATGGATTGTATGCTAGTTTATACAAATTACAAATGTTGAGCAAAGCGTAGATTAAGAATTGAGAATTGAGAATTGAGAATATACTCATGATCATTGTAAAAATTATTACTTATTTACTGTAAATTATCTTTCACTAATTTATGTCTAAACCACGTTTTCAATTCAATAAACAATTATGGCAACGTTTTATTGAATCAGCCCAACCTTACTTTTTTCCCTGTAGAAAGACGACAGACAAGAATTTTTTTAGGCTTGATTCTGGTTTTGCTTGTCTTTGTTGTTTCTTTTACTTTCTTTTTTACTGTTGCTTTAACTGAGTTAGCAAAAGCACTTTTTCCTGAATTTTTTGGTAAAGCCGCTCAAGGTTTGATTGAAAATGTCGATAATTTACTGGCTTCTCCTGCACCTTATGTCTTTGTTGTATTGTTGATTGGTAGTATTTTAATTTTTGCTTCTCAACGTCAAAAATTGAGACAACGTTTGCCTCAATGGTCGTTATTAGGGGTTTTACTGTTTTTATTATTCGTTGTTAATGGCTTGAATGTTATTTTGAGTTTTGCTTTCCGTTTGATAGATAATGCCCTCAATGAGAAAAACACCGAAATTTTCTGGCAAAACATGATTATCTATGGAATTGTTTTGGTGTTAGCAATTCCGATTATTGTTGGTTATCGATATATAAGACAAAAGTTAGGTTTGTTATGGCGAGAATGGTTGACTAAATATTTTCTCGATCGTTATTTTCGTCAACGGGCATATTATGAGTTAGATTCGAATTCTATTAATACTAATATAGATAATCCAGATCAACGTATTACCCAAGATATACAATCATTTACGGCTGTTACTCTTGACTTTTTATTAGATATTCTCGATTCGATTCTTACTCTATTTTCGTTTACTGCAATTTTATATGGTATTTCTACAACCTTAACTGGGGGATTATTAATTTATGCCACTTTTGGTACGGTTGTCGCTATTGTGGTGGGTGCGCGTTTAATCAGCATCAATTACGAGCAATTACGTTTAGAAGCTAACTTTCGTTACAATATGGTGAGGGTAAGAGATAACGCCGAATCGATCGCTTTTTATCAAGGTGAGCAGTTAGAAAAAAGACAGGTTATCGATCGTTTAATGGATGCTGTCAGAAACTTTGATTTATTAATTATTTGGCAATCGATTATCGTTTTATTCCAGTTAGGATATAACTATTTTACTCGCTTGATTCCTTATCTAATTATCGCTCCGCTATATTTTGCAGGAGAAGCTGATTTTGGTGCAATCGGGCAAGCGGCTTTCGCTTTTTCGATGGTATTAAGTGCTTTATCTTTAATCACTAACCAAATTCAAAGTATTAGTGGATTTGCCGCTAGTGTCAACCGTTTAGGAGAGTTTTATGAGTCTTTAGACGATCCCAGTGGAGAAAAAAGAAATCCTAAATTTACTAGTATTTTAACTGAAATAGACGATCGTATTAGTCTAGAAAACGTCACTTTACAACCACCTAATTCCGATCGAATTTTAATTCAAGACTTATCATTAGTCGTTAACCCAGAAGAAAATTTATTAATCATGGGTGCATCGGCAGTGGTAAAAGTTCGCTCCTTAGAGCAATAGCAGGATTGTGGAATACAGGAGATGGTGTTATTAATCGCCCCAACCTAGAAAACTTGTTATTTTTACCTCAACGCCCTTACATGATTTTGGGTACATTAAGAGAACAATTACTTTATCCTAATACCGCCAATCAAGTTGATAACGATTATCTACAACATATATTAGAGACAGTTAATTTACCTAATTTAGCCGAACGTTTTACCGATGGATTTGATACCAAAGAAAATTGGGAAAATGTGTTATCTTTAGGAGAACAACAACGGGTTGCATTTGCTAGAGTTTTAATTAGTCAACCTCGTTATGCCATCTTAGACGAAGCGACAAGTGCCTTAGATGTCAACAATGAAGAAGTACTTTATCAAAAACTTGCCTCTCAGGGAACAACTTATGTCAGTGTAGGGCATAGACCAACTTTAACCGATTATCATCAACAGTTGTTGGAAATTACCGAAGGAGGAGAATGGGAGATAAAACAGATAACGTGCGAACAGTGAACAGTGAACAACTTAAATAATGGACAATTGACAATTGACAGTTGACAATTAATATTTCTTACTCATTACTCCTTACTCATTACTCATTACTCATTTAATGGCTGGGGCGAGAAATTTATCTAGCCCCAAAAATACAACTCATACAAATACTACAAAGTTAAACTTCGTAGGGAGCTTTTCCAGAAAACTTGAGAGTAACAGGTTCGGGGTTATCACCAATTTTTCTGTCTTTTTTACCATCAAATGGTCTACCTTCGTTGACTTTTTCAGGAAAGACACCATCAGCAGGATGAATGAATGTAACATCACCATCAGGAGTAATACGATAAACTTTATATTCATTAATTCTTGGTTTGATTTTAGTACGTAATGTAGCACCTAAAGCCAAACATTGCTCTTTACGAGCAAGATATAATAAGTTATCGCCTTCGTTCATGACAGCGGCGCCACCAGTAGGCATTTCAAAAACTTGCTCTTTTGGACTACTCCAAGTGATAGCGTATTTTTCCTCTCTTTCGGCTGCACTAAGCAAACCGCCAGTGCTACCACCGAATTTGGGCATTGTTCCGGTTAATTGAATTGTTTCGCTCATAAAGATATTATTTTTATCTATATATGATTTACTATCTAGGCAATGCTACCATTTGGATAACCACTCTTGTTCATGTTTGTTATGAACTGTAACAGTTTGTTACTCTGGAGTCTTTATTGTGTCGTAATTTAAACTTTAATTTCGCTCAGAGACATGATCAAAATCAGTTTATTTGAAGATGAGCGTCAAGATAGATATTTCATTTGTGCCATTGTTTTCTGATTAATCTTACTTTGATTTTTATCTATATCTTCGATTCTTTTTCCAGTAATAAAAACGATACCTTAATCAGTATTCGGTTATTGTAATATTTAATTTTTTAGTAAACGAAGTTAGGTCAATTTTTTCTAAGTTCGAGATGTACTAAATAATGAATTGCTGATTATAGCCATGACAAAATAGTCAGATAAATAATAACTTAATTTTGATATCAAAATAACAAACAAAAAAAATGATTTAGAGTAAGATGAGTGATTATACTCTGTATGTAACTCGATCGATTAAAATAATAGCTAATCATAAAATAAACTTTTTTTGAAGATGCACAGTGAAAAACTAAATCCTGCTAATTTAGTCCGCAATTACGGATTTTGGATGGCGGTACTTTTATCAACTTTAGTACTAATTAATTTAACCATTTTTTATAAAATGGACAACATTGCCCATGCAGGAATTAGTGGCTTATGTTGGTTAGCTATTTTTTCTTTATTATGGGATAGACGAAAAGAATTACAATTTAAACAGCAACTATTACCAATTGCAATTGGTGTAGTTTTAGTCGCTATCAATTTATGGTTTAGTAAATCAATACCCAATACAAAAGAAAGTAACGTACTGAGTGTTATGCCTTTTGTTTTCTCCGTTGGTGCGGCTTTGATTGCTTCAGGTTTTCAGGGATTAAAGCAATTTAAAGAGTGAATTATTAATTGTTTTTATTCGTTGGTGTACCCAGAGTAATATTAGAGTTATATACTAATATATCTCCTATTACGGCTAAAGTTTCTTCTTTTATACTTCATTATGCAGGTTTCCCTGTAACATTGGAAGGAGTCTTTATTTATTTACCAAAAGGTGCGATCGAAGTATATGCAGGTTGCTCTGGTGTTGAGGCAATGACTTATGTACTAAGTATAGCGATCGTCTCTTTAATTATGTTCCCAATTCGTAAAAAAGATCAATATTATGTACCTATTCTTGCTTTAGCAATCGGTTTTGTTGTCAATGCTTTTAGAGTAGTTTTAATGGCTATTTTAGTTAATAGCGGTCGAATGGAAGCTTTTAAATATTGGCATGAAGGTGAAGGTTCATTAATTTTTGGTATGATTGCAGTCTGTACTTTTGCTGGATTTTATTGGCTTTTAATGAATAAAGCTGATAACAGTAATAAAATAAATAGCCATAACGAAACTGCTATACGAGAAGAAAGCTTTTTTTAATTTGTTATTAGTTTAAGATCAATTAAGTATGAAACCTGCCTTAGTTAGCCGTATTATACCCGAAACGATCGCCTCTGAAATAGGTTTTGAAATCGGAGACAAAATCGTTACCATCAATGGAGTACAACCTAGAGACTTAATTGATTATCAATTTCTTTGTAGTGACGAATTTTTAGAACTTGAAGTTGTTGACAAATGGGGTAAAAATCATCTTATCGATATCGAAAAAGATTACGATGAGGATTTAGGTTTAGAATTTGAAAATGCCCTTTTTGATGGTTTGATTCAATGTAACAATAATTGCCCTTTTTGTTTTATCGATCAACAACCTCCGGGGAAAAGAGATACTCTTTATCTTAAAGATGATGATTATCGCTTAAGTTTTCTTTATGGTAGTTATTTAACTTTAACTAATTTAACGGCAAAAGAATGGAATCGAATTGAACAAATGCGTTTGTCTCCTTTGTTTGTCTCTATTCACGCTACCGAGCCAGATATTCGGATTCGTTTACTTAAAAACCAACGTGCAGGAGAAATTAAAAATCAACTGGCATGGTTTCAAGAGCGACGTTTACAAATTCACGCTCAAGTGGTGGTTTGCCCTGATATTAATGATAAAGAGCATTTAGAGACGACTTTAAATGATTTGTTTTCTTTCCATCAAGGAGATATCCCTGCGGTTATTAGTGCGGCAGTTGTACCCGTCGGTTTAACTAAATTTCGTCCTAATGAAGATGAGTTAAAACCAGTTAGCCCAGAGAAAGCACAAGAAGTAATTCAACAAGTGCAAGCATTACAACAAAAATTCAAACAAAAATGTGGCTCTTATTTCGCTTGGTTAGCTGATGAATGGTTTTTAATTGCAGGGCAAGATTTACCCCCTGAATCTGATTATGAAGATTATCCACAAATCGGTAATGGTGTTGGTTCGATTCGTTTGTTTATCAAAGAATTTGAAGATACTGCTAATCAATGTTTACCAAGACAAATAAAAGAAACTAAAGAATATACTTGGATAGTCGGTAATGCAGTCGAAAATGCTTTTCAACCTTTAGTCAATCGTCTTAATCAAGTCAAAGGTTTAAAAGTTAATTTAATCGCTCTTAATAGTCTGTATTGGGGACAACAAATAACTGTAACTGGTTTGTTAACAGGGCAAGATTTATTGTCACATCTTGAGGGTAAAACGATTAAAGGAGATATTTTGTTACCGACGGTGATGCTTAAACATGATGAAGATAAGTTTCTTGATGATATGACGGTATCGGAAGTAGAAACTAAGTTAGGTACGATAATTCATCGTATCAAAGATATTCGACACTTGATGAGTTTTTGTAGTAGTTAATAATCAAAAAAGAAAACTTTGATATTTTGTCTTCACTAATTAATTTAATGCTACCTTAACAACTATCGGCTTTTATATAATTGTATTCTCCCTGTACCTAAGTTAAAACCGACGGGATTATCACCATCGGGAAAGACGCTAATATGAAACTGGAAAGTACCTGAAAAGGGAGGATTTCGTTTAGCTTTAAGGACGATCGTGATAGTATTATTAGCAGAAACTGGATTATCTAAAGATAGATTAATCGTTGGTGTCGAATCAGATGATAATGAAGCACTAATTGGTATCTCTGTTTTTTGATTATTACTATCAACTACAAAGGCTGTAGTTTGCTCAAGTTTAAAATCAATATCTTCAGCATTCGCACTCGGTGTAATCATCACCTTTTTTAACGAGGAAGAAGAATTTGCCGGCATTTGGATTTCTAGATAATATGTCGCATTGTAATATGAAGTTGTCTTATGAGGTGTTCTAAATGTAACTAGCTTGGGAGGAGTGCCAGTAAAGAGATTATTACGATTAACAGCTACAGTATTGTTAGTAACAGCAGATTTATTTTCATTGCGTGATGGTGTAGGAATAGAATTTTCTTCAACTTGATTTGGTATTTTACCAAGAGACTCAACTACTTGTTGATTAGTTGTGGTTTGAGGAGTAAAATAAAAATCACCAATTAAAGAAGAAGATGTCCAAGGTACTTGTTCATTATTAGTTTTTTGAGCGACATCAACACGAACTTTTTTAAAAACTTCTTCAATATTTTGATTTTGGTTATCTATATGTTTGAGTAACATCTCGGTAAATGTACCATTTTTACCTGTACCATCTTGAGCTATATTCCCTGGTCCGGTCGCATAGGCAATAAAGCTACCTGTGGCACTATTATATACGGGTGCTAAGCCTTTAGTTATGGCGTTGCTACGACTCCAACTACGAGCAAAAGGATTGTCTCGACAAGCATCAAGAATAATGATATTAACATCATTTTGAGCATCTTCGATCGTGCCTAAAAGTTTTCCTAAAGGTAAGGTTTCGTAATTGACTTCACTAGCACTAGTTAAATCTGCATCTACAGGAATAAGATAGTTTTCGCCATTAACTTGTACTCCATGCCCTGCGTAATAAAATAAACCGATCGCTCCTGAGGTTAGTTTCTGATAAAATTGCTTTAAACCTTGATCCATCGATCGTAAATCAGCATTAGTTAATAAAATTACCTCAAAACCCAAATTTCGTAATGAGCTAGCCATATCATTGGCATCGTTGATCGGATTACGTAAATTACCCCCATTTTGATATTCTGAATTACCAACCACTAAAGCAACTCTTTTGGGTTGATTTTGGCTCAATAAAAAGTTATCACTAGAAAAAAATTGGTTGCTTGTATTAATGCTGGTAGCTGTCGATAATGATTCAGTCAATTTTTGCTTGAAAGTAAATATAGGAGTCTTAGCATCTACCAAAGAAATATTGAGAGTAGAAGTAAATAAAGTTGTTACTGTAGTGATAAAGAAATTACTTAATAATTGTTTTGATTTGTTTTTACTCATAATTTTGTCTCAATAACTTCTCGCTCAAATCTTTATTTTTTACTTTTACTTTTTAGTTGTGGCGTTGGTAAAGTTATTCATTATCTGGGCATAAAAGTGGTGGGCAAGGAGATTGAGATGGAGGAGAGACAATCTGCTGATCTTTAGGTGTTATATTATTTGTTGGGGTAGATTCGGTAGTAGTAGATATAACAGGGGCAGTATTTAAAAACGCTTCTAAATCTAAAATACCACCACGAGATAAACCACCAGAAGAAACACGAGCCGAGATATCAAATAATTCTTGTAATACAGTATTCGGATTATCTTTTGGTTCTAATGTTAAAAGCAAACCATCGGTTTGACAGCCGAAACCAGATGATTTTTTTTGAGCTACACAAATTACCGATTGTCGATTCATTGTTCCTGTAGCAACATAACGTAAAGTACCGTTATCGGAAAACTTTTGAAATCTTTTGCTTACCTCATCGCATCTTTTTTGTGGAGTCCAAGTAGAATTACTAAAAAAATTACTTTTCCAACTTATTAATTGAATTTTCCCTCTTTTTGTATCAACTACGGTAGTCGGATTATTTTTAAATATTAAGCATTTGTAGGTATTTTTTGATTGTGCGACAGATGGCATTGCTAACACGCTATTAATCAACACTAATAAAGTTGAAATACCTGTTATCTGTTTAATATCCATGATTAAATATTAGCTACTAATTATTAATTATCAATTACTAATTATAGATAACAATTTTCAAGATCTAATAGTAATTCTTACTAAACTTAACTATCAATATTACTTGGTAAAAAATTACTAATTATTGATTAATATTATCTAATTGTTGTAAAATTTTATATAAACCATGTGCGATCGTCTCAATCACTGATTCACTAGTCCAATAACTACAATGAGAAAGGGGATTCCAAGATTTTAATAGATTGCCATCATTTACTTCTTGATCTTCTTTTACTACACTGGCATAAGCATCGTTAAGAGACTTGAGAGGATAGCCCATAATATCGCTTTTATTATAAAAGTTAATCCATTCACCTTCTAAATCTGGGTAGTAGTTTGCTAACTTTTCTGAGGGTACTTTTATTGGTTGATCAAAGTTAGGATGTCGTAAAGACCAAAAAGGCATTTGGCTAGCTAAAGTATAAACATTAGTCAACGTTTCTCCCCGCTCTAATGGTGTATCACCAATATCAACTTGAGCTTTTTGAGTTTGCAAATCGTAGATATAGTTACTGGTAATGATAGTACCTAAACTATGACAAATAATACATAATGGGGCAGTACTTCCTGCTTGATCTTCTTGTGCTAAACTATTCAAACTGTCAGCGTAACAGCGGTGAATGCCATCGTAACTCCAAAGATCTTCTACTTTTTTACTGGTCATGTGATAAGTCAAACTATCTGCGATCGCTTGAAATAAAAATTCTCTTAAACCAAAAAAACTTTCTAGTTTATCTACATCTAATCGATCGTATAAATCCTTACGCTCGTCTTGCAACACGGGAGTCCAATTAATTGCTGATATCGCCAATTTAGAATCAGCCCATTCTAGTTTTTCGTCTTTGTTTCCCTTTATTTGTGCAATCTCGGCTAGTTTGAGTTTTAAAGCATCTGCCATGCCTTTAGTGTATTTTGAGTTTTCTTTTTGATCAAATTCATTACCTACACAAATACCGTGAACGATCGCAATCGCAATTTTGGTTGACATAATATTTTATTTTAATTATCCATAGAGATAGTTTTAAATTTGCTTTAAACGATCTGACTTTAAGCGTAATTGCTTGAAGCTTTTAAATCAATCCTCTCAGATACTATCACTTGACAAATACGACTTGCTTACCAACTTTTTTTAAATGTGTCGTTTATAGCTTAAGTTTTTTAAGATTAAACCTATCACTAAAGGCGATCGTACTTAAATTAGGAAACTCGATCGTATTTCACTTTGGAGATTTAACGATGATGAATTAATTATCTGTGGCATAATTTAAAGTAATTATTTATCCTATTCTAAGATCTATTCGTATTGCTTATGTCTGCAAGAGATTTATTTCATCAATCAGTCAAAAAAGCCTTGCAGAAAGACGGATGGGAAATAACCCACGATCCTCTTCATCTAGCAGTAGATGATATAGAATTTTATGTAGATCTTGGAGCAGAAAGAATAATAGCGGCACAAAAAGCAGAAACCAAAATTGCGGTAGAAATTAAATCTTTTTTAGGAGCATCAGAGGTCAAAGAATTTCATTTAGCTGTCGGTCAAATTCTCAACTATAGATTCGCTTTGGAAAAAGAAGAGCCAAAACGTATATTATATTTAGCCATTGATCAAGATGTTTATAAAGATTTTTTTTCTCGTTTATTTGTGCAGAATGTTTAAAAAAAATATGAAATTAAATTATTAATTTTTAATTATATTGATGAGGAAATTGTGCTGTGGAAAGAATAAATTATCCCAAAACGATTCAAAAAATATTAAGTCGTCACTCGACTAACGATTTAGCAAATGGAACAGAAATTAAGTTGATTTTTGATACAAATAAAAATCATTATCAAGTATTAAATATTGGTTGGAAAGAGCAAAGAAGAGTTTATGGAGTGATCATTCATGTAGATATAATCGGCGACAAAATTTGGATTCAAAGAGATGGTACTGAAATTGGTATTGCGAATGAATTACTTAATGAGGGTATTACCAAAGAAAACATTGTTTTAGGTTTCAAATCACCTTTTAAAAGACAATTTACCGATTTTGCTGTTGATTAAATATTTATTCTTTTTGTATTTACTGAAGTAATTACTATGTTAGAGAATCAATAGCCATCGCCCACGATCGATCGTACTCAGTGAATCTCATTCAAAATACTACCATCAGGCATAATAGTATTACAGAAAATACAACCTTTGATCCAAACACTTTCCCATTCTTCGACTCCAGTCAAATTGGCATTAGTCAAATTAGCATTGCGGAAATCAGCACTGAGAAAATTGGCATTAACCAATCTAGCACCAGTCAAATTAGCTTCTCTCAAAGTAGCACAACTCAAACAAGCCTCACTCAAATCAGCTCCCGTCAGATTAGCTTTTTCCAGACAAATTTGCCCCATAGAAGCATTACGGAGATTCGCACCACTTAAGTTAACCCCTTCCATGTAAACTTCTGCCACGTTGGCGTCACTCAAATTAATTCCACTCAAATCAACATTAATCAAGCCCCCTTGGGTCACGTAAACATCAGTAAAATCCTGCCCTTCCAAATATATCCCAGAGAAATGCCGCTCACCAGAGTTGTATCTTCTAATCAATTCTTTAGCAGTAATATCTACCATAATTCAAATATCCAAACAATCTATCAACTAAATAAGAGCGTAACTAAACGATGGTAAACCTTTATGCTCCAAACAAAGATAAATATAACCTATGAAACTGGTGAGCAAATATCAATGGTGAGGGAAGTTTGTTGTTTTTGAAGATGATAAGCAATCCGAGATGCTAGTTGTTTTACCCCAACGGATTTATGAACTAACTCATCAGCATTACTAGTACATAATTGATTTTGAACTTTTTTATGTTGATGAATACTAAAGTATAATACGGGTAATTTATACCACTGAGGATTTGTTCTTAGTACCTGACACAATTCTATTCCGCTTAAGTGAGGCATTTCGATATCGAGTATTAGTAAATCGGGAGTAATCGCTTTAAATACATCCCAAAATTGTCGGGGATCATTTAAGGTAGTTACCTGAAGCCCCCAAGGCTCTAATGAACAAGGTAAAAGCTCTAATAATTCTCGATCGTCATCAACAATCATTACTTTTTTTTCTTGGCAAGAATTTTGTACTGCTTGTTGACAATAAACGATCGCTTCAGATGGGGTGATTGGTTGTTTGAGATAAAATGTTGCTCCGTTTTTAGCTAAAAGTAATCTATCTTCAAATCGATCACGATCGGCTATCACAATAATTGGGATTAAGGGAAATAATGAATGTACTTCTTTCATGAAAGATAAATATTCATCGAGAGATTGAGAATTTGAATGAGATTGAGAGCAAGAAACTCGTAACAAAATTGCATTAGGTAATCTTTTATTTTCTATCCCTTGAAGCCAACCTTGAGCTAGTTTGAGAGTAGCCGTCGATCTGGTTTCGATGTTATGAACGATCGCTTCGGTGTTTAATCGTTCAATAAATTGTCGATCGTCATCAATGATAAGTAATGAAAAATTATACCCCGTCTCTAACTTTTTTGAGATTGGATTCTGTGAATTATGTTTGCTGGTTAATTGTTGATGTAAAGTGTTAAAAATAGTTTCAAATTGTAATACTTGTTTTTTTTCTTCATTTACTTTATTTTCTAATAACTCCTCTAATTGTTTAGCGAGTTTTGAACCTTGATCAAAACCAAAAACACCAACCATTCCAGCTAATTTATGAGCGATCGATTTAGCTTCTTGACGTTTTACATCGATTAAATCATTTTGTTGCCATGCTAGTAAAGCGTTTTGTAAGACAGTTAATTGTTGACTTATCTTCGGTTGATATTTTTTCCAGGCTTGGGCTAGTGCTTCTAAATGTTGTTTTTGTTGATCAGACATTTTTGCTGGTTGCCGATCGTAATCAGTTGGGAAAGAAGAAGATTTTTGCTCTGAATCAGGATTTGGAGGTAAAAATTTTAAGCAATATCCTCTACCCCTTAAAGTTTCGATCGGGTTATTTTTCACACCTGTTTTTTTTAGCTTTTGACGTAAATATCTTAAATGCGATCGAACAGTAGCTTCGCAAGGGTATTCCACTGATGACCATAAATTATCAATAATATCTTCAATACTAAAAACGAATTGAGGATTACTTAAAAATAGTTCTAATAACTGATATTCTTTAGTGGTCAAAGAAACCGATTTTTGTTGATAAACAACCTGACAATTACGAGTATCTAATTGTAAATCTTCCCAAGTCAAAATAGGCGAAAGATGAGACTGATTTCGACGTAATAAAGCCCTGATTCTTGCCCCTAATTCTTCTACATTAAAGGGCTTACACAAATAATCATCAGCCCCGGCATCTAAACCAATAATTTTTTCTTGGTTACTATCATGAGCCGTTAATAACAAGATTGGCATCTCATAGCCATGACTACGAAAACGCTTACATAAACTAATACCATCTAACTTTGGTAAAGACCAATCAAGAATAACTAAATCATAACTATAATTAGAGCCATAAGTCCATCCTTGCTCACCATCAAAAACCGCATCGAAAGTATAATTTTTTTCGCCGAGGAGTTTTTGCAATACATCAATTAAAATTTCGTCATCATCAACTAATAAAATTCTCATAAATTATACTTATATAAAGTTCTAGCTAAATTAATATTCCCAATGCAACATTTGAGCAACTCTACTGGCTATAGTCATAGAATTAAAAGGTTTAGTGATCACACCAATCACTCCTAAATCTTGAAATTGTGTTTTATCTGCACCTTGAGTTTTGGCAGTAAAAAAAATGACAGGAATTAATTTAGTTTGTCTATTAGTTTTCAATTTCGATAAAGTTTGAATACCATCCATCTCAGGCATCATCACATCTAAGAGAATGACATCAGGTTGTTGATTTTCAGCCATGGCTATACCATCTATTCCTGAACAAGCACTCAAAACTTGCCAATCAGCTTCAATCTCAATCCCCATTTGAACAACTTCTCGAATCGCTTCATCATCATCAATTAGCAAAATACATTTATCATTCATTTAATTAATTAATTAACCTCCTTGCTCTATTAATAAGGGCAAAGTAAAGTAAAAAGTACTACCTTTTTGGGGAAAACTTTCCGCCCAGATTTCGCCTCCATGCCCTTCAATAATCTGGCGACAAATTGTTAAACCTAAACCTGTACCTCCTTTTTTACGAGAATCAGAAGAGTCAACTTGTTGAAAACGCTCAAAAATTGTCTCTAATTGATTATCAGGAATACCTTGCCCTTGATCTTTAACAGCAAAAGTAAGATAAGAAATTGATGGTGGCTTTTGCTTTAAGTTATGTCTGGGAGATTCAATTTTAGCGGAAAGGGAAATGGTACTATCAGGTAGGGAAAATTTAATTGCGTTACTTAATAAATTGGTTAAGGTTTGAACTATGTAGTCATAATCTGCCCAGACAAAAAGATTGACTGGTTTACTTAATAATTTGATTCCTCTTTCATTCGCCATGGTTTGCATTGCTTGACAGGCTTCTCGCATTAATTCTGTGGCGGGGCAAGCTTTTTTGTTCATTTTAATTTTGCCTGATTGAATGCTTTGTAAATCCAGAACATTATTAACTAAACGTACTAAACGATCGGTTTGTTCGTCGGCAATAGTCAGCATTCGATGCCCTTTGGGGGAAAGATTACCAAGTTTTCCTGTGGCTAATATTTTTAATGAGCTATGAATAGAAGTTAAGGGTGTTCGTAATTCGTGACTAACAACAGAGATAAATTCGTCTTTCATTCTTTCGATCGCTTTTCGATCGCTTATATCACTAGTAAGGGCAAAAAATCCTTTAACAACTGCTTTTTTTTGTTTGTTGATGTGGGGTATATAAGTAACGTTGACGGTGTGGATATGACTATCTTGAAAAGTCTCTTCTTTTTCATAAGTAACTATTTCCCCTGATAGCACTTTGTCTATATGTGGTTTTATTTTGTGATATTCTTCTTCACCATGAACTCTTTTTAGATGACAGCCGTAAATTTTATTGGGAGAAAATCCTAACCATGTTTGGTAAGCTTGATTATTAAAGCGATAATATTGATCTTTATCTACATAGGCAATTAAAACGGGTATGCCATTAGCGATCAGACTAAGTTTTTCTTCACTACGTCTGAGTGCGGTTTCTGCTTTTTGACGATCGTTTATTTCTTCTTGCAAATTATGATTAGCTTCTCTTAATTTTGCTGTGCGTTGGGTGACTAATTCTTCTAAATTTCCTCTTAACTCTGCTTGAGATAAAGCAATACCGATTTGAGCGGCTAGTTGTTGCATCAATTCCAATTCAAAATCTTGCCATTGTCTGGTGGTTTCGCATTGATGGGCTATCAATAAACCCCAAAGTTTAGGTTTTCTTTGTCCTTTTTGAGAGTCGAGGTTTTGCAGGATAGGTACTACTAGTTTTGCTTTTACCATCCATTGATTTAAAAATTCAATCAAACAATCGGCTAAATCTGCTTTTTGACTATGGGCATCAGCGATCGCTTGTATTCTTCCTTCTTGATAAAGTTCTCGATATTCAGAAGGAAAAACTTCTTCAGGAAATTCGATATTCAATACCTTTGGATATTTGGGTAATACTGCTTCGCTAATTGCCATACCTGTACCATTGGCAAAAACTTGATAAATTAGTACTCGATCGGCTTTAAGAATTCTTTGCACTTGAGTAACCGCTGTCTGGAGAATTTCTTGAAGTTGAAGAGATTGATTAATTTTAAGGGTTACTTGCGAAAACAATTTGACTCTTTGATGTTGGCGATGAAGTTCTTCTTCTGCTGTTTGGAGCTGAGTTATATCTCTGAGAATCAGTAATTTATAATTAGGTAAGACATCTTCAATTAGTTTGTATTTTAAGGTTTTGTTCTGACCGCTACAAGTACGAATTGGAATTCTTTCTTCATTATTACTATTAAGAGTACCAATTAAAAAATCAAAAATCGATCGACCTAATAGTTCTTTTCTAGTACAACCAAATAAATTACAAGCACAAATATTGGCTTCGACAAAACAATCACGATCGTCGATGATTACAATTGCTTCAAAGGAGTTTTCAAATATAGCTTGAAATAAGATTTTTTGGTCGGAAAATAATTCTAATCCTTCCATGATTATGTCAAGAGATTAAGGAAGTTTAAACTATTTTAAACGATCGGTATTTTTATTAACTTTATGAGCAGACTATGCAAACTATCTTTACACAAACAGATTGATTGTAATGAATGCTGTTGTTTTTATTTAACTAATCATTACTCCATAATTTTTTCAAAATTTCGATTTTCTTTTCTGTGAATAATTCAGCAAGAGGAATATCAGCTTTATCATTTTCAAGTTCAATAGTATTAATGTCTCGCTTGTTCGGTATAAAATTAGCTTTGTTTTTCCAGATATTTTCTTTTATGCAATAACAACCAGCTAGTTCTGTTCCATCACTAGGTCTAGTTTCTTGTACTGAAATAATGTCTTCAATACCTACAAATTTGAAAGAAATTGTTTCTTCGTGTTCTTTTCCCCACAATAATGCTTTTTCATATGCTAATAGGGCATTTTTGGCTTCAAACAAAACATTACAGGTTTCACAATCAAAATTTTTATTGTCTTCAGATTCTTTTTCTGCAAAAAGAAGAAATGCAATGTACCACATAATTTTTAAGATGATAAAAATAGTAATCGATTATTTTTTACAATCTTATCTATTTTGTAAATAAATTCGATCGCAATTATAAAGTTTATTGCTAGTTCGATAGATAGTAAATAATGATTAACTTGTTGGTTCGATACGAGGAAAATCAAATAACATTGTACTCATATATCGATCGCTCCATACCTTTCCTAAATACTTTTCTAGAACCTTTCTAGTTTTATCATTCTGTTGCTGTTTATTGCAGTAATAATGCTGTGCTTTGATGATTTCTGACTTTTGAGTCTCAGAGAAAACAGCAGGTGTAGAATTGGCAATTTGACAGTGTAGATTTAATATTTGATCAACTCGATCGAGAAACTGTTGCTCTTCTTCAGTATCGTTAAGACGAACAAATAAACAAAATTGAGAAAAAATATCGCCCCATTCAGGCAAGTCACGAGGATGAGAAAAATTAATTTCAGGTAAGTTTGTTAAGGCATTTTGATAAGTAGAAGATAAAACACGTTGCGGATTCATCGGCGAAAGATCAACAATTGCCGCTCCGACACCACCATCAATTGTACCAACCAAATCGAGTCCTAAAATAGGTAAAGGATAGTTAGGATGAGGAAACATGACACAATGAAGAATATCTAAACGATCGCCAACACGAGCTAATTCTAAATGCAACTTACGAAAACTTGCTGTTTGATAACACTTATTTTCGATCGCTAGTTTTTCTCCTTCTAAGCTACTTTCTACATAACCTAAATCTTTTGGTATGTTGTAAGGCTTTAAAGCAAAATGTTTTTCCCAATTTCTTTCGATACAATTAGCTAATTTACCAATGAGAATGTGTTGAGTTTCTCTTAAAGACGATTGAGTAATGGCAACCATAAAATTATTATTTGAATATTATTATCTAAAATTTTTATGCAAGACGCTGTTGAATCAAGTTCCCCTTTTTAGTAAGGAGCAGGGCTGTTTCATGTCTTATTTTTGTAATTTCTACAACGCCAGAAATACCAGTAAATTTAGCCGTTTTTTTTCTAATAGTAAAAAGACAATGTGCTCAAATTACTCAATCGAGTATGTAGTAATAGCTTCTAGCTATTTATTGTGAGCAGATAGCTATTTTCTTCTTCCTTTGAATGAAACAGCCCTCCTTAGTAAAGAGGGGTTAGGGATGGTTAAATATTTTAATCAATCAAACGCCTCTATCACATCAATTAATTAATCTTCGGACTCAGTTTCGGTACTTTCATCAACATCATCGTTATTATTACTCCATTCATCAATAGACATAATATTAACGATCGTTCCTCCCATCATGCTAATCCGTTTCATCTCTTGATTCATCCGAGAATAAGGAACTTTGAGAAAAATATTGTTACTACTACGAAAAGGATAGTTATTATTATCGTTTTCATCGTTTTGTCTGAATCCTTTTACTTCATACACAAAAACACGATTTGTTGATGCTGAGCCAGCACCCGAACTGATGACAGATTTACCTAACATCTGTTTTATTCCTCCTAAAAATACGTTTATTGTTATGCTAAAGTTATACTGGCAACCTTACCGCCCATTTTTTGAATCTTTTGCAAGGTTGTAGAAAGTTGATCGTAAGGAACTAACCAAGCTTTATTAACTCGAAGTACTTTAGGATAACGAGGTCGATTCATTGCTGAGACTTCGATCCGATAAATACGACCTTCTTGGGTAGAATTTCTAAAAGTTTGATTAGGTGTTACTTTACGAGTAGAAGGTTGATATCCCCAACCTTGTCCGCCTCCAGAAGGAGCAATAACTGCGGATGCACTATTACGCCCTAAGTCTTTGGCTAAGCGAGATTTACTCCCAGCAACTTGAGATTCGATCGCTATTAGCATAACCTCTGTACAATTGAAACATCCGAGTAAAACCAACAGTTTTTTGGTCAGTTTGAGTCGAAAATCCTCGGTAATAAGGAACGATATTATCACCAAAATTATTTTCATATTCAGCTGAATCAAGATAAGAATCAATATCAGCGTCAAAACCTTTATTTTGGTAAAGATCAAGATGATAAATTACTTCTGATTCATCATAAGCCGCACGACCGAGTAAATGTTTTAAATTCAGCTCAATTACACGGGTTTGAAAATTGTCATACAAAAATTTTGATTTATATAACTCTGATTTTGCCACAGCTCGGACAAAATCTCTGACTGTAATCGAACCATTACATAACAAAGATTCTTCGCCTTTTAGACGTTCAGAAGTCATAATGTAATCGTTACCTATCACCTGTCGATAAACTGCTTTGATTACTAACCTTGCTTCTTCTTTACTCCAATTAGAGCGTAATTCAAGAGGTTGCATATCGCTAAAAGCTGACACTCCTAGTCGAGATGCGGCTGATGTAATTGCCACTTTTAGTTTTCTCCTATTTATTTGTTAATTGTTTAAAACAAAACTAAATGAATTGATGAGCATAGCAACTAATAAGTTATTTAAGACTTTGTCACCTCCCGAATTCCGACTGGCATCTCCAAATCCCCTTAGTCCCCCCTTAGAAATGGGGGAAAGAGACAGGGAAACAGATAAGGAAAAAGAGCAAAATGTCTTAATCTACTAGTTTTGTGCTATGCAAGTTCATTTAGCGTTCCAAGTCAGTTTAGGCATCAGTTATGCTTAAAACCTGACAGTTGCTTTTATTTATTTTTTGTAACGTTACTGAAAGTCGGTCATAAGGAACAACATACTCTTTGACACTACGTCTGAGTTGAGTGTTACCCATTTTGCCTCTTTGAATAACTCGTATTTTATACAACTGACCTTGTTGATCAATTGTTGTACCAGCAAGCTCTTTACCCATATTGGGTGTGTTGACAGGAGTAGCTGTATTACGGGCTAAATCGTAAGTTAGGCGAGGAGTGCCACTATTTCCTTGAGCTCGATCGCTATTGGCATAACCTCTATATAATTGAAACATACGGGTAAAGCCAACGGTTTTTTGTCCTCTTTGGGTTGAAAAACCACGATAATAAGGAACTATATTGTCACCAAAGTTTTGCGTATATTCATCTGAATCAATATATGAATCAATATCAGCAGAAAATCCTTGATTTTGATAGGTATCAAGATGTTCAATAATTTCTGATTCATCATAAGGCGCTCGACCAAGTAAATGTTTGATATTTAATTCGATCGTGCGAGGATGATAATTAGGATAGAAAAATTTGACTTTATATAATTCAGATTTAGCAACTGCTCTGACGAACTCACGTACGCAAATAGAACCATTACATAATAAAGATTCGGCACTAGACAAACGCTCTGATTTCATCAAATGTTCATTTCCTAGTACTTGCCGATAAACAGCTCTGATTGCTATTTGGGCATCTTCTAGAGTCCAATTAAAACGAAGTTCAACAGGGCTAGTATCACTAAAAGCAGATGTTCCTAAATTAGATGCTGTTGTGGTGATTGCCATTAAACAATGCTCCTAATTTTGATAAGTTTTGATAAAAAATTTTTGTTAAAGTATTGCTGGGAATAATAACTAACCTCATTAGTCTAATTAGCTCCAGACTAGGGCTGGTTGCCATTCCCAACAAATTATTATAATTAAGGCTTAGCTTAAGGCATTGATCGCATAATCAATATAAGAATTAGCTTCTACTGCTGGATCTCCACTTAGTCCATGATTTGATTTAATATGCTTTAGTGCTTCTATATACCAACTAGGAGAAAGTTCAAATGTTCTGTTAATTTCATCGATACCAGAAATTAAATACTCATCCATGGGGCCTGTACCACCAGCAACTAAGCAATAAGTAATCATACGAAGATAGTAACCGATATCTCTGGCACACTTATCTTTACCACGTTGATCGGCGGCGTAATTATCTCCTTTCATTTGGGTGGTGTAAGGAAATTTTTTATACACAGCTTTAGCGGCACCATTGGTTAAACTGTCTGCATTTTTAGTTAAAGATTGAGCGGCTTCTAAACCTGATGTTGCTTGACGAAAACGTCCAAAAGCTACTTGAATTTCGGTACTACTTAAAAAGCGTCCTTGGGAATCTGCTGTTGATAATGCTTCAGTTAAAGGGGTTTTCATTGTTTTAATTGCTTTTGATATTTGATAAAGTTTTTGAAGGTTGGGAGAATGTAAAAGCTAATTTTTGCTATTTATCTACATTCATAGTCTATTTGTTAATTAAAAATATTAGCCAACTGCTGATGCGGCACGATCGAAGTAGGTTGCAACTTCAGCCATTAAAGAACTACAATCACCATCAGTAACATTGTTTTTATCGTTAGCAATTGAGATGGCGGCATCTTTCATTTTGTTAACACCGACTGCAACAGAAGAGCCGGGTGTACCTAAAGCTAAATAGGTTTCACGAAGTCCATTTAAACAACGATCTTCTAAAACACTAGCGTCACCGCTGAAAATAGCATAGGTAACATAACGCAAAATAATTTCCATATCACGCAAACAAGCTGCCATACGACGACTGGTATAAGCATTTCCACCAGGAGCAATTAGTTGAGGTTGCTCAGCAAATAAAGAACGTGCCGCATTAGTTACAATCGCAGAAGCATTGCTGGTAATACGATTAACTGTATCCATGCGTTTATTGCTATCGCTAACCATTTGACTTAAAGCATCGATTTGGGAAGTAGTTAAAAATTCACCACGAGCATCAGCCTGAGATACAACTCTAGTAAAAGCGTCAAACATATAAGATTTCTCCTTGATTTAAAATTTAGTTTTTAAAACTGAACCCTAACTAGTTTATTTATTACTAAAGAGTTGGTAAAACGGAGAGCTTAATGTTTTACTGTCTCAATTAACTAAAAAATTAGCTTTCTTTCTAGTAGTAATACCGAGTTAGGAATTCAGTGGCTTTGGACCTGACTATTATTCAACCAAAACTACTGTGCAATTTTCGTGCAATTTTTAAGCAAATTAGTAAAGTTTTATTGCTTTTTATCACAAACAATCAACAACTATAGCAAAAAACACCTCGATCGAGTTCTTCAGTCTCCTGCACCCCTTTTGTAAGGGCAGGACTGATTCATGTCTTATTTCTATAATTTCTATACCTAAGAAATAGCAATAAATGTAGTTGTTTTTTTCGCTTTCGTAAAAAGACAAGATAACCAAATAGCTCGATCGTCTATGTAGTAATAGCTTCTAGCTATTTATTCTGAGCAGATAGCTATTTTCTTCTTCCTTTGAATGAAACAGCCCTGTTTTTCTAAGGGGGGACTAAGGGGAATCGGGGAGATACAGGCAGAAGGGGTAAAAGAGGGGTTAGGGGTGGTTAAACGTCTGTGACTGAATCAACAACTATCAATTATGAACAAGTGCCTAAAGGATTTAATTCACTTTCGTCACAAAGACAAACAACTCCGGGGGGGCAATCTTCTTTTTTAGGTTCAGGTTGAAGTATTATTTCGGGTAACTGATTACTATTATCAGGAGTAATTGGTTGTATATTTACATTTCCCTGATCTTTTAAACACTTTTCAGCTTTATCAACTATTTTTTTGGCTTGTAATAACCAATAATCAGTGCCATATATTTGACTCGCAGTTTTAATTGCCGCACTACAATATTCGTATTCTAAATCTTGATTAGCTTGATTAAGTAAACTTGTATTTTTTTGATGTTCTTCTTGCCATTGACTCAGGTTAATTAATGCCGCTTCTTTTATTTTATTAGGGGGAATGGTATCTATTTTTTCTAATGCTTCTTCAAGATTACCATCTATTTTGTAAGAGCTTTTTGCTTTTTCAAAAATTTTTTTGCTCCAATCTTCTGTTTGTATTTGAACTTGGGTATAGTATTCATACTCTTGAGAAATAGGGGCGAGTATTTCTAAGGCTTCGTCATATCTTGTAAGTCGTGCTTTTTGTTTCGCTTCTTCAAAACGACAAAGTCCGATATATTCAGTTAAAACTTTATTCGGAATGACATTATTTTCTTCTTCTTTTGAGTCTTCTGCTGACTCATAACATTGAGTATAAGCTTTTTGATCGTATTTATTTTTTAAAGTATTGATGCCTTCTTCTTTTCGCTCAGCAGTACGAGTTATTTCACTTTGATTCATTAAATAAATTCCTCCTGTGGCAACTAAACCGATCGTTAAAGCGGTGGTAACAGTTGAACCGAGGGGAGACTTTAACCAATCAAGAACAACGTTTAATTTAGTCACTGGAGCAGGATTATTAGTTAAATTACTATTACTATTACTATTACTAGATGAATTATTATTTGGTTTAATTGAAGATTGGCTAGTTGTTTGTCTTACTTCTATTTCAGGTGGAGTTAGAAGATGACGATCGTTTTTGATACTTGATGGTTGCTGATAATTTTTTAATGCGGTTAATACTTCAGGTGCTGATTGATAACGTTTTTTATAACTACCAAGGGTCATTTTGTGCAAAATATTGGCTAATGCAGGATTTATTCCCTGTTGTGAGACAATAATTTCTTCGTCATCGTTTTTATCAAAATCAGCGGGTTTTTTTCCTGTTAATGCTTGAATCGCAATAATACCTAAAGCATAAATATCGCTATTTTTATAAGGTTTACCATCAAACTGCTCTTTGGGCATATACCAAGGAGTACCAATGGCACTAGTTCGATCGATTAAACGACTTTGATCTAAATTGAATTGTTTAACTGCACCAAAATCAATCAAGACTAATTTTTGGTCTGCCACACAACGAATTAGGTTGTCTGGTTTAATATCTCGATGAATAATTCCTTGATTATGAATTACTTTAAGTATATCTAAACATTCTTGTAATAAATTAATTACCTTTTGTTCTGACCAAGGTTGACCAACAATCAACTCACTTTTAAGAGTCTCACCTTCGATGTAATCTTGAACTAAAAAAAATTGTCCTTCTTGCTCAAAATAATCAATCAATTTAGGTACTTGAGGATGATTAATTTGTTTAAGAATTTCAGCTTCTTGTTGAAAAAGTTGTTGAGCTTTCGCCACAAAATTTTGTTGTGCAGACATCAAATATAGTTGTTTGATGACGCACAAAGTTTGAGTTTCACTATTTTTAACTAAATAAACATGACCAAAACTACCACTACCGATCGTTTTCACCATTTGATATGGAGAAGGTAAGTTGATTGTATTGGTAGTAGAATTATTCATTATTTACTAATTATTAAGAGCGTTCTAATTAATCACATAAAACAGGAGGACATTCAATCACCTCCCCCGTTTTAGGTAATGGATCGGGTTTAGGTGGTTGTGGATTTGGTTGTGGATTTGGACGAGGTTTGGGTACAGGAGGGCTAATCACTGTTGGGGATGAATCCATTAAGGGTGCTTGAGTGAGATATTTTTCCATGTCTAATACTCTTTGACTTCTTCTTACTGGCATAGTACCAACTTTTACCGCTTGTTGAAATAAATCTTTCATTACATCATCAGGATTATCTTTTGGTTCTAATGTTAATAGTAATCCTGATGAATTACAGGTGATATTTGAGCCCGGTGATATTTGACCTCCAGAAACACAGATAACGTTATATTTGTAGCCATTATTTCCTGTCATTTTACCTGTGGCAATATATCTTAAGTTACCTGTATCAGAAAAGCTTTGAAATCTTTTTGTAACTTCATCGCATCTTTTTTGTGGTGTCCATTGAGATTGGCTACTTTCAAAGAAACGACTTTCCCAGACAATCAGTTGTATTCTACCTCTAGAAGTATCCACGATCGTCATCGGCTTTCCTTGGTGTTGAATACAGCTATAAACTCTTTGAGATTTTTGGGCAACGATTTGAGTTGGTGATTTATTTTCTTCTAGTAACGGTGCTTGATCTAAAGTTGATTGAACTGATACGGTGTAATTAGTAGTTTGTACACTTCTAACCACAGGTGAGCCACCTTTTCTGGTTGCCTTACTAAATAGGTCTTGTAATACTTGATTTGGGTTATCATTTGGTTGTAAAGTCATCAACAATCCATCTGACATACATTTATAACCACTACCTGCTGTACGTGTACCTGTACAAATTACAGGTTGATTATTCATTCTTCCTGTAGTGATATATCTTAAAGTGCCGTTATCGGAAAACTTTTGAAATCTTTTGCTTATTTCTTGACATCTTTTTTGAGGTGTCCATCCCGAATTTTTAAAGTATTGACTTTCCCAGACTATTAACTGTATTTTGCCTCTAGAAGTATCAGCGACTGTTTTAGGTTTTCCTTGATGTTGAATACAACTGTAATTTACTTTTCCCTGTGCTTTGACTTGACTCAATGAGCTAAAAGAAGTGAATGTCATCAGGATGACTAAAGTTTTTGTTAGTAAAGAAATATTCATAGTATTTTTACAAAAAGATATTGATTAAATTCAGTAATGATTGTTAATGTTTAATTACCCGACACGACACAAAAGTTAGGATTACACGTTTAAATTTAATAATTTTACAGCTTATCTATTATTGTTTAAGCGAGCATAATCTATACCTAATAAATTCAGGTGTTACTGTGCTATGTATATATAGGTTGACATTTTTGTGTCTATGCAAGTTCCTTAAATAATTAACAAATAAATTTTCCGACTGAATCAAATAGCTAATCTGAACAGAAAAATCATCATTTTCATTCTACAGATAAAACTCACTATTTAACCATACTTATTATTTATTCTTAAAATTTGTTAACTTTATCTGAACGCTAGTTTTTTTTTTAGATTTGCCAAATCATTACACCGCCTTCTTTTAATGTACTTACAAATAAATTTCCTGTTTTATTTACAGTAGTTAATTCCCCAATTTTTTCAGGAAAGTTAAAATCAAATATTGCTACATCTTGAGTCCGATCGATTATACTAAGATGATTATCTTGAAATATAGACAATATTAATTTTCCGTCATTACTTAGACTTAAATATTCGATCGCTGATTTACTATCAGTTTTAATTGTTTTTTCTTCTTCCGCAGTTTCTAAATTCCAGATTTTAATTGTTTTATCTCCACCACCACTCAACACATATTTATTATCTTGACTCAAACATACACTATTCACGGCTAATTTATGACCTGAAAAACTATTTATTTCGGTTTGTTTTTCTACATCCCAAATTTTAATTGTTTTGTCACTTCCACTACTTGCGACTATCTTACCGTCATTACTAATAGCTAAAGTATTAATCGCTTGTTTATGCCCTGATAGACTAGCTATTTCGGTTTGATTTTCTATTTGCCAAAGTTTGATTGTTTTATCACTACCACTACTGATTAAAGTTTTACTATCATCACTAAAAGTTAAACTATTAATTGACATTCTATGAGCTTTATTTATCGTTACTATTTCTTTTTTGTTTTGCCAATCCCATAGTTGAATACTTTTATCTTTTAAAGCGATCGCTAAAACTTGATTTTGAGAATTTAAAGCTAAACATTCAATATTTTGGCTATCTATATCTAAGGTTGCAACTTCTTTAATTTGAATTATATCCCATACTTTTTTTGTATTAGTTAATTCAGGAATAGCGATCGAAGATAAATCAATTTGTGGTTTATTTTCTGCTTCTTCTTCGGTTACTTTATTATCTGTTTTTTTCGATTCTCTTCTTTGATTTCTTTTCGTTTTACTTTTAACTTCTTCTTTATTTTTATAGGCTATATCTTTGTTTTCATCTTCCGCTTTTGTTGTAAGTTTTTCCGAATCATCAGTTACTTTTTCAGATTTACTTTCTTCACTTGCCGATACATCTTTTTCAGCAACAGGAGTAGGTTTATTTTCTGTTTCTTCTATCGATTCTGAAGGTTGATTATCATCGCTAGTAGATTCTTCCTCTTTTTCTGGTTCGTTTTCTTCGGCAACAGGGGTAGGTTGATTCTCTGTTTCTTTTTCTGCCTCTTTTACCGATTCTGATTCGTTTTCTTCGGCAACAGGAGTAGGTTGATTTTCTGTTTCTTTTTCTACCGATTCATTTACTTTTGAAGAAGAAGTTTCCTCTGAGTTTTCTGTTGTTAAATCTACTTGTTTATCTTCAGGAATATCCATTAAAACAGTCGCTTCAAGTGCTTCTGTGATAAACAAAAATTCTGGTCCTTTAAAACCTAATGTAATAGTATCTCCTGTTTGTAAAGCATGAGGATGATCAATCTTTTTACTATTAATTAATGTACCGTTAGTTGTACCTTTATCGACAATTTGCCATAAAATTTGATGATTATTTTCAATTAATTCAATTTGAGCGTGATACCGAGAAACTGTTGGGTATTCACTAGGATTAAGGACAATTTGACAATCAGGAGAACGACCAAGTAAAGTTGTTTGTTGAGGTGCTAAAATATAATGTAATTTTTGATCTGAAGTTGGATTTTTTAAGGTTAAACTAGCAGATGAATAATTTTCCATGATTTTTAAATTTTTAATAGTTGGTTATATGAACAGTTATAGTAGTTTCAAATAAAAACTAAACGTTTAAATTACCTCAAATACAGATAAAACGATCGTCTATGGATAAATTTGATCTACCGAACTTATTTGAATTGACTATAATTTAAACATAAAACGATCGATGCGTTAAAAATTTAGATAGTCCCAAGGATAAAAATAAAAAGTATTAATTATAAATTATATTCTATATTTATTCAGGACATAATGGACCTGGACAAACTTCCACCACACCATCTGTTATTGTCGGAGTAGTCAAATCATTTTCTGTTTGCAGATTAGGGCATTTAGAAATCAAATCTAACGCCTGCTTTTTCCATACGCTACTTTCAGGAATACTTTCTAATCTCTGATTAGCTTGTGCAATATCACCTCCATTTTCACAAATTATTTTAGCTTCTTTTAACAGTTGTTCTGACCAATCATCGATAAATTTTCTGGCACGAGTATAGTTAGGTGATTTATTATTTACTTTCACTGCTATAGTAATCGCCTCGGCGAAGTTTCTTGCTAATGCTTGTGATTCGGCTAAACCTAACCAGCATTTACCTAAAAATTCTTGTGTCAAACTATCAGCTATGGCTAAAGATTGAGTTTCGGTAGAATTAATTAAGCTGATACAATTATTAAATTCGTCGTTTTGATAATAAGTTTCAATTTGACTAATTAAGTTTTCAACTTTTTTTTGATAACGATAATTGTTATAAATACTAACTCCTAAAATGGTCATAAAGATTAAAATAACGATCGTGATTATTCCTTTAGTTGTTTTGATTTGACTACTTAAGTTATTAATAAAAGTTAACTTATTGTTTGCTCTATTTTCTTCATTTTCAGGTGTAGAAATATTCTGCTCGCTCGTCGTATTATTATTTGTTAAAGTAGGTATTTCTGAGTTATTAGTTATTGCTTGATCAGAAGTATTTTCTAAGTTATTAGTTTGTTGATTATCTTCGGTCTTTTTTTCTTGAGGTATAGTTTCTGGGGTAACTATTTGCGTAGCATCTAAAATTAATGGAGGTGTATTTTTTTCTGGTTGAGGTGCTTGTTTTTCTTCTTCGACTATTTTGTCTTCTTCTGTTTCAAAGGTAATTATTTGTGTACGGGTATAATCAGTTTCAGTCGCCAAAATCTGCTTATTTTCTAATTGAGGGAAAGATTGATTAATTGTATCTAAAATCTCGGCTACATTTTGATAACGTAAACGATTTTTACGGTGAGTCATTTTATCGATTATATTCACAAATCGATCGCTAAAATTTTGATTTTGACTTTGATTCCAATTCCAAGTACCCGAATCGTTTTCTTCTAAACTAGAAACATTTACACCAATTATTGAAGTGATAATTACCATTCCTAAGGCATATATATCAGTACTAAATGTGGCTTTTCCTTTAAGTTGATCTTGAGTAATATATCTAGTATCTTCAAATGATATAGTTGCCATTGAAGAAGAATATAAATCGGTAGTTACTTTACCATAGTTATTAAAAATAATCTGTTGATTAGTATTAGTTAAAGTTAGGTTTTGTGGTTTAATCATTTGATGAATTAAACCTCGATCGTGAATTAATTTTAAAGCTAATAATAAGTTTTTAAGTTGCTTTATAATTTCT
This sequence comes from uncultured cyanobacterium, assembly GCA_963710605.1. Lineage (GTDB taxonomy): Bacteria > Cyanobacteriota > Cyanobacteriia > Cyanobacteriales > Cyanobacteriaceae > JAALKG01. The sequence continues at coordinate 490,773 of CAVQBA010000004.1, forward strand.
ATTTCTGTTTGATTATCAGCATTATTTATTTTAGTTTTTAAACTTTCTCCCGCTATTTTTTCATAAACTAAATCGATCGTATTTTCTGCTTCAATAACTTTAATTAGATTCGTAAAATCTTTGTTTTCTAATTCTTGACTAGATAACGACTTTATGGTACTAATAGTATCTTGAATTAACTTATTTTCTTCTACCGATCTATTTTTCAAATCAATATGTTGAACCCAATATTGCTTAGTTGAATCATCTTTAGTTGTGACTAAATATAATTGCTCAGCTTCAAAATATTCTAAATTTTCGACTATGTTATAAATAGAAGCGATCGAGTTACTGTTGTTCATGATTTATGTAGCAGATAGTTTAGCAATTAACAATTAATAATTAAATATTAATAATTGTTCAGTAAGAGAATTAAGGTGGAAGCGGTGCATATGTCATATATTCGCTCATAAAATCTCCCCTTAGATACAACAATGGACAATAAATATAATTAACTTCTCACTCCTTACTCCTTACTCCTTGCGGTGGAAGCCCGCGTCGGCGAAAGACGCAAGGGAACGTCCACCAAGACACTCCTTACTCCTTACTCCTTACTCCTTACTCAAAAAACTATCAACTATTAACTATACTAAAGAGACTAATTCTTCGGCTGAAGTAGGATGAACACAAATAGTAGCATTAAAATCAGCTTTAGTCACACCCATTTTAACAGCCACGGCTATAGCTTGAATAATTTCTGAAGCATGATTACCTACCATATGTACACCTAGTATTCGATCGTTTTCTTGATTTACCACCAACTTCATCATCGTTTTATCTTCTTTCCCTGCTAAAGTGTAATACATCGGGCGGAATTTGGTACTATAGATTTTGATTTTGTCTTTACCATATTCTTTTTCTGCTTCAGTTTGAGTCATGCCGACTGTGCCACCTTCAGGATTACTAAATACAGCGGTGGGAATATTTTCGTAACTGATAACACGAGAGTTACCACCAAAAACAGTATCGACAAACGCTCTACCTTCACTGATAGCAACTGGGGTTAGATTTTTCTGGTTAGTACAATCTCCCACGGCATAAATATTTTCGACATCGGTGCAGTTATATTTATCCGAAACAATTGAGCCTTTTTCAACTTTGACACCAGTATTTTCTAAACCAAGTTTTTGCAGACTAGGTTTTCTACCTGTTGCGGCTAAGGTAATCGCATCGGTGCTGATAACTAATTGCGAGTCCCCTTTGAGGGTAATGTTATATCCGCCTTCAGTTTTCTCGATTTTTTGTGGTTCACTGTTGTAAAGAAACTTAATACCGTGTCGTTGCATATGTTCGGTAATAGTCTTACTTAAATCGTCATCAAATCCTTTTAAAATACGATCGCCTCGTAATACCATTGTGACATCAGAGCCTAATTTATTCATGATACAAGCAAACTCAACACCAATATAGCCACCACCAATGATAACTACATTTTGAGGTTGTTCGGTTAGTTTAAACATATCATCAGAAACGATCGCATGATCAATTCCAGCGAAATCTGGTTTGACAGGATGCCCACCTACAGCAATCAAAATTTTATCGGCTGTAATTTGACGCTCGTTTATTTCTACTGTATGGTTATCAACAAAACGAGCATACCCACGAATAATTTCGACATCCTTATCTTGCAACATTTTTTGATAGACACCATTCAGCCTTTTGATTTCAGCGTGAATCTTCTCCATCATAGTTGACCAATTAAACCGACTTTGTACATCTTCCCAACCATAACCAGATGCCTCTTCAAACAAATTAGCAAAACCAGAAGCATATACCATCAGTTTTTTAGGGATACAACCACGATTAAGACAAGTACCACCCAATTCTTGATATTCAGCAATCCCTACCTTTGCACCATATTCAGCCGCTTTTCTGGCACTAGAAACACCACCACTACCACCACCGATAACAAAAAGATCAAAATCGTAACTCATAACTATAATTAATTGTGATTAAATTTTCAGATACTATCTATTATTATATTCAATCAGTAAGCCAATATAGGGCTAGCTAGCTAACAACAAACAATGAACGAAAAATAATGGATACAAGCCTCGTCTTTTAATCTCTGGAAAAAAATAAAAATAATATTCGCACCTAGGCAAGCGTTGTACGGACGTTGCATTGCAACGTCTCTACAGGTGAAGGTAATTCTTAATTCTTAATTCTTATAGCACTGAACAATTCTCAATTTTGATTTATCTCACACTCACATAATTACAATAAGTTTTAAGAGATTTATTTTCATCTATTTCAATAACTCTATAACCTGGTTGAGTATGAGAGATTTGGAAATGAGGTTGATGTCTATCAATTTGAAATATGGTTGAGGGAGTAAGAAAAACCTGTATATTATGATCAAAAAAACAACTCTCTTGATGATAATGACCACAAAAGAATCTAAATGTTTTTTCTGGTATAGCTAAAAGTTTTTCTCTTAAAATCTGCCAGTTTTGTAGTTGATGACTATTGTCCATAAATGGTGAACCACAAAGTAAGGTAGGATGATGAATAAAAGTAATTGTATTCTCATCAGTTGATTCTATTAACCAATTTATTTGAAAATTAGAAAGTGTTTTTTCGCTAGTATCTAAACATAAAATATTTGTGTCTGCTAAATTCAATTGATAATTGAGTTTATTTTTCTCTAGATTAACTCGAAAAGGAAAATCAAAAACTTGCTCCATGTTATGGACATCATCGTGATTACCAGCCATCCAAACAATTTTATCTGAGAAATCTTTCGTTTTTTGAGCTAACCATTGATAGGCTTTTAAATTACCTTTGTCACTTATATCTCCTGAAAAGATGATCAGATCAAAATTTTCTTTTTCCAGAGTTTGTTGTAAAACTAACGACAATTTTCCGTAAGCATCATATCCATGAGTTGTCGGTTTTTCATCCAGATGAGTATCTGTAATTTGTAATATTTTTTTCATTGCTTATTTCGATGATAAAAAGAGCAAAATCACAACTGATAACGATCGATAATTGCGATTAAATGTTTAGAGATTTCCTATCATTATATTCAATCGGTGAAGCAATCATTTTACCCTTTTTTCAACTAACTACATACGATCGATTTTTAATTGAGATAACAAAAACTTAAGACGATTTCGATCGACTACATACAAATATCCTAATAAAGTTTACAACCCACCTTGAATTCGGTCATTTAAGGCTAACAGCAAAACGTTTAATAAATTAAATTAAAATTTAGTCATTTCAATTAAGATTAAGACAGTAATAATAACCCTGAAGCCAAGGTATTAAAACCGCCTTGAACTATCGTGCAAGGCTAATATCCTGTTCGTTTAATAAATTAAACTTAAATTCAGGTACAGTAAAGTCTCTCATTTTTATTTGAAACAACTATAAACAATACGATCAAGTTACTTACATATTCTTCTGATATAGGGGTGTAAGGTTTGCCATGTGTTTCAACTTTATAATCATAAAAAAAGGTGGGCATTGCCCACCCTAAGATTATTTAGATAAATTAAATGATTAAACTTGAGTCGTTTCTTTTTCTTCGGTAGTTTTAGGAGTATAATGCTCATTATCAAAGGATTTATTGACAAGATTTTTCTCACTAATTTGCCCTGTAATCAGTCTTGCCCCTCTACCACGGGTGAAGTAATTCCAACCCCATTGTAATAGCACCACCAGTTTGTTATCAAATTCAATCAGATAATAAACATGAGCAAATACCCAAACAAACCAAGCAAGGAAACCAGAAAGTTTGATAAAACCTAAATCAGCAACAGCGTGATTATCACCAATAACCGCTAAACTACCTTTATCAATATATCTAAAAGCCTTTTCCGATTTACCGACTTTTTTAGCTCTAATTAACTTAGCGACATATTTACCTTCAGCCATCGCTACAGGGGCAATACCGGGTAATGGTTTTTCTCCTTGATGGGTAAAACTAGCCAAATCACCGACAACGAAGATATTCGGGTAATCTTTAATACTTAAATCTGGCTCAACAATAATTCTACCAGCTCGATCGCATTCTACATTAGTCCGTTTAGTAATCACTTCAGACATACCAGAAGCTTTAACACCCGCCGCCCACAAAATAGTTCTCGCTTTGATCGTTTCTTCGGCTTCTCCATGACGAATAGTTAAAGTGTTGTTGTCTATATTCGTCACCATTCGCTTAGTTAATACCTCTACACCTAATTCTTCCAAAGATTCTTGAGCTTTTTGAGATAAATCTTCAGGATATGGAGGTAAAACACGATTCATCCCTTCAATTAAGATAATTCTGGCTTTGGTGGTATCTATTTCTTGGAAATCTCTTTTGATCGTTTTATTCGCAATTTCAGCGATCGCCCCTGCTAATTCTACCCCAGTAGGGCCACCACCAACGATCGCAAAAGTTAACCATTCTTCGGTTTCTTTAGGAGAAGATAATTTTTCGGCTTCTTCAAAAGCGAGGAAGACTTTACGACGAATATCAAGGGCATTCTCAATACTTTTTAGCCCTGGTGCGTCTTTTTCCCAATGCTCGTTACCAAAATAATGGTGGCTCACCCCTGTACCGATAATTAAATGATCGTACTCTAATACGCCTTCTCGCATCACTACTTGTTTTTCTTCGGGGCGAATATCAACAACTTCATCCAAAACAACACGAGTATTTTTGTTTCTACCAACAATTAATCTTAAAGGAGAACAAATTTCGGCGGGGGATAAACTACCTGTAGCGACTTGATACAGTAAAGGTTGGAATAAATGAAAATTACGTTTGTCAATCAAAGTGATTTGTACAGGTGCATTACCTAATTCTTTAGCGGCATATAAACCAGCAAAACCACCACCGACTATTACCACATGAGGTCGATCGGATTTTTGAGAAAAATGATTATACATAGTCTAGTTTGTCTAGTTTAAAAAAAATGAAAAGCTATTTTACTTATTTAGTATTAACTCTTACAGTAAAGGATATAGAAAAATTTAAGAGTAATTAACCATACATTCTGGTTAAAACTTTGTCGATTAGTTTGGGCTAAATAATTGAAAATTTTGTTTATTTCAATAGATAATAACATAATAACCAACTATTTTTAATAAAACTTTACATAGATAAAATACCCTTGAGATAAAGAGCCTAGCAATTTAGACAACTTTACTCTCAGTTACTTTTTTATTATCAATAAGATTAATTTTATTAATATTGTGTTCTTTGTAACTAAAAAATAAACTCTAATTTTGACCGTAATTATTAATTATCTATTTTCTATTTCCTATTCTCATTATTATTGATTGTCAATTAGTCCTGTCTAGTTGCAAATAAAGTCCTAAATAAAGTATGATAAATGGATAAACCATTGACAAACCAAATTATCTATGTCTTTAGATATAACGACATCAATCAAGAAAAAACTAAATTCTAGAGGTTGGCGGATGACACCGCAACGAGAGAGAATTTTAGATATTTTCCACCATTTACCCCAAGGTGATCATTTAAGTGCAGAGGAGCTTCATCACGCATTGACTGAGTCAGGAGAGAAAATTAGTTTGTCAACTATTTATCGTAGTGTCAAATTAATGACGAAAATGCGAGTACTTAGAGAGTTAGAATTAGCTGAAGGTCATAAACATTATGAATTAAATCATCCTTACCCTCATCATCATCATCATATTGTTTGTATTCAATGTAATAAAACGATCGAATTTCAAAATGATTCTATTCTCAAACAAAGTCTCAAACAATGCGAGAAAGAAGATTTTCAATTAATAGATTGCCAATTAACTGTAATGACTATTTGTAAAGAAGCGGTAGAAATGGGTTGGCCTTCAACTTTACCTGATAAATGGTGTTGTAGTCAAGCTATCGTAGATAAAGCAAATCACTAACTACTGACAATTGATGACTATCTTTTTGTCAGTATCAAATTAAAGTTAAATACATTATTTAAGATTAACCATTAACTAAACTCTATACGATCGTTTTTTTAAGCTAACCATAACAATAGCCAAAACTTTATTTCAACCAACATCAACAGTTAATTATCAACTGGTAAATCAAATAACACAGAATTTAAATAATTTTCTGCCCATTCTACACCAAAAGCTTTTTCCAGAACTTTTCTAGTTTTATCATTTTGTTGTTGTTGGAGGCAGTAATTTTTTTGTCCTTGTAAATAAACAAGTTTTTCTGTTTCTGAAACAGGAGTAGATGCCACCGCAATCTGGCAATGAATAGTTAAAAAATCTTCAACTCGATTGAGAAACAATCTTTCCTCTTCTTCATCAGCAGGGCGAATAAATAAACAATAAGGAGAAAAAATATCTCCCCATGCAGGTAAATCTCTAGTTTCACTAAAATTCGGGTTACCTAAATCTGATAACAACTTTTGATATTGCGGTGATAAGGTTTTATCTTCACTTGTAGGAGACAAATCCACAATCGCTGCACTGATTCCCACTTTCCCCGCCACAATATCACAACCAAACATCGGTAAAGGATAATTTGTATTAGGAAACATCACACAATGAAGAATATCAAGGTTTTTACCAACTTTTGCTAACTCCAAGTGCATTTTACGAAATTGAGGGGTTTGGTGACAACGATTTTTGATGGTTAATCTTTCTCCTTCTAAGTCACCTTCTACATAACCTAATCCTAATGGTAGTTGGTAAGGTGATAAATCTAAGCAGGTTTCCCATGTTTGTACAATTGTATCAGCTAATTGATTAATCAAAGGATGTAATCGATGTTTTAAATCAGAAGTAGAATTGACCATAAAAAATCTTAGGAATAATAATAGTTAGTTGATAATTGAGCGTGAATATTTGAGTCTTGATGATAATTGTCTTACTCTATATTCTACATTTTCGATCGTGACACCGTTAATTAGTATAGTAAAGTTGTGGTTTCATCGTCAGGATATTGTTTTTTTTAATTAATATTTTTTAATAAATTTAGACTTAATTCGCCAAATTATTCAAGTAGATATCTTGATTTCCCCACTATGAAGTATATTTGTAAGGAAATGATAAACTAATCTTTTATTGTTAATCCTTAATTGATCATAAATCCAAAATCAATTGTTCAATCACTGATTCTCTTAAATCTTCTTTCCAAAACAAAGATAACTTGTTATATACCGAGTCTTTAAATTTCTTGATAATCATTTTATGATCGTTATATTCAGACTTGAGTAAGAAAAATTTCTCGTTACCGTTTGTTTCTACTTCCGAAACCGTAAAAATATCTAAACCAATTAAAGATAACAAACAATGATTAATATTTTCGCTTTCAATTTCACTATAAAGAAGATTAATTTCTTCTAAAATTGTTTCTAAAGTATATTCTTGCTGATTTAAACAAGCAATACAAGCCGTAATTTTAAGAAAATTTGCGGAATTTATTATCCTGATACGAGGGTTTCCTGTTGCTAAAATAGATTGATAATTTTCGACTGAATGTAAAAAGTCATCACCTAAAAAAGGTAATGGTTCAAATTCTTTGACATCTGTATCACGAAAAGCTATTTTAGTTTGAAATTTATCTGAAGTGACTACTTTTAAATTTGTCTCACGGCAAATGTATTGTAAAAACTGAATAAATTTTGATAAACCAATTCGAGCAGAATCAAAGTTTTCGATTCCGTATTTAAACGCTTCTTTCATTACCGAAAGATGAATTCCTGCGTGAGATAATTCTCTATTTCCTTCTTCGTCTTTAATAAACCAATCTAATATTTTTAATGATTGTTCAATAATATCTTGACGGTTATTACTAGATAATCTGGGAATAGATTGAGACATTTTAAGAACTAAAGGATTAGTAATTTTCAGAGTTTTTTCGAGTTCTTTTTTTTCTTCGTCTAATTCTTCTTCTGGTTCTTCAATTCCGATAAAATGGTCACAAATTGATTCTAAAATATAGTTAGTTGATGACTTGTAACCACAACCGATTACATACTTACCATATTCATGTAACTTCTTGGCTACGGCGGAAAAACCACCATCACCTGATACAATCACAAAGACATCTACAGATTCTCTGACATAAGCTAAATCGATCGCATCTACAGCTAATTGTATATCAGCGGCATTCTTTTTTTGGTAATGAGAGAAACCAAAAATTTGAACGGGTTCAATACCTAATTCGTTTATTTCTCTTTTCATAACCGATAAACGAGAATCACTCCAATTTGCATAAGCTTTTTGGACAATAACACGACCTACATTAGGTACTTTTTTAACTTCTTTAAAAATAGTTTTTAAGGAGATACTACTAATATAGTCTTTAGAGGCATTATAGCCTTTGAGTAAATTTTCTACGTCATAAAAAATAGCCGTATTACTGTTCATCTTTTTATCCGTCACTAAAAATAAATCGCTAAAAAGAATAACCAAAACAAAACTATAAAAGATAAAATTTATTGTCTAAATATGACTATATTTTAAAAATAATAGTAGTTTAAGATAATCAATTTAGTTTAAGGAAATTCTTTTCTTTTATGATAGTGTTTTTTTCAGTTAAATAAAGTTTATTTAATAAATTTATAATTATTGGATAATTTAAAGAATTGACAATTGATAATTCCGGAAATGGTGATTGATAAAACTAATATCTCTCTATTCCCAACTCAGTTGATTTGAGGTCAAAAATTGTTAATCGGCAAAAAATAAGTTTTTGTAATTTATGGTTGTTGGGTTTCATCACTTCAACCCAACCTACAAGTAAATAATGTGCAAATATAAATTTTCAATCATCGTGGACTTTTTTTCTTTAATATTTCGTTACCATAAAATAATCAACCAAATATATAGTAACCGTCGGTATTAAACAACAATCGATCGAGGATTTTTGATTTTTGCTTATTGAATCTCAAAGATAATCAAAACCTCGTTTTTGACTTTTAATTTTTGGCTTACGCTATATAAAAAATAAATTGAATTTAAAATAGAAACCATCTCTTCAGATATTATGCTTGAATTAGAGAATCTCCATAGTACAACTACAACCTCAGAAAACTCGACCAAAACAATACCTAATCATAACTTAGTCGTATTACCTCAAGAGCAATTTGATGAGCGTCATATAGGCATTACATCAACTACCCAACAAACGATGTTAAAGGCGTTAGGCTATGAAGATTTAGATAGTTTAATTAACGATACCGTACCTGAGTCTATACGTTTACATAAATCTCTAGATTTACCTTCTGCCCAAACCCAATCTCAAGCTTTACAAACCATAGCCAAAATTGCTGATAAAAATCAAGTATATCGATCGTTAATCGGTATGGGTTATCATAACTGTATTACTCCTGCGGTAATTCAAAGAAACATCTTAGAAAACCCTAATTGGTACACAGCTTATACTCCGTATCAACCCGAAATTGCTCAAGGAAGATTAGAAGCACTATTGAACTTTCAAACCATGATTATGGAATTGACGGGTTTAGAAATTGCTAATGCGTCACTTTTAGACGAAGCTACCGCAGTCGCCGAAGCAATGACGATGAGTTATAGTGTATCTAAAAGTAAAGCTGATGATTTTTTTGTTGATTCTAACTGTCATCCGCAAACGATCGAAGTTCTTAAAACTAGAGCTAAATATCAAGATATTAATTTAATCATTGGTAATCCGCAAACCTTTGATTTCACAACACCTGTCTTCGGTTGTGTCTTACAATATCCCTCTACAGATGGCACTATTGTAGATTATAGCGACGTTATTAAGCTAGTTCATCAGCAAAAAGGATTAGTTACCTTTGCCTGTGATTTACTGAGTTTAGCCTTACTCAAATCTCCTGCCGAATTAGGAGTTGATATCGCTGTCGGAAATAGTCAACGTTTTGGTGTACCCTTAGGTTATGGTGGACCTCATGCTGGATTTTTTGCCACTCGCAAACAATATCAAAGACAAATACCAGGTAGGATTGTCGGTGTTTCTAAAGATGTTCACGGCAAACCTGCACTAAGACTTGCTTTACAAACTAGAGAGCAACATATTCGTCGGGATAAAGCCACTAGTAATATTTGTACCGCACAAGTACTTTTAGCTGTTATCGCTTCTAGTTATGCTGTCTATCACGGGCAAACAGGAATTAAAAATATCGCTACACGAGTTCATACTTTAAGCAAACTTTTAGCTAGTGGTTTAACTAAGTTAGGTTACAGACTTCGATCGAATAACTTTTTTGATACCATTACAATAGATAAACTCGATCGTGATTTGGTTTCAAATATCCATCAACAAGCCGAGCAACAGCAAATAAACTTCCGTTACTACGATGATAATGCTATCGGTATTAGTTTAGATGAAATAAGTACGATCGAGGAAATAAAGTTAATTTGGTCAATATTTGCTCAAAAACAAGAGATTAACTTTGAGATACAACAATTAGCGATCGATAAGCTTGGTATTCCTACCTCTTTAACTAGAAAAAGTAGTTTTCTCACCAAATCTGTTTTTAACCTGTATCATAGCGAAACCGAATTACTACGTTACCTTCATCGGTTAGAAAGTAAAGATTTATCCTTGACAACTTCTATGATAGCTTTAGGCTCATGTACGATGAAATTAAATGCCACCGCTGAGATGTTACCGATTAGTTGGGCAACCTTTAATAATATTCATCCTTTCGCCCCGTTATCTCAAACAGAAGGCTATCAAACTTTATGCCAACAATTAGAAGTATGGTTAAGCGAAATTACAGGATTTGCCGGTATCTCTTTACAACCTAATGCCGGCTCACAAGGAGAGTATGCAGGATTACAAGTCATTCGTCAATATCATCATAGCAGAGGGGAAGACGATCGTCATATTTGTCTTATTCCCGAATCTGCTCATGGTACAAATCCAGCCAGTGCGGTAATGTGTGGATTGAAAGTAATTGCCATTAAATGCGATAAACAAGGTGATATAGATATTAACGACTTGCAAACCAAAGCTGAAAAATACGCTGATAAATTAGCCGCTTTGATGATTACTTATCCATCTACTCATGGAGTGTTTGAAACTAAAATCAAAGATGTTTGTCAATTAATCCATCAATATGGAGGGCAAGTTTATCTTGATGGAGCGAATATGAATGCTCAAGTTGGTTTATGTCGCCCTGGTGATTTTGGTGCTGATGTTTGTCATCTAAATCTACACAAAACATTCTGTATTCCTCATGGTGGAGGTGGTCCAGGTGTTGGTCCAATTGGCGTTATGGCTCACTTATTACCTTTTTTACCTGCTACTAATTTAGACAATACTAGTGATGAGAATAATCAATCTATCGGTTGGATTTCTGCCGCCCCTTGGGGTAGTGCCAGTATTTTACCTATTTCTTGGATGTACATTGCCATGATGGGTGGTAAAGGTTTAACTCAAGCGACAAAAATAGCGATTTTGAATGCCAACTATATTGCCAAGCGTCTGGCTGATTATTACCCGATTTTGTTTACTGGTAAAAATGGTTTGGTTGCCCATGAATGTATTATCGATTTACGTCCATTTCGTAATTCTGCTGGGGTAACTGTTGAGGATGTGGCTAAACGTTTGATTGATTATGGTTTTCACGCACCAACTATGTCATGGCCAGTTAATGGTACGATGATGATTGAGCCGACTGAAAGTGAGTCTTTGCCTGAAATCGATCGTTTCTGTGAAGCGATGATTAGTATCTATCAAGAAATAAAATCGATCGTTGATGGTAATATAACCTCTGAAGATAATTGGCTAAAAAATGCTCCTCATACCGCCGAAAGTTTAGTTAGTGATGATTGGCAACATCCTTATACTCGTCAAAGTGCGGCTTATCCTACTGATTGGATGAGAGAAAATAAATTCTGGAGTAGCGTCGGTAGAGTTGATAATGCTTTTGGCGATCGTAATTTGGTATGCTCTTGTTTAGGCATGGAAAACTATAAGAGTTAAGAGTTAAGAGTTAAAAGTTAAGAGTTAAGAGTTTCGTAGGTTGGGTTGAGCTTCAAAACACTCTATATATAAATGATAGATAAACAAAGCGAAACCCAACACCTAATAAATACTTTATGCAATTTAATTTATGATAAGTGTTGCCACTATAACGTAAAAAAAGATAAGGGCAGAATAATATTCTGCCCCTACAATAAAAATTATTAATTATCCAAATGCGATACATCCCCATTTAAAACTAATTGCCATTCTTCTTCGTCACTTTGAATTAGTTTCGTTAATGAGCAAAGTGAAGTTTTAATGGTTTCTTGATTATTACTCTTACCAAGTAATCCTTTAGCTATTCCTAAAACGGATATTTGATGCCCGATTAATAATAGATTACCTGAAAATTCTGAAGTGAGATAATGGGCAGTTAATTTCATTCTGTTTAATACTTGTGCTTCGGTTTCTGGATACTGAGGTACAATTTTCGATCGATAACTGGTATCAATACGAGGATACAAAGGTTTTAATTCTGATAAAGGATGAATCTGCGGTGATTCACTCATCCATTCGCCATTATGCCATTCACTTAAACCTGCTTCTAATTGAATTGATAAATCAAGGGTTTGAGCGATAATATGTGCTGTTTGAATAGTACGCAAAAAAGGAGAAGCAACAATATAATCTATTTTTTCGTTAGCTAATCGATCGGCTAATTGTTGAGCTTGTATTTCACCGTCACTATATAAAGGAGGATCATATCTTCTTTTGGCGGTGTCAAACCATTCAGGATGAACAAAATCTAGTCTATTTCCGTGTCTAGCAATAAGTAGTTGAGAAGAAGACATTTGATAATTGATACTTAAAAGTATATTTTATTGTGAATTATTGTAGTAAAATTTTTATTTTTAACATAACTTAGAATATATAGCAATTATTAGTATTATGAATCACATATCGATCCCCCGCTCATCCCCATCCCCCTTGCCACGGGGCTTACAAGCACCTAAAATCAATTCAGGTGACAGCCCCTTCCCTTTGTAAGGGGGAAATTTAAGGATGCTTCGCTTTTATTTTGTGGGGGACTTACAAATATAAGCTGTACCTCGTAAAGATGGGAAATGCTATAAATGAATACAGTTATATCTCTATTTAGTTTACGAATTAAAATTATCATAGATAAGAATTAACCATTTATATTTAACCTTAAACCAACGATCGTTTTATCGTAAATTGTTAACTCTTGATAAGTTTTGCTTTGATTTGCAACTAAATTTTAACATCGTTACTCAGAAAGTTAAAAAATGTAAATCATAATTGATGTAATAAGTCAAGTTATTTAATTTTGTTTTAAGATTCTTGACAAATAAGTGACAATCTAAAATTAAACGATTAACGTGGAAAGTAAGAAATATTAAATAAATATAAAATTCAATCAAGCACTGATAATTGTGAGTTGATTAAGTAGATAGGTAATTTATTAAAGAGGTCAAAAAATGGATGTGTGGTTATCGTTATTTTTTTCAGTAGTACTAACTAGTTTAGTCAGTTTTTCCATTCCTTTAATTATTTGTTTATGCTTACTTGGTAGTCTGAATGTAATGTCTCATCTGAGTTTAATTGAAGGATGGGCGAATAGTGCTTACGAGAATACATGGCGGTTTTTTGCTGTGTTTGGGGAAGGCTCACCTTGGAGTGGTATTTTGATGATTGCTTCGGCTAGTGCTATTGTTGGTTTAGCATTTGAGTTGTTAAATTTTTATCGTTACGAGACTTTAATTAATCGTCGTTTTTCTAAGTCTTATTTACCAAGTAAAAAAGTAGTTGAATTAGTTACTAAAATTGTTTATCAATCGAACGGTCGTAAATAATGAATAATTAATAATTAAAGAAAACGTAAAATGTCTTAACCTAAAAGGTAGTAGTAATTGTTAACTATTAACTCATAACTATGAGAGTTAGTCACCTAGATAAGCAGAAAGCACCGATTCATTTTGTTGAATATTTTCAGGAGTGCCATCAGCTAAATTACTTCCTTCTGCCAAAACCCAGACATGAGAGCAAACAGACATAATGACATCCATATTATGTTCAATAATTAAAAAAGAAATTCCTCTTTTATTCCAAGTGATAATATGTTCACAAATTTGATTGATTAAAGTAGGATTAACACCAGCGGCTGGTTCATCTAATAAAATAAGTTGAGGGTTAGTCATCAAAGTTCGAGCTATTTCTAGTAATTTACGTTGCCCGCCAGATAAAGCACCTGCATAATCATATGCTTTCTCGATTAAACCCACAGATTCTAAAATACTCAAAGCTTTTTCTTTACTTTCTCTTTCTTGACGGCGAATTTTTTGAGGTTGAGTGATTACTGATAATAAATTTTCACCGATTTGATTTTGAGTACCTAATAACATATTTTCTAGCACTGTTAGACGAGATAAGACTCTGGCAACTTGAAAAGTACGAACAAAACCTTTTCTTGCAATTTGATGAGGTGGCAAATTTTGAATTGATTCACCATTAAACAAAACTTGACCTTCGTCTGCCACAATAAAATTGGATAATAAATTGAATAGGGTGCTTTTTCCTGCACCGTTTGGTCCAATTAAACCTGTAATAGTATTGGTTTTTACCGCTAAACGAGCTTGATTAACTGCTTTTAAACCACCAAAACTTTTAGATAAATTATCTGCTTGTAAAATAAATTCGCTCGGTTGAGATTGATGACTCGAATCCATTGTAATTAATTTCAAATTGCCTTAAAGGTGATAATTATAACATCGTTACGCAGATAGTTTGAACAATCAATAAATTTGAGTTTTTACTCTTCTTAATTTGTTTTCTGTTTTGCCATATAATAAGTAATAAAATCAGCTAATTAATTAATAGATAACGTTCTTAATAGTACAAAACCATGTTGAAGCAAGATAGTCAAGACTAAGACAAACCAATCAAAATATTAGCTAATTGACTCGGTGTGGTATTAAATTATTTATAGTTTAGTCTTCTAAATCGACTTTGTTGGGTAAATTAGTAATTAAGGTTAATTGATCAGATTAATTTTTATAAGTAGAACAAAAGTAAGCAGTGAGTAATTCTTTAAAATAAGGACAATTATAGCCAAAAAGTTCGCAATAATTGATTAAACAGATTAAACTGAATTCAGTTAATCAATATGATATTTAAAGATAAAATTAGTAACTATAAGATTGTAGTTAACAAAAACGTTATTTGAAGATAAATCGTTAAGGGAAAATAATTTGTGTTGTATTTGGCAGAAGTTAAAGCTCAAAATAGAGGTTTCGTTGGTGGCTACAAAACTGAACTCAAGTTGTTGGCTTCACAAGAAGCTGATCAAACGTGGAATAGCGTGTCGTCTAGTAATCATGTAGTTAATGTCGAAAGTATTAACGAATCAGCTAGTAAGGGTACTCTTTATATTCTTAATTTAGATAGTAATCAACAGTCTCAAGCACAACCTGAGTTAGCTGGAAATCGAATTGTTAATTATTTGAGATATCTATCTCGTGCCTTGGAAAAATCCAAAAATTTGGAAATAGAGATTGAAGAATGGAAAGATTCTTTAAAATTACAAGGGGAGCAAATTGGAAAGCGACAAAATGAATTAGATCAACAACAACAAATAATTAGTCAACAACAGCAAAATGTCGCTAAGTTAGAACAAGAAAAAGAACAACTTAACGGTGCATGGGAACAATTAAGATCTGAGCAATCACGTTCTAATCAAGCTAAAAACAAGTTAGCTGAGTTGTTACAAGAATTAAATAGTAATAGCTCTCAACCACAAAATATAGCTGATTTCCTGACTATTATCGATCGACAACAGCAATTGTTAAATACTTATTGGCAACAATTAGAGTCAGAAAAAAATTCTTTATCAAGTGGCGAAAATGACTTAAAAACTAAACAAAGTCAATTAGAAGAATCTCGTCAACAATTAGATAACTTACAAAACCAACTACAATCAGTTCTAATCAAGCTCACATCTAATCAAAATTTGGTTTTAGAAAAAGAAGAGGCACTTAAACAATGCTCAGCTCAATTAGAAATAATTGAGAGTCTAGAACAAGAAGTGTTGATGATTGCGGATGATGATGAAGATAACGTTACTGATACAAATGTTTTAGAAGGTATGCCTTTAGGAGATTTAGAAAATATAGTCAATCAATTACAACAAGAAACTTCTAAATTAGTTAATTTTGTTAATTTGCAAGAAGAAGAGCTTTCTTTACAATCAGATGAAGTAAAATCAATCGAGCAACAAATCAATCAATCAAATGCGGTTGAAAAATTTAGTCTTGAAACCGAGCTAGCTGATGCTAAAGAAGCAATGAAGTTATTAAATGAAACTTTGGTTGGGCAAAGAAAAACTTTAAAAAGACAACAAAAAACTTTAAACAAACATTTAAAAATTTTAACTCGTCGTAAAGGTGTCGCTGATATTGATTTTAGCCAAAATATAAATGTCAAACCATTACTAACTCAAATTACTAATCAACGTCAACTGGCGATGGAAAAGAAAGCGAACCTAACTAGCGAAATAGAGCAGTTAAATTTACTCATTAATCAATTAGAAGAACAATTACCTACATTACAACAAGAATATCAAGAACAAAAAGAACAAGCTCAAGCTAAAGAAAAACAATTACTACAGATTTATCAACAAGTAACCGAGACAGAATGTAATCTCAGTTTATTAGAACAACTACTTGAACCAATCCAAGAGCAAGTAAGTATCATGACTGAAAAGATTTCAACTTTCCAACCACAACAAGATAGTAACATGACTGATTTACTTAACCAATTGCAATCGCTTCTTTAAAATAGACGATCGATCGTATTAATCTAAAAATAGCATTCTTTAATTGATGATATAGTCATTTCAATTAATATTGAGACAGCGTTAATAATAGCAAAAATGTGAGCATAAACACCGCCTTGAATTGTCATTACAAGGCTAAAATAATCCGTTTAATAAATTAAACTAAAATCTAATTTCAAAAATTGTCTCATCGTTATTTTAAACTACTATAACTTGCCGTGAATCTATCTTCTATCTCCTTACTTGTTCTTACTCTATTTATCTGCCTGATAGATAATTGCCCAACAAATGCTCAATCATTAGATATTCCAGAAGCGAGTATTGAGTTTGATGTTGATCCAACTATCATTGAAAACAGCCCTGTTATCCAAGAATGGATACAAGAAATTCCTGATATATCAGAAAAAATTCGTAATGAGCCAAGTTTTCCTACCTTAGTCCGTTTTGGTTATAGTCAGTTTCCTTCTAATTATCATTCTGGTGGAATTTACATCGGGGTAGAAGACGTTTTTTTAGGTCAGACTCCTTTGACTTTTAGTGGTGAATATAATACTAGTGTAAGTGATGATTCTTCTAGAGATAATCGGCTTTCAGTGGGTGGCAATCTCAAATACTATCTTTTACCTTTAGGAAATTATGTTAATATCGCTCCAATTGTCGGTTACAAGTATATCGAAACAGGAGATTATCATACCGATGGTTTAAATGTAGGAGTTAAATTGATTTTAGCTTTATCGCCTAAAGGGGCGGCTGATGTTTATTTTGCTCATAGTTTTATTTCTCCTACTAGTGACGATGAAGTCGCTATCACTGAGTTAGGTGCAGGATATGCTATTACTGAAAGTATTCGTTTGTCTGCTGGTATAAAATGGCAAAATTCGATCGAAAACAATGATTCTCAGGTTAATATTGGTTTGGAGTGGATACCCTAATAGTTAAAAGTTAAGAGTTAAGAGTTAACAGTTGTAAGCTATAGGCTATAAGCTCTAAGCCCTAAGCTAAAGAGTAAGTTCAAAGTTAATTATTTTTTATCCTTCATCCTTCATTTCTCATCCCTCATCCTTACTCCTTACTCATCATCTGTCTGCGTAGTTTATCTAAGGTATAATTAGCACGAAGAAGGCGTATTTGTTCTTTAGACCTTTAATATATTAGACATGATTTTTTCTTTTGACTGAAAAATAGAACTTAATTGAATTTACGATCAACTAAAATTTAAAATGTGAAAATTATCACTAATAACTCTCAACTCTTAACTCTTAACTCTTAACTCTTAACTCTTAACTCTTAACTCTTAACTCTTAACTCTTAACTTTTAAGAGTCGGCGTAGTTTATCTAGGGCATAACTAGCACTGAGAAGACGTACTTGTTCACGAGATCTTTTTTGACCTAATTTGAATTCGTAGCTTTCTACACTACCATCAGGCTTAGCTATACCTGCATAAACTAAACCTACAGGTTTAGCTTCACTTCCGCCATCTGGTCCGGCAATTCCTGTTAGACTTATACTCCAATCAGTTTTCATTATTTTTTGAATACCTCTTGCCATTTCCATAGCGACTTGAGGGGAAACTGCTCCGTATTGTGCCAAAGTTTGGCGAGAAACTCCTAAATGATCGATTTTAATTTGATTGCTATAACTAATTATGCCACCATGAAAATAAGTTGAACTTCCGGCAACTTGAGTCAACATAGCACCTAAACCGCCACCTGTACAAGATTCGGCAACGCTGATAGTTTGCTTTCTTTGAGTTAATAATTGACCGACAACAGAAGCGATCGTATCTTCATTATCACCGAAATAGTCATCTCCTGCGATCGTTTTGATTTCTTCAGCGATCGGATTAATTAATTGTTGAGCTAATTCAGAAGTAGTGGTTTTAGCGGCAACTCTTAAACGAACTTCTCCCATTGAAGCATAAGGTGCAACTGTCGGGTTAGTTAAATCAAATAAATGATTAACTTTTTCGGCTAAATTAGATTCTCCTATACCCCGAAAACGCATCATCCGACTATAAATAATTTCTTTTCCCCATCCTTGACTTTTAAGAAACGGTACAGCAGTATCTCGCCACATCTGTTTCATTTCTGAGGGTACACCAGGGAAAGTTAAAATGGTTAATTTAGCTTGAGGGTTATTTGTCTGGTTTAAAAAAGGTTGCCAAATCATACCTGGTGCTGTACCTGTTACGTTAGGTAATATGTTCGCTCCTTCTGGAATTAAGGCTTGTTTGAGGTTATTAGCCGTCATTTCTCGACCTCTAGTGGCAAATTTGTCTTTAATATCCGTCACTAATTCGGGCTGACTAACTAATTCAGTCTTCAAAAAAGAGGCGATCGCTTCTGTGGTTAAATCATCAGGAGTTGGTCCTAAACCGCCTGTGAAAATTAATATTTGCGATCGCCCGCTAGCTTTTTTAATTACAGAATGAATTCTCTCTAGGTTATCACCTACTACTGTTTGATAATAATGGGGAATACCTAAATTCGCTAATTCTTGAGCTAGATATTGGGAGTTACTATTTAATATATCGCCTAATAATAATTCGGTTCCGATACAAATAATTTCTGCACTCATTTTTGATAGGTAATAGGTAATAGGGAATAGGGAATAGGGAATAGAAAAGTAAGTAATAAATATTAATTGTTATCTGTTCACTGTTAACGCCTTTTGCCTATTTTAACTGTTAATTGTTCATTGTTCATTGTTCATTGTTTACTGTTTTAAGCCTGATAATTTGAACAGTAAAAACTGATTTCTTTGTTCTCCTGCTTTACTAAAATTATTATCACTAAGTAAGATTAAACTACGACTGCCATCAGCAAAACGAGGACCAAAAGTCATTCCTTCTAAGTTATCTAATTCTACGTCTTCTAATGTGCCTAAATCAAAAAGTAATTTTTTACGAATTGGTGCAACATTATCGATATTACCAGCCAAACTTTTAAACGTGGAAGTATCAGTAGCGTTCGCCATTACAATTTGATATATTTTGACTCCAAATCCGGTTAAACCAAAAGTTCTTTCTACACTTAATAAATTTCCTTCTTGAGGTAAGGCAAGTAAATCAGAAATACCGTGATACAGTGTACCAAAAATGGGATCATCCATCATATATAAATGTTCAGCTACAAGTATCGGTTGACCGATCGGGTTAATGACATAATGGAGCAAACGGCTTCTATTAAAAGTTTGAGGATTTTCTAAATCAATGTCTTGTCTTAATGCTGATTCGGTAACTGTGAATAAACGAAAGGGATCTTGTGGCATAAAGCCGTTAGCCTTAATAGTTAAGGATTCAAACCCTTGATTATTTTCAATGCCTGTTTTTTCTTCTCGATTAGGTATATATCGATCGGGAATTCTGATGATGTTTAAAAGATTTCCTTCTAAGTCAAATTCTTGAATAAAAGGTGGTACATCTTTATTAGCAAACCCTTCACTACTAACATATAAAGTTTTTTTCGGGCTTAGTGAAACAGCTTCAGTATCGATCGAGCCAACCGAATATGTTTCTCCTTCTTCATTTTTAAAAAAATTAACGTCTTTCAATTTAATTTGTTGAATTTCTTCGTTATCAATATCGATATCGAGGGTATAAAAACGAGCAGGAGAAAAAAAAGCACGATCGTCAGAAACGACATAATATTGATTTAATTGACGATCGTAAGTAATACCTGAAAAACCACCAACTGTTGTATCTTGATAAGTCGTATCGGTTAATTCAGACTCACCTAAAAATTCTAAGTTCAAATTTAAAAATAATCGCTCATCTTTTGCCGATGCCGTCAAATTACTATTAGTAAAAATCAAGCTCAAAAAACAAACACAAACGATTAACGATCGAAATAACTGACTAAACATATTAACTATTAACTATTAACTATTAACTATTTATACTGAGTTTCGACTATCGCTCAACTTCCGCTTAGTCGAAGTATTAGAATGATTGCTCAAATAATTCTCTAGTCATTGGTTGATCAACCATCAGCCCTTCACCACCTAAAACTTCTAATGGTTCTCCATCAATACTAATCCAGACAGGGGCATTATTATCTAAAGAAGTCGCTGTATAAACAATTTGACCTAAACGTCCAATCATCGAAGCTGAACCACCACCTTCAGTGAACTGCGAAGACAAATCAATATGGATACCATCACCTTCGACTGTCAATTCTTTTAATTGAGTCTGATTAGGAATAGCGGAGTCAGTAAGTTCATTCGTTAATAGATAATTAAAACTACTAGTCAAAGTATCTTGAGGATTATTTGTTTGTTTAATGCTAACAGTTTGAGGTGATACTTCTAAATCATCATTCAGTAAATAAATCGCAACCTCTTGTTGCGGTATCTCATCTGGCGTTTTTGTTGTTGTATCACCAGGTTGTACTTCTACAGGTGGATTTTGCTCGACTACAGGAGATTTATCTTCAAACTTACCATAAGTATATAAAGCCGCCAAACTTCCCCCAACTAATACTGCCGTCGCCACGGAGGCAATTAGTTTTCCTGAAAAAAAAGAATTGTTTTTTTGTTCTTCTGCCATAATTTTAATAGTTACCTAAGATACGATTTATTTTAGTCAATTTTTATGGAGATTGAGGCTGAATATGAGCAAATCCTGCCACTGCTATCTTATCTTCATTTATCTCAAATTGTAGTAATCTCAGGGTTATACCTGATTTTTCTAACCCTTGTAAAGTTAAATTACTATTGATATTCTCACTAAATCCTTTTAATAGTGTAGATGATAGTTTCCGATCGTTTAATGTTCCTTCAATATCCTTAATTTTCAACTGATAACCTTTAATTACCTCTAAACCAAATTCTAAACGAATATTCAATTCTTCTTCACCTCGAAAAGCTAATTTTACTTTACTATCTACAGCCAAACGATTATTTGGTAACAAATCAAAATCTAGTGCAACAATATCTATGCGCTCATTTTTTTGGGATATTTGTTCAACAACCGACTTAACTTGATTTGACAAAAATAAATCATTCAAATTTTCTTCAGTCACCACAACACGCCATCCCATATTCAAAGGAGTTTGCAATATTTGTTGTAAATTTGGTCGTTTTTCCTCACCGCTAGTCGATGATAAACTACGTAATATTGGTAAATCTACTTTTACCTTATCCGTTTCTAATTGTAATAATTCAACTTGAATATTTTCTCTTATCTCCCACTCCTTCAAGTTAAGTTTGATACTATCTATTTCTCCTTTTAGCAATTGATGAGTCGGCACATTTTCCACTCTGACATCTACTTCCTCTATTTCGATTGATTGTCTAGTGATGATTTTAGTTAAAGAATTGTTAATAATAATTCCACCCACTGATAATCCAGATATTATAATCGTAAGCAAACTAACTACTATTTCCATTTTAGATACAGTTACTGATTGAGTATAAATATTGTATTTTACTATTTAATAATTTTTAATTAAATTTCAATTCTCTTATCTAGCAAAAAATGAATAGATTAGGATATTTTGATTCCGTGTGCATTTTTCTTTGATTACGGGGTACAGTAATACTATAATGTTCACACTCACTGGCTAGTTGCTATACACTCAAAACAAAATATATTATTTTAATTTGAAAGATATACTTGTTATTATTAAATAAATGATGATTACCTTAGTACAATAACTATTTAAATAAATATAATCATTTTTCATTGATTACCTATTTCACTTCAAAAGCGATAAATCAGTTATTATCTGATTTAGCTTGTCTTTTTGTCTTTTTGTCGATCGTGTAATTGTGAATATGTGAATCGAGAAATTTAGCTAAATGTCTGTTATTAGTAATTTATTTAATTAATAAAAAACAGAAATTGTTATTGAGCGTTGATATTGACTTAATGTAAGTAGATAAATATTTTTATTCAACTAAACTAGATTAACACTTATCCAAGTTTAGGATCTATTAAATATTTTTAAGATAATTATTTACAGTGGGAATAATCTGATCAAGAGTTCGGATTAATTAATTAGTTGTTAGTAATAAATAGTAATCAATTTGGTACATCTTATTAATTAACGTTTTTATTAAGATCATTCACAAATTATTAATCACTTAAAGATTATTAATCAATTCCATAAAAGAATGAAAAAAAGCTTGCCTGAATTTGAACAAAATAATGCGACAAAAACAATTGTAGCTAATCAGTCTTATTTGGTGTACATCATAGATGACCAAATCATTCATTTGAAAGTTATTCGTGCTTTATTAGAAAAAAATAATTTTCAAGTGATTACGCAAAAAAAAGTTACAGAAGGAATCGAAGAAATAAAATATTTACTCCCTGATTTAATTATATTAGATGTTGTTATGCCCAACATGAGTGGTTTTGAGGCTTGTAAATTATTAAAATCTTCCCCTATCACTCAATCTATTCCAATTATATTTTTGACAAGTTTAGATAGCCCTCAAGAAAAAATCAAAGGTGTTGAGTTAGGTTGTTTTGA
This sequence comes from uncultured cyanobacterium, assembly GCA_963710605.1. Taxonomy (GTDB): domain Bacteria; phylum Cyanobacteriota; class Cyanobacteriia; order Cyanobacteriales; family Cyanobacteriaceae; genus JAALKG01. The sequence goes on from CAVQBA010000004.1 coordinate 514,023, forward strand.
TTATATTACTAAACCCATTAAATCTTCTGAATTATTAGCTAGAGTTAATAATTGTGTTCGGATTATTAATTTAACTCAAAATTTACAACATCAAAATCAATTATTAAAAGCCGAAATAAATACCAGAAAAGAAGTACAAATAGCCTTAGAAGAAAGTCAAAATACTTTAAAAGCTATTATTGATAATAGTCTCAATGGAATGATTATTGTTAATAAAAACGGTGATATTTTATTTCTTAATAAACAAGCAGAATCCTTATTTAGCGATTCTGAAAAATGTATGCTAGGTAAAAATTTTGGTATTCCTATTCATTTAGAAAAAACAAGTCAATTAGACATATTACGATCGTCTTCTAATCGGACAAAAAACCACGAATCTTCTTTAGAATTAGTTACTGTAGAAGTTAGATGCGTACCTATAATTTGGAATAGTAATAATGCTTATTTAATTTCGGCAACTGATATTACTGAACGCAAAAAAATGGAAGAAAAACTGCATGTTTTATTCCAAGCTTCAGAACAAAGTCCAGCTTCAATTATGATTATGGATATCACCGAAAAAATAGAATATGTTAATCCCAAATTTTTAGTTACTACTGGTTATTTAAAAACAGATATTGTTGGTAAAAGTTTTAATAGTATATATTCAAAAACTATTAGTGAATCAGATTACCAAACTCTATGGGAAACAATTAATAATGGGCAAGAATGGTCTTCAGAATTTAAAAGTAAAAAGAAAAATAATGATTCTTACTGGGAAAAAATGTTGATATCTCCAATCTTCAACGAAATGGAAGATATTACTCATTATATTATTATTAGCGAAGATATTAGTCAACAAAAAAATGAAGAAATAAATCTTTTATATCAAGCTAAATACGACAATCTAACTCAAATTCCTAACCGTAACTATGGATTAGAGCAATTAAATGATTTATTAAAACAAGCAGAAGAAAATAATAACAAATTAGGTTTGATGTTTATTGATTTAGATCACTTTAAACAAGTAAATGATAACTTAGGACATGATTATGGTGACGAATTACTGATTCAGGCAACTGAAAGAATGAAAAGCGTTGTGCGTCAGACAGATTTATTAACACGTTTAGGAGGAGATGAATTTTTTATGGCTATTCCTTTACTTCAACAAGATAATTATTTGGCAACAATTGCAAGTAAAATAATTGATATTTTGAAAAAACCTTTTATCATTTTTGAACAACCTGTTTGTATATCTGGAAGTATCGGGATTGCTATTTTTCCTCAAGACAGTGATAAATTAAAACAACTTATGCGTCAAGCAGATTTGGCGATGTATAAATCAAAAGAAAACGGGAAAAACCAGTTTCAATTTTATAATTGTGATTAGTAAAATAATTAATATAATAATCTTTTTTACTCAAGCTTTTACTAATGAAGAATAAAAAATAATTAATTAACTAGTTATTTAAATTAATTCAGAAAAAGGAGTTAATACAGTATCGATCGTTACTATTACCAAAATTCAAAATATCAAAGCTGTAGCTAACGTTATTGAAACTCAAATCCTATTTATCCCGATGATTGACTTGACAAATAAATAATCTGAGTAGATTGTACCAATCAGTGAGCTAAAGTGCCAAAGATATTGATAATTAAACAACTATTACTCGATCGTAATCATCTATTTATTGTATTCTCTTAATTGTCGGTGACTAAATTCTTACAAATACTACTGACTACAAATAGTATTAGTTATCGGATGCTTTTTTCCTTGCATGACAGGTATTTTTAGGTTAAGATTGAGCGGAACATTAAGATTTATTAACTAAAACTAATTGCTTTTTCAAAGATACAAGTGAAATAAATTTTGCTCACAACTATTATTTGTGTAAATACAAAGATAGGCAAAAAAATGTTTAATACACAACCAGATGATCAAGATGCCAAAGTTTAGGGCAGAATATTTAAATTAGTAGCATCTCAACTAAATATAGTAATTATAAAGACAAAAAGCTTAAATAGTTAATTTAAGTATCATTAAAAAAATTCGTAATGCAAATAGTAAATAAAATTCACTTCAATAATGTCCGAGGAGATATCTTCGGCGGGTTAACAGCGGCAGTAGTGGCTTTGCCAATGGCATTAGCTTTCGGGATTGCTTCTGGTGCTGGTGCTTCTGCTGGTATGTGGGGAGCAATCTTAGTCGGTTTTTTTGCGGTTTTGTTCGGGGGTACACCTAGTCTGATTTCAGAGCCAACAGGACCGATGACAGTAATTGTTACCGCTGTAATCGCTGAGTTGATGGCAAAAAATCCTGAAACAGGTTTAGCAATGGCTTTTACGGTCATTATGATGGCAGGAATATTTCAAATTTTGTTCGGTGTAATGAAGTTGGGTAAATACATTACTATGCTTCCTTATAACGTCATCTCAGGATTTATGACGGGTATCGGGGTGATCCTTATTTTCTTACAGATAGCACCGTTTTTAGGTCAACAAACGCCTTCTGGTGGGGTATTAGGTGTCATTAGAAATTTACCAAGTTTGATTGTTAATCTTAATCCTTTGGAAGTTATTTTAGGTGTCTTGACCTTAGTAATTTTGTTTGTATATCCTTCTAAGTGGAAAAGCATTGTACCACCACAGTTAACTACTTTGGTAATTGGTACGATCGTTGCTTTAGTCTTTTTTGGTAATGCTGATATTCGTACGATCGCTACTATTGGTGAAATTACTCCTGGATTACCTGAGTTACAAATGCCTGTTTTGAGCTTCGAGAATTTACGCTTAATGTTTACTAATGCGATCGTGTTAGCGACTGTAGGTTCGATCGATTGTTTATTAACTTGTTTGGTTTGTGATAGTTTAACTCGTAGTGAACATCAATCAAATAAAGAATTAATCGGGCAAGGGATTGCTAATTTAATTACCGGTTTTTGTGGTGGTGTAGCAGGTTCGGGTGCAACTACAGCTAGTGTCGTGAGTATTCAAGCAGGTGGACGTACTGCTTTAGCTGGTATTGTTCGGGCTTTAGTCTTATTAGTAATTGTGCTTTGGGCGGCACCTTTAACCTCAGGTATTCCTTTAGCTGTATTAGCAGGGATTGTTTTAAAAGTCGGGATTGATATTATTGATTGGGGTTTCTTAAAACGAGTTCACAAAATATCTTGGAAAGCCGCAGGGATTGTTTATAGTGTGGTTTTATTGACTGTATTCGTCGATTTGATGGTAGCTGTGGCTGTTGGTGTATTTGTCGCCAATATTTTAACGATCGATCGTTTAACATCTTTACAATCTAATGCAGTTAAAGCAATCACTGATGATGATGATCAAATTTTGTTAAATCAAGAAGAAAAATACATTCTTGATTCAGCACGAGGACGTTTATTATTATTCCATTTAAGTGGTCCGATGATTTTTGGTGTCGCTAAAGCTATTTCTCGTGAACATGATGCGATCGAGAATTACGATGTTTTAATCGTTGATTTATCAGAAGTACCTGTTTTGGGTGTTACTTCTTCATTAGCGATCGAAAATGCGATTTCTGAAGCGATCGATGTTGGTCGTGCAGTGATAGTAGTAGGTGCTACAGGGAAAGTAAAAAGCCGTCTGCAAAAATTAAATACTGGTGCAATACCCGAACATCTTTGGATTGACGATCGTCTTCTGGCATTACAATCTGGGTTAGCAATTGTCAAAGAAAAAGGGCATGGTAGTTTTACAAAAGTAGTCAATTAGTTTAATTGATAATTGATAGTTGATAATTGATAATTGATAATTAACTATCAACTATTAACTATTAACTATCAACTAATCTAACCTATCTTGTCTTTGCTCAATTTAATTTTATTGAACATTGCGGGAGCTTTAGTTGCAACAATAATCATGACAATTATCAATGCCGCTATGACGATAATACCTGTCCAAACAGGAAAAGTTAAACCGAGAATAGATAAAGATACAGAGCCTATTCCTTCAATAGTTGCCACAATAAAATTACCGAATCCTGCGGTGACACCCGTAGAAGCTAAACGAGTAGTACTAGCCAAAGTCCCGATTAAACCGGCTGTACCTCCCCCTGCGATTACTGCTAGAGTCCATTGTGCAACTGGATCTGTATGACCTAAAGTAGCCGCAGTTAATACCGTTCCGATGCCGATCGCAAGGGGTACTTGAATCGTATCTAATAAATTATCGATAATCGGGATATAATATGCACCAACTTCTAAAAAAGTTGCAATAGCTAAAGCGATCGCCGCTTCGGTTGTACCTAACCATTCAAAATTTTCGGGTAAAGGAAAATGACCAAATATAGCCGCCAAGCTCATCGCTAATGGTGGTACAAAAACCCGAAAACCACAGGCGGCACTAAGAGTTATCCCTAAACACAAACCAATAACAACTTCCATTATTTCACTAAAATAGTATTTAATTTACAATTTACTTTCTTTAAATTAATCCTTTAATAACTACTCATTTATCATAAATTTAACAGTTACAAAAGAATTTAATTACCAGAAAAATAATCAACTATTTCTATTTTATCTAGATCTTTTATTTTTCGTTTTAGATTGAGAGTGAAATAATTTTTGAGATAATTGATAGCTATACGTCAACAATTAAGAATTTTAATCTGTACTCTTTACTTTTTACTCCTTACTCCTTACTCCTTACTCAATTTTTTATTCCCATTCGATCGTGCCAGGAGGCTTAGAAGTAATATCATAAACCACACGGTTAACACCATCAACTTCATTAACAATACGATTAGAAATAGCCTCTAAAAGATCATATGGTGGTCTTGCCCAATCCGCAGTCATGCCATCTTCGCTAGTAATTAGACGTAAAACAATCGGAAAAGCATAAGTTCTTTGATCGCCCATTACCCCAACACTTTTAATCGGGAGTAAGACAGCGAAAACTTGCCAAAAATCATGATACATACCCCATGTTTTTATTTCATCTCTGACGATAAAATCAGCATCTCTGAGCATATTCAATTTCTCTGATGTAACTTCACCTAAAATCCGAATCGCTAAACCAGGTCCTGGGAAAGGATGACGAGAAACTATCTCTTCAGGTAAATTAATCGATCGACCAACTTTACGAACTTCATCTTTAAATAATTTACGTAAAGGTTCAACTAATTTAAAACGAAGATTTTTAGGTAAACCACCGACATTATGATGGCTTTTGATTTTAACCGCAACTCTTTCTCCTGTTTTTGGATCAACATTAGTATCAGCAGATTCAATCACATCAGGATACAATGTTCCTTGAGCTAGATAATCAAAAGGTCCTAAACGGTTAGATTCTTCCTCAAAAACTTGAATAAACTCATGTCCAATACGGCGACGTTTTTCTTCTGGATCGGTTACTCCTTCTACTTTAGCTAAAAAACGCTCACGAGCGTTAACATATTCCACATTAATATCAAATTGCTTATCAAAAATATCAACTAATCTTTCAGGCTCACCTTTACGCATAAAACCTTGATCAATAAACATACAAGTAAGTTGATCACCGATCGCTTTATGAAGTAAAAAAGCTAAGGTAGAAGAATCAACTCCACCTGATAAAGCTAATAATACTTTTTGATCGCCAACTCTTGCTCGAATTTCTTGTATCGACTCTTCCACAAAAGTTTGCGTAGTCCAAGTTGGTTCGCAACCACAAATATGATAAACAAAATTACGAATCAAAGCTGTACCAAACTCAGAGTGTATCACCTCAGGATGGAATTGAACCCCAAAAAGTTTTTTCTGATGCTCAGCAACTGCCGCACAACGAGTATTATCGGTATGGGCTAGAATTTTGAATCCTGTAGGCAACTGCACGCAAGAATCGCCATGACTCATCCACATCGTTGATTCATTTTCAACATTAGTTAACAAATCTGTGGGATCATCAATTTTTAAAGAAGCTTTACCATATTCTCCTCTATTTGCTTGTTCAACTTTTCCCCCTAATTGTTTGACCATCAATTGCATTCCGTAACATACACCTAAAATAGGAATACCTAAATTCCAAATTTCAGGATCACAAGCAGGTGCACCTTTGGCATATACTGATTTTGGACCTCCAGAAAGAATAATTCCACGAGGATTGATTGTACGTAGTTTTTCAGCGGTGGTACGATAAGAAATTACTTCTGAATATACTTCTGTTTCTCTAATTCGGCGGGCAATTAATTCCGAATATTGTGAACCAAAATCAAGGATAACGATCATTTGACGGACGATAGAAGCCCCGCCTTGCAAAGGCGGGGTCACCTCCTCACGTTCAACGCTTAGACTAGAAGCTGATTGAGCGATCGATTTGTCCTCTGGCTTGTGGGATATATTATCTACTGTGGTCACTGGCTCTAATTACTGAGGTATTGGTATTGATTTTGATGATTAAAAAATAAATTCTTATCCAAAACAGATCTTAGCTACCGTTTAATTTATATCTAGTAGTCAAGATTATGGACAGTTAAGTATTAAGGCATTCTAACATAAATTTTTGTTTAGATAAATGTCTCTTTTTTTAGGTACTTAAATAGTTACTTTAAATATGTATTAGTTCTCAAAAAAAATATAGTTTCAAATCATTTACTTTTGATAGTAGTCCTTATGTGGTCAAAATAAAGAAAAATATCTAATCAAAACTATTGAACTATTCTTGAAAAATAGAAAATCCATACCGCTATTTTTAGGTTCAGAAAATAAAAGATAATATTTATTTTTAAATCATCTTGTTTCAACTTGGTGAAGACAATTATCAATTATTGATTATTTACCCTTTTGTCACGATCGAAATATTAAAAAATGATTAGCTTCTTACTCAAAATATTGCTGAGAAAATTATATTAAGTTATCTTGAAAAAGTTAATTAAATAAATTATTTGAAAATAAATGGAATCACAATCTCCACTCGCAACTTCAACACCTGCAACTTCAACAGCCCAACCAATGTTACAGGATATAGAAGATTTGACAATTTCATTAATGATCAAAAGTTTTAATCCCACAATATTAAGTTACGAATTTCTGACTATGACAGGGATTCTACCGAATAGTTGGGAATTAGCTAAACAACCAATCAATAACCCTCGTGGCTCTCAAGTTAGTTTCAAAAATGGTGTTGAGATTACTGCTCAAGCTAATGCTCTTAATTTTAGACAACCTCTTAATCAAAAACAAGAAGATTCAGATAATGTTGACTTAGCAACTATTGCCCAGCGATGTATTGAAAAAATGTCAAGTGCTGAATATCAAGGGTTAAGTATTTCTCCAAAAATTATTATTCCTTTTCCTGAAGAAGATGGAGGCAGAGACTTTATTCATGATACTTTTTTTAATAATGGTTCGTGGCGTAATTTTGGTAACAGCTCAGTACAAGCTTCTTTGACTTTATCTTATGAGTTAGAGCAATGCCGTTTAGGAGTTAATATTAATCCTGCTAAATTACAACAGCCAAATAATATTGCCATAGCCGCTGTTTTGTTTGCAGGTAACTTCAACTATAGTTTGGCTAACGAGGCTTCTGAGCAAAATACTAATGCCTTAAAAACACAATTGAACAATTGGGAGCGAGATGTAAAAACTTTTCGTGATTTAGTCTATAAAAAATTCTTACAAAAAGCACCTACTCAACAAGAAAGCCTGTTTGACAATTGACAATTGACAGTTGACAGTTGACAATTAAAAATACTTCTTAACTGTTATCTGTATCTTTGTTTTTTTATTTTTATGGCTATTCAACCTCTTAGTTGGTCAGAATTAGAATCAATTACTGATTATTCGATTGATTATATTAATGGTGTTACTAATGCTCAATCTCGGTTAAGGCTTTTTGGTCAACCAGAATCGAGCGTTAGAGTAACCCTTTATCGAGATCATCACGCATGGTGTCCTTATTGTCAAAAAGTGTGGTTATGGCTAGAGGAAAAACAAATCCCTTACCGTATCGAAAAAGTAACCATGTTTTGTTACGGACAAAAAGAAAGTTGGTATAAACAAAGAGTACCTTCAGGGATGTTACCTGCGATCGATATTGATGGTCAATTAATTACCGAAAGTGATGATATTTTACTCGCATTAGAAGAAACTTTTGGCGTTTTAGGTTACGGTATGCAAGACGCACAAGTTATGCCTTTAAGAAAACTAGAAAGATTACTTTTCAGGGCTTGGTGTACTTGGTTGTGTTACCCCAGTATTTTACCGGGGCAAGACAAAAATAATCGTCGGCAATTTATTAAAGTTGTTGGACAAGTAGAAGATGCTTTAGCAGTTACATCCAGTCCTTTTTTCCTTGATGATTTTAGTACCGCAGATTTAGTGTTTGTTCCTTATGTAGAAAGAATGAATGCTAGTCTTTATTACTATAAAGGTTATTCCTTAAGAGAAGAAAATCCTTATTTATCGGCTTGGTTTGATGGTTTAGAGTCTCGATCGACTTATTGTGGTACACAAAGCGATTTTCATACTCATGTACACGATTTACCGCCACAAATGGGAGGCTGTTATGCTAATGGCGATAAACAAACTCAAATTAATCAATTAAAAGTCGATCGAGGTGATTGGTTTGATTTACCTGATGTCAAATATCCTGAGCCAGAAAATTCTCGATTTGAAGCTTTATCCAGAATTTTAAAGCACCATAATAATATCATTAAAGTTAATCCGACTAATGACAAAAATCTGTTTGACGAAGCTTTACGGTGTGCTTTGACTTATATGCTCAAAGAGCAAGATTGTCTTCCTCCTGCTAATACTGAAGTCGGTTTACGTTATCTCAGAGACAGAATTAGTGTACCTCGTGATATGTCTATTTATGCGGGAAAAAGACTGCGTAATGCTCTAGAATATACCGCTAGTTTGATAAGTGAGCGTCAACCCGAACCTTTACCTGTACGTCATCGTCGAGATCAAAATCCCGTTAATTTTGCTTTGGTATAATTAATAAAAAATGAATTGAGATTATTAACCGCAGCGAAAAGTGTGGTCTTGGGCGGGGCGTACAAGCACCTGAAATTAATTCAGGTGTCAGCCCCTTGGCTCTCCCCCATGAACAACTTTTTAAGACGAGTACGCAGAGAACGCAGAGGAGGCTTGGGTTTGAAATCGTGACGCTTGTAAACAGAGGTGTTTAGAGGAGGCTATGGGTTTGAAATCGTGACGCTTGTAAACAGAGGTGTTTAGAGAAAGCTATATTTAGCTTACTGCTATATAGTCTTCAGCTCCAAAATAGAGTACATTAATTCTAGATAATATTTTTTTATTCTCAATTAATTATGAATATCCGAGCTTCTAAAGTTAGAGCAATTAGTTCGACAGTTAGTAATATGGAACGATCGCTTAATTTTTATACAAAAGCACTTTCATTTAAACTGGTAGATGATATTACGATCGATGAAGATTACTATTGTCAGTTAGAAGCAATTCCCCCCACGAAAATTCGGATTGCAACTCTAAGTATGGGAAATGAATTAATTGAGTTAAAAGAATATCTAGATTTAGAAGGAAAACCAATTCCCTCTGATACTCAAGGTAATGACTTGTGGTTTCATCATTTTGCGATCGTTGTTAAAGATATGGAGCGTGCTTACGAGCAATTAAGTCAATTTTCCTTTGAAAAAACATCGATCGCACCTCAAACTCTCGATTCAGGCATCAAAGCCTTTAAATTTAAAGATCCCGATGGACACAATTTAGAATTGATTTATTTCCCTAGCGGTATAGGTCAAGATAAGTGGCAGAAAGAGACAGAAGAATTATTTTTAGGAATTGATCATACAGCAATTTCGGTTACTAATACCGAAGACAACCTCAAATTTTATCGAGATTTACTCAGTTTAGAAGTTACCGCCGAAACGGTTAATGTCGGGCAAATTCAAGCGAATCTTGATGGATTAGATGAATCTAAAGTACAAATTACCTCTTTGTTTCCTGTAGGTGAAGATTTAGGAGTAGAGTTTCTAGATTACATCATACCGCCGACAGGTAGAGCTTTTGATGCCTCGGCTAAAAGTTACGATTTAACTCATATGCAAATTCAAATTGTTGTTAATGAGATCGAAAAGATTGTCTCAGATTTAAAACAAAATGAAGTCGAAATTGTTTCACCTCAAATAATTGATTTTCCCGACTCTTATCCTTATAGTAAAGGTTGTTTAATAAAAGATCCCAACGGACATGGAGTGTTGATTATCAGTTAATAGCGAATAGTCATTACCAGATTTGAAGTCAAATATTTTTTTAATTTGTTTATCCCTTTTAATTGAGCAGGGCTGATTCATTGTAAAATTTTGTAACTTATACAACGTCAGAAATATAATAGTAAAAACACAATGTAACCACTCTCAATCAATCGTATTGTAGTAATAGCTTCTAGCTATTTTCTTCTTCCTTTGAATGTAACAGCTTTGCCTTAATTGAAGAGAAATGCAGATAAGTAAAAACGTGCTAATAAAAATACCAAGAGCGATTACCATAAGTTTTTTTTACTCCCCTCTCCTGCGAGGAGCGGTGAGACCCCGCAACAACGGTAAGTTGCAAGGGAACGCTCACCAAGACAGAGGGGTTGGGGGTGAGGTAAAATCAAGATGAGGCTGGTACTTTTTTTCATGGCAATGTCCTAGTTTAAATATTTTCTAACCAACTAGTCAAATCATCAATCGAATTAAAATCTAACAAAGCCTCACCTAAATCTCCTAATACAGGTAAAGGCAAACTCATAACTTTATTTTCTACATCAGAAGGAATACTACCAATTTTTCTTCTCATTTGACGAGCAATTAAGACAGCTTCTCCTTGTTGAATTCCCCGTTGAATACCTTGCTCGACTCCTTGTTGAATTCCTTTTTGTAATCCAATCTGTTCTCTTTCTTCTAATTTTGCTTTGTAAATTGGTGATAACTTCATAATTAACTTTTCATCCTCTGGTGTTAATTTTTTGTCCTTACTTCGATTCAATTCTAACATCGAAAATAAATTCGAGATTAATTCTAGAACGTTATCTCGATGAGGGTTATCTCTAGGTAGTGCTTTTAATTCATCAATTGCATTTTCTTGTACTTTCCCCTTACCTAGCATCCTTAACCATAAAGTTTCGCTATTTACCGGTAGCTGATGTATGACAATGATTTGGGTTGACAATGCTGAGGGTAAAAAATAAACCCCTTTTAACCAATCCTCTTTTGATTTTGCTTCAAAAGAATCTAATATTTGTTGAGATAAAGTTGGCATTAAAATCCACAATTTTGCGATTTCTGGATTAACTAAACTTTTTTTTGGATTTTTTCTTAAATCTCTTCTAATGGAAGTATGTACATCAAATAATTTGCCAAGGCAATCATTCACTTGATGAGTTTTGACAGGGTTGCGATAAACTTCAAACAAACAGGTATTTTGAATTATTTTGGATAATAAGCCCAGTGAAGTAGATGTATTTGGTATTTCTTTATTGGGTTGAAAAAACACATCAATTTCTCTTCTTTGAGAAGTGATATTCTCAGCCGAGGAGGCGATACCATAATCAGAAATTAACTCAGGTAGATATTGTTTAACAAATTCATCGTGAGGAAATTGACTCATAATGCTCGATTTTTTGGATAAACCAATTTTTAATATAGTTTAAAATAACACGATCGTGTAGTGCTTTATTAAGCCGTCATTATTGTCGTTGTCATAAAAGGTTGACTGGTTTAAAACTAATCGCTATATCTTTTGATTACATCTTCTATTTATACCTAACCACCAATTTGAGACATTGTTTTTCGGTATTGATTATTTTGCGTACCAGAGTCTCTTTCTTTAAAATTTATTTCGGGTTTAATTAATAATAAATCAGCTACTTTTTCTTTAACAACTTCTAAATCTTCTCCATTTCTTAACGCTGTTTTCAAATCAATTTGTCCTGTTTCATTTAACAAACAAGGACGTAACCAACCATCAGCAGATAAACGGACTCGATTACATCGATCGCAAAAACATTCAGACATTTGCGAGATAAAGCCTAACGTCCCTTTAGCCGAAGGAATTTTAAAAACATCAGCAGGACCGTTACCTGTAATAAAACTCTCTTCTAGACCCCATTTAGCCTTAATTGAAGAGCGAATATCCGCCGAGTCTATCCATGCTTTCTCACCAAAAAGATTTGCATTACCAATGGGCATAAATTCAATGAAACGAATATGCCAATTACGATCGATTGTTAGACGGGCTAAATCCAAAATTTCACCATCGTTAACCCCTGGAATTATTACTACATTTAGCTTTAAGGGATTAAAACCAACTTGATAAGCCTTTTGAATTCCATCCCATGTTTTTTGCCAACGACTTTTGCCATGATTACCAATAATACGATCGAAAGTTTCAGCTTGAAGCGAATCTAAACTAATATTAATACGACGTAATCCAGCCTCAAACAAATCAGTAGCTTTATCAGCTAGTAAATAAGCATTAGTAGTCAACGACAAATCTTGGGTTTGCGGAAAACTACTGATTTCGGTGACAATATCGACTAAATCAGGACGTAACAAAGGTTCACCCCCCGTTAAGCGAAACTTGCTAAATCCGAGAGGAATAAATACTTTTTTAATCAGAGTTAGTAATTCCGTTTTTGAAAGTATTTCCGAAGATAAAAGATAACTTAATTCTTCTGTTTCAGGCATACAATACTGACAACGAAAATTACATTTATCTATCAAACTAATCCTTAAATAGTCAACTTTATTCACAAAATAAAAAATAACCTAACTAAATGTTTTTTTGAATCTAGAATAAAATAGAGAATTATAATTCTATTATGTATCACTATGTTAGACTAATATCTAATTTACTGATAGTTTCAAATAAAAATTAATTCTCAATTCTCACCGAATAATTGCTTCTAGCAAGAATTCATCTCAATTCTCAATTTTCAAACTGTGTTCTTGTAAAACTTCTAAACGAATGTATTCTAGAGTTTTTTCATGAGTTGCCGCTAAATCTATGGGGGTTGCAAATCCTGCATCTAAAGCCTCTTTCCAACGAGAAACGCACAGACACCATTTATCACCCGGTTTTAAACCTGGAAAATTGTACATCGGCATTGGAGTAGTTAAATCGTTGCCTCTATTCTTACTAAACGCAAGAAATTCAGCCGTCATCGTCGCACAAACCAAATGTAAACCCCTATCTTGAGCGCCTGTATCACAACAACCATTACGATAAAAACCAGTCATTGGAGATGTACAACAAGTTTCTAACGGATTACCTTCAACATTTTTTGCCATCATTATTTTTGTTACTTCGATCGAACTATTCTTTATTATGCCAAAATTTTAAGTCTTCAGGTCGATCGATGTCTTTTAATATAGGTAAATAATCTATTTTATAACCAAGTTGTCGAGCGATCGACATAGTACGAGCAAAAACTGTATCTGTACCCCAATCAATCCCCATAAACAAAGATTTATCTAACTGCGTTAATCCTAATAAATAATAACCACCGTCATCCGCACCACCAATAACTAAATCGTGAGTATTTAGAGAAACAAAAGCTTGATGTAAAATTTCCGCTGATAAACTAGGGCAGTCTATACCGATAATGACGACTTGTTGGCAATTGTTAGTAAAACGATCGGTAAAAGCATTATACATTTTATCACCTAAATCACCATCAGATTGAATTTGATAATGATATTTATTACCCAACCATTTTTGCATCAAATCTAAATTTCCACCATTAAAAAAGATATTTATTTCTACTGCTAAATATTCTTCTAGTTTAGTTACAGTATTCAGAGTATGCTCAGTCATTTCCTTTTGGAAATCAGCCGCTTTTTGAGCCCCGATAGCAGGAATTAACCTCGTTTTAGTTTTACCTTTTTCAGGATAACGAGTAAATATTATTAATGATTTTTGGCGAGATAAATTAGACACAAATAAAATTTATAATTGAGAATTTAAAAACAGTGAATTAGCTATCAGTTATTATAATCATTTCGATTAAGATTGAAACAGTGTTAATAATACTTAAAACATGAGTCATTACCCCTTCTGGGAAATAAACTACAAGGCTAATAGCAGAACGTTTAATAAATTAAACTCAAATTTTAACCCAAAAATTGTCTCATTACTATTTGAAATAACTATAACTGTTGGCTGTCAAATATCAACTTTCAACTCTTAACTCTTAACTTTTAACTTTTAACTCTTAACGCTGTTTTTTTAACAAACTTATTAAAGATATTATTGTCTCTATTTTGTTGGAATATAAATTCCATTTTTTGTTTGATTACATTTAAGTTAATCGCATTAGAATTAGAAGTATCAGTTACTTGATAATATTCAATTAAACTTAAACCACAAATACGAGTTAAATAAGCGGCACTAACTCCTTGCATTAAACCACCAGCGACAAAAGTAAAAGCATTAGTTTTTAACACATTAGCGACGGCTTGAGTTGAGATTTCGACTATGCCTAATTGAAGCATTAATTTACCTAAAGCGATCGATACTTCTTGTGCTTGACTAATTGATAAAGGTTGCTGATAAATTTTACCCAAATCAATAATCATTTGCGTATTAATCGCCGCAGTTGCCAACAAATCAAGACTAGCAACAGGATTAGCAAAAGTAGCCGTCGCCGACATCAATTGATACTTATCCATTACAGATAATGATTTTACCTTTCTTATTTGATTAAGTATTTCTTTGATTTGTCTTTCTAAATCTAGTGCTTGACGATAAGCAGTTGAAAGAATTAAATTTTCTTGCTGAGGTTGTATTTTGTTTTGATAAATATTAATTAGTTGTTCGTAATTTATTGGTGTAATTTCTTCAGATTCTTGATAATTAAAATTATCTTGATATTTAATTACTTTTACTTTTTGAGTTTGAGTGGTTATTTGAACTATTTCTTCTTCTTTATCAATAATTTCTTGTAAGCTATTATTAATATTTTGCCAAATTAATTTCTTTTCTTCTGCTAAACTAAATTCACAATCATCAAATAAAACTAAGATTCTTTGTTGGCTATTTTTAATTTGTTTAATTTTATTTTTGTCTGAATCCGTTAAATCTCCTTGAATTACAAACAAAACTAAATCACGATCGAGTAATAACTTTTTGTTAACACTTTTTTCTATCTGATTATCTATCTTTTCAACTTGAGTATCAGCAAATTTTTGCTCAAAGGATCTAGATAAATTCAGGCTATTATTTTTTTTATTAAGAATTCCTATATTTAAATTTTGCCGTTTACTATTAGTCGTAATATCAGCTAAATTTTGCTTAAATAAACCATAATCTTGAGTAGAGTATTTTGAGTTGTCTGAAGATTTTGCTTCTTTAATTACAGTATTAATTAGATTATCTAACTTAGCAATTTTTTGATTGAAATCTTCGATCGTGATCTGCTTTATTTTGGATGAAATAGGACTTTTATTTTTCTTTATTTTACCTAAGATGGCAAATATTCCACCGCCAAAAATAATTCCTAAAGTAGTAATATTACTAATGTCACCTAAATTATTGGTAATACTTTGCCCTAACCAAAGCATAAAAGAAAGACTAACACCAGCAACTAAAATGGGTTTTTTGATTACTATACTCACAAACTTTCATTCCCCTAAAATAGTGATATAAATATAATACTGCGAAATGTCTGTTGTTTAATATAAATTGACAAATAAAAGCAATAAATAGAGAAAATGATTACAGCCAATAACTTAAAATATTATCACCACAAATATGATTAAACTGTATTGTTTTTTGAGTGATTAAAAGCTTTATTAAAAGTTATTTGCTCTAACTAACTCTTTACTAATTATTATAAGCGATCGTTATCGCTTTTTTAAGCAAAGCTTATTCTCTATTCGCTATCTAAAACTGTAATAGGAGAAATAGTTCAAAAACAAATTTGATTCCAAGCACTCATTTTTTATACTTATCTACGATTTTTTTAAATATTTTTCGGTTTATCGTTTTATTTTCCAGTTTTACTTCGGCGACGTGGTTTTGCTTTAATTTTGGTACGTACTTTTTTTTGTTTAACTACTTTACTCTTAGTTGCCTTTTTTTTCTGAAATGCTTTGAGACGACTACCAATTTCATCAGCTAGATAATGACTCATTGCCCCCAATTCTAAACCAATCAATAAAGCAAAAGTTTGAGTTAAATAGTCATTTATTATTTTTTGATAACTAGTTATAACTAGTTGTTGCCAATTCCAATCAAAACCCCAAATTAACTGAGCGATGGCAACTATCAAAATAGCCGTTACGAATAAAATTATACTTAGATATAACAGTCTGATAATTGTACCGATGAGGAAGCCATGAGATAAAAACGATCGATGTTTAAGATTTTTTTGATAAGGTAGCCAGATAAACTTAAACCATCCCCAACGTTTATATTGTACTGAGTAAATATCTAAATCTGGACCAAACATCAAACCACTAAATACAAATGCCGTTGCTGTTATTATTGCTATGTCTAATTTTTTTACTAATAATAAAGTAATGATGACAATTAGAGGAAAACATATCCAAGTAATTCGATCGTGTTTTTTTCCTGAAGGCATTGCATTTTCAAAATATAGTCGTTATAATAGAAATCGTGTTTAAGGGCGATTAGCTCAGTGGTAGAGCGCCTGCCTTACAAGCAGGACGTCACTGGTTCAAATCCAGTATCGCCCATTATCTATACTTTTAATGTTGTCTAATTTAAGCGAAGAGTCAACAATCTTGTTTATTTAACATTACCATTATTATCTATTGATCTACAAACGTTTTTAGATAAAATGCGATCGTTACAAGCTTTATTGGTAAAAAGAAAAATGAGTACGATCACGATCGTTTGATTCGTAGATTAGCTTTATTGAAGAAGTAAAAAGTTTTAATCTTAGATTATACCTTCAAAAAAGTGATTATTTAGTGGCTAGAACTATAAATTTCAAAATGACAAGATGTAATTTTGAGCCAATATTTACAGTTCTTTTTCAAATTTTCACTCAAAAATCAACAATTTCGCCATGCTTTAATTTGATGCCCTTGACGGAAAATAATTGATTTGGACAAAGATAATCTTTTCATCGTCTTACTCAATATCGTCACATCTTCTTTAACAATTTCGATGTAATGAGGACAAGATTGGAAATCTAAACATAAAACTGTATTGGCATTCCATGTTTCTCTACTTATCTTGCATTCAGACGGTAAAATTGTCACCAAATCACGAAATCGAGTTAGTACTTCTTGCTCAAAATTATGACTAGTAGATTGAGAAAAAGATTGGTATTCAGACATAGAGTCTCACCTCTAATTGATAGCTTGTTTTAAACCTAGCATAAATTTATATTTAATTTTGTATTTAATCATAATTGCGACAAAATTTTCCAGTTATGATTGATAATGATCGACAAATTAAATTAATTAAAATGCTTGTATCGTAATATAGGCAAGATAAATGAGTTATATTCTCGATCGTGTTTTGTAATTTATAGTTTTGTAAAATATACACAGATGAAACTCTCAAAGTAGTTAATTTTCTTGACAATTGTGGCATAAAAGTAATTAGAGCAGTAATTTATGATAAAAATAATTAACTATTTATTCAATAAACCTGATGAAAGCTAGAGAAATTATTCAAATTATTATTTTTATTCTGATAGGTTTAGCATTTATGTTTGGACTACAACCTTATTTATTTGATCAAAGAATACTATTTGGAGTAGTAAGGAGTGTCACCTATAGTGAATGGATTGAGCAATATACCCTAGCCGCCGCAATTATCTTCGGTATTTCTGTTATTTTCACCATAATTTGGTGTGTGTTATTGTTAAAAAACCAAGATGGTAGTTACAGTACATGGAAAGCAGTTTGGTATGTTGGTTTATTTGTCTTAACCCTAATTGTGATTGGCACAGTTTATATCAACAATCAAGATGACAATGGCGAATTGATTAGAGAAACTTTTATGCCGATGACACTCTGGCTTTTATTTGATTCATTATTTTTGCTTTATTGGCTACCCACAGTAACTAGTACGCCCGGATTGTTAAAGAAAAAAGCAGTACCCGGAGCAATTTTAATTAATGATTTAATTGGCAGAAATTGAGCGATAATTTTAATACTCAGGAGAAGAATTAATATGGCTTTTTATGTAGTCGGGATAGGTGGCACAGGTGCAAAATGTATTGAGGCAATTATTCAACTAGCTTCTGTGGGTTTGTTTCCCACTAATAAGCTTAAAGTAATGTTTGTTGATGCTGATGAAACTAATGGTAACTTACAAAGAACACAGACTAGTTTAGGTATTTATCAAAAATGTCATCAATTACTCAGCGGTAAACATGATGAATGTGATTGGATGACAACTAATATTGAATCTTACTCAGTTTGGTCTCCTTTTGGTAATAAAAATACGGATAAAAAACTTGGTTCTTTTTTTGGTTACAATACTTTAAAACAACAAAACCCAGCTTTAGCTAGCTTATTTGATGTTTTATACACTGAAGATGAACGAAAAGTATCTTTAGAAGTCGGTTTTAGAGGTCGTCCTGCGATCGGTTCTGGTATAATGACTCAGATTGATTCTCGATCGTTTAGAAGAAGAACCATGGCGTAGTTTCATCAACGAAATTGTCAACAATTCTAGTAGCGGTGGTGAAACCAAAGTATTGCTTTGTGGTTCAATTTTTGGTGGTACAGGTGCATCAGGCTTACCCACGATCGGTAGATTAATTGCGAATAAGTTAGAAAAAGAAGGTGTTAGAGAGAAAGTTAAATTAGGTTGTATCTTCGCATTACCTTACTTTAATTTTCCGAAAGGCTCAGCTAATGAACAAGTTTATGCAAGTTCAGATTTATTTTTACTTAACACCGAAGCCGCTCTTAGGTATTATCGAGAGCAAGCTCAACAATTTGATGCTAAATATTTAATCGGGAATCAAACCTTTGAAAAACTAGGCGAATTCAGCATTGGGAAAGATACCCAAATTAATCGCCCTCACTTTGTTGAGTTTTATGCAGCCTTAGCCGCCCGTAACTTTTTTTGTGAGCAACCTGAAGAAGCTGTACACGTTATCAGTCGTCATCAGACAGGTTTACTCCGATGGGATGATATACCGAATAGTAATGAAGTCAAAAGCAAATTAGTCAATGCCACTCGTTTTGCTTTTATTTGGTTAGCTGATTTTCAGTTTCAATTACAACTAGGTAAAAATCAAGGTATAGGTGAATTAAACGGGTTAGGTTGGTTTGATAAATTTTTTCAAGGAAAAGCTCTATTTAGGAAAACCAGAACACATTTACCTGACTTGAGTGAAGCTCAACAACAAGAAGCGATTAAAACGATCGATAATTGGTGTCAAGACTACTTACGCTGGCTAAGTGATATTCATATTTGTGATAGCGAAAAAATCGAGTTATTTAAAGCCCGTGAGCATTTTCTTAATGGTAGAGGATTGAAACCCGAAAACTTCGCCGATTTGTTATTTGACGAATCTCGTACTAAAGATGATTTAACACAAGATAACCTTGTCAAACTCAAAAATACAATTTCAGAATTGGATACAACTAAATTTGGCGAACCAAATCAGGGAGTAGCAGGATTAGCTAAAGCAGTCTATGTTTGTTGCAAATTATAAACCGTTCAAGAATTTAGAATTTAGAATTTAGAATTTAGAATTAATACCTATTCCCCATTCCCCATTCCCCATTCCCTATTCCCTATTCCCCATTCCCTATTCCCTATTCCCCATTCCCTATTCCCCATTCCCTATTCCCTATTCCCTATTCCCTAAAACTATGGCAGATTTAATCTTATCCAAACTAAAAGACGACACCAATATTACTAAAGGGCAACCAGCACAATGGGAAGCCCGAAGTGATAAAGCATTTAGAGACGTAGCCGATAGTCTTGATTATCAAGCCCCCGGTGTGATCAAAAATGTTAGTTCAGTACCGACAATGTGGGCTCGCCCTCTGATTACTGAAATGGCTTTATATGATCAAAATCACCCGATTCATGAGGCGATGGTAGCTCAATGGCGAGGAATGTTAGCTGTTATTGCATTAGCAGAGATAGAAGGATTTGATCTCCAAGTTCAACTAATCGACTTAAGCACTCAACGTTATCAACCCTTTGGTGAAGCACTTTATCAACTTATTCCCGAACCAATCAATGCCCTTTATACCAGAGAAGGTAAAAACCCGTGGGAAGAAGTCTATGTTTTTGTCTGGCAAGGTAAACCAGTAGGTATGACCAGCCCTAGTACTCTTGTCTGTCCATCCGAAGAAGGAAAATGGACAGGATTACGTTGGTGGCAAAATGGTATGATTCAAAGCCCCGAACCATTTTTGAACGAAGAATCAAAAGAACTACTTTGGCGATGGTTAGAAAATATTCAAAATAATCTTACTACTTATAATGGCTCTTCTGTAGCTGTTAATAAAATGATTGGTTTGATTGTTCAATTTAGAACCGATTTAGCAATTGAGAATTCCGCACCTGCCCCTTTAAATTTAAGTACTAATCCTAACTTTTTTGGTGAGCCAATCAATCGAGGTGCATTAGTTTTACTTAATAACCCCGTGCGAATACCGCCTCAACCTTCAAACCTTAGAGTAATCCCTAGTGCAGTTAAAACTAGTGTTAAACCCCTAATTATTATTGACGAACAAATAGCTGATTTTTGGGGGCAACCTAAACAAAATATTTGGGTACATCAAGATAAAACTTTGGCTTCATTAAATATTGAAGATTTAAAAAACGGTAGGTTAGTTTGGGATGATGTTAACTGGATTACTTCTGCTGAATTATTTCTTGAAGAATTATATTTTATTGATTTAGATGATGCTTTACCTGGTGCTATCGTACCTCAATCAAATATTCCCCTTACTTTTAACAGTGAAAAAGTTACGCCTTTAATTCCCCTTAATCCCATCTTGTTAGACTATTTCACCCCAGAAGACTTGGTTAGTCATATTGAAATTGAACCATTTAACAATATTAATGGGCAGGGGTTACGACTAATTCTCAATTTGCCCTTATCAGGTATAGCCAATCAGAAACAATTTCAAGCTTATCGTCTGCAAAAAGAATATATTTTACATGAAGAAAACGCTTTTAAATATTTACCTGTTTTAACTTTATGGCCGAATTTTCGATCGACTAACTGGCAACAATATTATACATTTTATTACGATGGTGATTATGGTGATGAAACCTTCCGTGTTTTTGTACCTAATCAGGAAGTACGTCAATTCAAAGCCCCTGATGGTACAGGCTCGTATCAACTAGCTACAATGAACCAAATGCCTAGTCATGTAGTCTGTAAGGATAGTTACTACAAAGATATCGGTTTAATTCTGTTACCGACACTACCAGAAATAAATTCTCGTGGTAAGTGGAATGTAGGGGTTGATTTTGGTACTTCTTTTACTAATGTTTATGTCAAGGGCGAAAATACAGGTGATTTTCCTTTAGAGATGAATAAAGAATTACAATTGAATATTACCGAAAGCCCTATCCAGACTCGTTTACCTGCTTTACTTGAAAGTTTTGTTCCTGAAAAGTTTTTACCTTCAGAAGAGCCTTTACCTCTATCTACAGTATTAACTACTAAAAACGGTAATGTTGATGATGGAGAATTACAAGCGATTCTTGATGGACGTATGTATGTACCAGATCCAACTGAATTTGATCCGAATAAACAATGGATAAAGTTAGATTTAAAATGGTCAAATCTGAAATATTCTAAAGCCTTTTTACGTCATTTGTGTTTACATATTTCGGCTTTAGCCACTCAAGCGGGGATGAATAGTATTGACTGGTGTATTTCTTATCCTAGTGCTTTTGCTTATGTCGATCGACTTACATTTCATCGTAATTGGCAAGAAATCGGTGAAGAATTAGCACCAAAGACTGGTATAAGTTATTCTTGCCCTGACATTGATGATACTCAACGTTTTTGTACTGAGAGTGTGGCTTTAGCTCAATATTTTAATGATAAAGAAAAACATCCTTTAGTTTTAAATACTTGTATTGATATGGGTGGTGGCACATCGGATGTATCTATTTGGGAAAATCGTCGTATTGTTTATCAATGTTCGGTTTTATTTGCAGGTAGAAATATTTTCTCCGAAATTTTAGCCCTTAATCCTCCTTATGCTCAAAAATTAATGGCGGAATTTAGAATCAATAAAGATTGGACAGATTTGGGTGAAGTTTCGATCATGACTAATATTGATGTAGCCTTAAGACATTATGCAGAAGAATGGTTAGCTCAACAACGAGTTTATAAAAATGATGATACTTATTTCCAACGTTTAGTTACTCTAACCGCTTTAGGTGTAGCTGGTTTATATTATTATATTGGTCTAATTTTAAAAGTACTTCATACTGAAGGTAAATATAGTAAAGCCCAAATTACACCTGTTTATATTGGTGGTAATGCGTCTCGTTTTTTACATTGGCTTTCACCAACTGGTAAATACGATCAAAATTCAGAGTTTAATCAATTGTTGAGTTTGATGTTAAGTAAGGCTTCTGGTTTTGAAGATAGTCAGGAAAAAACTCGTCTTAGCACTCGCCCTAAACATGAAGTCGCTTGTGGTTTGGTTTTAAGTAATACTCAATTAGTGGGAATGACAGAAAATAGCGATTGAGATCCTATTGCAGGAGAGAATTATTATGTAGAATATTATGATGATGATAATGACATTGAATATAAAGAAGAAAAAAGTTCTCATTCTCGTCTCCATTTTCAAGGTAACATAACTGATTTCAAAATAGATAAGTTAGATAATCTCGAAAAATTTTTATATGAGTTTAATGCAGGAATAAAAACTCTTAAAATTCAAAGTATCAAACCTCTAGCAAAATCAGATTACAAATTACAAAAACCTCAAGATAAAGATAAAAATCAAGATAAGGATAATTATAATCTTGAGAAGGACGAAACTACGACTAAAGACAAAAATAGTGAGCTTTGGAAAGATGTAAAATACCATCTTGAAAATGAGTTATTAGATGTAAGAGGAGATGCCACTAAACTCGGTGAAAAAACTCCTTTTATTATGGGTTTGAAATCTCTTTTACATACTTTGGGTAAACGTTGGGCTGATTCTTACAAAGAATAAATTAGAATTCGGAATTCGGAATTCGGAATTCCGAATTTGGAATTCTAACTAAAGAAAATTAAAAATAAGAAATATTAATTCTCAATTCTCCACTTGTACTGAGCGTTAGTCGAAGTATTCTCAATTCATAAAGATGTCTGTTTCTCAAACTAAAAAATGTCCTATTTGTGATACGCCTTATACTCAAAGTCAAAAGCGATGTAGTCAATGTAGTTGGGATTTGACATTGTATCACGATGGTTTTTTGTCGAACGAGCAATCATTGAAAGTTCATATTTCAGCTCGAAAAATTTATAGTTATCTACAAAAATATCGTGAAATGGTTAAACAAATGCAACAAAAAATAAAATTGTCTCAAAAAAAAGAAGATGATTTACATGATGAAAACGATCGATTAAAGCAAGAATTAGAGGAATCAAAACTATTACCATTACAAATATATGAACTTGAATTACAAATTAATAAGTTACAAACACAAATTAAACAACTAGAGTCAGAAAAAAGAGAAAATCAGATTGAAGTTAATCAAAGTTTGGAACAATATGTAATAAATCAAGATAATCGAAATACTAGTTTTGTGTCTAAAAAAGGAATTCAAGTAACACCGACTAAAAAAAGTTTAGAAGATATTTATTTGAATAAAGCAGATGAAATCGTTTTTGAGGTATCGAATCAAAATGATTATTGGATAGTAGAATTAGAATCAACAGTTTATTGTTTATTACCAAATAAAAATTTAGATATTAAACGTAACTTGAAAGCGATTAGACATTTTTTTGAATTAGTTGATTATCAAGATAATACAACTTGGGAAGTGGTTAAATTAGCTTTAGTTGAAAAAATAAATATCGATTGATGGAAGTTTAAAACACAAGGTATTTTACAGTTTTGATTATTACTAAATAACAATAAGTTATCTTACTATGAAATTATGTCTTCTACTCACACTAAACAATGTCCAATTTGTGATTCAACTTGTTTATCGACAGAAACAGTTTGTACAAAATGTGGCTGGGATTTAACAATCAATCATGATTGTCATCTAGATGAAAAAATATTGCAGAAAATTCAAACAGTAACTCGTAATGTTTATCAAAAATTCAGAAGATTAACGAAACGTTATCGCCAAGAAAGAAATGAATTAAAAACTCAAATGGATGAAATTAAAGATTTACCAAAACAAATGTTTCAATTGCAACTACATGCTTCTAAATTAAAAAAAGAAAACGATCGATTGAAACAAGAAATAGAAAAATTACAAGTTGACAAGTTGAAGACGCAAATTGAACAATTTGACGATAAAAAAAGTAAAGACAAAATGAAGGTTGAAGAAAATATAGAGCAACATTCGATCGTTCAAGATTATCAAAATACTGATTTTTTAATGAAAAATGGTATTAAAGTAACGCCTACAAAAAAAACCTTAAAAGATATTTACTTAAATACAGTTAAGGAGATTATTTTCTATCCTGCTAAAGGTAATGATTATTGGATAGTGGAATTAGAATCAGGAATTTATGGTTTACTACCAAATGAAAATCTTGATATTAAGCGTAACTTAAAAGCGATTAGATATTTTTTTGAATTGATTGATTATGATGATAATTCTACTTCTACTTGTAAAGTGATTAAATTAGCTCAAGTTGAGAAAATAAATATCGATTGATGGAAGTTTAAAACACAAGGTATTTTACAGTTTTGATCATTACTAAACAACACTAAGTTATTCTACTATGAAATTATGTCTTCTACTATTTACCCTAAAAAATGTCCAATTTGTGATTCAACTTGTTTATCGACAGAAACAGTTTGTACAAAATGTGGCTGGGATTTAACTTTGAATCATGATTATCATCATCTAGATGAAAAAATATTGCAGAAAACTCAAACAGCAACTCGTATTGTTTATCAAAAACTAAAAAAACTAACGAGCCGTTATCGCCAAGAAAGAGATGAATTAAGAACTCAAATGGATGAAATAAAAGATTTACCACAACAAGTATTTGAATTACAATTACGGATTTCAGAGTTAGAAAAAGAAATAGAATCATCGTCTTTACAACAAAAAGATATTGAGCAATTAAAGCAAGAAATATTATTAGAATTAGAAAATAAATTTAGAGATATTATTGAAAGACAAAATTTACAATCCACAGCACCTTCATCTAATGTTTTAAAAGAAAATTTCAAACAAGAAGAAAACGATAATATTCGAGCGACTGAAGATATTGATAACACTGAAAACAAACAAGAAAAAAACGATCGACATGATAATCAGCAACCACAAATAAATAATAATGAAGAGAGTTATGTTATTAGAGAGTATTCTCAAAATACTAAAGTTTTCTCTCAATATACTTATAAAGTTACACTAACAAAAAAATGTTTAGAAAATATTTATATTAATAGAGCAAATGAAATTATATTTGAAATTTCTAATCAAAGTGATTATTGGGTATTTAATCACAATACAATACATTGCTATTTGTTACCAAAATTAGATTTTAAAATTAATATTAATATTAAAGCAGTAAGAACAATCTTTGAGTTACAACAATATAAAGAAAATAATACTTCTAAGCAATTTTTAGTTACCAAACCTGCTCGTGTTCAAGAAATAGACAATCAAAAGTGGAAATTAATCGAGCGAGGTATTCTCAGTTTTAACTAATTTATTATTAATATTATTATGAAAAATAAAGTACAAAATAATCCCCCTCTATCCCCCTTTCAAAGGGGGAAGGTTAAGGATACTTCACTTTTGTTTGAGGGGAGACTTACAAATAATGAATGTACATCATAATGATGAAAAATTCTATATTATTAATATTATTATGAAAAATAAAGTTATTCAATTAATTATTATCGGCTTTTTTTTACCTATATTTTTAAATAGTTGTAATCAAAATAATCAGCAAACTAACCAAACTAAAAGTGAGGAAGAAAAAATAGCTGAAGTAGTTACTATCGAAGAAAAATGGAGTGATGAAAAACAACAATTATACGATACTCTTAAACAAGAATATATTGCTTTTAATCAATATTTACAGCCTGAAAGCGATTTACTAAATCTGTTTGAAGAGCAAAGTAAAACTTCACCAACTAATATTGAGTTTAATCCTTCAAATCCAGATACAAATGAAATAGTTAATTTTACCGAGCAATACCAAAAGTTTTTTGATTCTATTAGTGAATTAGAACAAGAATTTCCTGTAGAGCAACAAAATGTAGTTGAAAATATAGCTACGCAACTGAAGCAGTCTTCTGAAGATAATATTAGTTTAGCATCGATTGAATCTTTATTAGATGACCAGCAACTAACTCAAACAGAAATTTGTGAAAATATACAACTACCTTTACAAATAATAACTCAACAAAATGACCCTGATTGTGGTATTTTTGGTCAGCAAACTTATACCGAATTAACTAATTTTTTAATACAAGAAAATCAAGAATTAGAATTTAAAATTAATCAACTAGATACGATTGTAACACAACTTAAAAACTCCGAGCAAGAATCTTTAAATTCTAATATTAATCAAAATAAAGATAAAACAAATATTACTCAAAGTAAAGTAAAAACTGATAATTCGTTACCTATAGTTTTGCTTACTATTACTATTATTTTTAGTGTATTAAGTTTAATTGCTAGTATCTTCAACTATTTAGCAATTAAAAAATTAAAAACAAGCAATCAACAAGCTAATGAAAATATAGATGAAAATAACAAAACAGAAATTGAACAATTAAAGTCTCAGATTGACAGCTATCTAGAAAAAATAGCAATATTTGAAAGTAATACTCAAAAAATTCAAAATACTTTAGAAAATCAATCTATCACAATAAGAGAATTAGAAAATAAAAATCAACCTAAAAATATAAACCCTTCTCGTATTAATAACTTACCGCCACAAAAATTATCTTCTAATTCCGAGGTATCAACAAATACTCATTTAGCACAAATTTATCAGCAAAATCCTAATAACCTACTACAAAATGGAACAAAAGTGGGTATGACAAAACAAACCACTAACAAAATTTTAGGTGGTGTATGGGATAATATTTTTTTAGAAGAAAATAGACGTACAGGAGAATACATAATTGTTAATCGTAATAACAGCGAT
Organism: uncultured cyanobacterium; assembly: GCA_963710605.1. Taxonomy (GTDB): domain Bacteria; phylum Cyanobacteriota; class Cyanobacteriia; order Cyanobacteriales; family Cyanobacteriaceae; genus JAALKG01. Next base: position 541,245 of record CAVQBA010000004.1, read on the forward strand.
AATAACAAATGTTATCTGTTTTTAGATCCTCATTCAATGTTTAATCCTCAGACTTTGGGTACTATTCATAAATCAGGTTTATTTGTTTGTCATGGTAACTTAGCCCAAAGTAGAAAGGGAGGTGAAATTACCATCAATAAACCCGCAACCGTAAACAAAACACAACAAGGCTGGATGTTGATAGAAGCAGGAGAAATTAGTTTACCTTAAATCGAATTAATTAATTATTGATAATTAATCTCTCATTATGTATTTATCTTATAATTAGTCAAATAGTAATAATACTTAAAAAAATTAAAGTAAGTAAAATTTTTTTTGTTTGTAATTTAGATTATGACGCAATCTTCTTATGATAATGAATCTCAGCTAGAGCCTATTTATGATAAAATTCAACAACTAGATAAAAAGCTACAAAATTTAGAAAAATCTAGCCAGAAAGTAATCGTTACTGGAGGTAAGAAAAACTTTCAGCCAAAACCGCTATTCGTCAGCCAAGAAGAATTAATTAATTTATATAATTATTTACCAAATACATTGCTTGAGTATATTACTCCTGTTAATGTTACTGCTGATACCTACAGAGCAAAAACAAATAATAAAGTATATTTAGAATATAATTTGAATGGTTATTATTGGGTGATTTTAACTGAATCTGAATCTCAAAAAGATTGTTGGTTAGTACCTAATGCCAATCGTAGAAATAATTTTCATCGTTTGCAAGACAAAATAAAATCTCTATTTATTATTCAAGGAAATTTAGATAGTTATGATTATATTTTACAAAAACCAGCAAAAATAGAAATTTTTTCCAACGGTTTAAGATGGATTTTGATTAAGCAAGGTTGTTTACAAATAGGTAAAACTTCTCCTGCTGAGCAACTAATTAAAAAAATAGAAAATATTGAAAATAATAAAAACAAAGAAATACCAGAAATTATTATTATTAATAGTCAAAACAAGATTAGTAAATTAAGTAATCAAATTAAAGAATATCAACAAAAAATTAATTCATTAGAAAATAATATTTATAAGCTTCAGCAAACTATAGAAAGTAACTTATTAAGATTAAACAAATTAGAAAATCTAAATTTAAATCAAAATTACGACAATTGTTCATTATTACAACAATTAAAACAAGAAATATTATTAGAATTAGATAATAAATTAAAAATAATTATTTCTCAACAAAATATTAATAGTTCTCAAGTAAAAAAAGAACATAATCATCAACTACAAATAAATAGTAAAGAAGAAAAAAAATTAATTAAATATTATTATTATAAAAGCGAAAAATTAGCTCACTATGGCTATAGAGTTACGTTAACTATAGAAAGTTTGGAAGATATTTACGCAAATAGAGTAAATAAAATTATTTTTGAAAAATTTGCTCAAAGTAATTATTGTATATTTAAACTAAAGTCAGAAATTTACTATTTATTACCTGAATTTAATTTTAAAATTAGGACTAATATTAAAAGCCTAAAAACAATTTTTACAATTAAAAATTATAGAGATAACATTTCTAAACAATTTGAAGTTATTAAACCTGCCCATGTTAAAAAAATAAAATCTGACAAATGGGAATTAACAAAGCGAGGAATTCTCGAATTTTAACTTAGAACGATCGCTTTTTGTCTTTACGATAAAAATAAAATTATTAAATTAACTATTACTTATATTATCTCTATTTCTAATTTAGATTATGACGCAATCTTCTTATGATAATGAATCTCAGCTAGAGCCTATTTATGATAAAATTCAACAACTAGATAAAAAGCTACAAAATTTAGAAAAATCTAGCCAAAAAGTAATTGTTACGGGTGGTAAAAAAGACTTTCAGCCAAAACCGCTATTTGTTAGCCAAGAAGAATTAATTAATCTCTACAATTATTTACCGAATATATTACTCGAATATATTACGCCTGTTAGTATTACAGCAGATACTTACAGAGCAAAAACTAATAATAATATTTATTTGGAATATAACTTAAATGGTCACTATTGGGTGATTTTAACTGAATACGAATCTCATAAAAATTATTGGTTAGTACCTAATGCCAATAGAAAAAATAATTTTCACCGTTTACAAGATAGAATAAAATCTTTATTTATTATTCAAGGAGATTTAAATAGTTATAATTATACGTTAGAAAAACTAGCAGGAATTGAAATTTTAGCTGATGGTTTAAAATGGTATTTAATTGAAAAAGGTTATTTACAGATAGGCAAAACTTCTCCGATAGAACAACTTATTAAAAAGCTAGAAAAACTAAAAACTGAAAATGGTGAAATACCGCAAAATATTATTGGTTTAGTTGAATCTATTGATTTATATTATCAAAAAACTTTAAATATTGAAAAAGAACAAAAAGAGCTAACAAAAGCAGTAGTTAAAATAACTGATATAATAATTACTAATAATAATAAGTTAACTAAAACAACTAATAAACTAGAACAAACTATTCATAAGTTAGAGAAAGAAGTTTATCAAACGATTGATCATAATCAACAACAAAATTTAGAAAATTTAGCAACTTTTGAACAAAACTTTGAACAAAAAATAAAAATAATTAGTACTAAAGTAAGCGAAAATTACCAAGAAAAACAAATATTAAGAGATGATTATGAAAAACTAAATAAAGATTTTAAACAACAACAAAGAAAAGTTAAAAACATTAATAGTAATCTTGGTTGTCTTAATTTTTTACTCATCGTAGTAGTCTTAGTTTTATCAATAATTTTAATTAATATATAATCGTAGTTTTATAGCAATCACCATAACAGTTAGCACAGTCTTAAAACGCAAAACTTATGTCAAGTAAAAGTTTTCTAGTTGTTTTAAATAAAAGTTTAATTTATTAAACGAACAGGATATTAGCCTTGCACGAGAGTTCAAGGCGAGTTTAATACTTTGGCTTGAGGATTATTAATGAATGTCTCAATTCTTTTTAAAATTACTATACCGAATGCCCGAATGCCCTTTGACCTTTACTATAAAAAAATTGATAATGAGTAAATTATTAATTAATCGTCGAGGTTAATACATTGTTATATCGTATTACCGTTAATCCTGAACAAGTACAAAATCAAATCATTAAGTTGCAATCTGAACAAGAACATTACCTGCGTCGTGTAGTGAGATTGAATAATGAAGACAACTTCATTGCTATTGATGGTCGAGGTAACTGTTGGTTAGCCAAATTAACACCTAATCATGGTTGTATCGTACGATCGATCGATGAAAATAAAGAATTACCTATCGCCGTAACCTTAATAGTCGCTTTACCTAAAGGTCAAGGCTTTGAAGAGATTATTCGGATGACAACAGAATTAGGTGTAACTCAAATACAACCCGTGATTAGCGATCGAACTATACTTAAACCTAATGCCAATAAACTAATACGTTGGCGTAAAATTGCCGCCGAAGCCGCCGAACAATCAGAAAGACAAATAATACCTGATATTACTCCCGTTGTATCGGTAAAAGAAGCTTTTAGTGCGGCTAATAATTTAAATATACCTAAATATTTAGCTTTTGCTCGCAGTACTACCCCACATTTGCAACATATCTTAACAAAAGAACTAGAGCAATCAATACCACCCCAGATAATTATCGCTACAGGTTGCGAAGGCGGTTGGACAAACAAAGAAGTAGAATTTGCGGTTAATAAATGTAATTTTGAACAAGTGTCTTTAGGAAAAAGAATATTAAGAGCTGTAACCGCTCCAGTTATGGTCATGTCCTTACTCTCAGCCATGATTGATTCTCAAATTAACGACCATCATCAAAATTTTTAATTGTTAGCATATTTTATATATACAAAAATGCTACAGAAAAAGATGGTTTGATCTCGCCATGATTTGTTAGAATAGCAAGGAAAAAAATTAAGTTAAGTTGGTAGTCTTTGAGTCAATCACTAGAAAATATTACTAAACTCGATACTCTGGCACAAGAATTAGCCGCTATTCAGCAAACAGGAGCTAAAAAAATAGCCCTGCTAGGTTCTCGCCATGTGCCAATCACTCATCAATATTTAATCGAAATGATGAGTTATGCTCTTGTGTTAGGAGGTAACCGAGTAATTACCTCAGGTGCGGCGGGAACAAACTCCGCGGCGATAAGAGGTGCGATGCGAGCAGATCCTAATCTGCTTACAGTCATACTACCTCAAAGTCTCGATCGTCAATCAAGAGAATCACAAGATCAATTAAAACAAGTTATTCATTTAGTTGAAAATCCAGACAACAACTATCTTTCCTTAGGAGAAGCAAGTGCAGTCTGTAACCGAGATATTATTTCTCGTTGTCAACAACTAATCTGTTTTGCCTTTCACGATAGTCATACATTGATGCAAACTTGTAAAGAAGCTGATGAATTGAGTAAATTAGTAACCAAATTTTACTTTGATTAATCATAAAGTAGCTAAATGAACTTATGATTATATTTTTATCGAAAATTTTAAGCTTTTGGTGTCGATCGCTTTAAGTACCATGACAAAGTTTTGAATAAACAAACAAAACAGTTTTGACTCTTGCTGTGTAGAGTACTGCAAGTAAACTTAAATTGCCAAAGAACTTAGATGATAAGTCCGCTGAAAGCTTATAGCCTAGAGTTGAACAATAATGTTCATTATATTCATAAATTCGTTTAGCTAGATTATTTTTTATGAGCAACATTTTAGATGATTATTATTTCGGTAAAGGATGAAGATATGAGATAATTAATTTTTGTTAACACAATTATTTAATAAGCTCTTATCTTTCGTGGACAAAAATCGCACCGTTTCCGACACTAAAAGAAGTTTTTACCACCATCATCAACGCCCTATCAACTCCATCTATCGTCGTGTTGTTGAAGAGTTGATGGTTGAAATGCACTTATTATCAGTTAACATTGATTTCCGTCCCGATCCTGTTTACTATGTAGGTGTCTGTGAAAGTTTCGATCGATTTATGCAAGGTTATGTACCAGAGTCGGATAAAGACTCTATTTTCAACGCTATATGTCAATCAATAGAAGGCAATCCTGATGAGTACAAAACCAAATCGCAACAATTACTCAATTTAGCATCGCAATTATCAGTAGAAGATTTACTCGCTTGGTTAGTTAATCCAAAAGACTCTGAAGGTGTAGAATCTGTAGCTCAAGATTGGCGCTCGGCTTTAGAAAATCCGAATTTCAAATATAGTCGTTTGTTTGCTATTGGTTTATATTCTTTAATTGAAAAATGTGATTCTGAAGCTGTTAAAAATGAAGATAAATTAATCGAATCGATCAAATCTTTAAGTGATAAACTATCCTTACCGATCGAAAAACTTAAAAAAGATTTAGATTTATATCGCAGTAATCTTGATAAAATGGATCAAATGCTGAAAGTGGTTTCTGATGTCTTAGAAGCAAGTAAGAAAAAGAAACAACAAGAGCTTCTCCAAAAACAAACTAAAGAAGACAAATCATCAATAGAAGAAAGTACAACTACCTCTGAGGAAAGTACGACTACCTCTGAGGAAGAACAAAATTCCGAAACTAACGAATAATCAATTCTCTTCCTACCACACAATTTTAGTTGACAGTTTTTGTTAAACAAGCAAGGTTTATAATAATTTTGAGTATCAAAAAATTTTAATTGCGTCTTAGCTTAAATACACCAATTTAAAATAGATAAAACTAGATATTTAAAAATTGTTTTTGGCTTAGCACATTGTGAGGGAGAGTTATTCATCAATCATTTTTTACGCTCGATAGATATATAAGTTGTCATCCGTTTCATTGTGAAGAAATAATAATGTCATGTTAGATTTAAAAAAAATTAGAGAAAATCCTGAAGTAGTATTAAAACTTTTACATCAACGTAGCCCAGAATATACTTTAGACTCCATTTTAGAAATCGATCGACAACAAAGAGAAATACAATCCCAAATCAACAAATTACAAACTAAAAGCAACGAAATCGGCAAGTCAATTGGTCAAAAAATGCGTTCGGGTACAAATCCTCAAAGCGAAGAAATCGCCCAACTAAAAGAATTGGGCAACCAAACCAAAACCAAACTAGCCGAATTAGAGCCAAAGACAAGAGAATTAAAAACCCAACTTGAAACTTTATTACTAGAATTACCAAATCTTCCTAGTGACACAACACCAGTCGGCACAAGCGAAGCCGAAAACGTCGAAGTTAGACGTTGGGGTGATGAATATATATCTAATGATGACAATAGCACTCAGATTCTTCCTCATGACGAAATAGGCGAGAAATTAGGCATAATTAACAGTGAAAGAGCAGTTAAAGTTGCACAAAGTCGTTTTGTTTCTTTAGTCGGAATGGGTGCGGCTTTAGAAAGGGCGTTAATTAATTTTATGCTCGATCGACAAATAGCGGCAGGTTATGTGGAGGTGATGCCTCCTGTCTTAATCAACACACAATCACTGCAAGGTACAGGGCAACTACCCAAATTTGCGGAAGAAAGCTTTAAATGTGCCGAAGATGACTTGTGGTTAACCCCAACGGCTGAAGTACCAGTTACCAACTTTTATCGTCAAGAGATATTAGACTTTGAGCAATTACCGATACATCATTGTGCTTATTCTCCTTGTTTTCGTCGTGAAGCAGGTAGTTATGGTAGAGATATGCGTGGTTTAATCCGTTTGCATCAATTTAACAAAGTCGAATTAGTCAAAATCGTTCATCCTGATGAAAGCGAAATAGAGCATCAAAAAATGGTAGAAAATGCTGAAGCTATTTTACAAGAGTTGAAACTACCATACCGAGTTTTGGAATTGTGTACAGGAGATATTGGTTTTAGTGCTAACAAATGTTATGACTTAGAAGTCTGGCTACCTTCGGCTAATACTTACCGAGAAATTTCTAGTTGTTCTAATTGTGGTGATTTTCAAGCCAGAAGAGCTGATATTCGCTTCAAACACAAGAATACAAAAGGTACACAGTATGTTCATACCTTAAACGGTTCGGGCTTAGCTGTAGGGCGGACAATGGCGGCTATTTTAGAAAATTATCAGCAACCTGATGGTACAGTAAAAGTTCCCTCTGCTTTACAACCTTATTTAAAGACAGATATAATCGGTAATTAACGATCGATATTTGTTCATAATTAATCTTAATTCTGTCAAGTAGAATAAAACAAAAATAGATCAGTGTGTGTGTTAAAACTGATCTATAGTTATTCCAATTAAGATTAAGACAGTAAGAACAATACTGAAACCAAAGTATTAAAACTGCCTTTAACTGTCGTGCAAGGTTAATATCTATCCTGTTCGTTTAATAAATTAAACTAAAATTTAGATTCATTACTCGTGTCTCATTTTTATTGGAAACAACTATAAATCCTATTCTTTATTGTTATAACGATCGTATGTTTGACCAATAATCTCAAAGTTTTAGAAAAAATAGAAACTATATTTTGTCCAGATAAAAAGGGTTTTCTTCTCGCAACCGCTAGTTAGGATTTTACTTTAGGGTTATGGGATGTCACAATACGATGTTTCAGATTAATTAACGATCACGATAAGCATAACAGACGGCATAATATTCAGAAGAAAGATACTGACAAGCATATTGCTGTAGTTTTTCAGCCGATAAATTATTAACAATCTCAGGGTATTTTAAAGCTAAATTAGCAGATTCTAAAATGTGATAATAACCATATAAAGAAGCGAGTTGTTCTGGTGTTTCTGTCGAAAAGATATAATCATGACATAATGATTTTTGGCAAGCACTTAGCTCACTTGCACTCACAGGTTGTTGTCGTAATTGTTGAATATGATTTCTAATTTTGGTTTCTACTTCTTCTAAATTATCAATACATGAATAAGCGGTGATAGTAAACAAACTTGAATATTTTTGTAAAGAAAAATCGCAACCAATACTCATTACTATTTGCTCTTCTTCTCTTAACTCTCTTACTAAACGAGAACTTCTACCACTTGCTAAGATTAAAGATAACATATCAAGTGCGATCGCACCTTCTAAATCTTCAATTCCTGAAGTCATCCAACCCATCACGATTCTTGATTGCTCTAAACGGGGTAAAAACAACTTTTGCCGACGAGTACTAACTATTGGTGGTTCGCTATCAAAACGATTAACTGCTATCGATTCGGTTACAGGAGTTGGAAAATTTTGAAAGTTTGTTTCGACTAAAGAAACCGCCTCTTCTTGGCTGATATTACCGACTAAAACTACATTAAGATTATGAGGTTGATAATGAGTTTGATGAAACGTACGCATTTGTTCAGGAGTATGACTCATCAAAAAAGGTTTTTCACCTAATACAGAACGTCGGTAAGGATGATGTTGATATATACTGTGAAGTAAAGATTGAAATATAATCCAATCAGGATCATCGATCGTTGAACTAAGTTCTTCTAAAACGACATCTCGCTCAATATAAAAGTCTCGATCGGGTATTTGAGGCTGAAGAATAATCTCAGATAAATAAGGTAAAATTTCGGCTAAATAATCACTAGCGGTACTGAGAAAAAAATGAGTGTAATCGTAACTCGTCGCCGCATTAGCAAAACCGCCTTTACTCTCTACAAGATAGTCAAACTCACCGGGTAAAATATTTTTTGTCCCTTTAAAGATCATATGCTCTAAAAAATGAGACATTCCTGATAAGGATTCTGATTCGCTTGTTACCCCTGCATTTACCCAGACATCGGCTACAACCACCGCACTAGAAAATATTTGCTGGTGTACTAACGTTACTCCGTTATCCAAACTAATCAAATTTAAATCGGAAATTAAAGTGTTATCAGAGTTGTTTTGAAGATCCTTGACTAGAGCCATCGAGATACATTTATTTACCTTTTCTTAATCTTACCTCTAAGCCAGGTAATAAATGTTAACTAGATTACATTTTCCGATCACAAAATTATTTTTTTTAAATGTTTGAGTTATCATGTGTGGTTATTCATCAGTAACTTTGGCTATATTACCTGCTTTTACCCAACCTTCTTGTTCACTACCCGGAATCCGAATTTTTTGCCAATCTCCATCATTACTAGTACTTAAGATTATAATTTTACGATCGAAACCTACACCACCGATTCTCTCGGCTTCTTTACTTGGGCCATCTCTTAGACTTAAACCAGTTGACCATGTTACTCTAGCAAAATAAGCTCCGTTAGGAAGTTTTTCTTCAGGTTCAGGTTTTACTGCCGTTTCTTCAGGTTGTTTTGTTGTTTCTGTCTTTGTCTTTGTGTTTGTCTGTTCGGCTGTGGTTTCTACTTTTTCTTCTTTTGGTTTTTCTTCTTTTGGTTTTTCTTCAGAAAAAACTTGTTTTTCAGGATTAGTAGCTGTTTGGTTGAGGAAAAAATATGCTCCTCCTGCTATCCCGGCGGTAAAGAAAATAAGTCCGAAGAAAAAACCAATCACAAATTGAAACAGGCCTGATATATTCATAGTTATTTAGTAATAAATAATGAGGTTACACTTAATTTTTGATGGTAACAAATCATTTTTTTATAAGATTAATGATATAATATAGCACTTTATTCTTAATTTTTAACCAATAAATTATTCTGCTCATATTTCTTCACATATCGTTATATCTTGCATAAATTTATTTAAATACAGAATTTTGATTGTTTAGCAAAATATAATTTCCAGCAAATAGTTTATTTGATCTAATGAGAATTAGAGCTTAGAAGTAAATCACTAATGACATCGACTAAATCTTCGGTTTGAGCCAAAGTAGGTAATAAGGTTATTTGTTTACTTATATTAGATGGTAGATTATTAATCTGAGAAACGATCGTCTCTGTAATTTTTCCTGTGAATAAAAAGTAAGGTAAAACCGCCACAACTTCTTGCTCTGATTTAGTACTTGTCATTTCTTCTACCACATCGATAAAATTAGGCTCAATTGACCAGTAAGCAACCTTTGCCTGCAAATCGATCGTTATTTTTTCTAACTCTTGATTTGCTTGTTTAATACTTGTACCGTGGGCTAATAAGATACGTTGATGGGCTTTAGTTTGACTAAATTGCGATCGTAACAAAGCAATTAAATTATCAGAAGTACCAATATGAGGCATCAATTGTAAAGGTAAAGGAGAATCAATACTAGCAAGAGCGATTTGTTCAGGAATATCATTAATTACATGAGTACCCGATAATAAAAATAGAGGTAAGATTTTGACAGATTGATAACCTAAAGAGGCTGATTGTTGAGCAAAACTGATTATATTTTCCGCTAAAGGTTTATTTGTTAATTCTAAATAAGCACTACTAAGAAAAACTGATTTATTTTGAGCCTCTAATCGTAATTGAATTTGATGTGCTAATTGTTGTAACTGCTTACCATAGTTTACGTTACGACTACCATGAACAACCAAAAGATAAGCACTACTATTAATCATAATTATTATTAAAAACAAGAATTACTTACCAGTTTAAAGGTAAACTATCCAATGCAGAGTTTATTGTGTGCGTAGATATATTTATATTATGGTAGAAATTTTACCCCCTAATTTGCAAAAATTACAAGATCAAGTTGCCTTAGTTACAGGTGCATCTAGAGGTATTGGTAAAGCAACCGCTTTGGCTTTAGCGACACAGGGTGCAAAAATAGTTGTTAATTACGCAAGTAATAGTGAAGCGGCTGATGCTGTAGTTAGCGAAATAACCGAAGCAGGGGGAGAAGCGATTGCAATTAGTGCAGATGTATCGCAAGAAGAAGCCGTAAATTCTATGGTTACTCAAACCAAAAAAGAATTTGGCAAAATCGATATCTTAGTCAATAATGCAGGTATCACTCGTGACACATTACTATTAAGAATGAAGGCAGAAGATTGGCAAGCAGTGATTAATCTTAATTTAACTGGTGTCTTTTTATGTTGTAAAGCAGTCAGTAAATTGATGCTTAAACAAAGAAGTGGCAGAATTATTAATATCTCCTCTGTTGCGGGAGTTATGGGTAATCCCGGGCAAGCTAACTATAGTGCGGCTAAAGCAGGAGTAATCGGTTTAACCAAAACATTAGCTAAAGAATTTGCCTCTCGTGGTGTTACCGTTAATGCAGTCGCCCCTGGTTTTATTGAAACTGATATGACACAAGGATTACAAGCAGAAGAAATTCTCAAAGCTATTCCTTTAAATCGTTATGGTAAACCTGAGGAAATTGCGGGAATGATTACTTTTTTAGCAGGAGATATTGCCGCAAATTATATAACAGGGCAAGTATTTAATGTTGATGGCGGAATGGTAATATGATTAGTTGATAATTGAGAATAATGAATTAGTCAATTTTGGCTTTTTAATTCTTAGTACAGACGTAGCACTACTACGTCTTTAACTGAGTTGGTGAGTTGGTGATGTATTAGGTTGTTATAGATAATTAGACAGAGAAAATGAGTAATGTTTTAATAATATTTTAAAACCGATACCGACGAGAACTAAACCACCAACTAACTCGGCTTTTTTCTCAAAAATGTGTCCAAATTTATTTCCTAAAAATACGCCGACTAAACAAAGCAAAAAAAGTAATAATTCCAATTATCAAAGCAGAACTAAAAATAGGTATTTCAATCATTGAAAATCCTAAACCAACAGCTAAAGCATCGATGCTAGTAGCGATCGCTAACGTAAATAAAACTGATAAATCACGAAAATTAGTACCTTCTTCATCTTCATCATCAAAAGATTCATAGATCATTTTTAAACCGATAAAAGCCAGTAAAATAAAAGCAATCCAATAATCAAAACTCTCAATTAATTCCCGAAAACTCAACCCCGCAAACCAACCCAATAAAGGCATCAAAAACTGAAATCCACCAAAAAATAAAGCAATAAGTAAAGCATCTTTAATTGTAGCTTTTTTGAGAGTAATACCACTACCAACAGAAACAGCAAAAGCATCCATCGCCAAACCAAAAGATGTTAATACAATAGTCAAGAAACTCATAACAAATAATTAATAATGAATAATTAATAATGAATAATTAAAATGCTTTTTACTGTCTGCCAAAAATTAAATTACGAAACACAAAAACTTAACTTATCAGATATATATTTATCTTTTTTATTCCCCTCTTTTAAAGGAGGGGTTAGGGGAGGTTTTAATTTTTTAATTATCAATTATTAAACGTATCTAGTCAAATTAACACGATAACGCTCTTTTTTAGTTAATTGTACTTCGCCTATTTCTAATCTACCTTTACCACGAAAAGAAATTAAATCTCCACTTTTGACATTACGACTAGGTTGAGTAACATCTTTCCAATTAATACGTACATCCCCATTACTAACCGCATCAGCCATTTTACTACGAGACATACCAAAACCGAAAGAAGCAACTGCATCTAAACGTAAAGAAGCCTCTACTGTCGTCATTTCTTTTTTCTTAGGAGGGCGTATTTTTAAATCAGTCAATTCAATCCGACGAGTTTTAACTGTAACTGAGCGTACTTGTACTAAAGAAGCCTCTAAAAAGTCAACCATTTCTTCAGTTACAATGACTTGAGCACCTCTTTCACCTAAGACAATAATATCACCTACTTTTTCTCTGACGATACCTGTACCCAAAATTGAGCCAAGAAAATCTCGATGAGTAGCAGTATCAAATAAAAAATTACCCGCAATATCTAAAGCAACTAAGCCAATTTGAGTATTATCTGCTGGTATTTCTTCTCGATGCACACCTATTCTTTGTCTTTCTGCTTGAGGATAACCACCCCAAGGAATAATCTTAATGTCTGTTAATGGTGTAAATATTTGATTAACTTCAGCTAATACTGGAGGGGAAAGAAAATCAGTAACTACTAATTCCCATATTTTTAAGGCTTTCTCTGCTTTATCTATAACTTTGGCTATCTCTTCAACGTTTTCTACTTTTGCCAGTAATTCTTCTCTAGGTAACATAATTTGCGTCAATACTAATAATCATTTGCCACGATTAACTATTTTAGTCTCACAAACGATCGTTTTACTGATTAATTTTATCTTGCTCAATACTAAACATCTTTTCTAGTTTTCTCATAAATCTACTGTTTTTATCTTGATTTTTAGTTAGATTTGTTACATTTCTTATTGTGATTGAGATAGATTAATTATTTATAACTCGTAAATTGTGTATGAAGGCTGGGTTTTAAGGAAAAACAACAAAATTAGTAAATTATTAAAAAAAATTGCTTAAGTTAAGAAAAATCAAGAAATTAGAAGTTATAATAAATATAAGCACAAAAAATATTATTTATACTTATGCAATCCTCAACATTAAAATCTTTGGCTTCTAATATAATCAAGCCTAATTACGAAGCTAATTTTTGGTCTCAAACTTCATGGGCAATATTACGTACTGTTGTCGGTATCATGATGATTCACAACGGTTTTGATAAACTCGGTAACGTAGAAAGTTTTGCCGAAGCTTATGTTGCTTATATTGGTTTACCTTTCCCCATCTTTTTCACTTACGTAGCGGCATATACTGAAATTGTTGGTTCAGTATTAGTTATCTTAGGTTTATTCACTCGTCCTGCGGCATTAGGATTATTTGGTACGATGTGTGTAGCAATGTATCACCATATTCTTGTAGCAGGTTTAAGTATTCCTTATTTAGAATTATCTGCTATCTATGCATCTTGTTTCCTATTCTTGCTTGTTAATGGTGCTGGTTTATTTTCTACCGATGCACTAATTATTAACTTATTCAACAATAATGCTTTAAGTAAAAAAGCAAAACAAGTTATGTTATTAGAAAAAGCATATCAAATCGAGAACAAAGAAGATCAAGTAGTTATTAAATAGTCATTATCATTGTAATATTTACTTCTAAATATAGAATAATCACTAAATAAAAAAATAAGGCTGTGTGGACAAATTTATCCATACAGCCTTTTTCGTATCTTTAATATTTAATTTTATTTTTTATCTGTCAAAATCTGTTACAACTTTCAACTTAATATCAAATCCGATAAATTTTAGATTAAGACAAAATAGCTATTGATTAAAAGCTCAATTGATTAATCTTCAAATAACGTCATTTTTACGTTAACAGATTACCTCAAAAGTATTTGATTATAATTGAGTGACACTACAAGTTAAAGGACAAGAAGCATAAATTGGATTGGTATTCAATTGCTTTTTCTCTCTTAACCAACCTAACCACTTAACTTCTTTTGGGTTGACTCCCCTAACAGCTAACAATACTGAGCTAACCATAATAACCATCATGATACCGCCTCCAATTGCCGCAGAGACTAAAAGAATTGCACTAGCTGGTAACACTGATTGTAAAATTATGGCTGACAATACACCGACTGTCATTAAAACTACGACTAATGGAAATCCGATGACGAGGAAACAGACTGTTAGAGTTAGTGTCCAGATGAAAAAACTCTTAGCCATTGATAATAAATAACTATTGGGCCAACTACCTTGATTTGATATTTGCATTATTTTTGTACTCCTTGAAGATTTTGATTTTGACAACAACAAACGATTTTTATAAAGTTTTCGTAAAACTTAAGCATAAACAACTAGGTTTTGTTTTGCTATATTCTCAGTATATGAAAGATTAAGTGAAAATGAGTAGTTTTGTAATATTTTTTAACAGTAATTCTCAAAAAAAACTAGAATTATTGCTGTATAAGGCTTTAAATATTTTTATCTCAGAATAGAAACTATTTTATTAATTATCTTCTTAATATTTGTTTACATAATCTTTCTTTTTTCTCAGGTTTAAGTTGTTAGATAATTAATAATTAATCCTTTTATCTATAGTAAAGAATAAGATGCTTGAGGCTAATAGATTCTCCTAGCCCCCTTAATTAAGCCAAGATATCTTAAATATAATCTTCTAAGTAACTTGTTTCTTGCTATATCTATTATCTGTTTACGGTTACTTTAGTTAGATTGTGGTAGGTAAGGTTTGTTGAAACTGAGTATAAAAAAGGTTTTGGTAATAGTGTAAAACCAAACCAATTAAACCTAATTGGGCGATTGATAATTCTCGATCGATATTGGAAAATTGAGTACAAATATGATTATGAGATTCTAAAACTAAAAAAAGAGCTTGTAATTGATACACAACTGTATCAATCTTGATTTTAGATTTATTTATTTGCTCTATTAGTAAGATTAAATTTTTAATAACTTTTGTGTGAGGATAATTACCCATGTAAAATAGATGATACTGTTTAATGTTAGGTTCAATTATTTGCCATTGATTAAGAGAAAAATCTAAATTATTAATCGTAATTATTTGTTGTTGATGAGCTGATGTTAGTAAAGAACAACAACGAGCATGAATATAATAATCGATAAACTTAATTTGACGATCGCTGCAGCGCCTGGCCGATCGTGTTTCAATTGAAATGAGTCCTTAATTAAAACAGGATATTGAGTCAATTTATTCAAATACTGAGCGATGAGATACTTATTTACCGAAAACTCTAGCCAACCTTCACCAGATACATTTGTGGTAAAATCTTGATTACGATCGTCTTCGTTGTTGTATTCATTATTGAGTTGAACTGCTATTTCGTTTGCTAATTGAAGTGAAGTTTTAGAAGTTGATTTAGCTAAAGTAAAACAATAGGCAGTCTGATAAATTACCTTTTCAGGATGCTTATTCAATTTCAAATCAGGTTTTCGAGTAATTAATGTATCAGTAATATCAAGCTGTTGGATTACTAAATCTAATTTTTGACTAATTACACGATCGAGAAAAGACATAGCATCAGTTACAAAATCTTATTTTATTCTCAAAGTATTATCTGTAGCTAGACTTTAAGAAATGGGTATTAGAGGAAAAAAATATCTACCGAATCCCCCCAAACAACTGTTTACAAACCTACTCCTGAAAACTAGATGTGTAGATGGGTAGATGTAAAAATCCCCGTTACTTTAGCATCAGGAGTGTCAAAGTCTGATATTTAAGACTTAAAAAAAAATCGATCGTTTATCTAACTTTGCCTGTTTTGATTTGTTGTAACAAGATATCTAATTTAGTTTGTAAACTCATGTATTTAAGCTGTTGATCTGCTTGATATGCTTTTTGTAATTGTTCTAGATTAGAAAATTGTGATTTTATTTGAGTTGTCATATATAAATTATTAATTATCTTGGTTTGTTAACAAATGTTAAAGACTATATAGTAACCCAAAAATTCCTTTTGTGTGTAACTTTGACTACAAAATATCAAAAAGTTAAATTTGTTGGAAAAAATCATTAAATCCTTTTAACCAATTGAATAGGTAGAGTCAGTTTGCTCATTAGAATTAATTACAAATAATCATTTTAGTTATTATTAATAATGACGACAGGTTCAATATTTTGTTTCGTTTCGATCGCTACACGAATCAGTAATCCAGCCAAGACAAAACTACTCATAAACGAACTACCACCATAACTAAGAAAAGGAAACGGTAAACCAGTAGTTGGTAACGAGCCTGTATTGACACCAATATTAAGTAAAGATTGACCAATCAGAATAATGGTTGTACCCATCGCCACTAAACGATTAACCGGATTAATACATTTAATTGAAACAATCAAACCGATCGTACTATAAGTAATCAATAATAATAGTAATAAACAAGTACCTAAAAACCCAAACTCTTCAGCAAAAATAGCAAAAATAAAATCAGTATATTGAAAAGGAAGATAAAATAACTTTTGTTGAGACATACCAAAACCCGTACCAAACTTGCCACCTGAGCCGATCGCCAACAAACTTTGAACTAATTGATAACCACTACCTCTATCATCCGCCCAAGGATTAGTAAAAGAAGTAACCCGTAGTAACTGATAAGGATTCAACGTAATACTAATTCCTGCGGTAGCAACTCCTAATAATGCCGTCATGATTAGTTGAATATAAGATATTCCTCCAGCCAAAGCCATCAACCATAATGTCATACCACAAAGAGAAGTAGTACTTAGATTAGGCTGTTTTAAAATACAACCAAGGGTAAAGGTGAAAATAGCTAACCAAGTACCCTTAATCGACCAAGGAAGTCTTCTCCAACCCGAAAAAATTGTTGCTCCTTGCAAGATTAAAAAAGGTTTTAATAATTCTGAAGGTTGAATTTGAATTGGTCCTAATTTTAACCATCTTTGAGCACCATTGATTTCTTCACCAAAACCAATCACAGTAAGAAGAATTAAAAACAAAATAGCCAAATAAAACCAAGGTGCTACTTCAAGTACTTTTTTAATCGGTAGATTAATGACTATTTTATACAAGACTAAGCCAACAACAACCCAGACTAATTGACGTTTAAAATGATACCAACCATCATTAGCTGATTCTAAGCCGACAGCATAAGACGCACTAAAAAGGGTAACTAAACCGATAAAAATCCATAAGAATGTTAGCCATCTTAATAATCTAGCTTCTAAAGGCCATTGATTGAAATCTGGTTCATAAAAGGGAATTATGTAACGAGCAATATTCATAATTTTAATAATAAATCACTGTTAAAAGAATAAGTACAAACTACTATTAGTAAATGGTGAATGGAAATCAATTCTAGCGGCTAGACAATTATTCGGGGAGAATTCAAATATCCTTTGTCGTTTTTTAGGCTTTATTTTTTGTTCTTTCTTTACTCATAGTTTTGATTTGGCACTATCTAATCTTCGTCGTCTTTAGATTTTAGAGCTAAAAATCGTGACTCAGAAACTTGATTTTTTTACCTACTAGCTATGAGCGTGATTAAGTATAGCAATTTTAAATATGATTGAGAGCTTTTTGTTGATTACTGATAAAGTCTTTAATATTTTGTTCAATATTCTGACAAATATTCTCTAAGGGTAAATCGTTACAATCTGTACCAAAAGGATTTTCAATTTCAATTGCGATCGCTTCTATACCATAGACAATATAACTAATTACAGCCACAAAAGGTATTGTCCACCAATTGATTTCACCAACGTATTGAAAGGGTAAAGCCAAACAGTAAAGAAGTAATAACTGTTTGAGATGGATACTATAAGACTTGGGGATGGGTGTTTTCAAAATTCTTTCACAACCACCTACCATATTGATTAACTCGCTAATCATATTTTGTAGTTGAGCTAATTGATAAGCATTTAAATGATTCTGTTGATATTGTTTTAATAAATATTCTCCTAAATAACTAGCTACTTGTAATGGTAAATGTTGAGAATATTGTAATTTATTGTAATTAGTTGAGGATAGTAATTGACGCATTTGTTCATCTAAGCCTTCTTGTCTTAAATGATTTTTGGTAGCAAAGGCAAATACTGCTAATAAATAAAGATGACTAATTTTGTTTTGTTTTTCTTCAGGGGTATTTGCTTCGATATTCACCCACATTTGCCATGTTAGATTACGAATATTATTAACAATACTTCCCCACAATTTTCTTCCTTCCCAAAAACGATCGTTTGCCGAGTTAGTACGAAACACTAATAGTAAACCTAGCACAATCGTCGGAATTAGACTACTTAATGTGGGTTGACCTACAGGTAAACCATAATTGTGTAAAATACAAACAAATAAAGTTAAAATAGCAAAAAACAGCGATTTCTCCCAAACATCAGCCCAAATAGAATATTTAATTGCAAAGGCTCCTCTAAACCAAGATTTTCTTCTCTTTACTAAACCCTTCATATTTGTTTTCGTCTTCAATTTGATTGCAAATAATTATATTTAACCTCAAATACAAGACTATCTCAAGATAAATTTTGACGAAGAATCAAGACTCAATTAAACGATAAAGTTATTTGCTTCCCCAAAACAAGCCTGACGACTACGAGCATCATAATATAAATCAGCTAGGGTAATTTGAAAAACTGCTTGGGTAAATTTTTGGTTTAAGCGTCGCCAAAGACTAACCGTTACCCAATCTTCGGCTGAGTTATGGTTATTGTTGTTGTTTTGAGTCGAAATAGGCTCTATTTTGTCTCCCACCGCAATTAATATATCCCCTAAAGAAATATCCTCAGGTGCTAACGCCAACTGATAGCCGCCTCTTGCACCCCTAATTGATTTGATTAAACCTGCACGCCGTAGCTTAAGTAATATTTTTTCTAAATAAGGTGCAGGTAATTGTTGACGATTAGCGATCGAATTCACAGATACTGGCTGATGAGAAGGTTGAAGACTTAAATCTAATAATGCCTTAACTGCATAATGCCCTTTTTTAGTTAATTTCATGGGAGTAAAGATTATCGAATCAGAAAACTAATCTTGATCATAATTTAAATGCTTTAGTGAAGAAAGTATTAGTATAAACAAATTAGAGTACAAAGCCTTAAAAAAATAGAATTTTAAATAAGTTCAAAGTAAGTATAAATAATAACAAAATCAATATTTTATTCACTTTTATTGTAGTATTATCAATAACTATGATAATCATAACTTATGACATTATAATTCAAATTAATTTTGATGTATTTTAAATTACTTACAACCTATTTTTTAAGTTTAATACTGTTTGATAAACATTTAAAGTATGATACGGTCAAGCTTAAAATACAGTAGAAAATGCTTTGTATAGGTAAAAATACTGTTTTTTGAGAATACTTCAGTTAGAAAAGATTTACTATATCTTTTTTTAAGAATCTCTTGTATATACTTCATCTATTAGTTATTCCCAACTTATTGTATTATTAAGATATTAATTTAATTGAATTAATAAAAAGTTTTAGCTTAATATTTTGGTATATTATAGTTAATGAACAAAGATAAAAAACTATTTTGTATGTATCGTCGAAATAGACTGTTTAAAAATATTTAAAATCAGATAGCACTGAATAAAAGTAAATGCCCAATAATAAAAACAAAACCTTAACAGGGAAAGATTTACTCAAAAAAGTTAAAAAATTAGGTAGTGTTTCCCGTGAAGAAAAAGCGATCGAATGCGGGTACTATAGCATAGCTGAGAATGGACAAAAAAGAGTTAGTATGGTCAAATTTCTCAATGCTTTGATTGAAGCTGAGGGAATTGATTTAGATAACGAAAACTCGTTTGAAACTAAAAAAAGAGGGCGTAGTGCTAATTATCGCATTAAAGTTCAATCTAACTGCAATCTATCGATCGGTAAAGCTTATACTGAAAAAATGGGATTAAAACCAGGTGATGAATTTGAAGTTATTTTAGGACGTAAAAACATACATCTTAAACAAATAGAAGAAGCATAAACTAATAAAATAATTTCACAGGGGATTAACACAGATAGATAAAAAGGTAATTAATCAAAAAAATTGATTATTTAATAAACTCTATTTCTATTTTTGCCCCGGTA
Organism: uncultured cyanobacterium; assembly: GCA_963710605.1. Taxonomy (GTDB): domain Bacteria; phylum Cyanobacteriota; class Cyanobacteriia; order Cyanobacteriales; family Cyanobacteriaceae; genus JAALKG01. Next base: position 561,479 of record CAVQBA010000004.1, read on the forward strand.
ACTTACGACTAACTTTGGCTGGTATTAACACTCTATCTCCTTGGTAATAGCCTATCCAACGTACATAAACAGATTCTCCTTCAGAAATATTTTCCTCTCCACAATCATGTATATTGGGATTATAGGTAACTTTCCGCCAAGGTTGACCGATAGTTTCTATCTGCCATTGTTGTAATAATAATTCTAATGGTTTAAGTAAAGCAATAATATTTTTTGATGGTAAATTGTGTTTTAATTCAACCATTAGTTTAGCAGTTGGGTAGCTAATTAATAAATCATTTAATAATTCGATCGATTCAGCCTGCCAATTACTTTCTAGTTGTGTCGGTAATTGTTCTAATTTATTGACTAAAGAGCGATTTTTCGCTTCTAGTTGATCAATTCTCTCTTGATAATTTGTTGTTTGTTGTTCAAAGTCTTGTTGCGAATTAAAATATTTATTTTGAGTTAATTCTAATTGATCACTAGTCAATTCCAGTTCTGATTGTAAAGCCTCAATTTGTTCACTGAAAGTTGCCGTTTGATTCTGCCATTTTTTTTGCCCTCGCTCATACTTATTTTCTTGCTCTTGTGTTTGCTGAGCGTTAGTATCTAATTCTGATTGTAAAACTTCTATTTGTCTCACTAAATCAATTATACGCAGCTCAGAAGAGCGATTATCTTGAGCTGATGAATTAGAAACTGAATCTAATTGCGTTTGTAGTTTTTCTAACTCAGATTGAGCTACATTTAAAGCATTAGTTTGAATCTCTAGCTGTTTTTCTAGTTGTTGAATACGCTTTTGATTATTTGTTGAAAAATTATTTTTTTGATCTAAGCGTGGTGTTTTTTGCTCATCTTTACTTTGCCCAGAAAAACTCGAACTATTATTTTTAAATAAAGTTAGCAATATACCACTACCCGTAAGCCACAAAAAAAAACCGAAATAAAAATTTTGCCAATCCATCACCAAAAAAATATTGCCACAGCAATTACTAGCTTATCTCAAATAGGAAAAACAATGACCTAATCTCGATAAGTTGAAAAATTCAAATATAAATAAAAAGCCTCCATAGAGAGGCCATTTAGAGACAAGACAGTTGATTAATTTCTTTTGTGAGTTGTTTTCTACCCTACCATTGACTAATCAATTATCAAAAAGATTAACTATTAATTGGGGTTTGACCGAAAGTTGGTGAATCAAGATTAAACTTAAAAGCGATCGCATCAATAATAGCTTTTTCTTCAGGAGTAATTACATTATCCAACTGAGCAAAATAATAACATCTAGTTAAAGTTAAAGAAGCAAAATCAGCCGATAATTGCTCTAACAAAACATCCAAAGGCTGAGGATTTTCTAGCTTAGTCGCCACAACTTTAACAGAAGAAGGAGAAACTTTTTCTAAAGTACGTAAAATCTCTTCCCATGATTGCCCATCAGGATAACTAGCCAAAATCATATGAGCCAAAATTTCATCCATAATTCGAGATTGAGCTAATGCTGACTCCCAATACTCAGCCCGTTGTTTTTCTTGAGCAGGAGTTGTCATTTTTTCGGTAGTAATTGTCGGGCTAAAATATTTATACTTACCTTCATAAAACCTACAAGCAGTATAACCTAAAGCATAAAGAATAATAGCATTAGTTGAAGCACCAACTACCGCACCAATACCGGGGATAATTTCAATTAAACTAAATCCTGTTTTAAGTGCATCTGTACCTAAAGATATGCCAAAAATAGCTAGTACTTCCCCACGACGAGCAGGTTCACGTAAATCTAAGCCATAAACCCCTGCAATTTCGTAAACCATCTCAGATTGTAATCTAGTAGTTAAAGCCAGTTCAATGCCTAACATAGCCACCGCAACAGGAGGAATAATATTACTCACTAGTCCTACTTTTCCTGCTTCCCATGCTTTATCTAAAATTACTTGATTAGCAAGTTCTTCTGGTGTACTATCAGGATATTTAGCTCTTAATCTAGCCAATTTAGCTTCTATTTTGTCAATATCTACTTCTCCTAGTATCGACATCAACCACTGTAAGCCAAATACATTTTTGCACGTTTTAACAAGACTATTTTGACTAAAAGATTCTAAGGTTTCTCCTACTTGTGCTGTGGTACGTTCGACTGCTTTTTGAGTTTCGGCGGCAGTATTTGTCACAAATTCATCAACGAAGGCTAAAAATTCGATCGGTGTTTCTGGTATTTTTTGTTCTGCTAAAGGTTTGGTAGATGTGCTACTAGGAGGAAGAGCTAAATTTTCTTGATTTTGATTGAAAGTGTTGCGTTGATTGTTGTCCATAATTAAAATACGGTTGATAGTTGACAGTTGACAATTGACAATTGACAATGAATAATTAACTTCTTACTCATTACTCATTACTCATTACTCATTACTCATTCTTGCTAATTGTGTTACTGGATTTTTTTCCCAGAGGCACAGTAGCAACTGATTTATCTTTAGTAGATAATCTATCTGAAAAAATTGAGTTGTCATCATTTTCTTGGTTGATAGTTTGTTCTATTTTTTGAGTTTCGTTTAGGGTTTGAGTCGGGTCATATTTTTGAGAATTTTGCACATAATTGAGTTTGAATTCTTCTAACATTTGTGACAAAAGTGTCTGTAATTCTGATTGAGTTTCTTGATTACCTAATTCAATAGTTAATGACTTTTTAAAATTTTGAGCTAAGTTTTCAAATAATTCTCTACCTTCAATATCACTATAAGAATTGAGTAAGATAGTATAAACTGATTTAGCTAAATATTGGGCAAGTTGTTCTGTGGCTTCTGTTGGTAATAAATCTAAACCCGGTATTTTAGGCAATCCTCGGATTAAATCTGATTGTTGTAGTGATTCAGTTAAACTATGTCGTAAAAGTGTTTCTACATCTGGCTGTACTTCTGGTAAAACTTTATAAATAGATAATGCTAAAATTCGATCGGTAATCGCATCTAGTTTGTTAATTTCATTAACTTGAATATAGCCTTCTGATGGTTCAAGTAAAGAACGAGCCAAAGCACCTGTTTCTACTGCTTCAATTGCTTGATTAATTAATCTGACTAAAATAAATACCGATGTACGATCGGCTAAATAGGCGGCTGGTTCGTGGGTTATCTGAGCGATGATGCTAGTTAAACTGATCAAACCCGATCGATGTAACTTGACAGTGACAGGAATAATTCTTAACCAACGCCAAAAAGGAAGAATCAGAAAAACTTCATACCAACGCCGCAAAATAGTATCGCCCCAAGAAACACCTTCTTGTTTAATGGAAATAAAAAACGATCTAATTAGTAATTCTAGGGCAAAGAAAAGACTAAAAGCTAAATCGATTAAAGAGAATTGATCAATAAATTGACCATATTCATCGATTTCTCGATAGTAGTTAACTTCTAATAAAGGTTTAATTTTACGATCGAAAAAAGTAAATGCTAACTCTGGAGTAGTTTGAGATAAATAATCATTACTCCAAAATTGACTAAATGCTTGCTTAGCTGAATTTGTTTTCATTTGATATTCCATTCTGCGTTTAAGCTGAGCAAATGTACCAAATTGATTAGCTACCGCAAAAGGATTTTCAGCGAGTAAATCACTACTTTGTTGTCTTAACTGCTCTAATGTTTGCTGAGTTAAAGGAGATTCAATTCCTCCTGTGGCAATTTGCTTTTTTAAAGAATCAACTGTATTTAGGTAAGTTGTTGTCTCAGGATTAGGTTCAATATTTTTAATTGGATCGTATAATCTAACGATACTGGGAACTTTATGTAAATAAATATCACGTAGCGGAATATAACTGAAATTAAATAGTACGAGCAATAAATTAGCGACTGCAATTAGAGCCACTATTTTCGCCCACCAATTTTGATTATTACTCAGTTGTTCGTTTTGTATTTGTTCTCCAGTATCGTATTGCATATTTATTTTAATTGTCCTGAACGAATAATTCCAATAATCAACCAAAAACCGAGTAAACTAGCCGCAGTAAATAAAACTGTACTAACGATCGATAATTCTGCTGTTGCCGTACCTGTCGTGATTGTTGCCGCTCCCATAATTAATGCACCGACAATGATACTAAACGAAAGTCGATTGGCTGATTGATCTAAACTATTAGATAAAATGGGTAAGTTACGTACATTCAAGTTCAGTTTTAATGATTCTGAGGTAATTCTATCTAATAATACGTCTAATTGACGAGGTGAACTCAAACTAAGGCTTTTGAGGTCTAAAGCAACTCTTAAAAGTGTTTGAGCGGGGTCGTCTCCTAATAGTTGACGGCGAAATAAATCCGTCATTAAAGGTTTAATTTCATCAAGTAAGTTAACTTGAGGATCGAATGTACGAGCTACTCCTTCTAAGTTAGCTAATGCTTTAGCGTATAAACCCATGTTGCTGGGCATTTTAATTCCATTTTCACGAGAGATTTCTAATACTTCGTAAAAAACTTGACTAAAATTAATTTCTGATAAACTTAGATTGTGGTATTTACGCAACATACGATCGTAATTATTCGTTAAACGATCTAAAGTAACAGGTTGCCCAGCTTCTGCTAGTTCGATCGTTAATTGAGCACATCTTTGAGCATCAATATCCACCACAGCGAGTAACATCTGAGTCAGAATTTGTTGCGTACGGGGATCTACTTTACCCATCATCCCGCAATCTAAAATAGCTAGACGACCATCATCAAGATAAAATAAATTACCAGGGTGAGGATCTGCATGGAAAAAACCATCAATGTATATTTGTTGAAAGAAAGCTCTAAATAGTAAAGTTGTGAGTTCTCTTTTTTGTTTATTTTCTTCCGAGGCAGTTTGAGCTATTTTAGAAGATAATAAAGGTACTCCATTTAACCATTCAATAATTAAAATTTTAGAAGTACTATATTGCCAATAAACTTTTGGTACAACAATATTAGTGGGATCAAACCACTTACTTTGAGAAAGATTTGATTGTAGTTGTTCGGTATATCTACCTTCTATTTGATAATCTAATTCGGCGGTGATGGCATTAGTAAATTCTTCTGCTAAAGATACTAAATCAAAATCTTTGCCAAAATCTGTCAAAGAAGCTAATTCAGCTAAGCTAATAATCAATGAAATATCTTTAGCAACTACTTGTTCAATATTGGGGCGTTGTACTTTAAGGGCGACTGGCGTACCATCAGCTAAGATTGCTTTGTGGACTTGACCAATTGAACCGGCGGCGATCGCTTCAGGGTCAACACTATGAAAAACTCGATCGATCGGTTGACCTAATTCTATTTCGATTAATCTTTTAACTTCACCCCAACCTACAGGGGGTACATTAGCTTGTAAATCACTTAAAGCATCAATATATCTAGAAGGCAACACATCTGGGCGGGTAGAGAGGAGTTGTCCTAATTTGACATAAACTGGACCTAACTCAAGAAGTATATTACGTAATACCTCAGGAGAAGGCAATTTCGGCTCACTAGCTTTGCCTCCACTTAACAAACCCCGCATATAATCCCAGCCATTGCTGAAGACAATTTCTAATATTTCACGCTGTCTAGATGTAGTTTGAGTTAGGGAAAACATTAAAATTGTTACCTATTTTAATTAAGGAGTGGATAATTGACAATTAATAATTCTTAATTATTAATCACTAATTACTAATTATCAATTTTTTTTATGCTTCTTGCCACATTTGAGCAATTTTACCCGGTAAAAACTGACCGATTTCGGCTATTTTTTCTGCCGATAGTTCTTCTTTGGTTGCACTGAAAACTGTAGAGATTACTTTTTCACCAGTAGTGGTGTTAGGTAAGCCACCTTCTTGCTCGACACGAGTAATGAAAAGTTTATCGTTGATGGTGAAAGGTGCTTTTCCCTTAAAACGAGGACGGATTTTACTAATCCAAGAAACTAAGGGGTTAGTATCTTTCCATATGTCTTTAAGAGAATCGCCGTTTAAAGCATCGACCATATTGCCTTCTAATTCTTCGGCTACATCATCAATCATATCTCTAGGGATTAAATCGCGCATTGTTCGATAAACAATTTCGGTTAATTCCTTCGCATCATAGATATTTTCTAAATCAGCGTTTTGTTGAATTTTTTCTAAAAAAGGTTTGTGAGTTTCTGCAATTGTTTCGTTAGTAGCCATAAATATTATTAATTTTTTTTAACTTCCATCTTAGGATACGAATAAACACTCTCAATATGTATCTATCTGAGGATGTATTAATCGATCTAACTTTAGAAAGATCTTTTTTCTTTTCGATCGGTTAAGTTAAAATAATTGATAATTAATAATTTATTTTTCTGTTCAGAAGGTAAATAAATATCACTATTTTATAAATAATATAAATAGTTGCTCTTGGTTACAAATCAATCGTACCACTATTGATTTTTAACTGCCAAATAACTGCCAGATAGCTTAAAAGTTAGTATTTATAGTCAATACTTTAGTCTTTTAATCAAAAAACATCTAATCTAGTTAACCGCACCAAAAGTAATTTTCTGATGCAGTCATAGACAAAAGAAAGATTCAATAGTTAATAAATTAGACTATTAACTATTAACTATTAACTATTCAGGCTCAACCCATCTATCATCAGCTTTAATCAAATTAATCAATTCTTGTACTCCTTCAGTTTCAGGCACTTTTTTAATTTCTTCTCTTCCACGATACAAAGAAATAAAACCGGGTTGCTTACCAACATAACCATAGTCAGCATCAGCCATTTCACCTGGCCCGTTTACAATACAACCCATGACGGCAATGTCCAAGCCTGTGAGGTGTTTTGTTGCTTCTCTAACTTGATGTAATACTTCTTCTAGATTAAATAAAGTACGTCCACAAGAAGGGCAAGCTACGTATTCCACCATGGTTTTGCGTAAACCCAGAGCTTGCAAAATACTGTAGCAAACAGGGATTTCTTTTTCCGGATTTTCGGTTAAAGAAACACGAATAGTATCACCAATACCATCAGCTAAAAGAGTACCTATACCGGCTGTGGATTTAATTCTGCCATATTCTCCATCACCTGCTTCTGTGACTCCTAGATGTAAAGGATAATCCATCCCCAACTCATCCATTTTTTTGACCATCAAACGGTAAGCCGCTAACATTACGGGTACACGAGAGGCTTTCATGGAGATAACGATATTACGAAAATCAAGAGACTCACAGATATGAATAAATTCTAATGCTGACTCTACCATTCCTTGGGGTGTATCACCGTAGGTAAAAAGCATTCTTTCGGATAATGAGCCATGATTTACCCCAATACGCATTGCTTTACCTTGATCTCTTAAGGAGACGACTAAAGGTTCAAGAGTTTCTTTAATTTTCGCTCCAATATCGGCAAATTCAGTTTCTGAATATTCATCTCGATCGCTTTTTGGTTTTTCAAATACATACAAACCCGGATTGATACGTACTTTATCTACGTGTTTAGCTACTTCTAAAGCAATTTTCATCCCATTATGATGAACATCAGCCACTAACGGTACAGGTTGATAAGTATCAGCGAGTTTTTGTTTGATTTCGGCTAAGGCTTTAGCGTGTGCCATACTCGGTACAGTGACTCTAACTATTTCACAACCGATTTCATGTAAACGACGAATAGAATTTACTGAACCTTCAATATCAAGAGTATCCTCATTAATCATCGACTGCACAACTACAGGATTGTTACCGCCGATAGTAACGCTACCTACTTTTACAGGGCGTGTTTTACGTCTATGAATTGTAGTATCAAATAAGTTATCTTCAGCACTATCTATAGGCTTATCAATAGTTTGCATCGTTAAAAATTAATGATAATTATTATTTTCAACTACATTTTAATCTACTATGGTTCACAAAAGTTAAAAGTTAAGAGTTAAAAGTTAAGAGTTAAGAGTCAATTATCTTTTTTCCTTTATCCCTAATTCTTGTTCTATAGGTGGAGGATTAAATTTAATCACAATCAAAGTAATATCGTCATTATTTGCTTGATTATCACCGACAAATTTTTTAATTTCCCGAAAGATATAATTGAGAATTTTTTCTGCGGTTTTGTATCTTTTACAACCAAGCTCAAAACAAGCAACGAGGTTATCTTCATCAAATCTTTGATTGTTAGCATTAACCGCATCAGTCAAACCATCGGTGTAATAAAGAATTGTATCATTTGGTTTTAACTGTATAGAATCTTCTTGATAAGCTGAATTTGGTTGTAAACCAATTAACATTCCGTCAGTATCTAGACGAATAATACTAGTAGATTCATTTTCTCGCCAAAGTAAAGGAGGGTTATGAGCGGCATTAGCATAATTCAAAATATGTGTTTGAGGATTATATTCTGAATAAAATAAGGTGACAAACCGATGTGAATTTTCTAAATCAGCAAACATAACTCGATTTAAATGACTTAACACTCGTGCTGGTGAGTGACGATTCAAAACTTCTGCTCGTAACATTCCCCTCGTCATCGTCATAATTAACCCGGCGGGTACACCTTTGCCCATAACATCGCCGATAACAATACTCCAAGGCTGACTTGCCGCATTTTCTTGCTGTTCGTTATTGTGATCCCATTGATCGTAATTGACGGGAATAAAATCATAATAGTCTCCGCCTACACGATTAGCGGTTTTACATTTAGCGGCGACATCTAATCCTTTAATTGAAGGAAATTTTCGTGGTAATAATTGTAATTGAATTTCTGAGGCGATTTCTAATTCTCTATCTTGACGCTCTTTTGATCTTAATTCTAGAGTTAGTCTGTTATTAGCGATCGCTACAGAAGTTTGATCGGCAACTAGTTGAACTAATTTACGACGAGTATTTGTCCATGTATAGTCACTATCTTTACTAAAAACATATATTCTGCCTTGTTCTATATTTTTGACTAAAATAGGCGTACTAAAAATATTTAACCAAGAAGAAAATTTACGCTCTAGTTGATTCTCAACATATGTAGGAAAAGATTCTAAGGAAAATAATTTGGTAGAGCTATGTTTTTGTTGTCGTGAATAACTATTGATATTAGTGACGACTGACTGAAAAGAATTAAAGATTTTGTCTCGCCATTGATCATTGTTGCAATAAATCTGCTCTAAACGAACTCTATTTTCGCTGTAAAGCATTAAGACTGCCCCATCAGCATCGGTAACCCTAGCTACCATCAAAGGAGTTAAATCCAAAAATTGATTTAGGTTATGAAAACTACGTAAACCATAACTTAAAGAACCTAGTAAATCTTGTATTTTATTCTGTTCTCTTTGTAAACTAGCTACTAACTCTTTTAAAGCCACAACAGAATCTTTATCAGTTGAATAACCAAATGTACCTTCTTCTGAATTATTAGAATAATTTTGATTAAAAATAGCCACAGGAATATGATAAAGCCAAGAAATGAGTAACGAGACTCGATATTGTTATGATGTAACAGTATTTCAATTATGGATCAAATATCAATAAAATTCTGAATAATTGAATACAGGAACTACTATAACTTACTTTTTCTGGTTAAGCAGTAAAAAGACTAATCAATAATTAATAATTAATAATTGCCTACTCTAAACTATTGATTGTAATCATCTACTTTTTAGTAATATTTTTTAATAAACCACGAACTTGTTTTAATAAATGATCTTTATTATAAGAGCCTTTTTGTAAAATAGCAGAAACACGACCATTTAAACGTTGTCGATCGTCTTGGGTGATATCTTTGGCTGTAATAATAATGATAGGTATATCTTGCCAATTGGAATTTTGTTGAATACTATTTGCGACTTCAAAACCATCAACTTCAGGCATCATTAAATCAAGTAATAATAATTGAGGGTGATAAGATTCAAGTAATTTTAAAGCTTGCTCACCATTAATCGCTTCTAATACTTGCCAACCTTCTTTTTGTAATATATTTGTCAGCAAATTTCTACTATTGATGTCATCATCAACTACCATAGCTAACCGAGTCGAATCATGAGAACGATATTTAGTTAACACTTTTCTTAACTCTTGAGTGTTAATTGGTTTAGTTAAGTAATTTGTTGCACCTAAAGTATATCCCAAATTTTGTTCTTGAAGTAACGTTGCCATAATCACAGGTATTGTCGCTAAATCTGAGTCTGATTTAAGATGATTAAGAACTGACCAACCATCCATTATCGGCATCATTACATCTAAAATAATAACGTTAGGACGAATATTTCTAGCTAACTCTATTCCCTCAAATGGATTAGTTGTAGTAATGACATCAAATCCTTCAGGTGCTAAATAACGTTTCATTAAATCTAAAACATTAATATCGTCGTCGATAACTAATACTTTATTTTCCCTAATTGGTATTAATAATGACTGAGTCAATGTTGGCGTAGAAGTTGATACTTCAGTCGGTTGATTTTGAGCTGTCACTAACACAGGTAATTCGATCGTAAATATTGTTCCTTTTCCTAATTCACTTTTTAGTTTAATCTCTCCCCCCATCATCTCACAAAACTTTTTGGTAATTGTTAATCCTAAACCTGTACCACCATATTGACGAGTAGTAGAAGCATCAGCTTGAGTAAAAGGTTGAAATAGCTGATTAATTTGCTCGTTACTAATACCGATACCATTATCTTCTACTTGGATTTGAAGCCAATCTTGGTTATTTTGCTTATAAATGTTAATTTTTAAGAAGATAAGTCCTTGTTGAGTAAATTTACTGGCATTACTCAGTAAATTGAATAATATCTGTCTAAACTTAGTCATATCAGCATAGATTAAACCAATTTCGTCAGCATATCTCAACTCAAATTGATTTTGGTTTTTTTCAATTAAAGGTTGAGCGGTAACAATTATTTCTTCTAATAAAGATTTTAGCTCAAATTCTTCTAAAAATAACTCCATCTTACCTGCTTCAATTTTGGAAATATCGAGTATATCGTTAATCAGAGAAAGTAGATGTTTTCCGGCACTTTGAATCTTAATTAAATCAGGGATAAATTCTTTTTGTTCTAAATCTTGGGCATCTTCAATCAGTATTTCACCATAACCAATAATGGCATTAAGCGGTGTACGTAGTTCGTGACTCATGTTAGCTAGAAATTGACTTTTAGCTTGATTGGCTTCTTCAGCGGTTTTTTGTGATTTAGCTGAAACTTTTAATGCTGAAGATAGTTGATCAACTTTTTGTTGTAATTCTGATTCTAAGTTAGTATTAGTATGCTCTAGCTGTTGAAATGATTGTTGTAGTTGTTGTGCCATTGTCTGAAAAGAAGTAGCTAATTCTCCTAACTCGTCTTGACGAGATAATCTAATTTTTTGCTCCCAATCTCCTTTAGCAAGGTTTTTAGCGGCGTTATTTAGTTGTAAAATTGGTTCTATAAGCCAACGTCGCATTGTCGGGCGAATCACAAAAATAGTGAGTAATAACATCACTGCACCAATACCATAACCAACAAAAATGATGTAACGTAATTTGTTTTCTCTTAACGATAAAGGTGTACCAACATAAGCAATACCAACTGGGGTGGCTAATTCAGGATTAAGTTGCCAACGATGATCATAGATTGGGCTATAGCCTGTATAGTATTCTTGACCAATTATATTGGCTTGTCCTAAATAGATTGATTTTTCATTTAAAACTGTTTGAGCAACTTGACGAGATACTCTAGTACCAATAGCACGAGTTGGATTTGTGGCTTGGGATTCGTAAGGCACATTAGTCGAGATACGCCAGTCTTGAGCAAAGATAGTAGCTGTATTTATACCTGCAATTTCTTCTACTTGATCAACGATATGATAGTTACGATTAAGTAAGTTACCAGTTATGGTTGTACCAACTATTTCACCGTCAACAATTATTGGTGAAACACTCATAATAACTAAACCTATTTTACCTCGATCGATAAAGTAAGTTTCTTCAGGAAAAGGTTTTTTGAGTAATGGTAAGTTATCAGTTTCTTGTGGGCGAATACCAATATCTGCTTGTGTGGCTAACCCCAGACGTTTTAAATATTTACTCTCAATTAATTCTATTCCTGAAAGGCTTTGCTTAGTTAAAAAAACTTGGTTAACTATTGGTAAGTCTTTTAGTTGAATTTTTTTAGGCACTGATAAAGAGCGAAATACCGTCTTTTCTGGTTTATCTGGTAGTTGAGGATATTGATCAAAGTTTTGGTCAATAATTAATATTTTTTGGAAAATTGTTTCTCCTTGAGAATTAGTGATTAAATGGAAGCTATGATCGGCATTTAGTGATGTAAATTGATCAAAAATTTCTTCGACTTGAGCTTGTTGTTCAACATCATTAATATCTAAGTTACGATTTTCAATTAGTCTTGCTAGTTGAGTTGATTCTTCTTCTATATGTTCTTTTTCTTCTCTTATTTTTTCTTCTAATATTCTTAATTCGATCGCTATTTCTGATTTAATTAATTTTTTTTCTTCTCGTGGAATTAAAAATAAATTTACTTGAGTAATCACTATAATCGGTAAACCAATCGTAATTATTAACAAAAAAGATAATTTTTGATTCAAATTTAAACTTTTCCACAAGTTAGCTTTCATAATAAATAATGAACAGTGAACGATCGAATAGTAAAAAACGAATTATTAGTAACGAATCTTAATTACTTTTTCTTACCTTACTCTTGTTTTTAAGCTAATTGTCAACTGTCGATTGCCAATTGTCAACTATCAAATTTTATAATTGATTTTTTGACTATCGCACCCACGAGATAATTATAAAACAAACTTTATTTTTTTACTTAACTATTAACTACGATAGTTCATTCCCGAAGCGAGAAAATTAACTAACTTACTAACAACCTTGTCTATTTCCTCAATCGATTTTTTTTGAATCAAACTATGAGGTTTTTGGGCTTGAGTCAAGACACGAATTAAACTAGCGATAACTAAATCTAATTGCCAGTGAATTTCGTTACGAGTCTGATTTGGTAATACTCTTTGTAAAGCGTCTAAATAAGCCGTTTGACTTTCTTGAAACTCTTCTTCTGCTATTATACCAACTGAATATGGTTCGAGGCGACATCTACCCATAAATCTAGCACAATACAATTTACGATCGCCACTATTAAGTATTACTTGTAATGGTGGAGTTAAAAAACAAGTTAAAACTTCTTCTAGAGTATAATCTGGTTTTTCTTCTTTTAATTTTGCTAATAACCTCAATTCTCCTTCGACGACAGGTTGCGAAATTCTCATAACTACGGCACGAAATAATTCTTCTTTTGAACCAAAATGATAATGTACTGCGGATAAGTTTACTTCTGCCTCACTGATGACACTACGCAATGATGTACCAGCAAAACCATTTTCAGCAAATAGTTTCTCGGCAACGTTTAATATTTGTTCTTTAGTGTCAATTGAAGGTTTGGTCATATTCAAACAAGTGTTGGAACTTTACTTATTGTACATCACAACATAGTTCAATAATTGACAATTGATAATTGACAATTGACAATTAAAAATTATAATTGTTTTAATTAACACAGCAAGGCAATTCAAACAAATTTGTAGGGGGGGAGACACACTCTACACTGTTAATTTACAAGCAAATACTATTAGTCTCTCTCAAATTGTTTCATTCTTACAAGAAATACTAGACTCATCATTTCATTTAACTGTAGAATAATTTTTTTCGCTCGATGTTTAATTTTAATTAGCTTATTATTCAAACGTTTGTTATAATTTTTGCTAACAGATATAGTTAAGTTGTTTGTTGTTATGGTGAACGCTAAATTATTTTTTTTAACCGAAAATTTTGACGATCTCTTATCTTGAATAGTTATCAAATACAACAGTTATGGCTACAAACAAAATAAATAAAACCGAAATAAATTTAGAAGATAATTTCCTACATACTTCTTCAACTAATAAGAACAAATTTAATAAACTTATTTATCTAATTTTAATTTTAGCGGGGATTGTTGGGTATATTTCAATCGATCGTTTTAATTTATTTTCATCATCCGCATTACCAGAATCTCCAGTTGAAGAAAAAGTAGAACAAGCAAAAGCCTTAACTGTTTCAACGATCGAGATCGAACCAGTTAATTCTTATCAAGTATCTCGTAGCTATACAGGAGAAATAGCCGCAATTAGGACAAGTGAATTAGGATTTTCTCGTGGTGGAGAGCTAATCCAAATTTTAGTTAGTGAAGGCGATCGTATTTCTCAAGGTACAATTGTCGCTCTTTTAGATACAAGAGAATTAAAAGCCCAACGTCAGCAATTAGTAGCTGAAAAAGTAGGCGAAAACGCTCGTTTAGCAGAGTTAAAAACAGGGGCAAGAATTGAAGATATTGATGCGGCAAGAGCAGATGTCAGAGATTTAGAGCAACAATTAAAGTTACAACAAAAACAAAGAGAAAGAAGAGAATTTTTGTATAACGAAGGGGCAATTTCAAGAGAAGAATTAGACGAATTTTCTTTTGGAGAAGGAGCATTAAACGCAAGACTAGCTAAAGCTAAAAGTGTCTTAGCTGAATTAAATAACGGTACACGCCCAGAAAAAATCGCCGCTCAACAAGCAGTAATCGATCGATTGAATGCCCGAATTGCCGAAATAGATGTCACGATCGATCGAAGTAGTATCAAAGCACCTTTTAACGGTATCGTTGCCGAACGTTTTTTAGATGAAGGTACAGTAGTCAATACAGCACAATCAGTCATTCGTTTGTTAGAAAATACCACCCCTGAAGCGAGAATTGGCATACCTAGCAATACAATCCAACAATTACGAGTCGGAAGTTATCGTGACTTAAAAATTGGCGATCGAATCTATCGAGGACAAATCACATCTATCTTACCTGAGATCGATACCGATACACGAACTCAAATAGTTGTTTTTCAGTTAGAACGATCGGCGATTACTCAAATTAACCCCAATCAAATAGTAACCCTAAATTTGAGCCAAAGTATTCCGACAGATGGTTATTGGTTGCCAATGACGGCATTAACTCAAGGTATTAAAGGTTTATGGAGTTGTTATGTAGTGATTCAAGAACAAGAAGGAGAAGATTTATATAGAGTTGAGCAAAAAGCAGTAGAAGTTATTAATCAAGAAAACGATCGAGTTTTTGTCAGAGGTACATTGCGATCGGGTGATTTGGTTGTTACTGATGGGATTCATCGTCTCGTACCAAAACAAGTTGTTCGCATTATTGACAATTGACAATTATCTACTTTATCTAAAAATGAAACTTATATAGCTTTGCGTAAAATAATTTTTAGACAACCGCAGAAAGCACGCGGAGTACGCAGAGAGGTTGACTAGTTTTGAGGAAAAAATTTTGAGAGAGAGGTACACAGGAGTTAGCTAGCTTTAAGGATGAAATTTTGGGGGGACAGAGAGAAAGAGAGTATTTGTTCGAGATTATTCGAGCGCTTTTTGCTATTTTATTTATTTTTTGAACAATATTAAAAACTAATTTACAAAGCATATTTAATTATTCATTATTCATTATTCATTATTCATTATTCATTATTCATTATTCATTATGATTAAGGCATTCTACGAAAACAGTCGGCTTTTGATTATCACGATCGTCCTCATTATCGCCTGGGGAATAGCTTCATTCACCGCTTTACCCAGACAAGAAGATCCTACCCTCGTGGCTCGTGTTGCGGTAGTTAATACACCATTTCCAGGGGCAAACGCTCAACGAGTCGAGGCGTTAGTCACAGAAATATTAGAAGCCGAAATTAGAGAAATTGAAGAAATTGATACTCTCGAATCGGACTCTAGGATCGGTTTTTCTAGTATTTCGATCGAATTATTAGATACAGTAAAAGACGCTCAACCAATTTGGGCTCAAGTTAGAGATAAACTAGAATCTGCTTCTGCTTTTTTACCGACTTCTGCAGGTACACCAGAACTAATAGAATCGAAAGTGAAAGCCTATACAACGATCGTTTCTTTGACGTGGAATTTAGAAGGCGAACCGAATTATGCGATTTTAAAAAGGTATGCCGAACAGTTACAATTGATGGCGAGAGGATTAGCAGGTACAGAAGAAGTCGATCTATTTGGCGATCCTGATGAAGAAATTACAGTTGAAATTAGTAGTAGCGATTTAAGCTCAGTTGGGCTTTCGGTGGCAGATTTAGCTCAACAAATCGATTTAAGTGATGCTAAAGTCTCCGCAGGACAATATCGTAACGCTCGATCGAATATTGCCATTGAAGTAGATAGCGAATTAGATAGTCTCGAAAAAATTAGACAAATACCAATTCAAAATACAACCACTCAATTTACCCGTCTAAGTGACATCGCTACAGTAAATCGTGGTATTAGATTACCGCCAACAGACTTAGCTTTAGTTAAGGGTAAACCTGCTGTAGTGGTAGGAATTTTGATGAAAGCAGATATTAGAATTGACAAATGGGCTCAAAAAGTTACTGAAATATTAAATCAATTAGAGACAACTTTACCCGAAGGTATTAGTTTAGATGTAATTTTCGACCAAAGTAGTTATGTTGCCGATCGTATTGATAGTTTAATCGAAAATTTGATTTTAGGTGCAATATTCGTCGGCGGAGTTACCTTTGTTTTCATGGGTTGGAAATCGGCGTTAATTGTCTCGATCGCTTTACCTTTAAGTACTTTTATGGTATTAGGAGGACTTAGTTTTGCTGGGATTCCGATTCACCAAATGTCAGTGACGGGATTAATTATTGCATTGGGTTTATTGATTGATAATGCCATTATCGTTGTTGATGAAGTTACAACCGAAATTTCATCGGGGCATAAACCTGTAGATGCAGTCGTGGATACGGTTAATTATCTTAAAGTACCTTTACTTGCTTCTACTATTACTACTGTGGCGACTTTTTTACCGATCGCATTGTTACCCGGTAGTGCGGGAGAATTTGTCGGCTCGATCGCTGTTAGTGTCATTATGGCGTTGATTGCTTCTTTTATTATTTCTTTGACGGTGATAGCAGGTTTAGCAGGAAGAATCAATAGCGTTGGTAATACTGTTAAGCAACGACAGTTTTCTTCTTCTCAGGAGGATGATAATCGTGAAGCAAATTCATCATCTGAAAATGATAACTACCAGCAAACCTTACCTCCTCCTAAAAAAAGATGGTGGAATCGAGGTTTTTCTTTTCCTTTATTAACTAAAGCCTATCGTTTATCCTTGCAAAAATCTTTACGTTATCCATTGTTATCGATCGCTTTTAGTTTTATTATTCCCCTGATTGGTTTTATCAATGCCCAACATTTAGCAAATCAGTTTTTTCCTTCCCTAGCAAGAGATCAATTTCAGATAGAAGTTGAATTTTCCGCCACTACAGCGATCGCTCAAACTGAAGCTAAAATATTACAAGCTAGACAAATAATCATCGAACATCCAGAGATAAAAGACGTACATTGGTTTTTAGGTGAAAGTGCACCCAAGTTTTATTACAACTTCGTTGGTAGTCGTCGCAACCAAGCCTATTACGCTCAGGCAATGGTACAACTGAATACCAATAGTGAAGTAGCTGAAATTATTCAACAATTACAAGCAGAATTAGACGAGCAATTTCCTTCAGCCAGAGTTTTAGTACGACAATTACAACAAGGGCCACCTTACGAATCACCTGTAGAGATCAGAATTTTTGGCTCTAATATCGATGTACTAAGAGAATTGGGTATTGAAGCCAGAAGAATACTTACTACCCTACCCGACGTACTTCATGTGCGTGATGATTTAACCGAAGTTTCCGTCAAGTTAGGTTTCCAAGTAGATGCAGAACAAATAAAACAAGTTGGTTTAACGAATGCAACGATCGCTCAACAGTTACAATCGTACCTTGAAGGAGCGACAGGAGGCTCAATTTTAGAATCAACTGAAAATTTACCGATTAGAGTAAGAGTAGAAAACGATCGAAGAGGGGATATAGATGATATTGCTTCTTTAAATTTAGTCAGTAACAACAACCAAAATAATGATTTTCTTTCTACCTCAGCTTTAGGTGAATTTGAGCTTTTACCTCAGTTAGCATTAATCGCTCGTTACAACGAGCAAAGAGTTAATACGGTACAGGCTTATATCAAAGCAGGTGTGTTACCTTCGGTGGTACAAAATAGGTTAGAAGAAGCCTTAGTCGAAAATAACTTTCAATTACCTTTAGGTTATCGTTACGAATTTGGTGGTGAAAAAGAACAAAGCGGTGAAGCTCAAGGAAATCTAGCAATTTATGTACCTTTGCTGGTAATGGTAATGATGGCGGCGTTAGTACTTTCTTTGGGCTCTTTTCGTCAATTTTTAATTGTTGTTGGTGTTGCGATTGGTTGTGTGGGGGCGGCACTTTTTTCTTTAAGAATATCTAATTCTCCTTTAGGATTTATGGCGATCGTCGGTACAATGGGTTTAGTTGGAATTGCCATCAACGATACTGTGATGGTTTTATCTGCTTTAAATGAAAATCCTTTAGCAAAACAAGGCGATCAAAAAGTAATTTCAGAAATAGTCTTAAAATCAACTCGTCATGTCTTGACAACTACAGTAACAACGATCGCGGGTTTTGTGCCTTTGCTTCTAAGTGGCGATCCATTTTGGCAACCTCTATCGTTTGCTATCTCTGGTGGTATAAGCGTTTCATCTTTACTAGCTTTATATTTTGTCCCTGCTGTTTATAGTATGGTTTATCGAAGTAGAAAATAACTAGTACTTGTTTAAATTAAGTTTTAGACAGTATAAATAACAGTTAAAAAAAGCATAAAACTCGCCTTGCAATAAATTGACAAGGCTAACAGAGTACGTTTAATAAATTAAACTCTATCTATCTTTTTGTTTTTTGCATTTGATATTACAACCTCAAAAATCGATCGAATAATCTCTAACAAAGACTCTCTTTCTTCCTCTTTCCCTCCAAAAATTGTAACCTCAAAGCCAGTCAACTCCTGTGTACCTCTCTCTCAAAATGTTATCCTCAAAACTAATCAACCCCTCTGCGTACTCTGCGTACTCTGCGGTTATCATAATTATTTCAATTAAGTTCCAAACAAAAGTAAAATGTCTAGTAGGGACGTAGCAGTGCTACGTCCCTACATCATCATAAATTTTATTAATTCAAAGAGTCAATATTTAATGGATAAAAAAACTACAGGTGCGGATGCAGTAGATAAAGCGATCGCTCAAGGATTAGATTTAGACGGTAGTAAAATACCTGAGAATAAATTGTCATTATATAACCAAGTAATGGGATTAGAAGGTAACAGACAACGTAGCGGTGTTACAAATACAATGCGATCGCGTATCGTCCGTATCGGGGCAAAACATATCGCTCAAGATGAATTAAACCAAATGTTAACTGATGCAGATTTCCCTCCATTAAAAGATAAAGAAATCGCTTTTTATTACCAAAAAAAATAAAATTAAGCCAAATTTTACCAAACTAAAATCAAGATAAGTATATAATTATTAATTATTAATTATCAATTATTAATTACTACCCTACATTCTTGATTTTTTTCGTTTATCATAGTAACAACCCTCGAATATTTAGTCCAAGTATAAATATATTAAAAAACGAAAGATATGAGTGAAGCCTCAGACAGAATTATTATCTTTGATACCACCTTAAGAGATGGCGAACAGTCTCCTGGTGCGAGTTTGAATGTAGAAGAAAAATTAACGATCGCTCGTGCGTTAGCTAAATTAGGAGTAGATGTTATTGAAGCTGGTTTTCCCCACGCTAGTTTAGGCGATTTTAATGCAGTTCAACGTATTGCTGGTACTGTAGGTACTGAAAATGGTCCTACTATCTGTGGTTTAGCCAGAGCAACAAAACTCGATATCAAAAGTGCTGGAGAGGCTTTACAACCTGCTGTCAATCGTCGTATTCATACTTTTATCGCTACATCTGATATTCATTTAGAATACAAACTTAAAAAAAGTCGGGCAGATATACTCAAAATTGTGCCTGATATGGTGGCTTATGCTAAAACTTTTACTGATGATGTAGAGTTTTCCCCTGAAGATGCGGGAAGAAGCGATCCAGAATTTCTTTATCAAGTACTAGAGAGTGCGATCGATGCAGGGGCGACTACTGTTAATATTCCTGATACAGTTGGTTATACTACTCCTAGCGAATATGGAGCAATTATTAAGGGAATTAAAGAGAATGTACCTAATATAGATAATGCAATTATTTCTGTTCATGGACATAATGACCTCGGTTTAGCTGTCGCAAACTTCCTAGAAGCCGTCAAAAATGGTGCCAGACAACTAGAATGTACCATTAACGGTATTGGTGAACGTGCTGGGAATGCGGCGTTAGAAGAATTAGTGATGGCTCTTCATGTTCGTCGTCAATATTTTAATTCCTTTTTGGGCAGACCAAGCGAATCGACTGAATCGTTAACAAATATTAATACCAAACATCTTTACAAAACGTCCCGTTTAGTATCTAATTTGACGGGTATGTTAGTTCAACCAAATAAAGCGATCGTTGGTGCTAATGCTTTTGCTCATGAATCTGGTATCCATCAAGATGGTGTTTTGAAAAACCGTCTTACCTACGAAATCATGGATGCAGAATCGATCGGTTTAACTACCAATCAAATTGTGTTAGGCAAACTTTCAGGGCGTAATGCTTTCGGTAGCCGTTTACAAGAATTAGGTTTCGAGCTATCTGATGACGATCTTAACAAAGCCTTTGTTCGTTTTAAAGAAGTAGCGGATAAAAAAAGAGAAATCACCGATTGGGATTTAGAAGCGATCGTTAATGATGAAATCCAACAACCTCCTGAATTATTCCGTTTGGAATTAGTACAGGTTTCTTGTGGCGACCATTCTTCGCCGACTGCTACTATTACCCTCAGAATGCCTGATGGTAAGGAATTGAGTGATGCGGCGATCGGTACAGGGCCAGTTGATGCGGTTTATAAAGCAATTAATCGAGTGGTTAAAATACCTAATCAACTCACTGAATATTCGGTCAAATCTGTCACCGCAGGTATTGATGCGATGGGAGAGGTAACTATTCGCCTTCAGCATGAGGGTAAAACTTATTCAGGTTACTCAGCTAATACCGATGTGATCGTCGCTTCTGCTCATGCTTATATCAGTGCTTTAAATCGTCTTTATGGTGCTTTGCAAAGCAGACAAGAAACACCTGATTTACTCACTAATGTTTAATTACACTGTCTAAATCAGGATTAAGAGGATTGTCAGATTTACAGGATTGTTTTTTATTAGAACGATCGATCGGGATTATTTATCTGTAGATGATAATAAAACAGTATCTTATTTTTAATTTGATAGTTTAATTTATTAAACGAATACTATTAGCCTTGTAATGATAATTCAAGGCGATTTTTATCCTCGCATTTTAGATATTCTTATTACTGTCTCAATTTCTATTAAATTAACTTTGAAATACTTATCGAGAAATAATACCCGACCATTGATTTTTTTTCTCGTGACTACGACGGTAAGAAAAGAAATGTTCGGGTGTTTGATAAGTACAATAAGGTGCGATCGCTATTTGCTCGCTAGATATTCCTTGTTGTTGTATTTGTAGATTAATAGTTTGAGTCACATCTAAACGATATTTACCTTCTTCATTATCAGCTAAAAGCACTGAAGAGGGTAGTTTTATTGCTTGAGTAATAATTTGCTTGTCGGTCATATTTTCACTATCAGCAATTACTGTTTGAACGACTTTTATGGCTACATCCTCTTTTACTTGATAGACTTTTCCTTCAATAGCTGGTCCTAGGGCAAATAATAAGTTATCTTTATTACTACCTTGGGATAAAAATAAAGCGATCGCTTTAGCTACAATCTGACTTGCTGTGCCACGCCAACCCGAATGTATAGCCGCTACTTTTCCTGTAACTCGATCGGCTATTAATACTGGTGTACAATCAGCACTAGCTGACCAAACTGATTGCAAAGGTTTACTAGTAATAATGCCATCGCCTTGTAATAATTCAGATTGAGATTGAAGTGATGTTTGTTGATCTATTTTATCGGTAGAATGGACAATAGAGCTATGGATTTGTTTAAGTCGATAAACTTGAGCGTCAGGATTGAGATAGGCAATCAAATCAACAGGAGATTGCTGAGGAAAATGATTAGAAAAAAAGCCATGTTGCCAATCAGCTAATAGTTGACAAGTTAGATAACTACCATTTTCAGTTTCTTGCCACTGCCATTGGTTATAGCGATTCGCATTCATAAAAGAAGTTTAAATTATCAATCATTGTAATTAATTATATCGATCGTAATTACTAATTGACAATTGATAAAATATATACCAATTATTCGTGTTATGAAGTACTTGCTCGATCGATCGAGTAGTAATAGCTTCTAGCTATTTTCTTCTTTTTGAGAATGAAACAGCCCTGCCAACTTAGGGGGAGAATAAAATGGGAAACTTGTAAATATAAACTGTACGTCAAAAGCGATGAGAAACACTATAGATAAAAAAATGTTAGAAATACAAAAATTTTTAAACAATAATTCCTTGGAAGAATTACAAGAAAAATATGCGATCAAAATAACCAGACATCAACAATATCCTCATTTAGTTTGTTTAAAATATTGTCAGCTTAATAGCCCAATGAAAGAAAGAGTTGTGCAACAATGTAGAGGAATAATTTTAGATGAAAATAACAATTGGCAAGTAGTATCTTATCCTTACGATAAATTCTTTAACTATGATAGTCATTTAGCACCCAAATTAGATTGGCAGACAACTAATGTTTATGACAAATTAGACGGTAGTTTGGTTATTTTATATCATTATGATGGAGCATGGCACGTGCAATCTAGTGGTATGGCTGATGCGATGGGCACAATTCAAAACACTGATTTAACTATTAAAGATTTATTTTGGTCAGTATTCGATAATTTAGATTACCAAAAACCAGCAGAAACTAATTATTGTTTTATGTTTGAATTAGTTAGCCCTTATCTTAGGGTAATTGTTGACTACCAAAAAGATGATTTGCTTTTACACGGTGTTAGAAATTTAGATACTTTTAAAGAAGAAAAACCAGATCAATGGGCAAAAAAATATAATTGGCATTGTATTAAAACATATCCTTTTTCTGAATTATTAGATGTTTTAAAAACGACAAAAACTATTAATGGTTTGGAATTAGAAGGTTTTGTTGCTGTTGATGCCAAATTCGATCGAGTTAAAATTAAAGCACCTAATTATGTTCGTTTACATCACCTCAAAGGAGAATTTAGTAATAGAAGGTTAATCGAAATAGTTATTAACAATGAGGGTGATGAATTTCTCAATTATTTACCTGAATACAAAGAAGATTACCAGAAAATATACGCTACTTATTGTCAATTACTTGAAGAAATAAATACTAATTTTGAACAATATAAACAGATAGAAGAGCAAAAAGAATTTGCTTTGAAGGTTGGTAAACTACCTTATTCGGGTATCTTGTTTCAGCTAAGAGCGAATAAAAGCAATAAGACAATAAAAGAGTATTTACAAGAGACTCATTTGAATAAGTTAATGAAATTGTTTAAATTAAAAGATTAATTCAGATATTATAGCAGTTAATAAGGAAAGTTTATACGATCAATCGATCCCCCCTTAGTCCCCCCTTAGTAAAGGGGGAAAGAGACGTTAATTGCTGTCATTATTTGTGAATAAGAAGGGTGTAAGCTTTCACTGGTGTCAATTGAAGAAATCAAATGGTTAAGTTATAACTTAAAGTTGCCTTTAATTATCATTGCAAGGCTAACATAATTCGTTCATGATTCATAAACTTTAATCGAGAAACTTATGAGTTTAATTTATTAAACGGATTTATTTAGCCATGAATGGCAATTCATGGTGTTGCCAGAGTCTTTATTCCACCTTAATTTAGTCTTAAGTTGACGCGAATGGTGAGCCTTACAGCCCTACAGTTAAAATATTTAATCAATTATTTGGCTGATAATTTTCTCAACTGCTAAACTCCATCCTTTACTGCCACTAGCTTGAGCAATACGCCAATTTTTATGTTGTAATCCTTGATGGACACCTTTTTTGCCGGGAACAACGATCGCTATATCAACATTTTCTAGTAAACTTATATCGTTAGGGGTATTCCCTAAACCGATCGTAATCGTTTTTTTTCTTTTAAGTTTATAGTTGTTTAACAGCCATTTAACCGCATTACCTTTACCTGAATTTTGACTAATCAGATGAGAAAAACGATCGCCCACTACAACAGTACAATTATAAAGTGAAGCGGTTTGTAATAATAATTTTGCTGGAATATTTTTAGGGGTTAAAAAAGGTTCGCTAAAATCTCTTTGTTTTGCCCTTTCTCCTTCAGTAACGGATAAGCCTGTTAATTGACAAATTTCTTTGACTGATAAATCACCAAAACCAATCAAATTAGTTTGTAAAGTTGCACTCATTTGTTGCAAAACGATTCGAGCGGATTCATAATTAAAACCTAATAGATGATAATAATAACGATTGTCTTCAGTGGTCATCAACGGTAGATTAAAACGATCTTCATTTTTGCTCATAAAAATAGCACTACCATTTTCGGTGATGAATGGATCATTTAAACCAATTTCTGAGCAGATAGAAGCTACTTCGGCTTGGGTTTTACTGGTAACAGGAATAATTGGTATTTGAGCAGATTGTAATTTATGAATTGTTGGCAAAGCCTCGTCGTAAAGATAATCATCCTGATTGAGTAAAGTACCATCCAAATCTGTAAAAATTAAAACCATAATGAATGTAAAAAGAGAAATTAGATGGGAAATAATTGCTTCGTCAATAGGTTTGATCGTTTACTGCCAAAATCGATCGTTAATTATTTATTTCATTATTATATATTTACCTTAATCAGTAATTATCTTTTTTACTAACTAGAAAAAAACCCTATCATCAGCCTTAAGCATCTTGAAACGAGTAATGATAGTTTTTAAATATGAATCTGCCCATAATTTACGAACATTAAAAATTGAAAGCGATCGAAAAGATTGCTATAGAGCAAAACTAATGCTAAAGATTATTAAAACTCACAAAAGTCATGCTCTAGCAAAATAACCACAGTGGTTCATTATCCTTCTATTTTTTGTCCTTCAATTTGTTGTGTTTCGATTTGTTGTACTTCAACTTGTCGTGGTTCGATTTGTGGTACTTTAATTTGTGGCACTTCTACTTCTTGTCTTTTCTCTTCTTGTAATTGTCTGCCAAAAGGAAACAAAGCGACGGGAATTAATTTAAAATGTTGTTTAGCAAAAGGAAGCCCAACTACGGTAATTGCCAAAATAGCACCATGTACTAAATGAGAAAGAGCAATTCCCCAACCGAATATAATTAACCACAAAGCGTTTAAAGTAGTATTAGTGAGATTACCCGCATCAGGTGTAACTACATTTTCTTTACCAAAAGGAGTCATGGTGGCAAGTCCGATTTTGATAGTTTGTACTCCAAAGGGAATACCAACAATGGTGGCACAAATACTTAAACCACCTGCGATGTAGCCTAAGCCACTGAGAAAACCACCAAAGATAAACCAGATTACGTTACCTAAAAAAGCCATAATAAATAAATAATTAAATAATAAGTTTTAATTGTTTTAATCGTTTTGATATTGAGAGGAAAAATCCTCCCATTATCTTGTTTAGTAAGAATAATTAAATAATCTAACTTTCTTTTTCTTCTAGTTTCAAAGCCACAGAATTCATACAATAACGTTTTCCTGTAGGTTTGGGGCCATCTTCAAAAACATGACCTAAGTGAGCGTCACAAGCTCCGCAAAGTACTTCTGTTCTTTTCATGAATAAACTGTTATCACTTTTATAAGCTACGCTATCTTCATTTAAAGGATTCCAGAAACTTGGCCAACCTGTACCTGAGTCGAATTTAGTCTCAGAAGAAAATAGTTCGTTACCGCAACAAACACATTTATATACACCTTCTTTTTTAGAATCGTGATATTCTCCTGTAAAGGCTCTTTCTGTGCCGTGTTTACGAGCGACTTTAAATTGCTCTGGTGTTAATATTTCTTTCCATTCGGCTTCTGTTTTTTGAACTTTGGTTACCATAATTTGATTAAAAAAGCTATCAATATTTATTAAAATTACATCTATATTTTAGCATTTGCTTCTTAATTGATTCAGTGTGTAAAACACTACATTTTAGTTAAGAGTTAAGAGTTAAGAGTTAAAAAAAATTATGAAGAATACGTGTTAATCAATAATCGAATATATTTATTACTAATTAGCTATTGTAATGTTATCTATATATTCTTTTTGTTCACTATTTTTAGTGTTTATAAAAATCGAGTCAAATCAAATTCGGTGGGGTTGTTGGTTTCAGGTTGCATTTCTTGGCTAAGAATGAGTAGTATTCTTTCGTGGTAATCGATCGCACCTTGTAGTTTTTCTTCTAAAACTTTTAAACCACCATTAGCATATTCTTCAAAGATAGTGATTATTTGTTGTTCACGATCGATATTTTGAGGCGATATAGTTTTCGGGTTATCAGTTTCAATTAAAGCCAACAATTGTAAAAAAGGTTCGTAACCACGAGAATGAAAGACTTCGATGCTAATAGGATCAGGTTTTTTCGATATTATTTCTAAAGGGCTTTTTTGCTGATATTTATATCCCAAACTAGCAGTAAACACCAAAATATCAGCATAAGTGGTAAAAACACCATCAGAATTATCAGAAGTACAAAGTAAGCTTTGGATTAAGTCAGTTTTGTCTTGAGCAATCCTAATTCTCATACGGTTTGATCCATTAACAGCCAAAAAGCGGCAAAAGATTCTGATTCAGGAGAAGATTGTATTGCTAAAAAATGAACTCCTTGAGCATTTTGTTTTGTTTGCTCAAATCCTTCTCCTTCTTTAACAGTATTAGCATCGGTTAAATTAGCTAATACCCAACTATCACTCACACCGGTTTCCAAACAAATGAGGGGAAATTCGTTTTTTTCTAACCTTAGATAACCTAACTCTAAACCAGACATCCAACCAGCTAAGGGTAAAGCACGACTAGAAAAAATAATTAAACCTGAAATTTTAGTCTCTGGTTTAATATCGGCTATTTCTAAGGGAAAAGCATCGCCAAAACTAATATCCCATTCGTTCATTTCTAATAAGTCAGCCGCAGTCAGACTAACTAATGCCCATCGATCTTTTTTATCTCCTTTGAGGGCATCAGGAAGTCTAATCGGATTAGTTTGCGGATATTTAATTGAAGCTGAGGGTTTGGCTGTTTCGTCGTATCCTTCTAATTCAGGATAAACAGATTGAATTCTTTCAATCAGCCATTTGTTTAACAGATAAGTATGACGAGAAGGAAAAACTGGTATTCCTAAATCTTCACAACCTTTGACTATCATATTGTTCATTTGACGACGGAAAAAACGAACTTTAGTCGGAGTATCTCCTGATAATTCGATCGCATTGGTAATAGCATCTTTTAAAGTTAAGGAATTAACTTCTCCATTCAAACAAAATTGAGAATAACGAAACAAAGAATTTATATCTGTATTAATATTATCGGGGCTTTCACAAATTAAAACTTCCCATTTCTTTTTTTTGTTTTCGTCTAAGATAGGACGAGAATAAAAATCTAATTCCCAAGTTTTTCCCATGATATTCCTATTCTGTGGCTTTTTTTTAAAGACTTTGATTGATTGTTTTTACTTTAGTAATCATATCATCGTCAGACAAATATCTTGACTTAAAAAGTTGTAGTCAAGACTTTAGTCTTTATATATTTATTAATTTGTTACACCAATTTGCAAACTAGCCTTGCAATAAATTACAAGGCTAATATCCTGTTCGTTTAATAAATTAAACTTAGAATATTGTAGATAGTCGAGTTGTAGGGTGGGTTAGGCATTTATTCATTAGCAACTTCAACAAATTCATTAATAACGAGTGCTTTAACTCATCATCTAATAAGCTCGATCGTTACTCTCGTAGGTTGGGTTAAGCCGTTAAAAACTTGACATCTAAACGACACATAATGAAGATAGCGAAACCCAACAACTAAAAGCTTTGTTTAAATCTTATTCTGATCATAAACAAATAAAATTATCACCAACAAATACCAATGATTCGATTATTTATTGATATTTGGTTTAATTTTTTAACTCAACCTACTTTTGATTAATTTTTTTAATTTTAATATTGCTATTGAGTAAGATGTTGACAAGCTCGATCGTCCTATTCCCCACCAATTTCATCTTTGAAAATAATCTCCTCATTTGCACCCCACATCAAATCATAATCTTGATTTTGGACATAACGATGAAAACTAGAATACTGCCAATCTTTCGGTGCTTTTACTAATTGATGATGGACGGGATTATAATGAATATATTCTACATGATTAATAAAATCTCGATCGTCTCTAATTTGATGCTCCCAAAAACGACGTTGCCAAATAGCTTTTTCTCCCTTTTTCTTTCGAGATAAGGTCATTTTTCCTTGGTAATCAACCTGACATTTACGACTAAAATAACTTTTAATTAATCGCCAACGAGTAGAAAAATCGGCATCATTTTCGGGTAATGTCCAAAGACAATGAAGATGTTCGGGTAAAATAACGATCGCATCAATTTTAAACCGATGTTGTTTCATTACATACCTAAACGCTTCTCTCAACAAATCAATATTTTCTGATGTAGTTAAAATTGGACAACGACGGTGAGTAACAAGAGTAAAAAAATAGGTTGCTCCTGCTATTTTTGCTCGACGATATTGCATATTATCATTATTAATGTTGGGTTTCGTTCCTCAACCCAACCTACTTTTAATTAATTGTTTTAACTTTTATATTACTACTGGGTACGATCGTAATTCCTCTTCTAACAGGTTTAACTGTCTGCGGTGTCAATTCCAAATCGCAAAAACTAAACATCGTTTGCAAGATTAAACGCATTTCAAACAAAGAAAACGCCATGCCAATACAGCCTCGATGCCCGCCACCAAAAGGGAAAAACTCATAAGGAGAAAACTTACGCTCTAAAAATCTTTCGGGGCGAAATTCTAACGGTTGAGGATAAACTTCGGGGTTACGATGTGCTAAATAGATCGAAGGAATAACTACTGTCTGCGGTGGTAATAAATACTCTCCTAATTGATATTCATCGATCGTAATTCGAGGTTGAGAAATTAAAGCGATGGGATATAGTCTCAGGGTTTCGTTACAAACTGCTTCAAGATAATCGTTTTTATTAATTATTTGTAGATTAGATTGAGTCGATAACTCTTGCTGGAGTTTTTGCTTAACTTCAGGTTGAGACAAAACCCAATAGATAGCCCATGCTAAGGAAGAAGCCGTAGTTTCGTGTCCTAATAATAACAGGGTAATTAATTGATCTCGCAATTCTTGGTTCGTTAAACCTTGACCCTTCTCATCAGTGGCAGTTAGCAGTAAACTTAAAATATCAGTACGATCGCTAAAATTTTGACAATGACGACGCTCTTCAATCTCGGCATAAATAAGATCATCAATTTTTTTTTGTCGG
This sequence comes from uncultured cyanobacterium, assembly GCA_963710605.1. GTDB lineage: Bacteria > Cyanobacteriota > Cyanobacteriia > Cyanobacteriales > Cyanobacteriaceae > JAALKG01. The sequence continues at coordinate 590,897 of CAVQBA010000004.1, forward strand.
CGAATAAAACGCCCCCACGGACTCCATTTACCTAAATCTTGTTGTAAAAATTCAAAGAAAAAACACGTCGAGTAAAGCGGTTGCGTAATTTCTTCGAGCAGTTCACCAATCAAATGTTGTAGGGCTTGATAACGTTCTCCTTCCTTGATACCAAAGACAACTTGTAAAATAATTTCTAAGGTTATATCGGCTAAATATGGGCGTAGAGAGAATTCTTCTTTATTTGGAAATCTAGCTAAATTTTTTCTTGTAATCTCAATAATTTCTTCTGTATAGGTTTTCATGCGATCGCCATGAAGAGGAGGCATCATTAATTTACGTTGCCTTAAATGCTCTTTACCATCAAGCATAATCAACGATCGATTTCCTGTTAGAGGGCGAAAAACATGGGTTACTTTACCTAAAGCAAAGGTATTTAAAGGGGCTGTAAAAATTTCTTCGACTTTACTAGGTTCGCCAATAAAGACTACTTTGGGATTATTTGAGCCTAATACACCTGCGGTAAAAACATTACCTTGAGTAGCTAAATGATGATCGAAAAAAGCGATCGGATTACGAACTAAATTAAAAATTTGGACTAGATTAGGAGTGGTTAAAGCGGGAGGAAAAGTAAACATAATGAAGAATGAAGAATGGAGAATGGAGAATTAAAAACAAGTCAAAAGGGCACTCGTGCAAAGATAATAGTTGCTCATTTGCTTGTAGTACCATCAAACATAATTACGCCAATCAATGGACGATCCCCCCCATCCCCCCTTCGGTAAGGGGGGAGATTCGGGGTTTAAAACCCGTAATTTTTTGATAATAAAAGTAGTACAAGCCTTGCACCCTCTACTTATGGGCAATATCTCGATCGTTTTCTTACTTAACTAAATAAACATAATTAATATTAGTTTGATTTTTCACAGCTACATTTACATTTAGCAAGTCCCCCTTCCAAAGGGGGATTTAGGGGGATTTATCTAATTTTTTAGTTTTTGATTAAGAATTTTATTTGCCAATTTAGGATCAGCTTTACCACCAGTTACCTTCATAATTTGACCAACAAAAAAGCCTTGTAATTTGTTCTTTCCTGCTCGATATTGTTCTAACTTCTCAGGATTATCGGCTAATACTTTATCAATTATTGCACCTAACTCATCAGGATCAGAAATAGCCATTAAGCCTCTGCTTTCAACTATTTTCTTAGGTGAGCCACCTTTTTCTAACAACTCAGGCAAGATTTCCTTGGCTATTTTGCCGCTAATTGTGCCTTTTTCGATCAAACTAATCAATTCGGCTAACATCTCAGGTTTAAGGGCAATTTGAGTAATATCTAAATCCAACTTGCTGTTCAAATATGCCGCTATATCTTGAGTAATCCAGTTAGCGGCATTTTTAGCGGTAACGCCACCTGCAACTACTGTTTCAAAATAATTAGCTACATCTCGATCGTCTGTAAGTACAGTAGCATCATAAGCAGACAAACCAAATTCTTCTACATAACGAGTTAGTTTTTGGGCTGGTAATTCAGGTAAGGTTTTGCCAATATCTTCTAATTGAGCGTCACTAACTACCAAAGGAGGTAAATCAGGTTCAGGAAAATAACGATAATCGCTTGAACCTTCTTTGATTCTCATACTAAATGTTTGTTGACTACTTTCATCCCACAAACGTGTTTCTTGAAGGATTTCTTCATCATTACCGATCGCTTCTATTTGTCTTTCTATTTCATATTCGATCGCTTTTTGGATGGCACTAAAAGAGTTCATATTTTTGATCTCAACTTTCACGCCAAATTCTTCTCTACCTTCAGGGCGTACGGAAATATTGACATCACAACGAAGCGAACCTTCTTGCATATTGCCATCACCAATACCCAAATAACGCACGATTCGACGTAATTGTTGGGCATATTCGGCGGCTTCTTTACCACTACGTAAATCTGGTTCAGAGACGATTTCTAGTAACGGTACACCTGTACGATTAAAGTCAACTAAAGAATGGGTTGAACCTGCAAGACGATCGCTTCCTGCATGGACTAGTTTACCTGCATCTTCTTCCATGTGTAAACGAGTCACACCGATCGTTTTTTTGACTATTTCTTTGGTGTTATCGTCAATAAATTCAATGTCTAATTTACCGTGTTCGACGATAGGTAAATCAAATTGAGAAATTTGGTAATTTTTAGGTAAGTCAGCGTAAAAATATTGTTTACGATCGAATTTACTATAGCGAGTAATTTGCCCATCTAAAGCCAAACCCATTTTGATTGCCGAATTTAATACTTCTTCGTTTAAAACAGGTAAAACACCGGGATGTCCCAAGCAAACAGGACAAATGTTAGTATTAGGAGGGCTATCAAATTTAGTGGAACAATTACAAAAAATTTTGGTATTGGTGTTAAGTTGACAATGAGTTTCTAAACCAATAACTGCTTCGTATTTGGTTTGAGTCGCTGTGGTCATATATTCTCTTAATTGCTAATAAAGTAAATTCTAACGATCGACGTATTCTTAAATATTATTGTAACTTGAATTATCGATCGTGGGCTTATTTTAAATCTACACCTTATATCAAGTTAGGTTTTTGATACATGCAGAAGTCATTCTTTAAATATTTCTTACTGGTTCGATCGTTACATTTCCTCCTGCAAAAACTTGCATTGTAAGTTGATAACCTTCCATTAATGACATCCCTACAAGAGGCTCTGAATCAGCTTTATCAATTGGAATTTTAAGGTAACTTCCATTCCAAATAATAACAGCTTCGTAAACATTGAAAATACACTCGCTACCATCTCCCAAAATAGCTCGTCCTCGTCTTTTCCATCTCAAATTTAACTTAGTGATTAAATCTAGAGGCAATGAAAGCCAACCGTTAAAACCAGTATCTATAATTGCATCTTGTGTGTAAGTAGTTCCATTTGAGCTATAAAGTGATAAAGTAATAATAGCCTCAAAATCCGTATTTACAGTTCCAGTAATCATTAGGTTTTTTTTGTTCGTCCAGCAAACCGACGTACATGACGAGAGCCGATACGAACCATCCAAATTTGTGCATCGGGATGACGAGCTTCAAGGCGATCGCAAGCAGTAATTTCATTTCGATCTATTTCAAAATCTCCTGTTTTAAGATCGATTGCAACAATATTACCATCATTTCCTGCCTCAATTTGAGGTTTAATCTGAGTTTCGTAGATATAATCACCCCGCCTTGCATATTCTTCTTTAGTATATTGAGGTTGTCGAACTGTCATGAGAATAACTCTGTTTAATATTGATATTTCTATTTTAATAATTATTAGCGATCGATTTAATTGCTTCCCAATCAAAAATTCTGACTACAAATACTATCAATATTTTACTTTAACTTGAATTCTCGATCGAATATTCTACATTTTGTTTTAGTTGTATCGAATAGCACTATCTGTTTTGTAGTAATGGCTTTAGCCGTTAACAGTTATATTAGGATGAGAAACTTTTACATAGTTGACTACAAACTTACTTTTATGCAAGGCGAGAAAATTTATTCCCCTGCACTCATCTTTTTTAAATTAATTTTATTAGCGATCGATTCTAAACCTAAAAATAATGATTTAGTCGCCTCCGAATCTGGTTTGTAATTAGCAGGTACTAAATTAGTCAATCTTTGGCTACGAGTAATTCTTTCTTGGTGAACCCATTCACTCCCTGTTTTATCATCAGCATAAACTCCTAAAGAGATACCACCATATTCATTAATTGCACTATAACAAGATAAATCCGACGATCCATCACCAATATAAATAATTTGATCTAAAGGTATGTATAAATCATTTGTAGGTATGTCTCGATAATTATAAATCAAATCTTTATCGTTTTCTTCGTCAACTCCTTTAGAAATTGTATATAAATAACGGACTTTTTCAGTATGAGTCATTTGTCGTTTCATACACTCAATCTCGCCTTTTTCGTTATAGTGTATTTCGCAACCCCATATTTCTTTAAAATATTTAGCAACGCTTGTACCACGAGCAATATCGACAAAACCGCCTGAGATTAAATAAAATTCAAGGTCAATTTCGCTATTTATTTCTTGTATTTTGGCAATTAAACGATCGAATAGCGTCTCTATTCCTGGACACAATGGAATTGTTTTACCTAAATCGGTAATTTTATCTTTGGTAATTTTATTATTTGTTCGTTTTGCTGATTCTTTACCTAAATAATAAGCTCGTGCCAAATAATGTTCCCAATCTTCTTCTTCTATTACTGGTTTAATTACACCATCAATAAATTCAGATTTATCTATATCGCAGTGTTTGAGTAAGGCATAGAAGCTATCGACGGGAATAACAGTTCGATCGAAATCAAAAACAATGGCAATACGATTAAAAACTGGTTGAGTAACCTGATTCATTAGATTTTAATAAATAATAGTGTAGTAGTTTCAAATAAAAACCAATCATGATGTAGGGACGTTGCAGTGCAACGTCCCTACCAAGTATTTTACTTTGTTGGGAAATTAATTGAAATGACTATAAATAAAATAGAAAACTTTAATTTACTTATCGTTTTGTAGAAGTAGTTCACTGACAAACAAAATAACGACATAAATAAAGGTTAATTATAATTAAGTAATAAAACAATAATTTTTTTTTTACCGTTCAAAATAATCGCTATTCAATTATTATTAGCTATCTTCATCATTTATAGTCTCTTATTGTAAGGGTTAAAGTAGATTTTTAAGTTACTCGATCGTCTTTGAAGTAGTAATTTTGATTCTAATTATAAATTTATGATTGTTGATAAAACAGCAACAATGTGTCTTGAAAATTAAGTATTGTTAAACTTATAAATCCTGATTAAGATAAAGCTAGATTATCTAGATATTAAACAATTAAAAAATTAAAATGGCAGAACCAGTAATTGCAGATAAAAAATCCGTAGTGATGGAATTAGAACCAGGTACATATTCTTGGTGTAGTTGCGGAAAATCCGAAAATCAGCCATTTTGTGATGGCTCTCACAAAGGTAGTGAATTCAAATCTCTCAAATTCACGATCGAAGAAAAAAAGAAAGTATCACTTTGTTTATGCAAACATACAGGTAATCCTCCTTACTGTGACGGTAGCCATCGTAATTTAGACTAGTTAGCAATTTGGATCGACAAGACAAACTGTAACAAAACTTAAACATAATTAATCAGACTCCGTATCGTTTGATACAGTTATTTTGAAAAGATTTTTGTTAATTTGAGTCTAAAGTTTCTAGGGTTCCGACATATTTGCTATTAATTAGATAAATAAGTGACTGGTCCAAGAGAAACAAGCTACTAACTCAGGTTAAAAAATCAAGAAAATAATGGTAGCTACACGGAGGGAAAAAAGCCCGGGAGAGTAGGTGCAACGAATGGTGCATCGAGACGTTACTCTTCTGGGTTTTGTCATTGATGTACCAGCAAATAATCAACAATTTTTTTGGTAATAAATTTATGAGTAATCAACCCAACGATCGAAGCGAAGCTAACGAAGCATTAGAAAAAGAAACTCACCTTCCCCTCACAGGATGGCAACAAGAAGTAGATCAAGGTTTGGACTATGGATTAGAAGCCGCCGATAGTATCAAAGATCGGACTATCTCCACTTTTTCTCGTGGTGAATTACCTCACTATGCAGGGATTAATACTTTTCTCAAAGCACCTTATATAGAAGATGTAAAGAAAGTAGGTGAATATGATGTAGCGATCGTTGGTGTACCCCACGATTCTGGTACTACCTACCGTCCTGGGACTCGTTTTGGTCCTCAAGGGATTCGCAAAATTAGTGCTTTATATACACCCTATAACTTTGAATTTGGAGTAGATTTAAGAGAACAAATTACTCTATGTGATGTAGGAGACATCTTTACAATTCCTGCTAATAACGAAAAATCTTTCGATCAAATTTCTAAAGGTATATCGCATATTTTCAAGTCTGGTGCTTTACCAATTATTTTAGGAGGAGATCATTCGATCGGTTTTCCCACAGTTAGAGGGATTTGTCGTCATTTAGGAGATAAAAAAATTGGCATCATTCATTTCGATCGTCATGTAGATACCCAAGAAACTGATTTAGACGAAAGAATGCACACTTGTCCTTGGTTTCATGCCACAAATATGGCAAATGCACCAGCGGAAAACCTCGTTCAACTAGGTATTGGTGGTTGGCAAGTACCTCGCCCAGGTGTTAAAGTGTGTCGAGAAAGAGCGACTAATATCCTTACCGTAACCGATATTACCGAAATGGGTTTGGATGCCGCCGCTGATTTTGCGATCGCTAAAGCCACTGATGGTACAGATTGTGTTTGGATTAGTTTTGATATAGATTGTATCGATGCGGGTTTTGTACCAGGTACGGGTTGGCCAGAGCCAGGTGGTTTAATGCCTCGTGAAGCTCTTTATCTCTTGAAAAAAATTATTCAAAATACTACTGTTGCGGGTATTGAAGTAGTTGAAGTTTCTCCTCCTTACGATGTCAGCGATATGACAGCATTAATGGCAACTCGTGTTATTTGTGATGCGATGGCTCATTTAGTGATTTCTGGGCAACTACCTCGTACTGAAAAACCCGACTATATTCACGAGGAAGAACAAGTAGTTGACGAACCTTGGAGTTAAAAAAGTTAACAGTTAAAAGTTAAGAGTTAAAAGTTATTGCTCTCTCAATGGGTAAAACAATGGTTATTAATTACTTATTATTAATATAGCAATTACTAGTATTATGACGTACATATCGATCCCCCTAAATCCCTAACCAACAAAAGCGAAGCATCCTTATTCCTCCCCCTTACGAAGGGGGATAAGAGGGGGATAGGGGACTTACAAATATAAACCGTACCTCATAAATGTGAGAAACGCTATATCCTTAATTCTCCCCGAATAATTGCAAAGCAAGAATTCATCTCTATTCTCCATTCTCAATTAACTATGTATTGTTTGTATGATTTTTTACCATCAGGAAATGGCTATAAAGTTAGATTACTTTTAAACCAATTGCAAATACCTTTTGAGCGAATTGAACTTAATATTTTACAAGGAGAAACGAGAACACCAGAATTTTTAGCTAAAAACTCTAACGGTAAAATACCTGTTTTAGAAATTGCTCCCGATCGATATTTAGCTGAATCTAATGCGATTCTTTATTATCTAAGTCAAAATACTACTTATTTTCCTCAAGATAAATGGCATCAAGCAAAGGTAATGCAATGGTTATTTTTTGAACAATATAGTCACGAGCCTTATATTGCTACTTCTAGGTATTGGTTGAGTATCTTAAAACAACCAGAAAAATATCAATCTCAATTACAAGCAAAACAAGCAGGAGGTTATCAGGCTTTGGAAGTGATGGAAAAACATCTGCAAATAAATACTTTTTTTGTTAACGAACAATATTCGATCGCCGATATTGCTTTATATGCTTATACTCACGTTGCTGAAGAAGGTGGTTTTAATTTACAAGAGTTTGGTGCGATTCGATCATGGTTTCAACGGATAGAAAGTCAACCTAACTACATTCGTATTAATTATTGAAATAGTACAAAAAAATTGTCTATTGACTGGTTTAAGGCTTTGAAAAAACAACTAATAGTTAAATTTTAGTACACGAGTTTTGAAGAAAGTATTAGTTTCAGTGAACAACGAATAATGAACAGCTAACACCTAAAACAAATACACCTGTTACTCATTACTCATTACTTATTACTCATTTATATTATGCACGAAACAGATATGACCAAGGCTTTAATTGTGACGATTAAAGATTGGTATGAGTCGCAATCAACTAAATACAATATCGATAAAGTTCATTTAATAGTAGGTGAATTTACTTGTGTCGAACCTGCTAGTTTAGAGTTTACTTTCGATGTTCAAACTCGCAATACTTTTTTAGAAGGAGCAAAATTAGTTATTAAAGATATACCTTTAGTTGCTTTTTGTCATCGTTGTAATCAAGAGTATAAACCTGAGGTTGGTTTGCAATATTCTTGTCCTGATTGTAATGCACCGATGGAAGATATTGTCTCTGGTAGGGAATTAATAATCGATCGTCTCGAATATTCTCATCGCTGAAAAAACTACTTGTTGATTGTGTAGTACTTACAAAGCCTTTTAATTTCTCTTAATTATTCATTATTCATTATTCATTATTAATTATCAATCATGCACCAAACATTCGATGCCGCTTTAGAAATTAATTTACTTCATGCCAATCAAGAGGGGGCGAATCATAATCGATCGCATTTTGACGAGTGGGGTATTACTTGTTTTAACTTAATGAGTAGCCCAGGGGCGGGTAAAACAGCTTTACTGGAAAAAACTTTAGCTCAATTAAATCAAGACTTGAAAATGTTAGTCATTGAAGGAGATATGACCACCGAATTAGATGCCGAGCGATTACGTAATTATGATATACCAGTGATTGCAATTAATACAGGTCGATCGTGTCATTTAGATTCACGTATGGTTGCAGGAGGTTTTTTGTTTGAGGCTTTCTTAGGTACTAGTTATGTTGGTGGGGTAATGTTAATTTCAATTATTGTCCTAATCTATACCGCTAGTGGTGGTTTATTTGCAGTTGCTTATACCGATGCGATTCAAGTTAGTATTGCTGTTTTGGCTACTATTTTTCTTTTTGGTTTTATTCTATTTAATTACGGTATCACAATTCCTGAAGGGTTAGGATCTTTTGATTTAGGGCAGTTAGCCGATCCAGCTCAAGGTGCGGCTATCAATTGGGCAACTCTACTAGCTTTGGGTTTAGGGGATATTGTAGCGATTGATTTTAATGACTAAGTCTCAAACCGAGTTAATTAGTGAATAAGTAATCAAAGGTGAGAAAAGGAGTTTGGAGTTGGTAATTAAATTTGTTCGGCTTCAATCTGTTGTATAAATTCTGATTCGATGATTAAAGGGCTTTGGGTAAATCCTCGATTAACAAATTTTTCTAGTATTGTTGAGGTCAAAGTTAGTAAGAATAAACTACGATCGATTTCTATATATTGTTGAGTTTGTAGCTGATAAAAAGTTATTTTGTTACTCCGCCAAAACCAAACTTCTTTAACTCCGATGGTTTTATATTTATCAAGTTCGTCTAAACTACCACTAGAAAAAATTACTTCAGTAGCTAAGTCAGGAATATCTTTATCTATATTAAAGGTAAAACTCACATCAGGTTCTTTTCCTGCTAAGGGTTTATTTTCTAAACGAGTCGAACCCATGGGAAAATAAGGTAATTTAAACTTTCGACAATAGGCACATATCAAAATAGCAATAGTTTGGGCAATTCTTTCATGGTTTTTACTTGGTGAGACTAAAGTAATTACTCCATCAAAATAGGAAACTCTATAACCTAAATATTCTTCACTGTCAAATTTTGTATAGTCTTCCCAATTCATCCCCGCTAAACTAAAAGTTTGACTCTTGTTTTTGTAGGTAGTCAATACTGAAAGGAAATTTAGCTTTAATCAACATAATTTGAGCTTAGAAATTGGGCGTTTTTTTGGTTAATTGAGAGCTTGTTTTGAGATATATTAATTACTATATATTAGAGAACGAGTTGGTTAGGATATTAAGTATTACCAAAACACTTATATATCATGAATAATCAAACCTTTGCCCTTTGCACGAGTGCTATATAATAGAAAACTCTTGTGCTTAAAACATTCAAAAAAAATTGAGAATTACTTTTCATTGTTCACTCTTAACTCTTAACTTTTAACTGTTAACTGTGAGATGACTTTCCCTTGTATTTCTTGGTTTAACCAATAAGTATTAGAAGATAAAGACTTTAACTGTGAAGGGGTTAGTTGCCATTTTTGTTGGGGGGAAAATAGAATAAAATCCGCTACATCCGCACCAACTTCTAATTTAATAGATGGTTGATTGAGACATTTTAAGGGTTTGATACTCAGACTTTGCCATAACTGTAACGCTGACAAACTTTCGGTAGATACTAAATGTTGCCATAATAAGGGTAATGCTAATTCTAAACCGATCGAACCTGCGGGTGCTAGGGCAAAGGCGACAGTTTTTTCTTCGTAGGTGTAAGGTTGATGATCGATCGCGATCGCATCAATAATACCATTTTTAATTCCAGCTAATAAAGATAATCGATCTTTTTCTCTACCTAAAGGTGGTTCAAATCGAAGGTTAGGGTTATAACTACAAGTAATCTCTTCGTTTAATAACAAATGATGCCAAGTTACACTCGCAGTTACACTGATACCATTTTCTTTCGCTTGTTTGATTAATTCAACTCCTCTAGCAGTAGAAACACGCATCAAATGTATCGGTGTTTTGGTAAAAGAAGCAATTTCTAAGATAGAAGCAATGGCGACAGATTCAGCTATTTCAGGATTACCTTGTAAACCCAAGCTCAAAGAATTTTGACTTTCTCTGACTACACCACAACTACTTAGTTCAAGATTGTTGGCAACTAAAGCAACAGGTAAATTAAATGGTTGAGCATATTCAAGTAACTTCCTGACTAACTGTAGATTTTGATGAGGGCAATTATCTGTAAAACCGACTACACCTGCTTCTGCTAATTGAGCTAATGGGGCTATTTTTTCTCCTGCCAAATTATGGGTTAAACTTCCCCAAACATCAAACTTAGTATCATAATTACGGGTTTGATTTTTCAGCCATGATACCATATTCAAATTATCGATCGTGGGATTGGTATTGGGTAATATACCTACTCGTTTAAACCCTCCTGCTTGTGCGACTTGAGCCAAACTTAATAGTGTCTCTCTTTCTTCGTAACCCGGCTCACCACTACTACTATACAAATCCACTAATGCAGGTGCAAAAACTAATTCTTCACCATCTATGATTTGAATTGACTTATTGTCTAACTCAATCTGTGGCTCAATTTGTTTAATTTTATTTTCTACGACTAATACATCCGTTACTTTATCTATTCCTAGCTCAGGATTTAAAATTCTGACTTGTCGCAAAAGTTGGTTTGTTTTCGTCATTATTTTTTATCTGCTTAAATACAACTACAAAAGTTTATCTCTAGATATAATTTGATTAAGGTAAACATTTGATACGCCTGAGTTACTATTTTACCCAACCATTGTCTTTATACTCGATCGAAGATTAAATTTCTAGCTAGCTAAAACTTCTCCTCGCAATTCTTCTGAAGATTGTGCTTGACAACGGGCTTTTTTCGACTACACTAACGATCGCACTAGCTACATCTTGTTTTGATACTTTACTCGTAACTTGAATACTTTATAAGTTTGCTATTGACAAATTATTCAAATATTATAATACTTTGTATTTATTTTCGTTATTTAAATTATTATTGGTTTATTTTATTGTTGAAATTTAGATACATTAATTGATAATTTTGATTCCTGACAAAACTTTGATCATGAAGTTACCCTTTCACATCTAGATCAATAATATCAAGCTCTAATTACTGTATAGATAATGAAACTTATTTACTTAATTTAGACTTGATTTTTTTAACTATCTTATTTATATTTAACGGTTTATTTTTAATAATTATCGGTATATTAGCTGAGTAAGATTTTTGATGATCAAAAAATAAATTTATTTCCCTAATAATATGTTGCCAACGACTTTTAATTGAATCAAATCTGTAGTTTTGTAAAATATTACTATAATCATTACTTTGCCAATTTTCAACAGTCGATAAAATTCTGTTTTGATCGTATTCTTGCGAATAAACCCGTAATTTATGACAATTAAAACTAGGATCTAAATAATCGGATAAAGCATCATTTACGCTAGAAAAAATAGTACAACCACAAGCCATTGCTTCAATTGGAGGTAAACCAAAACCTTCAGTTGCTTTAGATTGCACCCAATACTCGGTAGAATCATAAAGATATACTTTAGTTTGATTAAATAACGTGGCTAAATCATCTACCCAATAATCGACCAATTCTAGGTTGCAATAAGGCTTTAACGCTGGTACTAATTGATTAATTAGGTATTGTGACGATTTACGTTTTTGGATTAAAACATCGATCGTTCTCGGTTGATGTAAATTAGTATATTGAGGCGAAATCTGGTTAGGTAAATGAAAAACTAAACAATTAGGTGCGTATCGTCCCCAATAAGCCTGTGAGTGCTTACTAACGCTAATAATCGGTACTTGTTCAGGAATTTGAAGCGAATAACCTGTACTATGAGAAAAATAAATCACCTGACGATTTTTTAGCTTTTTTAATAACTTTTTTATATCAGGACCCCAATGAATAATATAGATATTGTCATCATCACTATTACCTTTAATTAAGTCATCTAAAAACAAAGTATCAACTTCTCTTTTGCGGTAACTTACAGGTTGAGCATTACCCACAGATTGAGCTATTTTCAAAAAATTAATTTGAGCAATATGTCCACCACTATTTATCTCCATTTCAGGAAACAAAAAATACAAATCACGATCGAGCATAACAGATTAATTAATAATTAATAATCGGTAATTGATAATATATTTGACATCAACAGCTACCTAGTTATAACACTATCAGAAGTCACCTCTTTTTTTTGATAAAGTATAAAAACAATCAAGAATATTCACAGACAAAAAACAAAAACTTAGTCTTTTTTATCGTGGAGGTTTAATATATTTTTTCACACCTAAATAATTAAGATAACGTTCGATCGCTTCGGTTGTATCTCCTTGAAAAACAATTTCACCTTGCTCTAACCAAATTGTACGATCGCAAAAATCTTCAACGTATTCTAAACTATGAGAAACAAATAGAATCGTACTACTTTTTTCCCACAACCGTTCGATTCTCGCTTTTGATTTATGAGTAAACCTCGCATCACCTACAGCCAATACCTCATCTAAAATCAAAATATCAGGTTCTGTATCCGTAGCTACAGCGAAACCCAAACGAGCCTTCATCCCTGAAGATAGAGACTTAACTGGCATATCCGCCGAGTCATTTAATTCAGCAAAATCTAAAATTTCATTAGTTCGAGTTAACATTTCCTTACGAGCATAACCGAGCAAAACACCATAGAGAAGAATATTATCTCGTACAGACAACTCCATATTAAAACCCGCTCCTAACTCGATTAAGGGAGCGATATTACCTCGAACTCTCACACTACCAGTAGTCGGGTCTAATATACCACCAATTACCTTTAGCAAAGTAGATTTACCCGCACCATTTGAACCAATAATGCCAACTTTTTCACCCGAATTAACGACTAAATTAAGATTTTTTAAAACTTGTTTTTTAATAGGTTGAGTATATCTTCCTTGTATCAAAGAAAAAAGTGTTTTTTTAAGATCGTAAGAAAACTCTTCTTGAGTTCTACGCCAAAGAGAAACATTATCTAGTCTAATTGCTTCGGGGGTCATTGTCATTAAAAATAAAAATCAGTTAAATACTTGGCTGTTCTAGTTTGAGTATCATAAATGTTTTTGGGAAAATAGCAAAGATAAATTGATCGTACTTTCTCACTAATTTATTAAAAATTAGCCAATTACTCAATACTTAGTCTATCTAAAATCTAGCTAATTAACGATTATAGTAAATCCATAAAAGCTGATTGTACACTACGGAAAAATAACCATCCGATAGTGAAAAGAATCATACCACTACAAAAACCATGAACTAAATAAACCGTTTCAGGAAATCTACCCTCCAAACTAATTTGACGAAAAAGCTCAATTACTGGTACTAAAGGATTTAAACCTAAGAAAGGTTGAACGCTTTTAGGTACAATTTCAGGGGGATAAAAAACAGGGCTGGTAATCCAAGCGACAAAAGTTGCTATTTCGTAAAAATAGCTCACATCTCGAAAGAAGACATATAAAGCACTAACAAATAAGCTAACTCCGACACAAACTAAAACGAGAAAACTAAATGGAACTAATAATAAAAATACTAACATTAAGTTATGAGTTTTCATTAAAGTAACGATCGCTAACAAAGGAAATGAGCCTACCATAAACTGAAAAATATTCGCTCCAATCATCGATAGAGGAAAAACAGGAATAGGTAATCTAATTTTATTTAGTAAGCCTCCATTTTCGACAATACTAGTTAATGCTTGTGAGGTTGAAACATTAAAAAAATTAACAACTAATAAGCCTGTAAATGCCGCTAAAACATAGTCAGAGATTGAGTCATTATAATAAGAGGCAAAGGTTGTCCCAAAAATAACTGAATACAAAGCCGTCATAATAACGGGATTCAACAAAGACCAATATATGCCAAGAAACGAACCTCGATAACGCACTTTGAGATTTTGCGGGATTAAAACACAAAGCAACTCCCAATAACGCTCAAGATTCTGATTTCTGGGGGAATGCTCCGCTATTTCTAAAGTCTTTCTTCGAGCTATAATCATAAACAACTAGAAACTAAAATTCGTCATTGGCAATAAGAATAGATTTATTGTATCTCACACTAGCCTGTTTTAAATAAACTTTATTGAAGTGTGAAGAATAAATAGTTAATACTAATCACATAGCAACCTTTTAAATCAATCTTGGAAGTTTCAACCACACCTAAGCTTTTCTTGATCACTCAAATTCATTTTTTTGACTAGAATGATTGGTTCAAATAAATAACAGATAAAGTAAATATTAATATTGAAAATAGTTAAGAATTAAAAATCGGTGATCAAACAGATTTGCTTATTAATTATTGAAAAATTACTTATTTTTAATAAAGTAACAAATGTACTTAGGTATCTTTATTTTGTTACCCTAATAAAACAAAACGAAATATTAAAACAACTAGTAGTTTTTGAGATTAAATAAGTTTGAGAAAACAAATCGGCGTACTAATTAATTGGTATAACTTTGGGTATAACTGAGTATCATACTTTAGGTAGATAAAAAAAATAGATATAGTTGTCAAGATAGTAGTCGTAAAGATAAATATAAAGCAATTTTATGGCAAATATTAATATAGGTTTAAAAGAAGAAGAAATAAAAGGAGTTGTCGAATTACTCAATCAACAGTTAGCTGACTTTTATTTATTACAAATAAAAACTAAAAAGTATCATTGGGATGTAGTAGGACCACAATTTTTAACTCTTCATAAAATTTGGGAAGAACATTACGAAGCTTTTGCGATGAATATCGATGCGATCGCTGAAAGAATTAGAACATTAGGTAAATATCCTATTGGTACTGCAGAACTATTCGTTAAATATTCTTCGATCGAAGAACATTCTGGTGATTTACCTAATGCAACACAAATGGTAGAGCGTTTAATTTGTGATCACGAAACAATTATTCGTAATCTTCGTCAACATATCGACTCTTGTAGCGAAAAATACCATGATGAAGGTACTGCTGATTTTCTGATTCATTTAATGACTCAACTAGAAGAAATGTCTTGGATGTTACGCTCTTTCTTAGGTGGCGAAGGAGTAAAGCCTTCAGGTGAAAGAGAAAAAGAATTAATTACTCGCTAAGCGACTGTTATTTATCAAACAAATAATAATATAAACGAAATTAATCAGGAGGACAAACTATGACACAAATACAAGTAACCGAAAAAACTATTAGTTGTATTTTTCAAGAAGAAGCTCAAGCAAAAAATTTAATTGAACGCTTAATCGATCGAGGAATATCAAGAGAAAACATCTCTGTAATGGGTAAAAATTTTGAATCCCAAACACGTATTGCGGGATTCATTACCAAAAAAGATGTAATTCTAGGTGGTTTAAGACAAGGTGCTATCTTTGGCTCTTTATTCGGTAGTTTACTTAGTCTATTAACAGGGGTAGGAGTTTTATTCATTCCTTTTGTTGGTTCAGTAGTAGCCGCAGGACCACTCAGCTCTATTTTATTAGGTGCAGCTACAGGTGCGTTAGCAGGTGGTGCAGGAGCAGGTTTAGCTTCTGCTTTAACTACATTAGGAATGTCTAAAGACAAAGCCGCTGTTTACGAAACACGAGTTAAAGCTGGTGAATTTTTATGTTTGGTAGAAGTACCAGCCGAAAAATCAGGCGAATATAGATTACTCGTCGAAAGTGCAGGTGGTGAAGAAATTCACGTGAGCGAAACTACTTTACCTCGTCCTTGTGATGGCAAATGCAATAGTGCTGAAGACTTAATTCCTCAAGTACGTAACCACTTAAGCGAAAAAGCTCAACAAACTTTTATTGACGAATACAATAAGGTATTAGAAGATACTAATGATCAAGGATTAGCTGAAGAAGAAGCATGGCAAAAAATCCATAGTCAATACGAAGAAGACGAAAGTGGTATCTGGTTTAAGGAAAAAACAGCTACTTCTGTCTAAACTTAATTGGTATTGTTTATCCTCAGCATGGAGTGATAAGTATTTACAATTTAGAAAATTATTAATTATCTCGATTTACTTTAAATTAATAAAACATAAGTATTCGTAAAAAGAATTTGTTCATTGTTCATCACTTGATAACTTCATCCTGAGGTTAATCCTACAAAAATTAATTTAGATGCAGAAAAATTGGGAGTTTGTCCGAAAATTTAAGTTAGGCGTTATGCCTATCTTAAAACTTAGAAAATCTTTGATGGATGATTCTAAGTTAACGCAGAACTACTTAGTTTTAAGTGTAAGTTCTTGCCTATTAGCTAGTTTTGGTCTTCTGATTAATAGTGCGGCAGTTATTATCGGGGCGATGATTGTTGCCCCTTTAATGTTACCTTTAAGAGGTTTATCCTTTGCTACTTTAGAGGGCGATTTGCCTTTATTAAAAAGAAGTTCACTTTCTATAGTTATTGGGACGGCTTTAATCATCTTTTGCTCAATGATGGTTGGTATGGTTATGGGTTTACCAGAAACGGGAGAGGAAATTCTTTCTCGAACTCAACCAACTGTAATTGATTTGTTGATTGCAATTATTGCTGGGGGAATAAGTGGCTATTCTAAAATTCGACCCGGAATAGGAGATGCGATACCGGGAACGGCAATTGCAGTAGCATTAGTTCCCCCAATTTGTGTAGTTGGCTTGGCAATTTCTCAAAGTGAGTGGCAAATAGCAACAGGTGCGAGCTTGCTTTATGTAACTAACCTGATTGGGATTAATTTAGCCTGTTTAATTATTTATGTATTAGGGGGTTATACCAGAACAAATGAAACGGCAAGAACTTTATCTTGGGGTATTACAAGTGTTCTGATCGTTCTTTTAGTTATACCTTTAGGTATCAGTTTTTGGCAATTAGTTAGCAAATCACGAATTGATGATTCAATTGAAAAAATACTCAGAAAACGCTCTTCAGTTGATCGTCGTGATGTTCAAATTGTTGATACAGAAGTTGATTGGAGTAAAGAGCCACCCGAAATTATAGTTCAAGTAAAAGCGATCGACCCCATTACTACCAATGAAGTGAGAATAGTAGAGCAATCTCTAGAGTCAGAATTAGATAGGACTTTTACAGTTATATTTGATGTCACTCCTAATACCCTAGTAAAATCTGGCTATGACTAATTTTTAAAATTTTTAAATATATATTTTTAACTAATTTCAATAAACAAATATGATAAGCAAGTCATATCGATAATTATTACTAATTTTATTTAACATCAAACTATTTATCGAGCTATGTAACTTGAGATAATGAAATCACCGCTAAAAATTCTACTTATAGATAATCATTTGACTGAATCAGTTCAACTAAGTCAATTAATAAAGAAGGAAAAAAACACTACTTTAGAAATTGTTCAAGTTGTTGATTCACAAATAGCTTTGTCTATTTGGAAAAACAATATTTTTGACGGTGTTATACTCAAATGTGATTCATCTAACTTAGATACTATTGATTTGGTTAAACAGTTATCTGCTTTGAAAACGTTTATCCCGATCGTTGTTGTATTAGTTGATTATGACGAGTCATTTGCCTCAAAGATAGTCGAAGCAGGTGCATCTGATTATTTTTATGAGTCACAAGTTACTCCTTTGATTATCGAAAAAACATTTCGTCAAGCTATACGTGTATATCAAGCAGAAGCAGAAGCTAGACGAACAAATCGTAAATTAAAAAATAGAGAAAGATTACTGAGGAAAAAAAATAATGAACTAAAAAGACAGAAACAGAAGATTAAGTTACAAACATCTGAATTAGACAAAGCCTATCAACTTAAATCACAGTTTTTATCAACTCTTTCTCATGAGCTAAGAACTCCGATGAATGCTATCATGGGCTTTTCTCAACTTTTATTACGTAACTATCCTGATCCTTTAACATCTAATCAAACCGATATGTTAGAAAGGATATATGGTAATAGTCAAGATCTTTTAACCATGATCAATGAGGTTTTAGATTTTTCAGAAATCGAAACAGGCAGAATAAAATTTAAAATAGAAAAATTTAATTTATCTAACTTTGTTACCTCAACAGTAAATGAAATACGTCCTTTGGCAACGCAAAAAAATTTAACTTTAGATTTAAAATTAGATTTAAATGATCCGATCGTTGAAAATGATTGTTTTTTTTGCCGTAGTATTTTAACTAATCTACTTTCAAATGCACTTAAGTTCACTTTTAAAGGTGGAGTTTTTGTTCATGTATGGGAGATAGACAATAATCGGATTGCGATTGCGATTAAAGATACGGGTATAGGCATCTGCGAACAATCTCTTAAAACTATTTTTAAACCTTTTAGACAAGTTGATCAGAGTATTACCCGTGAATACACTGGTACCGGTTTAGGTTTAGCAATAGTTAATTCTTTAACTACAAAAATGAAAGGAGCGATTACTGTAAAAAGTAATCTAAATGAAGGCTCTATATTTCAAATAGAAATTCCTCGTTACCTTTATATTCATCAATAGCTACCTTTTTTAGGAAAATAACTTTTTAAATAGTCTAAATTTAATATCTAACTTGAATTCGTCTTGATTATAAACAATTAATAACCATAACCAAAAATGCCTATTACAGAAATTCAATCGCAAAAATATATTCTGGTAGTAGATGATCTTCCTGATAATCAATTTTTAGTTAGATTAGCATTAGAACAAGAAGGTCATCAAATTATAGCTGTCGGTGATGGTATTACAGCATTGAAGCAAATAGAAAAATCACCTCCTAATCTAATTTTGTTAGATGTGATGATGCCTGAAATGGATGGTTATGAAGTTACTAGACGTATTCGTAGTAATCCTAATCTACCTTTTATCCCAATTATTTTAATTACAGCCCATCAACAGAATAGTGTTGTAGAAGGTTTAGATGCTGGGGCGGATGAATTTATACATAAACCTTTTCAAATTGATGAATTACAAGCAAGAGTACGTTGTCTATTGAGGTTAAAAGAGACGATCGAACAAAGAGAAAGTTTCGTTTCTTGTTTAACTCATGATTTACGAACACCATTGGTGGCAATAGATAGAATGTTATTACTGATTAAACAAGGTTGTTTTGGCGATCTTTCTGATACTGTTCAAGAAGCCCTGACTAATATTGGTAGTAGTAATCAAAATTTATTAGCTTTATTGAATAACTTGTTGGAAGTTTATGGTTATGAAGTAGGGCAAAAATGTCTTAATTTTAAATCTTTTGATTTATGGGAATTAATTAAGGAAGTCTGTACCGAATTATTTCCTTTAGCGGATGAAAAAAATCTCGCTTTGGATCTAGATAATACAGCACAGCGAGAAGAAATAGTTGGCGATCGTTTAGAATTAAGAAGAGTTATTGTCAATTTAGTTAGTAATGCAATTAAATTTACTGACAGTGGCAAAGTTAAAATTAGTTTAAAATCAGCACCGAGCAAAGTAATTAAAACTGATGGATATAAAATATCTTCGCCAATACTTTTAATTGAAGTTGAAGATACAGGAATAGGAATTAGTACCGAAAGTAAGCATAAAATATTCGATCGTTTCCGCCAAGGTAATCATAAACGCTCAGGACATGGATTAGGTTTATATTTATGTTATAAAATAGTTGAGTCTCATTATGGTCAAATTGAAGTTGAATCTGAAGAGGAAAAAGGCTCATTATTTAAAATTTATTTACCTGTTAATTCAAAATCTTGATAGCTGAGATTACTACTAACTAAAATGTTGATTTGATAGTTATTCAATCTAATCTTTAAGCTAAATATTAAAGAACAAGTTTAGTGAACTTATGAACTAAAAAACGATTATTTTTCATTTTCATTAATCTTAATGTTGTCGTCTATTTGTTGTTGTGTTTCTTCTTTTTCCATCTGTGATGATGGCTTGATTTGATCAGATTCTGATTCAGTTATAAGTGTCGGAGTTTCTTTTTTTTGAGGTAGTGGTTTATTCTCTTGTTGTAGTTTTTGAATTTGCTCTTCGATAATGTCATTCCCACGTTCAAAAAACTGTTGTGAATCTTGCCCTCTAAACTGAGCTAAAGCCTGAGGTTGATGAACAGCAATTAGACATAGACAACTAGAAATTACGCCACACAAAGATCTGTATTTGAATTTGTTATTCATCGATTTTATTGATTTAATAATAATTAAGTTTTCCTTGAAAACAGACTCAGCTAAAATTTATTACTATTAATAATTAAACATTTTTAATAGCTTAATAATTTGAAGTACACAATAATTATAGCAATAGGTAAAAATAATCGATTGAAATGACTAATGACAGCTTTTCTTCGCCAAGGGAAACAGAACTTACAAATTTAGATGATACTTTATGATCGTAGGGAACGCTATAATTAAATTATCAAGATATTTTTAGAAAATAAATAAAGTATTATGAGTTCAGAACCTAAACCTAATTGGAAAGAAAAACTAGAAGAAATAGAGGTAGAAATGTCCAACGAAAACACTTCTATTAACAAACAGACATTTTCTAAAGCGATCGCTACTACCCAAAATTGGTTTTTAATGTTGCCAACAGTCGGTAAAGTTTTAGTCAGTTTATTTGCAGTCGGAATATTTTTCTCTTTACTAAGTACTGTTTTTTCTTTGTTGAAACTAGTTTTTAGTTTAGCTATTTTAGGTGTGATTGGTTATGTGACTTATCAATTTATACTTAAATCCAATCAAGAAGAATAAGTTGTTTGTTTAGATGCTGGGAAAGTTAGTTCGTTTTTGCAATAATTAATAACTCTGTTTAGCATCATTTAATTGGTAAAAACAAATATAGCAATCATAAAAATTACTCGCTAAGAAAAAAAGATTAGCTGATACTAAATCTTTAGTCTCAAGAAATAAATTTAACGATCGCTTCTATTATTTATAATTACAAAAGATATATTTTTTGGGGAGTAGATTTGGTATTAGTTATGATTACCATCACCGTTATTTTCGGTATTGGCTAATTTTTTAACCGCACGAGCAAAATTCATTTGCCTTGGTGATTTGCTTTGAGGATTAGCTGGCCAACCTTCACGTTGACGAGAACGATCGCCATCAAACTCATCTGTTTGATCATGGAATAAAATTTGTTGTGTCGGGAATGGTAAATCAATACCAGCTTCAACCAGTTTAATACAAAGAACTTCTAAAATTTGATCATAAGAATCGATCGCTTCAGCACGACGAGGAGGATCGATCCACCAACGAGCTCGAATATTAATCGTACTACCTGCCAAATCAACGACTAAAGCCTCTGGCTCAGGAGATTGAACAACATCATCTTGATTACGCAACACATCAAGAATTATTTTTTTCGCTTGAGCGATATCATCACCGTAACCAATACCAATATCATATTGCAAACGGCGTTTTTCAAAGGCAGTATTGACAGTTACAGAATTAGTAAACAATTCACCATTAGGAATTACTACACGACGACCGTCATAAGTACGTATTGTAGTCGCACGAGTTTGAATTTTCTCGACTGTACCTTCATAATCTTTAAAAACAATTTGATCGTTGATTTGAAATGGTTCAGTTAAGAGTATTAATATTCCTGCTAAAAAGTTTTGTAATACATCTCGAAAAGCAAAACCAATTGCTACACCACCTATTCCTAAGGTAGATAATAAATCGGCTGGTTCAAAACTGGGAAAAACGATCGTAACGGCAATCAGTAAACCGAGAATTATAATAGCACCTTGAGCCAGACGAGCAAATACTAATCCTACATTACGAGATTTTTTACGGCTACTAGCCATTCGACGGACAAATGTCCTTACAAGCTGAGCGATAATCCAAAAAACAACAAAAACAATAACCCCTAAAATTAGATTAGGAATAAGTTTGATTGCATATTGAACCATCGATTCTAATTTTTGCCAAGCTAAAGACAGAGAAATATCGTCGTCCATTTTTAATTTTTGTTATAAGTTCCACTTAATCTTAAAGGAGTCGTTTAATTGCTTAATCCTCCTTTAGACAGATTATTAGTAGTAAATAGATAATAGTAAATAAACAATAATTATTAATTATTAATTACAACAAACTATCCATTAAATCCATTAATTGAATACTTTGAGATGATAGCTCTTTATTTGTAGTTAAGTCTTGGCTGATTTGAGTTTTTAATAATCCTTTCATGGCGATTAATTTAAGACTATTTTCAGCTAATGTTTCGCTGATTGCTTCTGCTGATTTGACGTAACCGATCGCACCTAAATCCATTAATGCCGATCGTCTTAGTTGTAACTCTTCTGTACCTAAAGCTTTAATTAATATTTCACCATAACGATCGTCTTTTGTTAATTGATACATAGCTCTGGCCGCCGCATAACTTACTTTAGGAATAGGATGCTGAATAAAAGGCTCAATTAAATCTAGAGCATTTTTTGCCCCAAGAGTACCTAAAGCTTCTAAGATAGCCTCATAAGGTTGGTTAGGATGAGGTTTTCCGATGACTGATTCCTTGGCATAATTAGTTAATTTATCACCAACGATCGCCCCATATAATAATTTAGTTATCGGTGTAATAGCCCTAGAATCAGCCAACATTTCCAAAGCTTGAGCCGCAGACTCACGAACGTAATAATCCTCACAATCTAGACAATCAATCAAAGGTTCAACGGCGTTAAGAGAATCTAATTTACCCAAGGCTTTAGCCGCATTACGACGTAAAGGGAAACCACCATCAGGAGCCCTATCTTCTTCATCTTGAAGGGCAAAAATAAGGGCTTCTACTGCTTCTTTTGTCTTAACTCTAAACTTTCCTAGCCACCAAGCGGCATAATATCTTAAACCTAAGTCTTGTTTTTGTCGGAGATTAGCGATCGCACTTTCGGGAGTTAAATTAGATTCGTTGGTCATGGTTGATAATTAATAATGAATAATGTAAACAAGTCCATAGTTGTCAATTGCTCCCTTGAGCGAGAGCAGGGCTGTTTCATGTCTTATTTTTATAATTTCTACAACGCCATAAATATCAGTAAATTTAGCCGTTTTTTTCTAATAATAAAAAGACAATGTGATCAAATCACTCGATCGAGTATGTAGTAATAGCTTCTAGCTATTTATTTTTTGCTTCTAGCTATTTGTTTTGAGCTTCTAGCTATTTTCTTCTTCCTTTGAATGAAACAGCCCTGCTTGAGCGAGGGCGGAAGGAAGAAAGTACTTTCAATTCATCCCTCATCCTTTCTACCTCACCCTTTTATCTTTGTGTTCACTATTTTTTATTATTATCATTATCTTCAAAAAGTTTAGCTAAACTCTCAATATCATCATCGTCATCGTCGGTATCATCATTTTTTGTTTCGGTAACAGGTGATGGTTGTTGGTTATCTAACCAAGGATTTGTTTCCTCAACAGTAGATGGTAAATCATTTAGAGATTGAACAATATCTTGAGATGGTACATTCTCGGCAATTTGAGAATCTGATTTAACCTGACTAGGTATTTCTCTTTCTTCCTCTTTAGTAGTAACAGATTCTGGCTCTAAATCTTGCTCTACGGTTATTTCAATCCCACCAACTATTACCTCATCTTCATCTACCGCTTCATCTTCATTTTGTACTGACGATGTTTGGCTATTGTCTTGCTCTTGTTTTTCAAACTCGATCGATGATTCGTTGGTTGTTACATCTGAGATGGAAGATTGTGTTTCCTCAACTGGAGATACTAATTCTTCAATATTAGTTTGTGTTTCTTCGTTAGCTAATGGTAACTCGTCGGTAACAGTTTCTTCTTCGATTGAAGTATTTTCTTCAACTGGTTGTGTTTGTATTTGTTGTTCAATCGTATCCGTAGATATATCTTCAGTTGCAGTTGTATCAACTGTTGTTTTTTCGATATTTACTGAATCAAATTCTGTTGAGGGAATATCATTCTCTTTTTCAACTATGGTATCTGATAAATCTTGTTTTTCGATCGCTTCTTCTACTTCTTCTGTGCTAGTTTGCGGCTCAATTTCTGAGACTGACTCTGTATTTTCAGAAGAAAATTCTTCAACTTCATTAATTATGACACGATCGTTAAGTGAATCAGTTTTTGATAAAGTTGGCTCTTGTTTTTCTACCTTCTTTTCTACTGGTTTACTCTTATTAGTAGAGATAGTTTTAGTAGTTTCTGTTTTTGTTTTTGGTTTACGGAATACATTAACAATTCGGCTGAAAAAATTAGGTTTAGTTTCTAGCTGACTATCAATTGATTCGTTGATAGTAGAAGATGTATCAGCAAAAAAATCTTCCTCTTCAGATTCTAGTTGAGTTTGTGTTTGAATATCTTCAATTTGTTTGGCTTCAGAATTTTCAGGAGTCGTTGTTAAAGTTATTTCTTCTCTAATAACGGTGACTTTCTCTACTACTGTTTGGTTGACTTCTTCTTCTTCCTCTTCTTGCTCGTTATCATCTTCGGTAATTAAACTAGACTCGTTTGTTTCATCCTCAGCAATTTGCGGTTGTGGTAATGTTTCTTCCTCGTTGAGATTATCAGAAATTATTTCTGGCTGTATAGTGGGTTGCTCGTCGGTGAGAAAGTCTTCGCTTGGTACAGAAGTCGGTTGCGACTGAGGTAAAGTTTCTTCCTTCGCCACGGATGTCGTTGATTCTTGTTCTAAAACAACCTCAGGTGTAGCTTTTGGCGTTACAGACTCTGGCACTTTCATGACGGGAGTTTTTTGACGATTAGAAATTTTTGACAAAAATTTACCAATAAAGTTCAAAAGTGAAAATCCCTCTAAGATTTCGTTAGAATCAGAATTAGCCGTAATTGCCTTTCTTAAAGATTGATTTTCCCACATAAAGGCAAATGTAATTGCGACACCCGCCGCTTGCCCTAATAAAACCGCTCCAGTAAATCTGGTGGCACATAACCAAAGGATTAAGGCATAAAATAATCCTAAACCACTCCAGAGAAAGTCGTCTTTTCGATGTGTCTTTGGACTAAAAAAAGCATTAAACAATAAAGTAATACTCTTAAACGCCATGATGATTGCGAGAAAATAAGCTAACATCCGCTTGTTCTCCTGATGATATTTTGTGATTGCTTGTTGATATTATTATACTTAAACCCGTTGCTTAACAATTAATTAATTCGTATTTTATCTTTTGTTTGCTCAGTTAATACTCGAAAATAAATTGACGATTAATCGATTACAAAGCCCGAAGTTGGCTACCTCAGCTTAGAATTAATCAAGACAATCTTACAATTTGATAAGATTTAATTTTATTATTGAATCTTCTAACTAAGACAAGAGGTATTACTTCTGAATGATTACTAATTACGACAATAAATTTTTAATTTGACAAGAAATAGATTAAATACAGATTTATTTCAATAAGTAAATTTTCTCGATTTTAATTACTTTTGAGCTTGCTTCATTAAAAATGACAATTCTCAATCAATTATCTCGATCGTAAACTGATAGAACCATAAATTTATTTTGATATTCATTTTGCTTGAAGTAAAGTAATTGTTAATAACCAAAATAGTTGTCAATTATCGGTAATTTAGTTTCTAATTATGGTTTGTGTTATCAACTTATCAACACATATGTGGTTAAAAATATTAACAAAAAACACTTGTTATATTATTATTAAGTTTCGTTTGTTTATGCCAATTAGCGGGAACGATCGAGAGTATATTGCGTCTATTAGGGTTAAAATGATTAATTTTCGGATAACAAAATTTGAACGAAGATTGTTTAATTATCTTTTAACGGAAATAAAATGACGCTAGTCGTGACTATATTATAAATATCTAATGAAAATAATGTATTTTTTAGGTAAAGATTTCAGAGGTGGCGAAAAATTAACAATAATTGGGTATTATGAACTAGAATAATTAAGTTTTAGAAGTTAATTTATGTAATATTTTTTGTGACTTGAATATTTAATTATTAGTTATATTGCTGATTAACTAAAGTAATAAGTATATATATTACACCTTGAATTTAGTGGGTAACTTTTTTTCATTTTTTCTTGATTTGAGTTTGAGCTATTCCCTTTAGGTTTTTAAACTGTAGAAACAAAATTTAAAATATCACTTTAAGTATGTCTAATCAATCTCTTCCAAGTCAAAAATCAACATCTTCAACTAAAAATACTAATACTCATCATCTTTCGCAAAAAGAAGTTACTGATATCACTACTAAATCTACTGCTACATTAACTCAGAATCAATCGACAACTTCTATGTCTTCTGAAGAAGGTAAAACAGAACGTAAGCGTTACAAAATTTTAGCAGGAAATGGCTGTCATCAAGCAATCGCCGAAATAAAAGGTATATTAGTACCACCATCAGAACCTGAACAACCTTTTACCTTAATTTTACCTGATGGTTTACAAATAGAAGCGACATTTAAAACTGCTCGTTTATATTGGATTGCTCAAAACAAAGAATATATTCTTGGGCTTCATTGGTTTAGAGGTTATCCGAAAATGAAGGATGACAAGCTGATTAGTTTACAAATTATTGCTTGGGATGGCAATATGCCTTCAAACCCAACAGAGGATGAGCATTGGGAATTTATCGGTATTTGGACAGCACAAAAAAATCTTACCGTACAACGATCGATGATGACCAAAGATATTCGTAAAATTGCTAAAGAAACTGGCTTTATCAAAAAATTTAAATACACTTTCCTCAATTCTTATGATTGGGCAAAAAGCAAAAAATTATGGATTGGTTATGTTTACAAAATTTTGTGTGTCAGAAAAGGAGATAAATTTGAAATAAAAAAAGTCATTCCTTACGCTTGCCCTCGTATTAAACCTGTACCAAAAACAAACAGAGGTAAAACGAGCTACAATAATAAATCTAACTCAAAACCCGATAAAAAAGATTGAGTGGAAAATTGAGAATTAGTAAACCAATAAAAAGCGAATAATCATTGCTTATCTTTCATTGGCAATTATTAATTATTAATTATTAATTGTCAATTGTTATAACTATGACTTCATTTAAAGATTTAATCACATATTATAATAAGTATCGGTTTTTTGTCTTTTTAAGTATTGGAATTGCTGGTTTATTTGAATTAATTGATTTAGTAGTTCCTTACCTTGTTGGACAAATACTTAATATTA
The DNA here is from genome assembly GCA_963710605.1 of uncultured cyanobacterium. GTDB lineage: Bacteria > Cyanobacteriota > Cyanobacteriia > Cyanobacteriales > Cyanobacteriaceae > JAALKG01. The sequence continues at coordinate 618,265 of CAVQBA010000004.1, forward strand.
TTTCGGGGCAAAATTTAGATCCATTTTTAATCGGTATCGTCAATAAAATTAGTCGAATTATTAACCTTAATTGGCAAGAAAGTAATTTACAATTAGCAATTTTAGTAGCGATTATTTTTGTAATTACGGTAGTCAGAGCTCCTATTCAACCGTGGACAAGTTCTTGGTATAATTGGGAAATTGCCTTAAAAGCTCGTCGAGATCATTCTCAAAAAGCGATCGAAAAAGTACTAACGTTACCGTTAAGTTTTTATGATGAAAATAATCCAGGTAGAATAGCAGGAAGAGTTGCTAGAGGGATTTCTAATCATACATGGACATATCCTGAAGTGTCAGGGCAACTACTGCCTAAATTGATTCGTGTTTTAGGTATTTTTGTGGTGATTTTGTTGTTAGAAAAATCGATCGCAATTGGTTTTATCATCTCTTTTGGTTTGATTTTAGTTTTTACTTTAATTAGCTTAAAAGAATTAATTAAACGAGAACAATTGTTAGATAAATATCAAGAAAACACTGAAAGTAGAACCTCAGAATTAATTACCAATATTAAAACAGTTAAGGCATTTGCGACAGAAGCACAAGAATTAAAACGCCAAAATAAAAGATTAAATCGTGAATACAAAATAGTTATTAATCGGATTCATTTAGGTTATGTAAAATTAGCAACTTGGTCGAGAACGATCGTACAATTGTCTTTATTCTTAGTCTTTATCGCTATCTTAATTCCGACAGTAAGACAAGAAATTTCGCTCGGTCATTTTATTACAATTTATACTGTTGCTAGTATGGCTTATTCTGAACTTGAGCCGATTAGTAATTTAGCCGAGACTTTTGCCCGTCGTTATGCCTCGATGATTCGTTTTCATGAATTTATGAATTTACCTGTCTCTCCAGAAAGTGCGAGTTTGTTACCTGAAAATGTAGCAGAAAATATCTATCAGTTTACAGGTGAAATTGAACTTAAAAATATTTCGTTTGGTTATCATCACGATCGATTAGTCTTAAATAAGATCAATTTATTAGTTAAGCCTTATGAAACTGTAGCTTTAGTTGGTCGTTCTGGTTCAGGTAAATCGACTTTAGTTAAATTACTCTTCCGTTATTTTGAACCTATTGAAGGTAATATCTTACTTGATGGTGTGGATATTCGACGTTTCGATGTAGCAGGTTATCGTCGTCGTTTAGCGATCGTTCATCAAGAAGTCGATATGTTTAATGGTACAATTTTTGATAACTTAGTCTATGGTAATCCTCAAATTAGTAAACAAGGAGTTAGACAAGCCTGTCGTATAGCGAGGGTAGATGAATTTATTAATGAATTACCAGATAAATATAACACGATCGTTGGTGAAAGAGGGGTAAGACTTTCTGGAGGGCAAAAACAACGTTTAGGTATTGCTCGGGCGTTGATTATGAATCCTGATATTTTGATTTTTGATGAAGCCACCTCAAGTTTAGACTACGAATCAGAAAGAGAAATTCAACTAGCAATGCGTTCTATTTTAGGTACTCGTACTACAATTATTATTGCTCATCGTTTGAGTACAGTTAGAGAAGCAGACAAAATAATTGTTTTAGATCAAGGTAAAATAGCTCAAATAGGTAATCATGAGCAATTATTAGCTCAAGGTGGAATTTATCAAAGATTACATTCACTGCAAGAAAGTGGTGATTTATATTAATAATTGACAATTGACAATTGACAATTGACAATGAATGAATTCGGAATTCGGAGTTAGGAAAGTAGGAGTGAATAATTAATCCTCCTTACTCATTACTCATTACTCATTACTTATTACTCATTATTCTGTGACTACTAATCAACCCAAATTATTAATCGCCGCTAGTGGCACTGGCGGACATCTTTTTCCTGCTTTAGCTGTTGCCGAGCAGTTAGATAATTATCAAATAGAATGGTTAGGTGTACCTAATCGTTTAGAAACAACACTCTTACCTTCCTCATATCACTTACATACGATCGATATCGAAGGATTTCAGACAAGCCTAGGTGTCAAAACATTGATTGTTATGGCAAAAATGCTTCAAGCGATCGCTAAAACGTATCAAATAGTCAAAAATAACGAAATAGACTTTATATTTACCACAGGTGGTTACATTGCCGCCCCGGCGATTATTGCCGCTAAAATGGCGAAAATTCCCGTTATTTTGCATGAATCGAATTATATACCGGGTAAAGTAACTAAAGTTTTTGGTAGTTATTGCGATTGTGTTGGTATTGGTTTTCCCGGTACAGAAAAATATTTACCTAAAGCGAAGACAAAATGGGTAAGCACTCCCGTTAGAGATGAATTTATCACACCACAAAAATTAGAATTAGATATCCCTGAAGAAGCTTTCTTAATCGTCGCCATGGGAGGCTCACAAGGAGCTGTGGGACTGAATAAATTAGTAAGGCAGTCAGCACCTAGTTTGTTAGAAAAAGATGCTTACATCGTTCATTTAACAGGGAAAAACGACAAAGAAGTAGGTAGTTTTCAGCATCCACATTATTTAGAAATGCCATTTTACGATCGTATGGGAGCATTATTACAAAGAGCGAATTTAGCCATTAGTCGCTCTGGTGCTGGTGCTTTAACCGAATTAGCGATTACAAAAACACCTTCAGTTTTAATACCTTATCCTTATGCGGCAGAAGATCATCAGTATTATAACGGACAAGAATTTGTGAATGGTAAAGCCGCCTTGATGTTTCGAGAAAAACAGCTAACCGCCAGCACTGTCAAAGATTTAACTACCGATATTCTCACCAAAACAATTCTTGATTTATTAGAAGATGAAGATAGATTAAAGACGATGAGTGAAAATGCAGGGAATCTAGCTTTGGCTGATAGTAGTGATATTTTAGCTCAGATGATTACCCAAAATATAAAACAATTAACTCTTAACTCTTAACTCTTAACTCTTAACTAAATTGTGTGTAATATAAGTTCGTTATTGTTTAAAATACTTAACGAACAAACTAGATTAGGTAAGGTATCGTATAGATAGATATATATAAATAAGAGTTTTTGAAGAGGTTATAAAAATATGAATACGATCTTTTCTACCACTCGTAAAGAAATCAATTGGTCAGCAATTATATTATTTTCTTTAGGATTTTGGTTGAGTGGCAGTGTTGTTTTAGATTTTGTCTTGATACCTAGCTTATCAGTTAGTGGCATGATGAATGGTACTGATTTTGCTAGTGCTGGTTTTTTGATTTTTGGCGTTTTTAATCACATTGAAATAGTTTGTGCTTCGTTGATTTTGACTGGCACTCTCGTTTTTTCTGCACGAGGTTATTTAACCCAAGATAGAAAAGCGATTAATATTGTTTTTGCTAGTTTATTGTTATTGATTGCTTTAGCATATACCTACTTTTTTACTCCTAATTTAACTGCATGGGGTTTATTATTCAACCAATTTAGTAGTGGTGACATTACCGCAATGCCTACAGCGATGAAGTATTGGCAAGGTAGTTTTTGGTTTTTAGAAGTAATGAAATTTGCGATCGCAGGAACTTTGTTACGTTGGCATTATCGTAGTAGTTGTTCGATTCACTAATATTTCGATCGATTTTATCAATAATTGAATTTTATCTTTTTATCCCGTTTTTGTAGAGCGGGATTTTTTTTTGTTTGTTTGTAGAATAAAAATGAAACAATTTTTCGTTGAAAATATTAGTTTACAGATTCGATAGGCTTACTGTACCAAGTTAGTCGAAATTCAGTGCTTAGCAACCTCTATTAGCCCTGTCAACAAATTGACAAAGTGGGTTAAATACTTAAATTTTATTCAGGTTTAATCAGTTTAATACTGTAATTTTTCTTGAAAAGTCTTAATGAACAATTGATCAACGAAATAAGAAAAACCCAAAAATAACTGGGTTTTACTCGAATTTAAACCCTAGACCATGAATTTCTCTGTCTGTTTGAAATTATAATTTTAAATGGCTGAAGCGAGATTTGAACTCGCGACCAAGAGCTTATGAGACGAAGAAACTATTCATCATCAAAACCTTTCCCCACTTGATAACCTGTAAGGAATCCAAAAACACCAGTCATGGCTGACAATGATAAGGTTTCTAGTGTTGCCAAATTTTTATCGTGAAAACTTAAGTACCCTATCAAAGAAAATAAAAAGATTAAAAAAATTAGAGCAACTTTAAAATCAGGATTACCTCCCCTCATCTTGTTTATTGGCTTCTTCTAAAGCACTACTTAAAGTATTAATTGCTTTTTGTTGGTCTTGAATTGTTTGGTTTAAATTAAAGATCTCTTCTCTATAATCAGCCTGCCCATCGTATAAAATTTTGATCATTTGTTTGTCTTCTTGTATCAAAGAATCAATTTTTTGACCATTTTGACTATGTAGAAAAGCGATCGCCGAAAAAATTGCGATTATAATGGCGACTCCTGTAGTAATAATATAACTATCCATTTTTTTGTAGGCTAATATAATTGATAAGAAAATTTTATGAAATTTCATTCTGAATTAAAATAACAGCCGATGGTGGGTAAATTATTTTTTCCTCATCCATTTGTAACCCACAACATTTTTTACCTCTTAAATCAATCTTTTTCATTGAGGTATAAGTATCAAGTTGATTATCATACAGTCCCCATTGTCTTAATCCTCTAGGCTTTGCTTGCCAGTGGAGTAATTGAAATTTACCCGATAACTGAAAGTGGTTAATTATTGAATTGAAATCAACAATTATTTTATCTTTGTCTTCTGGTCTGTTACTCCAAGATATATTGAATTTAGCTTTATTTAGCTTGATTATACTCTGGTTCATTTTTAAACTTCTTTTCCCTCGTGAATACCATTTAAATTAGCTAAAGTGCAGTACAAAAATCCTTGGTTGATAACAGTATTTGGTCTTAGTTGCACGATCCAGTTATTGGAAATAATTAAAGGAGCAAACGAAATAATATAAATTTCACCAAAATTTACAAAATTATTTTGTAAATTTAGTGTTGCTTCGTAATGATGGAAACTGCTGCTTGGATCTATCAAAGTTAACCTGATTTCATCTGTCGGTGTGATCGCATTGACTTTTTTGATAGCTAAAGATTTTGCCATTAAATCAGCATTACTGATTCTAGAAGCGTGCCATTGTAATCGTTGGTTTGGTTGTAAGTTGCCTGTTATTAATAACTCGTATCTAGGTAAAGGCTCACTAGGATAAATAAATTTATTTACCTCATAAGATGCTCCGATCGTATTATTAGACAGAGCTAGTGGGTTAATGTCCATATTTTATAAAAAAGGTAAAAGAAGTGAACTACCTGCGGTAAGTGGTGGTAGAGCCGTAGTGGAAAGCCCCCCTGTTATTGGTATCAACGCTGATGACAAAGCAATAAGAGCGGTATTTTGAGCTAATTCATTACCAATTTCTAATGAATCAATTATTACTCTTTGTTTCTGCGTTTCTCGTATTTCTTCTATCTGTTCTTTTATCGTTTTCAGAGATATTTCAGGAAAGAAAGCATAAATTTCTATATTTATATTTTCTGTAGTTAGAAAAGCTCCATATAATTTATCTGCTTCTTGATATTCTGAAGGAATGGGGTAAACAAAAAAACTATCAAGGGTATTGTTCTCATTCAAAATAATTAATTTGTTCTGAGTTGCTGAAACAGGAAACTGTAAATTAAAATCGATTACAATTTCATCTGATATATCAGGTGCTAACAGAAAAATAGCTGTTGCACCTGTTATTTCTTCTGTTCGATTAATTTGTTGTCCTGTGGCTAACCCTGAGTAGATTCGTTTTATAGTCATAGCTATGATGATTCAATTTTGTTAGGTCTAATTTCCGAAAATCGCTTTTCACCAAAGTATCGCAAACAACTACCAATATTTAAAGGATTAAACTTATTTTTAACAATAAACAGTATTTCTCTCAAGCAATTAGCTGTACCTATTGTTGGTGGTTCAGGCACGTAAATAGTTACTTGAGCTTTACCTGTTGCATTATCTGGTTCTTCGTACTCTGTTACAGTTCGTCTCAAGTTGCTTGGATCACCCCAAATTTTATCTTTTACTCTTTTTTGTTCTGCCAATTGAAAGCAATTAGGCAAATCAATAAACCTATTTCCTAAAATATCTTTATCGATTCTTTGAGTACGAATAAATTGTTGTCCGTTATCAGCCGTATAGACAAATTTTATTACTTCATACCTTCTTGTTTTAGCTGGAGGTAAAAGTGCCATTATAATTTCAGGTTTAAGAAATAATCATTAAATTGTTCGCCGATCGTTTCTAACTTGATTTGTAAATCATTAATCGCTTGAAAATCAATGTTTGTAAAAGGTTCGTAATATTCTAATTCAAAAATTGAATTATGATCTTCGATTAATATTCGTCTTTTTTTCTGGATTAATTTTGACTGACAGTAAGCCTTTTTATTGCCAGAAAATAGATTGTATCCATCAATGGGGATATAATTTGAAACTTGCAATAATAAATCAGCAAAAGGGATAAAATCATTAGACTCTTTGTTAATCCCTTGAATGAACGGCTTTTCATTTTTTAAAATTATGCCAATATCTGTCTTATAATTGCAAAGAATCATTATTCTCCAAAAACATAATAATCTTGTGCATTCTCTATTGAAGTACCTTCGTATCCGAGGCAGTTAAAATTAGTCATCACGGTTGCACCACAAGTTTTTATGTCTGTTTCAGTGTTTTGAGAGACAATTATTTGTCTACTAATTACTCCCCCTGTAGCTGAATTAGATCTTTGCCCCTTAAATCTACGAGGTTTAAGTCCACCGCCACTAATTCCGCAGGATAGTGCGTCTGAGCCTAATATTTTATCTAAACACTCTTGTTGTGCTACAAAAATAGAGCTTGGTAAAGTCTCGATCGATGTGTTTCTGATTATCGCATCATTTGCACCTCCGCCATCTAAATAATAGCGATATTGAAAACCAGATTTTGCTGGTTTCGTTGCACCATCAATTGGAGTGACAGCATAGTTGCCCCCTAAAATGCCAGGAGGAATTGCTTTCCATTTTTCTCCTTTAATAACTATACAAGCTACATTTGGATTTGCTCCGTAAACACTAGCAAAAGAAGGTACTTGAGCCAGCGTAGGAATAGGTAACTCAATGGAAGTATTGTCAGTAAAAACTAAAATACCTTTTCTCATGGAAAACAATCGCCTAGCTCCACCACAACGAGGTGTTATAGCTGTCGGCAAAGGTTGAGAAAAAGGGACGGGTACTTGTTCTTGGCGATCAACAGAAAATCTAATGTCAAAATAGAGATCACCAAAATCACTTTGATATTGATCTACTACGTAACTATCTTTATTAGCCACTTGTTTTTCTCCTATGCTTCTGGCACAATACTTGCTACTGTGCTGTCATAGGCTATGTCAGCGTTGACCGCAAAAATATTTCTGATTTGCCCTACATTTTGCTGTGCTAATGATTGAGTTTTAGTGATTGTCAATTCTGCGGGTTTTACGCTGTCAGCTAAAGCGTTAACGTTCGTGTTTGCTGTTTCTAACAAGACTCTAATTAGTTCCGCACCGTCACCAGTACTTGGTTCTGCTTCTGCGCTAGAAATTCCAGACAACGAAGTTAAAGGAATACAAATTGATTCTGCTGTTACTGAGCCATTAGCGGCGACTAATTCGATACCAGAGAAAACAACGCTAGGTGAAATTTTAGGCATAATGTGAAAAATCATTTTTTAATTCAATAATTTTCACTTTAACCAACAAGAAAAAAAATGTCAAGGTCGATATAAGTCAATCTCTGTGAGAATTTCAGCGATTGGTTTTTCTGTTTTATGTTGTGTTTGCTGTGCTATTTTTTTTGCATTTAAAATAGTTAAATATCTTCTACCAGAATAATAAATAATACCTAAGTATCCATTTCGCTTTATTTGATTGGCAACATCATAGTAAGGCAAGTTTAAAATTTTTGCTAATGCAGCAGGTGAGATTAATTTCATACCAGTATGGAGCTATATAAGTCCATATATAAAATCTTTTAGTAAAAATACTATAATATAATATAGATTTTAATAATAACAAAAACGCTGAAATATTTAAATTTTAAATACTTTAATAAAATCAGTATAATAAATAAATATTGTTTTTTTATTTTTTTAATTAATGCTTATCCGTAATCATGTAGAGTATTTGACAGACTCAAATGCAATTTTAAATATTATTGTAAAATATGAAGAAAATACAAATAATACTAGATTAAGTATTGGTGGATTAAATCACAATCCTGTGGTTTGCGGGTTTACTTTAGAAAGAAAATCATTAACGCCTCGATATGTACAGCACAAATCACTTGGCAAAATCGTATTCAAAACTCATTCAGCTTGGATTAGTTATATACAAGGGAATAAAGATAATATACAATCGGCTACAGGTGAACGTATAAATTGTACAGGTTTATATTTCATCTAACATCCCATTTTGCCGCACATACCCACTGTTTGTGTTCTTGATTCCACATTACAAGAGTTACAGAGTAAGGGAAAAAAGTTCCAGAGCTTACGGCGGGGGTGTTGGTAAAAGTCTTAGAGAAACTACCTTCAATACTCACCGATTCGGAGCAAAAACCATCAATCAAAGGTCCGACAACAGAATCTAAAAATGATTCTTGATCATCTACGCTATTATATGTGGCAAAAGTTCTTAAAATACCAACTTGACTATATCCATCTGAGTTGATATTTTTTAGTTTTATTTGATGCAGTTTTTTTCCCATGTTCAAAGAGGTGGGTAAAACTGCTTTTATTTCTTCTACTGTATAATTAATTAATTCATCTTTGCAAAAAGGAATTGTCAACTCTTTTTTTCGCTTTCCATTGTCTATACTTGGATTATTAAATAAAATATGAATCTGAGTACCTTTACCTCCTTCTTTATCGTCATAAAGAGACAACGGGATGCAACACTCACTATTTTCTGAATTAGATGTTAATTCAAAAGGTTCTGATTCAGGATCTATTTTTAGTGGAGGACAAGGTATTTTCGTTATTCCTCCTGTACCCAATAATCCTGTAATTGCATAATTATCGATTATTGCATTACGATCGTTGTAATATTCCGATATTCTAGTAATTGCTTCAATTCCTAATATAGCTATAGGTTTTAAGTATTTTGGCAGTGGCAAAAGAAGAAAAGCTAGTTTAGCAGCATCTTTTATTTTATCTTCTGCTATTTCTCTTACGATTTCTTCAATGAGAGCGGTTGTTTCAGAGAGTAGGTTTTGCCAGAAATTTTGTTCAATTTCAGGGTCGCACCATGGAATTGGTTCTGTGAAATAAGGTCGAGCTAACAGACAGCCAAAAGTTCGATCGCTTAAACCTTCTTCAATCTGTATTTTATATTCAAACGTTGTATCACTGCTGTTATTGATTGGATTTTGATATTTCCTTTTTGGAATATCGGGAAAAGTAATCAGAGGATTAAGTTCGATAGTTAGGTTGGTATAAAGTCTACGTGGTGCAGGTTTCACCCTATTTTTTGGTGTTTGTATAGGTGAAGGGGTGGCATTTGGAATAGGTTCAATCGATTCGGGCTTTAATGCCCAGTGTGGAACAGTTCCGCCGGCTACTGGTTCAGCATCGAAAAAGTCAATCAGAACTTCTGTCAGCACACCTACAGGACTAAATTTTATACCGTATTTAAGCAGACTCAAAGGCGATAATGTTTTTTTTAAATTAGGCATTTTTATGGTTCTACTTCTTCTTCTTGATCTTCTTCTACAACAGCTTCATTAAATATGCCCATTAACACAGCTAAATTTTGCAGAATGGCCATATTTTGCTTTGTTAAATTTGGTGCGTCGGTTTGTAATTTCGGCAAAAGCATATCAGCTTCAATCTCTTCTCCGCCCAATCCTTCTTCTCCCGTTCCAACTTTCAAAACTTGATTGGTTAGCGGTAAACCTGTAGCTTTTAAATTTTGCAAAACAGCATTATAAATCTGCAAATTTAAATTTTTACTCTCAAAAATTGCACCTGAGATTGCCGATAACATATATGCTACCTCTGCTAATAGCCCGCCCATGCCTTCTATTTTACAAAACTGACTACCATCAGCACTAGGGAGAAAACTAGAACCCATTTCCTGCCAGTTCAACCCTTTATCTAAATCTTCCAAATAACTTTCGAAAACCTGTAAGAAGTTTTCGCATAAAATGAGATCGCCTTGCGTATAAACAATATTTTCGATATTCTCTTCGTTAGGATTGGCGATTTTATTCGATCGTTGTTGGTAAACTATTCCTGTCCTTTCTTCACTAGATAATCCTCCCAATTGCCCAGTTGTACCGCCACCTTTATTGTCTGCGAATTGTCCCCTAGCCCATCCATCGGGGATTGTAGCGGTTAGTTGCCCGTTTGATTCAGTTAGAGGAATTGAGTATCGTTGCCTAGTCGCAACAATTGATCCATCTAAGTTGAAGGCTACCCCATAAGCTTTACATAGAGTATCTAATCGCCTAGCAATATTCATGTATGCTTCATTTGCTTGATTATCATATGCAAATTCACCCGCCCCTAAACAGGCGTGTATTTCGTCTATCTTTTGCAAAAAACTCATTTTATAAATTCCTTCTAATATAAAATCTTTTAATTTAAAGTGGTCTTCGAAAAAATCTTTTATTGCTTCTCTAATTTCTTGAGTTTTTCCTCTTTGAAGCCAATACCCTTTTATACTCCCTCCTACTGAAGAAAACTCACTGTAAACATCGTCTAAAACAGATGAAAAGGTAGGAGATAAAAATACATCTCGAAAACTAAGAGAGACTAATGGTGTCCCTAAAAAAATATTTTGTCCGCTTTTTTTTTCGTGCAACATTCCAAAAACAGAAAACCCTTCATAAAAAGGTTCTTGTGTAAAAGAAAGTGTTGGAACATTATTTTTTAAGTTAGAAATATTTCGATAATCCAATGCTGGCGGCAAAATTAAAGAATCTAATGCCTCTTGATTGTTAGATGTAGCTTTCAAAGAATTAAAGCACCCGCCATTAACAATAACATCGCTACCGCTATTTCTATTGGAAAAAATATTTTGTAAGTCAAGCAAAGAAAAAGTTTGCTCAAATGATTTTGTCACAAGAGAAAATTGTTTAATCTTGTAATAATCATTTTCAAAATTACTAGGCAACACATTAGACAATTTTGAATAATTTCCCAATTCTTTTAGTATTGCTAAATCAGGTATATCAGGATTGCTCAATAATTCTGAAGGGATACCAAGTTGATTTTCTAATTTTTGGATATTAAAGGTGTCATTTCTTTCGATCGCACGTAGAAACCGATTGATATCTCCCAAAAAAGACATAAAATCCCTGAAAAAGCTTAGCTCATTAGAATAATAAGAAAAATTTATGATAACTGAGTTTTCTGTGGCGGGCAAGACAATTTTGTCGTCTCCATGGTCAGAAAAATCAGATAAATAAGTCCCTTCGAAATCGTACCTGTATTGTGGTGTTAGATTTTGAACTATTTTTTCATTTGCAAATAATTCAAGCCAAACTGACTTGACATTATCTAAATAATCGATCGCATAATCAATATTTAAATTTTGCTCAAAGATATAAGCTGATTGTTGCAGTCTTGAAGTAATAGCATATTCGAACCAAAGCAATTCACTCTCTAAGTTTTCATCAAAAAACCATAATAATTCTTTTCCGTTTGGAACTTCAGATAATCTCATTTTAAATGTGGGTAATCAATTTTTATAATAGGTTCATCAAGATAGTTGCACAATTTTTCTATTTTGTTTTCATCTTCGATATTTAAAATTAAATGTTCAAGAGATTGAATTTTATTCTCTATCCTCGCTTTCGTTTGAATCAAATCTTTTCTCGATGGCAGAATATTCCCATATACCTCTTTCCTTAAATAATTTAAGTAAGCATCATTCGTCGGTTTAAGGTAATTCAAACAAGAAGTTACCCATGTGTTCAAGTCACGAGTTGTGTAAATGAATTTTGCCTCTGGATATAGCTTAATTATTTCTCCCAAAAAACATATACATGAAATGTCAGTCGCTGAATTGAGTTGACAAATGTCTTTCATTTTTGGCAAAAACTTGGGTTTGTAACCTAATACTTTTAAAATCTTAAATAACGATTTATTTCCCGTACGGCTTAAGCCAATTCCAAAAACTTTTGGTTTACCCATCTTTTTACCTTGTTTGCATTTTCTTTTTGTTCACCTCTAAGGTTAGTTGACATCCTAACTTGATGTACTCGATAGTAATACAGTGGTCTGTTAATCTTAATAGGTTGCACCTCCCAGCACATACGAGCGGTTAATTCAAAATCTATGGCTGAGTTCAGATTTTCGTTTATTCCCCCTACTAATTTATATAAATCGAGAGAGAATAACCTAAAGTGAAACGGTAAAAATAATCGATTTAGTTTTGTAAAATCATATTCAATATTATTTATGTCAGGAAAAAATAATTTTTTATTCTTCACTAAATAATATTGCGTATAACACAGAGTTGAGTTTGTCTTTTTACAGATTTCTAAACATTGAGAATCTAACCAATCATCATCGTCAACCCAGCCGACTAAATCAGTCTTGACTTCTAGGTGGCATTTAATTAGAGCTTTTGCCCTTCCAATTGCAACACCCCCAATGATTTTAGATTGTGGTACAAGCTTTTTGATTAAATCGATCGATTTTTGGTATTTAGATAAATCATCATCAATGTAAACTATCCATTGCTCAGGTTGTAAAGTTTGTTTTGAAATAGACAAAGCAGTTTCAAGTAACATCTTTGGTCTATTTTTAGACGTGGTAATCAACGTAATACTCATGATTTATGCACCAGAGCCACCACCAGAACCGCCACCAGAGCCACCACCAGAACCGCCACCAGAGCCACCACCAGAACCGCCACCAGAACCGCCACCAGAACCGCCACCAGAACCACCACCAAAACCACCACTTATATCATTTGCTCCTTGTATCACATGGATACTTAATAAGGAATTACCAACTATAGAGTTATCAAAATTAGAATAGGTAAAATTAATAACAAAACTACCTGATAAATCTGAAAGAGGATCAATTGTGGTCAATCCGTTTCTTGCTAAATTTGATATTCCATATTCTGTTATTTGATTAGTATCTGGTGCATAATTGTTCGCTCCAATTTGATAATCATTAATCTCGATCGTATTATCGTTATAAAAATTTTTGACACTAGTGAGAACATTTACGTTACTGGGGCTAATTATTAAATTGCCAAAGTCATCATAAGCAAAATTTAAGGCTTGGGCAAAAGTGAAAGAATTGAAAATAGTATCGATCGATAATTGGTTATTACCGATCGATATTTGATTAGCGTCTATACCGTTTTGTAAATTTTGTAAAGATGTTATTATCGGTTGCAGTTCTGCGATTAAAGAGTTGAATTTTGCAATGACGAAGCTACCATTTGGGTGATTAGCTTGCGCCTGACTGCTAGTAGGTGTATTATTTCTACCATCAATCGTGGGGATTAAGTGATTCTGTTAATGCCATTTAATTTCCTACTAAAAAGTTGTTTCCAAATAATATAGAGTCACCTACTAGGGATAAAGGTTCAGTCGTTGTCGGTTGAGCTTTTACTCCTACGCTCTCAACAAGATTATCAAATAACAAGAAATGCTCTAAATCAAAGTCGATTATTGCTGTTACCGTTAATGCTTTTTCAGCATTTGTACCATTGAAAACGGGCAAAGACGATATTCTCGGTAAATTCTCTTCAATATTGTTTGCCAGTAAATTTTGACAATTCCAATAGAAATACTTCTCTAATGAATCAATTTTAGATTCATCTTCTAACACCATCAAGCCTTCGTCGCTACTAACCAAATTTTTACCTAAATAGGTAATCGCTTGATTTGATTTTTCTAAAATACTCTCTAAAATATTACCGCCTAAATTAAGAGCTTTAGAGCCGTAATACACGGAACAACTTAAGACAACTTGACTAATCAATTCTCCTTGTCTCAAGCTACTTTTGATAGCTATTTGAAAAGCATCTTTTAAGCTTCGTTCTTCTTCCTGTAAATAAGCAGACCGAAGCAACAAAGCACTCCAGACGATCGCCCTCTCTACAATATCAATACCGATCGTATCCCTAATACTTTTGCTTGGCAAACTAACCATTATTCTGCTACTAATCGTATAATGACAATTATAATGCAAGTATCGATAATTGATTATGCAAAAATCGAATACCTTAAAACGAATAAGACGATATTTAAAACTAGCTTATGATTCTCTTCAAAAAATAGAGATTAAAGATAAGCAGTTGATCCTTTCAATAATTAAAGATTTAGTTGAGAAAATAAAATGAGTACTTTAGAGGCGATTAACCGCCAATACGAAAGATTAAGAAAATACGATCGAGAGAATTTATCCCCTGAAGCCCTCATCGAAAAGGTACACGCCACAAAATGCAATTATTTCTCTCAAAGAGACAATTACAAGCAGCCACACCGTACCTGTAATAGCAGTAGTAATGCGATGTACCTTGATTGGCTACTGAGAGTTTGCCAGATAAACGACGGCTTAGGGGGCGACGACGGGTACTTAAAAAAGGTTTTTTCTTTGGGTGATACAATCTATCATGGTGTCCAAACTCAAGTAATTAAGGATTACGGTATTTCTACGAAGTGGATGACCGATCGAGATGAACCTTTTATTTTGGAATTACTAAAAAAAGGATTTGTTGTCCCTTGCAATATTTTACACAGAGGGAAATTGAATAATCCGAGAGGCGGTCATGTTATTTGTTTGGTTGGAATTTTCGGTAAAGAATTAGTAGCCCATGATCCATACGGGAGTCTGTGGAGTGGATACAAATATCATGATGGAAGTTACAGCAAAATTCACCAAAACATTTTCTTTACTCGTTGGCAAGGAGGCTATAGAATATTAGCTTAATATATGATTTTATTTATTTTAGGGTTTATATCAGGAGTCTATACCCTTCTTTTTTTTATTTTATTAGCAGGAGGGTTTAGAGACAGATGATGGGTGATAAAAAATCTAATCTTCAAGTTAGTATAAATAAAGTGGTTGTGGTTACACTGGCGGTAGTTTTTGCCTTACAAAAGATTCTTGCTTAAGATTTAAGTCGATCGTACATCAAGGCATTTTGAATGATAAAAGCGTTCCCCAGTAAGACCGCAACAAAGGTTGTTAAATAGGTTAAAATTCCAAAGTATTCACTGATAAAAATCATAAATATAAAAGGGAATAAAGTTATTAATATCATCAACAAAAACGATCTATATATCAACCAGAAATTGCCTTTTGTCATATTCCATGAATTTTCTATGGACTGAGAAATATTGTAGTTATCAATAGCGATCGCTGTACTCATAAAATATAACTTAGGGAAAAAATACAATCCAGGAATAATTAAAAAAATAGTTCCAAAGACAAGAATAATTGTTGCAATTAAATTTCCCCAGAGTAAATTCCAAAATTTTTGAAAGCTCAAGCTAATAGACTTTAAGATTGTGATTTTTCTTCCTTGGTTGAAGCGAGAATGGAAAATATAAATTACCGAATAAAACAAGGGATAGGCTACTAAACCATTGAAAATATATAGAGTATTGAAAACAGCCCCTGACTCATCAAGCATTAAAAAGAAAGTCAAGTATAAAGCAAAAATCGACGAGAATAAAGATATTTTTTTGTAAGTTTGACCGTAAAGATTAAACGTTTCCTTAGTAATGTCGATCGCAGTAAATTTGTTAACCATGGTGGACATATAATTATTTTTGTCAATAATTATATGTCATACTACTCGACCTAAAATATTTTTCTATTTACCTCACTTACCATGTAATACATAGTCAATAAAATTAGCGAACGCCTTTTCACAGTCTTTGTAATACTTAGATTGAGTACCGTAGGGCAAAGACTTCAGTGCTTTAGATTGATACTCAACTAAGGTGCTTTTGTCGATCGCATTTGGCTTCATCTCTAATAGCTTATCCTCATGTATTTGCTCAATTAAGTCAGCGATTGATTGATTATTTTCTTTAGCTTTGTCTTTGAGATAATCGTAAGTTGAATCTGTTAGCCTAATACTCCTTATTTTACGTGCTTCGGCAGATTTCTTGATGAATCTACCTAATTGGTCTTTTTTCATTAGCATTTTACCTTGTAATACATAGTCTTAGTATAAGAAAAAACGATCGCCCACCAACAGCGGTAAGCGATCGTCTTTGTTCATTTAGCTTCCTTTTGCTAATAAAATTTTTGCCCGTTGGTAAACATCGTCTAAGTTTTCTTCAATCCAATCTTGCTTGAAGCAAAGAGGCGAATTACTGCTATCGAACCAGAAAATTATTTGTTGTAATTTTTTCGAGTAGTTGATCGAAGTAACGGTTTTAATATTGATTAAGTTCCTGTCTAGTTTTCCGATTGGCGATTTTCCAGTTTTAAATGTTATTTCAATCATATTATTAGTTAAACAAGCCGTGTATTACATGGCTTGTTTATAGTGTTTACACTTTGAGTAATTTTGTAGGCTATTTGACTAGATTGGCTCTTCTATCATTGTGCGTATAAACCAATCACTTTCTTCAATCAGCTCTAATTCGATCGCATGATAAAAGCTAAGAGCCTTTATTACTTCCTCATGGGTGACTTTAAAATAATGCCACGAACTATTGTCCAAATGACAAACCAAAATTGTTTTGCCTTTGAGAGAATTAAGTATTTTATGTGGATGACCGCCTTTTAGAAGGTAGGTTGTTTTTTGCTCTGTTTTAGTAATCATGTTATTATTTAGCTAGTTTATGCGTCGAACGTTTAAGCCCCTCAGTATTGTTGTTACTGAAGGGCTATTGGGTTTAGTTAGTTGATCTCAATCATCTGCATTAACTGCTGTTCGATCGGATCTAAATGGGGTTTAGTTTCAATGGTTTTATTTCCACCTTGAAATATAAGCCCCATTGCCTTTTGTGCCTGTTCGCCGCTGATACGCCCGCTTTTATACAAACGGTGAACTGCTTTAAGATACTCCTGATCCGAATACTTCATTGCCTGCTTCTCTTCATGTTCTCTCATGAGTTCATCGCAACGTAACAAAGCACCACAGATAGTAGGGAGCGACTCAAACAATCCTTTAGCTAAATTAAGCTCATTCATAATATTAAATTTTCTAGGTACAGGTTTATAGGTTTACCTCAAGGCTTGAGTGTAGTTTTGGTCTTGGGGGTATTTCGCCCCCGCTCTTGCTGTTTTTTGAGGTATATGTTTATGATACCATTCTACTACCAAAAAAACAACTAATTAACATTACTTATAAGTTACTAGTCCACTATAAAGCATAGCTACATCTATATCCAAGCAATTGCAAATTGTTTTTATTAGTTGATAGCTAACTACTGAATGATTGCCCTGAAAAACTTGACGTAAGTAGCCATAATTAAGACTTTCATCCATTTGAGACAGTTGTTTCATGTTTATTTTTTTTGCCTTAAGAATAGCTCGTAAGTTTTCTAATATACTCTCATCAATAGAGACTCTTTCGATATATTTCTCTTCGATCATATTTGTTTTTTTCATTGTAAAAGATAGTGCTATACTATCACGTATAAAGTTTTTGTGACCAACAAAAGTTTTAATAAAGTAGGTGATTTTTACAATCACCTACACTGTAAAAATCAAAAAATCACTAAGTGATAGTTAAATGATACCAAAATGGCAAACCTAAAAGAATACCTAGTAACAGTTGAAGTATCCACTACGTATCAAGTTCAATGCTTTGCTGAGTGCAAGAAAGACTTGAAACTATACGAAGACAACAAACATTTATTATCTGATGTAACACAGACGAGACTTAAGCAATTAGAGCAACCACGTATTTTCGCCGACTCTAATATCGAAGAAATCGACAGGTATATAACGATCGTTGACGTAGAAGACGTTGACACTTGGAGCAAAAAGCTCGATCGAGAAGCTTGTGAAGGCATGGGAGCTGATGAAGTATAAAAACAAATGCCATTTTAGGAAATCAGATGAAAATTTTTAATTCTATCAAGAAAACGATTGACCAAATTATTACAAGCTGGACAGAACTACAAGAAACAATGGATACACCACCCAAAATAATCACCCAAGAGCAAAAATCAAACTACTCAGATTTTATCAACCGCAGACTTGATGACTTAGTAATCGCAACCGCATTCAAACATAACAGAACTCCCTTAGAGATCAAACGATTCGCCTTTGAATTTATTTTTGCTGATTGGCTGGCGAAAACGATCGAGCTGGAAAGACAGAAAGGCTCAGAGCCTGACCTAGACAAATTATTTGTTGGTGGTATTGAGGAAATTTTGGAATCCAAAAAAAGAAGACAGGAACATGATGATTAACAATTCGCCTAAACCGACGAAAAAATTAAGCGATCGTGCTATCGCAATTTTAAAGCTGAATAATTACGGATGGCATCCAGACCTATCGATCTACTTTAATGGCATGGATTATAAAAGAGCCGTGAAACTGTGGCTAATTTTTCAGCGTGACATTAAAGATTTTAGCTATGCGGAGAATCTGGAAATCGATCGTAAAAAACTACATAAAGCTTTGTCTCAGCAATTGAACTGGTATTCAAGATTTAAAGCTCACCCTCAAGAATTTATTCACCAAATTAGAATCAATCAGAAGTCTAGATGGCGATTCGTGTACAAAGCGATCGCACCAGAACTAGAAGGGTTGTTCGCATCTCTTAGAGAAATTGAGCAATTAAGTTTATTTGAAAATTAACGCAAAAATAAAAGCCCCTGAGATGGGGCTTCGGATAATAAATTAAAGAGAGAATTAACCATGAAATCAACAATCAACCCTACTATTAATTATACCAAAAAAGAGTTAATCAAAAGCATTAATTCTGTTGAATTAGCAACAAAAAATGCTTCTTTAATTGAGTCGAAAAAAATAGATAATTATTTATCCGAGAAAACAAAAAGCACTAGTACAATCGAAACCTACTATACGCCACTAGAAAAAACTACCAGAATTTGGAATGGAAAAACAGAAGAAAAAATTGTATTTCCTAAACACCTAAATCACCGTAGTAATACATGGGAGAACGGCATCGGCGGCAGTACTTGGATGCCTTATCAGAATAAACTATTTTCTGAAGCTACCAACAAATGGTGCTTAATTCACGAGGGAGAAAAGTCGGCTGATTTTGCTTTATCTAAGGGGATTGTAAGCACCTGTCTTGTCGGTGCAAAAGCTAAAGATTACAATTTTATTGCTCAAGCAATCGAACTAATGAAATTGGTATCGATGAAAGGTGCTATTTACTTAGCTGATGAAGATGAAGCTGGTTTAAGTAAAGCTAAATTTTTTCAAGAGGTAGCATATCAAGAGAATTTTCTTGTTTTAATTTTACCTGTTAATTTCTTCTATCCTGAAGCAAAAAGAAACGATGACTTTGCCGATTTTGTAATTAATAATCCTAATTTATCTACTGAAGAAATAATCAATAATATAGAAGATAAAATCAAAAAATTCGGTTCAGCTTTAGCAACCGATTACCTCTCTTGCAAGCCGATTGAAAAATCCGAAGAAGAGAAACAAGCGGAGGTGCTAGAAACAGCTAAAGATATTTTGTTAAACGAGTCGAACGAAATCAAACAATTTCTTCGCCTCGAAAAATTGCGTAAAACAACTAAATTCAGCGAGTCGCAATGGGAGAATAAAATATTAAAAGCCTTAAAAAAAGAGACAAGGGGCGATCGCTTAAAACTTGATTTAAAATATTATGATCAAGAAGAAGATGTGATAAAAAAACTCGAACTTAAACAAAAAATTTGCGGACGATATTACCTGAGTTCAAGAGATTTTGAGGATATAAATTATAACCTAGCATCAAAGGAAAGCGAGCCAGATAAAAAAGTATTTTCTTTTGATGAATTTATGGGGTTAGGGGTAGCCAAACAATCTTGGATTGTTCCTTCTTTTTTACCTGAAGCATCAATGTTGCTTTTATGTGCGGCGGCTAAAAATGGTAAGAGTTTGATGGCATCCGATTTAGCTTACTCAATTATTACTGGCGGAACATTTTTGAATCAGCAAGCCAAAAAAGGGAAAGTATTATATGTTTGTAGTGATGAGTTACCACGAGATTTTATTCGCAGACTACAGTCTCGTGGCTTCGATTTAATACCAAATATCAATGATAATCTAAGAGTAATCACTCACCTTGATTTGTACAATCTCAAAGAACTAGAGAAGCAATTAGAAGACTTCAGACCAGATTGCACAATCATTGATTCACTTACCTCAATTAGCTTATCAGCTAACATTAGCGAGAATAGTGCAGATTATGCGAAACAAGCGTATAAGCTAAAAGATTTGCTCGGTAAATACGGCTCAGCATCTGTATTGATCCATCATCAAAATAAAAACGTTGACGCACAAGGACTAAATAAAGTATCGGGATCAGCTCGAATCACGGCTGTACCTTGGGGAATCGCTCAATTATCGGGAGGTAATTCTGATATTGAAGAATCTAATATTCGTTACCTAGAACTACAGCCAAGAGAAGGTGAGCCAGCCAAGTATCAATTATCTATCAACCCTCGTGATTCTTGGATTGAAGATGGTATTTTCAAGTTTGATTGTGACTTTGACGATCCTAATGGTAAAAAGAAATCGTTGGGCGAACAGATTTTGGCTTTTCTCGATGATGAGCAACCTAAAGAATATTCAGAAATAAATGAATACATGAATCTCGGCAAAGGACTTTATAAAATATTGGATTATTTATGTGAACGAAGATTAATTAATCGCCAAAGAAGTAAAAATAATCCTAAAAGATGGACTTATTCTATTGACACTCATTCGCAAGTGAAAAATGAGACAGGGGGGGGGGGTAAAAAAAATTCACCCCCCCCCCTAGTCAAACTCAAAAATTCGATAAAAAGCCAGTCAAAATCAATCACAGAAGACAATACAGCCAATAACGAAGAAAATGGTCAAAGTGAAAATTATCAAGATTTCATGACAAACAACCTAACTTTGACGAGTGCTTCTTGTTGCGAAAATAGTGACATTAATGACAATGAAGAAGAGCGAAAAGACATCCTAGAAATGATCAATGATTCAGTTGAACATCTTAATGATGGTAGAGAAAAAATCAAGATTTTTAGCCAAGGAAAAATGCTTAGTACCCTTACGAATAAGGAATTAATGGCTATATTAGAAATGATATGGGAGGAAATGGAAAAAGATGAGTAATAGAGCAAAAAAAGGAACTATTACGATCGATAGTTATCGGGGAATGCTCAGGCTCAGGCTACCTCGATCGTGGTTTAATGGAAAGTTGAAGTTTTTCTCTTTGGGGCTGTCCGATACCCCACAAAATCAAATTGTTGCTTTGACTAAATCTTCTCAAATGCAATTAGATTACATTAGCGGTTGCTTTGACTTTTCATTAGAAAAATATAAATTGGCGACTTTGCCAGAAGGGAAAATCAATCTGATTGAATTATTTGAAAAATTTACAGAATATAAAATAAAAATCCTTAAACAAAGTTCTCATCATAATTTTAAAGCTACTCTCAATAAATTGAAAGATGTTCCTCAAAATATAGTATCTGAGCCTTCTAAGCTTAGACTTTGGATGAGTGAACATAACACACAAAAACAGGCTCGAAGGTACATGGCGAGAATTGTTTCTTGCTATAATTGGGCGATTGAAAGCGGATTAGTTGAATCGGGAAACCCTTATGCAAAATTGAAAAAATTTAAAAAGGAGAAACCAGCAGAAGCTGATCCTTTTAATGAAATAGAAAAAAACCTAATTATCTCAGCGTTTGAAAACAACAACAACTATTTTGCTAATTTTATTAAATTTTTATTTCTAACTGGATGCCGTCCAAGTGAAGCTTGTGGATTAAAGTGGAAAAACATTGATTTATTAATAAAACATAGAATTAAATTCTGTGAAGTCGTGGTAAGTGGAGTTTGGCAAGAGGGGACGAAAACAGAACCTTATCGCTTTTTTCCAGTTAATCAGCAATTAAGAGAATTGCTAGCTAATATTCAACGACCTGATGAATACGTATTTCATAGTAAAAAAGGTTTTGCGATCGATAATCATAATTTTTTGAATCGAGAATGGAAACCATTGGTTAAAGAGTTGCCAATTAGGTATCGCTCTATCTATAGCGTTAGAGATACTTTTATAACCAATTGTCTTGAAAAAGGAATTAAACCAAAACAGCTTAGTAAATGGGTAGGCAATAGCCCGGAAATTATTTGGAAGAATTATGCTGGCATCGTAGAGCAAAAAGAAGTCCCTAATTTTTGACCTAGAGTTTATTGATAAACAATTGATAAACAAAAAACAAAAGGCGAATGCCGTAAGCTTATTCTTTCGTTAAATATTAAGTAATTAACAATTGATAAACAAATAGTTTTAAATGCCCATCTAACGGGCATTTAAACGAAAAACAAGCCCCTGAGCAAGAGCTTGTATATCTTTTAATTATTGCGTTTTAAATGGCTGAAGCGAGATTTGAACTCGCGACCAAGAGCTTATGAGTCTCCTGCTCTACCACTGAGCTACCCAGCCTTGTGTTTTATACCACGATTAAATATTTTAACCAATATATTAAGTTCTGTCAAGTAAAAACAAGATAATTAAGAAAAATATTTGCAGTCTCAGAGTAAATATTCAATAGTTGATAGCTAAATATCTCTAGCATGAAACGATCGATCGTACAATTATCAATTATCAATTATCAATTACCCTCGTACATTTGCCGATAACTTTCCATGGCATAAAAAATCAGGTTAGTATCGACGATTATTTTATCGCTCAACCCTGGGTAGATACTAGTAATAGACTCAGACAATAACACAGCATCTCCTCCCGTCAAAATAACTTGGCTTTGAGGATATTTGTTTAACCAGTCTTGAGTAAATTCTTTGATTCCTGCCACAATCGTATGAATTACACCACTTTGAATCGCACAAGGAGTGTTGTTTGCCCAACGAGAAGAAACACCTGTAATAATTTCGATTTCAGGCAAAGATGCAGTATTAAGAAAAAGACTTTGTAATTGTAATTTCACTCCGGGTAAAATCGCTCCACCAACTACTTTATTATTTTCATCCGCACCAGTTATAGTTAAAGCAGTGCCGCTGTCGATAACCAAAGAAGGAAAACCATACCGACAACCACTTCCCCATAAAGCTAAAATTCGATCGATTCCCATCGTTGGGTAAACATTGTTTAAAGGAATCAAACAACTATCAATAATTCTTGTCTGTGGTAACGGTAAATATATTTTAGTTGCCGAAGGTACAACTGAAGCGATATAAAGAGGCACTTTAGCCCGTAAATAAGTTTTTAATTCTTCATCAACAACTTGAGGTAATTCATTTAAACTATTTACTTGAGAAGTATTCCATGTCTTTCTCAAATCATTGGCTTGAAAATAACTCCAATGTAGTCGAGAATTACCAATCATCAATCCTAGCCAGTAGTCTTTATTGATAACGTTATCTAACACCTAATATAATTCCTAATAGTAAAATAAATCCAATCCAGACATTCTGACTAAATATCTGACCGTAATTGATTAATTCTTGATTCGGTAACCTAATCGTAATGTATTGTCCAGACCAAAGAATAACAGCAATCATCCAAGTTAGACCAAAAAAGAAGTTAAGATAGTTTACCATCCCCAAATAAGCAAATAAACCAGCAGTAAGAGCGAAAAACAAACCGACTGCTTCTCCTGCTAAATCATCAAAAAAGATTGCACTAGAGTTGATACCTAATTTGAGATCATCTTCTTTATCTGACATAGCATAAATAGTATCAAAACCCATAGTCCATGTAACAGTTGCCGCCCATAATACCCATGCGTTAGCAGTTAAATCGCCTGTTAAAGCACTCCAACTAATCAAAACCGCAAAACCCCAAGCCAAAGATAATACTAATTGAGGAACAGGAAAAAATCTTTTAGCTAGAGGATAACAAATAATAAAAGGTACTGCCATCACGCAAAGCCAAAAACTGAGAGGATTAAGATAAAGTGCTAAACCCCCAGCACATCCCAAGCTAATAAAAAAAACTATGATACCAACTCTAACTGATAAAGCCCGACTTGCTAAAGGACGAGTTTTGGTTCTCGTTACCTGAGTATCTATGTTACGATCCCATAAGTCATTAATTACACATCCTGCAGCACTTGTAGCTAATGTACCTAAAATAATAATTCCCACTAAAACTAGTGGTGGATGTCCGTTTCCTGCTAAAAATATTGCCCATAATGCAGGAATCATTAAAATTAGTCTCCCTGCGGGTTTATCCCAACGTAATAGTTTGATAATACTCCATAATAATTCTTGAGTGTTTCGGCACGAGGCGAAGAAATCATAATAGTTGATAGCCTAATAGTAGTTAAGAGTTAAGAGTTAGAGACGTTGCGGTACAATGTCTATGTTGCTATAATCAATTGAATTGTTTGTTACTCAATAGTGTATCAAATAAACTATCTTCTTTTTTTTGTAGAGTAACGATCGATTGGTTAAGATATAGTTAGATTTACAATTAACTTGATTTTTTTTTCAATGAAAAAGTTATCACTGTTTCGATCGTTAAAGATGTTTTATCGTCAAGAATCTGCCACGGCTTTTATCTTACTGATGGCGATTACTAATATTTTCATTGGTAGCTTTAATCAAAGTTGGACGTTATTTTCTTTTAGTCTTTTAATGATGATAATTGCTCTTTTTCCTAAATGGCGAAAAAAACAAAAATTTAAACCTCTTCGACGCAAAAAACAGAGAGTTTCTTCTTACATTTCTCGTCAACCTGTTTATATTTCTCCTCGCACTCCCCTAACTCCATTACCGCCATTAAAAAGAAAGAGAGATTATCTTTAAATAACAGATAACAGATAAAAAGTATCCTCAACTATTAATTATTGATTATCAGTGACCGATCGATAATGATAAAATCAAATGATAGATTGAACAAAATTATAATCATCAACAGTGAGCAATCAGTTGTCAACATCTATTAATGTAAGTGAAAAAACCGAATATCAGGATAACTTAATCGATTGATTATTTATTGCTTTATTTTCGAGCAAAATGGCAAAAGCAGTCAATAAAAAAACTGATAAAAAAGGTTATCAAGGTTTCGTCGATTTATCTGAGCAAATAATGCAAGGGCGAAACGCTCAAGAGCAACAACAATTAGTCGCTGTTGTGTTAAAGTCTTTAGTACCTTCTCCTGTTTTATACTTTATCCGTACTTTCTTTTCGCCGACAAAATGGGTATGTGAATCTAATGCTTGGTTTGCCAGTATTTTATTTGAATGGTTAGTTGGAGAATCAGAAATTAACACTGTGGAAGTGATGGATGAAAATAATCAGCCTCATCAACAAGATAGTTGTGTGAAAATTAAAAAATGTCGTTATCTAGAAGAAAGTGGTTGTGTGGGGATGTGCATTAATATGTGTAAATTACCCACGCAAAAATTTTTTACCGAATCTTTTGGTATTCCTCTAACTATGATTCCTGATTTTGAAGATTTTAGTTGCGAAATGATTTTTGGTCAAAATCCGCCTCCTCTTGATACTGAAGAAGCAAGTAACCAACCTTGTTTAAATCTGACTTGCCCTACTGCTAATCCGAATGATAAACCTTGTCATAAAATATACGAATAACTACAAATAATTGACAATAAATTTATTTCAAGTCAATTTAATTTAGATAATGAAATTAGTTAAAAAATTTGTTCGTTGGTTGATTTTAGGTTTAACTGTTTTTTTGATACTCTATAATTTACATCAAAATTGGCGATCGATCGAGCAAATAAAAATCACTAATTTTGTTTGGCAAATGTTTGCTTTAAGTATATTCTTCAATGCTTTAGCTCACACTTTTTCAGCATGGGTTTGGACATGGATTTTAAATTTATTTTCGACTAAATTACAGGGAATTGAAGCTATCTGTGTCTATTTAATTACCAATATCAGTAAATATCTTCCCGGTAATGTTTGGCACTTTGTCGGACGTGTTAAAGCTCTTCAAAGTAAAGGTGATAGTTTAGCTACTGCTACAGTTGCCGTCATTATCGAGCCTTTATTAATGGCGATCGCCGCTTTATTGATTACAGTAATTAGTACGAGTTTTGGCACGATTAATTTTGACTCATTTAGCTTGATTTTTTTAGGACAAATTACTTTAGTTTTGGGAAGTTTAATTGGGATACATCCTCGGATTATGAACCCGATTTTAAGTAAATTAGCTAAAGGAAAAGGAAGCGATAAGGCAACTAAATTAACTAAATATCCATTGCTTCCATTAATAGGAGAAACAATATTTTTACTATTAAGAGGAAGTGCTTTGATTATACTTTTAAACGCTTTTACGCCTGTAAATATAACTTTAATTCCTCAAGTTTTAACCGCATTTAGTTTTGCTTGGATGCTCGGTTTAATTGTACCGGGTGCACCCGGAGGAATGGGTGTTTTTGAAGCTACCATCATCGCTACGGTGGATAATACCCTTTTTCCTCAGCAAATTATTTTAGTCGTAGTCGCCCTTTTCCGCATCAGCAGTATTCTAGCTGAGGTAATAACTGCCTACATTGCTTTTATCGTGAATAAACGGAATTAAATAAAGGAGTCAAAAGGGCAAAGGGCAAAGGGCAAGGACGGGGCTGTTTCATTCTCGGAAGAAGAAAATAGCTAGAAGCTATTATTACTATACGATCGAGCAATTTAGTTACATTATATTTTTACGATTAGAAAAAAACTGCTATCCATTTACTGCTATTTCTTATACGTCTTTGACTCTTCCCCAATAATTGCTTCAAATAAGAATTCAAGAATACAGTTATGGATAAATTTTCGTTATCCTATAAAAAAAGTTTCTAATTTTTTGATTATGCCCTCAGATAAACCTTTACAACGAAGACAAGTCTTACGCTTAGCTACCTTAGCCGCTGGTGCATCTTTATTTCCTTCAGCCTGTCGTGCTATTGATTCAACGGTTTCTGATCAAGAAGTAATAGTGCAATCATCTTCTCCATTTTCTGCTTTAACACCGCCTCAAACAAGTAAAGTCGTAGTGGTTTATAATGAAAATCGTTCCGCCGGGACTCGTCAAGCGTTAGATCTTTTACAACCTAATGAGTTGAAGGGAAAAACTGTTTTTCTTAAACCTAACTATAATACAGGAGATCAAGCTCCCGCCGCTACAGACAGTCAATTATTAGAAACCTTAATTCAAGAATTTCAAAGGGCTAAAGTAGGACAAATTACCATTGGCGATCGATCTGGAATGGCGGATACTCGCCAAGCAATGGAGAAAAAAGGCGTTTTTAAGTTAGCCGAAAAATATGGACTCTCAACTCTTGTCTTTGACGAGATGGAAGCTAAAAAATGGCAATATGTGGCGGCAGAAGGTACACACTGGAAAAAGGGGTTTGCTTTTGCTCGTCCTATTTTGGAGTCAGAGGCAATTATTAATACTTGTTGTTTAAAAACCCATCGATATGGAGGTCATTTTACCCTTTCTTTAAAAAATTCAGTCGGAATGGTGGCAAAATATGTACCAGGGGATTCTTTTAACTACATGGGAGATTTACATTCTTCTTCCTATCAACGTTTGATGATTGCAGAAATCAATCAAGCCTATCAACCCTCTTTAGTTCTTTTAGATGGAGTAGAAGCTTTTGTTAATGGGGGACCTGCAAAGGGTAAAAAAGTTCGTTCTAACGTTATTTTAGCTGGAACAGATCGAGTAGCAATCGATGTGGTAGCAATCGCCTTACTTCGTTCTTTAGGGACAACAAATCAGGTATCTAAAGGATCTGTTTGGGAATTAGAGCAAATCAAACGAGCTGTTGAATTAGGCTTAGGAATAAGTCAAAGTGAACAAATTGAGTTTATTGTACCTGATGCAGAAAGTCAGGCTATCGTCGATCGGATTCGACCTTTGATCGTTTAATTTAAGATGATTAGAAAATAAATATAATCTCGAAGCATAGAACAAATATGAAGGATTAAAGTCCTTATTACGATCGCTAAGCCCTTCATTTACTACTGTCTTTTAATTATTAATTATCAGGCTATACTTCCTCGTTTACGGGCTTCTTTATAGGAGATACCAACATTTTTGAGTCCAGCTTTGAGCATTTGATCTTCTAGTAAAGCAAAAAAGCGACTTCGATCGCTACCCTTGACAACTGCTAAGTTATGTGCTTCTGCTAAAGCAACAGGATAACCAAAACCTTTATCAACTTGAGTTAAGGTGATACCAAGAGCTTGATTTAGTAGTTTTTCATCTTTTGCTACCCATTCAGGAAATTCAATCCGAGCAATTTCTGTACCCACATGAAGATAACAAAAATAAATATGTTGCCCTTCAGTATATAAACTTAAAATACGAGAGTTACTCCGAAAAATAGCACTTCGTTGTCCGGGTTTCAACAAATTTGCTAATAACGTCACATCTTTGAGCGGTTGAACTTTTTGACAAGGTGGTTTATCCATTTTATCACCACAAAAAGTAATACAATTAGGTTGCTCGTAAGTACAAGCAGGATAACGTAAAAAACTAACGGCTTCGATACTACGAGAAGCACTAATATAGCCAATAATAGGAACATTGGTCGATCGTAATTGTTGCCAAGACTCTAGTACAGGGTTTAGAATAGTTTCTCTGGCTTCTAGGGCTAATGTTTCTAAAAACCAGTAAATTAACGAACCATCAGTCATGGCTAAATTAGGAATATCAAAATGTTCGCCTGGTGGATTCACCCACGTACAAGCCATTTCGGCTAAGACTTCAGCTTCAGCGACAGTACGCCGATAGCTCATCCATTCTTCGGTACGAATACCCCATTTACGAGAAACATATAAGTCTTCAGATTTATAATATATTTCTGGTAAGGTATCTAATAACGGATACAAGTTTTGCCCATAATGCAACATGATTCGCCCAATATTGATTAAATAACAATAAGCAATTTCATGATGAGAAGGGGCAATTTGTGAGCCATCAGCCGAAAAAACACTATGACTTGTTGTCACAGGTTGAATATCAATACAAGTAGAAATTGGTTCGATTGGTGTTGCCGCATTGAATATCGATCGATCGAGCCATTGGTTTTGTGCTTCAGTAAATTTATCTTGCTCTTTTTCTATCTCTTGAAATAAAGATTGAGCTAGTCTTAATCTTTGCCCGCTAGCGACTATATCTTTTTGCATTTCTACACCAATATCAGGCATTTTTTTGGCTAGTTTAGATAAATCTAACATAATTATTCAATGTGTCTTATAACACAAAATATTATTTTTGAGACTGATTTTGTTTAATCGATAAATCCAAAATCTTTTATTAGTATAATTATACTGATTTATTATCTTGACGCAGAGATTGAATTTAAATAGCTAAATTGAAGATAAGGATTAAATTGATTCGGTTTCGATCGAGCTGGAAAAATTAGGGATAAGATAAATTAAGCCAGAAATCAGAGTTAAGACTACAGCACACCAAAAGGAAATGATACCAAATGTTTCTAAACTAGGAATGGGAGCGATTAGACAAGAAATTGCTAATATTTGCGTAACTGTTTTAAGTTTACCCCAGATATTTGCTCCTGAAATTTCGGTTTGTTGATTTAACTCAGGATTAATTCTCCATCCAGCGATAACTATTTCTCTGACAATAATTAAAAATACTCCCCATGCAGGTATTTGTTGTCGTTCGATTAAAACAAGTAAAGGTGCAATTACCAAAATTTTATCAGTTAAAGGATCTAAAAATTTACCTAAAGCGGTGACTTGATTTAGTTTTCGGGCTAAATAACCATCTAACCAATCAGTTAAAGAGGCGATGATAAAAAGACTTAATGCCCACCATTGATAATTAGTTTGTGTTTGGTAAAGTAAATAGGTAATAGGAAATACTAGAATGATTCTACTGAAGGTGATTGTATTGGGGATATTCATTAATTAATAATTAATAACTTTGCCATCTGTTATAACAAATTATGAGCTAATGACTATTTAACTTAAGGAGGAAAAATTAGTTACTCATAGCAATTAGTGAGTCGGTATTTGACATTTATGAATCTAAAGATGATAAACCGCAGAGTACGCAGAGTACGCAGAGAAAGATGGAGGAGAAAAGAGTAATATAGAGGAGAAGAGAGTAATATAGAGGAGAAGAGAGGAATATAGAGGAGAAGAGAGTAATATAGAGGAGAAGAGTAAAGACAAATGAGAAAAAAGAAAAATAGAACAATATAAAGTATATAGAGGAGAAGAGAGAAAAAGATTCACTTTCAATCAAAAATTTGGGTTGACAAAATCGATCGTAAATCAACTTACTGACGACTATATTAAGTTTCAATTTTAATTCGAGGCGTGATTAGAACTTTCTGAAGATATTAATTAAATTTCATTTTGATTCTAATGTATTATTATAAAATTGAAATAGTATTGATTTCTCTACGCAAAAAAAAGTTGATTATGGCTATTAAACGATCGTCTTCTACAGATAAATCTCAACGTTTACCATTACAAAGAAAGAGTAAATCAACTAAAAACAGTAATCTTTCTACTGATACCGTCGAAGACAAACAAATATTACAACCAACAGCCAATACCGAAGAAACGACGACAAACGAAGACAAAATTCGTCCCGATAATTTAAGCAATTACGTCGGACAAAAAGATTTAAAGGAATTGATGTTAATTGCTATTCAAGCCGCCCAACAAAGAAACGAGCCTTTAGATCATATCTTATTTTATGGTCCTCCAGGGTTAGGTAAAACTACCATGTCATTAATTTTAGCAGAGGAGATGAAGGTCAATTGTAAAATTACCGCCGCACCAGCATTAGAGCGTCCTCGTGATATTACAGGTTTGTTGGTGAGTTTGCAAGCAGGAGATATATTATTTATTGATGAAATCCACCGTTTGAATCGAGTTACCGAAGAGTTGCTTTACCCAGCGATGGAAGATAGACGCTTAGATATTACTATCGGTAAAGGGCAAGCCGCTAAAATAAGAACAATTCCTCTTGCTCCTTTTACCCTTATTGGTGCTACAACTAAAGTAGGTGCATTAAGTTCGCCTTTACGCGATCGTTTTGGCTTGATTCAAAGATTGAAATTTTATGATGTAGATGAATTGACACAAATCGTAATTACGATCGGCTCAAATTTTAAATTTAGAGATTACTGCAAATGGGGCAATAGAAATCGCTCGTCGCTCTAGAGGCACACCGAGAATTAGTAATCGTTTGTTACGAAGAGTTAGAGATTATACTCAAGTTAAACAAAATAATACTTCAATTACTAAATCGATCGCTAATGATGCTTTAAATTTACATAATGTCGATCCTTTAGGGTTAGATTGGACAGATAGACTGGTATTATCAACTATAATCGAAAACTTTAATGGTGGCCCAGTTGGTTTAGAAGCAATAGCGGCGGCGACAGGAGAAGATGCAAAAACGATCGAAGAAGTTTATGAGCCTTATCTATTACAAATTGGCTTTATTAATCGTACTCGTCGAGGTAGAATCGTCACCGAAAAAGCCTATCAACACTTAAATAATTAACTTTTAACTTTTAACTTTTAACTTTTAATGCACAGAATACAAGCAATGCCGGGGGGATGGAATCCTGATACAGAAGGAGTAATTATCATCGAACAAAACCCCGCCCCTATTATCTTCCTTACCAGTGCCGATACAGATATTCAAACGACTGCTTCTTGTTTAGAATTTTTACCCGCTGATTTTTCTGAGATTAGAGTTGTTAATTTATTACAATTACAGCAAGAATTAACGATCGATACTTACGCTGAAGAGATATTAGCAAAAGCAGAAGTTATCGTATTAAGGTTATTAGGTGGTAGAAGTTATTGGAGTTATGGTTTAGAAGTTTGTAAGGAGATAGTTAGTCAAAATAATGCTTCTTTATTTATTTTACCAGGTGACGATCGACCTGACCCCGAATTGTTAAGTAATTCTAATTTACCTTTACAGCAAGTTAATCAATTATGGCAATACTTCACTGAAGGTGGTGTCGATAATTTTACCAATGCTTTTAAATACATTAGTGATGTTTGTTTGCACACCAATTTGCAACCATTACCACCTCAATCTGTATCTCGTTTGGGTATTTATCCTACCGTAGGGGTTGAACAATGTTCAACCCTTGATAAAACCTTGGAAAACAAAAGAATAACCCCCCCTAACCCCCCCTTCAAAGGTGGGGAAAAAATGTACAAGGGGAAAGAAATAGATGAGAAAAAGGAAATACAAACAGGGGAGAAAAATACAGGAAAAAAAGATGTCGCAATAATATTTTATCGATCGCATTTTCTCTCAGGAAATACCAAACCGATCGATGCTTTATTAACAGCTTTAAAACAAGAAAATTTATCAGCTATTGCTATTTATGTATCATCCCTTAGAGAAGAAGATATCCAAAGACAATTAATTAAATTATTAGTAGAATACAAAACATATTTAATTCTCAATACCACTAGCTTTTCTGTTGCGAAGATAGGAGAAGAAGAAAATACAAAAATTTGGCAAACGATCGATGTACCCGTTTTGCAAGTTATCCTTAGTGGTAGTACTAAAGAATATTGGCAAGATAACTTTAATGGATTATCTCCTCGTGATGTTGCCATGAATGTCGCCTTACCTGAAGTTGATGGTAGGATTATTACTCGTGCAATTTCTTTTAAATCAGTAGCTAACCGACATCCACAATTAGAAACAGATGTTGTTATTTATCAGCCTGTTATCGATCGAGTTAATTATATTGCTCAATTAGCTAAAAATTGGGTAAGTTTAGCACAGAAAAAAAATACAGAAAAAAAAGTCGCTTTAATACTCGCAAATTATCCTAATAAAGACGGTAGAATTGCTAACGGTGTGGGCTTAGATACACCCGCAAGTTGTATTAATATTTTGCAAGCTTTAGTTGAAAATAATTATATAGTTGATGATATTCCTAAGGACGGAGATGAGTTAATTTCTCTATTAACAAAAGGAGTAACAAATGATTTAGAAATGCAATCGCAACGACAAATTAATCAGTATTTATTTTTATCAGAATATCAAAACTATTTTAATAATTTACCATCACAAGTACAAGAAGCGATAATTAAAAGATGGGGAAAAATTAACGAGATAGATAAAAACGATCGAGATGAAAAAATAGACATTACTAATATTACTAGTAATGAATTATTAAACCAACATTTAACTTTAGTTGATAACTCTCCTGCTATCAAAGTATCAGGACAACAATTAGGTAATATTTTTATTGGTATTCAACCATCTAGAGGATACGATTTAGATCCTACTTTAAATTATCATGCTCCCGATTTAGAACCAACTCATAATTATTTAGCTTTTTATTATTGGTTAAAAGAAGTATTTAAAGCCGATGTTATTATTCACGTCGGTAAGCATGGAAATTTAGAATGGTTACCTGGTAAAAGTATAGTTTTATCTCAAAATTGTTACCCAGAAATTACTTTGGGAACAATACCTAATTTTTATCCTTTTATTGTTAACGATCCAGGGGAAGGAAGTCAAGCAAAAAGAAGGGCGAATGCGGTAATTTTAGATCATTTAACTCCTCCTTTAACTCGTGCTGAATTATATAGTGAGTTATTAGAGTTAGAGGCTTTGATTGATGAATATTACCAAGCCCAAAGTTTGAACCCTATTCGTTTAAAGACTATCTCTCAACGTATTACCGATTTAGTAACTAAAACTAATTTACAACAAGATTTAGGTGTTGATGAAATAAATAACGATCGTTTAAATGAATTTTTAACTATAGCTGATGGTTATTTATGTGAGTTAAAAGAAGCACAAATTAGAGATGGTTTACATATTTTTGGTAATTGTCCTCAAGATAGACAATTAGTAGATTTAATAGTAGCTATCGCTCGTTTTAGTAGTTATAATAATCTTGGTTTAATTGATAGTATAGCTAAAGATTTATCTATAGATATAGACGATTATAAAGAAGAGTTAGGAAATAATTTATCAAAGGAAAAAAAAAAATATGTTTTACAGCAACTTAAATTAGTTTCTACAACTGAAGAAATAGATATCAATATTAGAATAAAAGGCGATGTAATTGAATATTTAGAAAGTATTGCCAGTGATTTAATTACCACATTAATTACCCACCATACAACACATAATTTATACCGTAGGGGTGCAAGGTTTGCACCCAATACAAAAAATACACCCGATACGAAAAATGTACTTAATAAGGAAGACAAGGGCGTAAGCCTTACGCCCCTACAACAAATATCTAATGATGATTCAATTGTTTCCTGGCAACATACAAATAAACAACTCGAATGGATTAATAATCACTTATTACCCAATTTACAGAAAACCGATCGAGAAATCATCAACCTAATTCGAGGATTGAATGGTAAATTTGTCAGTAGTGGGGCATCGGGTGCACCAACAAGAGGTAGAAGCGATGTACTTCCTACAGGGCGTAACTTTTATTCTGTTGATATTCGATCGATTCCTACCGAAACATCATGGTCAGTAGGACAAAAAGCCGCCGAAGCAGTAATCGAAAGATATACCCAAGAAAATGGCGAATATCCTCGTACTCTAGCTATTTCTGTTTGGGGTACATCTACTATGCGTACGGGTGGAGATGACATCGCTCAAATTATGGCATTGATGGGAGTTAAACCAGTTTGGGATGGGGTTAGTCGTCGAGTTGTCGATTTTGAGGTTATTCCTATTTCTGCGTTAGGACGACCTCGTGTTGATGTGACTGTCAGAGTATCAGGCTTTTTTCGTGACGGATTTCCCAATCTACTTTCTTTATTATCAAAAATAGTGGACTTTTTGTCAACCTTAACTGAAGAAAAAGAAAATAACCCTTTAGCAATGCAAGTGGAAAAAGAAAGCAACTACTGGTCAGAGCAAGGCTTACCAAAAAAAGAAGCAAGGGCGAAAGCTAGTTATCGTGTCTTTGGTTCAAAGCCGGGGGCTTATGGTGCGGGTTTACAAGGTTTAATTGAGTCGCAAAATTGGCATAGTGATGAGGATTTGGCAAGGGCTTATCTTCACTGGAGTAGTTATGCTTATGCTGGTAGTAAAGGAGTTGCTCAACCAGAGGTATTTGCCAAAAGATTAAAAGAATTACAAATTATTTTACATAATCAAGATAACCGAGAGCATGACATCCTCGATTCTGATGACTATTATCAATTTCAAGGAGGAATGACGGCGGCGGTAAGACATTTACAAGGAGAAAATCCAACGGTTTATTTTGGTGATAATTCGCAACCGAGTAACCCAAAAGTAAGACAATTGCAAGAAGAAATAGCAAGGGTGTATCGTAGTCGTGTAATTAATCCTAAGTGGATAGAAGGAGTAATGCGTCATGGGTATAAAGGTGCGTTTGAGATGAGTGCTACTGTCGATTATTTATTTGCTTATTCGGCAACGACTAAGGTTGTACCTGATTTCATGTATGAAGGGATTGTTGATAATTATTTGTTAAATGAAAAGGTACATGATTTTATCCAAGATAAGAATCCGTGGGCTTTACGAGATATAGCTGAGCGTTTGATAGAAGCGAATCAGCGGGGGTTATGGAGTGGTGTTAGAGAAGGAGAAATCGATCGATTAAGAGCTATTTTACATGAGGCTGAGGGTACGATCGAATAATTTTGATGTAATTAAAATAATGATAATATGACGATCGAAATACGATAATCAAAAAAATAGATAAAAAATTATGTCTCGCCTCGATCTCTCTAAATGGTATTCTGGTTGTTGTCATTGTGGTGCAGTTCGTTTTCAAGTTAAGCTAACTAAATTTGAAGCGATTAAATGTAATTGCTCTATTTGTCGTAAAAAAAGTTATTTACATTTAATCGTACCGCCAAAAAATTTTCGCTTGCTCAAAGGGGAAGACTCTTTATCTACTTATAGCTTTAATACCAATACCGCCGTGCATAAATTTTGTCGTACTTGTGGTATTCATCCTTTTTATACACCTCGCTCTCATCCTGAAGATATAGATGTTAACGTTAATGTTTTAGATGAAGATATTACGGATGATTTAAATATTGTTGATTTTGATGGACAAA
Organism: uncultured cyanobacterium; assembly: GCA_963710605.1. Classification (GTDB taxonomy): domain Bacteria; phylum Cyanobacteriota; class Cyanobacteriia; order Cyanobacteriales; family Cyanobacteriaceae; genus JAALKG01. The sequence goes on from CAVQBA010000004.1 coordinate 654,441, forward strand.
ATTGGGAACAAGATGTAGAAAATATACGTGAATAATTGACAATTGATAATTGACAATTGATAATTGATTAAGTGTTAAATATTTGCTATTCATAAATAACTCTTAACTCTTGACTCTTAACTCTTAACTATACAAATTGATTATTACTTTAAGCATTATTTGGTTAGCTTCTATTTTAGATTATATCTTAGGCGATCCTTGGGGCTGGATTCATCCCGTACAAGTGATGGGTTGGTTTATTAGTCGTTATACTGATTTTGTTACTAATAATCTCAATCGCAAAATCCTCAGAAAAATTGCAGGAGTATTTTTAGGTGTTGGCTTAATTGTTGGTAGTGGTTTTGTTAGTTGGTTGATTATCTATTGGGCAACGCTAATTAATTTTTATCTGGGAATAATAATCCAAGTTATTTTACTCGCTAGTTGTTTTGCTGGTAGAAGTTTACGTCACGCCGCTGAAGATGTTTTGCAATATTTACCCGCAGAAGATTTAACTAAGGCACGCAATCGTTTAAGTTATTATGTCGGCAGAGATACCGATAAGTTATCTGTAACCGAAATTTATCGTGCCATACTCGAAACCGTTACTGAAAATACCACTGATGGTGTAACCGCTCCTTTATTTTATACCTTAGTTGGTGCTTGTATTCCCGTTGTTGGTTGTGTGCCTGTAGCGATCGCTTATAAAGCCTCTAGTACACTTGATTCGATGGTTGGCTATAAAAGTGAGCCTTATACCGATATTGGTTGGTTTAGTGCCAAATTAGAAGACTATTTAACATGGTTGCCTTGTCGTTTGACTGTGTTGACATTAGCAATTCTCTCAGGAAATATATTTAAAAACTTACGATTATGCCGCAAGTATGCTGTTCAAGATCCTAGCCCGAATTCTGGTTGGAGTGAAAGTATCTATGCGGTGATTTTGGGCGTGCAATTAGGAGGAGTTAATTTTTATCGGGGCGAAAAAAAAATGAAGCCTTTGTTAGGTGAAGCGATTTATCCGATCGAAGAAAAAACGATCGTCTCTGCTTTATCTTTAACTCGTCGTTGCTTTCTCGTTTGGCTTAGTTGTTTTTCCCTTTTTGTTCTGATTAGATAAACAAACAACAATCGAAGTATCTCGTAGGGGCAGAATATTATTCTGCCCTCAATTCTTGGTATTTCATATGAATATCAACAACTAATTGACAAATAAATGTCTTTGTGACATTATATGTTTAATGGCTAAGTGACATTATTAAAAAAGAGGATGATTAGCAATGCCGATATTAATCAATCAAAAACCGATCGATACCTTGAAGTTTCCTGCGGGAGAAAGTCATGTGACTGTATCACCGAAGCAGATTACCCAGACAATTGACATTGAAGCATTATTAGATAGTAACGATCGTATTATGGAATTGTTATTAACAATAGATGCTGTACGCCGTCTCAATCCAATTGCCAAAATTGAGCTGACAATACCTTACTTTCCTTATGCCCGACAAGATCGAGTTTGTAACGCAGGAGAGGCTTTGAGTGTGAAGGTGATGGCGAATTTGATTAATAGTTTAAAATGCGATCGAGTCACAATAATCGATCCTCATTCAGACGTTACCCCCGCCTTATTAAATAACTGCGATGTAATTACTCAAGCCGATATTATCGCTAAAAGTAACCTTGCAGGGCGAATCAAGGAAGAAAACTGGGCTTTAATTGCTCCCGATGCAGGTGCAGTCAAAAAGACTCAGCAAGTAGCCAAAAGTCTAGCTAGTGAAGATTTTCTCCCCGATATTTTATACGCCGATAAAGTCAGGAATACGAAGACAGGTAAAATCACCCATACCAGATTTAAGGGTGAGGTAAACAAACGCAAAGTTTTAATTATCGATGATATTTGCGATGGTGGTAAAACTTTTATTGAATTAGCCAAGGTTTTACAAGCTAAAGGTGTAGAACAAATATATCTGTATATCACCCATGGTATTTTTTCTTATGGTTTGGAAGTATTACAACCATATTTTCAAAAGATTTATTGTTATCACACTTTTTTGTCATCACCGCAACAAGACAGTGATTTTATAACTATTCTCAAACCAACTATTAGCGATTAAAAGACTAAAGTCTTTACTACAAAAATTATTAACTCTTAACTCTTAACTCTTAACTATTATGAATCCCTTAACAGCGATCGATTTTTACAAAACTGACCATCGTCGTCAATATCCCGAAGGTACAACCCAAGTATATGCAAACTTTACTCCTCGTAGCGGTCGTTTGGCTAACGTAATCGATCGAGATGACATCAAAGTAGTATTCTTTGGATTGCAATATTTCATTAAAGATTTTTTAATTGATACTTGGAATCAAGAATTTTTTGAGCGAGATAAAACCAAAGTTGTCAGTCAGTATAAAAGAAGGATGGATACATCTTTAGGTGAAAATACGATCGATACCGCTCATATCGAAGCCTTACACGATTTAGGTTATCTACCTCTCAAAATTAAAGCCTTACCAGAAGGAAGTAAAGTGCCGATGGGAGTGCCAGTTTTAACAGTCGTCAATACTCATCCTGATTTTTTCTGGCTAACTAACTATATCGAAACAATTATGTCTTGCTATTTATGGAAACCAATCACCTCAGCTACCACTGCCTTTGAATACAAAAAATTATTAACTAAATACGCTAAACTGACAGGAACACCTTTAGATGTTGTTCAGTTTCAAGCCCATGATTTTTCCTTCCGAGGTTTATCTAGTTGGCAAGATGCGGCGATTAGTGGGGCGGCACATCTAACTTCTTTTTATGGCACGGATACCGTTAGTGCGATCGATTTATTAGAAGAATATTATGATATTGATGCTACCCAAGAATTGATTGGTGCATCAGTACCTGCCACCGAACATTCTGTTATGTGTATGGGTACATCTGAAGGAGAATTAGAGACATTTCGCCGTTTAATTGAAGATATTTATCCTCATGGTATCGTCTCGATCGTTTCTGATACATGGGATTTTTGGCAGGTAATTACAGAATATCTAGTTTTATTAAAACAAAAAATTCTCGATCGTCAAGGAAAAGTTGTTATTCGTCCAGATAGTGGCAATCCTGTTAAAATTATTTGTGGTGATGATGATGCACCTATCGATACTCCTGAATATAAAGGGGCGGTTGAATGTTTGTGGGAGATTTTTGGAGGTACAAAAACCGAAACGGGATACAAAATGTTAGACTCTCACATTGGTTTAATTTACGGTGATTCAATTACATTGACTAGAGCAACAGAGATTTTACAAAAATTAAAAGCTAAAGGTTTTACTTCGGGTAATATTGTCTTTGGAGTTGGCTCTTATACTTATCAATATGTCACCCGTGACAATTTTGGTTTTGCGGTTAAAGCCACTAGTGGTATCGTCAACCAAGAGCGTCGTGATATATTTAAAAATCCGAAAACGGGTAATGGTGAAAAAAAATCGGCTAGAGGTTTATTACGTGTCGAGAAAAAAGACGGTACTTTTGTTTTATACGAGCAACAAACACCAAACCAAGAAGCCCAAGGAGAATTAAAACCTATTTTTGTTGATAGTAAACTGGTTAAAACTCATAGTTTGACTGATATTCGTGCAAGAATAGTTAATAATTGACAATTGATAAGAGTTTTATTATTTATTGCTAATTACTAATTGCTAATTGCTAATTGTTTCTTATGGATTGACAAACTTATAATTCAGAAAAAGAGTTTCTTAGTAATTATAATCCGAATATTTACGATCGTCCTAGTACATCAGTCGATACGGTTATATTTACTGTTTTTGATGGTGCGTTGCAAGTATTGTTAGTCAAACGAGACGATTATCCTTTTAAACATCAATGGGCGTTAGTTGGCGGTTTTATTGACCTTAAAAACGATCGTACTCTAGAAGATACAGCTAAAGGTAAATTAGCCGAAAAGACAGGGGTAGAAACTTCTTATCTAGAACAATGTATGACGATCGGTAATAAAAATCGTGACCCTAGAGGATGGTCTGTTACTACAGTATATTTTGCTTTGTTGCCTTACGAACAAATTAAACTAAAAGCGGGTAAAGGTGCAGTTGACATTAAATGGTCGATCGTTACTGATAATAAAGTTATAGAAGATTTAGCTTTCGATCATAACCTCATTTTAGAGCAAGCGATCGATCGTTTACGTAACAAAGTACTTTACACCACTTTACCTGCTTATCTAATGCCCGAATTATTTACATTTAGAGATTTACAAACTGTCTATGAAATAATACTCGATCGACAATTAGAAGTTAAGTCTTTTCGTCGTCGGATAGATAAAGCCAATATCCTTGAAGCAACTTCTCAAACTCGTCAGGATGCCAAACGCCCTGCAAAATTATATCGCTTGAAAGATAATGTTAATCCTTACTTCTTTTTAAGAAACCTCGAAGGAGCGATGTGAAATAATGGAGAATCGATCGTAGGGGTGCAAGCGGTGGAATCCCGCGTCGGCGTAAGACGCAAGGGAACGTCCACCAAGACAGGTTTGCACCCAAATGACTCTTTTAAATACGATCTCGACATAACCCTATGATTAAAGGGTTGAATAATATTCAACCCCTACAGCGGAATTTGTATTGTAGTTTTGGTTTAGCCTCAGAAAATTCGATCGAATAAGTGATACACAAAATAAAGTACGAAACCTAACAACTAAATTTTAAAGATATAAATCGAATCTTTCTTCAATCTAAAACAGCTTTAACTTCAGCAAAAATATCTATTTTTCATTATTCTTTACGAACTACTAACTTTTTAGTTTTTGTTTTCTACTGTTAAAATAATATTAAGTTTTGTTAAGTAATTAAATAGATAATTTGAAGTATGGGTAATCAAACTAAAGAATGGGAATGTTTAGAGAATATCTGGCAAGGAGGAGAAGAATTAGTTAATTTAGGATTACCTCACTCTCAACTTGCCCCTGCATGGCAAATATTATTACTCGGAGATGGTTCGCCAACCAGACATTTGAGACTATTAACCAATGAAACGATCGAGGTTGATGTCATTGATATGTCACCTGTAGGAAATGATAACGGTGATGCACCTTTTGATTTAACTATGGTACCAGGACCTAGATTAAGAAGACAAGTTTGGTTGCGTACTGCTAGTGGGCAAAGATTGGCTTATGCCGCTTCATGGTGGGAAGAAGCCCACGTGGATGAATATTTACAAAATCGCTCTTTACCTATCTGGAAAAGTTTAGCTGATTTACATACCGAATTATATCGAGATGTACAAGCTATTTATTATGGTGAATCTAAAGCATTAGAAGCCGATTTTGGTGAAAAAGGACCATTCTGGGGCAGACACTATTTATTTTGGCACGATCGTAAACCTTTGACTTTAATTTATGAAGTTTTTTCTCCTTATCTACAAAAATACTTAGGCAAGATGAAGAATGAGGGATAAAGGATGAGGGATGAAGTATTTGGGACATTTCCATGAAAAAAAGTACCAGCCTCATTTTGATTTTACCTCACCCCCAACCCCTCTCCTGCGAGGAGAAGGGAGTAAAAAAAACTTAAACTAATCGCTCTTGCTATTTTTATTAGTAGAAATCACCTTATTCTTAATTATCAATTATCAATTATCAATTCTCAATTATCAATTCTCAATTCTTATACATAGCCATTTTGAGCTAAAAAATCGAGAGAAATATCTTCAGTTGCAGGTGAATTTTTACCCAAACGATGACTAACTAATCGATCGACATATTTACCCAAAATATCACTTTCAAGATTTACCCAATCTCCTATTTCTAGAGAAGCTAAATTAGTTTCTTGGTAAGTAACAGGAATAACAGCCACAGAAAACCAAGTAGCTTGTCGATCGACTTCAGAGATAGTTAAACTGATACCATTAACCGAAATACTGCCTTTAGAAACTAAATAAGGAGCAAGATAATCTTCCCACTGAGATAAGAGCTTAGGTGGAGAGGTAAATTTTAATTCCCATGCTTTGGCAAGATTGACTGATTCAATTAAACAACCAATACCATCAACGTGTCCACTGACAAAATGTCCACCTATTTTACTCCCAACTCTCAATGAAGTTTCTAAATTGACAGTTTTGTTTTGATTGATATTTTTACCTAAAATAGTCCGATTTAAAGTCTCAGGAGAAGCCGTTGCTACAAAACCGCCTCGAATCATTCTTTCGACTGTCAGGCAAACACCATCAACAGCTACACTATCTCCTAAAGCTAAATCATGAGTAATCATCTGTTGACTTTCAGGCTCAATATCAATCGCAAACAAATCATTACCTAATGGCTTAACTTTACCAACTCCTTGAATCAAACCTGTAAACATAGATTAATAAATATATAGTGTGATTAACTTGATTAATAAATAAATAAACAAGAACAAAAATCTAACTTCTCAAATCTTAAATCTGTTCGTTATTATCAATCAATTCCTTAGCTGAGGTTAGCAATTCCTCCTCTAAATAAGGTTTGGTAAAATAAGCCTTTGCTCCTAAATCAGCTGCTATTTTACGATGTTTTTCGGCACCACGAGATGTCACCATCGCCACAGGTAATTTAGACAATTCTTTATCTTGTTGCATTTTAGCTAATAATTCCAAACCATTCATTCTTGGCATTTCTATATCACATAGAAGTAAATTACAAGCTAAGCCATTAGATACTTTATCCCATGCTTCTTGTCCGTCTCTAGCTTGTTCGACTTGATAACCTGCTTTTTTGAATGTCATTGATAACATCTCTCTAACTACCACTGAGTCATCGATAATTAAAACCATACGAGCGGTTTTAGGTTTGTTGTTTTTATTGACGGAAGAATTATGTAATGCTGAAGAATTATGTAATTTATTAGCTCTCGGTTTTTGTGGTTTTTTAGTACTTCCTGCTAATAATACATCTCCATTAATCATTCTTTTTGCCGCATCAATTAAATCTCTTTCTACATAAGGTTTAACTAAATAAGCACAAGCCCCTAATTCAGCGGCAATTAATTGATGTTTCTGGGCACCACGAGAAGAGAGAATCGCAACAGGAATATTAGCTAAAGGTTCTTCTTTTTGCATATTTTGTAATAACTCTAAACCGTTCATTCTCGGCATTTCGATATCGCAAAATACTAAATCGCAAGGAAGCCCCGATCGTAGTTTTTGCCATGCTTCTTGTCCGTCTCTAGCTTGTTCGACTCGATATCCTGCTTTAGTAAAGCTCAAAGATAACATTTCTCTAACCGTGATTGAGTCATCAACGATTAAGACGAAAGGTTGGTTATTGTCTATATCGTTAGTGAAGGAGTTACCAGAAAGATTTAGTGATTCTGGTAAGTTTAGGTTAGTATCTAAGCTGATATTACCTTGAGCAATCTCAATTAATTCAATAACATCACCAATGGGCATCACAATCCCATCACTACGTACTGTAGCTCCCGAGATTCCTTTTGGTTTAGGTAATGGCCCAGATATTTGTTTGATGACGATTTCTTCTTGCCCTAAAACTTGATCTACCTGAATGGCTAATAGATTGTTACCACCTCGTAAAATGATTATCGGGACGGTTTCGTTTTCCGTATTACTGGTATAGACGATACTACGGGTAATTTGACGATTGTATCTTAATAAAGTACCTAAAGGGCGGAATGGTAATAGTTCGTTGTTCCAACTAATACATTTTTGTCCTTGGGCATTAACTTTAATTTCTTCAGCGGCAAAATCTTTAGTATCTTCGATCGCATCCATCGGAAAGGCGATTCTGGTATTATCATTCAGACAACATAAAGCTTTACCGACAGTAACTGTTAAAGGTAAACGAATCGTAAATGTACTTCCTTGCCCTAAAGTAGAGTCGATACTAACGATGCCTCTAATTTCGTTTAATTTACTCCGAACAATATCTAAACCGACTCCTCTACCTGCATGACTATCTACTTTTTCTTTGGTGGTAAAACCGGCATTAAATAGAAAGTCGTAAATATCTTGACGTTTGAGGTGTTGAGCTTCAGTAGGAGTGACTAGTTTTCTCTGAATTGCTTTTTTCTTAATAACTTGCGGATCGATACCCGCTCCATCATCAGAGACAGAGATTACGGTTTGTTGCCCTTGCAAAAAGGCTCTGACGGTGATTGTACCTTGGGCTGGTTTACCTAATGCTTCTCTTTCTTCAGGTAATTCTGTTCCGTGAGTAACTGAATTTTTTGTAAGTTGTAAAAGAGGATCCCAGATATGTTCTAAGATCATTTTATCGATTAAAACTTCTCTACCTTCAATTTTTAGTTGTACTTGTTTGTGATAACTTTCAGCTATTTTACGAATCGGTAAGGGTAAACGATCGGCATTTTGGGCAAACGGTACCATCCTCGATTTGTTAATCCCTTCTTGTAGTTGGGTTGTTACTTCTCGTAAATTACGACCTAATTGATCTGTTTCATCTACTAGAAACTGAATGTCTGAGGTTGATTCTCGCACCTTAACAATTAATTCAATAATTTCTTGTGATAGTAAATGGAAACCTGTAAAACGATCGAGTTCTAATTCATCTAATTGAGGAGATTTATTTTTAAGATTAGTTTTAGTAATTTTATAAGGCTTATCCGAATTTTTATTAATACTCGTTATTTGATTTCTAGCTAACTGAGCTTGTACTGTCGCTTGATTACGACGACGACTATCCATTAATGAGCCTTCTAGCAAACTTCTTTCGTACAAATCTTGCATCCGACTACTAACATCACTCAAATTTTGAACTTGACTGAGTAAATTATCTAAAAATTGTCTGAGTTTATCTTGATCTTCTTCTAAACGATTACGTCTAACAACCATTTCCCCAATTAAATTATTCAGGTTATCTAGTTGTTTGACAGGTACACGCATACTTTGCTCAAATACTCTACCAAGATTAGTAGTTTTGTTATTAGCATTTTTACCACGAGTATTCGGTTTCCATTTTGCCTGTGTTGCTGAGACATTTTCAGCTTGAGCGAGAAGTTTATCTAAGTCACTTAATGAAGACAAAGAAGCAAGCTCAGGTTTTTTTTCTTCAAATTGAGTTAAATTATTTTCGATTTCGACACTTTCTACTATTTGCTCTAATTCTTGCCAATTAATCTGCGTTTGGTATTTAGAAGCCAAATTTAATAATTTATCTAATTCACTATTATCTTCGTAATAGTTAATCTTTTCTTCTTCTTGTTGTGAAACCAGAGAATCTAATTCACCACGTAAATCTATTTCTAACCAAGAGCAAGAAGAAGCGAGTATTTGTTCTAACTCAGTGAATTGATCATAATAAATAGTTTTATTATCTTTAAGATTAAACGGTTTAAGAATTTGGAATGTGCTTACACTACCTGTACTGGGAAAATTGTCTTCTATATCTAAATCATCTAAACTGTTAAGAATTTCTTCTAGTTCAAAATTATCCTCTTCATCTTCACTATTTTCTGAATCTCGCTCCTCAAAAGTAGAAGTGTTTTCCTGAGTTAAGGTAAAAAGATTATCAAAGTCATCTAATTGATCAACATCAAAGTTTTCTTGACTAATGGTGAGTTGAGAATTTTGCTCCGTCTCCATTGGGGAGTCTAAATCTAAGCTATCGAATAACTGATCAAATTGTTCATTTTCGTCAAATTCTTCTATTTCCACTGGTGAAGATTCAATCACTTCTTCAAAAATTATTTCTGATTCATCTTGATTCCATTGATCTATATCTAACTCTTGACTAATTCGGCTATTTTCTAATAAATTTTCCAAAGCATCTGTTTCTTCATTTTTCTGATAACTATTGATTGCGGTATCTTGCTCTTGGATAAACACACCACTAATTTGTTCGTCATCATCTTCAAAATCATCATCTAGCCAATTTTCAAATAAATTATCTGTATCGTCTAACTCTAATGTTTCGTCTTCTGGAGTAACTTGTTCACCAAAATCAACACCTAAAGATTCTTCTGCGATTGAATTATTCGGCACTAAATCAGCTTTTTCCTGATTCGTTTCACCCCATAAGTCTGTATTTAATGTAGTGCTGGTAATTTGCTCTTGCTCTTCAATTGTTTCTTCTTCTGTAAAAATTGTTTGTATATCCATCAATCTCGCTCTAACTTGAGGAGCGAGTTTTTGTAGTTTGTTACTAGCACAAATAGAGTTAACATTATTTTGGATTAATTGTTCGCTAGCGGCTTTGATTTCTTTAATTATTAGTTTGGTTGTTGATTGAAAATCGTTTTTGGGTTCAACGATTGCTATTTTTGCCGTTTCCATCAAATCTACCCAACCAAAAAGGTTTTGTTTTTTCCCTTGAGCTGATAAATAGTCACAATGCCCCCTCAATTTTTCTCGATGACGACTACTATCACCTTGTTTGAGAATTTTTAACATTTCTCCTAAACGTAGAAGTGTCTGCTTATATAATTTTTGGACTTTTTGGGCTTGTTCGCTGGTAAACATAAACACTTAAAAAAATTGGTAAATTTTCACTTACAGTTTCAGTTAACAATTAGTCTGCTCGATCGACTTGCGAATAATGATTAATCAATCAATTAATCACCAACCTTTATGATCAACTTAGAAGTTTCGCTTAATCGGTATTTTTTGAGAGAAAACAAAAAGTTCAAGTTAATGAATAGTTTGTTTAATTAAATTTAATCAATCATAATCAATAATTCTGCTTAAATCAGTCGGCAAGTACACATAATTTATTTTTTATTGGTCAAATACAATTTTTTAACTTACTTCTTTCTAGAAAACCATCAATTTATTAATCTGAATTAAAGCAAGAAAAACAGCTAATTAGTTTTGTTTTGACATTTACTTTTTTCTTAGTATATGATTATTTAGGTAACTGAGGAAAAATAAAAATCTAGATTAGGTGAAAGAATATATCGAACTTAATTTTAGTTTTGATTAACAATTAGTTGAGCTTCAAACAAAGGTTAGTTAGTTAACTGATTTTGATTTGATCACTTAGTTATATTTTCGATGATTGCGGATGAGTTCGTATCGAGTTGTGCAAAAATCGTCTTAGTTGTTTATGACTGATATTTACAACAATGCTCAGTATTTTTTTGTTTAGTATAACTCAATCATAGCTTTTTTTTAGTCATTAGTTGCTTATTTGTCAACTGTCTTTGTCAAAGTAACTAGTGTCTAGTAGTAATAGCTTAGCTCACTACACTACACACGATCGATCGCCTCTAACACGACAAACGTTAACTACTTAGCCTTAGCAATTGATACCTAAGACGATCGATAATAACTATCAGTCAAAAGGGCACTCGTGCAAGTTAGGTGTTAAAAGTTAAAAAAGGCACTCCATGCAAGAGTTGAATTCACTCATTCTCCTTACTCCTTACTCCTTGCGGTGGAAGCCCGCGTCGGCGTAAGACGCAAGGGAATGTCCACCAAGACACTCCTTACTCCTTACTCCTTACTTCTTACTCATTACTCCTTACTCCTTACTCCTTACTTCTTACTCATTACTCATTACCCTTGATTTTTTGGTAACGATGAATTATCAATTGTTCATTGCTATACTATCAAAGGTTAAATATTAAATATTAGGTAGGTTTTCAAGCATGGAGATACGTAGTTTTTCTCACCTCGATACTCTCAATCAATATGTGGGTGCAAAACTATTAGCAGAATTTAAACAACATACTCAGTCAATTCACTTTCTACCTACAGGAAATACTTATCTTGGTTGTTACAAAGTATTAATTGATTTAATTGAAAAGGATGAATCTCTTGATTTTTCTGAACTTGTCTTGGTAAATCTAGATGAATATGTTGAAGAAGGTTATCCTCTTAATCTCAACGATACTCGATCGTTTGCTTATTATATGCAACCAATCATTAAAGTATTACAAAAACGTGGCTTTCGCCCAGAAAATCATTTATTTCCTTACTCTAAAAATGATCAAACTCCTTTTACTCCTTTCCAACAATTAACTAAATTTGATAAATGGCTTCAACAAAAAGAATGTGAATGTGCTTCTGTTTTTCTCGGTTTAGGTCCTAAAAAATCACCTCATTTAGCTTTTTGCTCACCGGGATATACCCACAATTTTAAGCAATCTTGGCAGGATATCGGGGCATATGTAGGTCCTGTCGATCAAGCAACAAGAAACGCTAATACAGCTAATTACGGTATGGATAAAGAGAAAAATGTACCTTATTGGTCATGTACTATTTCTTCGGGTACATTATGGAAGATTGCACCAAAAAAAGTTTACTTAGTAGCTTATGGAGATAACAAAGATATTTCGGTGATTAATGGTTTTTCAGATGTGGGTACAAATCCTGCTTCGGTATTACCTATTTTAGAACGTAGAGGAACATCGGTAGAGATTATTACCATTAAATGAGTAGGTATAAGAATGGAGAATGGAGAATGGAGAATGGAGAATAAATAACAAATAACTCTTAATTTTTAACTGTTAACTGTTCATTGTTCATTGTTCACTTTTTATGCGATCGTGGTTTTATTTTCTAAATAATCAGCTAATTGTCGATCGTGATCATGGGCTAAATTACCAACGGGTATATCTTCAACTTCAAATGCTTTAACCTCCACTACTTCCATGGTGTCTGTTATTTTGATTGTGCCAGTAACTTCGATCGCAATTAAAATAGCAATAGAATGTAAACGTGGATCACGATTAGGAGCAGAATAAACACCTACTAAACGTTTAATTTGTTGGAAATCTAAACCCGTTTCTTCTTTTAACTCTCTTTTTAAAGTCAAGGGAATATCTTCTCCCCAATCTACCATTCCTCCGGGTAAACTCCATTGTTGAGTATCCCTGCGATAAACCAAAACGATTTTACCATCAGGTAAAACAGGAATTAATGAAACTCCTAATACAGGATGGCGAAATATTACTTTTAATACCCCTGAAATGTATTGCCATTTTAACCACATAAAAACTATTTAAGATTTTAAACCTGTATTTGTTTCTGTAAATATAAATACATCTTAAACCTTTTGTCAGCTAACGACTACTATTTGTTTGGCTGATTTCTAAATCATAAAAATACCAATGCGATTACCATAACTTTCTTCTCTTACGCTTGAGAGGGATTGGGGGTAAGGTAATAATGAGTAAGAAGTAATAATTAATCTCATACTTAAGTCGTTTAACTCATAGAGAGTAGCTTCGATCGAAGTTTGAATTAATACTTGTATAATTGAAATTAAAAATTAAATATCAAAAATATTAAAGATATCGGATAAACAATTTAAGAAGCTAATTAAAATGAAGAATAACTTCTCTGAATTAGGAAAAGTAATTAACGATCGTTATCAAGTCATGGCGATGATAGGTAAAGGTGGTATGGGTATAACCTATCACGCTAAAGATTTACAAACAAATACAAATGTTGCTCTTAAAAGTATTTCTTTAAAACAAGTTAATGACTGGAAACAAATTGAATTAATCGAAAGAGAAGCGAGTGTTTTACAACAGTTAAATCATCCTGCTATTCCTCAGTATTTAGATTATTTTCAAGTTGATAAGGATAACGATCGCTTTTTTTATATTATCCAAGAATTAGTTGAAGGTAAATCTTTAGATAAATGGGTACAACAAGGATGGCGAATAGATGAACAAGAATTGAAAAATATTGCTAAGCAAATACTTAATATACTTATTTATTTACATCAACAAAAACCACCAATAATTCATCGAGATATTAAACCCCAAAATTTGATTAGAAACGAAGCAGGAAAAATATTTTTAGTTGATTTTGGTGCAGTACAAAACGCTTATTATAATACCATTGCTAAAGGTAGTACGATGGTTGGTACTTATGGTTATATGCCTTTAGAACAATCTTCAGGACAAGTAACTCCAGCTAGTGATTTATATAGTACTGGTGCTACTTTATTATACTTACTAACTCATCGATCGCCCTCGGAATTAGATGATGATAGTTTAAGCATAAATGTGGCAAAATGTCTAGAAAATAATAATCTTTCCCAAGGAATTATTAACTGGTTAGAAAAGATGTTAGAATCTGACGTTGACGATCGTTTTCAAACAGCAGAAGAAGCGTTATTAGTTTTAGATAAACCACATTTGATTAAAAAAGAGAAAAAGAACAGAAAAAACTTATTAAAAGGTTCGATCGCTATATTATTTTTAGGAGTTACAGGATTTTTTCTGACGAATAACTTAGTTGAAAATAGGTTGTTATATCTTTCTTATCTTGGCTATTATCCGCAAGAAGTATGTCCATTCACTCCAGAAAGCCCAACAAAAATATCAAACTTATTAAACGATGATAAAAACATACCTTTAGTAGTAAAAGTAGTCAATAAAAACCCCTCATGCTTCATTACTTTAGAGCGAAATAGTAATCTTAAAATTATTAAATTATTAATAAAAAACGGGTTAGATATTAATACCAAAACTCAACCTCATGGTAAAGCATTACTTCATCAAGTAACAAACATAGAAATAGCTAAACTACTAATTGAAAATGGTGCTGATGTTAATGTTAAAGATGATGATGGTAATACACCTCTTCATGATTCTCGGGATATTAAAATTAGCAAATTACTAATCGAAAATGGTGCTAATGTTAATGCTAGAGATAGTAATGGTAATACTCTTCTTCATGATCCTCAAGATATTGCAATTATTAGATTACTAATCGAAAATGGTGCTAATGTTAATGCTCAAAATAATAATAGTGATACACCTCTTCATGATTCTCGGGATATTGAAATTAGCAAATTACTAATCGAAAACGGTGCTGATGTTAACGCTAGAAATCAGTATGGTAGTACTCCTCTTCATCATTCTTGGGATTTTGAAATTTCACAATTACTAGTAGAAAATGGTGCTGATATTAATACTAAAAATAATCATGGTGATACTCCTTTTGATTCTAATTCTTTGAATCCTTGGGAGATAACGTTATGCACCATCCTGGCTATCTTTGGAATGTTGTTTGGTGAAACAAAGAAATGACTAATTGAAAACGGTGCTAATGTCAATGCTAAAAATAATCATGGTGATACTCCTGTTCAAACTTTTCTAAATATAAACAGAAATAATCTTTTACGTCGAAATGAAGCTAAATAAATAATTTTTTTCATTATTAATATTCATTATTTTTATTATTTATTATGAATAATTACCAATATAAATCACAAGATATAATTAACGATCGTTATCGTATTATTAAACAATTAGGAATAGGTAGTAGTGCGATTACTTATCAAGCAGAAGATTTACAAACTAATCAACAAGTAGCCATCAAAGTTTTATCTCTACAACAATTAGAAGATTGGAAAAAAATAGAATTATTTGAAAGAGAAGCTCACATATTATCAACTTTAAATCATCCTCAAATTCCTCAGTATTTAGACTATTTTCAAATTGATAATAATAACGATCAATCTTTTTATTTAGTTCAACAATTAGCAAAAGGAAAATCTTTATTAACTTTAATAGAAGAAGGATGGCAACCTAATGAAAATGAAGTTAAAAATATAGCTATTCAATTATTAGAAATATTAGTTTATTTACAACAACATAATCCGCCTGTATTCCATCGAGATATTAAACCAGAAAATATTATTTATCAACCAAATAAACAAGTATTTTTAGTCGATTTTGGTGGTGTACAACATAGTTTTTATCATAGTGTAACAGCAAGTACGATCGTTGGAACTTACGGTTATATGTCACCAGAACAATTTAGAGGGAAAGCGAATACTACTACTGACTTGTATGGATTAGGAACAACATTAATCTTTTTATTAACAGGTAAACATCCTTCTTCTTTACCACAACAAAAACTTAAAGTTAAATTTAAAAATGAATTGAAAACTAATATTAATTCTGAGTTTTATAATTGGATTAATTTATTAATTAAACCTAACTATAAGAAAAGATTTACCAACGCTCAAATTGCTTTAAATACCTTACAAAATAAAGATTCGATCGATAACTATATTACCTTAGAAAAGCCGATTAATACCTCTGTTTGTCTTAAAGAAGATAATCAACAACAACTAATTATTGATATTCCTCCTGCTTTGTTTTTCGATCGTCCTAATATAGGAATTATTTTACTAACTATATCTTGGTTTTCTCTTTTATTCTTCTTGTTATATGCTATTGTCTCAACATTTAACTTTTTTATAAGTTATGTAATTGTCATAACTTATATTTTTTATTTACTTTGTAAACTCGTTTTAATTACAAAGGGGGAAGACAATGTACTTAAAAAAATAGGTAATTTTAGTAATAAGCTAAAAATTCATCGATTAATATATATTAGATATTTGTTATTAGTTATTATTATGTTCTCATTAATATCTAATAAGATGACAATAACTTATAGTATTTGGTTGTTTTATTTCTTCTTTCTTGCGGATGTTAAAATCGATATTGAAACTAATAATTTAAAGTTTTATCTTTTGAAAGACATATTCTTTAAGACACATTTAAAAATCAAAAAAATACCAACAAACAAAGCAAAAATAGAAAATTATTCTTGGTTAAATATTTCAGCAATTGATATACAGGCAACAAAAATTGGTTATTTACTTACTACGGCAGAAAAAAATTGGTTGACAAGTGAAATTAATAATTTTCTTAACTAAAAAATATTATCATCGTAGCAAGATATAGTATTTGATTCTAAATATATACTCATTTAAAATAATGATAAGATAATTTTCGGGTGAGATTTGAGTTTAATTTATTAAACGGTATCTATTAGCCTTGTAATTGATTACAAGGTGGGGCGAAAGTTCAAGTTTTAAATATAGTCTTAAACATTAAAATTGAGAGATAACGAAATAGGCTACCTCTTTTCTTACTTATAGCCGAATGAAGTTATAATTACGCAAATTACAATCAATATCAAATGCAATGTGATTTATTTATTTAGCTGTAATTACTAATCAGAGGTTTGTTTGGCACTTCGTACGTATCGATCGTTATTTTTAAGCAAAAAAAACTAGGGGTATGTATATATTTACCCCACAAAACATCAGACTAAAACTAGTCAAATATTTTTAAAACCCACCAGCAGTAGGAATCAAACTACCTAAAATACCGGGTATTAACTGTAAAACGAAAATTGCGATAATTGCTGAGAGATCAATACCACCTAATGGGGGTATAATGTTACGGAAGATGTTGAGATAAGGATCAGTAACAGGTGCTAAGAAAGAAATTATTTTAGAAGCCCAGTCAGCAGTCTGAAACCAGCTTAATAAAATTCGGACAAAAATCAGTACCAAATATAACTGAATAAAATTGGCAACTGTGCTGACGACTAAATATGCGATACTATTCATTTGAGATATTTAAATTGCTCCACTAGATCTTGATTATTTCATCTTAACTGAATTTCTTAGTTTTTAGTCTAATTTTTCCGTTTAAGCCAAAACGACTGCATACCGACAGATTTTGCCCCCCAATAATCTTCTTTCAAGCTGTCTCCTATATACCATGCGTTTTCGGGTAAACAATTATGTTTTTTTAATGCCGTCAGAAATATTTTGGCTTCAGGTTTAGCAACACCCGTGAGAGAGGAAATAGTAATCGTTTTAAAATAAGATTTGAGATTCAGACTATCTAAAACTTGATATACACGAGTATCGAAATTAGAAATTAATCCCAATTGTATTCCTTGTTGTTGCCATTGATTCAAAACATCTATTGTTTCTTCATAGATATACCAAGGTTTACTAGTTTGAAAATAATCGTACAACTCTCTAAAAAAATCATGAAAATCAGTAAACTGTTTTAAAACATTGGCTTTAGCAAAAGTACGATAAGCAATTTTTTTCCACCAAATATATTCTAATTTTCGGACAACTTCGTATTCAGTGCTATCAAAAGCTAGAGGTGAAGATTCTTTGAATGATTCGTAAAAATATTGATTAATTAATTTAGCATCTGTTTCTACGCCATATTTACTAGCTAATTTACTGTAAATATACCCTACGCTATTTCTCACGCCAAAAATTGTACCAACTGCATCCAAGAAAATAACTTGAGGAGTATTATTGTTGTTCATTAATTATAAAGAGCGTTTTTAATTACTTACTAATATCTAATTTTAATTTATTAGTTCAAATTAAGGAAAGGGCGTGCCAAAAAATAACTACAAACAGTTTTTGCATCAATCTCATGACAACTAGTCTGAATTAATTCTTCAAACTCGGTAAAACTCATCAAAACAACTTCAATATCTTCATCTTCATCTTGAGTCGGAGGATTAGACAATTTTTCTAAGTCTTGAGCTAAAAATGCGTAAATATATTCATCGCAATAACCCGGTGCGAGAGGAAATTTACCTAAATTACGCCACTTACTCGCTTTATATCCTGTTTCTTCTTGTATTTCTCTTTTTATCGTAGTTTCTGGGTTTTCTCCTACTTCTAATGTACCCGCAGGAAATTCTAATAGTCGGCATTTAACGGCAAAACGATATTGACGAACTAGGACTAATTTACCATCATTAGTAACAGGTACGGCTAATGCACCGCCGGGATGTCTGATACATTCCCATTCACCTATCGCACCATTCGGCAGTTTTAGTTTGTTTACTTCAAATTGAAATTTTCTTCCTTGAAAAAATAAACGAGAATTTAATACTTCAGGTAATTCGGGAATTTCTGACATTATTTGATGAATAGTATTTATCGATCGATTTTTCTTTTTATTACTAATATTTTATAGTATTATAGCAATTGTCATACTTCTAAAATACAGAACGTTCCCCCTAAATCTCCGCCCCTTCTATCCACGGCAGGGCTGTTTCATTATCGGAAGAGAAAATAGCTATCTGCTATTATTACAATACGATCGAGTTTCATTCTAGAAAGCGAAAATAGCTAGAAGCTATTATTACAATACGATACAGCGATTTGGTAACATTGTCTTTTTACTATTATAAAAAAACGGCTAAATTTACGGCTATTTCTTAGTTGTAGGAATTACAAAGATAAGACTTGAAACAGCCCTACTTATGAAGAGGGACTTGCTAATTTTAACTGTATCTCATAAATTATGATAAACGCTATAATTAACTATTCTTAATTTGATTTAATTAATATTTTCTGGTGGTTTGGCTATAATAATATTAACTGGGTTTATCGGGTTAAAACGAGTCATATTACCGATCGATATTGATTTATTTATTTGCACGTTCATAATATTATATTGCCATTTTTTATCTTTAAACCATTGTGAAGCGATCGCTAAATTTTCGAGAGTAGCCAAGGCAATAACTACTTTTCCTTGATAATTTATTTTGGTTTCGATAATATCTAATAAAGTAACTATTTGCCCATTACTACCACCAATAAAAACTCGATCGACATTTGGTAACTGGTTAATCATTTTCTCGGCATAATCATTAATCACTTCAATGTTATTTACCTGAAAACGCTGACAATTTTGAGTAATTAATTTAGTACCTACTGTTGTTTTTTCAATGGCATAAATTTGACTATTTTGACTGATTCTAGCAATTTCAATCGAAACACTACCCGTACCCGCTCCTATATCCCAAACAACTTGATTACTATTTAATTCTAGCTCTCCTAATATCAACAGTCTTATCTCACGTTTAGTAATTAATCCCGGTCGATCTTCAAAGGTATAAAATAGATTATCATCAATTCCTACTAAAGGTAATTTAGCTAAATCGAATAAAGAAGAGTTACTGTCTTTTTTTTGTTTTAAAACTAGTAAATTAAGAGAAGATAAGTTATTAATATCAATATCTTTTTCATCTGTAATTTTCGTTGTTTTTTCGGTTGTATCTCCCAAGTTTTCACATAACCAAAAATCGTAAATAATTGGTAATTTAAGTTGTTGATATAGTTGCCAAACTACTAAAGGATTATTTTGGGTATCTGTCAAAATTGCCATGACTTCTACTCCTTTTTTCCATTCACTAAGTAAACAATTAATATCTCTACCGTGAATACTAACAATTTTAGCTAACTGCCAAGGTATTTGTAATTTATTAAAAGCTAATTGTACTGAACTAAGATGAGGATAAAATTCTAGTTTGTCTGAGCTAAATTCAGTAGTTAATAATCTACCAATTCCAAAAAATAAAGGATCTCCTGTAGCTAAGATAACGATGTTTTTTTCTTGCTGAAGATACTTTTTAATTGTCTTGATTACTTCAGTTAGATTATTAATTTTTAATTTAATACCTTGATGTTCAGGAAAATAATTCAAATGTCGATCGCCACCTACTAATACATTAGCATTATTCACGATCGATAACACCGAAGTTGTTAAACTTTTTTTTCCTTCTAAACCAATTCCGACAACATTTATCTTCACGTCAATCTAGTCAATAGGTAGGTAGGGACGTTATATTATAACGTCTTTACGTTGTAAAGATTAGTTTTTTATTTAAAACTACTATAGCGTTTCCCATCTTTATGAGGTACAGTTTATATTTGTAAGTCCCCCTTTACAAGGGGGATGAGTGGGGGATCGATATGTAATTCATAATACTAATAATTGCTATATAAATACCACAGTAGCCAATAATTAATCATTGATAATTAGTTACTTGACTTACGTTTAATCATCAATTGAATAAATCGTTGCCAATTTTGAAAATCTTGCTCGCTAGGATTAGTTTTCTGCCAAGCTAAACGATTAATAATATTTTCGTGCCAGTTATCCAAACGAGAATAAAATTTTAAACTAATTCCTAATCGACAAAAAAGAGGCACAGTTGCACCGACTACAATATCAGCTAAATTAAGTCGATCGCCACCAAAATAGATATTATCATGATCTAGCTGTCGATCGAGAAATTTAAAAATAGTTTCAATCTGCTTTACTTGCTCATCATTAAAAGGTACAACCGAAGCATTGGTAAAAGATATCAGTTTTGGCACTAATTCATTCACTGTTACCATTTGAATCATCTTCGTTTTTGCTCTTTCTTGAGCTGAAGATTCTGGGCATAAACTAACAAAATGGGAATATTTCTCTTCTAAATAATCAAGAATCGCTAAAGATTCAATTAATTTAAAACCATCATCAATAATTACAGGCACATGATGAAAAGGATTTAAAGCTAAAAAATCAGGTTTATTTTGCTCTCCTCGCAGATTAACTAATACAGATTCAAAAGGTATCTGTTTTTCTAATAAACTTAACCAGACACGACGAGAAATAGGAGAAAGAGGATGATAATAAAATGTCAACATAATTTTGGTGTTTGTTGGCGTTACAAAATGTTAGATATTAATGTACCAAATAACTGTATTTTAAAAATAAAGGCTGTTATTTTCCATACTTTTATATAATATGTTAGATAAAATACTATACGCTGATTCTGGCAACGGTCATACTCAAGAAATGCTCAAGATTTTACTTGACTTACCTGCATTTCAAAAAAGTGAACTCAATATTTTGCACGTTATTCCGCCTCAAGCATCAGCCGATTCCTTAGCTCAAAAATGGGAAGAAGGAGGTCAAACACTTTCAGACATTGTCACAAATGTCAATCTTGATCCATCTAAAGTATCGACAATTTTAAAGCAAGGCGATCCTAAACTCACAGTTTGTCAAACAGCAGAAGAAGTTAACGCTGACTTAATCTTAATGGGTTCGCGCGGTTTAAAGCGTTTAGAATCTTTCCTCGAAAATTCGGTTAGTCAATATGTCTTTCAACTAAGTAATCGCCCCATGTTACTGGTTAAAGATGATATTTATGTTCGTAAAATCAAAAGAGTCATGTTAGCCTTAGACAAATCAGAAGCGGCTAATTATGCTTTAGATTTAGCATTGTATTTGATGAGAGATTATCGTGAAGCTGAACTATATTTAGCTCGTGTTAACCCCGATATGAGTTCAAATTTGGATTTATCAAGAGCGGAAATGGAAGATAATCCTGTTTTAGCACCCGCTTTACAAAAAGCAAAAAGAATGGGAATACCTACTAGATGTATTGTTAAAGGTGGTAAACCCGCAAAACAAATTTGCCAGATAGCAGATGATTATAACATTGATTTATTATTGTTAGGCTCACCCGATCGTCGTCCTTCGATTGCTAAAAGTTTAGTCGATCTCGATCGTTTAATTGGAACATCCTTATCTGATTATGTCAGAGTTAATGCTAATTGTCCCGTACTTTTAGTCCGCAAATAAACTTTGAACAATGAACAATAAACTCAATTGTTAATTCTCCTTACTCCAGATGTATTGTTTTGCAATATTAATTATTAATTATTAATTATTAATTACCGTTAACTCTTAACTCTTAACTTTTAACTTTTAACTTTAATTATGGCTGTTGGCGATCGTTTTAATCGGTTTGTGGGTAAAACCCGTTTTGTTGTATCTCGTATTTTTGTTCATTTACAAGGAGAAGAGGTATCACCATTATTAGGTATTTTAAATCAAAATGCTCGTACTGCGATCGATGCAGATGGTGAAATGGATGTGATGGGAGAAAGTTTAGTCAATATTTGTCAGGGATTATTAGAATATCAAACTTATTGGCAAAGTGCGGCTAATGAAGGCGATGTCTTTTGGCAAGAAGCAGATGCAGGAGATTATGTTGCTGAATTATTTACTGATTCATCTTCTCGTTATCTTTCTCAACCTGATTTGATACCAGAAAATGAAGATGACGAGACATTATCGATCGGTGTAACTGATAATATTGTCGTGATGATAACGGTGGCTTTTACAGGAGAAATACCTGAAATTGAAACCGATTTGGCAGACGTTGAAAATTTAACGAATGCCTTAAAAGCCCTGATTAGTATTCATTATAAACAAGAATATCGAGCGATCGCTATTCATTTTTCTCCCTCTCAATTAGGAGAAACTTTAACCAACGAACAAACTATTCTCAATTTTGCTGAATTAATACCCGTATGATAATTAATAATTAATAATGAAATTATGATATTAGTAAACAAATTGTCATTATAAACTTTTAATTATCTGTTTTTGATATTTCTTAATTGAAGTAAATCTTTTTCAGGTAAGAAGTACAATTGTGACTTGTCATTTAATCAGAGTGTCTTTAGTTTGACAAACTCTATTTTGCTTGATTTGGTTCAAGTAAGCTAATTAAAGTTCCATCAGGAGAACGCATTGCGGCAACTTTACCAAAAGAAGGCTCTCTAACTCTTCCTTCTAAATCAGCCCCTAAAGATTTTAGTTTTTCGATCGATTCATAAACATTTTCGACGTGAAAACTCAAAATCGGAGCTGTTGCAGTTTGCCCATTTTCATCCGCACCATGAAGAGCAATCGTTGTTTCTCCTGCTTTTAATTCTGCCCATCCAGGGGTAGAAACTTTGACTTCTAAACCTAAACCCTCTTCATAAAATTTTACTGTTGCAGGTATATCTTTTACCATCAACATTATGTGCTTAAATATTGCAGTCATTTTGTTTATTTTATTTTTATTTTGATTGTCACGATGATTATTACTATACTCGATCGGCAAAACTCACAGCAATATAGGTATTACGTTTATCCCATCTTTCGCATTTTGAAAATATAGTCTAAAAAACAATATTATTACTCATTACTTAAACCCTAAGGGCTGGGTAATAATATCCGCAGAAAACCAATCGAGAGAAAATAAAAGTTAGAAGGAAAAAGAAAAATAATCAATCTATAATTTTATTAATTATCAATTGTCAATTGTTTAACAGGTTTATTCAAGGATTTCAAATTTGGCTCAACTACTTCTTGATTGCCGACGACTAAAGTAACAATATCTTCAGGTTTCAAATCTGATTGAGCGACTCTGAGAATATCTTCTATTGTCGTATCTTTCACTTGTTTTTGATAATCAAAGATAAAGTCTTGAGGATAGTCGTAATATTCATAAGTCATTAATCTAGATAAAGTTTGAGCAGGAGTCTGAAATTTGAAGACAAAAGAATTAAGAATAGAATCTTTGGCATAGTCTAATTCGGCTTCTGTGATATATTCAGTTTGTAACTTTTCAATTTCTGAAAGAGTAGATTGAATAAACTCAGCCGTAGTTTCACTTTTAGTTTGTCCACCTGCAACAAACATACCGGGATAATCAAAAGCAGGACTCCAAAATCCATAGACAGAATAAGCTAATCCTTGACGAGATCGGATATCATTGTACAAACGTCCGCCAAAGCCATTGAGAACGCCATTAATCACACTCAATGTACTGTAGTTATCATCTTTTAATGTACCTCCTATATGACCCATTAAGATGTTACTTTGAGTCAATTGTGGTCGATCGATTAAATAAATATCCTGCTTATTTACTTGCGTCGGTTGTGGTATTTGTTCAAAAGAAGGAAGAGGACTATCTACTTGCCAGTTAGCAAAATATTGATTGATTAAAGACTTCATAGTTGCCGGCTCAAAATCACCTACAATACCTAACATCATATTTTCAGGGCGAATATATTGGCGGTAAAAATCAATTACATCAACACGTGTTATGTTATCAAGAGTCGAGTATTCGACTGTACGTGCATAGGGGCTATCATTACCATAAATTAACTTACCAAATTCTCGATTAGCTACATTTGAGGGGTTATCATTTCGACGGGCAATAGCACCTTTAAATTGTGTTTTAAGAAAAGCTAGTTTTTCTGGTTCAAATTGCGGTTGTTGTAAGATTTCGGCAAAAAGAGGAAAAATACTATCTAAATCATAACTAAGGGCAGAAAAACTAGCACTACCTGAAGATTGACTAATACTTGTTTCGATCGAAGCGGCTTTTAGTTCTAAAATATCACTTAGTTCTTCTGGAGTATGTTTTTTCGTTCCACCTGTACGAATCAGATTACCAGTAATTTCGGCTAAACCAACTTGATTATTCGGTTCAAATCTAGAGCCAGTATTAATCACTGCATTAGCGCTAATTAAGGGTAAACGATGATCTTCTACCAAGTAAACTACAATCCCATTTTCGAGTTGATAACGATCGTATTCAGGTAACTGTATCCTTGGTAAAGGAGGATATTTTAAATCTTGATAGTTAGTCGTAATATCAGCAAAGGCAAAATTACGACTAGTAATAACTAGTAAGCAGATAACTAAGCTTAGGGTTAATCCCCGAAAGATTTTAGTAATTATTTTTTTGAGCATATATATTATATTTTGATTACCCCTTTTAATGTTTAGTTTAAAAGTTTTTGGGCTGTAAATAGAAAGTAAAATTAAGATACTGCTACTAGATTAGCTTACTTGATATAAGCTCTCAACCTATTTAACTTACTTTTTTTCTAATCATAAAAAATATTGAAACTTTTGCAAGATTGCCTCAAGCCTAATTACTTTAACTTTTAACTCTTAACTCTTAACTTTTAACTAAATAAAACTACCATCGGGCATCATAACACCAGAAACGATCGCATTATCCCAAGAAATACCTTGAATTTTAGCGTCTTTCAAACAAGCACCTACTAGATAACTATTATCTAAATTAACATTAGTCAAATTTGCTCCCGTCAAATCCGCATTGATTAAATTAACATAACTCAAATCCGCATCAGTTAAATTAGCATAAGACAAATCAACTTCTCGTAAAAAACCTGAGCGTAAAATCACCTCGCACAAATTGGCCCGCTTTAAATTAGCTTCTCGTAAAGAAATTTTATACATTAATGCTCTAGCAAAATTAGCTTCAGTTAAATCAGTATAATCAAGATAAGCTTGAGTTAAATTGACCAATTCTAAATTAGCTTGAGAAAGACTTGCCTTATTGAGATTGATGTAGCTCAAATTAGCTTCAACTAAACTTGCTCTATTTAAATTAATTTCTTCTAATTTTATATTCTGCAAATCTTGTTGATATAGATCAACTTCGGTAAAATTTCGCTCTCCTCGACTGTATTGATCTATTAAATCCTCTTTTCTCATATGATACGTAATTAAGAACACAAAAATATTGAGTACATATACTTAAAGGTTAACGCTAGTTAATAATCTTAGTTTATTTCTTAAAAGAAATTTAAGTTATATTAAAAGAATATAAAAATCAAACTTACAGATACAGCAAGTACTAAAAAATACAGCCCATCAGAAACTAATCAGACTAAATTAAAAGAATGAAGCTTAATCTTTAAAACTGGCAACTTATTTTTAATCCATAAATCATCTAATTGATTTAACCAAATCAAAATTAAATTAAAAGTTATCAAGGTATAGACTTCAATCAACAAAGATAAAACTTCTGAGTAAATTAACAATTTGCACTTCTGTTTTAAAACCAGTACCTAATAACTTTTACTAATACTCCTGCGTTGAAAAAAATATGAAATTAGAAGTAACAAGAGAAAAGCTCATGGCAGACATCGCACTTTCAATACATCAGTCTTTGAATCTGGATGATATTCTCAACCAAACAGTTACACAAATTAGAAAAGTATTAGAATTAGATCGAGTATTAGTGTATCGTTTTGAGCCAGATTGGAGTGGTATTATCGTCGCTGAGTCGGTTGTCTTTCCTTGTAATGCTGTCTTTGGCGAACAAATAAAAGACCCCTGTTTAAGTGAACATTTACGAGAACAATATTTTCATGGTAGGGTACAAGTAGTTGAAGATATTTATACGGCTAATTTACATCCTTGTCATCTAGATGTTTTGGTTGCTTATCAAGTTAGAGCTAATTTAGTCATGGCGATCGTCACAGAAGGTAAATTATGGGGCTTATTAATCGCTCAAAATTGCCATCAACCTCGTCGTTGGTTATTAAAAGAAATCGAATTTCTCAAACATATTTCGAGTCATTTGGGTATGGCGATACATCAAACCCATTTACATCATAAGATGACTTGTTTTAATAATTATTTAGAAGTAAGAATTAAAGAGCGTACTGCTAAACTTCAACGTAGTATTGAATTTGAACAATTAATTCGATCGTTGACTGAAAAAATTAGAGACACTCTTGATGAAGCAACTATTCTGCAAACTTTAACTCAAGAATTAGCACAGCTATTACAAATAAATCATTGCAAAATTGATCTTTATAATGCTGAACAATCCTCAACCCATATTGCTTATGAATATGCTCATAATGCTCCTGTTTGTAAAGGTGTGAACATAGAATTAGAACAGTTACCTAATTTTTATGCTCACCTTTTAAATAAAGAAACTTTACAGATAGTCGCAATCAAGCCAATTTTTTCTTCTGTCAATGAACGTTCAAACCGTCTTATTTGCCCTATTTTTGACGATCAAGGGGTTTTGGGTAATTTATGGCTAATTCGCTCTTATGACCAAATTTTTAATGATTTAGAAGTTCGTTTCGTCGAACAATTAGCCACACAATGTGCGATCGCTATTCGTCAAGCAAGATTATATCAAGCTAGCCAAAAACAAGTTAAAGAATTAGAAAAACTAAACAGTTTGAAGGATGATTTTTTAAAGACTATTTCTCATGAATTAAAAACTCCTATGAGTAGTATCATGGTGGGAATTCAAACCCTCAACAAAATAATTAAGGAAAAAGATAAATTATGGAATAGTCAGTCTATTTTCCAAAGAGTTTTTAACATTATTGAGCAATCGAGTCAACAGCAAAAACAGTTAGTCGATGATTTATTATCTTTGTGTTACTTAGATGCCCAAAAGGAAATCGTTGATTTAAAATCTATTAATATAGAACGATTTGCTAATATATTAATACAACCTTTTGAGCAATATACCAAAAAGCAAGAACAAACATTAACAGTTCAAGTTTCTTCAGAGTTAGATGTATTTGAATCAGACCAAAATATCCTCAAAAGAATTTTTACCGAATTGTTAAATAATGCTTGTAAATATACCCCTGCGAACGAAAATATTACTTTATCAGTTACCACCAATCAAAAAGAGAAAACGATTTTGTTTAAAGTAGCTAATTCAGGTGTAGAAATACCCGCAGAAGAAATACCCAAAATTTTTGATAAACTTTATCGTGTTCCGAATAATGATCCTTGGCGATATGGTGGAACGGGTTTAGGATTAACTTTAGTGAAAAAATTAGTCGAACTTTTACACGGAGAAATTACGGTTAGTAGTAGCGAGAATGTAACCAATTTTATGGTTGAGTTTCCCATTCACTTACCAACAAAAGATAGTTAATCAATAATTAGTTATTCAATATAATGATTGATGCTTAGCTATTAGAATGTTTAATTATTAACTTTTTACTTTTTATTTTTACTTTAAACTTTAATAATCGCGATCGTATCTTAGTTGGTTCTAATACAATAAAAGAAGATATTAATTAAAAAAATAAATTATGGATAATAAAGATTGGTTCAAACAACTGTTAATGATCGGTGTAGGTACAACTTCTTTAGCCGCAGAGAAAATGAAAGAAGCTAGCGAGCAATTAGTCTCTGAAGGCAAATTAGATCCTGAACGAGCTAAAGGAATGGTTGATGAGTTAGTAGACAAAATACAATCTGAGCAAGGTGGTTTTCAATCACAAATGGAAAAACAAATTAAAAATGTTTTACAAGATTTAGGTGTACCTCGTCAGTCGGAAATGGATGAACTTAGAGGTAGAATCGATCGACTCGAACGTCAGATTAGAGATTTAGAAAATAAACTGTGGCGTTGAAGCACAAAGAAATAATTGATAGTCGATACCTAAAAATTGCTCGATTATCAAGCTCACAAGTTATTTAATTAAGGTTGATAGCCTGAAGAAACTTCAGAATTCGATTTTTGTTTTTCTTCTGCTTTTAAAAGATCTAATTCACTCCATACTCTTTGTAAAAGACGATCGCAACCTTTTTTTGTCACCGCCGAAATTAAAAAGACAGGATGATTAGTAATCGCTTCAAACTGATGGGCAATTTCTACTTGAGTTTGCTCATCAACTGAATCGATTTTATTTAAAGCCACAATTTGCGGTTTTTCGCTTAAACCATGACCATAAGCAATTAATTCACCTTGTATTGTTTCGTAATCAACTAAAGGGTCTTCGGCGTTAAGATTAACTAAATGTAAAAGCAAACGAGTACGTTCAATATGACGTAAAAAATCGTACCCCAAACCAACACCATCAGATGCCCCTTCAATCAACCCCGGAATATCAGCAAAAACTGTTCCGTCACCTGTCAATTTACGTACTACACCCAAGTTAGGTACTAAAGTTGTAAAAGGATAATCGGCAATTTTGGGTTTAGCAGAAGACAATGAAGAAATCAAAGTTGATTTACCAGCATTCGGTAAGCCAATAATCCCAACTTCAGCGATTAGTTTTAATTCTAACCGTAACATTTTAGTCTCACCTTCTAACCCCGGCAAAGCGTATTCAGGCGCACGATTACTATTACTTAAAAAATGTTGATTTCCTAATCCGCCTTTACCACCTTCGGCTATTACCGTCGTATCATCAGGATTAACTAAATCAGCAATCAAAGCGTCAGTTTCTAAATCATAAACTAAAGTACCGCAAGGAACTTCTAAAATTCGATCTTTTCCTGATGCACCTGTACGATTACTCGAACCACCTCTTTTACCATTTTCGGCTTTAAAAAGTCGAGCATAGCGAAAATCGAGTAATGTTTGTAAATTTTCTACTGCCTTAAAAACGATCGAGCCACCTCTACCACCTTTACCACCTGATGGGCCACCTGCGGGGACATATTTTTCCCGACGAAAGGCAACCATTCCGTCTCCGCCATCGCCTGCCTTGACTTCTATTTTAACTTGATCTATAAATTGCATAACCAAACCTAAAAGTTAAGAGTTAATAGTTAAGAGTTAAGAGTAAAACAACTAACAACTCTTAATTTGATAGTTGAAAATTATTAATTTAATAAACTTGCACTAATCAAAAGGATAAATGATATTAATAACTAAAAATTGTTTTGTTATTTGTTAAGTGTTGAGTATTCTATCTTTATCTTTTTTAAACAATATAATTTTTTTCTAAAAAAAGAAAAAATCAAGACAGGAAGACAAACATTAATCATGTTAACTCAGCCGCATGCCTTCCGCCTTTGATGAATTTTTATATTTATTAATCGGTAATCAACATCGTTAGTAGATGATAAAAAATTACGCTTTACGAGAATAGTACTCAATTACGAGTAGTTCATTAACTGTCAAAGCAATCCATTCTCTTTCAACAATACCGTTAACTTTACCAATCAAAGTATTTTTATCAAATTCTAAATGATTAGGAAGATTAGCAAGTCCGGGGTTTAATAAATTATTTTTAACTAACGCTTGTGATTTTTCTTTGTTTCTGACTGCAACCACATCACCAGGGCGACATTGGTAACTAGAAATATCGACAACTCTATCGTTAACTACAATGTGTCTATGATTCACTAACTGACGTGCGGCTGGAACAGTCGGTGCCATACCTAAACGAAAAATAGTATTATCTAAACGCATTTCCAATAGTTGTAATAATACTAAACCAGTCGAACCATTAACACGACGAGCTTTTTTAATATAACGAACTAACTGCTTTTCGCTAACACCGTAGTTGTAACGAAGTTTTTGCTTTTCTTCTAAACGAATAGCATACTCAGAACGTTTACGACGACTTTGTCCATGTTGTCCGGGCGGATATTGACGACGAGCGTTTTTACGAGTCAACCCAGGTAAATCACCCAAGCGACGCACTACCCTCAAACGAGGACCTGTATATCGAGCCATAACTTAAGATTTTCTCCTTAAATAATGAGATTTATTTTATATTTATACCCAAATATACCATTTTACACCAAACTTCGATTTTTATCATTACCTCATCGATAATTTAACGA
Source organism: uncultured cyanobacterium (assembly GCA_963710605.1). Classification (GTDB taxonomy): domain Bacteria; phylum Cyanobacteriota; class Cyanobacteriia; order Cyanobacteriales; family Cyanobacteriaceae; genus JAALKG01. Next base: position 685,188 of record CAVQBA010000004.1, read on the forward strand.
TCGTAATGAGTCTTAATCATGGGTGCAAACCTTGCACCCCTACATTTAAAATTTTGACCAGTCAATTCTATTAATTTAATTCTCAATTCTCAATTCTCCCCGAATAATTGCAAAGCAAGAATTCATCTCCATTCTCCATTATTTACGTAGCTTCGGTAAGTATTTTGTAATAACATGGTTACAGTCATTGGTCCTACTCCACCGGGGACAGGAGTGATGTAACTAGCGATCGATTTAACTTCTTCATAAGCTACATCACCAACTAAACGCCCTTTACCATTTTCAGTCGGAATACGGTTAATTCCCACATCAATCACTACAGCTTCAGGTTTCACCATCTCGGCGGTAATCATTTCGGGTTTACCAACGGCGGCGATGAGAATATCTGCTTGTTGAGTAATTTGGGCTAAATTTTGACTGCGAGAATGAGCGATCGTTACTGTAGCATTTTTTTCGAGTAACATCAAAGCGATCGGTTTGCCAACTAAAATACTTCTACCGACAACTACCGCATTTTTACCCTCGATCGGGATATTATATTCATTAAGTATTTCCATTACCCCCGCAGGAGTACAACTTCTTAAACCCTCTTCACCTCTAACTAATTTACCTAAATTTTCGGGATGAAGCCCATCAGCATCTTTATGAGGAGCAATTTTGTGTAACAAGGCAACTGAGTCAAAATGATCGGGTAAAGGTAATTGTACTAAAATACCATCGACGCGTGAATCGTTATTTAACTCCTCTATAACGGCTTGTAATTGCTCTTGAGTTGTCGAAGAAGGGAAATGTTGCCCAAAAGATGTCATCCCTATTTTTTGACAGGCTTTTTCTTTATTTCTCACATATACAGCACTAGCTGGATTATCTCCTACCATCAAAACAGCTAACCCCGGTGGTCTTTTTTTAAGCGGTATTTGTTCGGCAATTTGTTCTTGTAAACGAGACTGAATTTTTTGGGCTAAACCTTTACCGTCTAAAATTTTTACCATGTCAATAATTGAAAACTAAAATACAAATAAGATTGATTATATAACTCTAGTTGCTAGTTATTGATTTATCGCTCTTTAATGTTGGTGTAATGTGATTATTTCGATCGTTTATAACAAATTTCAAGCAATATCAAGAGCGGAATGATATTAAGAATAAAATGACGTTGAGAGCAGAATGATATTGAGGGCAGAATGATATTCTGCCCCTACGATTTAAAATTGGTTTAATTGTATTTATTTCCCGTAGGGGTTGAACAATGTTCAACCCGACAATCATTGTTCAACCCAATTAACCGAATTAACAATTACCAGTAAGTTAGCTCAGTCAAAAACAAAGCATTAGAAAAGAGAAGTTTTTTGTTAAACTAACTATTGGCATTGAGCAGGAGAAGAAAGACTATTTTTACCCCACCACTAGCTCGACTAATCGAGCAACTACAAAAATTACCAGGTATCGGCCCTAAAAACGCTCAAAGACTAGCATTTCATATCATTAAACGATCGGATAGAGACACCGAAGAATTAGCGTCGGCGATTATGGATGCTAAGAAAAAAGTCGGCTTTTGTCAACGTTGTTTTCATTTATCTGCTGAAGCTGTCTGTGAAATTTGTCGTAACCGCAATCGTCAGCAAGATACAATTTGTGTGGTTACGGATTCTAAAGACGTTGTTGCCTTAGAAAAAACCAGAGAATATCACGGGCTTTATCACGTTATTGGTGGTGTTATTTCGCCGATGGATGGAATCGGTCCTGAGCAACTTAATATTCAATCTCTGGTGCAAAGAGTAAGTAAAGAAGATATTGCTGAGGTAATTATTGCCATTAGCCCTAGTGTGGAAGGAGAGACAACGACGTTATATATCGGTCAATTATTAAAACCCTTTACACAGGTTACTCGGATTGCTTTTGGTTTACCGATGGGTGGAGATTTGGAATATGCTGATGAGGTTACTTTGGCTAGGGCATTAGAAGGAAGGAGAGCGATCGATAATTAAGAATTGATATTAACAAAGCTACAGAATCTTCAAATTAAAAAACGAGATAATTCACGCACTTATAAATCTCTAGTGACATAATCTTGAAGAGATTCACACCGATCGATTGTATTACGGATAGTATCGGCAATTTCGGTAACAATGACTAAGTCATTACTAATCATTTCAGGTACATCTTCACCAATAAGTAATTTCCCCAAATTTTGTAAATTTGGTAAACCTTCTAAAAACAAAACTCTTTCAATAATTTTGTCCGCTTGTTTCATTAAATCGATCGAATATTTATATTCATACCCATTTAATGTATATAATCCCCAGCTTTTTGCCATTCTCGCATGGAGAAAAAATTGGTTGATTGCGGTTAGCTTCAATTTAAGAACGTTATTTAATTCTTGTCTGACTTGTTGTTGTCCTTGCATATCAAAATAAAAATGATTCTTTTAATACTATATATGTTCTCTAGTGGTTTTTCACCAGATTTCAACCTAAATTAATTATAAAGCTATGTTGACAATTATTAGCAATAATATCTATAATAATTGTAGATAAAAAATATGAGCCTGAAATTTATGTACGTTTGTATTTGTAACGCAATCACCGAGAAAGATATTCATAATGCGGTAGGTGAAGGTATTAATTCGATTGAGAAATTATCAGAAACAACTTCTATTTCTAAGTGTTGTGGTTGTTGTACTGAGCATGCTTGTCAAGTAATCGCTCAAGCGTTAGGAAATAAAGGTTGCCCAAATAATCCTCTTTAATCAATTTAGATAAAATAGGTTTATTGATCAAATTAGATAAAATAATAACTAGTAGTTTTTATTTAGTTGTTGCCATTTATTATCAATGACAACCAATCATTCATTTGTCGATATATTTGTTCTTGACGATCGTTTAATCCGTGATTGCTATTAAGCTCAATTAGATTAGATTGTGGATTTTGTTGGGCATAAAGACGACTAGCAACAATCGGTACAGTCTCATCATGTGTACCGTGAAAAATTAAAGTAGGTATATGGTGGCGAATCGTTGAATCGTTATATTTTTGCAAATCTTGCCAAAAAGTATAATTAAGTAATACTTGTTTTTGCTCTCCATAATGATAAACGGGTAGTTTTCCTGTTTGTTGCCATTGCAATAAACCTTGAGCTGGAATTTTACTCGACCAAGAATCCCAAAAATTTAATGCAGGTGCAAGTAAAATCAAAGCTTTAACTCGTTCGGGTAAATCATGAGCAATCCAATTAGCAGTTAAGCCTCCAAAACTTGAACCGATTAAGACAAATTGTTGATAGGGTTTTTGTGTAAGTATTTGTTTAACTTGATTAATTTGCCTTGTCAAAGTAAGATTAGCAAAATCAGGTAGGTTGAAATCGATCGTATCAAGTTTGATACCTAATTGTTGATATTCTTGCTTAAAGTAAGCCGCTTTACGAGACAAAGGGCTAGAGGCAAGTCCGTGTAAATAAAGATATTGATAATTGGCTAAAGAGTTATCCATTAAAAAAGCTGGTGAAATTTGACATTTATACTTTATATTATTAACGCATTAGAACACAGAGTAAGTAAGAATGGAGAATGAAGAATTCATCTTAACTTTCAATGAGATTGTTCGATCCTCTATTAGATTAGTCAGGATATAGATTAGGATAAAATAAGAAGTAAGAACTCTTTAAAAAAAGAATTTATAGTTTTATTAATCTTGTTAAAATTTTCTTTATTTATCTAATGATCAATACTGGTAAATTAGAACAAGTATTAAAAATAAAAAACTTTTAATAGTCTGCCACTCAATCAATATGGCAATTAATAGAATCAATAATTAAAAAATTTTGCGACTCTAAATTTATCGTTAGAGAAAAATTAATCATTTATTACATCATAATAATACTCAATCAATAGTCTATGCCTAATCAAACACAATGGATTAATGCGTTATCAACTAATGCTTCTTTGGAAAAAGCGATTGATGAAGTTACCCAAAAGATAAAAAATCAATTAACTACAACACCTAATTTAGGAATTATTTTTATTTCTGCGGTTTTTGCTAGTGACTATCCTCGTCTGATGCCTCTGTTGTTAGATAAATTACCATTACCTTGTGTGATTGGTTGCGGCGGTGGTGGTATCGTGGGAATGAAAAACGACTATCAAGCGATCGAAATAGAGGCGACACCAGCTTTAAGTTTGACTGTTATGAGTTTACCTGATGTAGAAGTGATTCCCTTTCATGTAGTCGCTCAAGACTTACCTGATTTGGATAGTTCTCCTGATAAATGGTGCGATATGATAGGAGTGAAGATGGAACAATCTCCTAATTTTATTTTACTTTCTGATCCTTTTTCCGCCAAAATTAATGAATTACTAGAAGGTTTAGATTTTGCTTATCCTAGTGCGGTGAAAGTTGGTGGTTTAGCTAGTGCCACAACAATGGGTGTAGGTAGTGGCTTATTTTATTTTGATGGTAATAATCAAGAATCGATGTTGGTAAATGAAGGTACAGTCGGGATTGCTTTTACAGGTAATCTAACGATCGAATCTATTGTTGCTCAAGGTTGTCGCTCAATTGGTGAAACCTATCAAATTACCAAAGGAGAAAAAAACGTTATTCTGGAAATGACTGATAATAAAGGTAAAACTGATACACCTTTAAATATGTTAAGAGAATTGATTAATAGTCTTAACCCTCAAGATCAAGATTTGGCTCAATATTCTTTGTTTTTAGGTATTGCTCGGGATGAATTCAAACTAGAATTAAAACAAGGTGATTTTTTGATGCGTAATTTAGTTGGTGTTGATCCTAAATTTGGTGCGATCGCAGTTGGAGATAAAATTAGATCAGGACAAAGAATTCGTTTTCATTTACGAGATGCTAAAGCCTCAGCCGACGACTTAGAAACGCTATTAACTAATCATTGCAACGAAACCATAGATTCTAATTCAAACACGATCGGGGCATTAATTTTTTCTTGTTTAGGTAGAGGAGAAGGATTGTATGGTAAACCCAATTTTGATTCGCAGTTGTTTTTAGACTATATCAACGATATTAATCTAGCTGGTTTTTTCTGTAATGGTGAAATAGGTCCTGTCGCAGGTAGTACTTCTTTACACGGTTATACTTCGGTCTTTGGTATTTTTTCGCAAAACTAAAGTTTGAAATATCTTGTCCGATTTAATTTAGCTCTAAATTGAAGGTACAAGCTATTAGCTTTTAAAGATTATTAATACTTACATTAAGTTTAAGTAGCTATTAGCTCTAGAATTAAAGCACAAAATCAGTTGACTCTTGACGATTAACCAGCTCTAACCCCTCTTTACCGAAGGAGGGAAACTAAAAAAAAATCAACGTTATAACTAATTTATTCATTACCATATTAATTAAAGTTAAGATAAAGACAGAGTAATTTTATTTTTCTGTTACATTTAATTTTAAAAAATCATTATGCAATTAACATGGTTAGATAGCAATTCTTGGTTAATCGAGATAGCTGAGCTTCGTATTTTACTAGACCCCTGGCTCGTCGGTTCTTTAGTATTTAATAATTTAGATTGGTTATTAGAAGGGAAAAAAACAACTTCTCATCCAATACCTGAGAATATTGATTTTATTTTATTATCTCAAGGTTTAGAAGATCATGCCCATCCACCGACATTAGAAGTTTTAGATCATAATTTACCCGTTATCGCTTCAGTGAATGCGGCAAAAGTATGCAAGGATATGGGTTATTCTGATGTCCGTGCGATCGATCATGGAGAGAGTTATGTGTTTGCCGATAAATTAGAAATAAAAGCTGTTAAAGGCTCTCGTGTTGGGCTAAATTTAGTTGAAAATGGCTATATCATCAAAGACTTAACTAGTAATGAATCTATTTATTATGAACCCCACGGTTTTCATGAGGCTAATTTAGAAAAACAAGATCCTGTCAAGGTAATTATCACTCCTTTAACTAGTATTAAAATACTAGCAGTGGCTCATGCAATCAAAGGGCAAGAATCAGCAGTCGAAGTTTGCCGTTGGTTACAACCTGAGTATATTTTACCTACTGCTGGGGGCGGAGATGTTGAGTTTGAAGGAGTGTTAAATAAATTTTTAGTAAATGAGGGTACGATTGATCGTTTTCGAGATTTATTACAGCAAGAAAATCTTAAGACAAAAGTAATCGAAACAAAGTCTTGGCAACCAGTAAGTATTTAAGAGTTAAGAGTTAAGAGTTAATAGTTAAGAGTTATTTGTTAATTATCAACTTTCTTGCTATTTTGAAAAATTAATTGTATTTTTTAGAGAAAATAAAATGAATATATCTCTATGAATAGACAACAACAAATAACGGTACGATCGTTAATTACTAAGTATGATAAAGGATTAAAAAAAACAATTTTTTGAGTCATATATAAATTTATTTCTAGTTAAAATAAACCAAATTAACTTGTCTATTTATTTTGAAAAAGTATAAAGGTTGTTATGAAATTTAAACAGAAACTAACATATTTAATCTTAATAATTACGATTACATTTATTTGATCTTATTTTTATTTATCTTCTACTAGATTGGATTCTTTAGATAAATTTGTTGTTTTTATTTTCTCTTTTTTTTGCACTTGTTAGTCCGAGTTAGATCAGTATTTTTCTCTATCGAAGATATGATTTAACCATCCAAGGAAATCATAAAATAGTAAGTAAATTGATTAATACCAATATTGACAAGCAAGATAGTTATGGTAGAACATTACTTCACATCGTGCGATCGTTTAACTGGTATTTTATCAAGTGTAACCAGTAAAATTGTCAAAATTTGTTCACAAATATCGTTAATTTATTCAGAATCATCAAAAACTATTGTCATAATCTCTAAGAAAAGTTAGAATTTTTAACATAAAATATAAGGTTAAGGGGAAAATAAACTTATTTAAGCAAAGACTTAAAAAAAAATAAAACCCCTGAAAGTTATAATAGACTAGATATATTGCCAAATATAGCAAAAAAAATTAAATAAAATAGGAGGAGCGTATTCAATGGGACTACCATGGTATCGTGTACACACGGTCGTCATTAACGATCCCGGTCGTCTAATTGCTGTCCACTTAATGCACACAGCATTAGTAGCAGGTTGGGCTGGATCTATGGCTTTATATGAATTAGCTGTTTTTGATCCTAGCGACGCAGTTTTAAATCCCATGTGGAGACAAGGGATGTTCGTTTTACCTTTCATGTCTCGTTTAGGTGTCACAAGTTCTTGGGGTGGCTGGAGTGTCACTGGAGAAACTGGTATTGACCCCGGATTTTGGTCATTTGAAGGTGTAGCGATCGCGCACATCGTCTTATCTGGATTATTATTCTTAGCCGCAGTATGGCACTGGGTATATTGGGACTTAGACTTATTCACAGATCAACGTACAGGTGAACCAGCATTAGACTTACCTAAAATGTTTGGTATTCATTTATTCCTTTCTGGATTACTCTGTTTCGGTTTTGGTGCATTCCACCTAACTGGATTATTTGGTCCTGGTATGTGGGTATCAGATGCTTACAGTCTGACAGGTCATGTACAACCCGTCGCACCAGAATGGGGTCCTGCTGGATTTAATCCGTTTAATCCCGGTGGTGTTGTAGCTCACCATATTGCCGCAGGTATCGTCGGAATTATTGCTGGTTTATTCCACCTTAGTGTTCGTCCACCCGAAAGACTATACAAAGCTTTACGGATGGGTAACATTGAAACTGTACTTTCTAGTAGTATTGCCGCTGTTTTCTTCGCCGCATTTACCGTTGCAGGTACCATGTGGTATGGAAATGCAACGACTCCTGTTGAATTATTCGGACCTACTCGTTATCAATGGGATGAAGGTTACTATCAAGAAGAAATTCAACGTCGTGTACAACAAAGTATCAATGGAGGAGCGACAGAAGCTCAAGCATGGGAAGCAATTCCTGAAAAACTTGCCTTCTATGATTATGTCGGTAACAGCCCCGCTAAAGGTGGTTTATTCCGTACGGGTGCAATGGACAATGGTGATGGTATAGCCGAAGGTTGGTTAGGACACCCTACTTTTAAAGATAAAGAAGGACGTGAATTAAAAGTACGTCGTTTACCTAACTTCTTTGAAACATTCCCTGTTGTTTTAGAAGACGAAAACGGAGTTGTTCGTGGTGACATTCCTTTCCGTCGTGCTGAGTCTCAACTTAGTGTAGAACAAACTGGTATTACTGTTAGCTTCGCAGGTGGAGAATTAGATGGTCAAACATTTACTGACCCATTAGATGTTAAACGTTATGCTCGTAAAGCTCAAGGTGGTCAACCTTTTGAATTTGATACCGAAACCTTAAATTCTGATGGTGTATTCCGTACTAGCACACGTGGTTGGTTTGCATTTGGTCATGCTTGTTTTGCATTATTGTTCTTCTTCGGTCATATCTGGCATGGTGCACGTACATTATTCCGTGATGTATTCGCCGGTGTCGATCCAGACTTAGATCCAGAACAAGTAGAATGGGGTATGTTCCAAAAAGTTGGTGACAAATCTACCCGTACTACTTCTTAGTCTGCAAGTCTCTTGGTTTTGATTCAAAGGAAAGAGGCAGAGTTCGTTTTCTGCTTTTCTTTCCTTGATTTAGTTCAATTAGCAAAATTTACAAAATAGAGGTAAAAAAATGGAAAGTGTAGCTTATATTTTAATTTTAACTATGATGATCGCTGTTTTATTTGCGGCGGTAGCATTTCGTGAACCCCCTAAAATTAATAAATAAAGGGTATTACTAAACTTTTGTTTTACTGTAATACTTGATTTTAATTAATCAAAAAGTCTTTTTCATCTATCTTCATTAAACTCATGATTTAGTAAGATAGTAAGGAAAGAGGCTTTTTTCTTTTTTATGATAACTGTTTAAAGTCTAAGAACAAACTAATTGAAGGTGAAGGTAGTCGAAAAACTAATTTGTTAATCTTTTAATTACTAATGATTAATTGTGTTATCGATACAGGGCTAATTTAAGCACGATCGTCTTGATAATAGTTAAAACTAAAACTATACTCAAATATTGTAATTCAAATTTTAGGACAAAAAGTAAAACTTAAATTAATTTAGATGATGAAAGCCGATTTAATTAACCATACAAATAACTAATAGCTTATAGTTAAAATAACTAATTGCCGTTGATAGTTGCGATTAGTTCAAAAATCAAAAATTATGCAATGTCCCTCATGTCACGTTAACAATACAAGAGTTTTAGAATCTCGTACTACCGAAAAAGGATACAGTGTACGTAGAAGACGAGAGTGTTTAAATTGTCATCATCGTTTTACTACTTATGAAAGAATCGAATTTGTGCCGATTAGAGTTGTCAAAAAAGACGGTAGCACGGAATCATTCGAATGAATCTAAAATTTTGAGAGGTATTGTTCGTGCCTGTGAAAAAACAGGAATTGACTCGGAAAGGTTAAAGGCATTTGTCGATTCAATCGAATCAGAAATTGAAGAAAAATTTCCGCGTGAAATAACTAGTCAGCAAATAGGAGAATTAATCCTTACCCAATTAAGTCATATTTCCCAAGTAGCCTATATTCGATTTGCTTCAGTTTACGGCAACTTTACTAGTGTGGATGATTTTGTGACAACATTAAAACAATTAGAAAATAAACCATTACCTAATCCAATTCCAATTAATCATCAAACATCTGAGTAAATTAGAAATATTGCGTGACTATCATCTCTAACTTCTCAAAATTTGTTCAAATTCAGATTTTAATGTATGCTAATAATTCTGTATAATGATACTGTCAATCAGAAATTTTATTATTTTTGGTGTTAAAGTAGATAATTACCTATCAATTTATCAAAGCACTTTTATTATTAATGCTAGCAAAATATAACTTTAGTGGTTTTAGATTAGCTTAATATGAAAGAAAGTAGATTTTGTTTACTTTATAACTTTATAGCTGGTAGAAATAATTAATTTTAAACTAATATCTATCTAAATCAATAAACTTTAATTACTTTTAAGTTTAGAGAGGAGGACGAAGAATTATCACAATATTAACTGAAAAACAAATTGTAAAACAAATGCCTATGGTCAATCAGACAGAAACCAAAAGTAACGGAGTTGGCTTTACTCATGAGGAGTTTGCCGCTCTTTTAGATCAGTATGACTATCACTTTAGTCCTGGTGACTTAGTTGCTGGAACAGTATTTAGTATCGAGCCTAAGGGCGCTCTGATTGATATAGGAGCGAAAACCGCCGCTTTTATTCCTGTAGCAGAATTATCAATTAACCGAGTTGATAACCCTGATGAAATTCTGCAAGCAAATGAAACCAGAGAATTTTTTATTCTGACTGATGAGAATGAAGATGGGCAACTAACTCTTTCTATTCGTCGAATTGAGTATATGCGTGCTTGGCAAAGAGTACGTCAATTACAAGAAGAAGATGCAACTGTTTATTCTAACGTTTTCGCAACTAATCGCGGTGGTGCGTTAGTTAGAGTTGAAGGTTTGAGAGGATTTATCCCTGGTTCTCATATTAGTGCTAAAGATACTAAAGAAGATTTTGTCGGTCAAGATTTACCTTTGAAATTTTTAGAAGTAGATGAAGAACGTAATCGTCTAGTCTTAAGTCATCGTCGTGCTTTAGTTGAACGTAAGATGAATGGTTTAGAAGTCGGACAAGTGGTAATAGGCTCTGTTCGTGGTATCAAACCTTATGGTGCATTTATCGATATTGGTGGTGTGAGCGGATTATTACATATATCCGAAATTTCTCACGATCATATTGATACACCTCATAGTGTGTTTAATGTCAATGATGAATTAAAAGTAATGATTATTGATTTAGATGCCGAAAGAGGACGTATTTCTCTTTCTACAAAGCAACTAGAGCCTGAACCAGGTGATATGCTCAAAAATCGTGATTTAGTTTTTGAGAAAGCTGAGGAGATGGCACAAAAATACAGAGAAAAATTACTGGCTGTAGATACTGAACAGACAGATAATTCTGAAGTTGTCACCGCAACAGATACAGAGGAAGAAGAAGAGGTAGCAGTAGTAACTGAAGCTACTGAAGAAAATTCCGATGTTGATGCAACTGATGGCGAAGTAGTCGAAACTGAAGCTTCTTCTGAAGAAGAAGAAGAACAAGAAGAACTCACTACTTCTGTTGATTAATTTAAGCTGATTTTAGTATTATTAAAGTAATATACTATCTTTACATAAATTTTTTGATATTTTCATTATTTATATTTTGTTTTTGACAAGGGTTCAATTTATTTGTCCCTTGTTTTTTCTGTAAACGAATTAATGATCATCAACTCAACACTTTTTCTTCTTGGGCTTGGGTTATCCTTGCCATATTTTGACTAATTCTACTTCTTTCTCATCACCTGGTTCAAAACGAATAGCTGTACCTGCCGGAATATTCAAACGCATATTAACTGTTTTTTCTCGGTCAAAAGTTAAAGCAAAATTTACTTTACTGAATGGAAAATGTGAACCTATTTGAATCGGACGATCGCCTGTATTAGCGACTAGTATCTGACAAGTTTCTCTACCTTTATTTAATTCAATTGTTCCTTCTAAAGTGAAAATTTCTCCAGGGATCATTTTTAACTCTCTACATATTAATTAATCAAATCATACTATAAACTTAGTTAGTTGCTCCTCAAGTTAGTGTTAAACAAATATCAAGAATTATTAAGCTTAATTGACAATTATCTACTTTTATAAATTTAAAACAACTTAACTTAACCGAAAAATTGTTGCTCAATGGTTGTGAAATACCCTCATCTCAAGTGATAATTATAGATAACGAATAATTAGTTAGTTTTTCCTTATCATACAAAATATTATCATGGAATTTTTTTCGTTAGAGCAAATTAAGGAATTAGCACACATTTATGGTTACTGGGCAGTTTTCGCAGGAATTACTTTAGAAAATACTGGCATACCTATTCCAGGAGAAACTATAACGATCGTTGGTGGATTTTTAGCAGGTAGTGGTGAGTTAGATTACAAATATGTTTTACTAGTTACTATTTTAGGTGCAGTTATAGGAGACAGTTGTGGTTACTTTATTGGACGTATTAGTGGTTGGGATTCATTTCTAAAAATTACTAAGTTTTTTCGTTTACCAGAAAATAAAGTCCTGTTAGCCAAACAAAAGTTTATCGAAAATGCAGCTCAAGCGGTATTCTTTGGTCGTTTTATTACTTTACTAAGAATTTTTGCAGGACCGATTGCAGGGATAGTTAAGATGCCTTATACACAATTTTTGTTTTATAATTTTTTAGGTGCTACTGTTTGGGGTACTATTATCGTGACAGTAGCTTATTATGCAGGGAAATTTATCTCTTTAACTCAATTGGTTAATTTGGTTGGTCAATTTGGTTTTATTGCTCTAATTATAATTATCGGTTGGATTGTAATTCCTTGGGTATGGCAGTCTTCTCGTAAGAAAAAAACACCTTAAAACAGTGAAAGACGAAGGAAGAAGAAGAAAGGATGAGGAAGCAAAGCACAGACACAAAGCTGTAAATTAAAGATTTATATTCTCAATTATTAAATATGTTTTATTTATGTAATAAATCAAAGGCTTGGAGAGTAGATAAAGGATGAGAAAAGAAATAACCTTGAGCGTATCTACCTCCCATTTGCTGAATTAATTGTAACTGCATTTGTGTTTCAATACCTTCTACTACTATCTCTAATTCTAAGTCTTCTGCTAAAGAAAGAATACCTTTAATCATTTTGGCTTTGGTTGTATTAGTTTCGATGTCTTTAACAAAATAACGATCGACTTTTAAACCTTGAATTGGTAGTCGATGTAAATAACTCAAATTGGAATAACCCGTGCCAAAATCATCAATCCATAATTGTATTTTTCGGTGAACTACTTCATTCAGGATTTCGACAACATAATCTTCTTGGAAGATAGAAGAATTTTCGGTTAATTCTAATCGTAAATATTCAGGATTGACTTGTGTTTGGCTAATTATTTGATCTAATTTAGCGAGAAAATTCTCACTACTAAATTCTTGACAAGAAAGATTAATGTTTAAAGTGGGTAAAATAAAAGGAGATAAATTATTGTCCAAAATACGATCGTGCCATTGTTTTAGTTGTTGGCATCCTTCTTTTAAAACCCAATAAGTCATTGGTACAATTAAACCTGTATCTTCAGCTAAACCAATAAAACAGTTAGGAGTTGTGAAGCCTAGTTGAGGATGATTCCAACGAATCAAACTTTCAAATCCTTTAACATGATTATTATTAGCTAAATCGACTATCGGTTGATAATGAAGAACAAATTCATTTTCTTTTAATCCTTGTCGGATCTCGTTTTCAAGTTGCAAATTAGCTAAAGCTTCATTATGCATATCTCCTTGAAAAATTTGATAATAAGTTTTTCTTTGTGATTTTGCCTTATATAAAGCTGTATCTGCACATTGCAATACTTCTGCGGCAGTTAAACGATTATACTCTTGAGGCTCAATACTGGAACTAAAAAAGATACCTATACTCACACCACAAAACAATTGATGCTCTTTGATAGCAAAAGGTGGGCGAAAAGCTTTTTTGATATTTTCAACAATTTCAATAACATCTTTTATTTGTTCAATGTCATCAACCAGAATTGTAAATTCATCTCCTCCTAATCTAGCAAGTACATTATTTTCTTGGATACAAGTTTTAAGTCTTTCGCCGATCGCAACTAATAATAAATCGCCGATACTATGACCTAAACTATCATTAACTGCTTTAAATCGATCGCAGTCAAGAAATAAAACACCAAACTGGTAATTAGGGTTTGAACCTTGTTTTAGTTTTTTTAAAGTACGATTTAGATATTTAAGAAGTAAACGACGATTAGGCAAACTTGTTAGTTGATCGTAAAATGCTTGACGATGCAATTTACGTTGAGCTTTTTTGTAGTTAGTAATATCTTCTACGGTACCTTCATAATAAAGTAAATCACCTTGATTATTTTTTACAGCCCGAGCATTTTCGCAAATCCAAATGATTTTCCCATCCTGACGATAAACTTGAGATTCAAAACCAGTAATCGCTTCTTCTATTTTTAATAAATCGGTAAACTCTTGTCTTCTTTGGGGTTGAACGTATAAATTATTGGCAATATTATTGACGCATTTAATTAATTGAGAAGGAGAATCATAACCGTATATCTTGACAAGAGCCTTATTCACTGATAAATAATGTCCTTCAACAGTAGTTTGAAAGATACCTTCAACCGCATTATCAAAAAAGTTACGGTATCTATCTTCTGCTTGAGATAAAGCTTCTTCTAAACTTTTACGATCGCTTAGATCGGTGATGATACCTTCTAATGCGGATAATTTTCCTTGAGAATCAAAAACACCTTTTCCTTTTTCCCATACCCATTTTTCTTGATTATCTTTAGTAAAAATACGGTATTCTAAATAATAATAAGCATTTCTAGCTAAACTAGTTTTGATGGTACTTGATACTCTTTGTAAATCTAAAGGATGAATTATTTTCCGAAAATTTATTTTACCGTCTTTGAGTAACTCTTTTTTTGTATAACCAGTTAAAGATTGACAACCTTGAGTAAGATAATCAGATTTGTTTTGAGCTTGATAATTAATCCGAAAAAATATACCTAAATTAGATTCAAAAATCGACGATAATTTTTGCTTGCTTTCATTTAATTGAGTTTCTATTTGTTTATGACAAAAAAGATGACCTAATTGATAGGCAACAGTTTGTAACAAGCTGATGAAATCTTGGTTTTTAGGCAAAGATTGACGAGAGAAAAAGACTAAGACAGAAACAACTTCCCCTCGTGCCAAGACAGGAATACCGAAAGCTGTTTTTAATCCACATTCCTCTACTAGTTTTCGCCGTAAAAATAATTCTTGTTGTGATAAATTACGAAACCAAACAGCTTCTTTTTTTGCCCAAACTTTTCCCGGTAAGCCTTCAGCGTAATGAAATGTATAATCAAAACTTAGTTGTTTGAAATCAGCTAAGGATAAATTGGTTTCACTTACATAATTTTCCAGGATCGGAAACCACGCTGTAAAATAGGTCAAGCTATTATTTTCCGTATCAGGTAACCATGCTTCGCCAAATTCCCAATTACCTATCGTACAAATTTTTTGTAATGTAGAAACGATTGCTGTTTCAAAATTAACAGCCGAAGAAACTATCTTAGTCAAATTTAGCAGTAAATATTCTTCGTCTTTAATACTTTTTTGTTCGGTTATATCAATTATCAATCCTTCTAAAAATAATAACTCTCCTTGTGGAGAATAAACTCCTTTACCCCTTTCCCAAACCCACTTAGTTTTTTGAGATTGATGAACTATTCTATATTCTAAATTAAATTCTGTGTGTGATGCGATCGCTGCTTGAATTTCTGAATGCACTAGTTCTTGATCTTCTCTACAAATCAAACTATTGTAATTAAGACGATTATTTTCGATGAAATCCCCAGCTTCATAACCAGTTAATTGCCAGCAATTTTCATTTATATAAGTCATTGTCCACTGTCGATCATTACGACATTGATAAACTGTTGCTGGTAGATGATTTACTAAAGATATTAGTTTTGACGACTGAAGAGGTAAATTCATTAAAGCATTAGAAAATATTTGATTAAAAACAGTAATTAAAGTTTTTTAGGATTCTAAATAACAATTGACTATTACTAATTATCTATTTTAAATGTACCATAAATTTATAATTATGATCTAAATTTTAGCAACATAAACAAACTATTAAAAACAGGTTATCAAAAATAGGAGAGCTTGCTTTTTTAGCTGATAACTTTATTAAGCTGATAAAACATAGCTTAGTTATTTTAAGCATTTTTTATCACCAAAATTAATTAAATTATTAACCAAATGATAAAGTTGTTCTTCATGACAGGTGAGCAACTCATAGCTATCTACTTTAGAAGCTATCAATTAGTATTTTTAAATAATATGTGAGTGAATAAGTAATTAAAGCTAATTATAGCTTCTAAATAGACAATTTGGATACAATTTAGTCAAAGCTAATAAATTTAATCTGCTCTAACCTAAGCAATTAATTAGTTTTTTTTAGTTACTTTTTCAAGATGCTTTTCTCATTAATCAAGTTTATTCATTTATTAATTTTTTTAAGCTACTTAATTATTTGGTCAATGACTATTTTGATTAGGAATTAACTAAATAAGTTTCATAATCTAAAAATCTAGTTTATTTTCTGATTAAAAGTATTTTTGCAACATATGATAATTAATTAAGTAAACAATGATACAAAAAAAATAAATATTTTTATATATAGCTCAAAAAGGCAAAAACTTTATTTTTAAGTTACTCAAAAATAAAGATATTATAAAGGGTAAAATCTGTAAACCAAAATGTTAAGCGTAAAAAATTGTCTAATTTTTATTTGAAATAATTATAATCATAGGGATAAGGGATATTCACTAATTCCTTGGTAATATACCAAAAAAAATATCCTCTGAGAGAAAATTTTGATAGATCTATCAGAAGATAATTAAATTAGATTGTGACAAACGTCAATAAACTAATTTTGTAAGTACATAGAGTAGTAATCTCTAACTCAACAAAAAATGGGAGATTTAACTGATTATGATTGTGCTTCCTGACGAGCATTAGCCGCTTGTTCTGGGTGAATACCTAAACGAGTAAGATTCAAACGCCCTTTATTATCAAAACCACGTATTTTGACGACAATTTCATCATTAACAGTAACCTCATCTTCTACTTTACCAACACGATGTTCTGCTAACTGAGAGATATGAATCATACCTTCTTTACCCGGTAAAACTTCGACAAAAGCACCAATATCGATGATACGGGTTACTTTACCTAAATAAACATCTCCTTCATTAAGTTTACGAGTCATGGTTTGGATAATGCGTTTTGCTTCTTGCGCACGTTCGGCTTGGGTTGCACAAATAACGACTGTACCATCATCATTAATATCAATTTTAGAACCTGTTTGCTCTGTAATCGCCTTGATTGTTTTACCACCTGGCCCTATCACTAAACCGATCATGTCAGGATCGATTTTGAGGGTAATCAAACGAGGTGCATAAGGAGACAATTCGGGTCGAGGCTCACTAATTGATTTAAGCATTTCTGCTAAAATGTGTAAACGAGCATCTTTAGCTTGATGGACTGCTTTAGCAATTACTTCTAAATTCAAACCCGTAATTTTCATATCCATTTGTAAAGCGGTGATACCAGTATCTGTACCTGCCACTTTAAAATCCATATCGCCTAAAAAGTCTTCTATTCCTTGGATATCAGTCAGGATACGAACTTCTTCACCTTCTTTTATTAGCCCCATTGCCGCTCCACTAACTGGTTTAACGATCGGTACTCCTGCATCCATTAAAGCTAAAGTAGAACCACAAACAGAACCCATTGAGGTAGAACCATTAGATGACAACACTTCAGAAACTACACGTATTACGTAAGGAAATTCTTCTTGAGCAGGTAAAACAGGTGTAATTGCTCTTTCGGCTAACGCTCCATGTCCAATTTCTCTACGTCCTGGTGAACGTAAGGGTTTGGTTTCACCCACAGAGTAAGCGGGAAAATTATAATGATGGAGATAACGTTTTTCCGAGTTAGGGTGCAAATCGTCTCCTAAATCTTGAGCATCTCCTGATGTACCCAAAGTAGCGATCGATAAAACTTGAGTTAAACCTCTTTGGAATAAACCACAACCATGTACTCTAGGAGGTAATAAACCGACACGAGATTGGATTGGACGTACTTGATCTAGTTTTCTCCCATCAACTCTGACACCGTCTTCAACTATCTGACCTCGCATCAATTTTTTAGTCAGTTTTTTGAATAGATTAGAGACTAGTTTACCGTTTTGGCTAACAGCGACTTTAATTTCATCTTCTTCAGGTAAAGCTTCGATCGCTTCATTGATATTAGTTGCCTTGATTTGATCTAGTGCTTGATCACGAGCTTTTTTATCTAAATCAAATTGAGAAAGAATTTTTTTAATATCTTCTGTTGATTTTTCGCTGATAAAATTGACAACAGCTTCATTTGGCTCTTCTTTTGGTTCTTCGGTTACCATTTCGATGCCCAATTCTTGAATTAGATCTTTTTGAGCTTTAATTAGTTCTAAGATCGCTTCATAACCAAATTCGATCGCTTCGATGATATCTTGTTCTGGTAATTGATTAGCACTAGCTTCTACCATCACTACCCCATCAGGAGTACCAGCAATAACAATATCTAATTCTCCTTTATCCATTTCTCTGAAAGTCGGATTAATAATAAATTCATCATTAAGTAATCCTACTCTTACTGCCGCCATTGGTCCTGCGAAGGGAATCCCAGCAATTAAAGTTGCCACAGACGCACCTGTTACTGCTAATACATCAGGAGGTACATCTTCATCCATCGATAAAGTGGTAGCGACAATTTGAATATCGTCTCTAATCCATGAAGGGAATAAAGGACGTAAAGGACGATCGATTAAACGACTAGTTAGAGTAGCTTTTTCTGGAGGTCTTCCTTCTCTACGTAAAAAACCGCCAGGAATACGACCGACGGCATATAATTTTTCTTCATAATCTACTGTTAAGGGGAGAAAATCTATTCCTTCTCTTCCTTTACTACGAGTTGCGGTTACAAATACTGCTGTATCTCCTGCTTGAATCAATACTGAACCGCCAGCTTGAGGTGCTAGTAATCCTACTTTAATTTTGATGTCTCTTCCTTCAAAAAAAGATATCGATTTATTATATTCTTCCATTCAACTTTTCCTTATTCTTCACTTTTTATCTCTATACACTTATGTAATCCTAACATTTTGCTAGCAATTAATAATTAAGAGTTGAAACAGGGACGATCGTCAAGAATAAAGGCAGTCTGACAAAGATTAACTCCATTATCTTAAGTTAAAAAATATCATCCGTCATCGCTGATTTTTTTTAGGTGTTACAAAACAACTTAATCATAGTTTTATTCAAAATATACCCTGAGGTTAATTCAAATTTAAATTTATTGTCGTATGATAAACATCAGTTAGAATCAATATAATTGATGAAGACAGATAAGGTTTAGTTTATATGTACTTAAAAAAAATAAGTAGTAAAAATGTTATCTGGAAACAAAAATTAATAGTTAGACTTCGTATAATTTTGATATTAGTTTAATATTTCTAATTTATTAACCAACAAAAAAAGAGGAAAGCAATCATGTTAGGACAACAAATATTCACACCACAAGCAAAAATTGATTACAGTAACCAAACTGAGCATGAGCAAAAACTAACCATGTTTATCAATGGTAGTCTTCAGCAAGATATTTTAATTGATTTCAAGACGGTAGAATTTGTTGACAGTCATGGTTTAATGGCATTAGTAAATGCTTATAGACACGCCAAAAAAGCCGAAAAGAATTTTTATCTGCTGAATGTATCTCCTGCAGTGAGAATTATATTAGAGATTAGCCGTTTGGATCAATTTTTAGCAATTAAAGAATCCAATTTTGTTTCTTATTCTACTCAGAAATTAGCGGCTTAAAAAAACCCAGCACCTAATTATGAAGGATAATAAACTGTTTAATTTTGCTATTAAGGGTTGAAATAGACAAAAAAAAACTGATCGATATAATAAACGATTTTAGTTTTTTTAATTTAATTGTTCTTTTCAACCCCTCTACAAAAGAATTAAGGGAAAAATGAGGAGATTGATTACTCTACATTGATCAAATTTCCATTCACCTTACACTATTTAATTACTACTCTCAAATAAGATTGAATCTAAATTTGATTGAGTACTTCTTTAGCTACTGCTAAGGTTTGTTTAATATCTTCATCAGTATGAGCGATCGAAGTAAAACCTGCTTCATATTGAGAAGGAGCAAGATAAACACCTCTTTCTAACATTCCTCGATGAAAACGAGCAAACTTAGCTGTATCAGCTTTTTTCGCATCATCATAGTTATGTACTTCTTCTCCTGTAAAGAACATACCAAACATACCACTGATGTTACCACCAGAGACTTGATGTCCTGCTTGACGAGCAATATCTAGTAAACCTGTAATTAATTGGTTAGTAATTTGATCTAAATATTCATAAGTACCGGGTTTTTGTAACAACTCTAAGGTTTTAATCCCTGCTGTCATCGCTAAAGGATTACCTGAGAGAGTACCAGCTTGGTACATAGGACCTGCTGGGGCAACTAAAGACATAATTTCTTTCCTACCACCATAAGCACCAACGGGTAAACCGCCACCGATGACTTTACCTAAAGTAGTCAAATCTGGGGTAATGCCAAATTTTTCTTGCGCACCACCATAGGAGATACGAAAACCAGTCATTACTTCATCAAAAACGAGTAAAGCGTCATTTTCTTCGGTAATAAGTCTTAAACCTTCTAAAAAGCCAGCATCAGGAGTAACAAATCCTGCATTACCAACCACAGGCTCTAAAATCACACCTGCAATTTCGCCTTCATTTTCAGCAAATAATTTTTTAACAGCTTCTAAGTCATTATAAGGAGCATTTAATGTATCGGCGGTTACTGATTTAGGTACTCCAGGAGAATCAGGTAAACCTAAAGTGGCAACACCTGAGCCTGCTTTAACCAAAAACATATCACCATGTCCGTGGTAGCAACCTTCAAATTTAATAATTTTATTTCTTTTGGTATAAGCACGCATTAAGCGTAAAACAGAAAGACAAGCTTCAGTACCAGAATTAACAAAACGTACCATTTCTACGCTAGGTACAGCATCTATTACCATTTCGGCTAAGACATTTTCTAAATAACAAGGTGCACCAAAACTAGTCCCTTTATCTAGTGCTTCTTTTAAAGCATTAATTACTTCTGGGTTGGCGTGTCCGCAAATAGCCGGCCCCATGTACCGACGTAATCGATGTATTTGTTACCATCTACATCCCAAATATTGGCACCCTTAACTCGATCGAAAACGATCGGTTGTCCACCTACAGATTTGAAAGCCCGAACAGGTGAACTTACTCCACCGGGCATTAGTTTTTGGGCGGCAGAAAAAATTTCATCTGATTTTGTAGTTAAAAATGATGCAGTACTAACCAAAATTATCTCCTTCTTTAATTATTGATTGTGGTAATTTATTTATTTATATTCAATATATTTTACTTAAATCTCGTAAACTATTGACTCCTTGTACTTTTATTAATAATAACGAATATTTATCCAATAACTAACGTTGTGTTAAGCATTGAAAATTTTTTGTTACTTTAGCCCAATTTATCGATATTTTTGTTAATTAATTCTTTAATTGCTTTGTAAATACTCAAATAAACAATAGTAAATACAGTAAAGAGGTATTTTTAATTCTTGATTGGTAATTTACCTTTGATAGTATATTATTCAATACTCGCTATACTTATCGTCAATTATTGTCTAAGGGAAAGATTCAGATGTTTTATATCGTGAAACGTTTACTTCAAGGGTTATTAACTTTGTTGTTGGCTTCTATGTTAAGTTTTGCCATTATTCAATTAGCCCCAGGTGATTATCTAGATGCACTCAGACAAAACCCAACAATTTCGATTGAAACGATCGAACAACTGAAAATTCGTTTTGGTTTAGATAAACCTGCTTTAGTGCAATATTGGTTATGGCTAAGACAAGTTGTTACTCGTTTTGACTTTGGTGAAAGTTTTGTTTATTCTCGATCGGTTTCGAGTTTAATTTTAGAACGAATACCAGCTACTTTACTTTTAGCTTTTGCTTCTATTATACTCACTTGGACGATCGCTTTACCTTTAGGTATCATTAGTGCAGTTAAACAAAATACTAATACCGATCGAGCTTTAAGAGTTTTTAGTTATTTCGGGCAAGGATTTCCCAGTTTTATTACGGCTTTAATTTTTTTGATTATTGCTCAATATCTATCACCTATTTTTCCTGTCGGCGGGATGACGAGTATCGATCATGAGCAACTATCTTTTGTCGGTAAAATATTTGATATCGGTTGGCATATGATTTTACCCACAATCGCTTTAAGTATTACTAGCTTTGCCGGATTACAACGACTAACTAGAGGACAACTATTAGACGTTTTAAAACAAGATTATATTCAAACAGCAAGGGCGAAAGGATTACCCGAAAATAAGGTTATTTATGTTCACGCTTTACGTAATGCCATTAATCCTTTGGTGACGTTAATTGGTTTTGAATTTGCTAGTTTATTAAGTGGTTCGTTTATTGCGGAATATTTTTTTAATTGGCCGGGTTTAGGTAGATTAATTTTACAAGCTGTTCAAGCACAAGATTTGTATTTAGTAATGGCTAGTTTGATGATGGGGGCAACTATGTTAATTATTGGTAATTTATTTGCTGATATTTTACTAACTTTTATCGATCCTCGCATACAATTAGACAATATAGACAGTTAGGATAATTGAGAAAATTGCAGGCTTCATGCTCTTGCATTTTTGATTCAATCGTTATTTAATTGAGCGAAAAACAAAGTAAACTGCATAATTAATATTACTTAGCTACTTATCGAAGATAAACTATAATTTTTTAGTTGTATGTTTTTATTGTTAGATAACCTAAAAAGCTAAAGACAAAGAGAACGATCGTAATTAAAAAAATCCATCCAGGTAAAAAACTAACTAAACCAAAACCTCTAACTAGATACAATAGAATACTTAGAGGAAAAGATATTTTTAAGACGATTTCTAACCATCTATTCCATTTTCTTCGGTTATTTCTCATACTTTTAAAGATTAATTATGTTTACAGTTGTTTCTCATCAAAATAAGGCTATAGCAATTTTACTATTTGAGTTATGTAATTTTTTAGCGGCGAGAATTGAGAATTAAGAATTAGTAATCTATCTAAGATTTTTGCCAATTATTTGATACACCACAAACTATTTAGTAGGATTGCTATATTAGTTATCTTTGATTTTAAAAACACAAAGAAAAAGCTGTATTTTATCACAATGATAATTAAATAATTCAATCACTAACTAATTTTTGAATCATCGAGATAATCGATCGCTTTTAGAAAGAACAAATAAACTACCATCACCACCACGACCAATACGCATAGTCTCATCAATATAAGTAATAGTTAAGCTAGGTATTCTCCCTTCAGAAGCTTTAGCATCAAAAACCTTAACTGGATCTAATATAGGTGTTTTAATACCTAATAGTTTTTCGATCGAAACATATCTTTTCTCAAAAAATACATTAATAGTACGATCGGGTAAAGATTGTTTTTCATCTGTTTTTGGGGCAAAGGTTGCCGTTACTTTCACGTATCCTTGAAGTAAGTTAGATGGATGTTTGACAAAAGCAATATTGTAAAACGAAGCGTCTTGGGTATTGATAATTTGGTAAACAGTCTGCAGTTGAAAATTAAATGGTAATTTATTTAGAGAACGAATTTCACGGGCTGTAGAATAATGTAACTGCCAAATCCCGTCAAGTAAATTAGCACCATAAAATAAAGGTTTAGGAAATGGATTCTGAGCTTCTAAATTACTAGATAACTGTTCAATGATATCTGCTTGTGAAGATGAAAGTAAAACATCGGTGATGGGATAATCAGGGTTATATCCTTTATTTTTAGCATTCAGTGCGATCGTGGATAGCAATTTCTCTTTATTAATTAAACGACTATTCAAAACTACCTTTACCTCATAATTGATCACACATCTTATATCATAATTCTAATTGAGAACTTAGAGCAATGGAGAATAAGTATCATAACTCAATCTTAGAAATTGTAATGTAGAAACATTACTCACAGATAAAAAATGTCCATGCCTAATCTCAATTATTTTAAATTATGATTGAGTATTTTCTAAACTCAAAAAGTTTTTTAATGCCATAATCATTGAAGGTGGCCAATGACGAACATTTGTTAACCAATCAATATCTTTATAACGACTATCAATTCCTACTGTTGCCACCCAATTACTTTCAGCTTCGCCTTGATTTCCTTTCTCCCACAATACAGCAGTTAAGGCCGCTCGCATATCAGGAAACATCGGATATTTACGGACAATATTTCTCATCTGTTTAATTGCTTTATCTGTTTCACCTAATTCATACAAAGCTAAAGACTCATTCGCTCTAGCGAAAGCAAAATTAGAGGCAATTTGTGAGGCTTGATGATAATATTCAACTGCTTTATCCCATTGTTTCATCCCGGCGTAAGCATTACCGATGTTGTTATAAGCCATTGCATCACCTGCATCTAACTCAAGTACTTTCTCGTAATCTGCGATCGCTGATTCATATTTACCCAAACCTTCATAGGCAACACCACGATTAAGATAAGGATCAGCAACATCTGGTGCAAGTTCTACTGATTTGTTATAATCACTTAGAGCTTCTGCTAATTTATTTTGACTGACTCTGGCATTACCACGATTACTCCATACTGCTGGATTAGAGGGAAAAGTTTCAATTAGTTCTGTCCAATAACCTTCTGCTGTAGGAAAATCACCTTTATTTGTGGCTTCGATCGCCGAACGGGCAATATCTTCTCCATGTTGAATTTGAGCTTCTGTGAGCGAGCTAACGCCCATATCTTCAGCTTTTACAGGATTTACCAATAAAAAAAAGCCGATCACTAAGCTGATTAATAGTTTCCACATATAAATTAAGATAACAATAATAAACGGGCTTGTAATCTATCTTAACATTGAACCTCCCGTCGCTTTCGCCAGCGAGGGATTCTAGTTTCATCAACTCTTAACTATACTTTAGATAAATCTAAAATACCCGTTAGAACGTCTCAACTAGCATTTTCTAACAAGCTAGATTTATGACTTAGATATCACATCAATCACATTTTCAGTATTTTCATTAAATAACTAATATTTAGCGGTTTATTGAGATGATGATCAAATCCTGCTTCTAAACTTCTTTGACGGTCTTGTTCTGAAGCATAACCAGAAAGTGCGATCGCTTTTAGCTTTTTGTCTGAGTTAAACTGTTGTCGTCTAATTTTACTAATTAATTCATAACCATTCATCAGAGGCATTCCGATATCACTAATCAAAATATTCGGTTCAAAACGATCGATTTGCGATAAAGCCTCTACAGCAGATGAAACCGCATTAACTTCAGCACCTTCAGCTTCTAATAGAAAACAAATTAAATGTCTTGAGTCATTATTATCATCAACAACTAACACTTTGTTGCCTGAAAGATTATTAATCTGTTGTAAACTTTGCTCTTGAGCATTTTTTGCAGTGTCAGCAAATATCGGTAAAAAAATAGTAAACGTTGCCCCCTTACCTAAACCCTGACTAGTCGCCGTGATATCACCTTCATGTAGTTTTATCAGACGACGAACGATCGCTAAACCTAATCCTAACCCACCTTCGCTTCTAGTTTTAGTCGTTTCTGCTTGACGGAAATAATCAAAAACATAAGGTAAAAATTCTGAAGTAATTCCCTTTCCTGAATCGATTACTTGAATCTGGGCATAATTCGTCAGTTTGTCTTTTTTAGAATCAAGCTTAACCTCAACTATTCCTCCCTCAGGAGTAAACTTGATCGCATTAGTTAGTAAATTCCAAACTACTTGTTGTATTCTAGTTGGGTCACCTTTTACTAAACCGATTTGGGCTAAATTAGTTTTGATCTGGATTGATTTATCTTGAGCGATTAGATTAACAGTTTCTAAAGCATTGTTGATGATATTAACTAAATTTACCGAACATATTTGTAATTTTAATTTACCTTGAATAATACGAGAAATGTCTAAAATGTCACCAATTAATTGAGATTGCAACATAGCGTTGCGATAAATAATTTCTGCTCCTTGTTTTAGTTGAACTTCTGGCAGACTGCCTTTAATTAGTAATTGAGCCCAACCAACGATCGGGTTTAAAGGCGTTCTTAATTCATGAGATAAAATAGCTAAAAATTCATCTTTGGCACGATTTGCCGCTTGTGCTTCGTCTAATAACTTAACTCTTTCTTCTTCAGCTTGTTTTAATTGAGTAATATCTCGTAGCGATACCACGTAAGCTTTGATACCCTGCCATTGAATTTGACTAACTCGCATTTGAGCTACTAGTGTTTTATCTTTACCAACTGGTATATCAACTTCTAAATAGTCGCCATTGACTACAGGAAAACCTAATGCTTCACCCATCAACTCGTCACTAAATGATTTGTTTAGTAATTTTAAAGCGGCGGCATTAACGAACTTAACTATACCACGCTCATCTACAACTATAATACCGTCAGGATTTTCTAGAATTAATTTTTGTAATTGTCGATCGCTTTTAGCTTCGCATAAAGATTGAAAATAAAAATAATCTGGTTGTGATAAAGTTTTGATAATTATTTGAGGTAGATGTGATAAAGTTTCTGAGGTGAGATAATCTACTGCCCCAGTTTTAATCGCCGCTACAGCAGTAGGAATATGGGATTTACCATTAACTACTAGTACGGGAATTTGGAGATTATTTTGCCAAAAAAAAGTAATCGTTTTTTCTAAACTAATTCCTTTGAAATTAGCATCATAAAGAACTAAATCAATAGAAACTAGAATATCTTGATCGATGGTTAAATTAGTTGCTTGTCGTAAATTAAATTGTAAATAATCGGCTTGTTTTAAAACACAAATAATCGTGTTAAGCGAAAACGTATCAGCCAAAACAAGTATTTCGATCGTTTCGGGCATATCTTCTGTAGGGTGAAATAGCCTTGTCGTCATTGATTAGTTTTATTGTTTCTAGTCTTTACTTTTTTTTTCATTTTAATAAATATTTGGTCTTAATAACCTATTTGAGATAGTGTTAATCACAACCAATACAAGCTAAAAGGCTTTTAAAATATTAAATTAGCTTTGATGTTGGTATCCGTTAAATTTTTTTTGATCTCATAAATAAGTTAAAAATCTACTGATTCTAGCTTATTACCAAAAATTTTCTTTCTTACTTTAAGTACATTTGTTCATAGTTTACTAATCTTTTATTTGAAAGCAAAATAAATATCTCCAATTATAAAATTAAAGTAGTTGCTTTATCTATACTTATTGTACTAGTTAGAAATATAATCGGCTTTAGTCTGTTACTAATTACTTAATCTAATTGTGCCATTGTTCGTAACTGAATTCTCAATTACGACAAACATAGCGAGAAATAACAGCCGTTACTTGTTGATTTAATTTATCGAGTTTTTGAGTATTAGTTTGTAGTAGATTCACGATCGATATTTAAAAAGGTAAAGTAAAAAAAGAGAAAATTACGCATTAATGAAAAATAAAAATCTTGGCTTTAACGATCGATGCTACCAACTTTTGCAACAAATACCTACGGGTAAAGTTACCACTTACAAAGAAATTGCTCAAGCTTTAAACACCAAAGCATATCGAGCGGTAGGAAATGCAATGGCTAAAAACACCCAACTAATTGTAATTCCTTGTCGTCATTGAGTAGTTAAAAGTAATGGAGAGATTGGTAATTATCGATATTTAAAAAACCAGAAGCGAAATCTACTTGAAAAAGAGGGTGTAGTTATTAAAAACAATAAAGTTGAGAATTTGAGTACGATAATTTATCAATTTTTTGATGACTAATTGCCAATATGTTTTTGGTGACAAATAGTTTTTTCATTACTCGCTCAATAAAATAAATTATTATTTAGGAAAATGATTAATTGTCCACAATAGAGATTATCCAGAGATAGAATCTCCTTTATACTAAAAATTAAGCGAAAAAAAATAACTAGAAACAAAAATAATGGCAGAAGAAACTAAAAAACCACCAGCAAAGAAAGCTAAACCACCCAAACTAGAGGATAAACCTTTTTTGGAGTATATGAATGAGCATTATTTACCTAAATTAAAAGATGCTTTAAATGAGCAAGAATTATCCCAAGTTGATGTTGATTTCAAAAAAGAGAAAATCACAGTAGTGGGTTATGAATCTCTCCCTGAATGTTGGCAAATAATTGGTAATCTAGATAATCGGACTTTTTTCCTTTACTTTTTAGACGAAGATATTAGTGGGCAAAAAGCTTTTTCTTGTACGATTAATGATGAAAAACCAAGTACTCTAGAATCTTTTATGATTGATGAGCGTAGAGTTAATCTTGATCTTTTAGTCTTATTCTTGTTAAAACGTTTAAACGGTCAAAAATGGTTGGCTAGAAACTAACGTAACAGAGAATTGAGAATTAAGATGAATTCTTGCACTGTCCGCAATTATTCGGTGAGAATTAATCTTTGCTTACTTTTTCATTTAAAGTTTAGCTTTTAACTCTTCACTCTTAACTCTCAATTCATTTTACCAGAACTTTGAGTTAGTAATTATTACTCATCCCTAGTTTATGCTAATTCCAAATTATCTTCTGATGAGCCTTCATGAACTGTTTTAACCCATTTGAGTCTTTTTTGACGGATAGACATTCTTAAGGTAGTTATCGGCATCACAATCAGCCAATGAGTCATATAAATCATCCCCAACAAACTTTGGCTAAGTAATTTAATTTGTTCAAACCAGCTTAACTGCTTTGAGTTACTACTTCTTTTTAAACCACTAAACATTCCCCAAAAACCAACACTAACGGTAATAGTAGTGAGGGGGGCAACTAATGGTAAATCATGTTTAATTATTACCATCAATAAATCGGGTATCGAGGCGGTAGGTAAGAGATATTGAATGAGAAAGAAATAAAATAAGTCAAATTTTTTCCGCCAATTGAGACTTGTACCCAAAATAAAACGCCAATAGTCTAGATAACGTTGATAGCCTCCTTCTGCCCAACGACTTCTTTGATGCCATAATGCGATCGCACCTTTGACTCCTTCTTCTTCTACTGCCGGTGCTGGTAAGATACCAATATCCCAATCATCAAGATGTAAACGAATAGTTAAATCCAAATCATCAGTAATTGTTTCTTCATTCCAGCCACCACAACTTTCTAAAGCTTGACGACGAACAAATTGCCCATTACCCCTTAATTCACCTATTCCGCCACAACTAATTCTTTGTTGTTGAAAATAGCTATCTAATGCCATTTCTGCTGATTGCCCTTTCGTCCAAAAATTCTCGTTTTGATTTGAAATTGCTTTTCTAACTTGAATTGCTCCAATATTTTCGGTGGCAAATAAAGGAACAACTTGTAATAATAAGTCTTGAGAAACGATCGCATCAGCATCAAAAACACCAATCAAGTCACCGTTTGTCAAAGCTAATACTTGATTTAAAGCACCTGACTTTCCTCCACGGGCTTGACTATCACGATGTAAAACATTTAGTTGAGGATATTTTTGGGTTAACTTATCCAGAATTTCACCTGTACGATCGTTACTATTATCATTGATTACCCAAAATTCGTAAAGTTCTTGAGGATAATCTAACTCAGACAACATTGCGACTAATTTACTAATAACGGGTGCTTCATTTTTGGCCGCTACTAATAAAGAAATTTTCGGTAAAGTATTAATCTTATTTGGCTTAACTTCAACAGAGGAAGAAATGGTTAATGGAGAAGAAAAAAGTAACCGCAATGCTTGAACGAGAATAAAGATAGCCAATAACATAACAACCAACCAACCCATAGGAATTAGGTGCAAAGTAATTGTAATCAGCCAAATTAAACTTAAAGCCAAAGCGGCTTTTTTTCTTCTTCCTTCAAAACCGAGGAAAAAATCATTTTTAAATTCTTCTTCTTCTAATTCTGGATTGGAAAATTCATCAATAATTGAAGTAATTAAATCTGATTTGGGCTTATTATGGTAACTATCTGGATTGTTTTTTGGCATTCTCAAACTATGGTTAATTAACTAAAGATCGATCGACTACAAATGTTCTTTGTATTGACTTTATCATTTAATGAAAAATAATCAAATTAATAATCTTATATATGAACGGCTTATTTAGACTATAATTTAAAGCGAATATCTTAATTATAAACTTAACTAAATTAATTGTATATGACTATCATATAGTATAGTTCAAGTTATATTTAATTTAATTTTAACGGCAATTATTTATTTAAATAATTTTAACTGGAGCGTTAATTTTGATTACTAAAATATTTTTATGTCTAATCAAAAAAGAAAGTAAAAAAGAAAGTGTTTATTAGTACAAGCTTTGAGTTTTTAGTTTATTTATCATAAAATTATGTAAGTATATTATTAATTATTTCTGATTGCTTTCTTAATGTTAACAACTATTAATTATAATTTAAGTTATCTGTAGTAATCTTATTTTGGTAAGTTAAAAAATTTAGGTAGATTAACAAAGAATTAAAAGTTAATTGATAAAATCAATCCAGAAAATTGGTAATAAAGGCGATATTTGATATTATCATTGGTTGAAATCGATCGTCTATGATTATTTTCTCTTCTATGAAACCATATCAAGCTATCAAAATTATCGAATGTAATGAGCCTTTAGTGACTATTCCGCCGACAGAATTTATTTTAGAAGAGCCTTGTGCTTATGCTAAATGTGGTGCTGATTATCAAGGTAAATCAGCTTATTTTCTCAGAGAAGGAGTTTTAACTAAATTATTGCAAGCTAAAGCTCAACTAGCTCAAATTAAACCTGATTGGCAGTTAAAAATATTTGATGCTTATCGACCAATTTCAGTTCAAAGACATATGGTTGATTATACTTTTAAGTCTTTGTGTCACGATCGACAACTTAATCCTCATCAGCTTAGTAACGAGCAAAAAGACACACTTTATCAAGAAGTATATCAAATTTGGGCAG
Organism: uncultured cyanobacterium; assembly: GCA_963710605.1. Lineage (GTDB taxonomy): Bacteria > Cyanobacteriota > Cyanobacteriia > Cyanobacteriales > Cyanobacteriaceae > JAALKG01. Next base: position 715,886 of record CAVQBA010000004.1, read on the forward strand.
TCCCTAGTGATAATCCGCAAACACCTCCTCCTCACAGCACAGGGGCGGCAATTGACTTAACTTTGATGACTCAACAAAAAATCGAAATTAATTTAGGTGGAGAAATAGATGAATTATCTCCTCGCTCACATCCTGACTATTATGCTGAGGCTACTACAACGATCGAAAAACAATATCATCACGATCGTCTTCTGCTTAATCAAATTATGACTCAAGCAGGTTTTCGCCGTCATCCTCAAGAATGGTGGCATTTTTCTTATGGTGATCAATTTTATTCATGGTTAGCTAATCAAACTACAGCTAAGTATGGCAGAATAATTCAATAATTGATCAATCAAAAAAACTTTTTTTTATTCTTTCTTCTTCAGTCATAACCTATTATTGAGCTTGTTTATACCTCCTTACTTAGCCTCTATTTAATCCAAAAACTATAATTTTCACTTATATTATTGATAACCAACATAAAACTATAACTACTACGAAATGTATTTTATCTACCATTATTTGGCAAATAACAATAATAAAGTTGTGATTATGGTAAAGTATTAACGAAAAAGTTAACAAAAATTAATAATTATGACTAATTTTCGATTAACGGCAGAAAAAGCATCAATGAATTGCGGTCAAACCAATCATTCGATCGTGATGACAAAAGAAAAATTTACAGCAAGTAAAAACAATTTAACTACGACTCAAGAAAAACGAGATTTAGCGTGGAAAATAGCCCCTAATCTTCTTTCTAGTTTTAAATATGCTTGGCAAGGAGTTAGATATGCTTTTACCACTCAACGTAACTTTCGGATTCATACAGCGATGACATTCATCGCCTTGACGTGCGGTTTTGTTCTCCACGTAACTACAGTTGAAATGGCATTGATTTCTATTACTTGTGCCATGGTGATAGTTTTAGAATTATTTAATACAGCTCTTGAATCCGTTGTGGATTTGACAGTGGAGAAAAACTTTCATGTATTGGCGAAAATAGCCAAAGATTGTGCGGCGGGTGCTGTTTTAATCTCCGCAATCACATCTTTAATTGTTGCCGGTTTTATTTTGTTACCTCATGCGTTAGACTTAATAGTCTCAATCTAGTATTGATTTACGAGGAGAAAGCAGGTTGATTTTAGTTATCGACAACTACGACAGTTTTACCTATAACTTAGTCCAGTATTTAGGTGAATTAGGAATTGAATACGAAGTTGCTCAGGAAATTAAAGTATTTCGTAATGATCAAATTACGATCGAGCAAATAAAAGAACTTAAACCAGATGCCATTATTATTTCACCAGGTCCTGGTAATCCTGATTCTTCAGGTATTTGCTTACAACTAGTTGAACAATTAGGTGAACAATATCCCATCTTAGGAGTTTGTCTAGGACATCAAACGATCGGTCAAGTGTACGGGGGGAAAGTAGTTGGTGCGCCAACGCTTATGCACGGTAAAACCTCACCGATTTTACATCAAAACACAGGAGTATTTGCTCAATTACCAAATCCATTAGTAGCTACTCGTTATCATAGTTTAGTCGTCGATAAAGATTCGATACCACCAATATTAGAAATTACGGCACAAACAGAAGATGGTATCGTCATGGGTCTTAGGCATAAAAAATATGCTCACGTTCAAGGAGTGCAATTTCATCCTGAAAGTATTCTTACTGATTGTGGGTTGAAATTATTAGGCAATTTTTTGGCAGAGTTAAATTAAAAATTAAGATTAATAATTATGAAACGTCGTGATTTAATTCGTTATACGGGCTATGGATTACTTAGTACACTAATCAGTAGCCGATATTTACATTCTCAACCAGCAAATGCTCAAAATAGCCAAGGCGTAAATATTGAGTGGTTCGGACATAGTTGTTTTGTGTTTGGTAACTCACAAGCAGAAATTTTAGTTAATCCCTTCACACCTCTAGGTTGTACCGCAGGATATACTCAACCTCGTCCTGTTGTTGATATCGTCATGATTAGTAGTCGCTTGTTAGATGAAGGTTCAGCCGCAGGTTTACCTAATAATCCTCAGTTGATGGTAGATGCGGGCGTTTATCAGGTACAAAATATCGAATTTCAAGGTATCAAAACACTTCACGATCGCAACAATGGTAGAAGATTTGGTGATAATATAGTTTGGAAATGGAATCAAGGCGGCTTAAAAATTCTTCATCTAGGTGGAATAGCTTCAAAAATAGGTATTGAAGAAAAGATACTAATGGGTTCACCTGATGTTTTATTTATCCCTGTTGGTGGTACGGCTAAAACTTATAATGCAACAGAAGCGATCGCCGCTATTGACTTTTTAAACCCCAAAATAGTTATCCCGACACAATATTTAACTACAGCCGCAGAAACTGGAAAATGCGAACTCGATTCGGTTGATACATTCGTTCAACTTGCTCAAGCTCAAGAATATAATATTCAAAATGTTGGCGGTAGAAATTTAAGAATCACACCTCAAAATTTACCCTCAGAAGGTACTACTGTTCGCATCTTTAATTAAAAACTAAAAGGCAATGAAAGTGAAAACAATAAATAGTACTAAAAGTGAACAGTTGTTCTCACTCAATTTATACTGAGTTTCTGCGTAGCTGAAGTATTTATTGTCAATTCTCCATTATTTTTACTACTTATTACTCCTTACTCCTTACTCCTTACTCATTACTTTATGCGTCGTCGTTGGCACAAAATACAACCCTATCTGTTTTTATTACCAGCATTAATAATTTTAGGCATAATTGTTTTTTATCCCGCTATTCAAGCATTTTCCTTAAGCTTTTCTCGTTACGAATATGATTTAACCCAAAATCCGACTTGGATTGGTTGGGAAAACTTTCAACGATTATCTCAAGATGAAGTGTTTCGCCGTACTGTGGTTAATACTTTGCTGTATCTAATCGGAGTTGTACCACCATTAGTTGTTTTGCCCTTATTTTTAGCTATTTTAGTCAATCAGAAACTCAAAGGTATTAATTGGTTTCGGACGGCTTATTATACACCTGTCGTAATTTCGATGGTAGTAGCAGGTATTGCTTGGAAGGCGATTTATTGGTCTAATGGTATTCTTAATCAATTTTGGTTTAGTTTGGGTTTTACCGAGGCGATACCTTGGCTAACTGATGCTAATTGGGCTATCTGGAGTGTGATGGTGGTGACTGTCTGGAAGGGCTTAGGGTATTATATGGTAATTTATTTAGCAGGATTACAAGGGGTTTCTCCTGAACTGTATGAAGCGGCATCGATCGATGGTTCTGTAGGTTGGCGAAAACACTTTGATATTACAATTCCTTTGATGAAACCTTATATTTTTTTAGTAGCTGTTATTTCGGCTTTGAGTGCGACAAAGGTTTTTGAAGAGGTTTATTTACTTACTCAAGGTGGCCCTCGTAATAGTTCTAAAACTGTGGTTTATTATTTATATGAGAAAGCATTTCAAGATTTTGAGATTAATTATGCTTGTACGATCGGTTTGATTTTATTTATCTTTATTTTGATACTATCGATCGTTAATTTTGTTTTATCTCGTGATGTTGAATCAAGTTAGAAAAATCGATCGAAATTTTACCGACAAAAATTCAAGCCCCGTTTTTACTTTAAAAAAGTGAAATATCAAATCACATTAAGCTATAAAAAAAAAGATTAAAGAAGTTCTTTTTTGACATAAAGTCGATAGTTTTCTTTTTGTGTTTTAAGCTGATAATTTTGACTCAAAAATTCAGTTAACTCATTCCACTCAAAACGTCCTAACAAAACTTGCTCTGGCTGATATTGATTAATAACATCGACAATGTCTTGCTCCACCATAATCCCTGTTTGAAGTTGTTTGAGAGAAAGTACAGCTACAGGAGGCGGAACAGAAATACCTGAACGAAAAGCATACATTGGTAAATCTGTCAATATCCAGTTTGTTTGAGGGCTTAATTGACTAATTTCTTCAACGATACTATATCTGAGATCATCTGGAGCATTTTCGTAACCACAAGTAACCTGCCATTTTGCAACTGTACGGTATGTTTTTTTTGTTTGTTCACCGATTAAAAGTACACAACCTACAACGATCGCAAACGCAATAAAAGTAAGTATTTTTTTCTGTTTCCATTGTCGAAGAAAAGATTGCCCTGAAGTAACTTTAGTTATAATTTCTCCGATCGCATAACCTACTAAAATCAATGCAGGTATATGAATCAATATCATATGGTGATACCACACTGGTTTATGTTGTGCTAGAAGTACGAAGGCAGTTATTAACCAAGCTGTGAAATAAAAAAGACACCATTGTTTGCGTTGATAAGCGATAAATGTTGCCCAAGAAGTAAAACATGAAAGAAATATTAGGTAATTATTTTTGAGTTCTTTTTTTAAATTAATCTCTTGAAAAACATCAACACTTCTAGCACTAGTATGATTATCAATTAAATAATGGATGTTATCTATACCTACTAAGGTAAATAAGATTAAAAAAGTAGAGCCTAAAAATACAGCTATCCATAAAGCAGGTAATTGCCACCGTAATTTTTTACTTTTGCTATTTTTAAAATTATGAATATTTTGCTCAATAAATATTCCGATTACAATAATCGGAGCGAGAAAAAAGGTAAATAACTTTGTTGTAATTGATAAACTTAAAAGTAAAGCCGAAACAATCAACCAAATCTTTTTTTTACTTAAATGCCATTGTATAATTGTGGTAACTGCACCCATTGCCAAACTTAAGCAAGGCAACCCTACCATAACCCCAACGCTTAACCTTAAATAATTGGGTGAAATCAGTAATAATAGTGAGCCTATCCAAGCATGAATACTGCCCCCTAAACGATACAATATTAACCAAGTTTGCCACAAAATAAAAGTAGAAAATAGTAATATAATAGTACGAGAAAATTCTATGTTTGGTTCAAAAACACGAAAACTAAAAGCTAATAAATGAGTTAGAATTGGTGGTTGATCGTTCCAAATTTCTTGATATAATCGATAGTCATTATTCACTAAAAAAGCTTTCATTAAATTAAATCCTTCATCGGTATCAAATTTAAAGCAATCGAATAAATAAATAATATTTAATCCTACGATAAGTAAAAAGATTGGTAGGATAAATTGTAGCCAAATTTGATTATTATTTAATTTATTAATTGACATAAAATACAATGAAGAATTGAGAATTGCACATTCATTTTCGGTAGAGACAAGGCATGCTTTGTCTCTACATTAATTATTAATTATTCTTGCTACTTTATAACAATTATATTTCACAAACTACAGGAGTATGATCGCTAGGTTTTTCTAGCTTACGAGGTTCAACATCAATATAGCAGTTAGTTGCTTGTTTATATACCCCATCGGTAAGATAAATGTGATCGATTCGCCAACCTCTATTTTTGCTAAAGCCACCATGACGATAATCCCACCAACTGTAATAATTACCTTCGTCAGTAAATTTACGAAAAGTATCTTTTAAACCCACTACATCTAATATCTCTTTTAATGTTTCTCTTTCGGTAGTTGAAGCCATTATATGATTATCTTTTTTAGGAGTATAAATATCTCTATCTTCTAGGGCTATATTAAAGTCTCCACAAACTAATAATTCTTCTGAATACTCGTTTTTTAAAATGGTTAAATATTCTTTTAATAACCTAAACCAAGCCAATTTGTAATCATATTTTTCTGAGCCAACTGAGTTACCATTAGGTACATAAAGATTAACAATTCTTACGTTATTAATAACTGCACTAATAACTCTTTTTTGGTCATCATAAATACCAACTTTTTCGGGCGGTAAAATAGCTCCAAAACCAATTTTTAAATCAGTTAAAGGATGACGACTAAAAATAGCAACTCCATTGTAAGCTTTTTGTCCAGAAATATAAGTGTGATAATTAATATCAGTAAATGTTTCGAGAGGGAAATCTTTATCTACCACCTTCGTTTCTTGCAGACAAACTATATCAATCTCATTATCAACCAACCATTCTTTTACGTGTGTTTGTCTCATGCGGATTGAATTGACATTCCAAGTTGCTATTTTCATATATCGATCGATGATAATACTTCAGCTTTGGTAGAAACTGAGCGTTGTCGAAGTTAAGTATAAGTTGGTAATCGATCATTATAATAAAGCCAAATGGACATTTATGAATTGACAATCAAATATCTTTATTATCTATAATGATATTACTAATTTATCGATCGGACGTTTTCGTCTTTTGAATCATTTCTTGAATTGTTTCAGTTTCGCTAATTTCGTAAAGACTAATCAAACCATCCTCAATAGTAAATATTTGCTGAATTATTGCATCCGCAAGTGTATTCCCTTGTAAATCTTTGATAACTTGATGAACGGTAACGACGTTTCGATTATTTTCATCAGTCTCAAATTTTAGCGTCTCAAGTTCGGGTTGAATATTTTTAAATTGATTAATCCAATATTCACGTACTGCGTCACGTCCGTAAACAAAACCACCTTCTACTCCGTTTGCCCATTTCACATCTGGACGCATAAAGGAGATAATTGTTTCAATTTCACGGTTGTTGAAGGCATCGTATAGATTTTGCAGAAATTGTTGATTTGAACTCATAAATTATTACCATAAGTAAGAGCGAGAGTTTAATTAAAACAAGACAGCAACACAACGGCAACTTCTTCGCCATTTATTATACATTACTCCTTTTCTTTTAACTCGTGTAAGCCCACAGACTTAAAGCGTTTGGAAACATTATCTATTACGGTTTTATAGTCGTTTGGTAGGGACGTAGCACTGCTACGTCCCTACATTGTAATGATTGGTTTTTACTTGAAATTACTATAAGTTTGTTAAAAAGCGATCGATTGTTAGGTTTCTTTTTATCAATTATCAATTATCAATTATCAATTGCTAGAATATATCCGCAGGGTCAGCAGATTTAAGTTTATTAACAGCGATCGCACCAGAAAGAAAACACATAGCCAAAGTCAGTAAATAAACAGACAAAACCAAAGACTTAGTCATGGCTACAGGTAAACCAGTTGCCGCCGCAGTTTGTGCATAGAAAAAAGCGGAAATTGCCCAACCGGGTAAAAAACCAACACAAGCCAGAATAATCGCCTGTTGAAACACCAGAATTAATAAATAGTTATTGGTATAACCCATCGCTTTGAGAGTAGCATATTCAGGCAAATGATCGGCTACATCGGTATAAAGAATTTGATAGACAATTACAATCCCGACAATTAAACCCATAATTGCACCAAGGGTAAAAATAAAACCGATCGCAGTACTAGTTTCCCAATAAGTACGCTCAAAATCAATAAACTCTTCCTTAGAAAAAACTAAGACATTACCACCAGAAAATTTTTGTCTTAATGTTTCTATCACTAATTCCTGATTCGCATTTTCTTCAAGTTGAATCACACCAACATCAATTAAGCCTTGTTGCCGATTAGGAAATAAACGTAAAAAATTCAAATCACTAGTAATAAAATTACCATCAGCACCAAAAGTTGAGCCAATTTCGACTAAGCCACCGACAGTAATCTCTCGCCCATCAATTTCAGTTTTAAGCTGTTTTTGGGTTTGATAAAGTGTCGCAATATCACCAAATTCAATCCGAGATTTTTGATCGAATAAAATAACATCGGGTAATTTTAATTTGTCTAAATTTTCTTCGATTCCGGGTAAATTTAAAATATTTTCTTTAGGGTTAAAACCGATCGCCATTATCTGTCTGGTAGTTTGATTTTCAGGATTTTTCCAAATACCAAAACCAACATACATTGGATTAACTGAAGCGACTCCTTCTACTCCTAATGATTCGTAAAGATGACGAGAAGAAAAACTTTTCATGGCAATTAAAGCCGTTGATTGAGGATTAATTAAAAAGACATCCCCTTCTATTTCTTGGTGCAAACGAATTGAGGCGGTAAATAAAGCACTTTTAAAACCTAACTGCATGAAGATTAGAATGTCAGCAAAACTAATTCCTGCGATCGCAATTAATAAACGGACTTTTTCTTTACTTAGTTGTAACCATGCTAAAGGAGTTTTCATAATAATATATCAACTATAACTTGCGAATAAATTAAATTTTCAACTATAGCATTATCTTCAGTATCGATCGCTATTTTTACCTCAACTACCCTCGCATCAACACTTGCGGCAGGATCAGTTTCTAAGACATCTTTTTTACCAATTTTACGACTAATCTCAATTACTTCTCCTGTAATACGATCGTCAAAACTATTATTTTCACTCACAATAGTCGCACTTTGTCCTAATTTTATCTTACTAATATCACTTTCATATACCTCCGCAATCACCAGCATTTGGGATGTATTTGCCATTTCCACCACTCCTTCTTCACTTTCGATATTTTCACCAACACGAGCCATCACGTCGATGATAGTACCGTTTATGGGAGCTTTGATAACGGTTAATTCTAAATCAATTTCAGCTTGTTTTATTAACGCCATTGCTCGATCGATTTGGGCTTGGGCTTGGGCAACATCTACTGTTCTGATTTCGGCGATTTCGTCTAATTTAGCTCTGGCTTCAGCTATTTGTTGAGTTAAGGTATTACGATTTTGGGTAGCTTCAGCTTGGGCTTGTTGAATTTCTTGCTCTAAGGTGGTAACTGTACGAGAATAACTAGCTTGTGCTTCCTGATATTGTTGCTCGGTAGTAGCAAGGGTTAATTGCCTAGTCTCCAAATTAGATTGAGATATTACACCATCAGTTGCTAATTGACTATAACGTCGGTATTCGGCTTGAGCGTTATCTACTTCGGCTGAATATCGGGCAATAGTGGCTTGTTTTTCTTTTCTTTCGCTACTTAGTTGAGCTTGAAGTCGAGCTATTCTTGCTTTATCTGTAGCTATAACTCCTTGTAATTGAGCTTGTAAACGATCGATTGTCGCTTTTTGGGCTTCAATAGTTCCTTGTTTTGCACCTGCTTGAATAATGGCTAAGTTTGTTCGAGCTACTTCTAAGTCTTTTCTCGTACTTTCTAATTCAGCTTTTTTTAATTCGTAATCTGAAGTAATAGCAATAATATCACCTTGAGTAACAACACTTCCTTGATTAACTAATAATTGGGTTACTTTTGCACCTGAGAGACTTGGTGCGGCGGCGACTTTAATCACCTCTGATTGAGGCTCTATTCTACCTAAAGCACTAACAGAAGTGATCGCTTTTTCGTTAACTAATGGTGTTTCTACCTGCTGGGTTTGGCTTTGCCTAAATAAATAAATTCCTGTACCCGTAACCATAACTATACCGACTATTCCAGCGACGATCGCTATTCTCTTACTATGTTTGTTTTTGTAATTAGAAGTTATTTGTTCGCCCATAGTTTGTCAACTATTATACTAGACGGTTCGGTCTGATTTACCTATTAATTATATACTAGACTAGACAGTCTGGTTTAGTTAATCAAACAAATGAATAAATAAATAAATTAAATTATTATTGAGAATTATGCAAAAAAACTAATTAATCTCAGTTTGTTACCTAATATAAATAGCAGAAAAGAAAGATTTAATTTAATAGTTTTAAATTAGGAAATAGTAAGTATAAATGAATTCTACTTATCACCAAAAAAAAGCTCAAGAGAAAACAGAGCAAATATTAACAGGGGCGTTATCGCAATTTTTAAAAGATGGCTATCTAGGTGCGAGTATGGATAGAATAGCTTCAGCGGCGGGGGTTTCTAAACAAACCTTGTATAGTTATTTTGGTGATAAGGAAAGTTTGTTTAAGGCTTTAATCAAAAAGGTAACAACTGATAAGTTTCAGTTAGTTTGGTCAAAATCATTAAAAGGAAAACCTGAAGTTGTCTTAAAAAGTTTAGCTCAAAGAATTTATCTGGAAGTAAACGATGCTCAATATCTTGCTTTTGTACAAATAGTAGTAACAGAAACAAAAAATCATCCTGAAATTGGCGAACTTTTTTTAACTAATGTAGCTAAAAGTGCGATCGATATTTTAACTAATTATCTCAAAGAATGTCCTGAACTCAATTTAAACGATCCTCAAGCGATCGCACACATTTTTGTTAATACAATTATTCATCATATTATGACGCAAGAGATATTACAAGGTAAAGTAGTTATTCCCCTCAAGTTCGATCGTCTAATTGATAATTTAATTAAGATGATTATCAATCACGGTCATCATACAATTAGCAATTTATGCTGAGCGTAGTGGTCATTGAGCGAGGTCGAAATGCCAAAGTATTAGCTATTACTTAAGTGTATTTACTCTAAGTGTATTTATTTTCTTTACATAAGTATTTTTAATGACGAAATGATAATTCAAGCTCAAATTTGCTTGTTTATACGTAGAATTTTGTTATAATATTTTTAAATACGAATGATTAGTTTTGTGCCTAAGTATTTTGTCAATCTGAGATAGTGAGATAGTTAACAGTAATGAGCCAATTTAACAATCGTAATCTAGCCAAAAAGATAGAAAACCTACAAAAAGAAATATCTAATTCTTCTTCATTATGGGATGCAGAAGATAGCGAAAAAGAACAACAAGATATTAGAAGGGTTAAACAAAGCTGGCGACATAAGCAGAATCGAAAATTTAAACAGGTACAAAAAAAACATCAAGAAAATAAAAGTATTAAAAAAGTAATAGTTGTCTTAATTGGGGTTGCTACAATTCCTGTGATTTTGACGACAATACCCTCTGTTTGGCAAAGTATTAGTTTAAAAATAGCTGAATATTCTACCCCTGAAAATAAAATTGATTCTGGGGAATTAGTTACAACTCCTTGCCCTCAATATACTACTGAGCAATGTCAAAAAACGATCGAAGTAGTTAATGATGAGCCTAAAACCATTGGTGATGAGTTAATTAATAGTCTAGATGCTGTGAGAGATTATAATCAAGAATTAAACAAAGCTATCAAGTTATCCGATGGAGAAGATGTTAATCTAGAGGATAAATAATTTATTAAGCTTGATTAAATAATAGAGGTTAAAGTTGATGGTAGATTCAATCATGTACCAAGAGGACGGTTATGTTGTTTTAACCAGCGATCGACCAGAAGAGTTAATGACTAAAGAAGAGTTATTATATAAACTAGAAACTGTTTTGAAACAAACCTCTAATTTACCTGCTGATGTAAGTAAGTTAACCACAATACCCGAACAAGCAGAATATTTGCTAGAAAATTATTGTGAATTTAATCCTAATGACGATGATTATTTGCAATGGTATGTTGTGCGTTGGAATAAATAATTAATAATTGACAATTGACAATTGACAGTTGACAATTACTTAGAAATCTATTTTCAAATGAATTTAATTACTGATTTTCAGATTACTTTTGCTCCTTTAGATATAAACCAAGTTTATCAATTAGCTGATAATAGTGCTAATGGTGCGGTGGTGATAATGAGTGGTACAGTCAGAGAACAAACTGAAGGTAAGGCTGTTACTTATTTAGAATATCAGGCTTATGAGCCAATGGCTGTCAAAATATTTGAACAGATAAGCGATCGAATTTCACAAACATGGCAAGATACAACTAGCGTGATTATTCATCATCGTGTCGGTAAACTAAAAATACAAGAAATAAGTGTCTTAGTTGCCGTCGGTTGCCCTCATAGACGAGAAGCGTTTGAGGCTTGTCAATATGCGATCGATACTTTAAAACATAATGCACCTATCTGGAAAAAAGAACATTTTGCTGATGGTGCGACAAGTTGGGTAAGTATTGGTGCTTGTGAAGAATTGACTAATAATAATTTCGTTGCCAAAAGGACGATCGATACAGATAAATAGAGTTCGTTGACAAAATAATCGATCGACTAGTGTAGTGAGGTTTTGGCTTTTAAAAGAGATATATTCGACCTTTTGCAAAATAACGGTAGTCATCTGCATGGCTTAGTTAGAAGAAACTAAAAATTACTCTATTTCTCTTGGATTTAGAAGTCATCAAATCTTTCAAGGATAACTCCACCACATTTCTTTCCCGAGCCTTCTCTACATTGTTGATTATATCTGTTTCCATAACAAGTGCGATCGCGCAGCGGCAGACTTCGTCTGATCGAGATCTTGTAGGTTGGGTTGAAGCCTCTTCAAGTTTAATACACAAACGATACATTAAATAATAGCGAAACCCAACAACCAAACGTTTAAAATATAAAACCCTATTCTCTTCTACAAATCTAATTTTTATTTTCATTATGTTTGCTTTCCTCACGACAAAAAATGTTGGGTTTCGTTGTTTATATATTTTTAGAATTAAAGATAAGTTTTTTCTAGCTCAACCCAACCTACTGCTACTTTTTATTAGCCATGTTTATTTCTCGATATAATGTTCTTTAGTTCGGATACTGACATTGGCGGTTGTTCTAAATGAAGTATAGAGTGACAATTTGGACAGACAGGTCTTAAATCTTCGATGGGATCGATGCGGTATTCTTTCTTAATGTCAGAAATTGGCTTGATGTGGTGTACATGAATAAAACCTTTAGCTAAATTGCCATAAATGTCTTCCAGACTTACACCGCAGACACTACAAGAATAGCCATAATGATTTATGCAGGCGGTTCTTGCATTTCTATCTCTTTCGTATTTGTTTACGGTAATTTTGGTAACTGAACCTTCCCTATATCCTATATCAGATACTTCTTCTGGCAAGGAGGCCAAAATGGATTTCGTTAGAACGTAACCAGGAAGGCTAGAAATTTTATGCGGTATATTTGTTCTTTTACCAATTTTTATATCGTTATTCTCAAGTTCATCCTTATCTTCAATAATGACATAACCGCACCGATCAAACAGGGCGCAAGGATATTTTGTAATCCCCGCATAGAAATTACCCCAATCACTATAAAGTGCTTGTGCGACATTCAGCGACAAGTCTTTAGCTAGCTTATTTCCTTTGCTCAACTCGTAATCCTATTTTTGGCTAACTTATAATTGTACCGCGACCACGGTACGATACAACCTACCGCATCTGCGGTAAGATGTCAAGCTCTTCTTATTCCATTTCTGACTCTCCTTTTCTTAATCAAGTCCGACAAACCATTCGTCTAAAACAGATGAGTCGTCGTACTGAAGAAAGCTATGGATGATAAAATGGGGCTAAACTTGCATAAAATAGTTTTAAAACTAGATGGCAAAATTACCAGTTGTTATACTACAATCAATTTTCGATCTTCTGCAAGATTTATCAGAACTAGTTGATGATGCTACAAACGCTGAATATTTGCTTTTTGAGCGTTTTGGTGAAACGGAAGAAACAATTAATTCTTTAGATGAATTGAAAAGTGTTGCTTTAGAATCTGCTTCTCGTTATTCTCAACTTGCTAATTTACGTCTTAGATTAGCAGAAAATCAACCGAAATTATCGAAAGAAATGTTAGCATTACTAGAAAAAACAATTAACCAAAATCAGCAGAGGATTCCTGCGATGAAACGTAGTATTGAAGAAATCAAAATTGAAGGGGGGTTATCATGAATCAACAATCTTTTATTCCTAATTCAGAAACTAGAAAACGTCTTGTTACTAATTTACGTCACACTCGTTTAGATTTACAAAACTTTGGGTTACAGTTAGAAGAATTATTAGCCAGTGTTGAAAAAGAAATTCGAGAACAAAAGTTAAAAAGATTACAAAAAAATCAATCTAATACTGAAGTATCACAAGAATTGATTTAAAGAGGTTAAAAAAAGTTAGGGAAGGTTAAAATATTAAGTCTTTGGAACTTATACTATTTCTTAGCTTTTATTCTTAATTTATGAAACGTTGGAATCTGATTTTGTCTGGCATTATATTCTCGATCGCTTCTATTTTCTTATTAAGCTCATTTTATACTTACGAACCAATTGAAGCTCAATCTAATTCCACTTATCAATATCGAGCTTTTCATAATCCTGATGGTATCGGTAAATTTTATTTAGGTCGAGAAATAGCCAAAGTAATGGGGCATCAAGAATTTCTTTGGTTAGAGCGTCCGAGTCGAGAAGCTGAGGAAAAACCCAGTGAAGCGATCGAAGCATTGAATTTAAAGCCTACTGATGTAGTAGCTGATATCGGTGCAGGTTCGGGATATTTAAGTTTTAAGATTGCCGAGAAAGTACCTCAAGGTAAAGTATATGCAGTAGATATACAACCAGAAATGATCGATATTCTTGATTTTTTGAGTAAAGAAAATCCTGATTTACCAGTTGTGCCTGTATTAGGTAGCGAAACTTCTCCTAATCTAAAACCAGATTCGATTGATTTAGCGATTATGGTAGATGCTTACCACGAGTTTACTTACCCTCAAGAAATGATGGAAGCATTGGTTAAAGCCCTCAAACCCAAAGGTAGAGTCGTGTTACTAGAATACCGTAAAGAAAACCCCTTAATTGCAATTAAGGGAGTTCATAAAATGACTGAAAAACAAGTTAAAAAAGAAATGAAAGCGATCGGTTTAGAATGGGTAACTAATGAGAAATTTTTACCAACACAACATTATTTAGTCTTTGAAAAAGGTTCAACATAAAAATAGTTTTTCTTTAAATGCTTATCGATTGAATTGAGAAAATTCGTGATTATGTCAAGTTGATTTTAATAGTTATAGCGAGGCACGATTTAACAGGACATTTTTAATTTTAGGTTTGCAGTTAACTTTAGTTAACGTACATGGTTAGCCTTGAACTTAAGTTCAAGGCTCAAAGAAAATCGTTCAATAAATTGAACTAAAATTATGTCCTAATTCTCTAGTTTTAAGCCATACAATATGTCTTGATTTAATTGTATCGGAGTAATTCATGTACAAACCCTAATATCATTTATCACTAATTACTAGAACTTGATCTTAAAACAATTCTTTTTTTTCGATTATCTTAGATATTCTCCTCCATCTCAGTCTCCAAAAAACCCGTATAAGCCTCCATACCATGTTCTCCAATATCCAAACCGAGGTATTCTTCCTCTGGAGAGACTCTTAAGCCAAAGAGCGACTTTAATATTGACCAAAAAACAGTACTCAAAACAACCATCGTTAAGCCAATGCTAACAATTCCAACAATTTGGGTAATTAGCAAATTAATATTACCAGTACTAAACAGTCCAGAGATAGCCTCATCGCCAGTAATATTTATATCTGCAAATAAACCAACGGCAATAGTACCCCAAACACCATTAACCAAATGTACTGATATAGCACCAACAGGATCATCAATTTTAATTTTATCAAAAAAATAGACTGCTAAAACAACTAAAAATCCAGCAAAGACACCAATGACGATCGCACTAGAATAAGATACCATTGAACAACCTGCGGTAATAGCCACTAATCCCGATAAAATACCATTAATACTTAAAGACAGATCAGGTTTTCCTGCCAAAAACCAACTAGTTAAAGTAGCAGTAATTCCTCCAGAAGCGGCGGCTAAATTAGTCGTCACCGCAATATAAGCGATATTTTCACCCACTGCCATTGTTGAACCGGGGTTAAACCCAAACCAACCTATCCAAAGAATAAAACAACCTAAAGTTGCAATACTTAAGTTATGTCCAGGTAAGGGTAATGGCATTCCATTAGCTTGATATTTACCGATTCTAGGACCTAAAATTATTGCTCCTGTCAATGCACACCAGCCACCGACAGAGTGGACTACTGTTGAACCAGCAAAATCAGTAAAACCAATATTTTGTAACCATCCTCCACCCCATGTCCAATGTCCAATAATTGGATAGGCGATCGCAACTAATAAAAAACTAAACAAAATAAAATCGATAAATTTAACTCTTTCGGCTACTGCACCAGAGACGATTGTTGCCGCCGTACCAGCGAAAGCAACCTGAAATAAAAATTTTGCCGACAAAGGTACTCCAGCCCAACTAAGGGATGTATAAACCCCCTTATAAGTAGATCCCATCATTGGACTGTTATCAGCTCCATTAAGAAAAAAACCTTGTAAACCAAACAAACTATTACCATCACCAAACATCAAGGCAAAACCTAAAGCCCAAAAAGCGATCGTAGAAATAGCGAAAACAATTAAGTTTTTAGATAGCATATTAACCGCATTTTTCCGCCGACAAAAACCAGTTTCTAGCATTGCAAAACCAGCATTCATGGTAATAACTAATACTGAAGCTATTACTACCCATAAAGTATCTAATCCAACTTTTAATTCTGAAGTTGTAATCGTAGTTAATTCTGTCGTACTTTCTTGAGCGTAAACTGCATAACTCGAACATAACAATAGAATACAGCTTAATAAAACGCACCCTTGCCAACTATTTGAATTTTTAATTGTATTGACAATTATTTGAATTTTTCTTCTCTGAATTCGACTTAGTGACATGAAAGTTATTATAATAAATGGTCTTCGACATTATATGCAGAAACATCAATTATTTAAAGCATTCAACATTACAATTAGATTAATTTATCCATAAATCATAATTAATTTGTCATTATAGTTATATATTTCTACTTTAGTTTGGTATTTTACGCTCAAATATTGATAATTATTTTCAACTTGTTCTATGTGTTGTCCTAATTGTTCTTTTTTATTTGGGTTATTCAAACTAAATAAAGTACTTATTTTTGTAAAATATTCTTGAGTTAAGAAGATTTTAATTTTTTTTTATCAATTTCATAAGTACAAATTTCTTCGCTCCCTGAACAAATATTATTTAATTCTTCCCTGATTTCTTCTTGTTTAACCGCCTCAGTTAATGATATTTCGGCTAAGACTAAATTTTTGGTTACTGTTTGTTCTAGATTAGTCGCATCTTGACTAACTAAACTATTATTCGGCACTTGAGCTAACGATTCAAGAGCTTTTTGCCAAAACTCTACTGCTTTTGTCCACTGATTATTTTCTTCAGATTCTTGAGCTAATTTGATATTTTCTTGAGCTAATTGGAAAGAATTATCAGCTTGTTTTTCTACGGTTAGTTTTGTTTGTACATTGATTATTTCCGACAAATAACTATTTAAAAGCTCTTCTTTTTTATCCGCTGATTTAGTATCTACAGGTATTTCTTCTATTTTAGAAATCGCATTTTGCCATTGTTGTTCTGTTTGTTCTAAGTTAGATAAAGAATTGATACTTTGCTGATTTGCTTTTATCTCTTGAACAATTATTTGAGCATTAGCTAACTTTTCAATACCTGTTTTTTCAGCTTCAATACGGTTATTAACTGTATAAATTATTCCCTGATAACTTTCTATTTTTTCTTCTTTAGGAGCAATCAAATCTGGTGTGGAAACCATGTTTAGTTCTTCGATCGCTTTTTCTAAATATGATTGTACTCTTGTCCATTCTTTCAGTGAAAGTGGCAATTGTTGACGCATATTCTCAGATCGTTCAACTTGGCTATAAGCTTCTAAAAAATAATTTAAATCATTGATAATATCACGATATGATTCAATTAATTGACTAGCTTGAACAAAAGAATCTGACCAGCGAGGAATTCTTTGTAAATCTTTAATCGCTGTTACTAATTCAGCCTTTAAATCAACTATGTTTGCCTCAGTTAAATCAGTTGTTGATTTAGTTTTTAATACATCCGAAACTGTTGCCTCAGTACTAGTAATTATTTCGCATTTTTCCATGACGCAAGGGCGAGAAAAGTAATAAACTACTCCAATCGTAATCACGGATAAAACACTGAAAATGAAAATAACAAAACCACTAGAAAAATTAGCTGAAGAGTATTTTTTTTCTGGCGGTGAAGACTTTTCTAATTCATTTTTGGCTAGATAGTCTTCTTTACTTGCCGCATAAATTTGTTGACGATCGTGACTGTTGCAAATGGTAAAATCATTAACTACACTATGATGATCAATTATTTCGGCAATTAAATCAATTAGTATTTCGATTTCATTAGCGGTAGCAGAATCATCAATTAAAAAGACTAATAAATCATCTTCTTGCTGACAAGCTATGGGTATTTTTACGGTTAAACGATTGTCAAGAGAAATTCTTTCTTGCAGTTGCTTTAACAACGTTTCCGAATCAATTGTTGTACCTATCGAGGTTTTAATCATCGAACTTTTTATCAATCAGTAAATATGACAAGATAACTATTGTATAACTTAAAACCATTTAGTTATTCAAACCAATCAACTAATATTTTTTTTAGTTATTGATAGCTTCTATTTTAATTTACCCCATCAAAAATAAAGAAGCAGGATGAATTCCAAAACAATAAGAATACCACATCCAACTTCTAATCTTGATAATTAACTTAGTTTGTACCTGAAAAAACGATCGCAGGAAACTTTTCTTGTGCTTGAAACATGGTAAATTTTTTACTGTTTTCTTGCCAAAAATTAATTA
The DNA here is from genome assembly GCA_963710605.1 of uncultured cyanobacterium. Classification (GTDB taxonomy): domain Bacteria; phylum Cyanobacteriota; class Cyanobacteriia; order Cyanobacteriales; family Cyanobacteriaceae; genus JAALKG01. The sequence continues at coordinate 734,164 of CAVQBA010000004.1, forward strand.
CTTCTGTCGCTTGATTGAGTAACTCAATTTTTTCGTTGTCGGTAATCCAAGTTTTTAAGTCTAACTCATCTTTTAACTCTTGCCAAGCATCTGTTCGTGGCCAAAAGTAATAAGGGGTTAAAGGGCTAATTCCTTTACTAATAACATAGTCAACAGCTAAAGCCGCATTTTTTTCTAGCCAGACTACTTTTAAAACGAATCGAGAATCAATTTTATTTTCAACTTGGGTTTCTACTGTGGACTCCAATTAAACCTCCGAGAGTGATTATTAAGGTACTAAATATTATTTTACACAATATAACATTATAGCTTAATATTGATAGTTAATCTTAAGTATAAGTGGAAAAAATGCCAGCGATCGTAATTTTTGATATTGATGGTGTCATCAGAGACGTAACAAATTCCTATCGTCGTGCTTTAGCCGACACAGTCGAACACTTTACTAGCTATGCTTTTCGTCCAACGATGAGAAATATAGACAACCTCAAAGCCGAGGGAAAATGGAATAACGATTGGGAAGGCTCACAAGAATTGATTTATCGCCATTACGAAGAATATGAAAACAAATCCAGAAAAGAAATTAGTCTTGACTATGACAAAATTGTTGAGTTTTTTCAATCCCGTTATCGTGGTAATCAATTAGATAATCCTGATAAATGGGAAGGTTACATCACCACCGAGCCTTTATTAGTCGATCAAAACTATTTTGATATATTGACCGAAAATAAACTAGCTTGGGGTTTTTTTAGTGGTGCAACAACAGGCTCAGCTAAATATATTCTTGAAAAACGTTTAGGTTTAGATAACCCCGTTTTAGTAGCCATGGAAGATGCCCCCGGAAAACCTGAACCAACTGGCTTATTTTTAGCGGTGAAATTGGTTGAAGAAAGATTTTCTTTGGTTAAAGATTCCTTTCCCGTTATCTATTTAGGAGATACTGTTGCTGATATGACAACAATTATTAAAGCACGAAAAATACAACCAGAAAGAGAATTTATGGCGATCGGTGTTTTACCTCCTCATGTCAACTATGATGATAAAGTCAAAGATAATTATCGTCGTCAGTTATTTAAAGCAGGGGCAACTCATGTCGTTAATCAGGTTTCTGAATTTAATAGTATGGGAATTATTGATAATTGACAATTGATAATTAAACTACCTATTATCTGTTAGCTATAAATTGTGATAAATACTATTCTTTTATTATCTTCTTACAAGTTTGGTTAACAATCAAAAATCGATCGTTAAAACTTAGAGAAGTTGAGGTGTAACGTCTTAATCTTCAATCAAAAAGTACAACTAAGCTTAAAAAGTCAAATTTAATCGGGAGGTAAGAGAAAAAATACCAAATACTAATAAAATACCTCCGCTAAGAGGATTTATCCATTGAGTGAACCCTCTCAAATTAAGAAAATTTTTAATCGTACCTGTAAAAGTACCAGCTAAAATAAGGGGGAAAACATAACCGATCGCATAACTAAGTAAAAAGACAGAACTCAACACCGTGTTTTGGCTACTACCAACATATGCCAGTAAAGTAATCAAAACAGGGGTACTGCAAGGAGAGGCAACCAAACCAAATGTCAAACCCAATAAATAAGATTTAACACTATCAGGTAGAGTTTCTTTAATCGAAGCACCTAAATCGAAGTTAGGAAATTTTAAAGGAATAATTTCTAATAAATTCAATCCCATTATAATAGCGATCGTACTCACAAAAATAGGTAAACCAATGCCAATTTGCCCGTAAACTTTACCTAATAAAGCCGCAAAAATACCCAAAATTGCTAACGTAGTAGCTAACCCCAAGGCAAAATAAGTAGATTGTAGAAAAGAAGAAAATTTACCTTTATTTTCATAACCGCCAATATAAGCAACAGTTAAAGGAAGCATCGATAACATACAAGGAGTCAAACTAGTAACTAAACCAGTTAAAAAAATAATCCCGACACTGAAAATACTAACTTGATTTAATTGACTACTAACCAACTGATTTGCCAACTGCTGTAAATGATATAGTTGTGTAGAAATTGATTCAAACATAATTTTGAATAATTGATAATTTTTATATATTCACGCCCAATCGTATTTATAGCTTCTTTATAGCTATTATTTCAATTCTATATGGTTGAGTTTGAAAACCACAGCAAAAAACACCCCCAGTATTACTGAGAGTGTCTTTTGAGATTTTGTTATTTAATTTTGATTGAGTCTTAAATCACAAATCATTTTTTCGATTAGCCGTTGATTACAGGTGCTGTTACGACATCACTAGATGCTAAATCTAAGGGGAAGTTGTGAGCGTTACGTTCGTGCATTACTTCGATACCGATGTTAGCACGGTTCAATACGTCTGCCCATGTTCCGATTACGTGACCTTGGCTATCTAAGATTGATTGGTTAAAGTTAAAACCGTTCAAGTTGAATGCCATGGTGCTTACTCCCATTGCTGTGAACCAAATACCAATCACAGGCCATGCTCCTAAGAAGAAGTGTAAGGCACGTGAGTTGTTAAATGACGCATATTGGAAGATCAAACGACCAAAGTAACCATGTGCGGCTACGATGTTGTAGGTTTCTTCTTCTTGACCGAATTTGTAACCGTAGTTTTGTGATTCGGTTTCAGTTGTTTCACGAACTAATGAAGAAGTTACGAGTGAACCGTGCATTGCGGAGAATAATGATCCACCAAAGACACCGGCTACGCCTAACATATGGAAAGGGTGCATTAAGATGTTATGCTCTGCTTGGAATACGAACATAAAGTTGAATGTTCCGCTAATTCCTAAAGGCATACCATCAGAAAAACTACCTTGACCAATTGGGTAGATTAAGAATACTGCTGTTGCCGCAGATACAGGTGCAGAATATGCTACACAGATCCAAGGACGCATTCCTAAACGGTAGGATAATTCCCACTGACGACCCATATAACAGAAGATTCCGATTAAGAAATGGAATACGACTAATTGGTAAGGACCACCATTGTATAACCATTCGTCTAATGATGCTGCTTCCCAGATTGGGTAGAAGTGAAGACCAATAGCGTTGGAACTAGGGACAACTGCACCAGAGATGATGTTGTTGCCGTAAAGTAATGAACCAGCTACTGGCTCACGAATACCGTCAATATCTACAGGAGGTGCTGCGATAAAAGCGATAATGAAACAAGTGGTTGCAGTTAAAAGACAAGGGATCATCAAAGTACCGAACCAACCGACATATAGACGGTTGTTGGTTGAGGTGATCCACTGACAAAACTGTTCCCAAGCAGATGACTGCTGTTGTTGTTGTAAAGTGGTTGTCATGTTTGTTATGATTGCGATTAAATTTTCAAGGTACGATCTGTTTCGGTTTCCCGAAGTTCAGATTACATCAAACGATCGAATCAGATATTGATTGGTTTCGTTTGGCGTATATACATATCATAACAACTATATTGAGTTTTGTAAAGTATTCTCAGTTTACTCTTTGTTATCTGAATGATAAGTTTTGCTTAATCTAAAAAAAATAATTGATTTGTTTTCTGAAGTGCTTAAATCTTGAAGACGTAAAAAAAAGTTCAAACGATCGCTTGTTTCACTCATGTATAAATAGAATTGATTATTTAAGTACGGGGATGAGTTTGGTTTGCGATCGATTAATTTCAAAAATCAGATTATCTTCTTGACGACGAGCTTCCCAATTTCCTTGATTAAAAGAATCTTCTTGCCAAGTACCTTGCATCGAATTAAGGTCATCGCCGATCGTACCTATATAATCAATGCTATAACAACTTCCCATCAAGTAAGTTTTACGAAAACGGATAGATTTACCAATTATCTCTCCTCTCATAGATGCTTCTCCTAAGATACCTTGATCTAAAACATGACCTGTTAAAATATTGTTTCCTTGTATTAAACTCATCTGAAAACGTGTGGGAATTCCTCTTTGCCAATAAGTTCCCAGCCACATTCCACTAATGTTTGTCATAATTTTCGTAAATAAATATAAATAGTACGATCGTTATTTGCTTTAAATATTATATTTCCCGTCATATATCTTTACTTATTCACTTAATCTTGTTGCTTAAATTGTTTAGCGAAAAAGAAAGTATAGTATCAACCAATAATTAATTGTTTTTTATGATAGAGTCGTAAGTTGTTATTGTCTAGATATTAGCACTTTCATCACTATGGGTTGGTTTAGTAAAGTTTTTTTGACAACAATGTTATTCTGGCTTCCCGATTTGTTTTCTGCGTCAAATCTCACCAAGACGGCTTGTTTCTTATCAGCATCAGCAAATCAAATAGTTGAGTTTGGTCAAAATGGGGACTCTGTGCCAAATGGTAATGATGGACAAATAGGTAAAGATAGTGATATTTTAACAATTTTTGCTGATGGCTCACCTCTTAAGTTAGATGTCTCAGGACAAAATGGCACTAATGGAGAAGATGGTGTAGTAGGAGAAAATGCTTTATGTGATAGTCAACCTGTTAATGTTAATTACAATTTGATTGGAGCAGATGGTGGTAGTGGCGGTAATGGTGGTAATGGCGGTGATGGCGGTAATGGTGGCTCATTAACTATTTACACCACAAATAAAGATTATTTACGTCAAATTTATGTTCAAGCTAACCATGGGAATGGTGGTGATGGTGGTGATGGTGGTGATGGTGGTGATGGTTGTCAATGCCCCTCTCCTTATTGGACAGTAGAATCTTGTAATGGTAGCCCCGGTAGTGCTAATTATGTTTGTGGTACTAAAGAGTATCGTTGTTTGAATGGAGAAGATGGTAAAAATGGTCGTGCCGGTAGAGATGGTAGAGATGGTAAGTTAGGCTCTTTAACATTAATTAATAGTGGTACTCCTTTACCACCAGATCGTCTTAGTGCTTCAGTTTCGATGAATGAGTTAAAAAGTCGTGGTTTTGCTTTGTCCAAAAACATTTGGCAGACTAAAACTGGAGCAACTTCTTTATTTGCTAATGGTTCGGTAATTAATGATCAATATTTAGAATTAGTAGAAAGAGTCGAAAATGCGGTGGTTTTAATTTGGAATGCACCTCAATCTTTTACCCCTTATCAAGATCTTAATTTGACTTTAAGTTTAAATGACGATCGATCTGTCGGTATAGCTATTCCTGATGATATCTGGTTACAAACAAACAAAAAAGTTCGAGGTAATGTAACTGAATTATATGTCTTCAATGCAATCAAATCTGCTGAAGCAAATAAATTAGAAAGTAATGGTATATCTGGATTTGGAGAAGATTTACAATTAAAAATAGTTGATAATGCTCAAAAATCTAATATAGTTGACACAACTTTTTATCTTAAATACAGTGTATCTAATTCAAAAGAGGCGAATCTACGTCCTGTCAATGATTATACGTTACGTTATGAGGGTAAAGTACCCGCACCGTTAATTCGTTATCGAGATAATCGTTTTACCATTAACGTCGGACAATTACCGATCGACTCTCGTTATTTAGAAGCAGATAAAGCAGTAAAAGTAGAAGTAGAAATTACCAGAACTTTTGGCGATAATTCAGTAGTGAAAAAGATTGTTGAAACAGATATTTTAGGTCCTTTTAATTAATTGATAATTATTGGTAAATAAATTTTTTACGCTGGTACTGTTTTAGGTACACCATTATCTCGACTCGAAAACTTAAGAATAAAAGGAGCGGCAACTTTTACCCAATCATCAATAGAGGTGTAATACTCGGCTTCATCACCAAAACAAATATCTAACATATCGGTGTGAATGATACCTGGATTAAGGGGAATTGCCGCCATTGTCGAGGGTAATTCTTGGGCTAATGAACGAGTTAGTCCTTCGATCGCCCATTTTGAAGCACAATAAGAAGATACTTCAGGAGAAGTAGATCGTCCCCAACCTGAACTAAAGTTAACAATAATACCTTGCCTACGTTTCAGCATTATTGGAATTAGACAACGCAAGACATTTGCCGTACCTTTTATATTGATGTCAATTAATCGATCGAATTCAGCGGTTGGTATTTCCCATAATTTAGCTGGTTGATTAATAATAGCGGCATTGTTAATCACTAAATCAGGTTGATGACTATCAATAAAAGTATTAATCCAGTTTTTGACTTGAACTATATCTGCAACATCAACGGCTGTAAAATTATGTTTGGGATATTTAGTTTGTAAATTTTTAATCGTTTCGGCGTTACGAGAGCAACCTATGACTGTATGTCCTAAACTAATAAATTTTTCGGTTAACGCCCTTCCTAATCCTTTGCTTATTCCAGTAATAACGATCGTTTTCATTTTGATTATTAATATTTAAAGTTGTTTATTGATTTTAGATAATCAACAACTTATCATAACAAGTTAGAATATCAATATTTCGATGACTTGTCATAACAAGTTGCACCATGATTATGATGATCGTTAATGACTTGTTATAGCTTCTCAGACAGCTAAAAATAATTAGATTGAGCTATCAATTTTTAAAGGATTCTCAATCAATTCGTTGATTGGTGATGGCAAACTAGGAGATGTATGAGGATGATGATGAGATTCACCTAAATAAATACCTAAAGATAAAGCTGTTCTTACCATAAAGCCTTCTGCATCGATCGGTGAAGGGCAAGTACCTTCTTGATGACACCATTTAATTAAAGGCATAATTTGTTCTAAAGATTTACTATCTACACTACCATTTTGCCAAATAACGAGACGGTTATAACATTCATCAGCAATTAAATCTAAAGCTTTGATAGCAAATACAGTCGCTAAAATACGATCGAATGAACTAGGAACACCACAACGTTGTAAATGACCTAACACTGTCGCTCTGGTATCTAAATGAGCTAAATTTTGATAGAAGCTATCTCCTGTGGCACATAAACGAGTACTGTATTCTTTGAGTAAACCAGCTAAAGTCTCGGCAATATAAGGATCTTTATCATTATCTAATCCTCTTACACCTTCGGCGATGACAACTAAAGCAAATTTACGACGCTCTTGACGTAATTTAGCAATATGATTACACATATATTTAAGCGTCTCGCTAGTTAATTGAGGAGTTAATTCAGGTACTAAAATGCAATCTGCACCACCTGCAATACCTGAGTGTAAAGCTAAATGCCCTGCATCTCTACCCATAACTTGAACTACCATCACTCTTTCGTGACTCGCCGCCGTAAAAGTTAAATCGTAAAGTGCTTGGGTGACTGTATTACGAGCGGTATCAAAACCGACTGAGCGTTCGGTAAAAGCAACATCATTATCGATCGTTTTAGGAATTACGATCAAATTCCAGTTACCCTTTTTAGCGATATCATAAATAATATCTAAGCTACCATCTCCACCGATGGCAATTAAGGCATCTAAACCTAGACGGATATAACCTTCTAAAATATCTTCGATCGTTCGATCGTCTTGAGGATTACCATGACTTAATGAGCCTAATACACTCCCACTCATGAATTGAAGTACATCTAATCCTTCTAAAACACCGGGTAAGTCGTAGCCATGAGGGTACAATCTTAACTCTTCTATTTGTACATTACCTCTGACTAAATCAACAAATCCATCAGTACCACGAGGAATACCATATACTTCCCATCCTCGTAAGGTAGCGTATTGCACAACTGCTCTGATAATTGCGTTTAATCCCGGACAATCACCACCACTAGTTAAAATACCAATTCTTTTTTTTGCGTTCATAGTGACAAAGAGTTAGAGCTGATTCTATCTTAAATTTACTTATCTAAAATAATAATCACTGTTGATTAATTCAATAACGTTTGTTTAGCGATTCTTTGTAAAAATTTTTCTTTGTTTATATAAGTTAAATTATCTTTATATCTTGGTTATTAATGCTCTAAATTATATGGATGTTTGTTTGGCGTAAAATAATGAAGTTAGATTCGGGTAATGAATCGTTAATATCAATCTTTTGTGATTTGCTGTTGTTAATTAAAGAAATCGATCGTAGAATAAACAGACAATTTAAAGACAATAGTTATTAATTAAGAAAATGTTTAAACCTAAAAATCGCTTACCCTTATTCGGTTTTTTGTTGAGTGTAATCATTTTATTGTGTTTTAACAATAATGTTTTTGCTCATGGAAAATTAGATAATTATGCTACAGAAGGAGAAAACGAACAGACTGTTGCTCAACAAAATGCTGAAGAAATAGAAATAAAAACCATACAGGTGCGCGAAAACATTTATATGTTAGTGGGTGATGGTGGTAACATAGGTGTGAGTACTGGTGAAGATGGCGTGATCATGATAGATAGTCAATTTGCACCTTTGTTTTCTAAAATTGAAACAGCAATCAAAGAGATTACTCCTCAACCAATTAATTATTTACTTAATACCCATTATCATTTCGATCATACTAATGGTAATGCTAACATTGCTAAAGCTGGGGCAACTATTATCGCTCATGATAATGTACCCAAACAAATGAGAATTCCTCATACTTATGAAGTTTTAGGGAGTACAAGAGAAGCCGCACCGATCGAAGCTTTACCAAGAGTTACTTTTAGTGATAACTTCAGAATGGCTTTAAACAATAATTATATTCATGCTTTTGCCATGCCTCCTGCCCATACGGATGGTGACGTAGTGGTGCATTTCACTAAACAAAATGTCATTCATACAGGAGATTTGTTTTTTAATGGTTTTTATCCTTTTATCGATACGGGTGTTGGTGGTTCTGTAGAAGGTATGATTGAAGCGATCGATCGTATTTTACCCTTAATTAACGAAGACACTTTGATTATCCCCGGACATGGTAAATTAGGTAATGAAAAAGAGTTGATGGCATTTCAAGAAATGCTCAAAACTGTTAACGATCGTGTTAAAACAGGTATAGAAGAAAATCTGTCTTTACAAGAGATGATTAATGCTAATGTTTTAGCTGATTTAGATGATACTTGGGGTAAAGGTTTTCTTTCTTCGGAGAAATTTTTGACTATTGCTTACAATGGAATAATTGATAATTGATAATTGATAATCAAGACTTCTTACTAGTTACTCAAAATACTCCTTCATTCTCCATTCTTTGACATCTTTCCACTTTCATCTTTATATTCTCATTAACTATGTTAATTAATCATATTGCTGTGGTAACGATTGGGCGAAACGAAGGCGATCGTTTGGTAAACTGTTTACGATCATTAAAAAAAGCCTTACCAGAAAATGCACCGATCGTTTATGTTGATTCTGGTTCTACTGATGGTAGCATCAAAAAAGCTGAAGAAATGGGGATAATAGTCATCAACTTAGATTTATCTATTCCCTTTACTGCCGCCCGTGCCAGAAATACAGGTTGGGAATATATTGTCAAAAACTATCCGACTATTGAATATATTCAGTTTTTAGATGGTGATTGTGAATTAAATACCGATTGGTTATCTATAGCCGTTGAGCGATTAGAAACAGAAGCAAAATTAGCAATAGTCTGTGGTAGAAGAAGAGAAAAATATCCTCAATCCACGACTTATAACAGCTTAATTGATATGGAATGGAATACACCCATCGGCGAAGCTAAAGCTTGTGGAGGAGATGCTTTAATCAAAACTGAAGCACTTAAACAAGTAGGCGGTTATAACCCCACTCTTATCTGCGGAGAAGAGCCGGAAATGTGTATTAGACTCAGAGAAAAAGGTTGGAAAATAGAACGAATAGATGCCGAGATGACTAGACATGATGCGGCTATGAGCAAATTTGGTCAATGGTGGAAACGATCGACTAGAAGTGGTTGGGCGGTAGCACAAGGTTATGCACTACATGGTAATCCTCCTGAAAATTATATGAATAAGCAACATACAAGTGGTTATCTTTGGGGATTAATTATTCCGATAATTAGTTTAAGTTTGGTGGGGATAACTAAAGGTTTTAGTTTACTTTTGTTGTCGGGTTATGGTTTGTTGATGTGGAAAATTTATCGTTATCGTTTACTTAATTTTGATGATAGTCAAAAACAAGCGAGACTATATGGTTTTTGGTGTGTAGTTTCCAAATTTCCTCAACTTGTCGGACAATGTCAATATTGGTGGTATAAATTTACTAAAAAACAAGCAACAATTATAGAATACAAGAATAATGAATAATTAATAATGAATAATTAACTCTCTATTTCCAACTATTTACATTCTTCCTCCTCCTAAAAAATTATAATCTAAAACCAGCAACTTCCTCTGCGTTCTCTGCGTTCTCTGCGGTTAATAAATATAAACAATAAAAGCCCTAACCAACTCATTTTTTGTTATAGAATGAATAGTATTAATCCAGATGAAGTAAAAGTTTATACTCAACAAAAACAAAGCGAAAGATGGTTAGCTAGGTATCGTAACCAGATTCCTGTATTTGCTTGTATTGTCGGTTTTACCGATACAGCTTTAGTAGAAGGAATTTCTACGGCGGGGGCAACTCCTACTTCACGTCGCTTTACTGCTTTAGCTGATGCTGAATTTTTAATCAATGGAGTACAACCTCAACCGACTTTTGCTTTACCTTCTCTTGATGTCGGTATTTCTCCTGTTTTTATTACTCGTGCTGTCGTTGAAAGATTTGCTTTACCTACTTATGTTTTTAATGCTGGATTAAATCGATCGCTTTGTGTTGCTAATATTGATTTAAACGGACAACCCGCTCAATGTGTTTCTACGGGTAAAGCTTTACCAATCAAGGTAGTTAAGCATTTATATGAGCAAGGATTAAAATGGGGTGAGAAGTTAGCCCAAGAAGTAACAAAAGATAGTTATCTTGTACTGAGTGAATGTGTAGTTGGTGGCACAACCACAGCTTTAGCTGTGTTAACTGCTTTGGGTATTTCTGCTCGAGATAAAGTAAATAGTAGTCATCCTGTTTGTAATCATCATCAAAAATGGCAACTTGTCGCTCAAGGGTTAAAACAAGCAGGTATCAACCAAAAAGAAAAGACGATCGATCCTTTTGCTATCATAGCCGCAGTCGGTGATCCGATGCAAATAGTTGTAGCAGGAATGGCAATTAGTGCCAGTAAAAAGGTAGGGGTAATGTTGGCAGGGGGTACACAAATGTTAGCGGTATTTGCTTTAATTAAAGCTTTAAAAACAAAATATAATTTATCGATTAATTATGATAATATTATTGTTGCTACCACTCGTTGGGTAGCAGAAGATCAAACTGGGGATACAGTTACATTAGCTAATTTAATTGGAGATGTTGGGCTTTGTGCGACTCAATTAAATTTTACTCGATCGCAATATATGAGCTTACAAAAATATGAAGAAGGTTTTGTTAAAGAAGGTGTAGGGGCAGGAGGAAGTGCTGTCACTGCCCACTTGTTAGGTATTAATAACGAAGAATTACTGACATTGATAGAAGCCATTATTGGAACTTTCCACACGATTACGGATAGCTAATAATTGTTCTTCTAGTGAAGCAATACGGTAATAAGCCGCCGTTAACTGTGCTGTTAAGCGATGCACTTGCTCATCACAAGAAATTACTTCTGAACGTTGGCTACTATTATTATCAGATACAGACAATGTTTGAACGGATTCATCATCAACTAAAATATCCTTATGTTGATTTAATAAATAATAGTTTTCTTCTGAGTTATTTTTCTTGACACTTTCGCTATTAGATGCACTATAGCTATGTGGTTGAACACTTTGTGAGCGTTGTATCAAAGAAGCGGTATCTAATGGTAGGTGATGATTTTTTACATCTTGCCAACCAACGTATTCGCTTAGTTGTTTAATTACCGTATAAAGGTGACTCACTTGCTCGTGAAGTTTGGTAATTTCTTTTTGGGAATGATTCATAAAAATTAAGATTTCGTGATTTGTTCAATCAATATATTTTGTTTGCACTTTTATATGCTAGATTCTCTTTTGTGAATATGTCCACTATTCCTGATTATTTTAATGTTTGCTTTTTATAATATATGAGTAGTATTGTTACGATATTTAAATTATATTTAACAAATGTACTTAAATCTTAACGAAATAAAAAATATAAATTAATCTTCAATAAATCACAGGCTATGTGTTTGAAAGAAAAAAATACAATAATATACAATAATTTGTTACTGTAATAAAGGATAATTTTTATGATTTTGAATTACTTGAACCTCAATTCTTCACGCAATTTTTTTTATGCTCAACCGTCGTCAATTCCTTTTAGGTAGTACCGTAGCCTCTTCTTTTTTACTTGGTGCTTGTAACGATCAATCCTCAGATTTGTCTATTTCTTTATTACAAGGATCATTACCTTTACAATTGATCAGTAATATATCGCAACAATCAGATCAATTAAAAAATGTCAAATTAGAAACTAAATTAAATCCGTCCGAACTTTACAATCTGTTACTAACTGAACAGGGAAAAAAGCCACTTGAACCCGAAAATCAATCATTTTTTAAATTCCCTAAATTTGGCAATAAATCTTCAGTCAAAAAAAAAGATATAGTAGCTGTAGGAAACTATTGGTTAAAACAAGCAATTGAGGAAGATTTAATTGAATCTTTAGAGATAACTAAGTTAGCTAATTGGCAGAAATTAACTCCTTTTTTCCAACAATTGGTAAGTAGAAATAATCAAGGAAATTTGAACCCAGAAGGAAAAATATGGGGAGCACCTTACCGATGGGGATGTACGATGATAGCTTATCGTAACGATAAATTTAAAGATTTAGGTTGGCAACCAACTGATTGGCAAGATTTATGGAATGAAGATATTAAACAGCGTTTTTCTTTGTTGAATCAACCACGTGAAATTATTGGTTTAACTCTCAAAAAACTTGGTTATTCTTATAATCATAATAATCCTCGATCAATCGATAACTTATTACCACAACTAAAAAAATTAAATCAACAAGTCAAGTTTTATAACTCAAAAAATTATTTACAACCATTAATTTTAGGAGATACATGGTTAGCTGTAGGTTGGTCTAGTGATATTCTACCAGTTGTCAGTCGATATAGTAATATTAGTGCGATCGTACCTAATTCTGGTACTTCTTTGTGGGCAGATATTTGGGTAAAACCAAAATCGACAGAAGATACTATTAGTGATTTAGATAAACTTTATCAATGGATAGATTTTTGTTGGCAAGAAAAATCGGTTAAACAAATTAATTTATTTACTAAAGCTATGTCAACTATCGAAGTTGCTAATAATTTGAGTAGCAAAAAAAACTATTCTCTAACAATGGATACATTAAAGCAAAGTGAATTTATTGAACAGTTACCAGCAGAATCTTTAACTGAATATGAAAATATGTGGCGAGAATTATTTTCTACTTAACAACATAGACTAATATTGAATCAAGACAAAATGGATTATTGTCAAAAGTGAAGGGTGAAGGATGAAGGATGAATGATGAATCAATGGTAAAAAATCAATGAAAAAGTATCTCAAATATATTTTAATTATCTTTTTGGCAATTGTTTTTTTAAGTCGAGAAGATATTCAGCAATCTTATCACTTCTCTTCTGAGTTAGATAACAATACCGAACAAATTTTAATTATTAATCCTGATAGTAACGACAGTAATACTAATAAGCAAAATCAACAATTAACTACACAACAAACAAATTTAATTAGTAATTTTGAAATAGATAATGAAAGACAATTAACAGATACTTCTTCTAGTTATCCTCAAATTATTGATAATTTAGCTAATGTTTTTATCGCCGATAATTCAAATAAGCAAACAAATATTCAAAAATCAAAACCTGATTCTTTAATTAGTCAAAATACAGAAAAAAAAGAAGACTCTTCTACTTCTAAGAAAATTGAAAAAAATCGAGTTACATTAGGAAATCAATATTTATTTGATATAGTTGAACCTTTTGGTAATGTGTCACCACAAATTAGGGCTCAAAGAATAACCAGAGACTTAAATAAATTTGCTCAAGACTATTCTTTAGAAAGTAATAATATTTTAATTAACCAAGTTAGTGACGAGATTATTTTACTCTCTGTAGAAAATACAGCATTAATTACTCTAACTAAAGCTGATGCCGATGTAATTAATTTGACTTTACCTGAATTAGCAGATAGTTATCAGCAGAAAATAATTAATGCTGTTGACAAATATCGTAACAGAAGAAGTAGTGAACAACTTTTAATTAATGTAGGTATAGCTGTAGGGGTTAGTTTACTTTTCTTAATTTTAACTAAAATTATTTCACTTGGTAAAAAGAAACTTTTAACAGTAGTTGAAACTAGCGAAAGAAGTCTCCTGCGTAATATCAAAATACAAGGATTAAAACTTGTTTCCGTTGAACAACAAAGAAAAATTATCGCTATCATAATTAAAATTATTATTAGTGGTATATATTTACTTTTATTTTTTACTTATTTAGGCGTAATCTTTCGGATTTTTCCGCAAACTAAACAATTTGGAGATGTTGTTTTTTCGGCTTTTACATTGGCAATTACTAATCTTGTTACCTCAATAATTAGTTATTTACCTAATTTATTTATTATCGTTATCACCTTATTTGTTACTCAATATGTAGTGCGTTTAAGTAACACTGTATTCAAAGCACTCAAAGAAGGAAGTATTTCGATTATTGGTTTCTACCAAGAATGGGCAGAACCAACAGGGCGTATTATGACAATATTAATATATGCTATGGCATTGGCTATTGTCTTTCCTTATCTACCGGGTGCTGATTCCCCTGCTTTTCAAGGTGTATCTTTGTTTTTAGGTGCTTTAGTTACTTTTGGTGGTGCGAGTGCAATTAGTAACGTTATTGGTGGTGTTATCGTCATTTATACTAGAGCGTATCAATTAGGTGATTTGGTTAAAGTAGGGGATGTGACTGGTAATGTATTAGAAAAAACGATTCTTTCTACTCGCATTCGTACTCCTAATAATCAAATTGTAACCATTCCTAATGCAACGATCGTTTCTAGTAATATTGTTAATTTTACTGCAACTAATCGAGAATTAAAAGAACCACTTATTCTCAATACAACCATTACCCTCGGTTATGATATTCCTTGGCGAAAAGTACATCAAGTATTAGTTGATGCGGCTTTTATTACCGAAGGTATCTCTAATGATTTCCAACCTTTTGTCTTACAAACTGCTTTAAATGATTTTTATGTCGAGTATGAATTAAAAGCATATAGCCAATTGGGTATCGCCCCTTCACTAATACCTAGTCTTTATTCACTGTTACATCAAAATATACAAGACAAGTGTAACGAAGCTGATATTGAAATTCTTTCTCCTCATTATCGTGCGGTTAGAGATGGTAGTCACTCAACTATTCCAATGGAATATCTACCCGAGAATTATCAACCACCTGGATTTAAAATCGAAAGCCAGCAATAGTTATAGTTATTTAAATTAAGTTTAAAACGGTATAAATAACAGTAAAAAGAAGAATATAAAACCCGCCTTGGGTATCAATTGACAAGGCTAATAGAATACGTTTAATAAATTAAACTCTTTTATAGCTAAAAATAGACAAAATAAATAAGTAGAAAGCGATTAAAAAATGAAACCTAACAATAATTCCCTATTCTCAATTTTTTAGTATTTAAAAGTAATCTAAAATTGTAAATAATTCATCAGATGATAAGCCATATCCGCAGTTAAATTAAGTCTTTGTTGTAAATCTCCGATATGACGATAATCACCATTACTTTCTTTTTCAATTAAAATTTGTTTAATGATATTTTCTTCTAGGTTAGGAATCGTCGTTAGTTTTTCTAACGTGGCTTGATTAAGATTAATTTTGGCAGGGGCAATAAAACTATCTGTGGCGTAATAAGCAAAATAAAGTATTGGTTGCCATTCTTGTATTTTCAACACTGATACACTTAAAGCGGCGGCTAAATCTTCAATACATAAAAAATGTATCCCTGCTTGATTTATTTCGACTAATTTCTGGGCTTGAATAATCGAGATACCGGGTAATCTAAGCCAATCATCAACTGAGGCGATATTAACATCTATTTTAATCCCTAACCCAGCGGCGATCGTAATTTCTTCTAAAGATTGAAAACGATAATAAGGATCTTGTTGTATTTTAGCAACAATTGTATTTCGACGACGATTTATTTTTTTGACAGAAGATAACCAATCAGAAAGAGCCATTTTATTATATATTTGTGTTGCAAATTATTAAGAATTTATGCAATTGTGACCATATTAAGGCACATTTAATAGTAATTTGGACTTAATTGTCTAATTTGTTGTTATTAAAAGGAGTTGTTAGATCATGTCTATTTCTGATACTCAAGTTTTCATAGCTTTGGTTGTTGCTTTAGTACCTGGTATATTAGCATTTCGTTTAGCTACTGAACTATATAAATAGAAAGTGTTGATAGTTGGTAGTTGATAGTTAACTATTTAAACAGTAAACGATCGACACTAATGGTGATTTGAAAGTTTTCATCTAAAATAATTAATCAATTATCAATTATCAATTCTTAGTTACTTATGGATAAAAAAATTGGTACTCTTTATGGTATCAGTGTAGGGACAGGTGATCCAGAATTAATTACAGTTAAAGGATTACGAATATTACAAAATAGCCCGATCGTTGCTTTTCCTGCTGGTATTAACGGTAAAGATGGTGTGGCTCAAACTATAATTCAAGAGTATTTACAACCTCATCAACAAATACTACCTTTATCTTTTCCTTACACATTGTCACAACCGGATTTAACTCAAGCATGGCAAAATGTAACTGAGCAAGTTTGGCGATATCTACAACAAGGTTTTGATGTGGCGTTTGCTTGTGAAGGAGATATTAGTTTTTATAGCACTTTTACTTATCTAGCTTCGACATTAAAGAAATTATATCCTCAAATAAAAATCGATCGCATTGCGGGGGTTTGCTCACCAATGGCAACCGCTTCGGTTTTAGGTTTACCTCTAACTATGCAACACGAAAAGTTAGTTGTTTTACCAGCATTATATTCGATCGAAAAACTAGAAGGAGGCTTTAGATTGGGCAGAAATAGTTGTATTAATGAAAGTTGCTTCTGTTTATCCTCAAGTATGGCAAATTCTGCAACAAAGAAATTTATTTGCTTCTACTTATTTAGTGGAAAAAGCGACTACTAAAGATGAAAAAATTTATCGTGATTTAACTAATTATCCTCAACTATCTTTGAGTTATTTTTCGATTATGATTATTTGTCAGAAACGAAATTTTGAGATCTGATATAGCAATTATTAGTATGATGAAGTACATCTCGATCCCCCTAAATCCCCCTTATCAAGGGGGACTTGCAAATAATTAATGTACCTCATAATGATGGTAAACGCTATATCAAGTACAAGTTTAAGTACTTATTATTATGCTAACTAAACAAACTAATTATACTAATCTACGCCAAAATTTAGCATCTATTCTTGATAAAACGATCGAAATATTAGTGAACACTTGTATTAATAGCTTGAAAATGGCGAAAAATAGCTAAATTAAAGCTAAAATAATTTACTGTCTATAACCTACATTAACTACTACTTGTGATCAACCTAACTCAAACCGAACAACAAACTCAACTAACCATCACCGACAAAGTCGAAGCACTTAAAGGTACAATCTCAATCCCTGGGGATAAATCTATTTCTCATCGATCGTTAATGTTAGGTGCGATCGCTTCAGGAGAAACTACAATAGAAGGATTATTACTAGGAGAAGATCCTCGTAGTACAGCACAATGTTTTCAAGCGATGGGAGCGAAAATATCACCACTAAACAGTAAAAAGGTAGTCGTGACAGGCATAGGAGATGGATTATTAATTGAACCGATCGATATTTTAGATGCAGGTAATTCAGGCACAACTATGCGTTTGATGTTAGGTTTGCTCGCTTCACAACCAGATAAATTTTTTACCGTCAAAGGAGATAGCTCATTAAATACCCGCCCGATGTCTAGAGTAATCAAACCATTACAACAAATGGGAGCAGTTATTTACGGACGAAATCATCATCAAAATGCACCATTAGCAGTAGTTGGGCAAAACCTCAAACCGATTCATTATCATTCTCCTATTGCCTCAGCTCAAGTCAAATCGTGTATATTACTAGCAGGATTAATGACAGAAGGAAAAACCACTGTAACCGAACCTGCTTTATCAAGAGATCATTCTGAAAGAATGTTAACCGCTTTTGGTGCTAAACTTGAAATCGACCCCGATACTAATAGCGTCACGATCGAAGGAAAAGCGAAGCTTACAGGGCAAAAAGTAATCGTACCAGGTGATATAAGTTCGGCGGCATTTTGGTTGGTTGCAGGGGCAATTACACCTAATTCTGAGCTAACTATCACCAATGTTGGTATCAATCCAACTCGTACAGGTATACTCGAAGCCCTACAAATGATGAACGCCGATATTACTATTCTCAACGAAAGAGATGCTTGTGGCGAACCTGTTGCCGACTTACAAATAAAAACAAGTAAATTACAAGGATGTACGATCGAAGGGGCGATTATTCCTCGCTTAATCGACGAAATACCCATTCTAGCTGTAGCGGCTTGTTTTGCTGAAGGTACAACTACAATTAAAGATGCGGCAGAATTAAGAGTCAAAGAAAGCGATCGTTTAGCGGTAATGGCAACGGAATTAGGTAAAATGGGTGCGAAAATTACTGAGTTTGCTGATGGGATGGAAATAATTGGCTGGTAATCCTCTACAAGGTATTCAAACCGATAGTTACACCGATCATCGTATTGCTATGAGTTTGGCAATTGCGGCACTTAATGCTAAGGGAGAAACTAAAATCGATCGTGCTGAAGCGATTTCTATTTCTTATCCTACTTTTGTTGATACTTTAAAATCGATCGTTAAATGATTAAGAGGGAAGATTTGTTTAAACCGCAGAGACGCAGAGAAACGCAGAGGGGTTGACTGGTGTGTGTCTTTATGGGGTTGAGAGAGAGAGAGAAAAAGTTAATTATTAGTTATATTAAAGAACTATCCAATTTGAGTGAAGACAAATAATTCAAAGAAAAATAATTGCTAACTGCTAATTACTAATTGTTGATGAAGATATATTAAGATAGTGAAAGATAAAAGCAGAAATTATTCTTTTAATTCTCATTTAATTAACTAATTTTAACCACATATATTGATCATGAGTGACAAAATTCTCTACGTCAGACTTCCTTGTAATCCTATCTTCCCTATTGGTGTTGTTTATATCGCCGATCATATTCATAAGGTATTTCCTGAGATAGAACAAGAAATTTTTGATTTGGGTACAATTCCACCCGTCGATTTCGATCGTGCTTTAATTGAATGTATCGATCGTTTTCAACCCACAATGTTGGTTTACTCATGGCGTGATATTCAAATTTATGCCCCCGTCGGCGGTAGGGCAGGTAATCCTCTACAAAATGCTTTTGAATTTTATTACGCTAAAAATCCTTTGATTAAATTAAGAGGTGCTTTAGGTGGCTTAAAAGTTGCTAGTGCTTATTATGGTGAGTTGTGGCGTAACACGGGTTTAGTAAAAAAAGGTTTAAAACAAGCACAGAAATATAACCCTCAAGCGAGAGTTATGGTTGGTGGTGGTGCGGTTAGTGTCTTTTACGAACAACTAAAAACTAAATTACCAAAGGGTTCGATCGTTTCTGTGGGTGAAGGTGAAGTTTTATTAGAAAGAATATTAAAAAATAATAGTTTTGCTGATCAACGTTGCTATGTAGTCGGGGAAGAAAAACCACGAGAAAATTTAATTCACGAACAACCAACCGCCTTTGAAAAGACTGCTTGTAATTATGATTACATCGCCAGTATTTGGGGCGACTTTGATTATTATTTCCAAGAAAATGATTTTTATATAGGGGTGCAGACCAAACGTGGATGCCCTCATAACTGTTGTTATTGCATCTACACGGTAGTTGAAGGCAAAAAAGTGAGAATTAACCCAGCCGAAGAGGTTGTCGCCGAAATGCGTCAATTATACGATCGAGGTATTCGTAATTTTTGGTTTACTGACGCTCAGTTTATTCCTGCTAAAATGTATATCAATTCTGCGATCGAGTTATTAAAAGAAATCAAGGCTTCTGGAATGGAAGATATTCATTGGGCTTCTTATATTCGTGCTGACAATCTTAACCCTGAATTATGCGATTTGATGGTGGAAACGGGGATGAATTATTTCGAGATTGGTATCACCAGTGGCTCGCAAGAATTAGTCAGGAAGATGCGTATGGGTTACAATCTGCGTAACGTCTTGCAAAATTGTCGTGACTTGAAAAATGCAGGTTATGAAGATGTCGTTTCAGTTAATTATTCTTTTAATGTGATTGATGAAACATTTGATACTATTAGACAAACGATCGCTTATCATCGGGAATTAGAAGATATTTTTGGTATTGATAAAGTTGAACCAGCTATTTTCTTTATTGGTTTACAACCTCATACCCATCTAGAAGAATATGCTTTTGATAATGATATACTCAAAAAAGATTATAACCCCATGAGTATGATGCCTTGGACGGCTAAAAAACTACTCTGGAATCCCGAACCTTTAGGCTCATTTTTCGGTGAAGTTTGTTTACAAGCATGGCAACAAAACCCCCTTGATTTTGGTCGAGAAGTATTTGCTATTTTAGAAAAACGTCTTGGTAAAGCCGATTTAGAATCAGCATTAACCGCACCACTCACATCCGACAAACAAAAGCAAAATCAACAGTTAGCAACTACATCAAAATAATTGACAATTGACAATTGACAGTTGACAATTGATAAGAGTATCGAGAGTAAATAATTAAAACTATTGATTTTATTCTCCATTCTCCATTCTCCATTCTCCATTCTCCATTCTCCATTCTCCATTCTCCATTATTTAAGATGTCTCCTACTGCCGAAGAAATCAAAACACTGTTTAATCAAATCGCACCTGTATATGATTCTCTCAATGATGGTTTGAGTTTTGGACTCCATCGCATTTGGAAGTTAATGGCAGTAAAATGGAGTAATCCTCATCCTCAAGCAACCGCACTAGATTTATGTTGTGGTAGTGGAGATATGAGTTTTTTATTGGCTAAACAAATTGAGCAAGGTAAAGTGATTGGGGTCGATTTTTCCGCTGAGTTATTAGAGGTTGCCAGACAAAGACAATTGAATCAGACTCAACTAAAATCAAAATCGATCGAATGGATAGAAGCAGATGTGTTAGATTTACCTTTTGCTGATAATCATTTTGATTGTGCCACGATGGGTTATGGATTGAGAAATGTAACTGATATTCCTCTTTGTTTAACTCAAATTAGACGAGTTTTAAAACCAAATGCCAAAGTAGCAATTTTAGATTTTAATAAACCAACCAATGAAATCGTGGCAAATAGTCAAAAATGGTACTTAGATAATATAGTGGTTAATTTAGCAAATACCTTTCAAGTTGAAAACCAATATGCTTATATTTACGAAAGTTTAGAGCGTTTCCCCGATAGTAACCAACAAATACAATTAGCTTTAGATGCAAGTTATACCCAAGCAATCCATTACCCTTTGCTCGGTGGAATGATGGGTGTTTTGTTACTAACTAAATAACTAAACTTATAGTATAGTGCTACCCTAAAACATTGGCATAGTTGTTCAACAAAATAGACAAATAATTTTAGCAAGATTAGCAATTAATAATCGAAATATACTTGATCAACTATCAACTATCAACTATCAACTATCAACTAGGTTACACGTGTGCTTGATATTTATCATAAACCTCAATCCCCGGTATAGGTTCTTTAAAAATAGGCGGTTGTTTGTATTCTTCAGGAGGGTATTCTTGGATAATTGTAGCCATAGAATTGTAGCATTCTTCCCATTGTCTTAAGAATATCAGTAATTGTTGAAATTGAGCGAAAGATTGCTTATGTCTATGACGTAAAGCAATGTATTGTAAAACCAAAGCATAAGTTTCGGGTATATTTTTATGCTGAGGCACTTGAATTACTTTTCCCAGTTTAAGAAATATCTCAGCATTAATTTGAACGATAACTTGAAATTCTTTAATGTTATCCAAATTTTTGTCGTAAAAACTGTCGGCAATTTCACCTACAGTGTGTAACAAAGAAAAACTAGTCAAATCATATTGTTTAAATAATAGCAATAGCTTTAAGCCTAACACATCTTTACTCACTATGTCTAATTGATTAACATAAGATTGAATTGCAGTTTTACCTTCATCGCTTTTGATTCTAGGAATAATATCATTTAGTTTTCTTTCTACTAGTTTTTGAAATTCTTCTGTTGTTAAATCTTTGCTTAACAATTCAAAAATGTAAGTGTAAAATTCTTGTTGAGCAAAACTACGATAACGTGATTCTGTCGCTTCTATTTTCAAAAAACTTTCTTTAGTTTCTAAAGCAACTCTTAACAACTCAATACTATGTTTTAAACCTTCAAATACTCCCTTTTCTTGCTCAAACTCACGATTCATAATCAAAAATGCTACAAATTATCGGCGTTAAATTTTGCATTATCGATCGCTTTTGTCATTGCCGCAATAGTTTTTAATTGTTTATGAGAATCTTGATAAAACTGAATTCTTGCTTCAGGAATTTCTTCTTTAACTATTAAAACTGATCGATTTCGTACCCAATCAACAAAAGATTGTTCGCCCCATAAAGGACGATTCCACCAAGGATATGTTCTTTGAAGTTCGTTATTATCGTTCATAATTGCTATTGATAGTTGAATACAAATCAAATACATATCAACTATTATTTAAGGATATTTTAAAATATTAAAACATAACAACTAAATTATAACCAATCGAATTATGAAGATTTCTGTAGAAAGTTTGCGAGAAAATTACACAAAAGGTGGTTTACTAAAACAAGATCTTAAACTTGAACCGATCGAACAATTTAAACTATGGTTTGAGCAAGCGGTAGAATCAGATATATTAGAACCTAATGCCATGACGTTAGCGACAGTTAGTGATGCGGGTAAACCTGTAGCCAGAATTGTTTTACTCAAAAAAATTGACATTAAAGGCTTGACTTTTTTTACTAATTATGATAGCCGTAAAGGAGAAAATTTAGCCAATAATCCTTGGGCATCATTAGTATTTTGGTGGGGAGAGTTAGAAAGACAAGTCAGAATAGAAGGTAGAGTCGAAAAAATAGCCCCAAAAGAAAGTAATGAGTATTTTAATAGTCGTCCGATAGGTTCACAATTAGGTGCATTAGCATCACCTCAATCTCAAGTAATTCCCGATCGAGAATATTTAGAAAATCGTTTAGAAACACTGACAAATGAATACAAAAACAAAACAATTTCTCGTCCGCAACATTGGGGTGGTTATCGAGTTGTACCTAATTTAGTTGAGTTTTGGCAAGGCAGACAGAATCGTTTACACGACAGATTTTGTTACCGTTTAGACAATAATCAGCAATGGCAAATCGATCGTCTTGCACCGTAATAATGAGTAATGAGTAAGGAGTAAGGAGTAAAAACAGGTAAGAGGCAAGTACTTTTTTTCTTATTTAGATATTAACAATACTCCGCTCCTCTAATTTGATTTTCTGTCAAAACTATCGATTTATCTTCTTGTATCGGCTTGGTATCTGACAATAACTGTTCAAAAATTTTTCTTTCCTTTTCGTTTAATAAATATTTGGTAATAACTGTTTCGTAATTATCGCCACTGCTATCATAAGACTCAGAATGAAATAGTAGATACATCTTGTTTTCTTCTACTAGTAAAATAGCTTCCATTCCAACGCCAGAAATACCACCAATTATGTATGTATATTTACCAATTTGAGATTAAAATAGTATTAATCATATCTAAAACTTGAATTTTCACCCCACCTTGTAATGAATTACAAGGCTAATAGATACCGTTTAATAAATTAAACTCAAATAAAATACCAAGAATTGTCTCATCGTTATTTTAAACGATTATAAATATAAATTAATCATTATAAGTTTTTACTTCAACACAATCTAAGGTCATAACAAACGATTTTTTGCATACTATAAAGCTAAATTCGATCGTCTATTTAGCAGGTTGGTTTGAAAGAATTAGTAAATGATAAAAATATCAGTTTAGTTAATGATAGTTGCTATTTTAGATTGAAGTTCGATCGTTTAACGTTAACAAAATGTGTTGAATTAATTAAAAAACAAGATTAAGCAAACATCAAGGTTTTTATTTCGGGTAGAGGCTTACCATCTTCTTGATATTCTTCGACTAACATTTCTAAAACTTCTTGAGCGTTTTTTAATGCTTCTTCGTAAGTTTCACCATGAGTAACAGGTTGCATAACGTTTTTACAACACTCAGGTAAACAAACTAAAAAACAATTATCTTCTTCACTCCACTGAATCATAATTGAGTATTTGATCATTAATTTTCCTCGTTATTAATTTCTTTTAATTCTTTTAGTGCAGTAATAACTTGTTTTTCTAAATTTTGAGACAGTATTAATAATCATCAAAATGTAAACATGAAACTCGCCTTGCAATAAATTGACAAGGCTAACACTCATCCGTTTAATAAATTAAACTCAAAGAAAAGATTCTAAAATAGTCTCTCAATTTATTTTAACTAAAATAAAAATCTGATGAATACTTACAATTTTACTTTGATAATGTCTTCATCTAGCCAACAAATTAATAATTTGGAAGATTTATTATTTGAAGCAGGTTGTGATGATGCTACTTTGTCAATTTCTAATGGAGTCACTTACTTGCAATTCGATCGAGAAGCCGATCAATTTTCTACTATTAATAGTGCAATCGAACAAGTTGAAAGTCTCAATAATTTATTTGTTATTGAAAGGATAAATAACGATAATTTAATTACTCAATAGATAATTTATGTTAATGATTTAACACCAACATTTTGAATATATCGATCGTGTTTTGTTTTTCTTTATATAGTGATTTCAAATAACGATGAGACAATTTTGGAGATTAAATTTGAGTTTAATTTATTAAACGGTATCTATTAGCCTTGTAATTTATACTCAAGGTGGGATAAAAATTTAAGTTAAAAGTATAATTAATACTGTCTCAATATTAATTGAAATGACTATATTTATTGGTTGTTGGGTTTCGCTTTTATATCGTATCTGGCTTATCCTCCAACTTATTCGGCTCAACCCAACCTACTTAATTCTCTTACTAAACAATTCTCAATTCAAAAACCTACCACGGTAAAATACCACCATCCCAATTAAAAAATTGACCGTTGTTTTTAGTCGTAAGCCGATCGATTACAGTTAGTAATTGTTGGGTACATAACTCAGTTGAAAAAAGTTTACCTTCAGGCACATTTTTCTGGAAAGGAAGAGACAATTGAGTATCAGTTGTGCCAGGGTGTAAAGCAATAACGATCGAATTTTTACTAACACGATTATATTCGATCGCCACATTTTTAATCAACATATTCAACGCCGCTTTAGAAGCCCGATAGCCATACCAACCACCAAGGCGATTGTCTTCAATGCTACCAACTTTAGCTGAAATAGTTGCCCAAACCGAAAACTCAGGATGTTTAAATAAAGGTAACAAATGCTTACTAAGTAAAGCAGTGGGGATAGTATTAACTTCAAAATAACGTAATAAACGATCGGGGTTGATATGTCTTAAACTTTTTTCAGGTTGCAAATCATCCTCATGCAACATCCCCACACAGTTAATCGCTAAATGTAACTTAGTTATTTGAGCTTGAATTTTACTTACCGCTTCTTCTATTTGAGCTTCATCAGTAACATCAACTTGTACTGTTATTAGTTTGTCAGGAAACGAACCCTCTAGCTTAAATAATTCTTGAGCTGTTTCCTTTCGGCGATAAGTCGCTATAATTTTTTGGACATCAGTATTTAATAATAATTGTTGAACAAATCCATAACCAATACCTTGAGTTGCCCCGACAATCAAAACATTTTTTAAACTAGTCATTATGAACGATCTTTTTTATCAACACGGTATTTAATCGAATCAGCATGAGAAGGTAAACCTTCAGCGGTGGCTAAATCAATAATTTCCTTCGCTACTTTCTGTAAAGCCTGAGGATTATATTCAATCAAACTAGAATATTTCATGAACGTTTCTACACCCAAAGCAGAAGCATAACGAGCCGCCCCAGAAGTCGGTAAAGTATGGTTTGGCCCCGCTAAATAGTCACCCACAGCTTCAGGAGATGAATTACCTAAAAAGATAGCCCCAGCGTGACGAATCTGTTCAACCAAATCCCAAGGCGATTCTACTTCTAACTCCAAATGTTCGGGGGCAAAAATATTAGAAAATTCAGCCGCTTGAATTAGATCTTTTGCTAAGATAATGACACCATAATTAGCGATCGATTTTTCAGTTAAAGTTTTACGAGGATGATTTTTTAATTGCTCAGAAACTTCCTGTTGTACTTGAATAGCTAATTTTTCACTATCAGTAACCAAAATAGCCGCCGCCATGGGATCATGTTCTGCCTGTGCCAACAAATCAACCGCTACATGGACAGGATTTGCGTTCTCATCGGCGATGATTAACACCTCACTAGGTCCTGCTAAAGAATCGATTCCCACTTGTCCAAATACTTGTTTTTTAGCCAGAGTAACATAAACATTACCCGGCCCTGTAATGACATCAACTTGAGGAATAGTTTGCGTACCATAAGCTAACGCCGCTACTGCTTGGGCACCACCAACACGATAAATCTCAGTCACTCCAGCTTCACTCGCCGCTACTAAAACAGCAGGATTAATTTTACCGTTTTCGCTAGGAGGAGTCACCATTACTATTCTGGGTACTTTAGCAACCTTAGCCGGAATTGCATTCATCAATACTGTACTTGGATATGAGGCTCTTCCACCTGGTACATATAAACCAGCTCGATCGACAGGAGTATAACGTCTGCCTAAAACAACATTATCAGGGGCGAATTGTACCCATGATTGAGGTACTCTTTGTTGATGAAAATCTTCTATTTTTTTCGCCGCTAATTGAATAGCCTTGAGTAAATCACGAGAAATTTTTTGGTAAGCTGTATCAATTTCTGAACCACTGACTTTAATTTGTTTAGCCGAAATGGTTTGTCCATCAAATTTTTCGGTATATTCAAGCAAGGCTTCATCGCCTTTTTGTCTAACTGTGGCGATAATATCTTTGACAACGGCGGATTGCTTTTCTATATTGTCATTATTCGTCCGTTCGCTAATTCTGTGTAGTTCTTGTTGTGCTTCAGTTTGGTCTGTGATTATTCGCAACATCTAGATTCTATCAAATTAAATAAACCTTAAACTCATTTTCCTATCATAACAATTATCAATGAGCAATTAGCAATTAGTAATTAGCAATGGGCAATTAACGATGGTTAAGTAGAGGGATCGAATCTAAGATAGAATGTATGAATTGAAGAGAGATTTACTTTAGTTTATTGATATTCTATCTATGTTTAATCGTGTCCTTCGCTCTACTAAACGCTGGATTAGTAATAACTCAGAAAATGCTCTAGAAGAAGCTTATCAAAGAGCGTTGGCAATCAAAAAAATTGAAGATGAACATTTCCAAGGACAAAAAATAAGCCGTACCAATTGTAATTATGGTGAAACTGTCTGGAGTTATTTTCAAGGGCAATTACAATCGAATCTCAACGCAATCAAATTAAGAGTTGGTCAATTTAAAACTAATAAGTCTATCTATAGTTTTATTAATTCTAACCGTAAATCAGCTTATTCAAACTCAATCAAGAATACGACTAATTACGAACAAGAAGTTATTTTAGAAAAACTTAGCTTTATTGATCAAATAATTAATAAATATAATCTTGTCTATCGTCAAACAGTTTCTGATAAATCTACTCTAACAACTACAGATAATAGTTCTAAGATTCAATTACAAAAATCTAGTCAAAAACCAACCTATTCGATCGATAACAAACAAACAAGTTTAGAATCAGAGATGGAAACTGTTTCTGATAAAACTAGTATTTTACCACGTTCTTTTTTACGTACCCTCGATCGAATTAAGCAAGAAATTAATCCAGAATCTTCCGAAACAGAGCAAGATGTAATTAATAAATTTCGCAAATCTAAATATAAAACAGCTATCTCAATTAAATTCTTATTAATTTTAATTATCGTACCTTTATTGGTTCATAATATTAGTAAAATTACTTTAGGACAAGTATTTATTGATCCTTATTTTGACCAACACGAGCAGATTATCTTTATCAACCAAAACTTAGAAGAAGAAGCATTAGTAGAGTTAAGAACATTTGAAGACAATCTTAGGCTTAGAAGTATAATCGGCTTAACAGCTTCTGTATCATCAGAGGAAAAAGAAGAAAAAATACGAGAAAAAGCGATCGAATTAGCTGAAGATTATCGTAACCAAAGTTCAAATGCAGTCAAAAATGTTTTCGCTGATATATTATCTTTAATTGCTTTTGGTGCAGTAGTTTATTATAGTAAAAACGAATTATTAGTTCTCAAATCTTTTATTGATGAAATTATTTATGGCTTGAGCGATTCAGCCAAAGCATTCTTAATCATCTTATTTACTGATATGTTTGTTGGTTTCCACTCACCCCATGGCTGGGAAATTATTTTAGAAAGCGTTGCTCGTCATTTTGGTTTACCTGAAAACAGAGACTTCAACTTTTTGTTTATTGCCACATTTCCTGTTATCTTAGACACTGTTTTGAAATATTGGATTTTCCGTTATCTCAATCGAATTTCTCCTTCTTCGGTAGCCACTTACAAAAACATGAATGAATCCTAATAGTTAAGAGTTAACAGTTAAAAGTTAAAAGTTATAAATAATAATTGACAATACTTCTTACTCATCTTTCTTCCTTATTCATTATTTACTTACTTTCCTATTCCCTATTCCCTATTCCCTATTCCCTATTACTACGATGGTTTATGTTAAAAAAGTAGAATTATCTCGCTTCAAATCTTTTGGTGGTAGTAATTCAGTACCTCTTTTAGATGGTTTTACAGTCGTTTCGGGACCAAATGGTTCGGGAAAATCGAATATTTTAGATGCTTTATTATTCTGTCTTGGTTTGGCTAGCTCGAAGGGGATGAGGGCGGATAGGTTACCTGATTTGATTAATAATAGTCATAAAAGTAACGGCAAAGCGCAAGAAACGATCGTTTCTGTTACTTTTGATTTAGGTAATCTAGAAGAATTACAAAATGATAATACTACGAATAAAGACAAAAATATAACAGAAGATGAAGAGATAAACTCTCTGGTTTCAATGTCAGAATTAAAAATTACTCGTCGTTTGCGGGTAACTAAAGGTGGTAGTTATACTTCTACTTTTTATATTAATGACGAACCTTCTACCGCTACATTATTACATGAGTATCTACAACGCTTAAGAATTTATCCTGAAGGTTATAACGTTGTTTTACAAGGGGATGTGACTAGAATTATTTCTATGAATTCTCGTGAGCGAAGAGAGATTATTGATGAGTTGGCGGGTGTAGCAGAATTCGATCGTAAAATTGTCCAAACCAAAACGACTTTAGATGATGTTAAAGAAAGAGAAGAAAAATGTCAGATTATCCAACAAGAGTTAGTTGAAAATAGTGCAAAATTAAAAGAAGACTCGGAAAAAGCATCTAAATATCAAACTTTAAAAGGACAAATAATCGAAAAGAAACAACTGGCTATCATCATCAACGATCGTTATTTACAACAACAACAAGACGATATTAAACAACAACTAACTAAAGTAAATAATGATCAAAAAAAAGCAATTAAAGAACAAAATAATTTCAGCATACAATTGAGAGAAAGTCAAGAAAAATTAGCTAAATTAAATGTAGAAATAAAAGCATTAGGAGAAGAAGAAAAAATATCAATCGCTTCTAAATTAGCAACCGACAAAGCTAAGCGACAACAGTTAGAAAAAAGAGTTGTTGAAATTACTAATACCAGAAGCCAACTAACTCACAAACAAAAAACAATTCAAGATAATATTGTTACTAATCAAACTAATATCGATCGATTATCAACCGAAATTACTAGTTTGAATCAAAACATTATACCTGTATTAGAAAATGAATTAGAAATTAGTAAATCAGAATTATTAACTAGTAAACAAGAAGCCGAAAAAATAGCATCTAAATCTCAAGCGTGGGTAAGTAAACAAACAGAATTAACTCAAGTAATTAATAGTATTCAAAAAGAATTAAATCCACAAGTAACGAATGAAGCAGTCTTAAATCAAAGATGTGAACAACGACAGACAAATATTGAATCAGAAAACGAACAACTAACTCAATTTACAACAGAAATAGACGAGAAAAAAATCGCAATAAATCAGTTAGAAAGCCAAATAACTAATTCAAAATCGACAATTCAAAATATAGCTGAAAACTTAGCCAGTATCGAAGCTGATGTCACCCTTAACCAAGAAACGATCAATCGATTACAATTAGAGCAAAGAGATAAACAACGACAACTAGATAAATTAGAAGCCACCAAACAAGCCCAACAAGAAGCCCAAGGCACTTATGCGAGTAAAATCATTCTTAATTCAGATTTACCAGGAGTTTGTGGTTTAGTCGCTCAGTTAGGAGAAGTTGAGTCACGTTACCAAAAAGCCTTGGAAATAGCCGCCGGAAGCCGTTTAGGCTTTATTGTTGTTGAAGATGACACGATCGCATCTATGGCTATCAAACTGCTCAAACAAGAGCGAGGAGGAAGGGCAACTTTTTTACCGCTTAATAAAATCAAATCCCCTCGTCTGCCTAGTAATAACAGTATTATGACTACTAGAGGTGCGATTGATTGGGCGGTTAATTTAATTGATTTTGAACCAGAATATGAATCTATTTTCGGTTTTGTTTTCGGTAATACCGTCATTTTTGAAGACTTGAATACTGCTCGTAATTTCTTAGGTAAATATCGGATGGTGACATTGGATGGAGAATTATTAGAAGCGAGTGGAGCGATGACAGGTGGTAGTCTTTCTAAACGATCGTCTTTGAGTTTTGGGCGAGTATCTCAAGGGGAATCAGCGGATTTTCGTGACTTAAGCGATCGAATTACCGAAATTGAAAATATAATCCCTCAGCTTAATGTCAAAATAGCACAAAAAAAAGAAAAAATCAAAACCCTCGTTGAACAACTAAGTATCGCTAGACAAAAAAGACAAAAAACACAATTATTACTCGAACAAAATCAAAAAGAAATTACTCGTTTAGAAACCCAAAAAGAAAAAATAATTCAAAGTAATGCTAACAATTATGAAGAATTAGTAAAAGACAAACAAGAGTTAGCAAATCTAGTTGAAAATATTCCTTTACTAACTAATGAATTAGAAATAACACAGTTAGAATTAAAACAATTAGAAGAAAGTTATGATAACGAAGAATGGCAAAATCTACAAAAAATCATTAATCAAAAAGAAACTATTGTCGAAGAAAAACAGTTAAAATTAAATAATCGAAAAGAAGAGTTACAACAACTAACTAACTCAGAACAAGATTTAACTAATAAAACTATTCAAGCTCAAGAAAGTATTACCAAAATAGCTGAAGAGTTAGTTGAGTTAAAACAAGAAGAAATAAATGTTAATCAAGAAATAGAATCTGTTCAAGAAAATATTAGTCAAAATAATATTCTTTATCAAGAATTAGCTCAAAAAATAGAAGGAATAAAACAACAAAGAGATAATCAAGAATTAGACGTTAAAAAAATAGAAAGTG
Source organism: uncultured cyanobacterium (assembly GCA_963710605.1). Classification (GTDB taxonomy): domain Bacteria; phylum Cyanobacteriota; class Cyanobacteriia; order Cyanobacteriales; family Cyanobacteriaceae; genus JAALKG01. The sequence continues at coordinate 765,796 of CAVQBA010000004.1, forward strand.
CGAGTAAGAAGATTGAATGGCAACTAGAAAAGTTAGTGTTAAAGCATCAAGAATTACAAACCCAATTAGCTGAGCTGAAAGAAACTCATGCAGAAATAAAAGTAGAGTTACCGACACCGTTACCAGAGATTCCTTGGTTACAAGAACAAGAAAAGATTACTGTAAATATCTTAGCTGAAAAACTAGCTAAAACTAATCAAGAAATTAAAAAAATAGAAAAAAAATTAGAAGCTTTAGAACCTGTTAATATGATGGCTTTAGAGCAATACGAAAAGAATCAAGAAAGGCTAACTGAGTTATCAGAAAAACTAGCTACATTAGCAGGAGAAAGAACAGAATTATTATTAAGAGTAGAGAATTTTACTACCTTAAGATTAAGAGCTTTTAAAGAATCTTTTGATGCAGTTAATGATAACTTTCAATCTATTTTTGCTACTTTATCTGATGGTGATGGTTATTTAAAATTAGAAGATTCAAATAATCCTTTTAATGGTGGTTTAACCTTAGTTGCTCACCCTAAAGGAAAGTCAGTACAAAGATTAAGTTCGATGTCGGGAGGAGAAAAATCTTTGACTGCTTTAAGTTTTATTTTTGCCTTACAAAGATACCGCCCTTCACCTTTTTATGCTTTTGATGAAGTGGATATGTTTTTAGATGGGGCGAATGTAGAAAAGTTATCGAAGATGATTCAAACACAAGCCCAACAAGCTCAATTTATTGTGGTTAGTTTAAGAAGACCGATGATTGAAGCCGCCCAAAGAACGATTGGTGTTACACAGGCTAAAGGTGCTTATACACAGGTGATAGGAATTAATTTATAAAGCGATTATTATAGTAGCCTTGGTAAGATATTCAACCACCCCTAACCCCTCCTTCACAAGGAGGGGAACTTGATTCAACTGTCAAAAATTAACTTATTTACTGCTATATCAGACAATATGTAATAGTTGACGATCGAAAGAAAGTTCGTAATAATGACCTTAGTCATAAATCGCCGATAAATTATCATTGTTGTTACTAATAGATTAGGCTACGCACTGAGCGATTTTTGTTAGCGTTGAATTTAAATTTAAGGTCTTTTATTCGTAGCAATCAAGAGATGAAAAATTTAAAAATAATTTTTATAAGTTTAGTTTCTACATTATCCTATGTACCTGTAGCTTACTCAGGTGGTCCTTATTGGCAATTTAAAGTGAATGATATTAGCAAAATTGGTACTAACTATCATCAAATTAAAGTTACCCCGATTGGTTCATCTAACAATGAGCGTGATAAATTTTTTCCGTATGAATGTCCAGAAGTGATTATTTTCGCAAAATATATTTCTAAAAATGATTATCCACCACATATGTTTAATTTGGAAAGTTATAATCAGGCAATATCTTTAATCAAAGATGCTCATTCTCAAAATAAGGAAATTTCGATTGGGGAAATAAATCTACTAGGTTTGGAATCAGATATTAAAGTAAAAGAAAGTGAAAAGAATATGATTGAGTTTTTAATAAGTATAATAAAAATAATTTTTTTCAACTCTGAAAATCAAAACGTAAATCAAACTCAAATTGAAAAGATGCGTAGTTGTAAAGTTCACAGCAAAGGTTTAGAAATTTTTGAATTCTCTGATAACGACAAAGCTATATACTCGTATTATCATGATTAGTAAATCGCCTTGGGTATGAATTGACAAGGCTCAAAAATGTCGTTCATTAAAATGAACTAAAGTAAAGGACTTGCGATTTTAAATGAAGCTTAGTTTAATTTATTAAACGATTTCTATTAGCCTTGAATTTTAATTCAAGGTGGGTTTACTTCCTGATAATCAGTTTTCTTAAAAGTGCATATTTTCTGATGATGGATAGGATAAACAAAATGAGTAGGGGTTTATGGCATAAACCCAATGCCAATTTATAATTAATTATCTAAGAAGAAATCTAAGGATGAATAATGAGTGAAAATTATCCTTCTCTTTGTTCTAAAATAAATTGAGCAATAGTTAAATCGATCGGTGTTGTCACTTTTAAATTAGTTTCTTCTCCTTCCACAATCTGCACCGCAAAACCACATTTTTCGAGTAAAGCCGCATCATCAGTCACTTGCCAACCTTGAGCTAAACCTTGATTGTGACATTTTTTAAGTAACTCAACCTGAAAACCTTGAGGTGTTTGTGCCGCCCAAAGATTATCTCTGACAGGTGTATCAACAATGGTCAAATCAGTATCAACTACTTTGATTGTATCTTTAACAGGTACACCAGCTATCAATCCTTGGCAATTAAGAATAGACTCCGCACATCGATCGAATAATTGTGGGGTTGCTAAACAACGAGCGCCATCATGAATTAAAACCTGCCTTGCCGAATCAGGTAAAGCCTGTAAGCCATTATATACAGACTGTTGTCTTGTTTCTCCTCCTAAAATAAGCTCGACTGGTTTAGTCGGGTTAACTTGAGCAATTATGTCTTTAAATGCAGGAAAATCATAAGTTTGCCCCATAATACCAATCCATTTAATTTTAGTTGAGGCGTTTGCCGCTATCAATGTCCAAGCTAGAAGTGGTTTGCCTTTAAGTTGTAAGAGTAGCTTATTTTCATTACTACCCATTCTTTTACCTACACCTGCGGCTGGAATTAATAAAAACATAATTTTAACAATTGATAATGAACGATCGATCGTACAGATAATTTAATTATCAACTATCAACTATCAACTATCAAATATTATTTTCCAATACAAAAACGACTAAAAATACGATCGAGTACAGACTCGGTGACTTCTTCTCCTGTAATCTCTCCTAAGCCTTGAATTGCCATTCTTAAATCGATCGTCCAGAAGTCTAGAGGTAATTGTTCTTGAATCGTTTTTTCGACCTCAATTAAGGCATTTTTAGCACGAGTAAGAGCCGCCGCTTGTCTTTGATTAATTGCTATATCTAAATCTTGAGCGATCGTTTTTTGGCTTTTAATTGAATCAATAATTGCTTTTTCTAAACTATCGATACCTTGATTTATCGCTACTGCGGTGGTGACTACCTGTTCTATTTCTGGGGGATACTTGACATTAGTCAGTTTGCCAATATCACTTTTATTAATTACTAAAATCAAATTCAGCTCTTTAATTTGTTGGTATATTTGTTCGTCAGCGGTTGTCCAACCCAAACTAGCATCAATAGTAAATAAAATTAAATCGGCTTTAGAGACTGCTAAGAGCGATCGCTCTACGCCTATTTTTTCGACTGTATCTTCTGTTTCTCTAATTCCTGCGGTGTCTAGTACCTGAATGGGGATGCCTTCTACTACAAGTTGCGATTCTACCACATCACGAGTAGTTCCGGGTAAATCAGTAACGATCGCTCGATCGCTTTTACTCCAAGCATTTAAAAGACTTGATTTTCCCACATTTGGTTGCCCAACAATAGCTACTTTAATACCACTACGTAATAATTCGCCTTGATCTTTAGTGGCTAAAATTTGTGTAATTTGCCTCAAACTTTGACTAACATCGGTGGTAATTTGTTGTTGATTAAGAGGTGGTAAATCATCTTCAAAATCAATTCTGGCTTCTACTTCTGCTAAAATATCCAGTAGTTTAAAACGCATTTTTTTGATTGGCAATGCTAATTTTCCTTGTAATCCAGCTAAAGCCACTTGTGAAGCATGAGCTGATTTAGCACCAACAATTTCAGCAACACTTTCAGCTTGAGTTAAATCTATTCTGCCATTAAAAAAAGCTCTGAGAGTAAATTCTCCAGCATTTGCGAGTCTTGCACCTTCAGATAAACACAATTCTAGAATTTGTTGAACAGGAATTATACCACCGTGACAATGAAATTCTATTACATCTTCACAAGTAAAAGAGCGAGGAGATAACATTGGTAATAACAAAATTTCGTCTATTACTTTGTCAGTTTCAGGATTTTTAATATATCCGTAACCAATACGATGAGATTCCCACTGAAACTTGCCCTGAGGGGAAAAAATTGTTTGAGCAATTCGCACAGATGTATTGCCACTTAAACGCACAATACCGATACTACCTTGATTTGGAACAACAGCCGAAGCGATCGCTACGATTGTTTCTTGTTGAATGATTTGAGTCACAGAATTTGAGTCCAAAAAGAAAAACTAAATGATGATTCGTCAAATTAAATTCACTGTTCAAAAGAATTAGCAAATTCACCAACCATCGAAGGATAAGGGAATAACAATTAAGTTTTAGAATAAAAATTTGCGTAATGAGTATAAATTCAATCAACTAATTATTATTTGATTAACATCAATTTTTGAACTTATTCGTTATTACTTGTTAATCCCTTTCATCCATCAATTTTAGCTTAAACTAGATAATAATATTTAACAGTTAATCTTCAAGCATCAACTTTCTTCACAGAAAACCTTTCCATAATTAATTATTAATAATCAATTAGTTTTCTTTATTTAAAAATCTTTGAGCCTGAGAAATAGCTGCCGAACCAATATTAAAAATAGCCCAACTTGCGGCTACACCTAAAGGTAATAATACAATTACAACTCTCCAATCCATCTTTTATATACTCCAGTTATTATAAGTCTATTTATCTACAAAATCATAACATTTTGTTGTTCTGTTTTGATCTATTAATCCTTATTTTATCGTTTGTTTGATGGTTGATACCTATCTTTGATCTTCAAAAATGGATCAATAACAAAACTCAACTATACAGCGTAAGTTATTAACGAAGATATAAATAACCTAGCATAAAAAATAAAAGACAATAACTATTTTAAACGTTTCAACCAAAAAATTAATCCTTTAAAGGATTAAAAATAAATGATTTAAGCAAAGAAATTATTTTAAAACTTTACTTTTTTGATAGTCATAAATTAAATTATCAAACTTAAAAATTAACTCAGCCCTTGTTAGAGGCATTAAGATAATTGATCAAAGCTTTCAAACCTAAACAATAACTATCAGCCCCAAAACCGCTAATTTGCCCGATGGCAACAGGAGCGATATAAGAGTGATGTCGAAAATTTTCTCGACTATATATATTACTTAAATGAACCTCAACTGTTGGTAAACCAACACCAACGATCGCATCTCTAATAGCAATACTAGTATGAGTATAAGCCCCTGCATTAATCAATATACCCTGATAATTATCAAAGCAGTCATGAATTGCATCAACTAAAACACCTTGATGATTAGATTGAAGACAAGAAACTTTTACATTTAATTTATGAGCTTCCTGCTCCAAAATAGAGTTTATTTTATCCAAGGTTAGATAACCATAAATATCTGGCTCTCTTGTTCCTAATAAGTTTAAATTAGGACCATGTATAACTTGTATTTTAAAATTAGACAATTAGTTTATTGTAAATTTTTGTAATTATTTAGAGCTGATGACACAAATTTTAGTTTAATATCTGGATCGAGGGTTATCTCTAACTGGAATAGGAATTAACTCAGCTTCAGTTTCACCTTCTGGACCAAACAAAATGTCAATTAGTGTTTGAGTCAGATCTTTAAGTTTTTCAATGATTTTGCCTATTTTTTCCATTAATCAAAAAGACTCCTGTTAATAGTTTTATCCTAATATTGATCCATCATAACCTTTACTTTTTGTAAATGCAACCGCTTTTTGGTAGTGAAAACGGAAGAAAATATAATGATTAGTTAATTTGATCATAGAAGAATGAACGAAGACACGATACAATTCTTTTATCATCTTAACTTGTAGAAAACAGTAAATCGGGAACTTGGTGGCAGAAATTAAATGAGTATAAGGATTTAATGAGCAGAGAAATTTATATTAATCATCCTAATTTTGGTCTTCTTTATCGTTTATGTGTAATCGGTAACAATCAAGAATTATTTACCACTCTTTATGCACAACGTCTTTTTTTTAGAGTGACCATACCAACTAAAAATTCTCCAGAGACAAATTTTGAGCCTCTCAGTCGTACTGAGGCACGTATTTTAATGGAAAACAATTTGCGTAATTTACGTGGTAATGGTGAATGGGAAGCATATAAAACGATTAACAAACTTTACGAAAATACTTTTCAATGAATCATTTGGTAAAAGACAATTTACGACAAATAGAGTCGCTAATTCCTGATAATGTACGTTTAGTTGCAGTCAGTAAAAAAGTATCGGTAAAAGTGATGCAGTCTGTTTATGAGTCTGGAATTAGAGATTTTGGCGAAAATAGATTACAGGAGGTTTTAGATAAACAAGCTCAATTAAAACATATTCCCGATATTTGCTGGCATTTTATTGGGCATTTACAAACTAACAAAGCTAAAAAAGCCGTAGAATCTTGTGATTGGATTCATTCGGTAGATAGCCTTAAAATCGCTCAACGTTTGGATTATTATGCTCAAAAAGCGATCGAATCAAAAGCAATTACTAACTCCCCTCAAGTTTGTTTACAAATAAAAGTTTTACCAGACGAAAATAAATATGGTTGGGAAACTCAACAATTATGGCAAGATTTACCACAGTTAGTTCAACTTAAAAATCTAAATGTTCGTGGTTTGATGTCTATTTTACCTTTAGGTTTATCCAAACAACAAACTCTGGATGCTTTTCAAAAAGTGGCACAATTAGCTCAAGATATTCGTCAAAAGGATTTTTTCACTTCTGATTTTGATCAGTTATCAATGGGTATGTCTGCTGACTATTTACAAGCGATCGAAGCTGGTGCTACGATGATCCGTTTGGGTAGTATGATTTTTAAAGAAAGACTAAATTAAAACTGAAGTATTTTTATTGATTATGTGTAGATTAATTATATTTATTAAACAGATTCGATTATGATTGTCTAATATTTTCAACCTAAATAAAACTAATTTTTCTTAATCAAAATGTGCTTATTTTATTTTTATAATTAAATTATTTAATTGTTATTCATAATGATTACTTTTGATATTAAGTAGGTTAAATACTTAGTAATCAATTACCTAGGACTCAACTTAGTTTATTAATTGAAACAGCTAAAAATAGCTAAATAAATATTAATAAATAAAAGAACATTATTAAAATTATTAATTCTTAGTTAAGATAGATGTATTCAAAATATTGCTTAAAAGACCAATGTTGATCGTGAATCAAATAATAGCTTTAATTGAGTAATTATTTATCGTATAAATATTCTTTGATCTATACTCCATTCCTCTTAAGCCACAAATTTCTTATCAAAATGTGATTTTATTGATGTATGTCTGAGTTTACTAAACATCTACCGATTAATTCAAATTTTATTAGTGTCAGTCTCGATACATCAATTAGAGAAGTTGTCATTAGATTAAGTCAAGCTAATCAGCAAAATCAGCATCAAGCAATCGCCAAAAATAAACATATTGTTAGTTGTGCTGTTGTCGAGAATAATAAACGCCTCATCGGTTTGATTACAGAAAGAGATATTGTCAAACTGTCAGCTAAATCGATTAATTTTGACGGTATTATTGCGGCGGAAGTGATGACAAGAGAATTAATTACTTATCCTGTTGATAAACTGGAAAATCTGAATGATTTAATTGATACTTTCAAACAGCATCATATACGTCATTTACCAATAACTAATCAACAAAAAGAAATAATTGGGATTATTACGCCTGAAAGTATCAGAGCAAATTTACAATCACTAGATTTACTACAACAGCGACGAGTTGTTAGTGTGATGCGACAAAACATAATTCATTCACAACCAGAACAAAAAGTCAATAAAATAATTGAGTTAATGGCTGAATATGCTGTCAGTTGTGTCGTGATTGCTGAATTTGACGGGCAAAAAAAAGTCAAACCATTGGGTATCATTACCGAAAGAGATATTATTTCTTACCAAGCATTAAATTTAGATTTGAAAAGGTTAACGGCAAAAGAAGTGATGAGTTTTCCTTTGATGTTGGTTTGTGCTGAAGAATCTTTGTGGAATGCTCATTTGATGATGCAAAAATATCAACTAAGAAGGTTAGTTGTGATTAATAACCAAGAAAATCTAATTGGTATTATAACTCAAAGTTCAATTTTAGAGGCGATCGATTCAAGTGAATTAGAAAAATTAATTAAGGTTCTAGAAAACGAAGTAGATAATTTGGAAAGTGAAAAAAAACAACTACTTCAAGAAATATTACAGCACAAAATCAAAAACTTCAATATAGTTGAACAAAGAAAGAAATTAATCGCTGATATTGCTTTAAAAATTCACTCTTCTTTAGATTTAGAAGAAATTTTACAAACAGCAGTCTCAGAAATTTTATCTATTTTAAATGTCGATCGAGTTATTATCTGTCGTTTTGATGACGAAAAATATCTTACGGTAGAAGCAGTCAAAAATCCTTCTTTTTTATTACCTAAAGACAAATTTATTTCAAGTAAAGCTTTCTATCAAAAAATATTTACGACTAAACAATCATGGCACAATCAAGTGATAGAAGATATTGATAAAGCTGATTTAGAACAAGAGTTTAAAGAATTTTTAACTCGTTTTAAGATAAAAGGAAAATTAGTTATTCCGATTGTAATGCAGGATAATTTATGGGGATTATTAATGGCTCACAAATGTTATTATCCTCGTAATTGGTCATCGATAGAAATTGATTTTTTAGAAAAATTATCAATCCAATTGACGATCGCAATTCAACAAGCTACTTTGTTAAAAGAACTAAAAGAAGCAAAATTGGACTTAGAGTTAAAAGTATCGCAACGTACCGCCGAATTAGAGCAAAAAAACAAACTGTATCGACAGCAACTTATTCATTCTCAAAACATACAATCAGAATTAAAAAAGACGACTTATACCTTAGAAGGTATTCTGAATATGGCTTATGATGCCATCATTTCAGTAGATGATCAACAAAATATCATTATGTTTAATCAAGGTGCAAGTCAAATTTTTGGTTATCACCCTGATGAAGTGATGGGTAAAAGCTTAGAAATATTAATCCCAAAAAGTTATGTTAATAATCACCATCGCTATGTTGAAGAATTTAATCGTAACAGCAAAACTAGTCAAGTAAGACAAATGAGTAATAGCCCAGACAGAGTAGTATTTGCTCGTCGCCGAGATGGTAGCCAATTCCCTGCTGAAGTTTCTATTTCTCAATTAAACCGTGGAAATGACACTATTTTAACGGCTATTTTAAGAGATATTAGTGGCAAAATTAGTTTAGAAAAAGAAAGAAAAAGACTAGCTTATTTTTTAGAAGTTAGCTTAAACGAAATCTATGTTTTTTCAGCCACAAATTATCACTTTACTTATGCGAATCAAGCTGCGTTAAATAATACTGGTTATGATTTAGAATCTTTAAAAAAAATTACTCCTTTAGCTTTAAAAATAGAGTTGGATTCACTGAGTTTCCAAGCACAAATAAAGCCATTGATAACAGGAGAAAAAAAAAGTATCTTATTACAAACAACTCATCAACGGCGAGATGGTAGCCAATATCAGATTGAAGCAAGTTTTCAATATATTCAACAAGATGAAGCAGGTGAAGAATCAGTCTTTTTAGCAATTGGTAATGATATTTCTCGTCGTTTACAATCAGAAATTCAACTAGAGCGAGAACTCAAACACCGTATATTGAGTAGTAAGATAACCGAAAAAATCCGTAAAAGTTTAAATCCTCAAGATATATTCGCTACCGCCGCTGAAGAAATTGGTATTGCTTTTGGGGTAAATCAAGTTCTAATTTTTAAGTATAGTGATGAGGATAATGAAGCTAAAGCAATTTGTGTTTCTGAATATATTGATGGTGATTACGATTCACAATTAAACTTTGAAATCCCAGTTAAAGAAAGTAATTATTTACAATTATTGCTACAAAATCAACAACCTATTCATATTGATAATACACAAAATAACGATTCATTAAAAAGAATTGAAAAATTAGTTGAGTATATGCAAATAAAATCGTTACTCAGTTGTGTCACTTTTGATGTAGATAAGGTGAATGGTTTTATCTGTTTACATCATTGCAAAAATTATCATAATTGGACTGAAAACGAAATAGAATTGTTACAAATGCTTGCTAATCAATTAGGAATTGCGATCGCTCAAGGTAATTTATTACAAAGAGAAAAACAAAGAATTAAACTGCTAGCAAAAAAAAATAAACAATTAGATAAAGCAAAACAAGAAGCGGATAAAGCAAATCAAGCTAAAAGCGAGTTTTTAGCAATGATGAGTCACGAAATACGTACACCGATGAATGGTGTCATAGGGATGATTAATTTACTTGCCGACACGCCATTAATACCTTTACAAATTGAATATATGGAAACTATTCGTGCGAGTGGAGAAAACTTATTAGTAATTATCAATGATATTCTTGATTTTTCTAAAATAGAGTCGGGAAAAATAGAGTTAGAAACCAAACCTTTTAATTTACTTAATACGATTAAAAGTGTGATTGATTTATTAGCTTTTCAAGCAGAGGAAAAAAAATTAGATTTGAGTTACTATTATCCTCCTCAAGTACCAGTTAATTTTGATGGTGATGTAAATAAAATTAGACAAATATTAACTAATCTTTTAGGTAATGCCCTCAAATTTACTGAGCAAGGAGAAGTTATTCTTAGGGTTGATAGTCAAAAAATCAACAATTCTGATTATCAAATTAAGTTGACGGTTGAAGATACAGGAATTGGTATTCCTAAAAACAAACTCGAACGTTTATTTCAGTCTTTTTCTCAAGTAGATGCTTCTATTTCTCGTAAATACGGGGGGACGGGATTAGGGTTATCCATTAGTCAGGGATTAGCACGATTAATGGGTGGTACAATTTGGGTAGAATCAAAAATAGGTATTGGTTCAATATTTTATTGTACTTTAATTTTATCAATTACTTCTTTATCACCACTAATGGTAATTAACGACGGCACTCAATCCTCTATTTCTAATCCATCTGTTAAATTAACAATTTTGTTAGCTGAAGATAATAAAGTGAATCAAAAAGTAGCTTTACTAACTTTAAAAAAATTAGGTTATGACGCACAAGTCGCAAATAATGGTTTAGAAGTGATTGAAAAGTTCAAACACAGCCACTACAATATCATTTTAATGGATGTACAAATGCCTGAAATGAATGGATTAGAGACAACAGAGTGGATTCGCCAAAATTTGACTAGTCAACCTCCTTATATTATCGCTATTACTGCTAATGCCATGGAAAGCGATCGAGACAAATGTTTACAAATAGGAATGAATGATTATATATCTAAGCCATTTAGGCTAGAATCATTACAAAATGTTTTGAACAAAGCTCAATCTTATTTAACCGAACATATTAACGATTAAGTTATCTTTAATATTAAGTAATCAATTATGGTTAACCTAATAGACAAACATGGTATCTTTGACTAACGAACAAAAAATATTCCATCTTGCTAACCGAACCACTTTTGGTATCAATCAAGAGACTTTGGGGCAAATTAATCAATTAGGAATCAACGAATATTTACGATCGCAACTATATCCTCAATGTTTATGTTTAGTTGAGAAAGAGAATTTTCGCTATTTAGATTTAACTCCTGGGCAAGTATTTGAAAGACATTATAAAGACAAAGAGAAAAGGAAAAATAAATCTTTATCGTCTGAAGAAAAAAAACAGCTTAATCGGCAAAGACGCAATTTTTTAAACGATACAAGAGCATTCAAATATATCAACTCAATCAATAATCCTAACCAACTACAAGATGTTATGACCAATTTTTGGTTTAACCACTTTAATGTTTTTGTTAGAAAACACTCTATTTTGCAGATGTTTTTAATTTATAACTATGAGCAAAAAACTATTCGCCCTTTAGCATTAGGAAAATTCAAAGATTTACTCACAGCTACAGTTTATCATCCTTCGATGCTTTACTATCTTGACAACTGGAAAAATATTAAACCACAATCTAATAAAAAAAAGAAAAGAAGAAAAGGGTTAAACGAAAACTACGCTAGAGAATTGATGGAGTTACATACCTTAGGCGTAAATGGGGGTTATACTCAATCTGATGTGATTAGTTTAGCCAAAATTTTGACAGGTTTAACCGTTATTAACCCTAATACACCTCAAAACGAAAAAGGATTTTTCTTCAATCCCAAACTTCACGATTATAGTGATAAAAAATTTTTGGGGCAGACAATTAAAGGAGAAGGGATAAAAGAAATCGATCGAGTTATTAATATTTTAGCTAATCATCCCTCTACAGCCAACCACGTTAGTTTTAAATTAGCTCAATATTTTGTCGCCGATAATCCACCGTCAGGCTTAGTTAATAAATTAGCTCAAACTTTTACTAAAACTCAAGGCGATATTGCTCAAGTATTAAACCAACTATTTCAAAGTGAAGAATTTTATGACAATCAATATTATCGTCAAAAGTTTAAAACTCCTTACGAATATGTGATGTCCGTACTACGTTTGGGTGATATTTCACAACTAAAGGAAAGAATGATTAGTCGTATGTTGCGAAAATTGAATATGCTTCCATATAATCGCCTGACTCCTGATGGTTATGAGAATACTAAATCAGCATGGTTAAGCCCTACATCAATGATAGATAGACTTGATTTTGCTATGGATATAGCTGAGCAAAATAAAAATTATGGTGATATTGTCAAAGTAGTAGAAGATTATCTATCATCAAATACATTAAAAGCTGTTAAACAAGGTAATTTATCCGCTTTTTCGCAAACAGCAATGATTTTAGGAAGCCCAGAAATGATGTACAGATAATTAATAATTACCTCACCCCCAACCCCTCTCCTACTTTTGAGAGGGGAGTTATAATCAAAAAAAACTTTTATTTTAGCAATCTCTCCTAGTATTTTTATTAGTAGAAATCACCTTAATAAAATCAATTACTCTTACTTAATCATGAATCGAAGAAAATTTTTAACAAAAACTGCTTTATTTGGTGCAGGTTTAACAATTCCTATCGGTGTTAGGAGTTGGATGAGTTATTCTTTAGCACAACCACAACCTTCTTCCCAACGTTTAATTGTCGTTTTTTTAAGAGGTGCGATCGATGGACTTAGTGTATTAGTACCATATAGTGATGAAAATTATTATCAAGCTCGTCCTAATTTAGCAGTTGAATCTAGTTTAAATGACTCAGGAGAATTATTTGATTTAGACGGTAAATTCGGTTTGCATCCTGCGTTAAAAGATTTAATGCCTTTATGGCAAGAAAAAAGTCTTGCTTTTATCAACTGTTGTGGTTTCGCTAATAATAACCGTTCTCATTTTGCCCTACAACACATTATGGAAACAGGTATGCCTGACGATAGTAGTAGTGAAGGCTGGATGAATCGCTTATTAGGTATTATAAGTCAAAATAACCCAACTCAAGCGATTAATATGGGTACATCGACAAAGCGTATCTTCATGGGGCAAAATTCTGTTGCTAATATTCCCCGACAAAATAATAATAACTCTCAAAAATTAGAATTTGTTAAAGAAAATCAAAAGTTAAATCGACTTTTTGGTCAATTATATAATAATACAGATGAATTAAGTAAAACGTATCAACAAGGGCAACAAGCAAGACAATTGCTTATTCAAGAATTAGAAGAAGAAATGGTAATTGCCAGTCAAGATGCACCAAGAAGTAGTATAGCTTTTATTAAAGAAGCTACTCTAATTGCTAAATTGATGAAGGGCAAAGCTAATAGCCAACTGGCTTTTCTCGATTTTGGTAGATGGGATACTCATACTAATCAATCACGCACTTTATCCAAATTATTACCTTCAGTTGGGTTAGGTTTAGCTACATTAAAAAAAGAATTAGGTAATGAATATAAAAATACCACGATCGTTGTCATGTCTGAATTTGGTCGTACCGTAAAAGAGAATGAGAACAGAGGTACTGATCACGGTTATGGTAATGCCATGTGGGTATTAGGTGGTAATGTTAAAGGAGGAAAAATATACGGTAAATGGCAAGGTTTGGATTCATCTCAATTATATAAAGGTAGAGAGATACCAGTAAATACAGACTATCGTGAAGTTATTGCTGATGTTTTGACTAATAATTTTCAGTTAGATAAAAATTCTTTATTTCAAGTATTTCCTGATTTTCGTTATCAACCTAAATTTTCCGTTGTTTAATTGTATTAGCTAACCACCATGAATTGTCATTCATGGCTAACAAAAGCCGTTTAATAAATTAAATTTGAAATATTAATTAATCAATTTTAGTCAGTTAAAAGTGTTGATAGTTGATAGCGGTCAAAACCCGCTGACGGAAGCGTAAGTCGCAAGAGAACGCTGACCAAGACGTTGATAGTTGATGATTTTTCATCCCTTATCCTTCATACTTCATCTTTGCTTCTTACTCATTACTCATTCCGTATTTTTAAGAATTATTTTTAAAAACTCACTAAGGTTAACTAATATTATGAGCATGGTTATAATAGAAAAAAATAGCTTAAAAGTTTGGATGAGTAAACAACATTTACAAAGAGAAGACAATTTAGTTGAAGTAAAAAATAGTTCTCCTTCTACTCCTGTTGATAGTAAAGTATTAGCTTTGATGGTTGCAGAAGCTGGTGACGATCGTAAAGCAGAAAATATCGTGATTTTAAAAGTAGATCAAATTTCTTATATGGCAGAATATTTTGTGATTATGACTGGGTATTCTGCACCTCAATTAAAAGCAATCTCTTTATCGATCGAAAGTAAAGTTTTAGATCAACTTCAGCGTGAGCCATTACGCATTGAAGGTAAAAACGATCCTAACTGGATTTTACACGATTATGGCGATGTCATTGCCCATATTTTTCTCCCAGAAGCCAGAGAATATTACGATTTACAAGCCTTTTGGAGTGGTGCGGAAATCATTGAAAGTTAAGAGTTAATAGTTAAGAGTTAAAAGTTAATAGTTAATAAATCATTTATTACTCATCACTAGCTTAGCTACTACTTTTTTATGGTCAATTATCAATTATCAATTGTCAATTCTCAATTCTTTAAGTGTTCCCGCACGGCAATCCCTGAGCCATAAATTAACAGCTTGCCCGATCGTACCCTCGGTAGTATCACGAAGAGGAGAGGCAAGGAAATCATCTCCATTAGTAGTAGGGTAGCCAAACCTTGTAAATGCCATTACTAAATGCCATTGATTAGTTACCTTTGTCATCAATAACCAATGATAGTTTTCGGCTTCTATTACTGTTTGATTATTGGAATATCGTCTTTCTAAACTAGTCAAGAAAATCTGTTGAACTTCATCAGAGGATGAATTTTGTTCGCTAATTGGAAATTGAGGTAAAGGTAATGGTTCGGTTTCTGGCTGACTAACTGCGACTATATAAGTGGGTAAAAAATTCAATTCATGAGAATAAATTCTACTTTTTTGAATTACTCGATTACCATAATCAGTGATATCTTCACTTAACAAACTCGCTAAAGTTTCGATCGATTGATTACATAGACGATCGTTATTTTTGTCCTTGACAGAAACCCTTTGTTGTGCTGTAGCTACCGAGCTAAATAAGAAAAGATGAACACAAATCAAGATAAAGTTACATAACAGGCAACGGTAATCAACTAATTTCATAATGAGCGATAATCTTAGAGTCGTTTAACGATCGAGCTATAGTGCCAAAAGGGCAAAGGGCAAAGAGAGTGAATAATTAACAGTTATCGTTATTTCAATTAATATTGAGACAGTATTAATCATATCTAAAACTTTAATTGTCACCGCACCTTGTAATGAATTACAAGGCTAATAGATACCGTTTAATAAATTAAACTCAAATAAGATATCAAAAATTGTCTCATCGTCATTTTAAACGACTATAACAGTTAACAACGAATAAATAACGATCGAACAATTAGTATTACAACTTATAGCTTATATTTAAAACCCTCTATGTTTTGAGGAAAAATATTCTCAATTCTCAATTATTTTATCCCATGCTTGTTGTGGATTATCAGCTTGAGTAATTGGTCGTCCAATCACTAAATAATCTGCTCCTTGTTGCAAAGCCTGTTGTGGAGTCATTACCCTTTGTTGATCGCCTTTAACCGACCATGAGGGGCGTATTCCAGGGCAAACCAACAAAAAATCATCACCGCAAACTTCTTTCAGTTGAGCCGCTTCATGAGGAGAACAAACAGCTCCATCAATACCTGATTCTTTCGCCATTAAAGCATTACTTAAAGCGTATTCGGGTAACTCAAGAGGAATTTTGAGGTCGAACGCTAATTGACGGCTATTGATGCTAGTTAAAACCGTAATAGCGAGTAATTTGGTGGAGGATGTACCGCTTTGTTTGACTACTTCACTAGCGGCGGTTAAAGCTTTTCGTCCTGCGATCGCATGGAGGGTCAGTAGATCTACTTCATATTTTAAAGCCGATCGTGTTGCGTTTTTAACAGTATTAGGTATATCGTGGAATTTTAGATCGAGAAAAATGCGTTTATTTTTGTCCTTAAGGTAAGTAAGAATATCCGCTCCTGTAGCGACAAATAATTCTAAACCAACTTTCCAAAAACCAACTTCAGGTATTTTTTCGACTAAAGCGATCGCACTTTTGAGATCGGGTACATCGAGGGGGACAATAATTTTATCTTCAAGCATTACTAATTATAAGTACGATCGACAATTATTAATTATGACGCTTTGTGACTAACAAGTCTAATCACAATCACAATTTTAGTAATTGAGTTTTGAACTTAAGTTCAAGGCTAATCAGTACCGTTTAATAAATTAAACTATAGCCAAATGAACTTATTAAGTAAATTATTAGAAGAAACAGAAGAAGAAATGGATTGGCTAGAAACTCAACAGTGGTTAATTGCTAATTGTGGTTTAGAAAATTATCTACAAACAATGATAGGTAGTAAGTGAAATAATTTATCATCACCTCAACAATAAACAATAGTCACACAATTAACTAAAAAAGGACAAAATTAATGCAAGGAAGTGCCAAAGTTATCGAACAACTACAAATATTACTTCGTAATGAATTATCAGCAAGAGATCAATACTTTACTCATTCTCAGATGTATGAAGACTGGGGATTAATGAAATTATACGAACGTATTAATCATGAAATGCAAGACGAAACTGGACATGCACAGATGTTAATTAGAAGACTTCTGTTTTTGGGTACTACTCCTAATTTATCTGAACAAGGTGCGATCAATATTGGTTCTACTGTTCCAGAAATGTTACAAAGTGATCTTCAGCTTGAATATCAAGTAGTTGGTGAATTAAAAGAAGCGATCGCTATTTGTGAAGCTGAAAAAGATTATCAAACTAGAGAAATGTTGAGAATAATTCTAGCCGATACCGAAGAAGATCATGCTTATTGGTTAGAAAAACAATTAGGTTTAATCGATAAAATCGGCTTAGAAAATTATTTACAAGCTCAAATGTAAAACTAGATTTAACTTCAAATTAGTGAAAAATCTCTAACCAATGGTTGAGCATATTGATAATACGTAAAAACTATCATATGAAAGAAGAGATTAAATATTTAATTAATTTGGAGAACTATTTTTTATGAAAGCTTTATGTTGGCATGATGCTAATGACGTACGAGTAGATAACGTACCAGACCCTGTCATTCAAGACGATCGTGATGCTATCATCAAAGTTACCTCTACAGCGATTTGCGGTTCGGACTTACATATTTATTCAGGCAAAATCCCCACTATGCAAGAGGGAGATGTTTTAGGTCATGAATTTATGGGTGAAGTCGTTGAGACAGGTAAAGGAGTAAATAATCTCAAAAAAGGCGATCGTATCGTTGTGCCTTTTACCATTGCCTGTGGTGGTTGTTTTTTTTGTAAACAAGATTTATGGTCATTGTGTGATATTTCTAACCCTAACCCTGAAATGGCGAAAGACTCTTACGGTCATGCTACTGCGGGTATCTTCGGCTATTCACATACCTTTGGTGGCTTTGCAGGTGGACAAGCAGAATATGTCCGTGTACCCTATGCTGATGTCGGACCAATCAAAGTACCTGATGGTATGACAGACGATCAAGTATTGTTTTTAACCGATATATTTCCCACTGGATACATGGCAGCCGAAAATGCTGATATTCAACCGGGTGAAACTGTAGCCGTTTGGGGTTGTGGCCCTGTTGGGCAGTTTGCAATTAAAAGTGCTTATATGCTTGGTGCAGGCAGAGTTATTGCTATCGATCGTGTTCCTGAAAGATTACAACTAGCTCAACAAGAAGGCAAAGCTGAGGTACTTAACTACGAAGAAGTAAACATCCTTGAAGCCCTAGATGCCATGACAAATGGTCGAGGTCCCGATCGTTGTATTGAAGCAGTGGGAATGGAAGCCCACGGTACAGATATGATGAACTTAGTTGATACAGCTAAACAAGCAGTCGGTTTAGCAAGTGGTAAACCCATCGCCCTTAGAGAAGCTATTTTGGCTTGTCGTAAAGGTGGTACAGTTTCTCTTCCCGGTGTTTATGGTGGTTATGTCGATCAAATTCCTCTAGGTGCGATCGTCAATAAAGCCTTAACCTTAAGATCAGGTCAAACTCACGTACAAAGATATCTTGAACCGTTATTAGAAAGAATTCAAGAAGGAGATATCGATCCAACCTACATCATCACCCATCACATGAAGTTAGAAGATGCCCCTAAAGGGTACGACATTTTTCAAAAGAAAAAAGACAACTGTATCAAAATTGTCCTTAAGCCTTAAATTACTTAAATTGAGAATTTTTTTAACTTAAAACAGCAATAGTAGTTTTAGCTTATAATTCTCGCCTTGAAAAAGCGAAAAATAGGTCAATGTTACTAAATAATTTTTTGATCACAATCAAAGAACATATCAACAAATAAAACATTAATTTATGTCACAACAATTAAATAATAAAAAAATTGCCGCTTTAGTTGCTGATGGTTTTGAACAAGTAGAACTAACTAAACCAAAAAAAGCATTTGAAGAAGCAGGGGCACAAGTTCAGATCATCTCTCCTAACAGCGATAAAGTACAAGGTTGGAATCATTACGATAAAGCAGACTATTTCTCTGTAGATATTCCTTTAGAAAAGGCTAATCCTGCTGACTATGATGGCTTATTACTTCCTGGTGGTACAGCTAACCCAGATCAATTACGGACTAAAGATAAAGCCGTTGAATTCATTAAATCATTTATTGATGCAGGTAAACCTGTTGCCGCTATTTGTCATGGTCCTTGGACACTAATTGAAGCAGATGTCGTAAAAGGGCGTAAAGTCACTTCATGGCCATCATTAAAAACTGATTTAAAAAATGCTGGTGCTGATTGGGTAGATCAAGAAGTAGTGGAAGATAATGGTTTGATTACTAGTCGTAACCCTGATGATATTCCTGCTTTTAATGCTAAAGCGATCGAATTATTTGCCAAATAACTTTTCAATTTGAGAGTGGACATAGTCCACTCGATTACTTCGTTTATTATCTGCTCACTCTAAGCGTCAGTAACTATGGTTGATGATTTTTTAATTTTTTTTCACTGATTCCAGATATAGCCGCTAAAACAAACCAAGCGATCGTATTTAAACGAAAATCAAATAAATTGATATCGGCTAGATTATAAAGCATAAAAGCACCCATAACTAAGAAGAAACTAAAGAAAAGAATAGTTTCCTGACCGTTTTTTTTCATGATCATAAAAGCTATACATCCTCTACTTAATACCCACGTTATAATTATTAAAAAAAGAGCCAAATTGATGATACCAGTCTCCGCAAGTAACATCAAAAAAAAGTTATGTGGATGTCCTAAATAAGTAGCTGTTTGTTCTTCATATAAAATACTAAAATTTCTTAATCCCCAACCTAAAAAAGGTTTTTGCTTAAATAAATCCCAACAAAAAATCCATTGTGTAATTCTTAATGTTGCAACAGGACGATCGGGGAATGCTTGATCAGAAAATCTTTCCCATAAAAAACTAGGTACTATTTTTCGTAAAATATCTTGACCGGGAAAACTACCAAAAGAAGCACCGATTACTAAAATTGCCCCTAAAGTTAGTAGCTGTAAAATCCAATTCCAACTTAGATAAATACAAAAAGCAACTAAACTAAAAAAGCAAATAATCCAAGCATTTCTAGAACTAGTTAAACCTAAACATATTCCGTTAATAATAATTGTAATAATCAAAAACCAATCAAACTTTTTCCAGCTATTTTTTGCTTTTCTCGAAATTAATAAAGCGATCGAGAAAATAATTACAATAACAAAATATAAAGCCGCTAAATTGGCATAAGGAAAAACCGAAGTTAGCCTACCGGCTGGCTCACCTGCACCTGTTAATTGCCATCCTAATACTGCATATAAAAAATCCGAACTAACCCAACCAAAATTAAGTTCGGCGATACCGAAAAATATTACCAAATATGAATTAAAAACAATTGGTAAAATCATGAAATATAAATGTTTATATTCAGTAAATAAAGTTCTTAAAGCCAAAAAAACCCAGAAAAAAGGTAAAAATAACGGCATTCCTAACCATGCTTCACCAATTCTGTAAGCAAAAGTAGAAGAAATAGCCATTAATAGACTTAAAAGAAAAATACCTTTACTAACATTATCGTTAATAATTTTTTGATGTTTTTTACGCCAAATTTTATAACTAATAAAAACAAAAACTAACAGTGATGTCAAACTATGAAATGGCATCAGTAATAGAGCTAAAAATATTAATCGGCGATAATAATTGTCAGAATGGTAATAATAGTTTAAATTCATTGATCAAGAATTGAGAAAAGTTTCACAAAGTAAATATTACGTTTAGATTAACGCTCTATAGCTAATGAAGACTGATTATTAATATTGTTAGGATTATTAGTGTTGTTTGTTTCCATTACTTGATCAAAAATAATAGCTCCTAAAAAAGAAATTGCAGATATAGTAACTAAGGCTCTTAAAAAATAGTTATTTTGTAAATCAAATATAGATTTTTTACTTATTATTTTTGGTGAGCTAGAGTGATTATTTTTGAAGATCGTTTTTCGGAAAAAACTTTTAGCTTTGTCTTTATTACGAGTATTAAGAATCAAAAAATCTAAGGTATTACCTTGAGCATCAACTGCTCGATAAAGGTATTTTCGCCTTAATTTTAATCGAATAGTTTTTTGCACGATTCGCCATCCCTTAATTCTTTTTTGTTGAGTTATCGATCTTCTTTTAAGAGCTAAACTGGTATATTGCTCTACTAAATGATTGATAATATGAGGAGCGATCGCAAATCCTCTTTGTTGCATCATCTGTTTTAGTTGAATATAATCGAGTTTATCTGTTATATACCATTGAACACATAGTAAAATAATTTCCTCTCGAATTTGATCCCAGTTATTGTAACTAGAATTCGCCATATTTAGTTGACCTCTTTGAGTATATTGATTAGATCTTCAACAGACCTATCTAAAAGTTATAATTGAAAAACGGTAAAATATACAAGTTTTTTAAAGGCTTTAAATCATTAATGTTTGATTTTGAACGGTGATGTCAATCTTCGTTTACCCTGCTTTTCGTCTTATGCTAGTAGAAGATAAGTATAAAATTTGCTATACTAATATCTTCTTTATATTACATCTTAATTTTTATCACATGAAAATTCTTATAGTAGTTGTTAATTATGGAATCAAAAATGATTCTTATCTAAATAAGGTTTTGGAAAATTTTTTAGCTTGGTCATATAACACAGATATAATTGTAACTTCTAATTTAGATAAAGATTTAGGACCTGAAGTACAAGTAATAAAAGGATATCCAACATCTGACCCAAGATCTTTAGCTTATGTACACCGTTCTTTATTTGTTGAACATGTAAACGATTACGATTTGTTTATATATAGTGAAGATGATATGTTAATTACACAAGAAAACTTTGAAGCTTTTCTTGAAGTTACTTCTCATTTACCAGAAGAAGAAGTAGTTGGATTTTTGAGATACGAAACAGGATTAGACAATAGTATTAATTTACCTGATCTGCATGGGAACTTTCATTGGTATATTAATTCTTTGAAACATATCGAACCATACATATTTGCACAATACAGTAATAAGCACTCTGGAGCATACATATTAACTCAGAGCCAGTTAAAGATCGCAATTGATTCGGGTAATTATGAATTGATTCCAGACGAATCAGGATATAGGGTATTAGAGAAAGCAGCGTCTAAACTGTTTGATTTTTGTAATTTAAACAAAGTGATTTGCATTTCTCAGGTAGATAGATTTTTGATACATCATATACCTAATAAATACGTCAATGTATTAGGTCAGACAAAAGAAGAACTTGACGATCAAGTCAAAGTTTTAACACAAATAGCTTCATCGACTTTGCCAGAATATTCTTTATTAAAAACAGAGACTAAACTTCATAAAAAGAGATATAACTTATCACACCAAGCAAAATGTGATTTAGAAATTGTTAAATCAGTCTCACGTTCTGAAGGAATCAAAAATATACTGACAGTTGGAGGTAGTACCGGAGATACTGAAATAGCATTGATGGAAATGGGGCATAAAGTTTCAACAATACCATTAGATACGATTGCAGATCAAAGACTTAAGAAAAAAGGAATACAAACAACATTACCTAATTTTGATAAGGCTCTAGAAGAGCTGTCAAGTTCAAAACAGCAATTTGATTATATTATATTTGATACTATTTTGCAATATATAGCAACTCCTAAGGAGTGCATCAAAAAGTTTATTAATCTTCTCGATTATGATGGGAAATTAATTGCAACATTTTGGAATACAAAACACTCTAAATTTTGGAATACAAAACTCCATAAACTTACTGAAGAAACATTAACTCCTTTTCCTTCAATAGGAAATAAACAAAATTCTTTCGATCGATTAGGCATACACTTGACTGACAAAAATATCTTGTCTTCATGGTTCGAACACGATAGATTATCTGTAATGCGTTTATCTTACTATAGAGTTACTTGTGGTTTACGAAAGTACTATTGGTTATTGTTTACTTTGCAAGGTCCTAAACTAGCAGAGCGTTTAATATTAATTGCCGAAAAGAAAAGTTAATATGATCTAAAAAAATTAGCTGAAAATTTGATTACATATCTTTTTCCAAAATTGATTTTCTTCGGTAAAGATAACTAATTTTAAAGACAACAGATGAGAATTGATTGCTAACTAGAATCAGCAATTCTTATTTATCTACCTACTAAAGCTCAAAAAAACATCAACTTGCTTTTCTCTAACCCGACGTCTTCGAGAAATAACAACTAATTTTTCTGTTTTTGAATAAGTACAAGTAATTAGAGTCGGGAAGATTTTTCAGACATTGCTGACTTTATGCGTTTTTCACAGTAAAATTGAGCCAAAACCACGAAAAAAGCTTTGAAGTCTTTATTTTCACAAATATTGTAATTACTTTTCCTTATTTTTTATTCTCTACATAAACACATTAATGAAAGCGATCGAGATTAATAATTTATCTTTCCAATATAACAATCATCAAGTTTTTCATAATTTATCTTTAGAAATTGATGCTCAAGAAAAAGTAGGTGTAATCGGGGCAAATGGAGCAGGAAAAACTACTTTTTTCTTTTCTATCTGTGGTTTATTAGCGAATTATCAAGGAGAAATAAAGCTTTTTGACAAAATAATCAAAGCAGGAGAATTTTATCCCGAAATCGGTTTAGTGTTCCAAAATCCCGACGATCAATTATTTTGTCCGACTGTCAGAGATGATATTTTATTTGGCGGAGAAAACTTAGGTTTATCTGAAGTGCAAATTACTGAGCGTCTCAATCGAGTTTTAGAATTAACTGGAGTAGAATACTTACTCGATCGAATTCCCCATCAACTGTCAGGTGGAGAAAAATGTATGGTTGCGATCGCTTCAGTTTTAATTATGAATCCCAAAATTATATTATATGACGAACCTAGTGCCAATTTAGACCTAAAAGCCAGACGTAAATTGATTAACTTTTTACAATCTTCATCGCAAACTATTTTAGTCTCATCCCACGACTTAGAATTAATTGTCGAAGTCTGCGATCGAGTGATAGTAATGAACTCAGGCAAAATAGTTGCTAATGGTCAACCTGATATTATCATGGGTAATCAAAAACTGATGGAAGAAAATAATCTAGAAATACCTCTATCATTAAAATCAAATCCATCAATTAACACCAGTCTTAAGTAAAGATGAATAAAATCAACTGTGCAACTGACAAATGTTAAGATCAAAAATATATTATTAAAAACGTGTTTAATTCTTAGGAGAAAACAACATTGACTCGCCAATCAGCAACCAGCACTTTTAGTTTAATCGGTGGAATTATTGCCGCTTTAATTGTACTAATCGGTTTTAACTCTTTCGTCATCATCAACCCCGGACAAGCTGGAGTTTTGAGTGTTTTAGGAAAAGCTCAAAATGGTGCTTTATTAGAAGGAATACATTTTAAACCGCCTTTAATTTCCGCAGTAGATGTCTATGATGTCACCGTTCAAAAATTTGAAGTACCCGCTCAAAGTGCGACTAAAGATTTACAAGATTTATCAGCTAGTTTTGCAATTAACTTCCGTCTTGATCCTTTTAAAGTAGTTGAAATTAGAAGAACTCAAGGTACACTAAGAAATATCGTCAATAAAATTATTGCCCCTCAAACTCAAGAATCTTTTAAAATTGCCGCCGCTAGACGTACAGTCGAACAAGCAATTACTCAAAGAAGTGAGCTCAAAGAAGATTTTGATTTAGCCCTCAACTCTCGTTTAGAGAAATATGGCATTATTGTTCTTGATACTAGTGTTGTCGATTTAGCCTTTTCTACCGAATTTGCTAAAGCAGTAGAAGACAAACAAATTGCTGAACAAAGAGCTCAAAGAGCAGTTTATATCGCTCAAGAAGCTTCTCAAGAAGCCGAAGCTGATGTTAACCGAGCTAGAGGTAAAGCCGAAGCCCAAAGACTATTAGCCGAAACCCTAAAAGCCCAAGGTGGTGAATTAGTACTACAAAAAGAAGCGATCGAAGCTTGGAGAGAAGGTGGGGCTCAAATGCCTAGAGTGTTAGTAACTGGTGGTAGTGGTGCAAGTGTACCGTTCATCTTTGATTTACAAGATGCAGGAAACAGTTAGTAACTAATAATTAAAGTAACCACTAAATTATTTAACTCACATAAAGATTACAGTAGGGGCAATTCATCTGTCGCCCCTACATTCTGATAATTAGTTTTTAAACGATCTCTTTTATTAACTGTATAGCAGTAAAAAGCGATCGACAAGATAATTCTGTTGAGATTATACGATCGATCTTTTTCGTCTTTAATAAACTCTGCTTCTGTCCTTTCTCTCTTGAAAAGTTGTTCGTTGTTCATGGGGGAAAGCTAAAGCTAACGCATTTATACACACGACAAAAAACACCCCCAGTTTAACTGAGAGTGCTTTTTGAGATTTTGCTATTTAATTGTTATTTCAATTTAAATCACAAATCATTTGATTAATTAGCTGTTGATTACAGGTGCACTTATGACATCCGCGCTGGCTAAATCTAATGGGAAGTTGTGAGCGTTACGTTCGTGCATTACTTCGATACCGATGTTAGCACGGTTTAATACGTCTGCCCATGTTCCGATTACGTGACCTTGGCTATCTAAGATTGATTGGTTAAAGTTAAAACCGTTCAAGTTGAATGCCATGGTGCTTACTCCCATTGCTGTGAACCAAATACCAATCACAGGCCATGCTCCTAAAAAGAAGTGTAATGCTCTAGAGTTGTTAAATGATGCATATTGGAAGATTAAACGACCAAAGTAACCATGTGCGGCTACGATGTTGTAGGTTTCTTCTTCTTGACCGAATTTGTAACCGTAGTTTTGTGATTCAGTTTCAGTTGTTTCACGAACTAATGAAGAAGTTACTAAGCTTCCGTGCATTGCGGAGAATAAAGAACCACCGAATACACCGGCTACTCCTAACATATGAAATGGGTGCATTAAGATGTTATGCTCTGCTTGGAATACGAACATAAAGTTGAATGTTCCAGAGATTCCTAAAGGCATACCATCAGAGAATGAACCTTGACCAATAGGGTAGATTAAGAATACTGCTGTTGCCGCAGATACAGGAGCAGAATATGCTACACAGATCCAAGGACGCATTCCTAAACGGTAGGATAATTCCCACTGACGACCCATATAACAGAAGATTCCGATTAAGAAATGGAATACGACTAATTGGTAAGGACCACCATTGTATAACCATTCGTCTAATGATGCTGCTTCCCAGATTGGGTAGAAGTGAAGACCAATAGCGTTGGAACTAGGGACAACTGCACCAGAAATGATGTTGTTGCCATAAAGTAATGAACCGGCTACTGGCTCACGAATACCGTCAATATCTACAGGAGGTGCTGCGATGAAGGCGATGATGAAACAAGTGGTTGCAGTTAAAAGACAAGGGATCATCAAAGTACCGAACCAACCGACATATAGACGGTTGTTGGTTGATGTGATCCACTGACAAAACTGTTCCCAAGCAGATGACTGCTGTTGTTGTTGTAAAGTGGTTGTCATGTTTGTTATGATTGCGATTAAATTTTCAAGGTACTATCTGTTTCGGTTTCCCGAAGTTCAGATTACATCCGGTTAAGCGTTTAAAAAATAAATTGCTTTGTTTGATGTGTATATACTTATAATAACAGCTATATTGAGTTTTGTAAAGGAATCTTCAGTTTACTCTTTGTTATCTGAGTGATAAGTTTTGCTTAATGGCTCTGTTTTCTAAATAGTTATGGCAAAAAGCGAGTAATGAACAATTTAAGACTTCTTAGTTCTTACTTTTTACTTTTTACTTAGACTCTCTGCTCGCTACAATGAAATCAAATCACACAAAAAATGAGGAAACAATGAATACCAATACGACTAATCAATCAGAAGTAGTTATTCCTGATGCCAGTCTAGATAGAGACTGTACGACATTATCTCGTCACATCCTACAGCAGTTAGATACTTTTTCGACAGATGCTCAAGATTTGAGTGCGATTATGAATCGAATTGCTTTAGCAGGAAAACTGGTTGCTCGTCGTTTAAGCCGTGCAGGATTAGTTGCGGATGCATTAGGTTTTACAGGAGAAGATAATGTTCAAGGTGAATCGGTTAAAAAAATGGACCTTTATGCCAATGACGTTTTTATTTCTGTATTTAAGCAAAGTGGTTTGGTTTGTCGTTTGGCTTCTGAGGAGATGGAGAAACCTTATTATATTCCTGAAAATTGTCCGATTGGTCGTTATACTTTACTTTATGATCCCATTGATGGCTCTTCTAATGTTGATATTAATTTGAATGTTGGTTCAATTTTTGCGATTAGACAACAAGAAGGAGAAGATTTAGATGGTGAAGCCAAAGATTTGTTACAAGATGGTCATAAGCAAGTAGCGGCGGGTTATATTCTTTATGGTCCTGCTACTGTTCTAGTTTACACGATCGGTAAAGGTGTACATTCGTTCTTTTTAGATCCTAGTTTAGGAGAATTTATCCTCGCTCAAGAAAATATCCAAATCCCTGAAAATGGTTCTGTTTACAGTGTCAATGAAGGTAATTTTTGGCAGTGGGATGAGCCTTATCGTAATTATATCCGTCATCTTCATAGTAATGAGGGTTATAGCAGTAGATATAGTGGTGCATTAGTAGGAGATATTCACCGTATTTTGATGCAAGGAGGTGTTTTTCTTTATCCTGGTACGATGAAAAAACCTGATGGTAAATTAAGATTGTTATATGAAACTGCTCCTTTAGCTTGGATTGTTGAACAAGCGGGTGGAGAGGCTTCAATCGGTAAAGTTGATGCGATGGATGTAATCCCGGAAAAAATTCATCAACGTACACCGATTATTTTAGGTGGCAAAAAAGAAGTTGAGTTAGTTAAGTCTTTTTTATAAGTTAATTAAAACATCTAACCACCCCTAACCCCTCCTTTTGAAGGAGGGGAAATCGATATCAAGTGTCTCAACGAATTTTTCATTGCTATCCATTTGTTAAAAATTGAAAATAAGTAAATACTTACTTTCTAGCTTCTCTTTTTCTTTTTTTAACCATTCCCTAAAATTAAATTACCAAAAACTAATTTTTTGATTGTTCGCAAGAAGACAAAATGTTACTGATAAAATCGCTATAATCATTTTTCATCGGTAACTCATAATCGATAAATAATCTTTTTCTGGTAGTTGGTATCGTCTCACCAGTTTTTGGATTAAATCCTTCTTTGATATAATTTTGCCAATAAATACCTGTACCTCTTTTTTGCCAACTAGGAAGATTATTAAAATTGATCCCTTTTTGAAAGAGATATTCGTTTTTGTTGGCTACAGACATATGCTCAAACATAGAAGTTGCTTTTCTTGCTGATAATCCTTCTTTTCTGGCACACCAATAACAATGAGAATTTAAAGAGTTACGATGGGCATCTTCATTTCGCCAACGAAAATAATCAATAACTAATTTTGGGGTAGGTAATTGAGATATACGAGAATCAAAAGTGCCTAAACTGCCTAATAATAAACTAAATTTAGCACTGGCTTCTCCTGCTAAAACTGAATTTAATTTTCGTTCTTTCCGATTAAAAGTAGTATCATCTAAATCAAATAGTAAGGATATTTCGTCACTTTGGGTATATCCATAAATAATTTTAAAACCACATTCCATCAAATGTTTGACTGTTTCTACCATCATATCTCGGAATTTAAGATCGAAAGGTCGATCGAAATTATGTGTTTCCTTGGTTAATTTAGTAAAACAGCGACCATCTATTCTGGCTACCATATATATTTGAGGTAATATGATTGAATCGTTTGCTGTCTCAAACAGACGCATTTTTTGGTCTAATTCGTCAAATTTCATTTTGCCACTCTTCTACAATAAATTCACCAGATCGAATTTTTACATAATAAAGACAATCTAAACCTTGATTATAATCAGGTAATTGTAATTTTCTATAAGTTGCTTTTACTCCCACTTCAGGAATTTTTGCTTTACCGAGGCGTTGTTGGTTTCTGGCTAAACATTCTGACAGATTAGATTCAAAATAGTAGCCAGTTATTTTAAAACGATTTTCTTTTAGTTTATCTATATATTTTTGTCTATCTTCGATCGTTGGGTTAGTATTATCTATCACTAATGGTTGTTTAGCGAGTAAACAAGCTTCAAATAAGATCTTTTCTCGATGTCTTGTTTTTAGCATATCCAAATTTAAACGAATATGAGTTTGGTAAAATTTTTCTAAATAAAAAGAAGATTTTCCAGTTGCTTGTAATCCAATAAATATGATTCCATTCATTATTGATATTTATTTTAATTTTTGATCAATGTAGCAAAAAAATAGCTATGATGTTTTTACTACTCGATCGCTAATTCGTTAATTTTGCTTGTATTGCTTGTTCTATTTTTAAATCGAAATCAACGTCACCGACTGTAGCAATAACTTTTTTTGCTTTACTATTTCGTCTCTCTAAATAAGTTTGTAAAGCTAATTGATCATATTTATTAGCCAAGAAGTATTCTCTTAGTTGTTTGTCTGACATTTTGGAATAATTAGTTTGTGTCATTAAATAACTTCTCCTGTTGGTGTAATTACTAATTCAATTTCTTCTTCTTCACCCGCTAAAATAAAAAGATTATTTGTTCTTTGATCAATACAAATAAGATGAATTGATTGAAAGGCTTTATATGTTAAATAATAACAAATACGATAAAGCCCCTCTAATTGTTTTTGCGTTGGCATAGTTTATTAACAAATTAGCGAAGGTATCAATATTTTACACTCTTGCCTTCCTAACTCCGAATTCCTAATTCCGACTTCCGAATTTATTCATTGTTGATTGTAAACAGATAAAATCTTCTTTTACTTTGGCGACTCTGTCTTTAATTAAAGTTGAACTACAACTGCCATTTGGGGCAGTGATTAAATTAACGACTTCTTCGATCGCTTCAAAACTGGGCATTTTAAGTAGATGTAAATTCAAATACTGTTTCACTACCCGACGTTGTAAACTTAATGGTTGCTGAGCTAATACAGAGCGTTGTAGGCAACTATTATTGGCTTGTGTCGCTAAATTATACAATTGTGTAGTTTGTGTTTGTAAATATTCTAAATCTGCTCTTAGAATTTCGGCGGTTTGAGCTAAATGTTTTTGGGTTTGCGGATTAAAATGTTTTTCGAGATAGGGAATTAAATCTAAACGAATACGGTTACGAGCAAATTTTTTGTTTTGATTGTATTCGTCTTCCCAAATCGGTAGTTGTAATTGTTGGCAACAATCAAAGGTATCTCGACGCAAGAAGTTGAGTAAGGGGCGAACTAGGGTAATATTATCGGTTAATTGTCTTGTCCAGTTTAAAGCGGTTAATCCTTCTATTCCTGCACCTCTAATTAAATTATAGATAAAAGTTTCGCTACGATCGCTTAATGTATGAGCGGTTAATAAATAATCAAAATTATGTTTGGTGGCGACAGCAGTTAAAGCTTGATAACGATATTTTCTAGCACTGGCTTCTGTTTCTGGTATTTTTTCTGTTGCTGTTTTGAGAAATAATTCGACTTGCCAATTATTACAAATTTGCTTAATATGATCAGCTAAACCTTGATCTAATTCCCAACCATGATCATAATGGACGATCGCTACTTTTTGCCACTTACATTTAGCTTGTAAATCTAAACACAAACGAGCTAAACAAATTGAATCTTGTCCACCAGAAACCGCAATTAAAATTTTACTATTTGCTGGTAATAAATTACGACTCTTAATAGTTTTAGATAGTTGAACATGATAAGTAGTTGAGTAATATTTATTCATTTAAGTCTTATTCGTAAATAATCAATTGCTTGTAACTAATTTTGAAGAGTAAAAAATAATTATCAATTGTGAACTATCAATCGTTTAACGAATTTTTAACTATTAATTAACCTGATTATAATAACTAAAAAATAATAGTTAATAATCAATTATTATTTACCAAATGTCAACTACTGATTGCCGATAAGTTAAGCGGGAAAACCCTACACCTTTTAAAAATCTATTGTCTGAATGACCATAAACCAATAAACTTTCTAGTAAAAGCTATTTGATCAATTAATTTTATGAAAAAAGTTCTTAGTATAATTTTAGGTGGCGGTGCAGGTTCAAGATTGTACCCTCTCACAAAGCTACGTGCAAAACCAGCAGTGCCTTTAGCTGGTAAATATCGTTTAATCGATATACCCATTAGTAACTGTCTTAATTCGGGTATTAATCAAATCTATGTTTTAACTCAATATAACTCTGCTTCATTAAATCGTCATGTTAGTAAAGGTTACAACTTTTCTGGTTTAAGTGAAGGTTTTGTCGAAGTATTAGCAGCTCAACAAACTAAAGAAAACCCTGATTGGTTTCAAGGCACGGCTGATGCAGTGCGTCAATATATTTGGTTGTTTGAAGAATGGGATATGGATGAATATATTATCCTTTCTGGGGATCATCTCTATCGTATGGATTATAGCAAGTTTATTGAGCATCACCGTAAAACTAATGCTGATATTACTTTATCGGTAATTCCGATCGATGAAAAAAAAGCGACTGCATTTGGTTTGATGAAAATTGATGATCAAGGGCGAATAATTGACTTTAGTGAAAAACCTGAAGGAGATGAGCTTAAAAAGATGGCTGTAGATACTTCTATTTTAGGTTTAAATCCTGATAAAGCCAAAGAGCAACCTTATATTGCTTCAATGGGTATTTATGTCTTTAAAAAAGAGGTTTTAGAAAAACTATTAAAAGATAATCCTAAGCAAACTGATTTTGGTAAAGAAATCATTCCTGATGCGGCTAAAGATTATAATGTACAAGCGTATTTATATAAAGGTTATTGGGAAGATATCGGTACGATCGAAGCTTTCTATCAAGCTAATTTAGCATTAACTGATCAACCTTGTCCTGAATTTAGTTTCTATGACGAAAAAGCACCTATTTATACTCGCGCACGTTACCTACCCCCTACCAAGTTATTAGATTCTAATGTAACTGAATCGATTATTGGTGAAGGTTGTATCATTAAAGAATGCCGAATTAGTAAATGTGTTCTAGGTATCAGAACTCGGATTGAAAGTAACTGTATTGTGGAAGATAGTTTATTGATGGGTTCAGACTATTACGAAAATTCCGAAATGCGTCAAGAAAAAATCGATAAGGGTAGTCTTCCAATGGGAATTGGTGCTGGTTCAACGATTAGAGGTGCTATTATTGATAAAAATGCCCGTATTGGTAAAAATGTAAGTATAACCAATAAAGATAGGGTAGAAGAAGCTAATCGTGAAGATGAAGGCTTTATGATTCGTAGTGGTATTGTTGTGGTTGTTAAAAATGCTGTTATTCCTGATAACACTGTAATTTAATCATCCCAAGTTTAAAAAAAATTGCGACAGCTACACCTAGATATTCTCCCCTTAAAGGGGGAGACTCGCTTAAAAAGCAATTGTTGCAAAATTAAATATAAATATAAATAATGGGATCGGGGTTTTTTCTAAGCATAGAGAGGAAAACTAAGGGTAAAAATACTTCCTTTATCTGTATTAGAAGCAACATTAATTTCACCATTCATGGCAGTTACTAAGGTTTTGACGATCGCTAATCCTAATCCTGTACCTCCTGCACGATTACGAGCTTCATCAACTCGATAAAAACGATCGAATATACGGTTTTGTACCGCTAAGGGTATGCCATAACCTTGATCGCAAAATTCAATTATAACTAAAGATTTTTCTGTTTTAATTTTAATATCTATCTGTGTACCTTCAGGGGAATATTTAATGGCATTATCAATTAAATTGATACAAACTTGTTTAAATTTATCACGATCGACTTTGATTTTAAGATCACTATTTTGCTCATGAAAATTAACTTTTCGATCGCTGTATTGTTGAGCCATATTAATGATTTCTTGGACTGAATCACTGACATTAACTTCTACCAAATTTAGATTGATAGTACCATGATCAGCTCGTGCTAATTGTAGTAAGTCTTCTAATAATGAAATAGTTCGATCGGCTTCTCCTTGAGCTACAGACAATGCTTCTCGTTGTATTGTAGTTAAATTATCTCCTCTTCTTAATGTACTTTGTAAGTAACCTGATACGATCGTCAATGGTGTTCTTAATTCATGAGAAACGTCACTTAATAATTGTTTCTGATTATCCCAACTTTGCCCTAATCTCATCAACATTTGTTCTAAGGTTAACGCCAGTTTTCTTACTTCATTAGGGCTATTTTTAAAGTCAATTGAAACTTCTTTTAATTCATCTGCTGAGATACTTTCAGCTATATTACTAATTTTTTCTAACGGTTTTAAGGAGTAAGATATATAATAAGCGATCGCAATTAACATAATCGTTACTGCGATGATAGTTGTGACTGTTAAACTACGAATTAAATAAGTAAATAAAAGTTGTTCGTTTGTCACGTTTTGTGCAATATATAAATTGCCAGCAAATTCTTGATTTAACTGAGTTGAGACACCACACATTAACCAATATTCTCGATCGAAAAAAACTAATTCAGGAATTGCGGAAATATCATGATAAGTAGCTAATTTAGAGTCAAAGTAAGGAGATTGAGCGATAATTTCATTTTGCTGATTTTCAAACCACAAAAGATTTTTTTTACTTGATAAGTTATTAATTGTTTTTTGAATTCCAACATCAGTTGAAACTATTTCGCTGTAAATTTCAACATCAGTAGGAAAACGATTAGTCAGATATTCAACTGTTTCTTTATGAGTCATCATCAATAAGTTTTGCATCCTCAAACTCATCCAAATAGACACACTACCTAAACCTAAAGATGATAGTAATGCTATACCCAAAGTTAATCTTGCTCTGAGAGAATTAAAGTTACTTTTGTTAATTTGGGATACACGATGGACTATTTTGGTTAACATTATTAGTGACAAACTTATTTAGATTTAATAATTGTTAGTGGGTTTTATATAACAGTATTTAGTTGAGAGTTATTATTAATTTTTCCAATTTCACACACAAATAACTTTCTCAAGACGTATCTATCACCGACACATTCTTTGCTTCTATCTCCAAATTATCAACTATCAATTTATTTTGTACTGCCGTATATTAAATATTGAACCTTAAGAAACTGATATTTTCCTGAAAATTAGATTAGATATAGTTTAGCTAGATAATGAAGGGGTGTTGATGTTAGTAATAAGCAAGATACTCAGCACAATTAAGATGGATAGAAACTATGATTATCTTTTTACACTAAACTGATATCGATATTACTTATAAAATAATTGTTGGGATTCGCTTTTTTTTAGTTTTGGTTTATAGTTCAGTTTTTTTGAGGCTTAACCATTCTCTACGAAAGATACAATCAGCCGAAAGCTGGTGTTGTGCGATCGTGCTATTGTATTAATCAATTATTATATTTTCAAGTGATTTTGATTCTAACTCTCCTTTTTTTGTTGATATGAACCATGCTATATCTCCAATATTTGGTTCACGGTTTAATTGATTCCATTCCTTTTCTATCCTACTTATTATTTCTGTATTAGACATTTGCCATATTTCAAACTGACTTTTACTATTAAAGGTACCTACTTCAATCAAGTTATCATTCAATAGTTCTCTAATTAATTTCAAGCATTGATTTTTAATTGAGACAGTATCCAATTTCGGATTGTAATCTTCGATTTCTACTATGACAGACCACAAACCTACATAATCTTCAGCTGCTTCCATCAATAATAATTTTTTAATTTTTAGTTGATTAGTCATTTTTATTAACGTATATTTAAGGGGTAAATTTTATTTTTTTAATATAAATATCAGGAATTTTTACATCTACAGTTACATTTGTTTCAAGATTTTTAGTTGCTTTATCTCTCACACCAACTATATTTAAAAACTAATCTCTCCTGCACTTAATAATTCCCATAAATCATTTTCCCATGAATCTTCAACTAGTCTAATTTTCGCAGGTTTAATTATTTTTATATTTGTACCTAAAGTAGCTACAGGAATTTTACTTTCGGTGGTGAATAATTTACTTAAAATTGTTAGCGTTAAAGTTGTTTTGTCAAAAATTTCTAGTGGGTTAGGGAATAAATAATGACAGTCTTCTCCTTTTTTAGCTAAATATTCACCATATTTATTAGCTTCTAAATAAACTTTAATTGATTTACCTTGTAAAATACTATTTTCTGTATTGTTAGACAATTGTAGTTTATCTGTATCGCTATTTAATTGAGAAAATTCTTGCGGATTTTGATAATAAAGATTAATTAATTGGCAATAATCTGGTTCAAGTTTTTTAATTCGATCGTCTAAAATTTTGATTTGTTCATTTAATTGACTGTTTCTTTGATTAATCTGCTGTAGTATATTTAATAGTTTTTCGATCGATTCTGGTGTTTGTTTTTCTTCATAAATTACCTTTTCTAATTCAGACATTACTTTAACCAAAGGAGAATCTTCTTCTACAGACAATTTCCCCTGTTTATTTACTTGCCACTGTTTTCCACTCGGTAAAATTTCTAACTCAGTTGGAGTAATTAAATTTAGCTTAGGTGATATCTTATCTCTATTTCCTTGAATAGTAAATAATAATGTCAAACTTTTAAGACGATGAATTTTAAGTTTAGAAGAAAAATTAGGTATTAAATAATATTTTTTATTCAGATTATTTTCAATTAAAATAACTAAATATTTTCCTCTTGTTGTTTGTTCAACAATTAAATTATTTTTATCTGGCGATCGGTAACTTTCGGCTTGTAAAGACACTCGTTTACCATATTCTATTAATAGTTGAGGTATATCATTATAAATATCAATTAGCTTATCTAAAGACAAGTTTAAAGGTTTTATTTGATTATCAAGAGGATTTGTATTGATAATAATTGCTTCTTTTGATTCTAATTCACTTATTCTCTTTTCTAGCTTCTGTACATAAGTGAATATTTTTTCTAATTCAGAATTATTACTCATCAACTATTTTTTCAAGTTTAATTTTTATTATGCTCAACAATTTAAAATATGTCTAATATATTTTGGTAAATAAGGAATTATTAAAGTAGTAATCTAACTGATCAAAATTTAATAGATTAATTATTTTTTAATTTAGGCGACTAATTAAATAGATTATTAATCATCATATTATTATATTAATAACTTAGGTGAAAATTATGGTTATTTTTAATTAAAACTGAATAGTTACAATTCTAATAACTCTTTGAGTAACAGTTTTAAATCTTCCAAAATCAATCAAAACTATTTCAACCTGAATTGAAATGGTTGTCTGTTTTACCAGTAAATTAAATAAAGATTATTATCTAATATAATTATATTATCTGACTACTACCTTTGTTTAAAACAATAGTCATTGATTACTATTAGGCATTACAAATAGTTGTTTACTACCTTAAATATTACTCAATTAGTTTATACTTTTGTATCTTTTATCTCAACATTAAGCTTCTGTTTTCAGTTTTTGATTTATTTTGATTGATTAAAAGCATATTTTTCTTAACAACTTGTAATAATATTTGTCTAGTAGTAAAGTGATCTTGTATTGTAAGGCTGTAAGGATCAATCATTGTTACGCTAAAAACAAAAAGTAATAAGTAGCCCCAATTAATTAAACGTCAGAAAGATTAAGTTCGTAGTATGGGCTTAAGCCCATATCTTAAAAGCTTTTGAGACCCCTTTAGGGGTAACTACAAACTTTCTTTTATTTAGGTGGAGCTACTTAGTAATATTCTTAATATGATGACCAAGCTAATATCCTTTTTAGTGTTATTAAAAAGATAAAATTATAGCGAATGGCGGTTATTGAGCTTGTTCAATTAAGTAAAATATCGATTTTTTTGAGTTTTGCTATGTTGATTTAGCTTAAAAGAGAAAACTTAGATAATCAAGATAGATAATAAAATTTTATCTGATTGTCTTATTTATTCTTTTTATTCTCGTTATTGTGTAGGTTATTGATTCTGATTAAAGAACTTGTATCTATAGCTATATCATTTGTTGCTGATGATTTTAGGCTGAGGATTTAGCTCATACCATCCGTGACAAATTACTCTGTAAATTATTAATAATGCTGTATTTATTGCTTAGATATTATTAATAAATCAATTAGTAGTATTTGTTCGTTTAATCGCTAAAAAATATTTGTATAAAATTAAAATATTAAAGACAAATAATTAAAATTAGTATCAATTACTAAAGTAATTTATTGACTTAATTGTAAATATTTAAATAGTCAGACATAATGGAGTATTCATACAGTATATTTGGCTAACAACAGATTCTTTCATCGCTAATTATTCACTAATCAACATCACTTTTTTTGGGGTAGAAAAAGATGTCTAGAAGAAAGAAAAAGTTCACTTGTGGTCATATAGGTTACGGAAAAGTTTGTCATAAATGTGTGCAAAAACAAACTCTTAAACAGCAGATAAAGAATGAGAAAAATGCGTGGAAAGATAGTTTTGCTAACGATATAATTGATTTAAGGTCTTTACCTAAAAATGTGGTGGTTAAAGCTAGACAAATTATACAAGATATCCAAAAAAATACTTGCTATACTTATTTTAGAGGAAAAAGACTCAGACACGATCGATTTATTATTAGTATTCCCGTTACACGGCATTATCGCTTAATTTGTCGAGATCATGGTAGTCTAGTTGTTCCTGAAGCTGTTGTCTCTCACGAAGATTATAATGTTTGTAAACCGGGGGGTTAATCGTTATAGTTACTTGTTTCCAAAATATTGATAGTGACAATTTAATTATTGATAGTTATTTTAGCTTTACTTTTTAGATGGATAATTGAACGCTACTAATTAATTATCCATCAGTAACTATCAATCATCACAAGAATAAATTTATTTTTCTTCTTTTTTAGTCGGCACTACTTGTGTATTTGGTAGAGTAAATATTTTATCAGCATAATCACCTAAACCAACTGAGGTTAATAGTTGTTGCCATTGCTCTGGTTGAGACTCTCGTAAAGTATAAGTTAAAGATAAAGTTTCGCTCCAGATATTTTGATTAGCATATAATTGGGCTTGAGCGACAGTATTTTCTTGAGCCAATGTTTCTAACTGTGCTTGAACTTCTGATGGTAAACTCACTCTCTCGATAATTCCTTTAGTGTAATTACCTGTATTAATAAACATTGGTTGACAAATTAAGGATACTTCCCATTGATATTTTTGGTTTGTTTGTAACTCCATTGTTTGAGGAAGGTTAATCGTCATGACGTAATTTCCATCTGTAATCTGAATTTCTTGAAAATTAACGTTTTCTCCATTTTGGTTAGTAATCGCAAATTGCAAAAATTTAGCTTTAGTTTTGGGTATGTAAACGAATAATTGAGGTTGTCCAGAAACTGTTTTAATGTAATTATTATCACCCGGAGTAAATGCTTTAATTGTTTGATTGCCTGATATACAGCCACCTCTTCTACCTCCTGCGGCGGTACTTTTTGGTGGATTTCTTTCTGGTGCGTCAGGAAATTCGATCGCATTTACCTGAGGAGGAATTATTGTTAAGCTACACATCAATCCAACTGATAAAGGAATTATTTTTAACCAAGAATGTTGAGGTGGTAATTTTCGACTCATGATCAATTCTCCCGAGATAGATTTGTGATTAGACAAATTATTTACATTATATAAATAGAGCTAAGTGAATAAATTATTAAAAATATTAAAATTTGTTGCCAATGAATAATACTATTAAGACTAAATTAATCTATTTATTGTTCCTTAAAAATGATTAATTACTTATTACATAAAAGGTAAAATTATTCCGGGTGGTTGAGCATATAATCCAATTTCAAATAAATCTCTTGCACCTGTTACTCCTTGCCCTGCAAATAATAATAAGGCTAGACAGTTAAGAATAATATGAACATTACGCCATTTTAAAGATTTATCACGGTAAATATTATCAATAATAGCGATCGAAAAAATCATCAATAAACAGACTAAAACTCCATAATAATAGTGAGAGACATACCATTCATTTGTACGACGAAAAATACCATCTTGACATCCTAATATAACAACGCCCATACCACTTAAAGTTGCAAAAACGCCTCGCCAAAGCTTCTCTCTTGCTGATAATAAAAAATAAAAAGATACAGCGGTAAGAACAAACAGAAAAACTAAAAAGATAAACTGAAAAGTATTAGTACTCCACAATTCTAGTTTGAGAATATTTTTCACAATAATTGGTCTGGCTAAACCGACTAAGGTGACAATAAAAACTGCACCAGATAGTAATTTACCAATTTGAACGTGGGTTTTACCCACCGCAGGAGGTATTTTACTTTTATTTCCGGCTTTGATACTCAGTCTTCTTTGTCTTGTTTCCCATGCAAAATAAGAAACGATACCGATCAAGGGAAAAACACCGATAACAACTAATATAGGGTGTATTAGTAATGTAAATTGCTCTAGAGTCATAATAATTACTACATTGAGATTTTTAACTTATCATAGTAATTAATTTAACTAACAAAACTTGAAAAAAACTTAATTTTTAATCAATATTTTCTCAGAAAAGAAATATTTTGTTTTTCAAACTTGTACTTTTTCAGACGTACAACGATCGATTTGTTATTAGCTTATATAGTATCTTTGTTTAGTTAAATCAATATTTATCTACGTCTGTATTTAATTATTTATTATGTTTTAGTTTCAATTTAAAGAGCCAAAATTAGAATTACAAAAAACTGATCGTCAAAGGATATTTCCATAGTTTACCTTCATTTGCTTTAATACCGCCGATAACAGGAAAAACAAGACTCATACCAATCAAAATAGGGATTAATAATAGTCCAATTACGACGATCGAAAGAACACCACAAATAACACTATAGATAACAGAAGTGATTATCCAATTAGTAACCATTCTGCCATGAGCATCGATTTCGGGAAATTCATCTTTTTTAATTTGCCAAAGAATAATCGGAGCGGCAAAACCCAAATAAGGTACAACTAAACCGCTCAGTAAAGAAAAATGAATCAACATTGCCCATTTTTGTATTTCTTTTTGTCTGTCATTACTATTCATGATTAATATTTTTTATTTCTAAATAAATCTAGATAAATATTAACCTGTGTTGATTAAAAATCAAAAGATATTTGTACTATTACTTAAATTAATTAAAACACGATCGAGCTATAGGGAAGTTATATTACAACGTCCCTACTATATTAAATTTATGAACTGATAATTTCGCTATAGCTATAGTCAAAAAAAAACTAAACTTAGCAAATATAATTTATCTATTTAAGATTAGAAACCAACATTTTATCAATCGTAAAAATAATTCTTCATTCTCAATTATTATCCAAATCTCCCACTAACATAATCACGAGTTGCTTGTTGAGTCGGATTACTAAATATATTTTCAGTTTGATCAAATTCAACCAAATAACCAACTTTGCTACCTTCACCGACTGCTTCGGCATTAAAAAAAGCAGTTAAATCAGCAACTCTAGTCGCTTGCTGCATATTATGAGTTACAATTACGATCGTGTATTTTTGCTTTAATTCGTGCATTAATTCTTCGATTTTAAGAGTAGAAATAGGATCTAAAGCAGAACAAGGTTCATCCATTAATACTACCTCAGGTTCGGCGGCGATCGTACGAGCAATACATAATCTTTGTTGTTGTCCACCAGAAAGAGAAAAACCACTTTCTTGTAACTTATCTTTTACTTCATCCCATAAAACAGCACGACGCAAGGAAGTCTCAACTAACTCATCAAGATCACCTTTATATTTATTGACTCTAGCACCATAGGCAACATTATCATAAATAGTTTTAGGGAAAGGATTAGGGCGTTGAAATACCATACCGATTTGTTTTCTTACCTCAATCGGATCGATATCTTTAGCATATAAATCTTGTCCATGATAAGTAACTTTTCCTTTTAAACTAAATGAACTAATCAAATCATTAAGACGATTAAAACATCTTAGAATTGTACTTTTACCACATCCTGATGGACCAATAAAAGCAGTTACTTTATTTTTCGGTATCTCTAGATTTACACCTGCTACGGCTTTATACTTGCCATAAAATATATCTACGTTACGAACATCTAAAACTGTTTGTTGAATAGACTTTTCAAAACTAACTGGGTTGGTTTGTATCATTGATTCAAATCCTTACTGAAAAAATAAGCGATAAATTTAATAAACTTGTTTGCGAGTAGCTAATCTGGCAAGTACACTAGTAATTAATACTAAGAATACCAATATTAAAGAACCTGCCCAAGCTAATTGTTGTTGAGGTTCAAAAGGCAGAATGGCAAAATTATAAACCAAAACTGATAAAGTAGCGATCGGCTCTAATAAACCTTCTGCAGATACATTTGGCCAAAAATTAGAATACAAAGCCGTAAAAATCAAAGGTGCTGTTTCACCTGCCGCCCTTGCTATTGCTAAAGTAACACCAGTGATGATACCCGGTAACGCCGCAGGGAGAACAATTTTAAGGACAGTTTGATAGTTATATGCCCCCACACCCAAAGCCGCCCAACGAATTTCTTGAGGGACAATTTTAAGTGCTTCATCTGCTGTGCGGATAATTGTTGGTAACATCAACACGGCTAAAGCTACACCCCCTGCTACGGAGGAAAAGCCAGTTATTTGTGTAGAAACTAACAAACCATAAGCAAAAATTCCCGCAATAATCGAAGGTACACCACTTAATACATTAGTCGCAAAACGAATAAAAGTAGCGAATTTATTACCACCACTAAATTCAGAAAGATAAACAGCCGTCATAATCCCGATCGGCACAGCAATTAGAGTCGCAACTCCCACTACAACTAATGTTCCTTGAATTGCATTTCCTAAACCTCCTTCTGATAATCCCGGTGGTGGTGGTAACTCAGTCAATAAATTAAAATTCAGACGACTAAAACCTTGAACGATAACAAAATAAAGAACCGCACCTAAAGGTATTAAGGTGATAATTAAACATAAAGCACTAATACCCGTCATTACTGAACCAACAATGGCACGAGTACTAGTCGGTTTCTTTTTTAAACTGGCTATTGGAGAAACAGTCATAATAATTGAGTAATGAGTAAGAAGTAATGAGTAATGAGTAAGAAATCTTAATTGTCAATTGTCAATTATCAATTATCAATTATCAATTAATACTTGTTATTCGTATTTAGCTTTAACTTGGTTGACAATAAATTCGGCTAAGATATTGACAATTAAAGTTAAAATCATCAATACTAAACCTGCATACATTAAAGCTGAGATTTGTAATCCATCGGCTTCAGCAAACTGGTTAGCAATTAATGAAGCGATCGTATTAGCAGGATCTAAAATCGAAAGACTCAAACGATTAGAGTTACCGATAATCATTGTTGCCGCCATGGTTTCACCCATCGCTCTACCTAAAGCTAACATCGTTCCCCCCACAATCCCCGAAACTGCCGCCGGAATTAAAACTCGAAAAATAGTTTCCCATCGACTTGCCCCTAAACCCAAGGATGCTTGACGCAAATCTGAAGGCAAAGAAGCCAAAGAATCACGAGAAATAGCAATAATAATGGGTAAAATCATAATCGCTAAAACTATCCCCGCAGGTAACATACCAGGCCCTGCCGGTTCGCTACCAAACAAAGGAAACCAACTAAAATTATCGTGCAACCAAGTACCAAAAACTTTGGTTAAAGGAATTAAAACAAAAATCCCCCATAATCCGTAAACTACGCTTGGTATAGCGGCGAGGAGTTCAACTAAAAATACCAGTACAGTACGTACTCCTTCTGGTAAAAAGTCTTCACTTAAAAATACTGCCGCTCCTAATCCTAAAGGTATAGCAATTATTAAAGCAATCAAAGAACTAACTAAAGTACCATAAATAACCGCTAAAACACCATATTCTTTTGTAACAGGATTCCAATTACTGTTAGTGAAAAAACGCCAGTTATATTCAACAATAGCTGGCCATCCTCCTTTAGCAACAATGAAAGCGATACTAATTAAAATCAGTGCAATACTAATGGCGAAAATTAAAGTTAACCAACGAAATCCTTGATCTAATTTTTTTTCTAATGGCGATCGTGTACTAGCAAAACCATTATCATTGCTATAATCTGAACTTGTCATTATAAGATATTAAATAATTTGACTCAATAAAAATAAAAGTTATTTATTTGTCGATTGAAACTGATTAGTTTAGATTTTCAGCCCTAAAATAAGTTCTTTGTTTTTGAATAAAAATACAGATCATTCAAATGAATAATGGGTAAGACTTTCTGGAAATAGAATAATTTTCCCTCAGCTAAAAATTAATTTTGACTGACGTTGAAATACTCAAAGCGAGGAGTTAAGGGAATTAAAATTATATTCCCCTAACCAACCTAATCTTCTATTTCTACTGTAATTAACAAAAGTTAAATTCTAGTTAACGTTAATTGTATAATCAGGTGTAATGGCATCAGCTTTTGCCGCTACTTTTTCAATCACATTTTGAGGTAAGGGAATATATCCTAGTTGAGGTGCACTTTTTTGTCCTTCGGTTAAGCCATATTGAATCATCGCTTCTACTGCGATCGCTGTGTTAGGATCATCATATTGCTCGTAAGCTAAAAGCCATGTATAAGTAACGATCGGATAAGAATCAGGCACCTTCTGGATCTAAAATGAAGGCACGTAAGTTATCAGGTAACTCAACATTAGCCAATGTTTTAGAAGCACTTTCATCACTAGGTACAATAAACTCACCTGAGCTATTTTCTAAAGCCGCCATTGTTAAACCATTGTTTTTAGCATAACCATACTCGACATAACCCATCGAACCTTCATTTTGCTTTAAGGTTGCGGTAATACCTTCATTACCTTTACCACCGAGGAAGCTACCTTTATTAGTTGGCCATTGTACTGTCTTACCATCACCAATAGTATCTTTCCATTCAGGACTAATCGCACTAAAATGCTTAGTTAAAACTCCTGTTGTACCACTACCATCAGAGCGATGTACAAAAGTGATCGGTTTGTCTGGTAATTCTAAATCGGGATTATCAGCAACAATTGCGGGGTCATTCCATTGCGTTATATTACCTAAAGCAATATTGGTGTAAGTTTCCCTACTTAGTTGTAAACCTTCCACACCCGGTAAGTTATAAGCAAAAACAATACTTCCTGCTGTCATCGGTAAAAGTAAAACACCTCTGCTAACTTGAGCTATTTCTTCAT
Organism: uncultured cyanobacterium; assembly: GCA_963710605.1. GTDB lineage: Bacteria > Cyanobacteriota > Cyanobacteriia > Cyanobacteriales > Cyanobacteriaceae > JAALKG01. The sequence goes on from CAVQBA010000004.1 coordinate 809,989, forward strand.
CTTTCATGGCTACATCACTTGCACCAAAATCAACTGTTTCGGAGATAAATTGTTTAACCCCAGCACCACTACCAACAGATTGATAATTAACCTGCAAATCGGGTGCAACACCAGCTAGTTGTGAAAACCAGTTTTGGTATAAAGGAGAAGGAAAAGATGCACCTGCACCGTTAATTTGAACTGTTTCTTCAAAAGGTAATGATAATTCTGCTGTTTCTCCTTGAACGGTTTCTCCTGGATCGACTGTAGCCGCATCGTCACCTGTTCCTCCACAAGCGGTAATTCCTAGTGCTAAAGCACCTACGGATAAATAAGAGAGTAATTTATGATTATTTTTTAGCATGATATTTTAATTTTAAAAAACTTAACAGTATCTTGCCTTTAATAATAATATGAACTGTGCTTTTCTTTGGTAAAGGGAAGGTTAAGAAGCTAATTATTCTTGATTATCAATGAATTTTATTATTCCTAATATCTAATTAACAATATCAGAAAATCAAATAGAAATTTTAAAATTCAATAACGATATCTATTTATTTCAATACTAAATGATTAGCTATATTTAAAAAGAAAATCAAATTTTTAATTCTCAATAACTATCAACTACTAATTATTGCTATCTTTTCCTTTATGTTTGAGCTAAAAAGTTAGATAAAAAAAGATCATGTCACAGTTAATTAGTGACTAATTAGTAAGATAAACTTATATTCATTCATTACTTAGTCTGTTTTTAAACTAATAAAAATTAAATTAACTATATTTCTTTAATTAAGACAAACTATTGACTTTCAAAAGACATTTTCGCCTATTTAGGCTAAAAAAATAACAAGCCAAACAAGGTAAAAAAAGAAAGTAATAAAGTCAACCAAATAAAATTATTATCTTGATTATTAACAGTACTCATATCTACTAATTCGATTTGACGTTTAGGTTTTGGTTGCTTATTTTTCTTAGTTATTGGTTGATATTTTTGAGGATTATCATCCGATAATTGCATTTCAGGAATTTGCGTCATCCATTCTGATGGGCGTTGTAATTTTGGTGCTTGAATAATGTAGAGTAATCTTTGAGCTTGTTGTTTAGTTTTACTACGAGGATGAGTCATTAATTCGTGGCATAATTCGATCGCTTTTTGGCTATCACCAAGTGCTTGATAAGCATTAATTAACCACATTTTGACTTCTTCTCCTAAACGACTATAAGGAGAAACTAACTTTTCAGCTTGATGTAGGTTTTGAATGCTGACACGATACCGCCCTTGCTCAAAAGCTAATTTACCAATTTGATATTTTAGTTCAAATTCTTTTTCAGGTAGAGAATTTCCAGTCACGATTGATAGTTGATAGTTATTAATTAATAATGGTAGAAGCGGTGAAAGAGGTCTAACTCCACCCCCAACCAATAATACGGCTCGCTCAGGTGCTTAAGATACCGAACTTCCACTCTTGATAGTTTGCTTAGATATTACAGAGGCGAAAAAAGGCTGAGTAATACACCGAATGTTCACTCCTGAGCGTTGAGACTTAAGCTTTAAGAGGTAAAAATTATTTTTGATTCACAATTTTTTTATGAAGGTAACTCCCCGCTTTTGTATTCGTCAGCTACTGTTGCAACTAAAGTTATTGCACGTGAAATTTCACTAGCCGACAAATCATCCACAGTACGTTGAGCAGACACTACCACTTGTTCGTTCATAATAGCAAAAGAAGTTTCAAATGTACTACTCCAATTTAGTTCTAATAACTGACGCATGGTTTGAGATTCGTTATCTAAAGGTAAAGACAAAACGACAGACCAAACTGTAAACAAGTCATCACTATTTTCTCCTGTCAGTTGTACAAAAACTTCAACATCACTATATTGAAACTTCCAAAGATGAGCATTCTCATTCTTTTGCACCATCGCACTGTCATTTTCTTCTAAGCTATAAATAACAGTTTCAATTTCTTCTTGATGACTCACTTGAGAAGAGTAGGTTTCGGTAGTATCCATTATTTAAATCTTCGATATTTGACGTTAAATTCTCAACACTACTTTAGCATTTTCTGCTTATTTTTGGTCTATGTCTTTTGGATAATCTATAACCATGAATGGGGAATTGAGAATAGTTATTAATTACTGATTACGGTAAACAAAATTACAACACCAAATACTAAACGATACCAAACAAAAACCCATGTACTTTGACGTTGTAAATAACTTATCAACCAAGCAATAGAGAGATAAGAGAAAATACCCGAAGAGATTAAACCGATAATCAAAGGAATAATTCCAATACTGCCAGCGTCTCCTGTAAAAACATCTTTAAGTTCAACTAATCCAGCTAAGGTAATAGCGGGAATACCCAAGAGAAAAGAAAATCGAGCCGCCGTCGCTCTTTCTAGATTTAAAAACAACCCAGCGGTAATAGTTGAGCCTGAACGAGATACTCCCGGTATCAGTGCTAATGATTGAGCAAAACCAATTATAATTCCATCAAGAGTAGTTAGGTTTTCAAAATTGCGTTGATTGTTACTAATTTTTTCGGCTAATCCTAATAATAATGCCATAACAATTGAAGCGATCGCAATAGTAGTCATGCTACGAAAAGCGGAATTATCTAAGTCAGGAACAAATATCTTTAATGATAAACCTAAAATAACGATCGGAATCGTACCAATCAAGATACCTGTAATAATTTTAAACTCTTGAGCTTGATAATTTTTTGTTTTAAATGCTTTACTAACTCCCTGTGCTAAGTTGCTTAAATCTTGCCAAAAATACCACAAGACAGCGACTATACTACCTAGTTGAATAATAGCGGTAAAAGTTACGCCCGGATCGCCCCAACCTAAAGCCACAGGAATGACTTTGAGGTGAGCTGTACTACTAATGGGGATAAATTCTGTTAATCCCTGTACCATGCCCAAGACTAAAGCTTGAAAAATATTAATTTCTGTAGTTGAGTTAGTAACTACTGGAGAAAGCGACTGAGATAGACTAATAGAATGAGTTAAACAAACTAACAATATTCCCCCAGTGATACCCGAAATCAAGGTAAAAAAATCGGAATTAGATTTAGACATTGATCAATAAATAGTCAAAATTATCACAACGAGCTTTAGATTATAACGTTTTTTGTATTTCTGCTACTTTTTCTAGATTTCCTTGTTGCTCATAAATTGCTTTAGCACGCATGAATAGAGATTGTGCTTCGGCATTACGCCCTCTTTGTTTTAGAAGTAATCCTAGACGATGATAACCGTGAGGATTTTGGGGTGCTATTTCCACAAAACGACGATAAGCAACAATGGCTTGAATGTAATTTTCTTGTTGTTCGTAAATTCTGGCAATTCCACCATAAGCAGGTAAGGATTTGTTATCTAAAGCGGATGCTTTTTCATAAGCATTTAGTGCTTTGTCATAATCATTTAATTGTTCGTAAATAATACCTGTTTTTAAAATTAGTTGAGAATTATCAGGATTAGAAACTGTGAGCATATTTAATTGCTCTAAACCTTTATTTAATTGGTTTTCTCTTAAATAGGCGGTAGCTAATTTTAGTCTTAAATCTTGGTTTGCTGGAAATGTGTTTAAAGCTGATTCAATAAAATTAATGGCTTGAGTATTTTTCTTTTGCTGATAAAGTGAGGTTGCCATCAAATCATATGCTGTTTCATTTTTTGGTTGAAGTGCGACAATACGTTCAAAATAGTTTTCTATTTCTTGATATTGTTCATTTCTCAGAAGTAAAACGCCTAAAGCAATTAAAGTATCTACATTATCAGGTTGTAATTTTAAGACTTGGTTATAAGTATTTATCGCTTGAGTATCTTGTTTCATCTGAGCCAAGCTATAAGCTAAACCATATAAAAAATCAGCATTTTTTGGAGCTAGGGCAACTGCTTTTTCATATGCACCTGCGGCGGCAGGATAGTTTTGTGTGGAGGCGTATAAGTAACCCATTCCTGAAAATATTTTAGCATTACGATCGTCGATCGTTGATGCTTGACGATAAGCATTTAATGCATTATCTAAATCGCCTTTTTTGACATATTTTCTACCTTGGTTGAGTAACTTAGATAATTTTTCTTGTTGCTGAGAATTTAATCTAGTCGCTCTAATTGCTTCATTGTTTGTTTGTGCCAATGAGGAACTATTTAGGCTGACTACGCTTAAACTGCCTAAAAGTAAAGATATAACTAGTTGAGAAATAATTGTCTTACGCACTCGCTTTAACAAACTCCATTTAACTTAAAGATTCTTAATATTAACATACAACTGTCAATTTTACGCATAAAAAAAATCTTAAAAATAACTTTTTTTGAGCCGATCGATTAGTCGTATAGCATAATACCTATTAGAGAGTATCTAATACTAGTTAAGTAATTGATCATAAATAATAAAGACATAGTAATACTACGTCTTTATATTAAAAAAAAGTTATCGATTTAAGCTGTTTATTTTTTAAGCCTGATTTTAAATCTATTTTTTAAACTCAATAATTTACAAATAATTTTTTGCTTCCTGAGCGACAAGATTAGATTCATCTTCAGCTAAACTAATTAAAGTTTTTTGAGCTTCATCTCCGCCTAATTTACCTAAAGCTTGAGCTAAACGATGACGTACTTGCCAATCTGTATTGTCAGCAAACCCAACCAGCAAATCAACTGCTTTATGATTGCCTAACTCACCTAAAGCACTAATAGCTGTAGTTTGTAATAATGCGTTATCAGATTCTAGTGCCTCTTTTAACAAATCAAAACCGTCTTCGTGTCCTAATTCTCCTAAGGCGGCTAAAATACTAAATTGAATCAGCCAGTCAGAAGTATCGTTATAAACTTTTTTTAAATCAGGAAAAGCTTGGGTAAGTTTTAACCCACCAATAGCATCAGCGGCGGCGGCACGGACATCAGATTCAGGATCATTGTATAATCTCTCTTTAATTATTTCTAATGATTCTTCCTTATTGACATCACCTAAAGTATCCATTTGAGAAACAGCCGCATATCTTACTCTAACATTGTCATCTTTAACAAGGGGTTTAATCAATTCGTAAGCTGTTTTTTTGTCAATATTTCTCAATTCATTGATACCCTTGATACGCTCACCAAAATCTTCAGAATAAAGTAGTTGTTTAATTGATTCAGGAGTAAGACTCATATTATCTAATTTCTTTATTAAAAATTGTTTATAATTCCATTGTAATACTTATCAACTATTTATAGTTTAGGTGTTAGTTGTTAGGTATTAGGTAGATAATAATTGACAATTGACAATTGATAATTGATAATTAACAGTTTTTACTCATTACTCATTACTCATTATTCCAGTGCCATTTCTCTAATAATATCGCCTTGAGTAACAATTCCAATTACCTTACCTTGATTATCGATTACAGGAAGACGACGAATCTCTTTATGATGTAAAATTTGAGCTGCTTCTTTGACTTTACGGTTACTTTTAATCGTAATTGGTTTTTCACTCATTACATCGCCAACAGTTTGCCCTAATGCTTTATGTATTTGTTTTTCGTAATGCTTAGGGTTTTGTAGATAGATAATGCTATCAAGTATCATAATGTATGGTGGTGGTTCAACACCGCTTTCTTGCCACATTAAGTCACTTTCTGATAGCATTCCGACTAAATTATCATCTTCATCTACCACAGGTAAACCACTAATTTTATGTTTAGCTAGAATTGCGATCGCATCACTCAAGTTAGTTGTTGGCGTTACAGTAATAGGCGTAGGAGTCATGACATCGAGAATAGTTTTATCCATAATGAAATTAGTGTTTGAAGGAGCGATTTGTTAATCATTTTATCAAGAATTAACCAGAACACGGCTAAATCGTTTCAATTATTTACCCGCTCAAGATACAATGAGCAATGAATAACAAATGTTTAATCGATCATGCAATCTTTTATTAATTATGAATAAAATGCTGTATGATGCGAAAACACTTGAGTTTCAAACCTTTACTGTTTATAAACTTTAACTTGAGTTGATTTTTATTAAAGATAAATTTGAATGCACATAGCTTGGCTAGGAAAAAAATCCCCTTTTTGTGGCAATGTTACTTACAGCAGAGAGATTACTAATTGTCTGATAACTAGAGGCTATCAGGTAAGTTTTCTTCATTTTAGCCAAGATGATGATGATTCTTCTACTCAGGAAAATTATGTTGCTGAGGTTAATCTTCCGTTTTTATACAAATCGCAAATTTATACAATTCCCGCTCCTAAATCGACTAAAATTTTATTACAAGCACTGAAGAAGTTAAAACCTGATTTAGTTCATGCTTCTTTGACTTTGTCTCCTCTCGATTTTACTTTACCTGAAATTTGCCACAAACTAAATATTCCTTTAGTCGCTACTTTTCATCCACCTTTTGATAGTCGTTTACGTAATCTAAAATCTAGTACTCAATATCTAACTTATCAGTTATATGCTCCTTGTCTTGCTAAGTATCATAAAACGATCGTTTTTTCACAAATGCAAAAAGATTTATTAGTTAAGTTAGGTGTACCTCAAAACAAGCTAGAAATTATTCCTAATGGCGTTGATACTCAAAAATATACTACAGGTTATTCTTATTTTAAGCATCAATATCTGCATCAACAATTGTTTGTTTATCAGGGAAGAATAGCTGTCGAAAAAAACATTGAATCTTTACTCAAAGCATGGAAACAATGTTCAATGGGAGAAAATGCCAAGTTATTAATGATGGGCGATGGGCATTTAAGTCCTAATCTAAAACCGATTTATAATCAAGATGAGGGGATTATTTGGCTAGGTACGATCGTTGATGAAGAAAAAAGAATTGATATTTTACGTAGTGCTGATGTATTTATTTTGCCTTCTTTGGTCGAAGGATTATCATTATCATTACTAGAAGCAATGGCTTGTGGCTTAGCTTGTGTTGCGACTGACGCAGGTGCTGATGGAGAAGTTTTAGCTAAAGCAGGAATAGTCCTTGATACCCATGATGTCACCAGTCAATTAAAAACCATTTTACCCTTATTTTCTCACCATCCTGAAATGAGTATTATGTTAGGTAAAAAAGCTAGACAAAGAGTTTTGGATAAATATACCCTAAGCGGTAATGTAACTAAATTAGAACAACTTTATCGACGATTATAAATAGTTAATAATTAATAGCTACACAGCATTTGGGCTGATAACAAAACACCAAATGCTGATTCTTATATTCTAACTTCATGATTAATTATTAATTCTCTAAACTAGCTAAAAAAGAAACTAGCACTGTTAGCAGAAGCTAAACTACTTCCTTCAACACCTAAGTGGCTAGAATTCAAATCATTAACATCGACTAAAGTTGCTAACAAACTACCAGTTGCAAAATTATTATCTTCTGCAATACCATTACCGATGAATAGATTAGTATCATCACCAACCACTTGAACATCGATAAAAGGTATTCTTTTAAAGTACAACAAATCAATACCTGTTTCAAAATCGAAAATAGTATCTTGACCTTCATCAACTTTGTATTCTACGGTATCAACAAAACCATCATTTGTTCCTAAAAATAGCTGATCATCACCTTGTCCACCCTTTAAAGTGTCATTTCCTTTGTTACCGATTAATGTATCGTCGCCATTGTTACCAGATAAATAATTGTTTTTATCGTTACCGATAATTTCTTCATTATAACTACTACCACTACCGTTAATGTTATTATTACCTGTTAAAACTAGTTTTTCTATATGATCTCTTAATCGATAAGAAGCAGAACTTATAACAGTATCTGTACCTTGGTCTGATCTTTCTACAACTAGATCATTTGTTTCATCTACATAATATAAGTCGTCACCTCGTCCACCAATCATTCGATCAACATCAATACCACCGTCTATAGTATCATTACCATCTAAAGTCATTAAAAAATCTTGACCTTCATAAGTACTAATTAGATTATCAGCTTTGTTACCCTTAATCCTGTTATCAAGAGAATTTCCTAATCCATTTAAATTATCTGTACCCTGTAAGGTTAAATCTTCAAAGTTACTAGGTAAAGTATAATCGACCGAACTATTGACTTTATCTAAACCTTCATCTGGTTTTTCAATAATAAGATCATCTTGATTATCTATGTAATAAGTATCATTTCCTAATCCGCCACTCATCGTATCACGACCAATATCACCATCTAGAATATCATTTCCTTCATTTCCTTCTAGCCAATCGTTACCTTTTTGCCCGTCTAATTTGTTTGTTACATTATTTCCTATTAATGTATTGTTTGCATTATTACCGTAACCGGTAATCTTCTTATTTCCTGTCAAAATCAGTGTTTCTAGGTTGTTGCGCATACGATAATCAACTGAAGTAAATACTGTATCTAAACCTTGATTAGGTTCTTCTTTAACAAAATCACTTCTACTGGTCAACATAATAAGTATCGTTCCCGTTTCCACCAATTAATCGATCGACTTGTGTACCACCATCAAGGGTATCATCCCCACCGTTACCAACTAAAGTATCTTTACCTGCTAAACCTTCTATTTTTTGACTTTCGTCATTACCAGTTAGTGAATCATCTCCACTTGTACCAATAAGTGTATTAGGAGGTAGGGTTGGTTCAGTTGGTTCGGTTGGTGGTTCAGTTGGTTCGGTTGGTGGTTCAATTGGTGGTTCGGTTGGTGGTTCAATTAGCTCGGTTGGTTCAAAGGTATTATTAATGATATATTGCCCTAAGCTACCATAATCACTATAACCACTTGGATTACTTGATAAGGGATTTCCTGTACCAACTCCATCAATTTTTAAATAATAAGTACCTGAATCTAGAGACAAATCAGTAAACTCAGCCCAAAGATAATCTGTCGGGTTAGATTGAGCAACTAATGAATCTGAATCATCATAAATTCCGGCCCAAATATCCAAGTTAGAACCGTAGCTGGTGAAATATTCAGTGTCATAGTTATTACCATTAGTAATGTAAGCACGAGAAGCAGAAGTAATATTTAAAGAAATAACTCCAGCACCAACTGTGAATTTGAAAACATCAAGATCATCGTTACGTTCAATAATCCCAAATGTTCGATCGCTATTCAAAACTAAATCGGTAGCTGAATTGTTGGCATCACCATGATCATCCTCACGATAACTAAAGCCGTTACCATTAGCAATAACATCTAAGTCATCTTGATTTTCAGTTCCACCGTAATATGAACTACCACGACTCCATTGAGTTACGTTTTCGTCATAGCCGATAAAACCTGCACCCATAATTGGAGCCCAGCTTGTTTCACCTCTAGTATGTCCAGCATAATATTGTGAAGAGTTTTGACCATCATGGCGTAAGTTTAGAGCATGACCTACTTCATGAGAAATAGTTTCTCCTCCTGCATAAGCACTACTGTTAAATACTAAAGCAACTTCATCCGAGCCCCAGTTAAAACTGTTGTAATAAGCAGTACCACCACCACCTGCGTTTTGAATATTTTGATTAGTATCAAGATTAAGATTTTTAGTGATTGCGACTCGAATACCCCAAGTGGGATCGTTATAACTGGTTCTTTTTAAATCGTTTAAATCGGTTGGCTCTTCGGTAGTAACGTTGATGTTAAAAGGAGCAAAATCTTCGGCTACTCTTCGCCACATTTTTTGAATATTATTTAATTCTGAGTCGCTAAAGTTATTTGCATCGCTATCAGTACTATAAGCTCTTAATCTCAAAGAATTATTATCTTCCCAAGTACTATTTGGTGAATAATGACCATCAAAATCTAAATAGATTGTATGGTTAGCGGTAGGGTTACTATGCAATTTAAAAATATTGCTATTATCGATTGTTGTTTCCAGTGTGGGATTATTGCTAGCTACTTCTGCTTGATTTGATTCGTCTTCATCATCAGCTAGAGGATAAAAACAGGCTTCACAATTACAATTATTGTCATGAATATGATTATCCAAATGAGATTCAAAACTACCTACATTTAAAGAAATAGGAGTACGGTTTTGAGTATCTGATTCTAGACTAGATTGATTATTGTTTAGTTGTGTTTCGATCATTGTTATTATTTCTGATAAAGATGTCTTTTGTAAAAGTTGTTCGTTGATGTATAAAGTTTGTGCTTCTAAAGCATAATCTGTGTTGGTATTACCAAAAAATTGTTCTGAGACGATTGCTACTTTTGTTGAGGATAGTATTTCGTTTGGTAATTGATTGATTTGTTGTTGCCAATTATTGATGTCTATATTACTGTCTTCTTGAGCAAAACTTTCTAAGTTAAGAAAAAATAAATTTAAATCTTCAAATTCTTGGATTAAATAATTTTCTAAATTTGTTGTCTCAATATTTATTTCTTGGCTTTTATCTAGACTTAGATTCTGCATACTAACTAAATATTTATTTTTTGCTGTCTATGTTAGTTTCCCTATTTTGCTAAAAAAATACATCGGTGCAAATAACTATATTTTGTTGTGATCTTTAACACAATTATTTTGAGTTCACGGATATAACATTGGTAAGCTGTAATCAATATCAACAAATATCTATCCCTTGAGTACCGAATATCTATCTAAGGGTTTATTTTTTAAAAAATTACTATCTACCTTATTGTGTACGTATTACTACTTACATATTATTACGTAGCTTTATATTAAAAGAATAAATTACTGATTAATAAATCAAGATATTTCACTCATAACAACAAAAATAAGTTTCACTACCGACAATAAAATGGTTGTTTTCAAAACAATAACAATCTTAAATTTAGGGTAAGAAACGATTTCCCTTTGAGAAAATTGAATTATTACGATCGTAACAATTCAATAATCGGTATTCAAATTAATATTTTTTGATTTCATCTTCTGAGCAGTATAGTTTAGATCAGATGATCACAACTACTTAAACGTTAATCAATAATTTGGGTCAATAAAGATTGAAGAACTTCTGTTTTTAATCTAGCACCGTAGTTGCCGACTAGAGTTGCCGATGCACTAGAAGCAAGTTTTCCCGCTTGTGTCCAACTCAAACCATTGGTAATACCATAAAGTAAACAACCTGCATACATATCTCCTGCCCCAATAGTATCAATGGCAGTAACTTCAAACGCAGGGATTTCAATTAATTCATTCCCATTGTAGATTAGTGAACCGTTTTTACCCCTAGTAATGGCAAAACAATTAGCGATCGTTTTCAAGTATGCGATCGCATCTTCAATTTTATCACTCTGAGCTATTTTTAAAGCTTCTAATTCATTAGCGAATAATAAATCAACTCCATCGCCAATAATCGCCTGTATATTATCCCGAAAAAAATCAACCATATTCGGATCAGATAAAGAAAAAGCAGTTTTAATCTTTGCTTGTTGGGCATATTTTTTAGCTGTAAGAGCAGTTTCTAAAGCGGTTGAGGAGGTAACTAAATAGCCCTCTATGTAAATGTATTCTGAGTCAGTTATAGCTTGTTTATTTAATTGTTCGGGAGCTAATTCGCTGGTAATCCCTAAAAAAGTTCCCATAGTTCGATCGGCATCTGGAGTTATCAAGACAAGACATTTACCAGTAATTCCAGTAGGGCGATTATCTTTAGTCAAATTAGTATCTAAACCACAATCAACTAAGTCTTGTAAATAAAACGTTCCCATCTGATCATTAGCCGCCTTACAACAATAAAAACCTTTTCCTCCCAATTGACTTATGGCTACTAAAGTATTTGCCGCCGAACCGCCACTAGATTTTTTGGTAGCCGCATGAAGAGTTTCAATTACCTTAAATTGTTGTTGCTCATCCATCAATGTCATTACTCCTTTATCTATACCTAAAGTCGTTAATTGTTGAGGAGTTACGGTATATTCTAAATCAACTAAAGCATTACCGATACCGTAAACATTATATTTTTTATTCATCTTATTTATAATTAGCTACCAAAAATTTATCTTATAGTACTGAGTACTGGTATTGATTATAAATTGATAATCTTTGCTTAAATTATGATTGATTGTATAGTAGGATACACTTATTTATTAAGTTAGTGAGAATATTATCAACATAAATCGAAAACGATCGTCAATAATTAATAATAAAGACGTTACTTGTAACGTCTTGGTTTAAATATTTAAAAAGAAGAACTATATTTTTGATAACAATCGCTCAAATGTTTAGCAATCGCTTAAATATTCGGATTTAATATAAACACTTGCTGGTGACTCAATTGGTACCCAACCGTCATATCCTTCATTAGCAATGATTACTTGTTGACCTTTATTGAAAGTACCCACTACTTCTCCGCCTGTAGGTTCGCTTACTACAGATACATTTTCTGTATTTACTTGACGACAATTACTTCCTTTTACTGTAACAACGCTTTCTCCTTCTACTGTGGGTTCACTTTCTCCTTCTACTACTGTTGTAACGTTTTCTTCTACTACTGTAGGCTCAGTTTCTTCAGTAATCTCAGTTTGTGTCTGTGAAGTCTCTGTTTCGCTTGGTGAACAGGCAGTTATTGTTGAAAATAAAATAGTACCTAAGACGATTGTACTAATGAACCTAGCTTTGCGATAATTATTCATACCGATTACCTCTATCTAAAAAAATATTTACAAGCAAAAATATACAAGATAAATAAACAAAAAACTAAAGTAAATTTATCTTTATAATTAATTTAAAATATACGTTATTTACAATATATATTTGATATTGTAATTAATTCAGCTTTTATAAATATCTTCCCGGAGTTAGATTTATCGCTACGAAGTAACATAAACAGGTTGCAGAGCATTGCCTTTTGACAAATTATGAGTACATAAATTTAAGATAGTAGGGAGGTTATAATGTAACGTCCCTACAGCTAATCTAATGAGTAATTATAAAGTAATTTAACTATAAGACAATACTTTTAATTCTAAAATAATAATTTAAAAAGTAAGTGTCATTTTCTTGATTACAATCGATGAGCATATACTAACAATTCGATTTAAGGCATACACAAACCTAAATTAGGAGAAGTAACATAACCGCTACTAGGTTGTTCAATTGGTACCCAACCGTTGTAACCTTCATTTGCAATCATTACTTGTTGCCCTTTTTCTAATTGTCCGATAACCTCACCTTTAGGCTCTTTTCTAACTAAAACGTTTGGTGACAATATTTCACGGCAATTACTCCCTGGTACAGTAGAGATAACTTCTTTATAAGAAGAGCTGTTTTCAATATCGCATTCAGTCAAGCCTACTGATCTAATAAAACCACTAATCGGAGTTTCAATCGGTACCCAGCCACTGAATCCTTCATTAGCTATCATCACTTGTTGCCCTTTGGTTAATTCTCCAACAACAGTTTGCATTGGTCTTGTCATAACTTGTAATCCATCACTGACTACCTGACGGCAATTACTACCTGGTACAGTAGAAATCTCTTCACCACCTTCATTTAAAGAGACAGAAGATTTATCGGTAACGACTTGCGTCTCGCAATCAGTTAGATATTTGGATTCAATATAAGCACTTGCAGGTGATTCGATCGGTACCCAACCATCATTACCTTCATTCGCAATAATTACTTGCTCATCTTTACTAATACTACCAATTACTTTTCCCCCTGTTGGATCGCTTACTAGGGTTACATCATCGGCATTCACTTGACGACAGTTGCTTCCTTCTACTGTATTTATACTTTCTCCTTGTTGTTGAGCAGTATTGGTTTGAGCTCGTAATTGGACTGGTGAAGCTTTTACTTCATTATTGAATGAAAATGTAGCTATTGTTGAGAATAAAATAGTACTTAAACCAATCGTACTCATTAACTTAGTTTTATCATAATTATTCATATTAATTACCTCTGTTTGAAAGAATATTTTTTAAATATATATAACAATTAAAAAGAAACGAAAGCTAGTTTTTAGTTGTAATTTATCTAACTTTATCTTCATTTTATATTCGTTACAACTACTATTGTAATTAATCAGAGTCAGAAAACTGTCTCTCAAAAGTTATACATATAGAATATAAAGTCAAATATTATTGACAAAAGAATTATCTAATTATTAAATTGTATTTTTACTTTTTTAGATTTCATCTAACTTTAAAAATACTAAAATTAATCAAAAGCAATCTAGTTTATTTTTAATCTTGTAAAACTAGATTTGTCAATAAAATTTAAAAAAGGATATTAATATTTGGCAATTTACTTAGTTTTGAATATACTCACTTAGCTCAAGACATGATTAAAGTGAACTACTAACACTGAATTAAAAATTAGTTGCGATTAATTAATTAATATTTTTATATCTATCTTTGGATATAAATTTAAAGTTAAGTACCTCTATCTAATGGTTCAAAGCTAATCTATCTTTAGGTCATGTTGCAAATCTTTAGGATTGCTTAATGTATGAAGTGTTGACAAATAATTAGTTTAAAGAATAAACATTATGAACATTAATTCAATTTACAAAAAATTAACAATAGCTTTAAGTATATTTTGTGGTGTTACCTTAATTTGGATTGGGGTAATTACTGATACTTCTTCTGCACAAGTACAAGCTTATAATAGTTTTGATTCTCAATCAACGGTATTGTTGGCAATGGATTCAGATGATATGATGAATCCAATAGAACAAGTTTTTGGTGATGGTACAACTGATAAAATTGAAGGTAAAGTACAAAAAGACATTGGTGCAACACAAAGAACATTTGGTAACACTCCCGCAACAGTTCAAGGTACTGTAAAACAAGCAAAAGGTAATGCTAAACAGGGTATTGGCGAAGTTAAAAATAGATTAGATGACGCAGGTGATAGCGTAGAAGATGCAGGTGAAAACTTGTTTGACGCTGCTAAAAACCTATTCAGCAACTAATTTTTTTTAGTCAGGACGAAATTTATAACGGATTATTAAATTAATTAATCTCAGCTTAAATCATTACCTAAATAAATAGTTAAATTATGTTTTCCAAATTTGTATTTGGAAAATTAAGAATAATTGATAGTGCTGATACACTTATAAGATCTTAATTTAGATTAATGATAGACTTAATTAATTTGATTATTTTAATTTAATTTCCGTTTCTAAAAATAAGTAGATTATTACTGATTTATTGTTAGTTATTAACTATTTATTATCCTTCTAAAGGAATAGAAAAAATAAGTTGGATTATATCTTAAGAATGATCAATACACAAGTTATTATTGATATTCTGGTAGATAGTTAAATTAAAGCAAAACGATTGCAGAAGATTAACACCCTCTCAACGTCTGTTTAATTTATCACTCTTTAAAAAATATAGTTAATATTAATTGAGGTTAATTTT
Organism: uncultured cyanobacterium; assembly: GCA_963710605.1. Classification (GTDB taxonomy): domain Bacteria; phylum Cyanobacteriota; class Cyanobacteriia; order Cyanobacteriales; family Cyanobacteriaceae; genus JAALKG01. The sequence continues at coordinate 825,248 of CAVQBA010000004.1, forward strand.
TATGGATATTCTACGTCTTATTTGTGCGATCGTTCTTCCCCCTGTAGGTGTTTTTCTTCAGGTTGGTTTTACCAAACAGTTTTTCCTTAATATTCTTCTCACCGTTTTAGGTTACATTCCTGGTATCATCCACGCCGTTTACATCATTCTTAAAGTAAAATAGTCACAGACCACAGATTAAAAGTTATTAGAAATTATAGTCAGTTATTATTTACAAAAACTGTCATGTTGAAGTTAATAATTGACAATCGAAAATAAACGATGATAAATAGGTAGTTTTCTTAGCCTTAGTTTTATTTTTGAAAGTTTTTATAGTATCTTTATGTATAAGCAAAATAGCATCTTGTTGATAGTCTCATCATTAAAAACTAGTTGTTGCTTTGCTTTTTTTTGTCTAAAAATTACCCGATTAAATTAAATTAACGATTAAAAATAATGATTATCTCGATTATTCAAGCAATATTTTTTTGTTTATGTATTCATTTATTCTTCCGTGTCGATCGATAATTAATTAAAATTTGTTTAATCGTAATCAAAATCAATAATTAAATTCAATTTAACAGATCACGGTTTTTATTAATTAAACTTGAGCGTAATTATTTATGTTGGCTTCTCTTTCTCTACATTGACCAACTAAAAATATATTTGCGTAGTCATGTCATATTTATTAATAATTAGCAATTGCTATATACTTAAAATTGAAGTATCACAATCGAATAGAATCATTAAATAATACAATCACCGTGTTTTAATTAGGTAAAAGATAAAGATAATTGCTAACTTTGAAGATACAAACTAGAGATATCTAATTCTAGTTGTTAAGTAAATAATTTTTATCATCTGATGTGTCAAGCACAGATTTATCAAGAAGTTTTTCAATTAGCTTCAACTAAAAAAGCTAAAAATAAATATGGATTTAATACTATGTCATCAAACAGCAGACTTCGATAGTTTTGCTGGTGCAGTTGGTTTAAGTAAACTTCATCACGGAGCGAAAATTGTTCTTACAGGCGGTGCGCATCCTTCAGTTAAAAGTTTCATCGCTCTTCATCGAGATGTATTTCCTTTAACAGAATATCGTACCATTGATGAGAAGTTGATTCGTAATTTATTTATTGTTGATAGTCATAAAAGCGATCGTCTTGGTAATGCTAAAAAATGGTTAAAACTACCACAAATAGAATCAATTACAATTTACGATCATCATCAAGATATTGATAGTGATATTGAAGCTACTTATAAGTATATCGAACAAGTTGGTTCTAGTTGCACCATTATTTGTGAATTATTACAAAAAGCATCTATTAGCTTAAATTCAATCGAAGCGACAGTGATGGCATTAGGTATTCACGCCGATACAGGCTCACTTACTTTCGAGCAAACTACTCCTCGTGATGCTACTGCTTTGGCTTGGTTAATGAGTTTGGGAGTTAATCTACGTTTTATTCAAGAGTATATTGAACCTAGTTTAGCCCCTAAATTACAAAAAATATTACCACAAATTTTAGACAAAATACAGACTGAGAAAATACATAGCTTTAACCTCAATTGGGTTTTACTTGAAACCGAAGAATTTATCGGCGGGTTATCTAGTTTAGTTGGTAGAATTAAAGACTTAATTGAAACTGATGTTTTATTACTCGCTCATTATCACGGTGTAAAAGAGAAAAAAAAATTAACCGTTATTGGACGTAGTCGGATAGAATCAGTTAACTTAGCCCAAATTTTTAGTCAATTTAAAGGAGGTGGGCATAGTAGTGCCGCCGCTTTTACTTTACGTTGCCATAATCCACAAGAAATTATTAGCCAAATACTTAAGCAAATAATTGAATCTATTTCTCCACCGTTGATGGCTAGAGAAATAATGTCTTCTCCTGTACGCACTATTTTACCAACAACTACAATCGAAGAAACAGGAAGAATTTTGTTACGTTATAAACATTCTGGCTTGTTAGTTGTTAATCAACAAGGAGATTTATTAGGTATTATCTCTCGTCGTGATATAGATTTAGCCTTACATCACGGTTTTTCTCATGCACCAGTAAAAGGATACATGACTAAAAATATCGAGATAATTAGCCCAGATACTTTTTTACCTGAAATTGAAAATTTAATCATTGAAAAAGATATTGGCAGACTTCCTGTTATTGATGAAGGAAGACTATTAGGAATAGTCACTCGTACTGATATACTAAGACAAATTCATCAAACTCGCTCTCAAACTCAATCTAATCTGACTCACTCAACTGCGTTACTTTCATGTTTATTACCTTCATTTGAGAAGTATTTACATCCTCCTATTTGGCAGTTGTTATTACAAGTTAGTAGTTATGCTCAAAATCAAGGATGGCATCTTTATTTAGTAGGTGGTGGTGTCAGAGATTTGTTATTAACTCAAGAAGATGAGACTCTCAATCTACAAGATGTTGATTTGGTGGTGGATGGTTTTCATCAATCGACAACCACAGAAGCAGGTGTACAACTTGCTCAGACGTTACAAACGCTCTATCCACAGGCTCGTTTAAGTGTTCATGGAGAATTCCAAACGGCGGCTTTATTGTGGCATAATGACGCTGATTTAGGTTCGTTGTGGGTTGATATTGCCACTGCCCGTACTGAGTTTTATCCTTATCCGGCGGCGAATCCTGAAGTTGAATCAAGCTCAATTCGTCAAGATTTATATCGTCGTGATTTTACCATTAATGCTTTAGCTGTACGTTTAACTAATCCTCGTGGTGGTGAATTGTTGGATTATTTTGGCGGTTGGAAGGATTTGCAGAATAGATTAATACGGGTATTACATCCTAATAGCTTTATTGAAGATCCTACCAGAATTTATCGGGCGGTGCGTTTTGCGGTGAGGTTAGATTTTCAAATTGAGTCACAAACTAGAGAATATATTCAATATGCGATCGAAAGTGGTATCTATGAAAAGGTATCATTAGAAAAAACTTCTATCCCGGCTTTGACTACTCGGTTAAAGGCTGAGTTTAAATATATTTTTCAGGCTCAATATTGGCGAACTGCTTTAAAATTATTAAGTGAGCTTTCTGCTTTACGTTGTTTACATCATAGTTGTCGGTTAACTCCTCAATTGTGGTGGGAAATTCGTTGTCTCGATCGATGGTGGCAATATTATCGTACCACTACGGATAAAATTTCGATCGATTCTTGGTTATTACGTTTAGAAATTATTTTAGCTTCTTTTGATGAAGGGGTTAAGGTAGCTCAAAATATGAGTTTACCTCAAGATAGTATTAAACGTTTGGAAACAATTTATCATGATTCAGAGTCGGTAAAAAATAAGCTAGTCACTTGCGATAGTATTAGTGAGCGAGTCAACTTTTTATCTCAATATCATACCTTGACTTTATTAATCATAGCCGTTAAAAATAATAGGCAAACTAGAAGGTGGATATGGCAATATATAATGCACTGGAGTAAAATAAAACCTATTTTGAATGGTAATGATTTACAAAAGTTAGGTTATAAGCCGGGTAAACAATATAAAGAAATGCTCACGCAAATACAGTGCTTATATTTGGATGGTATAATTAGTAATCAAGCTCAAGCAAAGCATTATATTATATCTCACTACCCTGTAAAATAAAAAAGTTGTTATAACTCTTAATTTTAAGTACATTTATTGCCTTTGTGGGTTATTATTTGGCGTTATATAGCAAAAACTAATCTAAACTATAATTGTTCTATTAAATACAATTTGCTGAGTGAATATATTAGTTTAACTAGAAGGTGAAGAAGAGAAATTAATCTCCAACTGATCATCAAAAAGTTGACGAAAATAATTGCCAAAATAATTAAAAATAGTTTTGGTTACACGGATGCAAAATTAAGTAAAAATAGAAATTTACTAACTTAGAAAAAGTCACGATTATTTTTTTGTTTAGTATTAGTTTATTTTGCCGTTATTCTGAAAAAAGAAGTGTTATATCTTTTGTCTTGATTTTTTAATTAGTTTATTAGTGAGCCACAATATGAATAAAATATCGAATATTACTCCACAACCAGAATTTAATTATTTAGGTGCGAAACTATCTAATCGTTCAGAAAATTTGGCTGTATCTACTAATAAAAAACAGGTAACGAAACTTCAATATAATAGTCGCCGAGAATCAAGACAAGTTCAGAAAAAGAAATCAAGGGCTATTTTTAAATATTTAATTTTTACAACGATCGTAATCTTCACTTTTGGTGGTTTGGGTTTCGGTTTGGCTTTACGTTACGGTAATAATATACAAGCTTCTTCTACTTCTAATATCAATCGTTAAAAGTAGTTGATTTGATGATAGTAATTAATTATCGTAGTCAATTGTCATTACCTAATAATAAGATAAAAGTAATTTCTAAGATACTCAAGTAACGTTTTTAATTAGAAGTGTTTATCTCTCCATTATTTTGGTTATCGGATACTAAAGATATAGCTAAATGAATTTATAACTGCACTTTTTGTCTTAGTGAAAGTTTCCTCTTTTCAAGGGGAGGAGTTGTCACCTGAAATGAATTCAGGTGCTTGTAAACTCCGTGAGATTTAGAGGGGTTGGCGAAAGTATAAGTAATCACAAATTCATTCGACTATACTTGGCATATTTTAGTAATTCTTCTTGCCCAGATATGGCTATTGACGAATATTAATTAAAGAACCTTGTTTATTATTAACACAATTGTCAAAATAAATATAAAACCCATCCTGTAATTAATTGACAAGGCACTTTAGATGTCGTTTAACAAATAAAACTAAGGTAAACGCACGATAATAACAGTACTATCAAGCTTTTGAGCGATTTGCTCGGGTATATTGCCCGATATTGCTTGTTTTAACAAACCATCACGAGAAGCACCGATAATAACCAATTCTGAATGATGTTTTTGGGCAGTATGAACGATCGCACTGACGATAGAGTCTGAACAAACTGGTAAAAGATTGACCTCAGTACGAACTAATTTACCTAATTTTTTAGCCGCTAAATGTAAATCCTTAACATCTAAATTGAGTTTATTTTCTTGCCGATAAACTTTTGTTAGCCATACAGAAGGTCTTTTTTCGGGTTGATAAACGTTGAAAAACGCAGGTAACAACTTCAAACCTTCTTGAATATTTGGTCCTCCTGAGAAGGGGATAACACAAGTACCCTCAGCTTCTGTATTATAAGGATAATATTGCTTATTTAGACCTAGCTTGACTAAAATTAATTCGCAAGGTGCTTTATTGATTAAACTATCAATTACATGAGAGAAAATAAACTCTTGAGAGCGAGATTTTGGCTTCCAACCCACAACTGCTAAATTGATATGATGACTTTTAATTAAATCTAATAATACATCAGTACGCTGGTGTGCCACAAATATTTTTGTATGGACTGATATTTTCGCCTTTCTACCCATCCTTTCTAAGGTGTGCATGGTATGTCGAGCAGAGCGAGTATCTACTGCTGTGGTATGAGTATCTTGATACTTAGGAATTTTAATAATACGAACAAATTCGATTTCATATTGATAATGAGAAGCGATCGCTTTAGCTATTTTAAATAAACTCTGAAAATCATCATCTTCGGCTACTGGTACTAAGATACGACCTTTTCCCGTAGCAGGAGAAGAAGTTTTATAAATTAAATAGGAAGAAATAGAAGCCACGGAAGTTTCTGCTTTTAATTCATTTACCTCCGCTCGAATAATATCAGTACGAGTGATAATGCCGACTAATCGATTATGACTCATCACAGGTAAACGAGATAACTGATAACGATTAAGTAAATACATAACATCACTTAAATTAGCTTCCTCAGAAATAACGATCGGATTTTTAGTCATAATTTGACTAACTTCAATCAGTCTTTTATCTGTAGGAATTTTAGTTAAATCAGACTGAGTGACAATCCCTACCAAACGCCCTTTTTCCATTACAGGAAATCCACGATGATGAGAATTAGTCATCATTTCTAACAAATCAGATGCAGATAGATGAGGGTTAGTTGTTTCTACTTTTGACTGCATCACATTTGACGCTTTTAGATGAGCCAGAAAAGAAGTATTCGATTCTTGATTTTCCTCTAAATCAATACCCATATTTGAGAGTAAATATTGATATAAAGAGCCACTTTCTACTGTCTCGGCACTAATATAAGCCACCGCACAAGTAATCATTAAAGGCAAAACTAAATTAAAATTAGCATTTAACTCAAACACAATCATAATGGCAGTAATTGGCACTCTAACAATTCCTGTAAATAATGCACCCATACCGACTAAGGCAAAAGTTGTGGTAGCATCTGTACCAGTAATCATTGCTTCTATGTCACCAACTAAATACCCTAAAGCCGAACCCATAATCAAGGCAGGTGCAAATAATCCTCCCGGTGCTCTTGTACCTGCGGCTAAAATACTTAAGATATAATGAGCAAATAAAACTAAGGCGGTTTCTTTTGTACTTAATTCTCCTCTAATTAAAAAATCTTTTAAACCGGCATTATCCCAGAAAAAAGAGGGTAGCGAAGCGATTACTAACCCTGAGATTAATCCTGCTAGTCCAATTCTGACACCTAAGGGTAGATTAATTCTTTCGTTTAATTTAATACTCCACAAGACACTACGATTAAAAAAAGCACCTAATACTCCGGCGATGATTCCTAAAATTAAATAGAAAGGTATATCAGTGAGAATAAACTTTAACCCTTCTATATCGATAATTTGATTCGGTATTTGTAGATTCGTTGACTGCAATAATAAAGAAACAACAGCCCCAGTAAAAGATGCTACGATCGCTGTTTCTAAAGTAAGATTAGATATATCTTGCATCAACTCTTCAATCATAAACATAATACCAGCAATCGGAGTATTAAACCCTGCGGCTAATCCGGCGGCGGCACCTGCGGCTATCATCTGTCTTTTATGTTCAGGAGATGTGGGGACAAAACGAGTTAATTCCCCTGCAATAGCCGCCCCGATATGTACTGTGGGGGCTCTTCTACCTAAAGGTAATCCTGCTCCTAAAACCAAAATTGTGCCGATAATTTTGACAATAACTACCCGAAAAGATAAAGGTATTTTTAAACGATTCAAAGCCGCTTTTACTTGTGGTATTCCTCCTCCTGCGGCACTTGGCTCAAAATACTCGACAAAAAAACCAGCAATCGTACCTAAGACTAAGCCGAATAACGGTAAGACAATTCTGGCATCCCATTGATTAGTTAATTGTAAACGATAGCTTCCGAGAAAACTGATTCCTTCTTTAAGTAATAATGCCGCTAAACCTGAAAAGATACCAATCAAACTAGCTTCAATTAAAGCATAACGAGTGGAAATGGAATTTCGGGCAAAATGTCTAGTTTTTAACCAATTACGAAAACGACGAATGATGAATAACAATTGATAATTGATAATTGATAATTGACAATTGACAACGAGTAAATTATTGAGCTGAGAATCAAGAATTCACAGTTTTTACATTTATTCTACATTCTATATTCTACATTCTAAGTTTACTCATTCTTACTTTGTTTCTCGGTGATGGGTAAACCACGATCGAATTAAACCACGACAAGACTCTTCACAAATCCCGGCAAATACTTGCAAACTATGATTAGAAGCATTACTATCAGGTAGATTGAGTACTGTCCTAATCGCTCCTGTTTTGTAGTCATCCAGACCATAAATTAGAGTTTTTAATCTTGCTTGAATAATTGCACCTGCACACATCGGACAGGGTTCTAAAGTTACATATAAACTACATTTATTTAATTGCCAAGTAGCTAATTTTTGACTTGCTTTTTGAATTGCTAAAATTTCAGCGTGGGCGGTAGCGTCTTGATTTTGTTGTTTTTGATTGTAAGCAGTAGCAACCAAATTATTTTGCTCATCGATTATTACCGCACCGACAGGTATTTCTCCTTCTTTTCCTGCTTGTTGAGCTAAATCAATCGCTTTTTTCATCCAATATTGATGACGTAACAACTCTTCCATTAATTATCAATTAAGTCGGTAAACAAAATTAATTGTATGTTAGTTTAATCTTTAGCTTGACGACTTTTGAAAACCGCACCTCCAATGTAATTAATATTGAAGCTCGATCGTTTTTTGTTAAAATAATATTTTGTAATTAAAGAAAAATCAATTAATGAAAAGGAGTGTTTAATTTTTGGCTAAACTATCTCCTCAAGTATTAACTGCCATTTTTAGTTTACAAAGACAGTTAATTGAACTTATTGCTGAAACAAAAGTAACTGAATTTAGTCTTTTTGAACGTTATGGTGAAACAGAAGAAACATTACCTGAATTGGAGCAAATTCAGAATTGTTTAGAAAGATTAAAAAACCCTTATTCTCGTCTTCATACCTTAACCCTTAGAATTTATGAATATTATCTGGTAGCTCCTAGTGCTATTGTAGAATTATTAAATGAAACCATAGAACAAGCTCAAATCTCAGCTAATGTAGTGGCAGCAAGTCTATCTGAAACCAAAAGAAATTGGAGATTATGATGAACGATCGATTTTCTGATATTCCCGAACAAAAAGTAAGAACAAAAAGCGTGGCTAAATGGCGAGAAGCTTGTCGTAAATTAGATTTAGTTACCTTAAAATTTGATGAATTAATTGCCATGATTGAAGTTGATTTACGTCATCAAAGTTTGGAGAGACTTCAAAATAAAATTGAATTGAAGGATTAGCTCGATCGTCTTTTATTTTAAAGGGAAAAAATGGTAAGATTCAGAAAAAAAGAGTACGATCGCTCGGTGCGTAGCCAATTATGTTAGCTTCCCAATGATAAACTGATTAATTTATTCTCTGAGGTATCTCGCTCGCTGCTTGTTGAGCTAAATCGATCGCTTTTTTCATCCAATATTGATGACGTAACAACTTTTCCATACATTATGCAAAATAAATACTAGAAACCAAGTTATTAATTTTAACGCTATTAAACGATCGTACTATTATTAATTTTAACTATTATTATATTTAGAAAATATCGGGAATATAAAATTCTCCTAGTGTAGGATATAATTCAACAAATAAAAGATCTGGATCCATAATAGTACCTTCTGGTATTCGTAATTTAAAACAAATGAGCCAACCTTCTATTCTTTTAGATAAACATTTTTTGGCTTTACCTTCTAAATATTTAACAAAGTCTAATTTTAATGTATCGTCTATATTAGATTTTTTAAGAATCTTTCGAGAAACTATTACTACATCTTCTAAAGAATTAACCTTTCTAATTTCTTCGGCTAAAAGCATTATATTCGTTCTTTAATGTCCTAAATTGTTTTGCTGATATTTTTTATTAGTAAGGATAACATACGATCGATATTATTAAGCATTAACCTTCTTTTATTATTTGATTAATTGTTGTAAAGAGTAAATAAATATTTTAAGGAACAATTTCTACTAATATTCCTGTATCGAGAAAATCATAAATTTCATCTACATCATTATTTTTGAGAGAGATACATCCTAACGTCCAATTCGATTTTCTTTCAATTAAAGAATCACTTTCATTTGGCACTCCATGAATACCAATTTCACTACCAATAGGAAAAACCCATTTAAGATTTCCGTTTGATTTAGCTTGAAAATGTTCTCGCCAAGATTCTGCCCTTGGGTAATCTAACCAGATAAATTTTGACCAACTCTCATGTGGATATAAATCTCTGACATAGTAAATTCCTTCAGGAGTTTTTCTATCTCCTTCACGAAGTTTATCTCCTGTAGGATTACCACCAAAGACAACAGGATAAGATTTTACGGCTTGAAGATTGTTAAAAATGGTCAGTTTATATTTAGATTTCTCAATCAAAATTGAAATATTTTTGACTTCATCTTCCTGATTTATTAAATTTTTTAGTGGTTGTTGATAGTTTAATAAATCATCGCTATTACCAGAAAGTGGATGTACCGCTTTTTCAGCTTGACAAAATAGACACAAGAATGCAGGTATTTGCTTAGGAGACATCAAAAAACCAAGTCTAAATAGCAAAAAATAAACACTGCCACTTGCTCCCAAAATCAATACTGTTAAGGTTAAAACGATCGATTTTTTAACAGTAAATTTTAATCTCATCTAGATTTTTAAATATAATTTAAATTCAAGGTTATATTTATAATATATTACCAAAGCTAACCAATGAGCTTTATTTCAATGAACTACTAAATAGATTTTTAAAATATAATTATATTATTTTTCAATCCGCTTTAATTGAGATATATGTTCGATAATTTTATCATCTGTAATTTCTCCATCAATATAAGGAGACGAAAGTTGTTGCAATACATACCACATTGATTCATAATTATCGCATTTTTTATCGTCTTCCCAGTCAGGAGAAATATAAATATCGTTAAAAAGAAGAAAAGAAGACCATTTTGATAATTCTTGAGTAGTGACTTTTTCTTCTAAACATTTTTGAAGCATAGTAATAACGTGTTGAGGACGAACAATAATTTCTTCTTTATAAATAATCATTATCACATCTGTTTTTTTTACTTCAGAAATCGAGATAAAACCATTTAAAATTTGTTCGTAAAAATTATTCATTTATCAGATGAATGAGGTTTAGGTAGAATTTAAACTTAATGAAAAAGTATAATTTTACCCGTAGGGGTTGAACATTGTTCAACCCTCTAATTCAATTCAATAAACCTTTTAACCAAAATAATATTATTCGTAATTAATTAGCAAGTAATTTAGAACGTAATTGTTTAATTTTATCTCGATATTCTGCCGCTTCTTCATATTCTAAATTTTTAGCTGATTCTTGCATTCTTGCTTCAAATTGTTTAATTAAACCCGGTAATTTATCAAGAGTAATATTATCAATTTGTTCGACTACTTGTTCTAATTCTTGTTGATTTAATCTTCGAGAAATATCTAAGAATTCTAAAATTTTATTAGTTGATTTTTTATTAATAGAAGTTGGAGTAATATTATTTTTAATATTATATTCTGATTGTATTTGCCGACGACGATTAGTTTCCTCGATCGCTTTTTCCATACTATTAGTAAAATTATCAGCATACAAAATCGCCCTTCCATCTACATGACGTGCCGCTCTACCTATAGTTTGAATTAACGATCGCTCAGAACGTAAAAAGCCTTCTTTATCAGCATCAAGGATAACTACCAAAGAAACTTCAGGTAAATCTAAACCCTCTCTGAGTAAATTCACCCCAACTAAAACATCAAATTCACCCGCTTGTAAACTTTGTAAAATTTCAATTCTTTCTATTGATTGAATCTCTGAATGTAGATATTGAACTTTAATTTCTCTTTCTTGTAAATAGTTAGTTAAATCCTCCGACATTTTTTTAGTTAAAGTAGTAATCAAAACCCTTTCATTTCGTTTTACTCTAGTTTTAATTTCCCCTAACAAGTCATCAACTTGCCCGTGAGTTGGACGAACATCTATTTCTGGGTCTAAAATACCAGTAGGACGAATAATCTGTTCATAAACATGACCATCTGATTGCTCTATCTCCCAATTGCTCGGAGTTGCGGAAACAAAAATACATTGATTTACCTTCTGCCAAAATTCATCAGCTTTTAACGGGCGATTATCAGCCGCACTAGGTAAACGAAAACCATAATCAATCAAAACTTTTTTACGAGCTTGATCACCATTGTACATACCTCTAATCTGCGGTACAGTAACATGAGACTCATCTACTACCAATAACCAATCATCAGGAAAATAATCAACTAAACACTCAGGTGGTTGTCCTTTTTTCTTACCCGTCAGATGGCGAGAATAGTTTTCTACCCCGTTACAATAACCAACTTCAACTAACATTTCTAAATCGTAACGAGTTTTTTGTTTTAGTCTTTGTGCCTCCACTAATTGACCTTCTTTTTCCAAAAAAGCCAATCTTTGCTCCAATTCGTCTTTAATATTAACTAAAGCAGTTTGTAATCTATCTTCAGGTGTGACAAAGTGTTTAGCAGGATAAATGTTAATATACTTTAATTCCTCAATTAATTCGCCTGTAACGGGGTCTAAAAGAGAAATAGACTCGATTTCATCTCCAAAAAATTGGACTCTCACAACCCTATCTTCGTAGGCTGGGACGATTTCTAAAACATCTCCTTTAAGCCGAAATGTACCACGAGATAAGGCAACATCGTTGCGAGAATATTGTACATTAACTAAGTCACGAATCAACTCACGAGGATCGTACTCTTGTTCTATTTCTAGAGGGATTGATGCTTTAAGGTATTCAATCGGCATCCCTAAGCCATAGATACAACTGATAGATGCGACTACGATAACATCATCTCTTTCAAATAACGATCGAGTTGCCGAGTGACGTAACATATCAATTTCGTCGTTAATCGAAGATGTTTTTTCGATATAAGTATCGGTAACGGGTATATATGCTTCGGGTTGATAATAATCGTAATAACTGACAAAATATTCGACTGCATTATCAGGGAAGAATTGTCTTAATTCATTACATAATTGAGCGGCTAAAGTTTTGTTGTGGGCTAAAACAAGAGTTGGTTTTTTGTGTTGAGCAATGGTACAAGCGATCGTATATGTTTTACCTGTACCTGTAGCACCAAGTAGAGTTTGATAAGGATTATCCTGTTGTAATGATTTTACTATTGAATCGATCGCAGAGGGTTGATCTCCTGTCGGGGAAAATGGTGCTTGTAGATTAAACATAAAATAGGTAATAATTGACAATTGATAATTATTTATAAACCCCAAACTCACTTAAAATACGATCGTTGAGTACGTTTATATTCTTACTCCTACTATTTTATCAAGGGTGACATATAGTTGGTATGGTTATATTTAGTGAATCTAAGTTCTATCGATTGCTACTCATCATATAATTAAATTCGTTTTTCCTGTAGATGATAGAATTTAAAAGAATTATCAGCCCAAATACAAAATAAAATATGCGTGTAGTTTTTTTCGGTACACCCGAATTTGCTGTCAATACATTAGAAAAATTAATTAGTCATAATCATCACGAAGTTATCGCCGTTGTCACTCAACCCGATAAAATTAGAGGTAGAGGTAGAAAAGTAAGCCCCTCAGCAGTTAAAGCATTTGCCTTAAAACATAATTTACCTGTATGGCAACCGAATCGAATTAAAAAAGATACGACCACATTAGATTTATTGGTACAAACTGAAGCAGACGTTTTTGTAGTTGTTGCTTATGGGCAAATTTTATCTCGCCAAATATTAGCAATACCCAAACATGGTTGTATTAATGTTCATGGTTCTATATTACCCGAATATCGAGGTGCTGCTCCAATTCAATGGAGTATTTATGATGGCAAAGAGGAAACTGGCATCACGACGATGTTAATGGATGAAGGGATGGATACAGGAGATATGTTATTGAAAGATTATACCTCGATTCAATCTATTTAGTAACACGGAAACCTTATCAGAAAAACTAGCAACACAAGGGGCAGATTTATTAATCGAAACATTAGACAAGTTAGCATCTGAAGAATTACAACCAATTGCTCAAGATGATGATTTAGCTACTTATGCTCGTATGATTAATAAAGATGATTGGTTAATTGATTGGCAACAATCAGCTATGCAAATTCATAACCAAATTAGAGCATTTTATCCTAATGTTATTACCAGTTTTCGGGAGCAAAAATTGAAAATAACTAAAACGTTACCTTTATCAGTTATAAAATCAATCTCTTTACCTGCTGGTTTCCAAAAGCTACCTAATTATCTTAATGACATAGAAGATATATCAGGAGAAGTAGGAGAAATAGTTAAAACGATTAAAAATTTTGGTTTTGTTATTCAAACAGGAGAAGGTTTGTTATTAATTTTAGAAGTACAATTAGCAGGTAAAAAATTACAATCAGCTTGGAATTTTATCAACGGTAGTCGTTTGAGTTTAGGTGAAAAACTTGGTGAATAATTAATAATTAAGAATTAATAATTATAGAGATTATTTTATAATTGAGCTTAAGATTATTATCAGACAAAAAACAAAATCGTTAAGAAAATACCTCTCTTTCTCTATCCTTTAAATACTCTAACTTATTCATTAGATAAAACTCTCTGCGTCCTCTGCGTACTCTGCGGTTTATTTTACTCTATTCATAAATATTTTAACCAACTAATTGATTACTGTAGTTGTTTAAATGAAGTTTGAAACAGTATAAATAATCAACCCGCCTTGCAATAAATTGACAAGGCTAATAAAATTCGTTTAATAAATTAAACTCCAATTTACCAGCACTAAGTTGTTTCATTTTTATTCAAAATAACTATACTTCGTATTGTAAAAAACGAGTAGGTTAGGACATCAAGTATTACTTGCATACTTATATTTTAATAATTATACCTTTGCCCTTTGACCTTTGCCCCTTGACCTTTGCTATATCAATTAGCAAAATCAAACCATTGTTGTAAATCTTGCCACCCTAAACCCTCACGTACAATAGCAGGTTGAGTAGTCGAAAAATCAATAATTGTCGAAACCTCATAACCTGGTTGAGTACCATCATCAATTATAATATCCACTTTTTTGTCAAAAAAATCGAATAGTTTTGCTTTTTCCCAATCGTGAGAAGGGAATTCGCCATCTTCATCCATAATGTGGGCTGAAGTGGAGACGATCGGATTATTAAGAGAATTTAATAATGCTTGACAAATATTCTTTTCTGGTACACGAATCCCTGTTGTTTTCCGTTTAGGAGACATAACTAACTTCGGTACTAGCTTTGTCGTTGGTAATAAGAAAGTATAAGGACCGGGAATTACTCTTTTCATGATATAGTATGCTTCATCGTGAACGATCGCATATTCAGAAATATCGGATAAGGAAGAACAAAGAAAAGTAAGAGGTTTGTTGTTCGACAAATTTTTTATTTCTCTAACTTTTTGTACGGCAGATTTGGCATTAATATCGCAACCGATCGCATATACTGTATCTGTAGGGTAAAGCATCACCGCACCCTTTTTTAACGCTTTCGTAATTTCGCTGATACTCCTAGATTGAGGATTAGTAGCATTAAGCTCATATAAAGTTGCCATAATTATATTAATTGATAATTGCTAATCGTTATTTGTATTAATTGTAACTAAAATGTCAAAAATAGCTTATTTACAATGCCCGACAGGAATCGCTGGAGATATGTTTCTGGGGGCTTTGGTTAGTGCTGGTGTACCGTTAGATTTCCTCATTGAAAATTTAAGCCAACTTAATTTAACTGATGAGTATCAATTACGAGAAGAAAAAGTTGTTAAAAATGGTCAAAGTGCTACCAAAGTTCATGTTGATTTAACTCATCATTCTCATCATCACCATAGTAACGAACATTCTCACCAACATTCTCATCATCATAATCGTCATCTACCTGAAATTAAACAATTAATTGAGCAAACTAATTTACCGTTGAAAGTGAAAGAGAATAGTATTGCTATTTTTGAAAAATTAGCGATCGCAGAAGCTTCTGTTCATGGTACAACTAAAGATCAAGTTCATTTTCATGAAGTTGGGGCAACCGATGCCTTAGTTGATATTGTCGGTACTTGTATTGGTTTAGATTATTTACAAGTTGAAAAGTTATATTGCTCGCCCTTACCTACAGGAGGAGGCACAGTCAAAGCAGAACATGGTGTTTTACCTGTACCTGTACCTGCGGTGTTAGAATTATGGCAAAGTCGTAATGTACCTGTTTATAGTAATGGTATCGAGAAAGAATTAGTTACGCCTACAGGGGCGGCAATTGTGACGACATTAGCAACAGATTTTGGGCAACCACCATCAATGTCTTTAAACAAAATTGGTTTGGGTGCGGGTAATCGGAATTTAATTCAACCCAATATTCTTCGTTTATGGTTAGGAGAAGCACAAACAGATACAGCTTTAGAAGAAGTTGTGGTATTAGAAACTCAAATTGATGATTGTAATCCTCAGATATATGGTTATCTTTTAGAAGAGTTACTCAAAATTGGTGCAAGAGACGTTTTTACTCAACCCGTCGCCATGAAGAAAAATCGCCCTGGTGTCTTACTTACGGTTATTTGCGATTTGAATAATGTCGAGCAATGTGAAGCTATTATTTTCACTGAAACTACTACTATTGGTATTCGTCGGCAAATACAATCTCGATCGATTCTCAACAGAAAAATTAAGACAATTTCTACCCCATATGGTGATGTCAGAGTAAAGATAGCATCAAAAGCAGGCACTGTAATTAATATTCAACCAGAATATGATGATTGCGTTATTCTCGCTCGTCAATCTAACCTCCCTTTTAGCACAATTTTTACATCTGCTCAACAAATTGCCCAACAACAAATAATAGTTAACAATGACGTTGTTAGATGAATTGATAGTTAATACTGTTTAATAATCAAATAAAATAAATTACATCCTTGATGATAATATCGATCGAGTTTTCATGATTACGATAAGAAATAAGTAAGTACTAAATATTGTAATAATAAGTAGTAGTCTTGTTTGTAGTTATGAGTTAATTTTGAGCAATATATCGGTACAATCAACAAATTGAATCCGTAGTTAAGTTAAACCTAATTACTAATTAATTTACTGAGGTTTATGATTAAATTACAACTCTCTCAAACCAAACCTATGATTACTACAACTAATACTAACTTAACACTAGAAGAATTTTTACAACAAAGCGAAACTAAACCAGCATCAGAATTTATTAACGGAAAAATTAAACAAAAACCAATACCACAAGGAGAACATAGTTGTATTCAAATTGAACTTTGTACCGCTATTAATCAATTAACACAGTCTCAAAAGATAGCTTATGCTTTACCTGAATTGCGTTGTACTTTTGGTAATCGATCGATTGTACCTGATGTGGTTGTTTTTCAGTGGGAAAGAATACCCCGTACAGAAAAAGGAAGAATAGCCAATCGCTTTAATACTTATCCTGATTGGAGTATTGAAATTTTATCTCCTCGTCAAAGTTCGATCGCAGTATTAGATAATTTATTATTTTGTTCTGAATATGGTACTCAATTAGGATGGTTAATTAATCCTGAAGAAGAGGTTATCGTTATTGTTTTTTCTGAGCAAAAAGTCAAGGTGTTTAAAGCAGAAGATACTTTGCCTGTATTAGAAAATGTTGAACTTAAACTAACTGTTAATGATGTTTTTTATTGGCTTAATTTTTAAATAGTATTATCCTCAATTTTTTGATTAATATTATGAGATAAAACTAGTTTATTTTTTACTATTTCCTAATATATAATTTTGGATAAATTCAATTTTAATCATAATTCGCCTTTGTCGTTTAGGTAATTATTTCTTAACTACTTACTTCGGCAACCAAATGATTTTAATTACTTTATCTAATCGTTACTAAAAAGAAATCTTTGATTTTTAATAGTCAAAATTTAGTTAATTTGGTCTCCCCACCAGTTTAAAACGATCGATACTTTTTCTTCTTCATTTAACTTGACAATTTGTTTTTCGTGTGTCGCTAATTTATTCATATTCACAATATGACGTTTGTTACTATCAGCTTCAATGATTAATTTTTTGGTGTTATCAACAACCAAGATTTGCTTTAACTTGTCTTGTTTTTCTTTAAATCTAAAAGCTTGATTACCAATTTCGCCAAAACTAATTTTACGAATAGTATTGATAGGTAGCAACTTAGCATAACCCAACTCTGAGATTAGAAGTAAGACAGTATCGTTGCTGACTGTTTGACAACCAATCAGTTTTTCGTTGTATCTTAATTTAACACCGATATTTCCTTGGGCAGATTTACCCATCGTTGTGATTCTGTCTTCGGTTACTTCATATCGTAATATTCTACCGCCATCAGTAGCGATCGCTATTTCTTCTTTTTCATTAATCGGCGTAACATAACACAAGCTATCTTTGGGTTTAAGTTTGATTAATTGAAAACCACGATTACCTAAACCATCTAATTCGGTTGTGGCAATCCGTTTTAAATAACCTCCTTGAGTTAGTAAAATTAAACCAGAAGGTGAATTTGCTTTTTCTAAACTTAAATAATTAATGGCGATAGAAGAGTTTTGAGTCGCACTATTAGAGACTAAATAATCGATATTTTCTTTAATTGGATAAGCAGGAATTTTATCAATAGCTAAAGGATACGCCTTACCATTACTGAAAAAGACGGTTATTTGTTTTTCAGAGGCTTCAATTTTTTCTTGATAAGTAACCAAATCAGTATTAGATTTAATCACGGGCTTATCAGAAATACTATCTTTTGCACGCCAAAAAACTTTATCTTCTTGGGTAACTTGAACGAGCGCATTTTCTGGTCTTTGTTCGGGTACAATTAATGGTAACTGACCATTACTACTGTTACTCTTGGTTGTAGCTACTTTCTGCGTACTAGTTTTTTTGCTAGTTGTTTGACTATTTGCTTTACTCTTTTTTTCCGAAGTAGTTTTACTAATATCGATAATTTTAGTCCGACGACAATCGCCAAATCGCCTTTTAAAGCTACGTAATTCCTTTTTTAAGGCTTTTAACAACTCATTTCGATCGTTTAATAGGTTATCTAATTGGGAGATTCTGGTAGCTAATTCTTCAGCTTCGGTAACTAATTTTTGTTTTTCTAATCCTGTAATTCTTCTTAAAGGCATCCCTAAAATTGAATTAGCTTGTACTTCTGATATTTTCAACTGATTTTGTAATGACTCTTTAGCAGTCGTGCCATCAGGGGAGTTTGCTAAGATATTGATTACTTTTTTTATTTTTTCTAAAGCAACTAATAACCCTTCCACTAAATGTAAACGCTCTTGTTTTTCATTCAATTCGTAGCGATATTGTCGGCTTAAGGTTTCTTCTCTAAATTGCAAAAACTCTTGTAATATATCTTTGAGTGGTAACTGACAAGGATTGTTGTCAACTAAACTCAACATGATGATGCCAAAATTGCTTTGTAAAGCAGTTTGTTTGTAAAGCTGATTTAAGACAACTCTAGGTTGAGCGCTTTGTTTTAATTCAATTACAACTCTAATGCCATCTCGATCGCTTTCATCACGAATATCAGCTATATCTGTAATTTTACCAAGATTTACTAAATTAGCTACTTTTTCAATCCAACCTGCTTTATTAACTTGAAACGGTAACTCATTAACGATAATGGCTGTTTTTTCTCGACTACGTTTTTTGCTTAAACGAACTTTTTCGATCGTCGCCACACCCCTAATTTTAACAATTCCTTTCCCCGTTAAATAAGCATCACGAATACCCTGTAACTCAATTATCTCACCACCAGTCGGAAAATCCGGGCCTGGAATTAATTTGATTAGTTTTTCGGTAGTCAAATCAGGTTTATCAATCAAAGCCACCAAACCATCAACCATTTCACCTAGATTGTGAGGTGGTATATTAGTTGCCATACCCACAGCAATACCTGAACAACCATTTATTAAGAGTATTGGTAGCTTCGCAGGTAAGACAACAGGTTCTTGTTGCGAATTATCAAAATTACTAGTAAAGTCAACAGTAGATTCATTAACCTCATCAAGCATAGTTTCAAAAGAAACCTGAGCTAAACGAGTCTCTGTATAACGCATAGCCGCAGGAGGATCGTTATCTACACTACCAAAATTACCATGTCCAGACAGTAGTGGGTAACGGCTAGAAAACTCTTGAACAAGCCTCACCATCGCATCATAGACAGCTTGATCTCCATGAGGATGATATTTACCTAACACATCGCCAACAACTCTAGCACATTTACGAAAAGGACGATCGGGGCTTAAACCCAACTCGTACATAGCGTATAGTATTCGTCGGTGAACCGGTTTTAACCCATCTCTAACATCAGGTAACGCCCTACCAACAATTACACTCATAGCATATTCTAGGTACGATCGTTCCATCTCTGTATGTAATGCAGTGGGAATGATTTGACCTTGGTTCATTAAATTCAATTGTTTTGCCATGAGTATTATTACTGAGAAATTTTTTTGAATGCGGTAAACAAAGCTCTATTTTAGAGATTAGCAAATAAACTAGTTTTTATGAACTATTTTTTTATTAAGTTTTTTTACAAACAAAGTAAAAGAAGAAGTAATTAGTAAAAAGTAAAAAGTAAGAAGTAAGAAGTAAGAAGTAAGAACTCAGGTTTTAGGTTTTAGGTTTTAGGTGTCAAGTAATGGGTATAGGTAATAGGTAATGAATTTCTCGCTTCTTGCCTCTTAACTCTTAACTCTTAACTCTTAACTCTTAACTCTTAACTGTTAAGGCTTCCTTTAATAAAGCCGAGAAATAGAGGATGAGGTTGGCTAGGGCGAGATAGAAACTCAGGATGAAATTGACTAGCGATAAAAAAAGGATGATTGACTAACTCAATAATCTCCACTAATCTACCATCAGGAGAAGTGCCACTAACTTGATAATCAGTATCAGCAAATTGGGTACGATAAGCATTATTAAATTCGTAACGGTGACGATGACGCTCATAAATTACCTCTTGTTGATAAAGACTATGTGCTAAAGTATTCGGCACTAAACGACAAGGATATAAACCCAAACGCATTGTACCTCCTAAATCGACTACATCTTCTTGCTCAGGTAACAAGTTAATGACTGGATGGGGAGTTTTCCCGTCAAATTCAGCACTGTTAGCTTTATCTAAATTAGCAATATTTCTTGCCCATTCAATTACGCTACATTGCATTCCTAAACATAAACCCAAAAAAGGAATTTTTTGTTCTCTAGCAAACTGAATTGCCCTTACTTTACCATCAACCCCTCGATGCCCAAAACCTCCGGGTACAACTATTCCATTGACATCACCTAAATATTTATCAGCCCCATTTAACTCAATATTTTCCGCATCTACCCAACAAAGTTTGATTTCTGTTTGTAAATCGATTCCTGCATGAGTTAAGGCTTCGACTACAGATAAATAAGCATCACTTAATTGAATATACTTGCCCACGATCGCTATTTTCAAAAAATGTTGTGGGGATTTCATCTTTTTGACTAAATTTTCCCACTTATCTAAATTAGGAAACCTATTTTCTAATCTTAAAAGTCTAATTACTTGCTCAGCTAATCCTTCTTCTTCTAAAATTAAAGGTACTTCATAAATCGAGCTTGCATCACTAGAAGTAATCACCGCTTGAGTCTCGACATCGCAAAAAGCAGCAATTTTATCTTTGATATTAGTTGAAATAGTACGATGACAACGACAGACTAAAACATCAGGTTGAATACCTAATGAGCGTAATTCTTTAACTGAATGTTGTGTTGGTTTAGTTTTAAATTCCCCAGCCGCTTCTATCCAAGGAATGAGGGTAACGTGCATATAAATAACATTATCTCTGCCAACGTCTTTACGAAACTGACGAATAGCTTCTAAAAACGGTAAAGATTCAATATCTCCTACCGTACCACCGATTTCGGTGATGACAACATCAGGATTATTGTTTTTAGCTACTCGATGGATTCTTTCTTTGATTTCGTTGGTGATATGGGGAATTACTTGTACTGTGCCACCATCATATAAACCTTTTCTTTCTTTGTTAATCACAGATTGATAAATTAAGCCTGTGGTGACGCTATTTAATCTTGAGCTAGATGTGTCGGTAAAACGCTCGTAATGCCCTAAATCTAAATCTGTTTCTGCACCATCGTCGGTAACAAAAACTTCTCCGTGTTGATAAGGACTCATTGTACCCGGATCGACGTTAATATAAGGATCTAATTTGACGATCGATACCGAATAATCACGAGATTTTAATAAACGCCCCAAACTAGCGGCAACAATTCCTTTTCCGATACTGGAAACTACACCACCAGTTACAAATACAAATTTAGTCATGCTCAATTAATCAATAGTTAATACTTTCGTGATAGGTGATAGTTGTCATAAATAATCATCATATAGAGTAACGACTTGATGATGACATATGGTCGAACCAAAAAATAACCATTTAATTCTCATCATGGTTAACTCTTCAATTCAATAGTTATTTGTTTTTATTTTTGCAATTGTGTCTTTAATATTGTCGATTGTCGATCGTCAATTGTCAATTGTCAATTGTTCGCTGACATTTTAATTTTCATTTGTCGATCGTCAACTGTCAATAGGTATTATTAGTTTCTTACTCAAAAGTTATATCTTAAACCTTGATTATTGTAAGCTTTCTAAGTTCTATATTTTAAAGCTTAATCATCTTTATCCTTAGCTATCGGTGTCAATTACCGACATTTATACTTTTTTTTGTTTCCTCCGCAGAGTTTGACTACAATCATCTCGAAGATTTTCTTCGATTTTCAATGTGGTTTTCCGTACCATATTCACTCTAAAGAAAAGTAACAAAAGATACCAAAAATAGAAAAAAAAGTTATCATAGAATAACAAGCAATCCATAAAATAACATTATTAAAACAACAGGTAACTCAATTATGAAATTTATTCGCAAAAATAATAACGCAGGACAAGCTCATAAAGAAACCTTGAAAAAGAATTTAGAGCATCGCTTAGAAGTGGCTCGTAGTAAAGGTGATCAAAGTTTAGTTCAACAACTACAAAGAGAAGCCGCTTATTTAGATTTAAAATAAATTTGCCTTATTTTTGTTTTTTAACAATTTAATTGCAATTTTGATGTACACAAAGCAAAAAGTACATCTTTTTTTTTGTCTAATATTAAGCATAAAGAGTCTCGATCGTTACAAATATTAATTAATAAGTAGTTCAGTTTAACTATCTATTTTTAGATTTTTTAGTCTCAACGATCGATGACATTAATTAGTTCTAATTTTTCAAAAAAAGATGGGATTTGATAACCAGCAAAAAATTAGGTGAACATTACTGCTCACCCTACAATTAAATTGTAATGACACTAGTCAAATAACTAAGCCAAATCTGTTACCGCCCCTAAACTACTAGAAGAAACGAGTTTCGCATATTTACCCAAAATACCTCTACGGTAACGTGGCTCTGGTGCTTGCCATTTTTGACGACGTTGTTCTAACTCTTCAGTCGATATATTTAACTGTAATAGTTTGTCATTGGCATCGATCGTAATACTATCACCTTCATGAACCAAAGCAATATTACCACCAACTGCCGCCTCAGGAGCAACGTGTCCCACAACCAGACCGTATGTACCACCAGAGAAACGCCCATCAGTAATCAAGCCGACTTTGTCTCCTAAACCAGCACCGATAATGGCACTAGTTGGGGCTAACATTTCTCGCATACCAGGACCACCGACTGGGCCTTCATAACGGACAATTATCACGTCTCCTGCACTGATTTTACCGTCGAGAATGGCATCTAAACATTCTTCTTCTGATTCAAATACTCTAGCAGGACCGGTAATTTTTGGGGTTTTAACACCTGTAATTTTAGCAACCGAGCCTTCAATTGCTAGATTACCTTTAAGGATAGCTAAATGTCCTTTTTTATAAAGAGGATTATCGAGCGTACGAATAACATCTTGTTTTTGCGAAGGTTTTTCAGGAATATCAGCTAACGTTTCGGCGATCGTTTTTCCTGAAATAGTTAAGGCATCTCCATGTAATAAGCCATTAGCCAAAAGAATTTTCATCACTTGAGGAATACCACCTGCTTTGTGTAAATCGACGGTGACATAACGTCCTGATGGTTTGAGATCACAAATTACAGGTACTTTCTGACGCATTGCTTCGACATCATCAATGGTTAAATCAACATCGATCGTATTACTAATAGCTAATAAGTGTAATACCGAATTAGTCGAGCCACCAACCGCCATAATGACAGCAAGAGCATTTTCAAACGCTTTACGGGTTAGGATTTGTTTTGGTAATATTTGTTGACGAATAGCTTCAACTAATACCTCAGCCGATTGAGCTGTGCTATCTATTTTTTCTTGATCTTCTGCCGCCATTGTTGATGAATAAGGTAAACTCATCCCCATAGCTTCAAACGCTGAAGACATAGTATTAGCAGTAAACATACCACCACATGAGCCAGCACCCGGACAAGCTTTTTTCTCGATCGCTTCTAATTCCTCGTCATCAATTTTACCTGCACTGTGTTGCCCTACCGCTTCAAAAGCACTAACTACAGTTAAATCTTGACCATTATGATGTCCAGGTTTGATTGTACCACCATAGACAAAAATCGCAGGTATATTCATTCTCGCCATGGCAATCATCGCCCCGGGCATATTTTTATCACAACCACCAATAGCAATTACACCGTCCATACTTTGAGCAGTACAAGCAGTTTCGATCGCATCTGCAATCACTTCACGAGACACAAGAGAATATTTCATCCCTTCTGTACCCATGGAAATCCCGTCACTGACAGTAATTGTGCCAAACATTTGAGGCATTGCACCTGCTTCACGAATACTATCATCTGCTTTAAGGGCTAATTCGTTCAAGCCCATATTGCAAGGAGTTATCGTGCTATATCCATTGGCTACTCCCACGATCGGTTTAGAGAAGTCATTATCACCAAACCCTACCGCTCTAAGCATTGCACGGTTAGGAGATCTTTGAACACCTTGGGTAATTGCTTTACTTTTTATATTTTCTGTCATTATTTTCCATCCTGATCTTAATCTTTATTTTCTCATGTCTGGAATGATAATGGATAATCGATCGTTAATAATTAACAATTAGCTTTTAACTCTTAACTGTTAACTCGTTCACTTAACACAAAACGATCGTACCGATTTAATCTAATTTTAGTTCAATTTATTGAACGATCTCATCTTAGCCTTGAACTTAAGTTCAAGGCTCATCATCTACGTTAACTAAAGTTAACTAAAAACCTAAAATCAAAAATGTTAAATATCAATTCTCAATTGTTTACTACATTGCTTGGTTTACCTTGCTCAAAATTGGTAACATTTTCTAAAGTAGTTTGAGCAATATTATGTAAAGCATCTTTCGTAAAAAAGGCTTGATGTCCTGTTATTAAAACGTTAGGAAAGGTTAGTAAACGCTCAAATTCATCATCTTGAATCACTTCTTCTGATAAATTTTCAAAAAATAGGTTTTCTTCTTGTTCGTACACATCTATAGCCAAATAACCAATTTGTTTCGATTTTAAACCTTGAATAATTGCACTCGTATCAATTAATCCTCCTCTGCTAGTGTTAATTAACATTACTCCTGTTTTCATTTGTTGGATACTCGCTTCATCAATAATATGATAAGTATCAGGAGTTAGAGGGCAATGAAGAGTAATAATATCCGATCGATTCAATAATTCTTCAAGCTCAACGTATTTCACACCACTATTGGCAAATTCGGTATTAGGATACAAATCATAAGCCAAGATATGACAGCCAAAACCTTGAAGTATTTTAGCTGTGATACGACCTATTTTTCCTGTCCCGATAATACCGACTGTACGATCGTGTAAATCAAATCCGAGTAAACCATCTAAGGAAAAATTACCTTCTCTAACTCGATTATAGGCTTTGTGTATCTTACGATTCATTGCTAAAATTAAAGCGATCGTATGTTCGGCAACAGCATAAGGAGAATAGGCACTAACACGCACAACTGTTATTCCTAATTCTTGAGCGGTAGCCAAATCAACATTATTGTAACCTGCACAACGTAAAGCAATTAAACGTGTACCACCTTCGGCGAGAAAATGAAGTGTTTTTCGATCAAGTTGATCATTAACAAATACACAAACCCCGGCAAAACCAGAGGCTAAAATTGCTGTATCTTGGTTTAAACGAGGCTCGAAAAATACTAATTCATGATCGTAATTTCCATTTTCGTTAACAGTATTTAAAAAATGACGATCGTATGGTTTAGTACCAAAAACAGCTATTTTCATCCAAACTAGATCGAGAAACGATCGATTAATTTTTAGTTCAATTTTATAACAAAATTAAAATAGTGATTATAATTCCTGCACCACTAATCAAACTAGCGATTAAAGTTTTATTCACGGTATTGTCTGCACTACTAGCTAAATCATCATCAGCAGATTGAAAACTCAAACTAGGTAAGCCTTTAATATCTTCTATTTGTTCTTCTGTCGGTACAAATACTTTCAAACTTTGAGGCACACATTCGATCGTAATTGGTGTTTCAAAATCTACTTCACCATCAATCGCTACCTTTTGAGTTGGATTAGCTAAAATCGTTACTTTTTTAGTTCGTATGTGACTAATATCTTGATGCTTAACCGCTTCTTTTTGTAGGGCTTTTTTGAGTAGATGATAAGAAGCACCGATAGCATTAACTCTAGTTTCGGGAGCAACGACGGTAACATCAAGAAATCCATCATCGGCTATAAGTCGCTCTGCACCTTGAGCAAGTAAAGACGAAGGTGGAGCTATATTAGCAACGGTTACAGCAACGGCGTTCACTTGAGTTGTTTCCTCTGGTGTTTCGATGACGACATTAAATTTTTTAAATTTGCGTAATTGTTTAATTCCCGAATAAATATAAGCTAAAACACCTAAATTATCTTTCATTTCTCGATCGGCTTCTTCAACAGTATCCGCTTCAAATCCGATCGCTGTAATTAAAATCATAGCTCGATCGTCACATTTAGCAGTATCAATAACTCTAGTTTTACCTCCCACAATAGTCTTACATTGTTCTTCAAGAGAATTAGGAAGCTCTAAAGCCGAAGCAAAAGCATTAGCCGTACCACGAGCAACAATACCTAAACTGACACCAGTATTAGTTAAAACTCCTGCCACTGAAGATACCGTACCATCACCACCAGAAGCAATTACAATCTCAGCATTTTGCTCTAAAGCTTGACGGGCTAATTCATCTGCACCAACTTCTTTAGTTGTTTCGTGAATATCCAGATCAAACTCAGGAGTTAAGATAGACTTAATTTTGGCTAAATCTTCGTCGGCATCGCCTTGACCTGAAACAGGGTTGAAAATAAGATAAGCTGAACGAGTCATCTATTTTAGGGGTAATATGTTGAGAAATAAAACTTAATCGTTTTTTTAATCATAATCTTACTATGTAAAAAATCTAACTTCCTCCTCCTTTGGGTTTAATTCTATTTTTTAGGTTGTTAATTGTTCGATATTTGTTGTTAATTTGAGATACTCGTCAAGGAAGAATAAAAATTACAATCGTCAATGCAATCAAAGTATAAAAAACAACAGTACCAATTAAAATTGCCGAAATTAATAAACTTGGTGGGCGATAAAAATAGTCTTCTTGTTGCCAAGATTTTGTTTTCGATCGATAAACAATAATAATGATACTTAAAAATAGAATACCCGAACCAACGATCGTTAATCCTAGCAATGGAACAATTACATCGATAAATATAGGGTTTGCATCTTCAATTAATGCTAAATCTAAACGACTAAAAATCGCATAAAAACCAACCCCAAATCCAATCAGCTCAATACAATGTTGAATCCAACTAGCAACAGTACGTTCAACCGCTAAGCGATTACGTTGTTTAGCTAACTCAGTAGTTTCATTAGTTTGCATTCTCGACATAGATAAAGCAGTGAACAGATAACAGATGATAGCAGTGAATAACTGTTAGTTATCAATTATTTAGATGACTGTTCTCCATAATATCCCGACAAAAGCAAATATACCAATACTGATTAAACCGATCGCTACTGTTAAGCCGAGGGAGCGACGAGGAGTATATATATATTCACTATCTTGTTTGATTTTTTTTAGTTCTTGATTATGTTCTATTGAGGCGATAATTAAAGAATAAATACCGATCGCTATAAATCCTAAACCTAATAAACGAGAAAGCCTAACTTGATCTATTTTTTGTGCTACATCCAAGCTACTAATTGCACTCACTACACTATCAATCCCGAAACCAAAGCCAATAAGAGAAAGACTAGTCCGAATCCACGCCATTAAAGTCCGTTCAGCCGCCGCACGGGTACGCTCTTTTGCTAGTTGAGCTTGAATATTTAAAGGTTTACGAGGTGGTATGGATTGATTCATAAATTAGATTAGCTCTTTTTGAATTTAATCAAAACAAATTATGTACTTTTATTCAAAATCATAAAAGATTTTAGTCAATAATTACTAATCTGAATTTCCAATATTTTATCTAAATTAAAGAGATTACTTTAAGTTAATTTTTGCTAATTAAAATAGTGGTAGTGATTATAATAAAATACAAGAAAAAACAATTGTATATAGCGTTTCCCATAATTATGAGGTACATTTACTATTCGCACATTCCCCCACTCTCCCCTTAAAAGGGGAGATGCCGATAGGCAGAGGGGTCAGGGGGATTTAGGGGGCTATTTTTGCACTTCATAATGGCGATAATTGCTATATTGTTTACCTTAACTTTATCTAACCAAAAATACTTATGTCAGAATTAAATCTTGTTGGAGCAGTTTCACCGATAGTAGAAACATCTTTAGTGGGTGAAACAAACAATCCAGCTATTTGGGTTAATCCAAGTAACAGTGAAGAAAGTATTATTATTGGTACTCTCAACGAAGGTGGTTTAGCAGTTTTCGATCTTAATGGAGCTATTTCACAAACAATTTTGCCTAGTGAAGTTGGCGATATTACTTACAACAGTGTCGATATTGTCTATGGTTTTAAATTAAATAATCAATCAATTGATTTAGCCGTAGTGAGCGATCGAGAAAACGATACATTAGCAATTTTCAATATTAATCCTGTTACCCGTAACTTAGAAAATATAACTGCGAATAATGTTTTAGATAGTATTTTTGGGGTGGATGATGGTTTAGCTACTGCTTACGGTTTAGCAAGTTATACTAGTCCTGTTGAAGAGAAGTCATATATCTTTGTTACTCAAGCTGAGGGGAACAAAATCGCTCAACTCGAATTAATCGGTAACGATGATGGTACAGTTAATGCAGAAGTTGTACGTACGATCGAATTACCTGTAGCTGTAGGTGATGATGTAGAAGATTACCAAGCAGAAGCGATCGTAGTTGACCAAGAAAAAGCGATCGTTTATGTCGCAGTAGAAGATAGAATTGGGATTGTTAAATTTAATGCCGAGCCTTCAGGTGATAATCAAATAGAAGTAGTTTATTCACTCCCCTCAACAGATGAACCAGCAGAGTTGAATTTTGATGATATTATTGTTTTTGGTGATAGTATTGCTGATGTTGGTAACGCTAATCTAGCCACTGGAAATACAGTATTTCCTTCCCCACCATATAATAACGGACGAGCAAGTAACGGTTCAAGTATTGTCGAATTAATTGCCGAACAAATTGGTTTAACTGGTTCAGCCTCTATACCTTCGTTAGCAGGAGGCGATAACTATGCTTTTGGTGGTGCTGAATTAGGGGATGGTTTTTCTACTTTGAATAGCCCTAATATCGGTTTCCAAATAGATTCTTATCTAGCTATCGATACACCTGAAGCTACCGATTTATTTTTAATTAATGCAGTTAGTAATAATATTCTGACTAATCCTACAGTTACCGCTCAAACTCTAGTGGATTTTGTTGTTGATCATATTACTACATTAGCTAACGCAGGGGCAAAATCTTTTGCGATTACTAATTCTCCTCCTGTAGATGATTCTCCTACAGTTGTAAGTACAGGTCTTAGCGATTTGGCTGAAATTCTCAAAATTCAATACAATCAACTTTTAGATACCACATTAGATCAGTTACGTGATGATTTAGAAGTTACCATTTATGAATTAGATAGTACTTCTATTTATAGCGAAATTGAAGCTAATCCAACCGCTTTTGGTTTTAGTAATATAACCGATTCTGTTTTAGATACAGACACTTTAACCCTTCAAGGTAATCCAGATGAATTCTTCTGGTGGGATGATATTCATCCTACATTATCAGCTAATCAATTATTCGCCGATAGTTTTGTCGAACAAATTTTAGAAAGTGACGATGATTCAAATGCTTTACCTTTAACTGGTGATTTAAAAGGGTTGGGTATTTATTATGGTGCTGATGGTACGGGTTATCTAATTGCTTCGGGGAATGATGACTCTGGTTACGCTGTTTTTCGTCGAGAAGGAAATAATCAATATTTAGGTAATTTTCTTATTGATCAGAATCTGGATTTGGGTATTGATGGAGTTAGCCAAACTTCTGCTTTAGATATAACTAATGTTAGTTTAGGTTCTAGTTTTCCTAATGGATTATTAATAGTTCAAGATGGAGCAAATCTTGACGATTCCCAAAATAATACTACTAATTTTAAATTGATTGATTGGGGAGAAGTTGCTAATACTTTTGATCCTTCTAATCCTTCCTTAATCATTGATACCACAAGTTTCGATCCTCGTAATCCTACACCACAACCATTTTTTAATTTAGATGCTTGGTTTGAATTGAATATCAATAATCTAGCACCAGTTTTTCAAGGTAGTGTTGCCGAAACCGAGTTAGGTCAAATCATCTATAATTTTGAGATTATTACCGATCGAGAAATTGAAATCAATTTAGCCGACGATGTAGCTGATTTAGGCACTGATGCAGTATTCCAAAACTTAGTTGGTTTATACGAAATTAATGACGAAAATGGCGGTATTGATATTGATGGTGATGGCATTACCGACTTCTTACCCAGCGATTAAGGTTATGCCCGTGCGGCACTTACGACTAATCGAGTTGATGATTTTTTAATCCGTGCAGGGGGTAGTGGTGTGTCTGACGCTAATACTACTACCGAACAATTTAACGATAATGATGTGATTGTTTTTGGTGGTAAACGTTATTCTACTTTTGTGATTGCTAACGGTGGTGTATTAGGTGGGATTGATGATTTTGTCAGTCAAGAAGACAACGAAACTGATGGTATCTTTAATGATATGGCGAAATTTATTGACGATCAAGTAGCTTACTTTTCTTTTATTGGTGCGAATCCTGACGGTGTAGAACATTTACAAGCACGAGGTAACAATGTCTTTGGTTTTGAAGATTTACCTTCTAATTTGGGACAAAGCGATCGAGATTTTAATGATGCGGTATTCCAATTAGAATTTTTAGTTTAAACATTATGATTAGGGTGGGCGATGCTCACCTTTGTCTGGTAGGGACGTAGCACTGCTACGTCCCTACAATAATTGATTTTTATTTGAAATGACTATAGTAGTAAATATAGCCATTATTTTCTCTTAGTTAAAATTGAACTTGGTCAAATCGATCGAGTAGTAATAGCTTCTAGCTATTTATTTTGAGCTTCTAGCTATTTTCTTCTTTTTGAGAATGAAACAGCCCTACCCAGAATTGGGGAATTTAGGGGGCTTTCTTTGTATTTTATAATGGCAATAATTGCTATATATAATCAAGATATTTATTAACCAGTTATTTAGACTACCTTGCCCAGTAATTTACTATCTGAATAAAAATAGAAATTTGAATTTGGTATAAGTATTAAAATTTTTTATTAATAAACATCAGAGCTTTGATTAAAAATATATCCAAACTTTATCTTAGAAGAAATTAGTATTTTTTGGCGAATACTCTACTTTAAGCTTTTACGGGAATAGTTAACAAAAACCAAACTAAATAAACAGTATTAGTAAAATGAATTGGAAAAAAAGACTCAACAAATATGTCTGGTGGATTATTTATAGCTTTTGTGGATATTTGCTTTTAACGCACTTAATTAATCAGCCTTTTCATTTTGTCTATTTGGTATTTTATCCGTTTGTATTTTATCTTATTTGTTTTATAAATGTTCTTATTCACGAATTTGGTCATGCTATTGCAGGTTGGTTAGTCGGCTTTAAAATCCCCAAAATTATTATTGGCAAAGGAAAGAATATTTATAAGTTTAAAATCAAAAAAACTTCAACACATTTATATATCAATAGTCTTCCATTCACTGGTTTAACTTATGCAAACGAATTTTCACCTAACAACTTCAGATTAAAGTATTTATTTTTTACATTAGGAGGAGTGATTTCACAAGTTTTTTTTAGTATTATTAGTTTTGTCTATTTGTACATTAATTATGATTTAGACATGATCCATACCAATATAACGTTAAAGCACTTTTATTATGCTTCATCATTATTTATTTTCCTTAATATATTGGATATATTCAATAATTTAATCCCAAAATATTACAAAATAAGTAACGAATATTATCCTAGTGATGGTTTAACTTTTTGGCAAACTATTTGGATGAAAAAAAATGATTTAGATGAAACTATATTTGCAGATAGAATCAATAAAGGAATAAAAAAAATACAAGAAGGTAAATATTTAGAAGCAGAAGAAATCTATAATAAATGTCTGGAAGAAGTACCCGATTTATCTTTAGCAATAATTAACTTGTCAATAGCATATATTCTTCAAGAAAAAATTGACAAAGCGATTAATATATCATCAGAATTAATTAAAAATCTAAATTTAGATAACAGTAAAAAAAAATATATTTGTAATACTTTAGCTCATGGTTATTTATTAAAATTTACTAGTGATACACAATTTTTAGAAAAAGCTGATTCCGCATCAAGAGAAGCTTATTTTATCGATCCGAACTTTATTTATATTGTTCAAATTAGAGCTTCTATTCTGATTGAAATAGGTGAAATAAATGAAGGTGTACAAATATTAGAAAAAATAATTACAAGTAAGGAAGAAAACATAACAGATGAGGAAAAAAATGATGTAATTAATTTTCTTTATCTAGCTTATGGTTATTACCTTCAAGAAAAATGGCAGGAATCTCGACAATATTGGTTATTAGTTAAAGATAATGAAAGTTTAAAAACCACTGAATATCGAATACTTTTTCAACATATTTTAAAGCAAACAAATAATTT
This sequence comes from uncultured cyanobacterium, assembly GCA_963710605.1. Taxonomy (GTDB): domain Bacteria; phylum Cyanobacteriota; class Cyanobacteriia; order Cyanobacteriales; family Cyanobacteriaceae; genus JAALKG01. The sequence continues at coordinate 857,949 of CAVQBA010000004.1, forward strand.
TAATTTTTGATAAAGCGTTAATTAATCACTTCAATTATTCATCAGTTGTTTTTTTGAAATTATCGTGTAGGTAGTATTACAGCGATAAATTTGTTTAATATCGAAGCCAGAAAGAAAGAAAGAATATAATAAAGATTATCGACAAGAATCAAAACCATCGACAAGTAATTCGATCGTCACTAAAAAAGCCTTTAATGAAGATTACAAAATAATTCAACCTTTTTCGAGAATACATTCTAATTAATTTAAAACATATGACACGACAACTAATAGATAGAGAAACTAATCAAGAAGCTTTTCCTAAATTAAGTGAAAATAATCTGCTCGAATTAAGTCAGTTTGGTGAATTACGTCAACTTGGTGATGATAAAGGTTTTATTAAAGCAGGATTAGAAGTCAAAGATTCACCTTATTGGGATAGTAAAGAAAGACAACCTTTTTTCTTAGAAACAAGTAGTCGTGGTGTTTTTACCGCAGGAGATGTACGATCGGATTCAATCAAAAGAGTAGCCTCAGCAGTGGGTGAAGGTTCGATGGCTGTCAAATTCGTTCATAAAGTGTTGAGCGAATCAATCGCAGAGTAAGTAGTTATTTTAATCAACAAAGGAGACGATCGATAATTTTGTAGTAATTTTGTAGTAGTAAAGGCTTTAGCCTTTCTCTACATTTATAGATAACTTTCCTCAACAAAATGATATAGTAAAAAAATTGATAATTATTATCGTTGGTCAAATTTATTATTGCCAGAACGGTTACTTGGAGGCTCTTAAGTGAAGTTAGTTAGCGATCCACCCATCAAGGTCAAGATTGACAAAATGAAGCAACGAGTCCGATGGCAAGACGCACTTATCAAAGAAAAATCGATCGATCAAACCAGACTTTTTATTGATGATGGTAATAGTGATAATCCTGAATTTTCTTTTTTAACGATCGGTGATAGTGGTTACTCTCAACATTATGATCATCATCCCCAACGTCAAATAGCTCAAATGATGTTAGAGCAAGAAGAAACTAACTTTATTCTACATACAGGAGACGTTGTCTATCAAGTTGGTTCAAAAGAATATTATCATGATAATTTTATCGAGCCATACCGAGAATATTTAGTCGGGGGCAAATATCCTGAACTAATTAACTACGATGATTTAGTTTTTAATTTACCCTTCTTACCAACACTAGGTAATCACGACTATTATGATTTACCTGTTTTAGCTGGTTTTCTCTCTCAAGCTACTTGGGGGTTAAGACGTTTGTTGCCTCTTAATTTAGAACTAGATGTTGGTTGGCACGGCTCTTTTCAAGGTGAAGCTTATAGCAAAGCCTTCTTAGATTATTTACTCGAAATTAGATCGGAAAATGCTTTAGCACAACATTTAGATCAACATTACACTCATCAGATTAATAATACTCGTTGTCTATCTTATCAACCTGAAAAATTTACTCGTTTACCTAATCGTTACTATCATTTTACCTATGGCGGAATTGATTTTTTTGCTTTAGATTCTAATACTTTCAATGCACCTTCTCCTCTTCCTGATACCGCTCAAGGAGATGAAATGCGTCAGCAATTAGTCATTCGTCAGCAAAAATTAGAACAACGAAAACAAAAACTGTGGGAAGAAATCCAAAAACTAATTTGGAATAACAATACAGAAAATGAACTAACAGACGACAAAAAAGTAAAAATAGAGCAAATTGAAGAAGAATTACGAGATATAGAAAAAAGATTAGATCAAGATCAAATAACCACAGATGTAGAACAATTAGATTGGCTTAAAGACAGACTAATCGCTTCTTGGCAAAATCCTGAAATACGAGGCAGAGTAGTTTATTTCCATCATCCTCCTTATGTTACCGAACAGAGTAAATGGAAACAAGGTCAAACACTTGCTGTACGCCAACGATTACGTCATGTTTTCGATCGAGTTGCTCAAGTAGTCGGTGAGCAAATTCCAGCAAAAAAAGGAATTGTTAATTTAGTTTTATCAGGTCATGCTCATTGCCTCGAACATCTTTATACTGAAGATACAGGTCATGCTGATTCGTTTATTAATTGGGTTGTTTGTGGTGGTAGTGGGCATAGTTTACGTCGTCAACGAGTAGAAGGTGATATTCTGACAGAAACTGATGAACAAGGTAACGATCGTCAAGTAGCTAAATCATTAACTTTTATCGGACGTAATGGGCATGGAGCGAGTAAACGTAAGCCCTATTCTTTTTTAAAGGTTGAAGTTCGTTCTGGTAATTCAGTTGAATTTGTACTACATTACTATATTGCTGAACGTTTTCAAGGCAAATGGCATACTCGTAAATTAGATCCTGTCATCATTAATTAAAAGAACTTTTACAAAATAGATTAGAAAAAGATCTTGATGAAGAAGTAAAAGAATACGTACACTCAGTTATCAATAAAATTTAAGTTGATCATCAAAAAAGTAATCGATCGTATTTTTTTCAAATTAATGAATAATTTAGTAATGATAACGACAAGCTAGAATTCTAATTTTGTCATCAAAAATTTGGTAAACTAAACGATGTTCTTTGTCTATTCTTCTTGACCAACAACCAGACAAATCATGTTTTAATCGCTCTGGTTTACCTGTACCTTCAAAGGGATTTTTTTGTATTTCTTTAATCAGTTTAATAATTTTAAGTGCTTTTTTACGATCATTTTCTACCCACCATGCTAAATCCTCAAAGCCATCAAGATCAAATTCCAAGTTTTTCACAAGCTTCTTCTAAAGATATTCCTGTTTGACGATTTTTTGCTGATAATAGTCTTTTTTTCATGGTTTCGCTTTTGAGCAAATAACTTGTTTCATCTTCGTCTAGCAATTCTTGCCAAATTTTGATGGGTACTATTACAGCAATTTTATTTCCTTGTTCATCAGATATGTATTGAAGATTCGTCACATTCATAAAGAAAAATTTTTTACAGACTTGGTTTGATTTATTTTATCAAATAAACAATAGCTTTCATTTCGATCGTTGATTATGTAGAAGCAAGTTAAATCATTTAATGTCTGATAGAAAGTATCTTTGGAAGATCTAAATCTTTAAATACAGAAAGCTCGATCGATCATCAGTTCAATTTATTGCACGATAGGTTAATTTATCTGACTATGATATGATGGATTGTCTAATTCAATAAATCGGTTCTTAAGTTATAAAGGCTTAAGAGGAAACAGGGAAAGCGTAGTTCAAATCTACCACTGTCCCGCAACTGTGATTGAGGAAAAATAAAAACCTCATTAGTCAGGATGCCTGTCGATTTCAATTCACTTTAGTTTTAATCTGCGAGGTACAGTTTGAACGCACAATCTAAAAAGATCTGTCTATTATCAATGGCGGGTTTAAGTTTTTTGCTGGTAATATTTTCGACTCAACCAGCTTATGCAATGCACATAGCCGAGGGTTTTCTTCCCGTTCAGTGGGCTATCTTCTGGTGGTTAGTCTCTTTACCGTTTATCATAGTTGGTTTTCGATCGCTTAACCGAATTACAAAACAAAATCCCGAATTGAAGTTGTTACTCGCCTTAGCTGGTGCATTTGGCTTTGTTTTATCAGCTTTAAAACTACCTTCGGTTACAGGTAGTAGCTCACACCCCACAGGCACAGGGTTAGGTGCAATTTTATTTGGTCCTAGCGTGATGACAGTATTGGGTAGTCTAATCTTACTTTTTCAAGCAGTTTTACTCGCTCACGGCGGTTTAACTACTCTGGGTGCAAATATCTTTTCGATGGCAATAGTTGGTCCAATTGTAGCTTATTTCATCTATCGTTTTTTTCTGGCTATTAATCAAGCAAAATTAGGTCTTTTTGCAGGTGCAATGTTAGGTAACTTAGCCACATATTTAGTTACAGCTATGCAACTAGCGATCGCTTTTCCTGCTGATAATGGTGGTATTCTGACTGCATTTAGCAAATTTGCGGTGATTTTTGCTTGGACTCAAATACCCTTAGCAATTGTTGAAGGTTTACTCACTATCTTAGTTTGGAATTGGCTTCAATCTTACGCTACAGACGAATTAAAAATTATTAATCTACTCAAAACTTCAGCCGCAACTAAATAATAATATGACTCAACTATCTAATCAAAAACCAAATCCAACTCCTAAAACCCCCCGTCAAGGTAATTGGTGGCTTATCTCTGGGGTAATTGTCTTAATTGCTTTTCCGTTACTTTTTATCAAAGGTGAATACAATGGTGCTGATGGACAAGCTCATGATGTTGTTTTAGAAATTCAACCAGATTACGAACCTTGGTTTAATACTCTTACCGAACCTGCTAGTGGTGAAGTAGAAAGTTTCTTGTTCGCTACTCAAGCGGCTTTGGGTGCGGGTGCGATCGGTTATATCATTGGTTTGTACAAAGGCAGGAAGGAAGAATTGAGAATTGAGATGAATTCTTGCTTGAAGCAATTATTCGGTGAGAATTGAGAATAAATAATTAATAGTGGATAATATTACTTCTTACTTCTTACTTCTTACTTCTTACTTTTTACTTAATTATTTGTGGTTTACCAAATAGATTCTCTAGCGTATTCTAATAAGCTACGATCGTTAAAAACAGAACATAAATTAGGATTTGCCCTTTCACTTTTTATCCTCAGTTATTTAGCACCTACCCATGTTCAAATTTTAATTACTTTATGGCTAATGATTTGGATTGTGGTTTATGCAGGTATTCCTGTGTTAGTTTATCGTCGATTGCTTGTTTTAGCTCTTGATTTTTTGGTGTACGAGTCTTCCTGCTTTGATTTTAGGTATTACTATTGGTTCGATCGATCGTAGTTTATCGATCGATCTAATCTGGAGTTTACAATTAGATCAAATCGGAATCTACATTAGCCGTAAAGGTTTAGAACAAGCAATAACTATACTTACAAGGACTGTTTCGCTTACCTCTTGTATGTACTTTATTTTATTGACTATTCCTTGGAGTGAAACAATTCGAGTTTTGCAAAAATGTGGCTGTCCTTCTTTATTGTGTGAGTTGTTGTTGTTAATGTATCGTTTTATTTTTGTCCTCACTCAGACAGCTAGCGAATTATTAATTGCTCAAAAATCAAGATTAGGTTTTCGTACTTACAAGACTGCGATTAAAAGTATTAGTTTAATTATCGCTCAACTGCTACAACGATCGATCGAAAATTACCGAGAAATATCTTTAGGTTTGGCAGGAAGAGGATTTACGGGAGAATTAAAAATCTGGCATTCTCGCACTAGTAAACTAAATTGGCGTTATTTAATTGAAGCGATCGCTGGATATTGTTTTCTGTTGATACTAACTTTTTCAACTAATTAACAATTATATAGCGATCGTGTTGTTGATAATTAATAATCAAATTAACTATCAACGATGAGTCAGTGAATCGATAAATACTTATCTTTTTGTACTAACTGAGCTTAGTAAAGTCGCAATCGGATTAGTAATCCAATTTAAAGCAACTGCTAATTGATGCTCAGGTGTAGGTAAACGATATAGATAAACTAAACGTCTAGCAAAATAAGCCAATCCACCGTCTAACTCCATTCCTAATCCGCTAAGGGTGGCAGTATCTGCACCTAGAGTTAACATTTCTCCTAAAGGTTGATATTTGAAAGTTAACATTGGCTTGTCTTCAATACTTGCCCAGATATTCCAAGCACAATAATCAGATTGTTGGAAGGCAACTTGAGCAGTAGAAGCAATCGAATTTCCATCTTTATCCTGAGAGGCAACTAAATCACCTAAAGCAAATACATCAGGATTATCTTCTACTTGCAAATGGGGGTTGATTTTGATTTGACCTTTTTCGTTTTTAGGGAATGGGAAAGTATTTTCGATCGTAATAGGTGTTGTGCCTATTGTCCAAACAACTATATCTGTCGGAATAACATCTACTTGACCTTTATATTTTAAACTAATTTGATTAGCTTCTACTGACTCAACTTCGGTATCTAAATCCAACCAAATTTTGTTATCACTTAAAGCTTTTTTCGCTTTTTCTTGGTTAAAAGTCGGCGAATCGAGTAAGATTTCTGTATTTCGATCGATAATTCGCATTCTCCCTCTTTCACCTAACCTATCAGCAATTTTTAAAGCTAACTCTACACCACTATATCCACCACCAACTACTGCCACTCTGATGATTTCTTGGTCTAAATATTCAAGGTTTCTCAGTTTTTCTTTTAATCTATAGGCATGATCTAAAGTACGAAATGGAATAGCATATTCTTTCGCTCCTTCAACTATCTCCACTGGTGTTTTGCCACCTAAAGCGACGACTAATCGATCGTAACTAACATTATCATGATTTTCTAAAACCACTTCTTGAGTCGTGTTATCAATATCAACAACTTTGTCTTGAATAAAACGAATCGGGGTATTTGCCAACAAATCGACATAATAAGGGGCAACTTCCCAGCTTTGCATCTCTTCGGTTACTAATTCATACAGTAAAGGAGAAAAGACAAAACGATCGTTTTGTTCGATTAAAATAATTTCAGGTATAGAATCACTCCAATCTAAGTCTTTAAGTTTTAGGGCTGTATATAACCCACCAAAACCACCACCGACAATAACTATTTTTTTCATTTTTACTACTATTTATTTCTATTTTAATTTAATTATTTTGCAAATAAATAGATTTGGGGTAACTATTTTCTTCTCTTTTAGCTTAAAAACAGATAAATGCACAATACCCTTAGTTAAAGATAATTAATTAATGTTAAATTAAATAGGAGAGATTAATTCATCAGGCTCAAGAATAAAGATTGTTTTTTGCTCTTGTGGTTGCTCAACATCTAATTCAGTCATAAAAACATGAGAAGCTATTTTTAAAGTATCAGCATGACGGTAAGAATTAGGTAATGCACGAATCATTTCTAATTTAACATCATATAGCTCTGGACTATTTTTGATTATAATACCAAAAGTTTCTCCCGCACTATTAGTGACTAACAACAAATATCTTTTATCATCAGGGTTAAGGGTTTGAGCGACGTTAAATAATTGTTGATGTAAATCAATTACTGTAATTTCTTTATTACCGATATTAACCAAACCATAATGATTTAAACCACTTCCTGTGACTGCAGAATAATTAATTACTTTTTGTACAGTATCGATCGATAAAGCTGCGTTAAGATTACCAATAGCAAATACTAATAATTTAATCGTCTTACTCTTACCCTTAACCGCAGATTTAGACAATAAATTGGCATTATTCATAATCAAACAACAACTAGAAACTATTTAATCTTAGTTTAATCCAAAATAGTTAAAATAATCACAATACATATGTACAGAATAAGTTCAAGAAGCTAAAATAAAAGAACAGCAACATAATACTTATAGACTATTAAGCCATTTATTTAATTCTCGATTGAAAATTTATTTGTAGCGGATAGATTTATCTCAATTTATACAGAGAATGATTTCAAAGTATTCTCCATTCTCCATTCTCCATTCTTATACGCATGATTCCCAAAAAAATAATTCTTCAAAATTTTCTTAGTTATCGTCAAGCCGAATTAGATTTTAGCCAATTGCATACCGCTTGTATTTGTGGTGAAAATGGTGCGGGTAAATCCTCTTTATTAGAAGCGATTAGTTGGGCGGTATGGGGTAAGACTCGTGCTTCTTCCGATGATGATTTAGTTTATTTAGGGCAAAAAGATATGCGAGTTGATTATGAATTTTTTTATAATCAGCAAATTTATCGTATCATTCGTAGTCGGCGAAAAAAAGGCAGTGGTAGTCTCGATTTTCAAATTAAACACAACGATAAATATCAATCAATTTCAGGTAAAGGTATTAAAGATACTGGAGATAAAATTGTTGAATGTCTTAAAATTGATTATCATACCTTCATTAATTCTGCTTATTTAAGACAGGGTAGGGCGGATGAATTTATGCAAAATAAACCCGCAGAAAGAAAAAAAATATTAGCCAATTTATTAAAGTTAGATCAATATGATATCCTCGCTAACGAAGCTAAAGATTTAGCTAAACAATACAAAATTCGTAGTGAAGAAACTCATCGTCATTTAGAAGAACAAAAATCACAAATAGAAGCTAAAGAAACGATCGAGTTAGACCTAAAAAATACTAATCAAGAATTAATTTACCATCAAGATAAACTAGAACAAGTTAATAGTCAACTTCAAAAAATTAAAACTTTAAACAATAATCGTATTTCACTGTTTGAGCGATTAAACTGGCAAAAAAATCAATTACAAAATAGCAATCGAAAAATTAGTCAGCTTAATCAAGAAAAACAATCATTAGAGCAGGATTTAGCTAAAATAAATTCGACCTTACAGCAACAAGAAACTATTACCAATAATTATCAAAAACTAGAATATCTGAGAAAAGAAGATAACGAATTAAATATCAAGTTCAATCTTTACCAAAAACTATTAATAAACAAGCAAAGTTTAGAAAAACAACTAAATCAAACTACTAACAAAATAATACTTGAAACAGAAAGACAAAAAGCTAACCTTGATAATTTATTACGAGAAGAAAAAGAATTACAAAAAATAGTTGGTAATAGTCATAACTTAACCGCCGAATTAGAAACTCTTCAATCTTATCGTCAAAGATTAGCTCAATTAGACGAATTACAATTACAAATCACTCCTTTAAGACAAAAAAAACAAACTATTCAAAATGAATTAAAAGCTAAAGCTAGTAAACTAGAAGCAAAATTAGAGCAACTCATTAAACAAGAAAATCAACTTAAAGACAAACTTGCTCAAGTGCCTGTTATTAGAGATAAATTTTTAAATTTAGAAAAACAATTACAAACCATCACAGATTCTCGTAATTATCAAAAAAGAATTAAAGAAAAAGGCGAAAAACAAAAAGAATTACAACAACAATACTATACTGATAAAAATAGTTTAATTAAACAAATGAAAGAGCTACAAAAAAAGCTGAAGACATTACATCAAGATCATGCTATTTGCCCATTATGTGAAAGAGATTTAGACGAAACACATTTACATCAAGTTATTCAAAAAACCGAAACACAAAAACAACAAATAGAATCAGAATCTTGGTATTTAGAAGAACAAATTATTGACGCTCAAAGAAAATTAGATGAATTAAGAACAGAATACGCTCAAATTAACCAAGAATTAGCAATCGAAGATAGTTTAAAACAACAACAAGCGAAACTAGAAAATAAGCTTGAGTCCAGTGATGAATTACGTGAAGAATCTGAACAATTAGAAGCAGAAAAACAAGAAATAGAAGAATTATTAATTAACCACAAATTTGCTGTACCTCTGACTAAAGAATTAGAGCAAATTATTCAACAAATAAAAGAGCTAAATTATAACGAAGAAGATCATACCTTATTACGTAAACAAGAAGCCGATTTACGTAAAGTAGAATATCAGCAACTTAAAATTAAAGATTCCCAAAAAAAACTTGCACAAATATTACAAAGAAAACCTCAATTAGAAACTAAAATTGTCGAACTCGAAAAACAATTACAAGAGATAACTAAAACTTCTGATTTACAATTAAAAATTAATGCAGTTGAAAGTGAAATTAAAGAACTTGATTACGATACTAAAAATCATAACCAAATTCGTCAATTGTTACAAGAATTACGCCCTTACCAAATTCTTTATAGCGATTTACAGCAAGCTCAAAAACAACATTTACCTCTCACCCAAAAACTTGAGCAAATTACAACTAATCTAAAACAGTATCAAGTTGAGAAAAATAATGGGCAAGAAGAATTAGACAAGATTAGCCAACAATTAAATAAACTAACTGACTATAGCGGTGAATTATCAAAATTAGAAACAGAATCTTCTTTTTGTCGTCAAAATCTCAATGACTTATTAACTAAAAAAGGGCGTTTAGAGCAATCAATTCATAATTTAGAAGATAGAGAAGAAATTCTCAAACAGTTAAGTGCAAAAGTGCAAGACATAGATAAAAACCATCGTATCTATGATGAATTAACTAAAGCTTTTGGTAAAAATGGAATTCAGTCTTTGATGATTGAAAATATTTTACCTCAACTAGAAATTGAAGCTAATCATATTTTGAGCCGTTTAACCGCAAATCAATTACACGTTCAATTTGTGACTCAAAAACCGATGGCAAGTAATACTAAATCTAATACCAAAAAATTTAAAGATACCTTAGAGATTATTATTGCTGATGCTAATGGTAGTCGATCGTACGAAACTTATTCAGGTGGTGAAGCTTTTCGGATCAATTTTTCGATTCGTCTAGCACTATCTCGTATTTTAGCTCAACGATCGGGTACTCCTTTACAATTATTAATCATTGATGAGGGTTTCGGCACTCAAGATTCTCATGGTTGCGAACGTTTAATTGCGGCTTTAAATGCGATCGCATCTGAATTTGCTTGTATCTTAACTGTTACTCATGTCACCCAATTTAAAGAAGCATTTGATACCCGAATTGAAGTTTATAAAACCGAGAATGGTTCACAAATACGTCTTTCTAGTTAAAAAACGATCGAACTTCTGTTGCAAACACTCAATTAATTCGTTATAGTATGTAACTGTGTCATTATCTTCTGGAGAGGTGGCCGAGTGGTTGAAGGCGCAGCACTGGAAATGCTGTTTGCATTTACTTGTAACGAGGGTTCGAATCCCTCCCTCTCCGTTTCAATTTATAACTCTTTACTTGTAACTATTTTTTCTTTCTTCACAATATAGAAAATAATGGTTAACCTGTATTTCAAATAAAATTAGAAAATGAGTGAATTTAGCTTATAGACAAGAGTGCGTATAACTCTTAAATCTTGATATGTGTTTTAACTTATTACTCATTTTGTTAAGCATTTACGATTAATTGTAAAGTAATATTACAAAAAAGACGCTATTATGGGGTAACGTCTTGACAGTTAAAAATAAAAAAGTTAAATTAGATTCATCGCACTAGGGCATATGAAAACAAAAGCGAATATGCAAGAAAAGCAAAAAGTTACTCTTTATCTTCCTCCTATACTGCATCGTCAACTGAAAGTGAAAGCGGCGATCGAAACTGATTCGATGTCGGCACTAGTAGAAAAAGCAATCTCGTTTTATCTACAACATCCAGAGGCAGTAGAAGAAACTCAAGCCAATTACGGCACAACCCATCAAGTACATGTTTGCCCCGAATGCAATGCAGCGGCGGTAATCAGAGATGGACAAATGATTTCTTTAAAAAACCAACCTGGAATAGTTGATGAAGAGTTTCCGCTAATGGGCGAATCTCATTCTGTAAATCAAGATACAGAAGGTCAAGAAGAATTGATACCTTGCTAAACGGCAATAATCAGCCGTTATAGACTAAAGCTAAAACCAATGAGGTTGATCCCATGAAAGAAGAATTAAGTACTCTAATTAAAGCTCAATACCCTCTGATTTACTTAGTGACATCAGAAGAAGAAAGAGCAGAAAATGCGATCTCAAGTATTGTACATCAAAGCGATCGTCAAAACAGTAAACGTATATTCTTATGGACAGTTACTCGTGGTTTGTATGACTTAGCCGATTCTAACGGTCAATCAGTTCAGCGAAATACAGTTTCACCTGAAGCCGCCATTGATTGGGTTATTAGACACAAAGAAACAGGTATATATATCTTCAAAGACTTACATCCTTATCTAGATTCACCTCCTGTGACTAGAAGTTTACGAGATGCGATCGCTAGTTTTAAAGGAACGGATAAAATCATCATTTTGATGTCGCCTTATCAACAAGTTCCCCTAGAATTAGAGAAAGACTTAGTCGTTTTAGACTTTCCCTTACCCAAAGCAAATGAACTTGATCAAGTTTTAGAAAAAGCAGTTACAAAATCTAAAACCAAGCATTTACCAGCAGAAGGAAGAGAAAAGTTACGTCGAGCCGCATTAGGTTTAACGATCGATGAAGCTGAAAAAGTATATCGTAAAGCACTCGTCAAAGCAGGTAAACTAACCGAAGAAGAAGTTGAAATCGTCTTATCAGAGAAAAAACAACTAATTCGTCGTAACGGAATCCTTGATTTTATGGAAGAAGACGCAACCATTCGTGGAGTAGGAGGATTAGAAGAACTGAAAAGATGGTTAACTCAAAGAACTCAAGCATTTAGTGAAAAAGCCAGAACTTATGGCTTACCTCAACCAAAAGGAATGTTAATTTTAGGTGTTCCCGGATGTGGTAAATCACTAATAGCCAAAACAACAGCCAAGTTATGGGGTTTACCTTTATTAAGGCTGGATATGGGTAGAGTATATGACGGTTCAACGGTAGGTAAATCTGAAGCTAACCTCCGTAGTGCTTTAAAAACAGCAGAATCAATTTCACCCGCAATTTTGTTTATCGATGAATTAGACAAAGCATTTGCAGGAGGAGCAGGCTCAGGCGATTCCGATGGTGGAACATCAAGTCGTATCTTTGGTTCATTTTTAACTTGGATGCAGGAAAAAACTTCTCCTGTATTTGTAATGGCCACAGCTAATCGCATCGAAAAACTACCTAGCGAATTCTTAAGAAAAGGTCGCTTTGATGAAATATTTTTCGTCGATTTACCCAGTAGAGAAGAAAGAGAAGCTATCTTCCAAATACATTTACAAAAACGTCGTCCTAATGACATCGGTCGTTTCGACATCAAAGAATTATCCAGTATTTCTGACGGATTTTCCGGGGCAGAGATTGAGCAAGCAATTATCGCCGCTATGTATGAAGCATTCGCTCAAGAGCGAGAATTTACACAGCTAGAGATAATCGCCGCCATCAAATCTACATTACCTCTGTCTCGTACCATGATTGAACAGGTCACCGCACTACGAGATTGGGCTCGACAACGAGCTAGACCTGCGTCAGCCTCCATCGCCGAATATCAACGGATGGAGTTTTAAAAGGCTTTCTCCCTTTCTGTGAGAAAGGTTAACTAAATTTAGTTAACAGTATCACCCAGCACATTACGTGCCTCATTAAATTAACTTACATTGTTTGTTGTATTAAATTAATCTTATTGGAGGAAATATCCATGTCTCACTTTAGCACTTTACGCACCAAAATTAGTAACGCTGAAATTTTAACAAGCTCTTTAAGCAACTTAGGTATTGAAGTCAAAACCGATGCCGATGTACGTGGTTACAATGGTCAACGTTTACGCGCTGATATAGTAGCTGTATTAGAAGGAGAATATGATTTAGGTTGGTCTCGTAATGCTGATGGTAGCTTTGACCTAATCGCTGATCTTTGGGGTGTTGCTAAAAAACACAATCAAACAGAATTGATTAACTCTATTAACCAAAAATATGCTGTTAGTCAAACATTAAATGACGTTAAGCAACGTGGTTTACAAAATGCCAATGTTAAGTTAGTACTTAAATAAAGCTATTTTGCTCACAATGCCTTTACAGATTTGGGGTTAATCAACATAATTTGATTAGCCCTTTTTTAATGAAAAAAAAGTTTTTTCTCAAATCTTTATCGTTGAGCCTAAAAATAGCTATACTAAAAATCGATCAAGCAAAATATTCATTTGTTGAATGGTTCTGAGCTATTGTCTAAATCCAAGCTGTACTAGTCCGCAAAATCCTGCTCATTTAAAAGTTTGTCAAAATTGTGGAACAACCTTAATCCTCAATAATCGTTACCGCCCCGTTAAAAAAATTGGTAAAGGTGGGTTTGGCGCAACTTTCTTGAGTATTGATTTATCCTTACCAGGTAATCCTATTTGTGTGATAAAGCAATTACGCCCCTCGGCAAACGATGAAGAAGGGTTTCAAATGGCTTTGGATTTATTTGAAAGAGAAGCGAAAACTCTTGGTAAATTAGATCATCCTCAAATACCTCGCCTATTAGATTATTTTGAACAGGGAAAACACTTCTATTTAGTTCAATCTTGGGTAAGAGGAAAAACTCTACAACAACTTGTTAAGCAAAATGGCGTATTTGATGAGAATCAGATTAGACATTTTATTAAAGAAATACTCCTCATACTGAAATACATTCACTCGGTTAAAGTTATTCACAGAGATATTAAACCGGCTAATATAATTTCTCGTGAACAAGATAATAAAATGGTTTTGATTGATTTTGGTGCAGTAAAAGATCAAGTCAATACAGAACTTGCTAAAAAATATAGTCGAACAGCACTTACAGAGTTTGCTGTCGGTACGATGGGTTTTGCTCCACCTGAGCAATTAGCTATGCGTCCTATTTATTCTAGCGATCTTTATGCAGTAGGAGCAACTTGTTTATATTTAATGACGGGTAAATCTCCTCGTGAATTTCCTTGCGATGAATTGACAGGTGAATTACTTTGGAAACAAAAATTAAAAATAAGTCCATCCTTAGAAAAAGTAATAGAAAAGTTGTTAGAAGTTGATCTTCGTTGTCGTTATCAACAAGTTGATGAGGTGGTAAGTGATTTAGAAATAGTACCCTATCAAGAACAATTAGAAGGCGGTTTGTTAAATAGTCCTACTTCTAGTCAATCACAACCAACTACTGAATCTGATGATGATAGTTTAGATGATAGTTATACTCATATCTCGGCTACAACTCGTCTAGCAATGGCTATTAGAGCCAGAAAAACTCGTAAAGGAAACAAACAATTAATTAAAGCTATCACCCCTGAATCTTTGTTGATTTCTTATAATGGAGGGAGAAAAGATTTTAGTCAGCAAAACCTGATTGATTTCGATTTATCTTTTGCTAGGATACCTAAAATTAGTTTTCGTAGTTGTCAAATGAAAAATATTAGTATTCCTGAAAGCAATTTGCAAGGTGCTAATTTTTATGGTAGTGATTTGAGTTATGCTAATTTGAACAAAGCTTATCTTAAAGAAGCGTATTTTCTTAAAGCTAATTTGCAATGGGCAGATTTACGTCATACTAATTTAAAAAGAGCTAATTTTGAAGGTGCAAATCTTGAGCAAACTAATTTATGCGGTGCTAATTTAACTGGTGCTAAGATTACCAAAAAACAATTAGAAGAGGCTCAAACTAATTGGAATACGATTATGCCTGATGGTAAAAGACGTATGTGGTAATTAACAATCGATTAAGATTAGGGATTAGGACGATAAAAATAAAAAATACAAAATAAAAAGTATTAATTCTCGTCTTGATGAATATTCGGTATCTTGGTTGAGCGATAATTCATCTCAATTCTATTATTATCTATTCATTACTTGTTGTTTTTTGATTAATGGTTTAGAATAGCATAAGCTGTAAAATAAGTTTATAGTGCATGGGGCTATAACTCAGTTGGTAGAGTGTCACAATGGCATTGTGAAAGTCAGCGGTTCGAATCCGCTTAGCTCCATTTTTTCTCTCTCAAAAAGAATCTATAGTTATATTGATAATTTATATAGCTGTAGTTCTTTTTGCTATTTTAAATAAAATTGCCACCAGATTTAGCGAGCAAGGCTGTACCAAAAGCCGCTTGTGTTTGAGCAGATATTCTGACGGGTACATTCAATTGTTTTTCTCGAATCTTTCGCCAAACAGCGTTTTTTGCCCCTCCTCCTGCTGTATAAACTTGTGTAAGTGAGTTTGCTCCTAATTCTTCTAGAAGTCGATAACCTTGTGCTTCTATACGAGCTATTCCTTCAAATAATCCTTGTAAGAAAATATGTCGATCGTTTGAGCGAGGAGTTAGTACTGGCTCTAAATCAGGATTGTTAATCGGAAACCTTTCCCCTTTGTTTAAGAGAGGATAATATTCTAAGTTAGTCTGATAATCGGGATTAATTTGTTGAGTTAATTGTTCTAATTCTCGATCGTCAAAAAAGTTTTTGAGTACAGCACCACCAGTATTAGAAGCACCGCCAACTAACCATAAATTACCTAACTTATGGCTATAAATACCATAATGACTATCATCAATTTTTTGCTCACTTAATAATTTTAAAACTAAAGTTGAACCTAAAGATGTAACCGCTTCACCAACAGTATTTACGCCACTAGCTAAAAAGGCGGCAATACTATCGGTTGTTCCTGCTTTTACTACACAATCGGGATTAATATGATACTTTTGGGCAATATTGCTTTTAATGAGACTAATCTCTTCTCCTGGAGTTTTCACTTGAGGTAACACCGAGACAAAAGGTTGATTTTGAAGCCAAAGAGGATATTCTAAATTGATTAAATCGTAACCTAACTTCAGAGCATTATGATAATCACTAATGCCTAATTGTCCATGTAACAAAAACCCCAGCCAATCAGCTTGATGTAATAAATAATAGTCATCTTGCCATGAAACTTCTTGGTAGTAATAATGAAGTTTGGCTAAACTAGAAGTGGCACTCAAACAATAATGATTTTCAGGTACTATTTGCTTAAGTTGAGTTAAATATTTTTTAGCTCTATTATCGTTATACCAAAGAGGTTCGGTAACTACATTACCTAAACGATCGCATAATATTACAGTACTAGACGTGGCATCAATAGCGATCGCTTTCAAGTGTTGAGAAATAGAGTCAGGAATTTGTCGCAACAAAGATTCTAAAGCTTGTTGCCAATGATGAGGATTCTGATAACCAGACTGATTGGCAACAAGTGTCAAAATAATATTTTGTTGATCATCAATAACGATCGCTCTAGCACCCGATGTACCAAAATCTAAACCTAAAAAATAAGACAATGAATTAGATAACTAATGATAGATTAAAGAGTAAGTGTATTTTGTCTTGTTAATTGTTAATTGTCAATCATTGATTGGTAAAAAGTTGAGTCGATACTCAATAGATATAATTTAATTAAAACTAACAATTGCGATCGCTGATTTTTGAGAATGAATAAATGCTAATTTTCAAGAACTACGGTTAATAGTCAAGATGGGGATTATAATGATTGCTATTGCTGTGGAAAATTTTTACTCGCTCAAATGACTTTTATCTTAACTAATGATGATGGAATTGATGCTAACGGAATGAATGCTCTTCAAAAAGCTGTCCAAGGAGATAAGATAATTACAATTGCTCCTAATCGTCAGTATTCAGGTTGTGGACATCAAATAACTGTTAGAACACCTATTGGCGTAGAGCAAAGAAACGATCGTGCTTATGCAGTTAATGGCACACCTGTTGATTGTGTTCGTCTAGCAGTTAGTGAACTTCATCCTAATTGTACTTGGGTGCTGTCGGGAATCAACTCAGGAGGCAATCTAGGGGTTGATATTTATCTTTCAGGTACAGTTGGTGCGGTGAGAGAAGCGGCTATTTTAGGTAAACGTGCGATCGCTATTTCGCAAACAATTAAATCCCCACTGAAAATTGATTGGGATTGGACGACAATTACCAGCAAAAGAGTAATTGATTTTTTACTAACTCAACAAACTCCTCCTGGTTGCTTTTGGAATGTAAACTTACCTCATTTACCAGATAACAGCCCCGAACCAAAAATGGTTTTTTGTCCTCCAAGTATTGATTCTTTGCCCGTTAGCTTTATCAAACAAGATAATAAGTATTCTTATCAAGGAAAATATCATCAAAGAAAAAGAACACCTAACACTGATGTTGATGTTTGTTTTGGGGGTGATATATCGATTAGTTTGATTAGTTTACATTACGAATCAGTAATTAAAACACAAGTAATAAATAAATAATTTGAAAGTAAGTCTCAATTAGTTATTAATCTTATTCGTAAACTACTCCTCTATATGATCTTTTTTTATTGATCATATTTTGGTTATTTGTGGATGAGTTATTTGTGGGTTTATCATCATTAATATTTTTAGTAGTTTCCAACCCTCTATATTTTGTAGCTGAAATTGAAATATCTAAATTATTAGTTAATTTTGAATTGTTATCATCAATAGTATTTGCTTTTAAAGATTTATTAAGATTACCTTCAGATTGAGCATCTCTAATATATACATTCATCTGCGGTTGATAACTTTTACCTTTGCTTTCGCTTTCGCTTTTATTGTTATAATTTTGATTATAAGTTATCGAGGGAGCTTGCTCTACTTTGATTTGAGAACTAGTAGGAATCGATTTTTTTGGGTTATTACTAACAACGGGCTTTTCTTCTTCCCAGATAGTATAAGAGTAATTCGTTTCTGTAATAAAACTATCTTTACCTGTTTGAGCCATTTCTTGACAGATATCTAATGCTTTTTGCAAGAACTTTTTTGGTAAATCTGATTTACGGCTAAATTCTCGGCTTAAATAATGTAAAGAACGAGCTTTTTGGACTGCTAAAATCGATACTCCTTGTTTTTCCAAATCTTCTGGTTTTAGTAATTTCATGATCAGTAATAATTTGTGTAATTAAATTTGACTTTTGGAGTAACTTCCGACGATCGATTTTTTTAATGAGCAGAAAACGTTACTACTCACTTTTGTTTTCTTTAATCTAACTGTCAAAAATAATTTCAGCGTATTTGTGTAAGTAATACCTAAATAAAAATTGTGTCTATCACCATATTTTAACTTAAGTAATTTATTTTAAAAGTAAATTTAATCACCAAATTTTAAATTTTATAACTACGGTATTTGAGTTTTTGATGATGATTTTCCCGAATAAGCAAACGCCAAGTTTTTCCCGACGATTGCCTTTGCAAATCAAGCTGGAAATTATTAGTAATTTTTTTTCTTTTTGATTTGTTTAATCGCCAACTAATTTGACAGTTACCTTCTAAATGATACGTAGGAAGGTTAAGTTTGATTGTTGGTTCGATTTTATTAACGTTAATTTTGAGGATTTTAAATGCGGGTTGCTCTGTTTTTAGTTGCTCACTTATTTGTTGATACTTTTGTTCTAATTGAATTTTGATTGCTTTTTCAATTATTTTTGGTGAAGGAGTTAATTCTAATGGTGCCTGAGTCGTGGTGCATCCATTAATAAAGATAATTAAACAACTTAAAGCGATAATAGTATATCTGTTAAATAACGATCGTGCTAAGTTCATTTTCTAGGGCGTGTATATCTTCTATTGCTTAAACATCAGTCTCAAAAACAATGGTTAAGCGATCTTACTTTTAAATTTGATTAAATATAATTAAGATAAGCTGTATCCTTGCTATATGATATTTTTACATACGCACTCACTAAATAATGTTAAGTAATTTTGATAGTAGCAACAATTCATTAATTATCCTCAAAAAGTCGCTACAACAAACAACAATTAAGCTGGAAAAAGCGATCGATTTGATTGAAAAAAGTAATAATCAACCATTATCTAATTTAGTGAGACTGGAAAAAACTCTAGCTCGCAATAGTGATCTTTTGCTTAGTTATTTACAAGATAGCAATCAGATTCAAAATATTATCACGAATAATGATCAATTTACCACAATTGACGATCGATTACCATCACAAGAATTACAGGTAAATCAAATAGATTCTGTTTCTAACAAGCAGAAAAACAATAATTCTTCACCATCAAAACAAAAATCTCAACCTAAAGTTAATCTAATTATTTTATCAGTTTTAATTATTAGTTTATGTTTTAATGTTTATGCTTTTTTAAACGATCGTCAATTAGTCTCAGCGATAAATAATAATTTCAATCAAGAAATAACAATTACTCCAAATATTGATGAGCAAAAAAATAGACCAACTGAATTAATAGATAACGATCGTGATTCAATTAAACCTGTAGAAAATAATCAAGAAAATAATAACACGCAACTAAATAATTCACCCTTAAATGAAGATAACACTAAGTTTTCTGATGATAACAAAATGGATTTACCACAACTAGATATTACAACGACTGTACCTATTATAGAAGAACCTAAGCCAATACCTTTACCAAATAATGCCAAGGAAAATCAGACAAAAAAAAGTAGTTTATTGATTGCGATCGAAAAACAAATAAATGAAATTAGCGATCGGTATCAACCAGATTTAATTAGTAAAATAATACCTAATTATACGAATAATAGTTTGATTATTTATGTAAATGATGATTGGCAAAACTTAAGCGAAAAAGAAAAAGACAAATTAAGTAACGAACTTTATCAACAAGCGAAAATATTAGATTTTTATCGTTTCCAATTAAAAACAATTGATGGTAATTTACTGGCAAGAAATGCAGTTATTAAAGATCAACTAATAATCAATTTTTAAAAAAAGTAATCAGTAAAAGCTAATCATCGAATAATCTTTGTAGCTATTACCTCAAAAAGTTTAAGACAAGATTGTTACAAAAATAATTGTTCACTGTTATTATCTGTTCACTATAGACATTGTTGATTATTATTTGTGATCGGTTACTTATTTTTTGTTGACAAAGATGACAGCAAAAAGTTACCATGGAAAATTGTGAGTTTTCATAACAATAAATCTCAATGTCTATAAATGCAACTGCGATAATTCAGTCGATCGAGGCTGATTATAAGAAAGACAAAGTAACATCTGTCTATGTCGGCGACACCATTAAAGTGGGTGTTCGTATCCAAGAAGGTGGGAAAGAAAGAATTCAGCCTTTTGAAGGCACTGTCATTGCCATGCGTCATGGTGGCATTAACAAAACCATTACCGTCAGAAAAATATTTCAAGGTGTCGGTGTAGAGAGAGTATTTTTAGTACACTCTCCTATTGTTGCCGATATTGAAATACTTCGTCGAGGTAAAGTAAGAAGAGCTAAATTATTCTATTTACGCGATCGAGTCGGTAAAGCCACGAGGATTAAACAACGTTTTGATCGTCCTATTGAAACGAATAAACCCGCTAAAACTAGTAAGAAGAAAAAAGGTAGAAAGAAAAAATAGTTTGAATCTAAACTAAAAAAGAAGATTAATTAGCCGAACTTTTGTCAAAGCAAAAAACAACTGTTTACCCCGAATAATTATTCAACTAACTTGACAAACGAGGAATTAATAGCTATATTATAGTACTATACGTCCTTAGTTCAGTTGGTAGAACGTTGGTCTCCAAAACCAAATGTCAGGGGTTCAAGTCCTCTAGGACGTGTTTTGAAACTTAATAAAGGTATCTGTAACCGAGTTGATCTGTCTTACAATAGATATTAAACTATTTACTTTGTGCTGGGTAACCATAAATTACCTGCTCAGAAAACTGATTTAATGAGGCAATAATCGTGACGAGTAAAGATACAATCAAATCCAAAGATGCCAGCGAAAAGGCTAGTAAAGGTAGCGACAAAAATAACCTAATAAATGATACCAAGCAAGAATTAGCAAAAGTAGTTTGGCCTTCGCGTCAACAACTACTCAGCGAATCTATAGCGGTAATCTTGATGGTAATCGTCGTCGCAACTCTAATTTACTTAGTCGATCAATTATTTGGCTGGTTAGCAGGGATGGTATTCTAAAATGACTTATTCGCAGGATAACGAATCAGATCAGCAACAACAAACAACTAAAGCCGTTGGCAAACCACGTTGGTATGTTGTTCAAGTCGGTTCGGGGTGTGAAAAAAAAGTTCAAGCCGATCTTGAACAAAGAATAGCTAGTTTTGACTTAACCGATCGTATATTACAAATTAGAATCCCTCAAACACCAACCATTAAAGTTAGAAAAGATGGCAAACGTTATGAAGGTTCAGAAAAAATATTACCCGGTTATGTCTTAATTGAAATGATTTTAGATGATGACGCTTGGCAAGCGGTTAAAAACACATCTAATGTAATTAACTTCGTCGGTTCAGAAAAAAGAAGAACAGTCGGTAGAGGAAGAGGGCACGTCATGCCTGTACCTTTATCACCTTCTGAAGTAGCCCGTATCTTCAAAGAAATAAATGAAGCCGAACCTGTAGTCAAGATTGATACCCAAGTGGGAGACAAAATCATGGTGATAGATGGCCCATTCAAAGACTTTGGTGGTGAAGTGATAGAAGTTAGTACAGAACAAAACAAACTCAAAGCATTATTATCCATTTTTGGGCGTGATACACCCGTAGAATTGGAATTTAAGCAAGTAGAAAAACAAGGATAAAAAGGAAAAATTTAAATAATGGCTAAAAAAGTCACCGCCTTAATTAAACTCGCTTTACCTGCGGGTAAAGCTAACCCAGCACCTCCAGTAGGACCTGCTTTAGGTCAACATGGTGTTAATATTATGGCGTTTTGTAAAGAGTACAATGCCAAAACTTCTAGCCAAGCAGGAATGATTATTCCTGTAGAAATCTCGGTTTATGAAGATCGTAGTTTTACTTTTATTCTCAAAACACCTCCTGCCGCTGTCTTAATTAAAAAAGCGATCGGGCTTGAGAAAGGTTCAAAAGAGCCTAATCGAATCAAAGTTGCCAAAATAAACCGTGCGCAATTAGAAGAAATCGCTCAAACAAAAATGACAGACCTCAATGCCAATGATATTGATGCAGCCGTCAAAATTATTGCTGGTACTGCCCGTAATATGGGTGTTACCGTTGTTGATTAATTTGTTAATACTTTATTAAGTCACAATCGCTATATTTTAGTTAACAATTCGTTGTTACAAAATAAATCAATTCAATTGAGAAAAACCTCGCATCACAAATCACTATTTTTTTAATTAGTGAATATAAGGGGAGAGGTAATTACTTCGTTAGTTTACCCAAGAAAATACATTACATTAATGAGTAACAAAATAAGTCGTCGATATAAAGAAGCCTTAGCTAAAGTAGAAGATCGTTCTTATCAACCTTTAGAGGCTTTACATTTATTAAAAGAAACTGCTACTGCTAAATTTGATGAAACAGCAGAAGTACATATCCGTTTAGGAATCGATCCTAAATATACAGATCAACAATTAAGAACTACTGTTAGTTTACCTAAAGGTACAGGGCAAACCGTGAGAGTTGCTGTGATTACCAGAGGGGAACAAGTCCAAGAAGCTAATGATAACGGTGCGGATTTGGTCGGAGATGAAGATTTGATCGGTGAAATCCAAAAAGGAATGATGGATTTTGATGTTTTAATTGCAACTCCTGATATGATGCCTAAAATCGCTAGATTAGGTCGTGTTTTAGGACCAAAAGGTTTGATGCCTTCTCCTAAAGGTGGTACTGTTACTACCGATTTAGCTAGTGCAATTAGTGCATTTAAAGCAGGTAAATTAGAATTCAGAGCCGACAAAGCCGGTACTGTACACGTATTGTTTGGTAAGTCTTCATTTTCTGCTGATGATTTGTTAGCTAATTTAAAAGCAATTCAAGAAATAGTCGATCGTCAACGTCCATCTGGGGCTAAAGGTCGTTATTGGCGTAGTGTTTATGTATCTGCGTCTATGGGACCATCGATCGAAATTGATATTAACTCTCTAAGAGATTATAAATTTGAATAATTATCTTTAATTAAGAATTAATTATTAATCACTAAAAAAAATCCTCCCTTTTAACGGGGAGGAAAAAAATTGTGAATAAAAAGAAAAAATTAAGCGTTTGTGCCTTTTCTTTTTTTCATTACAGCACCAAAACCACCAGCTAAAAGTGTACCTAAGATAGTTACAGGTTCAGGTACTTTTTCACCAGGATTTTGAGGAGCAACCTTTTCAACTGTCAATTCACTAAATTGAAGTATTCCTAGCAAATCATTGTCAGGAAATTCATCGTCGATCAAAATAGTCATAACGTTAACAGGAACGCCTGCTTTCGCAGTAAATTGATTGCTAAAATCACTTCCAACCAAACGACGGAAATCAGTCTCCGTAGAAGACTCACTACCTTGAGAAAATTTAGTCATGAAAGATCTTGCTTCATTACCCACAAAGCCAGGAAGATAGCTGATTAATTTAACGTCTTGATCAAATGTTAAATTAAAATCACTGTATTCTACAGGCTCGCCGTTACTGCAAAAATTACTTCCTTTATCATCACCAATACAAAGACCATCCATATCAACTCCTGCACCATTACCAGTATTAAAATTAGATGCAGTTAAGTTAATGCCGTCTGCCATAATAGATGTAGAATCAGCTCCATCTGTAAATCCTGTTAAATCGAAAGTAGCCGCCTGAGCTGATGAAGATAGAAGCCCAACGCTGACAAGTGCTCCTGCACCGATTATTGTCTGATTGATTATTTTTTGAGATATCACTTTATTTTCCTCTTTAATTTAATAATTATCGTAAGGGTTATAAATAATTATGAATTAATTATACATCCTTTTTTTATAAAATGGTTACTAAAGACAGTTTTTTTTTTAAATCTTAATCGAAAAAGCCTTTGTTTATATAGCAGTTAGTATTAAAACAAAGGGCAAAATTATTTTGGTAAAGATTTAAATTTATCCTTTAAATAATTTATTTTTCCCAACATGGTTTTAAATTGTGTTTTTAACTACAAACGGCAATTACGATGGTTAATTAAGCTGTTAGTAATCATCCAACTACAGATACTTAAGCCGTTTGTAAGTGCTTTATTAAAACAAACGTAGTTATTACTTAAGTTAATTTACCTAGTCCAAAAGAAGTATAAATGATGAGATACATTTAATTAAAAATATTTACCCAATATCCCTTAAATATAGTAAATAAAAGTATTAAAGCATACAGATAAACTATTATTTTTAACGTATTCAATACGATCGTTGATAATTTATTTATTAATGAGTAATTATTTTGAGTTTTAGTTATCTATTTTGAGTTATTTGAAAATTAAAAATAACTGATGTTTTACCAACGAGCAAAATGATTTTTGACCCAGTCTATACCAGTCTCACATTGTTTAATTTGATTTTTTGCGGCATGGCGTAATAGATTATGTTAAGTATATTTGCATCTTGTGCTACTACTACCTCACTTAAATTAAAAAACTGATTTTTGAGTAATTTTGCGATCGGATTACTTAAATAACCAAATAACAAAACATAAGTTTTAGTAAGTGTAGGAGATTCAGATACAAAAAAAATAATCTACTGTTGTGCTAATTTATTATCTAAACCATTTTCTCCAGAGAAAATAACCTCAAAAAGAAAGTAGTCTTTTAAATTAGCTTCAATAACATCAAGACGTAAAAATTGACTCTGTTGTTTCCATTTTTGCCAAAATATTTTTAATGCGGTTTGAGTATGAAAAAAGGCTTGTGAGTGATAGCCGTTATCAGTCACAAGGGCAACGGTAATCAGAAAAACTAAAGCAAAATGTCCTAATATACTCATTTTCTGCTATATCTAAACAATTAAAATTATAAGTAGAGACAGTATATCAATATGGAAAAATATTTACAAGTAAGTGAGGTGATTGATTGGCAACATTCTCAAGTTATAGCACAAGCCCAAAAAATTGCCTCAGGATGTCAAACCAAAACGGAAATAGCCCAAAAATGTTTTGAATGGGTAAGAGACGAAATACATCATAGCTATGATTACCAAATGAATCCTTTGACTTGTAAAGCTTCAGAAGTTTTAAAACATAAGACAGGTTATTGCTTTGCTAAAAGTCATTTATTAGCGGCATTATTACGAGCAAATCAGATAAAAGCCGGTTTTTGTTATCAGAGATTAAGTATAGACGATCGAGGTGCACCATTCAGTTTACATGGTTTTAATGCAGTTTATCTACCTGAAGATATTGGTTGGTATCGAGTTGATGCTAGAGGAAATAAACAAGGAGTGAGTGCTTTGTTTACTCCACCTAATGAGCAATTAGCTTACCAACCTCGATTACCTGAAGAAGCTGATTTTACTACTATTTTTGCCGAACCACTTGATGTTGTTGTTGAAGCTTTACAAAAATACAACACTTGGGATGAAATGCTTGATAATCTTCCCGATATTGAGCCAAATTTGCTTAGTGAGAGTATAAACTATAATGTATTGTCTCAGTGACTAATTCGGTAATTATTTTGATAGAAACACAAAATTTATCTTTAACTAATTTCGGCATACCTCGATCGAGTTTAATTATTTCTTGTCAAGCACCTAGTGACTCGCCTTTACACGATGCTTCTATCATTGCTTCTATTGCCCAAGCCTGTATTAATCAAGGGGCAAAGGGTTTAAGGATTGATAGCCCGAGTCATATTAAAGCCGTCAAACAATTAATGCCTGATATTCCCGTTATTGGTTTATGGAAACAAATGGGGCTAGATAGTGATGTTTATATTACACCAAGAATTACTGATGCGATCGCAGTTAGTGAGGCAGGGGCGGAAATTATTGCCATTGATGCTACGACTAGAAATCGTCCTAATGGCGAAAAAATGGCAGATATTATCACCTATATTCATGATGAGTTAGGTAAATTGGTGATGTCAGATATTGATACAATTGAAAATGCGATCGCATCTGAAGTAGCGGGAGCAGATTTAATCGGTACAACTCTTTATGGATATACCGCTCAAACGAAAGATTTTACTCCGCCCAGTTTTGATTTTATCGAGGAATTATTGAAGAAAACAAACAAACCGATTATCTGTGAAGGAGGAGTTAAAACACCATTATTCGCTAAAAAAGCACTTGAAATGGGATGTTATGCAGTCGTTGTTGGCACAGCAATTACAGGAGTTGATTTACTCGCTCAAAAATTCGTCAAAGAAATTAATAGTCAATAGCTAAAAGCTGAGTTCATTATCAATTATCAATAGAGCGAATCATAATCATCTGTTTTTTAATGAAATAAATTAGCTCACTTTAAACAGAATATGTTAAAAATAAACCATATTTAATTTTTTCTATCATCGATCGTTCACATTGCTAAAAAACATTAATCGTCTTTTTCCTTCCCCATGGTATTCAATGGGAATTTTAATTATTACTTTATTCTTAACATTTAGTCTGAGTTTGACAACATCAGCAAAAGAAGAGAAAAAACTACCACCGTTACAAATTTACCCTTTACCCATTTCTTTACAAAATTGGACAAGCGATAATCAAGATAACTATTTTGAGCAAATTAAACCCCATCTAGTAGGTTCTTTAATTTGGACTAATTTTCCTGTTAAAGTGTACTTAGAGTCTCCTGAGAGTAATTTGTCAGCTTCAGCTTTATTAGAATTTGAGCAATGGCAAAAAGCGACACAAACAGCAATCAATATTTGGCATCCTTACTTATCAATGATGCAAATAGAAAACGAAACCGAAGCTGATATCCTTATTTATTTTTCTCAACCTGAATTCAAAGCGAAACTAAATCCCGAAACAGGTTTATACGATTTACCGAGAATTAAAGCGGCGACAACCTCGATTAAATTTTATGTAACTAAAACCAATCCTTCTCAACTCAAACATAAAATGACGATCGAAGTCAATCCTCGTCAAACATACGATTATTTAGTTAGTAATATTACCCATGAGTTAGGGCATGCTTTAGGTATTTGGGGGCATAGCGAAAATCCGCTCGATGTGATGTACTATGCTCATACTCAAGATATACCATCTTTATCCGTAAGAGATATTAATACTTTAAAAAAAATTTATCAGCAACCTACTCGATTAATGAGTAATGAGTAATGAGTAAGAAGTAATGAGTACTAATTTAATTGTCCATTGTTAAACGTTTCTACATAACTCCTAAAACGTTCTAAATCAGCTTCTAAAGTTGATTCTACCACTTGACCTAAAAATAAATTATCCATTAGTTTACCTAGAATACCGGGAATAGCATAAGCCACAGTTAACTTAACAATACTACTTTGAGGTCGATCGTAAAAGCGGATAGCCCCACGGTTAGGCAAACCATCAACAGATTCCCATTGAATAATTTGATTTGTTTGTAACTTCACAATACGAGATAACCAGCTAAATTCAAAACGCCCTGTCGCCAATTTCCAACGAGATAAATCAGGATTATCAGCCAAAATTGAAACTGAATCTATCCATTTCATCCATTTAGGCATTTGTTCTAAATCTGACCATAAACTCCAAACTAAGTCTGTAGAAGCATCAACCTCTACTTGTACTGTATGTTCTAACCAATTACTCATCCGTTTATTTATGCTTTATCTTTGATAAAACTATCTGCACTATCTATAACGCTCTATTATAATTGAGAATTAATACTTTTACCTAACATTAATGGTGATAGTCAAAGATACGATCGTTTGTCTAAATCAGCTAAAATTATGAACAATAACTTTAAAGTGGTGCTGAAAAATAGAACAACGGCTATCCACTTAAAAAGATTAAAATCAAAAAAATAAATCAAAAGCCAAAACAAATGATTAAAGGATGGATAACTCTATTCTCACCCAAAAATAAAGATCAAGATAAGCACGCACCTCGTTTTTGCAGAAAAAACGAATGGGTAATAATATTTTAGGTTAGGTTAAAGCCTCAAACAAAGAATAAAACCTTTAATCAAAGATGGGTTAACTCTCTAGATGGGCGATAACTTATTTGAGAGTTGAAATTTATAAGATTTGAATATTCAGTTTATCTACTATTATTTTTGAGTCTATTTAAAAAGTAAATTAATCGATTAGTTTTTTGATAAAAATAGATTAATAATAAATGATTATATTCAAAAATTTATTCACATATAGCAATTATCACCATTACGAGGTACATATTGATCCCCCGCTCATCCCCCTTATTAAGGGGGACTTGTCGATCGCTAACTGTACTTCACAAGTATGGGAAACGCTATATTTAGATGATTTACTTGGTTTAATCTAAACTAGACATTTTAGTCAATTGTGGTTACTTTTTTTGATTTTACTACTGAATTATTTAATAAAATTTTTACTTAAACGATATTAGATAAATACTTTTCAATAAATTTGAATTATTTTTTCTCTACATTTATTCACAATTAAAATAAGTTAATAATAAATAACTATGAACTTGCCAAGTTTGGATTTTAAAACTATTTTTCCTTACAAGTTAGACGGCTTTCAAAAAGAAGCGATTCAATATTTAGATGAAGATAAATCAGTTGTTGTTACTGCCCCTACAGGTTCGGGTAAAACTTTAATTGGCGAATATGCTATTTTTCTTGCTTTGAATAGTGGTAAAAGAGTATTTTATACTACTCCTTTAAAAGCACTTTCTAACCAAAAATTTCGTGATTTTCAAAACAAATTCGGTCGGACTCCTATTCCTAATTCTAATCTTTTTACTGAAGTTGGTTTAATTACAGGAGATACTCGAATCAATCCTGATGCACCTGTGGTGGTGATGACCACCGAAATTTATCGGAATATGCTTTATAGTACTCCTATTGGTGAAGTCGGAACTTCTATTCGTAATGTCAAAGCCGTCATTTTAGATGAATGTCATTATATCAGTAATCAAGGTAGAGGTACAGTTTGGGAAGAATCGATTATTTATTCTCCTGCTCAAATGCAGTTAGTTGCTTTATCAGCGACTATCGGTAATGGCGAACAATTATGTGAATGGATTAATAATGTTCGTATCTCTCATAGTGTTGATCAGCAATATAGTAAATGTATGTTGATTAAATCAGATTATCGCCCTGTACCATTGAATTTTCATTTTAGTCATGCACGGGGTTTGTTTGCTTTATTTAATGATAATCAAAAGTTAAATCCTAAATTAAAACGATATTTAGCTACTAATAGAAGAGGTAAATTTAATCAAAAAGATTGCCCTAATGTGAAAACGATCGTTAAACAATTAAGTAGTAGTGATATGCTTCCGGCTATCTACATCATTTTTAGCCGTCGTGGTTGTGATCAAGCTGTAGAATCATTAGCTTACGTTAATTTAGTAACAGTAGAAGAAAGTAAAAAAATCTTGCTTTATCTACTTCATTTTTTACTAATTGAAAACTTTGATTTACAAGAAAAAGTAACCGAATTTGCTCATAAAGAACATGAAATTGCTCACGAAAAAATCATGTCTTTTTTAGCGAATAATCAAAATGCCCCTGAAGAATTAGTTAATTATTTAATCGAAAAACCCTTATTTAAAGAACGCTTACTTAGGTTTTTAGCTGAAAATAGCGAATTAGTTAGAAATAGCCAAATAGAACCCTTAACTAGAGGAATAGCCGCTCACCATGCCGGAATATTACCCGCTTGGAAAGAATTAGTCGAGCGATTATTTGAATTAGGTTTAGTCAAAATTGTTTTTGCAACTGCGACTTTAGCCGCCGGGATTAATATGCCTGCTCGTACAACTGTTATTTCTGCCCTGAAAAAAAGAAGCGACAACGGACTTCGTTATTTAACTCCTTCAGAATTTTTACAAATTGCCGGTAGAGCAGGTAGAAGAGGAATGGATGAGGTGGGATATGTAATTACAGTTCAAACACCTTTTGAAGGAGCATTAGTCGCCTCTAAGTTAGCTAAAGCACCACCTGAACCTTTGAGTAGTCAGTTTGCTCCTAGTTACGGTATGGTTCTTAATTTACTTCAAAAACACTCAATTACTGAAGTTAAAAAATTGTTGGAGTTAAGTTTTGCTGAATATTTAGCTCAGTTACAATTAAATCCTCAAGAAGAAGCGATCGCTTCTTATACAACAGAAATAACTCGTTTAGATATGAACTTGGCTAGTTTTGACAGTCGGGAAATATCACAATACGAAAAACTGAAAGAAAGAAGAAAGCAAGAAAAGAAAATTTTTAAATTATTCAAAAAAAATTGGTTAGAACAAAAACAAAGAGTAATTCGACCATATCTAGATCAATTATCACCCGGACATATTCTCAATTTATGTCGAGAAAATAAAAGACATCCTTATCAAATAGAAGCAACTTTTGTTAGTTATGTAGTTAACGAAAAAGTGAAGTTTTTGCTTTGCTTAGGTAAAGATAATAATTGGTATCTCGCTGTGTTTCAAGATGTAAGTGATCTTAATTCAGCTCAAATACCTAGTTCGATCGTTGAACAATCATATTTGCCTGAGATAGAAGATGTCAAGGTGGGTATGTTATGTCATGGTGATGAAACTACTCTTGCGATAGCTAACTTAATTAGTGAATACGCTCAACCTTATTCTACTGATAATGAAGAAATTGTCTCACAACAACAAAGGATAAATGAAGTTAACGAAATGATTACTAATCATCCTTTAGACAAAATTCCTAACATGAGTACAATCCTCAAAAACCATCGCAAACGTCAGCAACTACAACAAGAATTAAGCAAAATCCAAAGTCAATACCAACGTTATAAAGCAAATAGCTCTTATTATTGGCAAGAATTTATGGCTTTAATTGATATTTTAAGAGAATTTGGAGCATTAATTGAATATACGCCTACCTCTTTAGGAGAAGCCGCCGCTGTCATTAGAGGCGAAAATCAATTATGGTTGGGATTAGCTTTTATGTCGTCTCGTTTAGATAATCTTTTACCACATCATTTAGCAGGAGTCGTCACCGCTTTGATTACTGAACCAATTAGAGGAGACGCGTGGGTAGGTTATAATGCTTCGATCGAAGTTTTAGATGTATTAGGATTACGAAAAACAGACGAGTTAAATTCTGATCCTAATTCTGAGTTAGGAGAAATACGCCGTAAATTATATCAAGCTCAAACTCGTCGTGAAATTGCGATGCCTGTCTGGTTAGAAAGAGATTTAATTGGTTTATCCGAAGCATGGTGTCAAGGAGCAACTTGGGATGAAATTTGTGCTAATACTACTCTAGATGAAGGGGATATAGTTCGTATTTTAAGACGTACGGTTGATATTTTGATGCAAATTCCTCAAATACCAGCAGTCAGTTATAGTTTGATTACTAATGCTAAAGATGCTAGCGAAAAAATGAAACGTTTTCCGATTTAATTGGAATTGAAAAGCCTAAAGTTAGCTCATATTTAATTTTCTGAGTGAATAATTAGGTTTTTCTTTTTTACTCAAATAATTAAACGTCAAAAAGCTTAAGTTCGTAGTGAGGGCTATTGCCCTTATCTTAATAGTTTTTGAGACACCATTAGGGGTAACTACAAACTTTCTTTTATTTAGGTTAAGCTACTTAATCGATAAATAAAAGATAGCAACTAACACGATATCCTTTCTTGTATTCAGCAATTTTTTTTTCAATATAGAGTAGGTAAATTATTCAAAGCTAACCTACTCAGTAGTTGTTTAAGTTAAGTTTGAGACAGTATAAAAACAGTATAAAGAAGAAAATAAAACCCGCTTTGCAATGAATTGACAAGGCTAATAGATACCGTTTAATAAATTAAACTCAAAGAAAATATTATCAAATTATCTCATTCTTATTTTAATTAACTCTAGTAGTTCAAGAGTATATCTTAAGCACAATTGTAGGTACGATCGAGATAAATTGTACGATCGATGCAACAATTAAACTAGACGATAAAATTTGTAAGTTAGATAATCTGATGAGAGAGTTTAAGACTAACTGATAAATTTTGAAGTTGGAACATAACATAAAACGATCGTAATCTATTACAAATAATACATGAGAGAAACTAATAGTATTTTCAAGATAGCAGGAGAAGAGGTATTACCCGGCAAGACAACCCAAATTCAAATACCGATCGCTAGACTACCAACACAAACTTTAATCTCTTTACCAGTCACAGTAATAAACGGTAATGAATCAGGAGCAAAATTGTGGATTAGTGCTGCCATTCACGGAGATGAAATTAATGGAGTCGAAATCATTCGTCAAGTTGTCTCCCAAATAGATGTACGTAAATTAAAAGGTACAATAATAGCTGTACCAATTGTAAATGTATTTGGATTTATCGATCAATCTCGTTACTTACCAGACAGACGAGACTTAAATCGTAGCTTCCCCGGTTCAGAAAATGGCTCTTTAGCTTCTCGTTTAGCCAATTTATTTATGCGTGAAATAGTCAACCGATGCACCCACGGAATTGATTTACACACAGCGGCTATTCACCGAATTAATTTACCTCAAATCCGAGCTAATTTAGAAAATTCCGAAACTTATCGTTGTGCTAAAGCTTTTGGTAGTCCGGTTATGATTCATTCTAATACCCGTGATGGTTCGTTAAGACAAGCTGTTAGTAATAAAGGTTTACCCATCTTACTTTACGAGGCAGGAGAAGCTTTACGTTTTGATAAAGATGCGATCGATGCTGGGGTAAAAGGTGTATTTAGGGTAATGAAAGAATTAGATATGTATAATTTATCCACAGCTAACCAGCCAACACAAGAAGAGGATTCTTTGCAAGTAGAGCAATCAAAATGGGTGCGTGCTTCTCGTAGTGGTATTTTTATTATTCAAACTAAATTAGGTGAAATAGTCGAGAGAAAACAAGTTATTGGTATCATCACTGATGCTTTAGGCAATAATACTATTAAGGTAAAATCGCCTTTAACAGGAATAGTAATCGGACACGTCCAAAATCCATTGGTAAATCAAGGTGATGCTTTAATTCATGTCGGTCAAACCATTGATAAAATTGCGGATAAATAACGAGATTGATGACAATATTTTTACTGTAGGGGTGTAAGCGGTCAAATTAATTTTTATAATCGAAGATAGATAAATAAATTTATTTGACTATTAATATTTTGCTCTAATGAAAAAAGTTATTTTTTTGGGGATTGCCTTATTATTTGTTGCTTACGCTACCTTTGTTGCCCCTCCACAACAACCAGATACCTTTGACTTGATTACCGATTTATCGACAGGTAAATGGGAAGGAATTAACCCTTATGTTATTTGCTTGTTTAATATCATGGGTGTTTTACCGTTAATTGATGCTTCTTTCTTACTTATTGATGGTGAAGCACAACCTAATATCAAAGCCGCCCCTTTTGTCGGAATTAGTTTTGGTGTCGGTGCATTTGCTTTATTACCTTATTTTGCTTTTCGTAGTGATAAGCCAGAATTTACAGGCGAAAAAAATTGGCTACTAAAAATACTTGATTCTCGATTATATGCGATCGTTACAACTATTGCTTGTTTTAGTTTAATTTTCATTGCCATTACTCAAGGAAACTGGTCAGATTTTGTCGCCCAATGGCATACCAGTAAATTTATTCATGTTATGAGTTTGGACTTTTTATGTTTGTGTTTACTTTTTCCTGCCATAGTTGGTGATGATATGAAAAAACGTGGCATTTATGACTCCAAGAAGTTTTGGTTGGTTACTTTACTTCCATTGTTCGGTACTTTAATTTATACTTGTCTTCGTCCTTCTCTTGAAAGTCGTCAAAATGATCATGTTAATCTAGTAAATAAACCCAGCTAGAAACGATAAATTAAGATTATTAATTATTACAACTACATTACTTATGGACTATCGAATCAAAAGAATAAAAGCTAGAAAACCCCGTACTATAGCAGATAAATTAGATGATCAAGTCGATAAAATAGTCTATAAAGTAATGACTAACGAGGGTTTAGAAGAAAGTATTAGTAGAGCAATTAAAAAAGCCCTTGTTGAATTAGTCGCTCGTTATTTTTTACTAATTGGTTTTTTAGTTTTACTCATTTTATCCTTACAAGTAGCAATCTTTATAATGATAGTTAACAGTTAAGAGTTAAGAGTTAAGAGTTAAGAGTATTTAGGGTAATTTTATTAGTAATAAATATTATATCTCTGTGCTTTATTTTACTATTTTTAGTAAATTGTTTACTTGTCAATTTTTGTTTATCATCCCTTAATTTATAATCTTAATAATAACTAATTATGAGGTACATTTATTATTTTCAAATCCTCCATTCTTCCCTTAAAGGAGAAATACCAAAGGTAGAAGGTTTGGGAAATTTAGAGTGATAGTTTTGCACTTGTTCGATGTAATTATTGCTATAATAAATTAACCCAATTGTCAATTATTAATTATTAATTATTAATTATTAATTATTTTTTATGAATGTTTTTCCAGAAGAGAAATTATTATTTACACCCACTGCTAATGACCATAATGCCGTACCTTTAATTTTTGCTTTCCCGAATGAATATACTGTTGGTATTACTAGTTTAGGTTATCAATTAGTTTGGGCAAATTTTTCTGTTAGAAGTGATGTTGCGGTTAGTCGTCTTTTTACTGATGCTCATGAAAACTTACCTCGGAATCCTGAATTAGTTGGCTTTTCTTTTTCTTGGGAATTAGATTATGTTAATATTTTAAATTTATTAGAGTTTTTAAACATTCCTCTTCGTAGTCAAGATCGTAATGATAATCATCCTTTAATATTTGGTGGCGGTCCTGTTTTTACTGCTAATCCTGAACCTTTCGCTGATTTTTTTGATATTATTCTTTTAGGTGATGGCGAAAATTTGTTAGATAATTTTATCGATCGTTATCAACAAATTCGTTATGGAAATAGAACTGAAAAACTTAGTTATTTAGCACAAGAAGCTGGCGTTTATATTCCTAGTTTATACAATGTTACCTATCAAGAAAAAGATGGTAAAATAGCCAGTATTGAACCGAACAATAAAGATATTCCTAGCTATGTAGAAAAACAAACTTATCGAGGTAATGTTTTATCCGCATCAACAGTCGTTACTGCTAAAGCCGCTTGGGAAAATATTTACATGATAGAAGTAGTTAGAAGTTGCCCTGAAATGTGTCGTTTTTGTTTAGCGAGTTATCTTACCTTACCCTTTCGGACAGCTAGTTTAGAAGACTCTTTAATCCCATCTATCAATCAAGGGTTAAAAGTGACAAATCGTCTCGGTTTACTAGGTGCATCGGTTACACAGCACCCGCAGTTTGAAGAATTATTAGACTATCTTGGACAATCTCAATTTGATGGTGTACGGGTAAGTCTTTCTTCGGTGAGAACAAATACTGTAACTGAAAAATTAGCTAGTTTGTTAAGTAAAAGAGATAGTCGATCGATTACAATAGCGATCGAAAGTGGTTCTGCTAAAATCAGGGATATTATCAACAAAAAACTCGATAATGAATCAATTATCGAAGCGGCAGTCAATGCCCAAGCTGGAGGCTTAAAAGCAATCAAATTTTACGGCATGGTTGGTTTACCAGAAGAAGACACCGCAGACTTAGATGCCACTATCGAGATGATGAAACAAGTCAAAAAAGCCGCACCTAAATTAAGAGTAACCCTTGGATGCAGTACTTTTGTTCCTAAATCTCATACTCCTTTTCAATGGTTAGGCATAAATCCAGCTAGTAAAAAAAGATTGCAGTATCTGGAGAAAAACTTGCGTAAAATTGGGGTTGATTTTCGTCCTGAAAGTTATAATTGGTCTGTGATTCAAGGCTTAATTTCTCGTGGCAATCGTCGATTAAGTAAACTACTCGAACTAACTCGTCATTATGGAGATACTTTAGGTAGTTATAAAAGGGCATTTAAAGAGCTTAAAGGAGAAATACCCCCTCTAGACTATTATGTCCATCAGACATGGGATACAGAACAAACTTTGCCTTGGCAACATCTCAAAACTGCTATTCCTCAAGAGACATTAATCAAACATCTTCAGCAATCTTTACCTAATCCATTAAAATGATTACATTAATAAGATTATGTATTATCATTTTTTTATTTATTAAAACAAGTATTTATAAAACCTTAATCTGTTTAGTTTAAACACAACTATAAAGATTAGCTATTTGCGTTCTAAATAATAGCTACATTAAAAAGATATTTGAGAAATTTAACTTGAATAAAATATAATAAATAATTAAAATATAAAATTTATTATTTTTTCGTATTTGTTTAATTTTAAATTTATAAAAAGAAAAAACACCACAGCGATAATAAAAATAAGACTAACTATTTTCGTTATAAAATATGAGTTAGTAAAATGGCAAAATATATTATTACATTTATCAAATCACTAAAAAAAATATCTCTTATTCTTAAATTTTATCCTTGGGGAATACCTTTGGTAATTATATTAGGTATGTTAAGTTCTTTAGTTGAGGGAGTAGCAATTACCTTATTAATTCCTTTCTTTAAATATTTAGAATCTCAGCAAAATGTTGCTATTAATAATCCGATATTTAGTCAATTCAATCAATTTTTATTATTGTTTGCACCAGAAAGAAGAATTTTAGTTATTACAGCCTTAATTTTCTGTTCTATTTTTCTAAAAATATTATTATCTTTTTTATATATTTCTCTATGTAAATGGTTACAATTTAATACTTTACATAAATTACGTTTTCAAATTTATCAACAATTAATTAAAGTTAGTCAAAGTTTTTGGGATTTGAATAAAACTGGAGAATTAATTAATATTATAGAACAACAAACATTTTTATCTAGTCAAGCTTTAAACTATTTTATTTGGCTTAATATTAATTTGTCTATAATTTTAGTTTTTGGTTTATTTTTATTATTCATATCTTGGCAATTAACATTATTAATGATGTTAGCTTTTCTCTTAATATTTCTTATCTCTTATGCTCTCACCAGAAAAATAAAAGTATTAAGTAAACAAGATGTAGAAAGTAGTCTTAATCTTTCTCAAATAGTATTAGAAACTTTTACAGGCATCAAAACAGTACAAAGTTTTGGGAAGGAAAAGTATATGGAGAAACTATATAAAAATACATCTTTAAAACATAAAAATATTAAGATTAAATTAGGTATAGAAATAATGAAAGTAGATCCAATCGTCGAAGGATTAGCTGTATCTGTATTAGTAGGCATAATGGTTATTAATATTAGCAATTCATTTAGTTTACCGATTTTAGTTACTTTTGTTTTTATGCTATACCGTTTGCAACCTCAAGTTAAACAAGTTAATTCTAATTTGACTGAACTCATGGCGATGCTTAATTCGATCGATCAAGTTTATTCTCTATTAAATCTAACTTCGCAAAATTATATTATTTCTGGAAATCAATATTTTACTAAATTAGAAAAAGGAATTACTTTCGATTCAGTTGTTTTTCATTATCAAGGAAAAAATAAACCCGCATTAAATAATATTTCTCTATTTATTCCTCAAGGTAAAACAACAGCTTTTGTTGGTCATTCTGGTGCTGGAAAATCAACTTTAATTAACCTCATTTTTCGTTTTTATGATGTTACTTCTGGTACGATCTATATAGATAATTATTCTTTACCAGAACTGGATTTATCTTCTTGGCGACGTGATATTGCGATCGTCAGTCAAGATGTACATATTTTTAATGATACAGTCAAAAATAATATTGCTTATGGTTGCCCTAATGCTAGTGATGAAGAAATAATATTGGCTTCCATACAAGCCCATTGCGATGAATTTATTAACCAACTTCCTCAAGGATATAATACTTTTATTGGAGATAGAGGTATTTTACTTTCTGGGGGACAAAAACAAAGACTTTCTATTGCAAGGGCAATTTTATGTAATCCAGATATTTTGATTTTAGACGAAGCAACTAATTCCCTTGATAATATATCAGAAAAATATATTCAAGAGTCGATCGAATCACTCAGTAAAAATAAAACTATCATTATCATCGCCCACCGTTTATCTACTATTGAAAATGCTGATAAAATTATCGTATTGAACAAAGGTAAAATAGAAGAAGAAGGTTCATTAGAGTATCTCAAGAAAGAAGGTAAATTTTTCCCTCAAATGTATAAACTAGAATCAACTCAATAAACTACCCAAAGCAACTTTTTTAAAATTTATAATTACTATCTTAAATGTCGATCTTGTTTGTCGAAAAACACATACTGTACGGCGAAAATGGGAAACCCGTAGATTTTATCAGAACACCGAATAAGTCAGGAAATCTCAATCCATCTTATTTAATTATGCACTATACAGCTAATACGTCGTTTCGCAACACCGTAAAGTGGTTTTCAAAACGTAGAGCGAAAGTTTCTTCCCATCTTGTGATTGGACGTGATGGAAAAATATGCCAGATGGTGCCATTTAATAGAATAGCTTGGCATGCAGGTGAAAGTAAATGGGGTGAATTAGAATCTCTTAACAGACACTCCATTGGCATCGAGCTGATCAATGCAGGTAAATTAGAACGCCAAGATGATAATTGGCTAAGTTGGGAAGGAAAACTTATACCCGATCGTGAAGTGGATATTCTATTACACAAGAACGAATCTACAGCTACAGGATGGCATAAATACAGTAAAAAGCAAATTTCAATGTCCATCAAAGTTGCTTGTGCATTACATGAAGAATACACTTTTAGAGGCATTTTAGGTCATGATGATATTGCTCCAGAGAGGAAAATAGATCCAGGCACCTGCATTTCCGATGAAGGATTTTGTAAGTTGCGTACTACTTGAAAAACCTTTTAAAGTATATCAATGAAATTAACGAGAGAAGATTGGATATTCGGATGGGCGTGCGTACCTTCAAAAATTCCTAATACAGTTTTGGGATTTTTAGTTTGGTTTTGCCGAAAATTGTATCGAACGTTGGCAAAACTAAGTCTGTTGTTATTATTTGCAATTATCGCAGGAGTCGTTTCAACACCTATTTTTTTACGGATATTGAGTCTAATTTTAATGGTGTTTGCTATTCCAATAATCCTACTACAATGGATTAATCCCCCTACTAGTTCATTTATACAGCAAAAGTCCAGTCAAATGAATGGACAAATTGCCTTGGATTGGGTCGATTACAATAATATCTCTAAGTATTTGATCTTAGCTATTCTTGTTGCAGAAGATCCTTATTTTGCTTGGCACATTGGCTTTGATCCTATTAATATATATAGAGCTTATAAACATAATAAAATAGGAAAGTCTGTAAAAGGTGGTAGTAGCATCACTCAACAGCTAGTCAAAAATCTATTTCTTTGGCCTGCAAGATCGTATATGAGGAAGATGATAGAACTGGCAATTACTCTAGTAATGGAAGCTTTTGTGACCAAAAAAAGAATTATCGAAATATATTTGAATATTATTCAGTTCGATCGCACAATTTTTGGAATTAAACCAGCAACTCAACATTTCTATCATAAAAACGTATCTGAAATAACGATCGAGGAAGGTGCTTTAATGGCGGCAGTTCTTCCTAATCCGATTATCTATAGAATAGATGCACCGTCACTAACTATACTTCAGTCGCAGGAATTGATTATCAGGAAAATGAAATTTACGGGCTTAGAAGCACTTCAGTTCTAACTAAATTAATTTGGAGCTATCAACTATTAAATTGTCTCTTTAATTAAAACGCCTTCTAGAGTAGCTAATTCAAAATTAACTTGATTAATATTAGCTTGAAGCAAATTAGCATTAGTCAAATTACATCTAGTTAAATTAGACCATAATAAATTAGATTCAAATAAATTAGCTTCTTCTAAATTACTCATTTTCAAACTGCACCATGTAATTGTACTTTGAAAAAAATTACACCCAGTAAAAATACTATTGGCAAAATTACTTGAGCTTAAATTGGCATGACTAAAATCAGCACCTTTTGCCATGATACCGATTCCATTAATCCCATTCATCTGGGTAGAAGACAGATTAGCTTGTTCTAGATTAGTATTCATCATAATAGCATTAGTCAAATTCGCTCCTTGTAGGTTTGCACCTTGCAAATTAGCATCAGTTAAATTAGCTCGACTAAGCAAACAACCAATCATTTTAGCTTTTTGAAAATTAGTTTTTCTAAGATTAGTATCATGTAATAAAGACTGAGTTAAAACACAACCACTAAAATCACTTTCGCTTAAATTAGCATTTCTTAAACTAGCATTAGTAAGGTTACAATCTAATATTTTACTTTGTTTTATTTTGGCTTGAATCAAATTTATTTCACTCAAATTTGCTTTCGTTAAAGTAGAGTGATTGAGATTAACTTCTTTTAAATTCGCTCTTACTAATAAACAATCAATAAAATTTGTTCCACTTAAGTCAGCTTCTTTGAGATTAATACGGTTAAGTTTTAAATGAGCTAAATTTTGACCACTAAGATCAACTTTCTGAAAATCGGTTTGACCTTGATTATATCTTTCTATTAATTCTTGAATATCCATTCTTTATCTTAATTTAATTGAGGCTAGTTAAAGTATTTTTTGTTTGATAAATTGAGCAATACGTAGTGATGCACCAACTTCTCCTAATCTTTTTTTGCCATTAATCTTCATTTCTTCTTGCCATTGTGAGGGTTGTGATAATAATTGTTGTATTTTTGAACCAACTTCTTGGGGATGATTTAATAATTGTAATGATTTGCCTAACAAACGTTTTTGATTTTGAGCAAATTGTAAGTTATATTGAGGTCCAAAACCTGGAAAAACGATCGCACATTTTCCTAATCCAACAAATTGTTCGGTTGCTGTACCAGCGGTTGCTAAAGCTAAATTACAATAGTTTAAACACTGATTATAGGCTTGTTGACTTAAAACAAGTTTAGTCTTTTTTTTCCTAAAGTAATATAGTACATTAGGATCGTCAATTATTAGATCAAAATCTTTAATCATTTGTTTTTCCCAACCGAAATCAGACAAATGTGTTTCAAACTTTTCTAATGATAATGAAGGTGCGATCGCACCCAGACAAACAAAATCTTCAGTAAATGTAGCGATGATTGAATCAATACCTTGCAAAATTAATTGCCAATTATCGATCGCTTCAGGTATTCTTGAGCCAGGTAACAACAAAACTTTTAACTTATATTTCCTATCATCTTCAACCAAATTAGCCGATAAATCATCTATCATGGGATTGCCTAAATTCTGAGCTGAAATCCCTAATTTTTGTAACTTTAGTGTAGTAATATTGTCACGAGGAAAAACAGCCAAACAACGACGATTTTTCATTAACCAACATTCCCAGGGATAATAAACACTATCTCCATAACGCTGTAAAAGTGAAATATCTTCTAACCAACCATTTTCATCTTGGCGATAATATTCAGATTTAGCTGTGCCGACAAAAAAATATTTACCTCCAGCTAACCAAGCTACTAATAAAGGTAATATATCCCCAACAGCTAAAATTTTCCCGCCTTTTTTTACCCATGCTCTTACCGCCTGATATTGCTGTATAGTTAAACCAATTAAGCCATGACGTATATCTGACCATAATTGTTTTCTATCCATATTGACAAACCCACCAGACGGCATAGATTTGACAGCGGTAATTATCTCTACTCCTTGTTGCTGATAAGCAAAACCTTTTCCCACCATTGGCAAACAAGCAATTTCGATCGAGGGTAATATTTGTTTTAATTGCTGAATTATTTTCACCGCAATAATATCTTCACCATGCCCGTTACTGATAACTAATAATTTCATGGCTAAATTCGTAAATCATGAATATAGATAATATATGGCACAAAACAGACAACAGAAATAATTTAATTGTCAATTGTCAATTGTCAATTGTCAATTCTCTTTGTACATTTTAAGACAATCTCTACCTGCATTTTTAGCACTATAAAGAGCTTCATCAGCTTTTTTAATAATTGTCTTTACATTTGTACCATGATTTGGACATATAGCAAAACCGATCGAAATACTGATTGATTCTAATTTTTTTCCTTCATAATATAAATCTAAATTTTTGACTTGCTTTCTAATTGTTTCTAATTGTTGTTCGAGATTGTCTAAATCAATGTTGGTAAAAACTAAAGTCATTTCTTCGCCACCATAACGACAAGCAATACTGTCATCTGTGGTTTGAGAATTTAGATAGTTTGCCAATCGTTGTAAAACATAATCACCCGCTGGGTGTGCGTAAGTATCATTAATACATTTAAAACGATCGTATCAATATTATCAAATCAAAAATCCAACATTAATAATTTTATAATAAGACAAAAAAAAGGAACAATTATCATTAATTGCCCCCTAAAAATAAATTGATTTCAAAATAAATTGATTAAGCATTTTGCTTTTTGCGTTTTTTCATTAAAGTACCAAATCCTAAAGCAGTCATCGTACCTAAAATAGTAATAGGTTCGGGTACTTCCTGAAATTGATAAGTAATCGTATCTGCACCACTATTAAAACCAGAAGTATAAGTACCAGGATTGATTCCTAAACTGTCAAAATCTTCACCAGAAAAAGTCATAGTACCACTGAGAGAGCCACCTGAATAACCTGCTGGTAATCTAACAGGGGTATTGTCATTGTCAGCACGAAGGAAAAAGAAATCACCTGAGGAGAAAGAATCTGCTTGAGTTGTCCCATCATCTCCAAAAATCAAAGCTAATGGATTATCAAGAAGATTACGATAAACATCGGTAGAGGTTGAAGCAGTTGGATTAAATCTGACTATGCCACGATTTGGTCTGATTCTAGAACTACCCGTAATAGAATTAGTACTGTTAGGAGTCAAACCAGTGACATCTAAACTTCCGCTAAGAGTAAATACTACATCACCTGCTCCTGTTTCTACCCCTCTAACAAGTATCGCTGCATCTGCTTTTTGTGTTGTCAAACCGCTAATTAATCCACCGCCGATAATA
This sequence comes from uncultured cyanobacterium, assembly GCA_963710605.1. GTDB lineage: Bacteria > Cyanobacteriota > Cyanobacteriia > Cyanobacteriales > Cyanobacteriaceae > JAALKG01. The sequence goes on from CAVQBA010000004.1 coordinate 901,020, forward strand.
GTTACGGCTAAAGTGTTTTTCAGGGTTGAATTCGATCGTTTTTTCATAGCTATAATTTTAATATTTAAAAATAGTAATAGGATACTCTTCAACTATACGTTTAAAAACCAAAAAAGTAAACTAGTTTGAGAACAAAATTGTAAAAAAATAGTTATTTTTAAAAAGGTTTATGATATTAATATTATATTTACTTATAATCTAACTGAATATAGCTTTTATTTTCAGACATAATTAATTCATTATACTAAAAAAATAAAATATATTGATAAATCTCTTTCAAGCCACGACTGTAATAATTAATAATAGATAATTACTCTGAAAAATAAATTTTGTAGTCATTTTTACAGTTTTAAATAGCTTTATGTAATTCAATAAGTTTCCTAAATCTAATCTCTTTCCAAAAAATTGTCTTTGACTACCTACTTCTGGACTAACTTGTTTTCGGGTAAGATATCGGTTAATTATTTTTAAAATATTTATTGATAAAATTAATTTCTATGTTAGGTTCTACAGGTTTTGTCGGTACATGAATACTAAATGTTGTACGAAAAAATCCAGAAAGCTTTAAAGTTATTGGTTTAGCCGCAGAAAATTATATTACTTTACTTGCCTAACAAATCAAAGAATTTCAACCCGAAACTGTGGCGATAGCTGAATTATTTTCACCGCAATAATATCTTCACCATGCCCATTACTAATAACTAATAATTTCATTCCTAAATTCGTAAATCATGAATATAGATAATATATGGCACAAAACAGACAACAGAAATAATTTAATTGTCAATTGTCAATTGTCAATTCTCAATTCTCTTTGTATATTTTAAGACAATCTCTACCTGCATTTTTAGCATTATAAAGTGCTTGATCAGCTTTTTTAATAATTGTTGTGACATTTGTACCATGATCAGGACATAAAGCAAAACCGATCGAAACACTGATTGAATCTAATCTTTTTCCTTCATAATATAAATCTAAATTTTTGACTTGCTTTCTAATTTTTTCTAATTGTTGTTCGAGGTTTTCTGAATCAATTTGGGTAAAGACTAAAGTCATTTCTTCTCCACCATAACGACAAGCTATACCCTTATCTGTGACTTGAGTGTTCAAAAAATGTGCTAATTGTTGTAAAACATAATCGCCCGCAGGATGCCCATAAGTATCATTAACACATTTAAAACGATCGACATCAATCATTGCTAAACCCAAACTAGTTTTATTCACCAAACTTTTACTAATTTCTTTATGTAAATATTTTTCTAAATAACGGCGATTATACAAATTCGTCAAACTATCTTTGAGACTTTGGTTATGAAGATCTTCTTGAATATTAATATTAGCAAAAGCCAAAGCAATTTGTTTAGATAAAGTTTCTAATAGTGATTTTTTTTGTGGTTGTATTAATTGATTATTATTATCAAAAATACTGAATAAACCTATATTTTTACCTTGAGCAGTTAAAGGTACACATAAACTATTATTAGGTAAAAATTGCTCTTGTAGATGATGACAAAAAAGCTTTTCTTTTGCTTTATCTGCTGTATAAAGATTTCCTCTTCTTAATCCCCAACATTGCTCACTAGTTAGATATAAACTGCTATATTTTTCTTCACCCCAAAAAACGACTCTAACTAATAAATCATCTTCTATATTATTCATAAAAATTGCTCCGGAAGTATCAGGAAATATGGAGCAAATTAGATCAGGTAAAACAGTAATTACTTCATCCAAACTCAGACAAATAGATAGAAAATCATTAAATTTACCTAACTGAATCATTTCCTGATGGCGAGTTTCTAGAGCGGCTATTTTGTCAGCTAATTGAATGTTAACGTCTCTTAATTCTAATTCGATGTTTTTACGTTCGGTTATATCTACTGCTAAACCTAAAATTTTAGTAACTATACCGTCTGGATTATATTCAAAAGGTGTATCTCTTGTATGTATCCAACGCCATTTATTGTGTAAATCTTGAATTCGATAATCAATTTCTAGATAATTATCTGGTGCTAAAACACTACATTTTTCTAAATGTTTTGCCATTATTTGACGATCGTCATTATGTACTAAATCAGGAATAATACTAGTTAGCTGAATACTATTTCTTTCATATTTTAAGGTTTCTTCAATAAAGTTATTAAAATAAATATTTTGCTTTTTTTCTAAGTCATAAATATATAACATACAAGGAGTCAAATCGGTAATTTTTTGAGTTAAATCTTGACTTTCTTTTAATTTTTTATTAGTTTCTTTTAATTCATGAGTTCTAGTTTCTACTCTTTTTTCTAACTCCAAATTAAGTTGTAAAATTTGTTCTTGAGCAATACGTCTTTCTTCTACTTCTTTTTCTAATTTTTTATTCAAATTCTCTAATTCTTGCGGTGATGCCATCGTCAAGGCTAAGGGAATAATAGAATATAAAGAAAAGGCAGTATAAATAGAAATTAACGCCGTAGAAGCTTTGAGCAATCCTGAAAACCAATACCATGGATACCAAAGAGTAACAACTGCCATTAAATGGGTTGTGCCACATAAAATGATAAAAGCCGAAAACATAACAAAAATACCTTTAAAAGGAATATCTTGCCGATTACGAATAAAATAAATCAGTGTTAAGGGTATTGAATAATAAGATAAAGCAATCATTGCGTCGGATAAAGTATGTAACCCAACTAAAGGAGTTTGCCATAAGTAACAATGTCCATGAGGAATATAAGACGTTTGAAAAATATTATTAATTGATTCTGCCATTTTTATTTTTTCTAAACTTAGACTCGTTTAGTCAATAATTTATATAATAATCAAGATTGTGTATTAATAACTTAATGGTAAGTTTATCGATCGATTTTTAATTATCATCAAAGATTAGCGAATCAATTTTAATAATTAATTTATCATTTACGATCGTTTGCCGTTAGCAAATAATTAGCCTAAAAACTACAATTAAGAATTTTTACGATGAAACTCATCTCTTGTTAGTTTTTACTCGTTACTCGTTACTCCTTACTCATTACTCAATTAACGATGGTATCTTTACAGCAAGCACTCAAAAAATATTTTGGTTATGATAGTTTTCGCCAAGGGCAAGAAGAAATAATTCAATATGCATTATCAAATCAAGATTTACTGGTAATTATGCCCACAGGCGGTGGTAAATCTCTGTGTTTTCAACTTCCTGCATTATTAAAAAAAGGTGTAACTATTGTTGTATCTCCTTTGATTGCTTTAATGCAAGATCAAGTTACTTCTTTAAATGATAACGGTATTAATGCCACTTTTCTTAATAGTACGATCGATTCTACTGAAGTTCGTCGCCGAGAAAATGCTATCCTTGCAGGTGAAACCAAGCTAGTTTATTTAGCCCCAGAAAGACTAGTTAACGATCGATGTCAAGAGTTTCTACACAAAATACATCGTACTGTTTCAATTAGTGGTTTTGCGATCGATGAAGCCCATTGTATCTCGGAATGGGGGCATGATTTTCGGCAAGAATACCGACAACTAAGAAAACTACGCTCGACTTTTCCTCAGGTTGGTTTTATGGCATTAACAGCTACAGCTACCCCTAGAGTACAAAAAGACATTATTCGTCAACTTAATTTACGTCAACCGATTATACGTCGCTTTAGTTTTAATCGTCCCAATCTCTATTATGAAGTACAGCCTCGGCAAAAACGTCCTTATCCACAAATTTTACGTCTGATTAATAGTATCTCAGGTTCAGGTATCATTTATTGTTTTGCTCGTAAAACTACCGAAGAATTAGCTCAAGGATTACAAAAAAGTGGGATTTTAGCATTACCTTATCATGGTGGTTTAAGTGACTCTATAAGAGCTAAAAATCAAGAAAAATTTATTCGTGATGATGTCCAAATTATAGTTGCCACAATTGCTTTTGGTATGGGTATCAACAAACCTGATGTGCGTTTTGTCATTCATCATAATTTACCCAGAAATATCGAAAGTTATTATCAAGAATCTGGTAGGGCGGGAAGAGATGGAGAATCAGCAAAATGTATCTTACTTTATAATTCTGGTGATGAATTTAAAATTAATTATTTCATTAGACAAAAAGAAAATTTAGCTGAACAAAAAATTGCTCATCAACAATTACAAAAAGTTTTAGATTATGCTCAAACAAATGATTGTCGTCGGATTGTTCAATTAAGTTATTTTGGTGAATATTTTGCAGGGGATTGTGATGGTTGTGATAATTGTTTAAATCCTGCTGAAAGAGAAGATTGGACGATCGAAGCACAAATGTTTTTATCTTGTATTGCTCGTACTAATCAAAGATTTGGAACTAACTATATTATAGATGTTTTAAAAGGCTCAAAAAGTGACAAAATCCAAAAATATGGTCATCATTTATTATCAACTTACGGTATTGGTACAGGTAAAACTAACGAACAATGGAAACATTTAGCTCGTAGTTTAGTTTCTAAAGGATTAGTAAATCAAACGACAGATGGCTATAATGTTTTAAAATTAAATCGACAAAGCTGGTATGTTTTAAAACAACAAAAAAAAGTCGAAATAGCTGTTTTATCTAAAACTAATAAGTCAGCTAATCAAGATGATAATCCACGTAAATTGCAAGCCGAATTATTATTCAATAAACTTAAACAATTAAGAAAAAAATTAGCCGATCGAGAAAATGTTGCTCCTTATGTGGTTTTTGGAGATTCAACTTTAAAATTAATGGCTCAAATACAACCAAAAAGTTTAGCTAGTTTAAGTAAGTTATCTGGTATTACTGAATATAAATTAAATAAATACGGTAATCATTTTGTTCAAGAAATACTCGCTACGACTGCTGATGTGATTCCGATTGCTTTACCAACAAGTACACAAATGAAAACATTACAATTATATCAGCAAGGAAATACGATCGAGCAAATTGCTAAAACCAGAGGTTATAACACAAGAACGATCGTTGATCATATTAGCGAATTAATCGAACTAAATCAACCTTTAAATATCAATAGTTTTGTTGATAAAACAACCAGAAAAGCTATTATGGAAGTGATCAAAAAAGTAGGAGACAAATCTTTAAAAGTGATTAAAGAAAATCTCGATGATAGTTATTCCTATGATCAAATCAAATTTGTCAGAGCATGGTATCGTCGGCAGAATAATAATTAGTTCAAAAATAAATCAGATAATTATTCATTAACTTATTTTAACTTTTATTACTACTTTTTAGTTTGTTATATCTAATTATTTTCAAGTCCCCAATCTTGGGGGATTTAGGGGGCTTTCTTTGTACTTCATAATGGTGACAATTGCTATATACTCAATAATAAATTCAATTTAATTTAAGTTAGTAATAATTGCATTTGTCGATCGATTTGGTTCAAATCATGATGATTAACTTGTTGTATTTGCTGTTTAACCGCTTTTGCTAAACAGTAAGCTAAATTACAAGGCACTGCATTACCAACCATCTTGTAACCAGCCGTTACATTGTTGTAATAGAAAATATAATCGTCTGGAAACGTCTGAATTCTAGCACATTCTCTAACGCTTAAACGTCGATAAAGATGTTCGTAACTAGGTACAAAAATTCTTTTATCTTTTTCAACAAGTTTCATTTTAGGTGCTTGAGGATGAATAGGTGCGTGTCTTCCTCCTGCTTGGATTGTAAATGATGGCTCGTCCCAATTTCTAACTCTATTTCTAGACATATACATAGTTGAAAAACTACCAAGCATATATTCATGATTGGGAATTAAACAATTATTTCCATTGGTATGGTTATTATTTTTAGCTGGAATAATGTTATCTTTCAAATTCCAAATAACATCTTTTAAAACTATTTTATGAGATAAGCTATTAGGAAAATAAAATCTAATATTTAAATCATTTCTAATACCAACAAAAAAGACTCTTTTTCTTTCTTGAGGCACTCCATAATTAACAGCATTTAAAAGTTCAAAAGATAAAGTATATCCACTTTCAATAAATAATTTTTTAATATTATTTAAAGCTGATTCGTGTCGTTTTGCTAACATTCCGCCAACATTTTCAGCTACAAAAAATAAAGGTTGCTTATCTCGTAAAACTCTAATAAATTCAAAAAATAATTGTCCTCTTTTATCTTCTATTCCTCTTAACGCTCCCGCTTCACTCCAACTTTGACAAGGAAGCCGCCGATAATTCCATCACAATCGGGAATATCTGATGAAGGAATATCTTTAATAGAACGTGTATCTAACTTTGTATTCGGAAAGTTACTTTCAAAAGTTTTCCAAATTTCTTTGTCATATTCGTTTGCCCAAATTGTTTGAAAACCTGCGTTTTCAAAACCTTTATCTAATCCTCCAGCACCAGTAAATAAGGATACGATCGTATCTTTAGATTGATTTTGTTGACTTATTTTTTCATCTCTATTGTTACTAAAAATAAGTTTTTTATTATCTTCAAAACTAAAAGTAATAATTTTTGCGTCAATTAACTGAACAGGATTGTTAGGGTTTTTAATCTTGATATCTTTAACGATTAAAACTGACGATGATTCTATTTGACTTCGATTGAATTGTGGAAAAGATAAGTATTTATCCTTTCTCATGATCACGACCAATTCAAACTTACTAGTGTGAGTTTGGTTATATAAATAACTAAAGACTTTTTTAGGATTGGTAATACTCCACATTCCTCTGATTCTTAGATTAGTAATACCTAAGGGGTCAACTTTATTTACTCTTCCTAATTCCTTAGTTTCGGCAAATTCAACATTAGGAATGCTTTTAATTCCTTGAGAAATAGTAGATTGAATTCTTTGATAAGTTTCTTTGTCGGCGGCGTAACAATCACCATAAACCATCCATAAAGTTTTTAAGCAATTATTAGATGTATAACCAACAGTATAAATAATATCTTTTTGGCTCCAATCCTCACAATCTCGACAAGCTTTAGTTATCATCGGACTGTTAGAATACAACTTTGCTTTTGGATATGAGCTATTTAATGCTAAGTCTGATAATGGCGATTCTATTTTTTTGATTTCGATCGCATCACCATTTTTTAACATAAGATCAGGTGGGTTATTTTTATTACCCAAATAAGAATATGTCTTTTCTAATTTATTTAATCTAATTTGCTCATTTTTTTCTTCAATTGTATTAGCAAAAATATCTTGAATAAAAATTTCAAGACCTGTACCTATATTATTAATTCTATTCCTACCTTTATAAAAATCGATAAGTTCAATAACTGGATGCTTAGTAATTGCGATACAGGCTTGCAAAATATTTGACATATTTTATCAATTTATTTAATTCTAACTACACTATTTTAATATGCTCAATATTTTTTGATTAATAAAGATTAGTAATGTCGAAATTTACTCACTTTCTTTAAATTTAAGAATAGAGAATTATTGTAAGGATGTATAAGCAAAAGTCACGTTAAACTCACGACACCAAATACCGATGGATTGAAAATCATCAAGATTAACATCATCACCAATTAAGTAACGTTGCCCACCAGCAAACTTCTCTAATTTAGCAACATTGATATAGTCTTTTTCTTTAATGTTATTTTCAACTTGAGAATCACGATGTAAAATAACAAATACATCAGGACCATTAGGAGTGCTAAAATCAGAACTGAAAACAAGATAACGTTTACCATTTTCAGTAACTACATTAACTGTACCTGTAGTGGGTTGTTGTTTACCGACGGCAGTGAAAGTGTTTTTACTTTGAGTATTTTGGGCAATTACAATCTCGCTTGTCTGATTTGATAAATTAACCTCTTTTGCTTCTGATGGTAAAAATGGGTTTAAAGCTAATCCTGTAGTGGAAACGAGTAATAATAAAGTAGATAGTTTGGTAACGGCTTGGTTGTTTAAAAATTTCATTAGTGGAAAACTCCTTTTTTTTTGCTTAACTACTATTATTAAGTACCAACATTAAGAGTATCTATACAGTGACTGAAGGTTTGATGAGTAGTTTTGGCTTAAAAATGAAAAAAAGATAGTATCAAGCTGAGTGATTTCTCAGTTAGAATAAAAGAAAGATAGTTAGGTGAATTGAGAATTGATAATTGAGAGTTGAGAATTGAGAATAAACTGGTTATTACCTATTACCAAAAATTTATAGAGTATATGCCTTCCCTCAATTAGGGATAAAAAGAAAAATTTTCCTTTTACTCAATCTTCTTTTTTCAAAAAGAGGTGATTGTTAATTATACATACTTAGACATCGTTCAGTATAAATTATTCATTGCTAATTATTCATTGCTAATTGCTCATTGTTGAAGCTGTTTTTGTTTTCGGTTTAATTAACTATTATTTCTAATTAAGATTATGAATACTTCTAATACCCCTAAGTCTAGTTTACAAATTCGTCCTTTACAATATCGTGATCTTAATGCGATCGCTTTTTTATTAACTCAACGTTTAGAGACGGAGTACGATTACGCCCGAGCATCTTTACTCAAGAAAATACGCAAGTATCAAAGTTATTATGGGCTTTTACAACTTTCTCATCTTGTGGGGGACAGTTTTAGTAAAGACTTATATCTATACATCGCTGAAAAAGACGAACAAGTACATGGCTTTATTGAAGTAAATCCTCATAATGCTAATCGTACAACTTGGAAAGTAGAACAAATTTTAGTTAATCACAATACTTCCTTAAGTCATTTACTCGTAGGTAGATGTAGCATCGGCTCACAATTACTTAAATATTGCTTTGAGAAAATTTGGGAAGCTAGAACATGGATACTAGAAGTTAATATTAACGAAAAAAATACGATCGGGCTTTACCGTGAGAATGGTTTTCAACCAATGGAACAAATTACCTATTGGGAATGTAGCTCAGAAATTTTACAATCTTTAGCGGTACAAGATACAAGTTTACCGAATCTATTACCGGTGAGTAATGCTGATAGTCGTTTGATTTATCAATTAGACTGTATGTGTCTGCCACCAATGTTAAGACAAATATTCGATCGACACGTAGAAGATTTTAAATGTAGTTTGTGGCAATATTTGCAAGAAAAATTACAAGGATTATTACATCAAGTTGATACGGTTAGTGCTTATGTGTTTGAACCGCAAAGAAAAGCGGCGATCGGTTATTTTAAATTAGAGGTATGTAAAGATGGTAGCCAATCTCACCAGGCAACCTTGCTCGTCCATCCTGCTTATACTTGGTTATACCCTAAATTACTCAGTAAAATGGCGGAATTAGTTAATCCTTTTCCTGCTCAGTCATTAATACTTTCCTCCGCAGATTATCAAACAGAAAGAGAAGAGTATTTAATTAACTTAGGTGCAACCAGAAAAGATCATAACTTATTTATGTCTCGCTCGGTATGGCATAAATTAAGAGAAGCAAAAACGATCGATTGGAGTTTACCAGAAGTATTAAAAGGCTTTAAACCAGCTCGTAGCCCTATTCCTACTCCTTGGACTAAATCTTATTGGAAGGAAGATTCAACGAACCCTAACAATAATTCATCAGAAAATAATTAAGATGAGTTCGTAATTCGTAGTTAACTTTAGTTAATGTATCTGATTAGCCTTGAACTTAAGTTCAAGGCTCAAATAAAGTCGTTCAATAAATTGAACTAAGATTCTTGAAAACACGCTCGATCGTATTTGGCTATACAATTAGTAATTTAGTTAGATTAAGGTAGGTAATGCCCACCCTATTATTAATTAACTGTTTGCTATTGCTTATTTTTTTTTGCCTTTTGGGAAATAGTCAATTTCAGCAGTGCCATAAAAAACAAATTCTTTATTTTTTACCCTTGCTCGATCGACCCTTAAACGAGTACCATCTAGTTTAAACTTTTCTAAGTCAAGTAGATTATTAACATGAGCTAAAATAGCTTTACTAACTTCTTGGGATTCTTCATCACCCTCATACTCAGGGTTAGTAAACATAATTTTAGTTCTGTCTTTTACTTCTAATTCAGTTTTAATATTCATTTTCAGAACATTATCACTTTTACCCTTGGTAACATCTGATTTAATCTTTAAAGATTTATCTTGATCTACAATAATTTGAGTATTACTAAAATTTAAGGGTTCTCCTTCATACTCAAGTTTTTGTAACTTCTCAACAATAAAAGGCGTGTTAAACGAAGAAGTTAAATCTTCCTCTGTCAAAACAATCCTCATTGTAGCTTGGGTAGGCTGTTTTAATTTTACCTGACCTGTAAAAACGGCTCCTACATCGATCGATAAAGCTTGTAAATACAACTCCATCGCCTCAAGACGTAATCCATTGTACATCAGCAGTCCATTACCAACGAAATCTAAACCATCGATACTGCCCTGTAACAACTTGGCTACAGGCTCTGCTTTTACATTTACGTTCATTGAGCCTGTTTTTTTAAACAAGGCTGAAATTGCCGTTGTAACTACTTTACTGACGACTTGATCGCCACTTTGGCCGGAAAAGGGTAAACTACCAAACACAATTGCTGTCATCGCTAAGATTTTCAATTTACACTTATACATCTTAACATTAAGAAATGTTAAATTGATAAGCAATAATACTTATTTAATGATATGAATATTTTATCAAGAGCCTAATCTCTCGTTATAGAAAGAGCGAATCTTTGAGTTATTTGTTCCATAACCATTACCGTCCATTCTAAATCTTCTTGGGTGATCCGACAATCAAAACTTAGTCTAATTCCTCTAATTGCTTGTTGGGCAGAATATCCCATCGCTGTCAAAACAGGTGAGGGTAGTGATTTACCACTATTACACGCACTACCTGCACTAATAGCAATACTGGCTAAATTTAATTCTCTGACCATTTTTCTACCTGTCAAATCTTGGTTAGAATGATTAATCATAAAACTAGCATGATGAGGTAAACGTTGTTTTCTATCTCCTGTTAAAGATAACCAAGGGCAACGACTCAAGGTTAAATCAATAAAATTATCTCTTAAACTAGTTAACTGTAGATATTCGCTCTTTAATTCTTTTTGTACCAAACTCGCCGCTAAACCCAATGAAGCAATATTAGGTAGTGCTTGTGTCCCTGCTCGTAATCCTAATTCTTGTCCTCCTCCTCGTAACCAAGGTTCAATTTTTGTTTTTGGTTTGATATATAAAGCCCCTGCCCCTTGTATTGAGTGAAATTTATGTCCAGACAAAGAAAGTAAATCTACCCCCAAACTTTGAACATCGATCGGTAAACGTCCGACTGTTTGTACTGCATCAGTATGAAACAATGCACGGCTATTTTCTTTAGTAACTTGAACTAATCGTTCAATTGGTTGAATTGTACCTACTTCACTTTGCCCATGAATAATTGAGACAAGTACTGTATTTTCTTGTAAAGATGCTTGCAAATCAGTAGGATTGACTTTACCATAACGATCGACCTTGAGGCGAGTAACTTGCCACCCTTTTTTTTCCAATTGTTTGACAGGAGCGGAAACACCAGAATGTTCTACACTTGAGATAATAATATGTTGTGGTTGATCGTATTGTTGAGTAACACCAAAAATTGCCAAATTATCAGCTTCAGTGCCACCACTTGTAAAAACGATCGATTGACTATCCACCGCATTAAGTAAAGAAGCTACCTGAATACGAGCAGTTTCCACCGTCATAGTAGCTCTTTCTCCTGCAAAATGTAAACTAGAAGGATTACCCCACTCCTTAGTCAATATAGTTTGTAATAATTCCACCACTTCCGAGCGTGGAGCGGTTGTAGCACAAGAATCAAGATAAATTTGCATTCACAGTTAGTTAAAAGTTAAAAGTTAAAAGTTAAGAGTTAAGAGTTAAAAGTTAAAAATTATTCTCAATTCTCAATTCTCAATTCTCAATTCTCCATTCCCCAATCCTACTTTACCAATTTGTGTTGCTTCTAGTCCATACTTACTAAAATGTTCGATCGTCGATGAAGCCTCACTTGAGTCAACTATCACCACAAAACCAACACCCATATTAAAAGTATTAAGCATTGCATCTCGATCGACATTACCAGTTTGAGCTAACCAAGTAAATATTGGCGGAATTTTCCAACTATCGTTAATAATCTCCAAAGATTTACCTTCAGGTAAACAACGAGGTAAATTTTCAGGTAATCCTCCTCCAGTAATATGTGCCATCGCTTTGATATTTAATCCAGATTTTAAAGCAGATAAAACAGGTTTGACATAAAGTTGAGTCGGAGTAAGACATTCATCACCTAAACTTTTACCACCTAACTCTGCTGGTTGGTAATCCCAATCTAGATTTGCTTGTTCAATTATTTTACGTACCAAGGAAAAACCATTACTATGAATTCCACTACTAGGCAAGGCAATGGCTACATTACCAATATCAACTTGACTACCATCAATAATTTTACTTTTTTCAACTATCCCGACACAAAAACCCGCTAAATCATATTCTCCTTGCTGATAAAAACCGGGCATTTCTGCTGTTTCGCCACCAAGTAAAGCACATCCACTTTCTTTACAACCATCAACAATACCATTAACTACTTGTGCTAACTGATTACTATTTAATTTACCTGTAGCTAAATAATCGAGAAAAAATAATGGCTCAGCACCACTGGTTAAAATATCATTGACACACATCGCTACTAAATCTATACCAACAGTGTCATGTTTATCTAATTGATGAGCAATCTTTAATTTCGTGCCTACTCCATCCGTGCCTGAAACTAAAACAGGTTGAGTATAGCCTGTGGGAATCTCAAAGCAACCACCAAAGCCACCTAATCCACCTAATACTCCCTGACGATAAGTGCTGGCAACTCGATCGCTTATTTTACTAACAAATTCTCTTCCTGCTTCAACATCCACTCCTGCTTGTTTGTAATCCATTCTCTGAATAACTCCTTTTCCAGCTTTAATAACTATTTACAATATTATGAATTTTAACCTTTAATATGATCAATTTTTCTTATCAATAGTTCGTAAATTAAGTGGATTAAATTAAGAAAATACTTGACAAATAAATCACGAGCGATCTTTTTTAACGCTATTTGATAACTTATGAGTCGATCGATAAAAACAATAAGACATTATTGATCATAAAATCAAAGGTTTCAAGTCTTGCCTTTTAAGGCGTTGTTGATTTTGGTGGTCGTTTCAAACTACTTTTATTTATTACCTTTGCCCTTTGCCCTCTGCCCTTTGCCCTTTGTTGACGATCGATTAGTTTTATTTAACTGTTTTCAACAATTTAAAATTAAACAGCCTTTTACTATAACACCGTTTGATTAGTGATCAACTCAATGTTAAAGAAACAAAATTGAACAGCAAATTTAGATAAGAAATACTTTAGTTTACTCAAAAATTATCATGTTACCTTGAATAGGGTTTGCAAACCAATGACTTTAATTTCAAAAAAAGAACCAGTAAAAGCCGAATTATTGAAACGGTACTCACAATTTTAGGATTACCAAAAAAATACAGATTCATTATGAGTAAAAAAACTTATCAAAATATTGTTACCTCTGCTCTTACCGCAGTAATTGGATTAAGTCTAAACTACACATCATTAATCGCTACAGCAAGTGCCGAAAATTTACAAACCGACGAAAATAAGACTGTTGTTTCCCCTACACCAGAAGACTCATTAGCTGTCAAACATATTGAACAAAATTTTCTTGAAACCAAGCTATATCAACATCAATGGCAAGGTAAAAACGTTGTTACTTTACAATTCAAGAGTATTCCTTTATTTACCTTCATCTCTACTCCTGAGTCTGATGCAGTTGAACAAGCGACAAAAGTAGCACAACAATTAGAACAATTGAGCCAAGAATCGATCGATGCTACTAATATTTTAGTTGAATGGAATGACAAAACCAAAGATTATTCAGTGAAATACGAAGAGCAAGAGTTAATCAGAGTCAACAAACTTGTTCGTTTACCTGATAGTAAAAATAATTTATCTCAAGACGCACTACAAGCAACAAATCGCTTACGTCGTTTGCTGGGTAATGCTGAGCCTTTAACTAAAATAAAAGGAGAGCCGAAAAAAGTAATTGCCAAAAAAGCGAATACAACTCGGATTAAAAACGTTGCGAGAAGGAATGTCGGTCGATCGTATAGAGGTCAAGCTTCTTGGTATGGCCCTGGGTTTCATGGGCGTAGAACGGCTAACGGTGAAGTATTTAATCAAAATGCGATGACAGCCGCTCATAAGACATTGCCTTTTGGTACTAAAGTTCAGGTGACTAATTTACGTAATGGTCGTTCTGTTGTAGTTAGAATAAACGATCGAGGTCCTTTCACTCGTGGTCGAATTGTGGACTTATCAGCAGGTGCGGCACGTGTTATTGGGCTAAAAAGTAGCGGTATTGCTCCTGTAAAAGTTGAAGTTTTAAGACGTTAAAAATATAATTTCAGATAAAAAAATTCAACCACCCCTGACCCCTCCTTCAAAAGGAGGGGAAGTAGATGTAGCTAGATTTCGATCGTATTTTATTGAGTTTCGTATTCTAAAGACGATCGTAACTATATCGTAGGTTGGGTTGAAGTAATGAAACCCAACGTTTAAAATTAAAATGTGTATCACGATCTATCTAGTTAATATTTCGATCGTCTGAATGTTGGGTTTCGCATGACAAAACGATCGTAACTATTACTCCAAATTTTAAAGGCTCAACCCAACCTACTTTTTATTTAGATTATCTAAAAAGCTGAGAGGATTACTCATATTTTCCGCAAAACCGAGGATACCTTTATCTTGATGTTGATAGATTAGTTCTCCTTCAGAATTGAATAAAAAAGTTGCTCCTCTTTGAGTTAGAAAACGATCGTCGGGTACATACGTTTGCCAATTTGGTAAAACTTCTAACATATTTTGTAACCGTAAAGTCGCTAATTCAAACGGGCGTTGATAATCTTTACCGACAGTCTTAAATAATGAGCCTTTAATTGAGGGAAAAAATTTGAGGTTAATTTCTTCTTCTGAATCAAACAATTGTGGTGCATTTTTGTCGCCTTTATAACCTCGAAATACTTCTTTGAGAGTACCTTTACTACCAATTCCTGCACACATCAACATCAAATTTAACCAAGCATTTTGCCCGTCATCAAGAAAAGGCAAACGCCAATCTAAACCTTGATAGAGATTTAATTGTTGATGGATTGAAGCGGTTGGGTCAATATATAAGTGTTCGGTAGGAAAATTGGTATATTCACAAAACTTTCGTCCTGATGTTAAATTACCGATTGCGATCGCTTTAACTTTAATATTTTTAGCTTGAAGTTTATCTGCTTGTTTATTTAACCACCAAGCATATTCTAAAGTATCAAAATCTCCTAGTTGCGACCAAATTAAAACTAAGGTATTTTTCTGAATCGATCGATCTTCGGGCGAGATAATTAGACTTTGTTTTCCATCACTAACCCTTTGTTTTGTAGTGGTAATAAAAATAGAATAAGGATCGATTTTTTCAGATGAATTATTTAAAGTAGTTGTCATTTGATGATTGATAATTATTTTTTGGTGTTTAGTCTTGATATTATAGTTACAGCAATCCTGCAAATATTGTTTGGTGGCTTGGTATTGAAACACATTTATTTTTTTATTTTAATCAAACTTTCATGCTTATCGATAAAAATAGTAATTATTCACAATTAGAACAGTTATTAAAAAAATACAACATAGATACTAGCAAATGGTGTCATCAGCAAGGAAATAAAACGATCGAACAGTTGCTAATAGAAATTAAAGCAGGAGAATCCACCCTTAAACTAGTCGAGAAAAAACTAGTCAGAGTTGTTCGAGTTGCCTCGATGAAAGTTAAATTTCAGCTAGGCGATAATTGTTTTCAACTGATTGAAGACAAACAAATATTTTTTACAGGCAAAGTGAGAAAAAGAGAATTAGTTACTATTACCGAAAAAATAAAACATGGAGAAAAACCAATTGAAGGTGCATATAGAGGTTTAGCTGAAGAAATTGGTTTATCTCTAAATGAAGGTTTAATGCTCGAAAATGAATCTCGTTGGCAAAATATTTCACCTAGTTATCCTAATTTAATTAGTGTTTATAATGTTTTTAATTACTCGATCGTATTAGGTAAAGACGATCTGAAAAAAATTAGATTCTCTGAATATCAAGAAGAAGAAGAAATGGTCAATCTTTATACCCTTATACCCTGTGAGAGTTGAGCTAATAAATACATTTCGCAGTTTTTTTTAAGTATTCTTCTGAATATAATTCGATGTCAGTAATGATCATACAAATTGTAGTTGAATTAATTAAACGAATTTCCTTAGTCTTGAATGAGAATTCAAAGCAGGTTTAAGACTAAACTGAAGATGAAAAATAAATAAAGTATTGATTATTGATTATTGCAATAATGGTGACTAAACGATCGTGATAAATGGTAAAAAGTTAGTATCTCTTACTGCCAAAGTATTTCCTGATGCAGTTTTCTGCCAAAAAATAAAAACTCAAGCTAAAATTATCGCTTTAACTATTGATGATGTACCAGCTAGAGACGATGATAAGGATATATCAACACAAAAAATAATAGAAGTCATTGAGCAACATAATCAAAAAGTTGGCACTAACTTTAAAGTAACTTTTTTTGTGACTACCAATCACTTGAGTAAGAATTCTACCATTGTTGAGAAGATGGCTGAAAAAGGACATGAAATAGGTAATCACGGTAAGTGCGATTGTCGTCACGCTGATTTATCTGCACAACAGTTTGAAGCTGAATTTATCACAGCACACCAAATCTTACAGGAAAAAATTAGCCAACCTATTCGCTGGTTTCGTCCTGCCCAAGGCTTTTATAATCACAATATGATTCAGACTCTCAAAAATAAAGGGCGACAATTAAATTATCACGATCGATTTGCTCTTGCTTCGATGATTCCTTTTGACACTCGTGAAATATTAGACAACCCTCAATTTACCTTGCAAAATATCGATCGATTCACATTTTCTGGCTCAATTCTTGTTTTACATGGAGGGTTTAAATATCAAGCTTTGAATACGGTAAAAGTATTAGAAATGTTATTGCCTCAGTTACATAGTAAAGGATATCAATTAGTTACTCTTTCTGAATTATTTGCAGTTGAATAAACTTGTAATTATATTTAACGATCGTAATTTAGATGTATAGCTATTTTCCGTAACTAAAAAAAAGGTAGAGACAAGGCATGCCTTGTCTCTACGAATCTAAAATTTCGGATAAATCTACAGTTAAATTAGGCATAACGTCTTCTCCTGATAGCGTTTGCGGATTATCTAATATTTCTGTCTCTTTTCCTTGACGATATATTTCCACTTGTTTATCATCGGGATTGATTAACCAACCTAATCTCACACCGCAGTTGATGTATTCTTTCATTTTACTTTGTAAATCTTCAAGATTATCAGTCGGACTCATCAGTTCGAGGACAAAATTAGGGTCGATAGGAGCAAATTTTCTTCTCTGCTGATTGTTTAAACGATTCCAACTATCAATTTTGACCCAGCTAACATCAGGAGAACGCACAGCACCATTAGACAATTTAAATCCACCAGAAGAATCAAAAACTTTACCTAATTTATTTTGCTTATTCCAGTTCCAAATTTGTGCCAATAAATCCGAATTTCGTTCGCTAGTCTCGCTACCAGTAGGAGGCATAATAATTAATTGTCCTGTTGAATTAGTTTCCAAACGAGCAGAAGGATTATCACGAGAAAGAAGCTCAAGCTCACGATCGCTAACTTTATCGACTAAAGAGGAAAGATTCAATGTAAGAGTAGTCATAGAATCATTTTAAAGATTGAAATACGGCTATTCTAACCTATATTTTTGGTAGATTGCAATCGCTTTTTGGTTTCTAGGTGAGGACTAAACTTTTCCTCAACCTTTATCTTCTATATTCTGCTAGTTAAGCAAATATCTCGCTAGTTGAGCGGAGTCGAAACTAGCCTTAAAGTGTAATCGGTGCGATCGGTTCTATGTCAGGATCGTTTCCGCCGATTTGAGTAGTACGTAAAACCCATACCGAAGCATTGTAGTCTAAAAAAGTTGATACGATCGTATCACTAGCTAAACGAGGTAAAAGGGTACGCCAACTACCTAAACCCGTCACAAGATTTCTTAAAGGAGCGTCTTCTAGGGTACTACCTAAATTATATTCATTTTCTTGCCAATCAGCACGAGGTGAGCCTAATGGTTGGAGTTGTTTTCTTAAAGCAGTTTGGAGTTGCCTTAATTGTTGGTAACGCTCAGCTTGTTGAGGATTATCTGATAACCACGATTGTAAAGACTCTTCATTGGTATTAATAGTAAGTTCTAAACTACGCAAACTGGCAAATAAAGCTTGATTAGAATCTTGAGAGCAATTGTTAGCCGCTCCAACATAAGTCGCACCAGTGCCGTCACCAATGCGATAACGGGCTGTCATTACTTGTAAATGGCGTAACATCAAATTAAGGGCAGAAGTTTTCTTCTCATTGATGTCAAAATTACCCGTGAAAGCATTTTGCTTAATTAAAATATCACAAACAGGACGAGTACCTACCCAGCCAAATTGTCGATCGCCCATATACCTCGACCAATGTAAAGTTCCTGCAACTAGTCCATCTGTATTGTGTGTATAAACTTGATGGTACTGTATTTCAAAACGAAGTTCATCGGCTAAAGGCTCTTTAACTACTGTAGCCAAGCCATAAGCAAAATGACCGAAGAAAATAGGTGCCGCCGCCGCCGGTTCTTTTTTCTCACCACCAATACCACCATATACGTGTAACAACAAAGCACGATCGCCTTCTTGCCATTGATTGATTGCACCAGAAACAGATTCTTCTTGGGTACTTAATAATACAGAACTAACTTGACCTTTTTGATCCAAAATATCTGACCAAGCTTCGTTACGAATGTATTCATAGGCAGACTTACGACCGAATAAAACACGATCGGGTTCTAATCTCAAAAGCGATCGAGGTGCTAAAGATTGGACAACAAACGTCCCCGAAGCATCTTTCGCACCATAAATATACCAGCCTATTTCGTTAAGAGGAGATAGTTGAATATCATTGCTTGTAGAAGGAAAACAACCGTTGAGATCTGCCATAACACGAGGTATTTGGATACTTTCGGTTAAACCATCAAATTGCCCAGAATTAGAATTGAAATGGACAACTTCAAATCGATCGCTATTTTTTACTGGCTGGATAAACTTGATTAAAGCGTAATAACGTCCTGTAATTTGTACAGGTTGATTACGAATGCGAAGTGTTGTTGTCTCTCTCTCAACTTCAATTTCTACCTTATTTTCTAACATCACGATAATATCATCAGTGGGATGAGAACCAGCAAGAGACTCTAAAGGATCGACTTGTTGCCAGTGATTAATCCGAGATGGATGAATTTGTCCATCGTATTTACTACTATATTGGGCATCAACACTAAAGTGAACGTCTCTTGTAACTGCTCGTACCTGATTTTGGACTCTTTGGTCATTACTCCAACGTAAATTAACAATTTGCCCGACTAAATGTTCGTAGCCAGTATCGGCGTGATGTATTTCAAACAATACTCCTTTAACAGTCGATCGATCTTCTAGTTTAGGTAAAATCAAACGACCAATCCAGTTACCGATCGGTTTATACCAATTCTCATCGACTGTTTGCTCAAGAGGATAGTAAGCAGGGTGGTTAAAGTCGGCTTGTTTATATCGTTCGTAGTTACTGGTTTTAGGCGTGATACTATCTTCAATTTCCTCGACTATTCTGCCATTAAGAATATTAGTAATTACATCGATCGTTTGTTGTAAGTGGGTACGCCCGTCGGGTAAAATAGCATTAGGATCCATCAAACCATTAGGAACTTGATGCTCAACAGGACCTAAAGAAATAAAGCTAATTTTACCTTTACGTTTAGCTCGATTCCAATAAGATAAACGAAACACTTGCCAACGTCCGGGAAAGACGATCGCTCCTATTTTCTCTACTTGATCTTTTTCTCCTGCCAAATGATATAAATGCTCTAATTTGAGTAAATTATTTTTCGCACTCATCACGCCCCCCAAGGAAATGACATCGATCGGTGTTCCAATCGATCGAAGCAGATAAGGAGCCGCCGCTGTCGCCATTTCTGCCCCACCACTGTATCCAATTAGGGTTACAGGGACACCACTACCTGCTTGATAACCTTGTCGGGTTAAACCTTTATAAAGTGTTTGAGCTAGACCTTGATTATAAATTGGACCGTAACGTTTATCCGCAGATACCGCCACAATTAAAACATTACGTAAATTAACTAAAATACCTAGTAATGCAGTCGGGTTAGCCCAACGTGTTTTGTCTGCTAGTTTCCACAGGAATGCCAAAGGGCGGTTTTGAACGAGTGGTTTATTCAACACAGAATACATCATCAATCCTTCTACTAATTCCATATCCTCAGGTAAAATGGACTTTAATTCTTGGATAAAATCTGCTACATCGGGAGTGTATTCCTGCCCAGATTGTCCGATACCATCCAAATAAATTAGGTAACGGGAAACGGATTTATCTCTCTTTTTCGGCGATTCTGGTACGACATCTGTATCACTGGTATCAAGTTCATCGTTATACCATCCTGCCCACCAACCGAGGGTTTCTAAAGGTGCTAACAATCCGGCAAAAATTATGGCAATTAAACCAATCCAAATAAGGTTATAAATAAGTCTTAAAAATTCGGGTACGCTATCATACCAAACGAATATATTGCTACGAATCGGTTGTAGAGAAATAGCGATCGCTACAAAAAACACGACCATAGCTAATATACTAAGTACTGTGGCAGTTTTAGAAAAGCTATTCGGCGCTCGAGAATTTTGTTTTTTAGATGAAGATAAATCGATCGGTTTATTTTGTTTGGGCGTTGTCGCAGTTGTGGAAGTAGTGGAAGTATTCGCAGTTGTCGGTTGGTTGGCTACAAATCGATTAACGTTTGGCGTTTTTGGAAAGTTAGCGGATGAGGAAGAGGAGGAAGAAAAAGAAGAAGAAGAAGTCTGACTAACAGTTTGAGGTAAAGGCAAATATGTTTGTGTAGTTGTCTCCATTGGTGAGGATAATTGCTCGATACCAGATTGCAAAATTTGTAATAATTCTTGTTTGTTATCGGCTAAATCAACTTTGGCTACTCCCTCGGCAATTTTACGCCCAAAAAGTGCGATCGGTTGCCCTATTGTATTTTCTAGTGTTTCTTTAACAAACCAACCTAAAGCAACGTAACAAAAAGCGATCGGTGTTGATGTATCGGCAACGATCGAAAATCCTACCACCATTGCTAACAGATGCAAGACTGACAAAATAGATAAAATTGGTTTTCCCAAATAAGGTAAAGCACTCAAAAAACTAAATAGTATGGGGATATAGCTTAAGCCAAAAACTTTTAATAATGTTGTTAATGTTATCGGTTGCGGTAGAAAAAGTTGACACATCAACCAAGTGCTAATGACGAGGAATAAAAATCCAAAGACATATAAAACTGCGTTAAGTAAAAGACTGAAAACAAAACGCACGGGCTTAACACGATTGATAAAAAGAATCACACATTCACCAATAGCTAAAGACAAACCCGCAATTAGTACAATTAGTAATGCGACAATCAAACCATTACCAACCAGATCGATTTGTTGAAAAACTTCCGCCCTCAGTTGAAATACTCCGTTGATAAATTCCTTAATTGAGAGCGAGTCGATCGTATTCATAGTTTTTCAGGCTTAATTGATGAAAAATTCTCTGACCATACATATTTTTACAGGAATTTAACCATAAATACAAATTATCGGATTTTGCTCTTAATCAAAAATAGTTAATTAATTTCTTAGCTAAAAAATATCTTACTTTTTAAATAACTATTAGCTTAAAGCTATTTGAAGATGATCAAATCTGTAGTCGTAACTGATGACAATCACTTAGTCTGTAGCTTATCTTAAACAATAATGCTATTATCCTAATAAATTTTTTTCGCTATATGATGATATAGGTAACTACTAACTACTAACAGCAGTTTTAGGTAATTTACCTAAACTATCAGGGCAAGAAGATGTGGTGAGATTAACACTTTCAACATCTTATTTAACTAGATTACTGGTTGTCTCAATTTCTGCCATGTAGCTGTAATAGTAGCAATAGAAAAATAACTACTTATATGAACAAAGAAATCAAAATTAGACTAGGGCAAGAAAAAGATTTAGACGCAGTGATGGAGATAAATAAGTTAGCTCTAAAACAACTTTGGAGTATAGATCAATATCGAAGAGAATTAAGTTTACCCAATAGTCGATTCTGGTTACTGTGCTTGAATGATAGCCAAACTAATACAGAAGAAATTGTGGGGATGGGTTGCTCTCGTGTAATTGCTTCTAATATAGAAATTCCTTTTTTTGCGATTCATCCAAATTATCAATCTAAAGGTTTTGGTCAATATTTTTTCGCTTGGTTACTTGATAGTCTTACTCATCATCAATTACGTTATACCAGATTAGAAGTTAAAGAATCAAACCAAAAAGCGATCGATTTTTATCAAAAGTTTGATTTTCAAATTATAAATAAATCCGTTCGTAACTATAAATCTAATCAAGAAAATGGTTATCAAATGATGTCACCTTCTTTAATTAGTGATTCATTTCAACAAAATTTGAATACTTTCCTTGAAGATTTTTCCGAAAATTTACAACAGCAAGGCTTTACTATCACTAAAAAAGTCAAAAAAACAACACCCAAACAAATGGTAGCGAATAGATAATAATTAAGCATTAATATTTTTTATTTGTTGCTGACTACTTTGAGGCTTGATTCTTCATCTGTTTTATCTCTTGTCTTCTTACTTATTCATTTATGTTGATGGAATTTGACCGATTAACTTTTGCCTATACTTCAACTCAACCGCCAATTGTTGAGCAGTTTTCTTTACAAATGAAGACTAAACAAAGATATGCTTTAATCGGTCACAATGGTTGTGGTAAGACGACTTTGTTACGTTTAGCTAATGGTTTGTATCAACCGAGTCAAGGAAAAATTTGTTTAGAAGAAAAACCGCTTAAATACGATCGAGTTTCTTTAGCTAAATGGCGACAAAATATTGGCTTGGTGTTTCAAAATCCTGAACAACAATTAGTAGCGACAACTGTAGAAGAAGATTTAGCTTATGGATTATCTAATTTAGGTTTACCTCATACAGAAATTAAACAAAGAGTCGATCGAACTCTTCAAGAATTTGATTTAAGTGAGTTAGCTGATTTTCCTGTTAATTATCTTAGTTTAGGACAAAAAAAAAGATTAGCGATCGCTGATGTGATGATTATGCAACCTCTCATCTTACTCTTAGATGAACCAACTGCATATCTTGATCCTTCACAGACTAAACAATTACATCATAAGTTAGAACAGATTTATCAACAAGGAACAACAATTTTAATAGCGACTCATAACCTAGATTTTGTTTATAGTTGGGCAGATTGGTTATTTGTGATGAATCAAGGCAAACTAGTAATTGAAGGTACACCAGCCCAAGTATTCACACAACAAAAATTATTAAAACAACTACATTTAGATATCCCGACTATACTAAAAGTAATTCGTCAACTTAAACAGACTCAAGAGAATCTATCACAACTAAATCCTGAACAAATCAGAACTATTTTTCGAGATTGCTAACAAAACGATGAGCTACTGTTTCAGGTTGAATAGCGGATAAAACAACATGATTTGAATCGGTTACTATCACCGCTCTTGTTCTTCTACCGTATGTAGCGTCGATTAATTGACCTTTATCTCTAGCATCACCAATAATACGTTTAATCGGGGCTGATTCTGGGCTAACGATTGCAATCACTCTATTTGCCGCTACGATATTACCAAAACCGATATTAATTAATTGAATATCCATAGATGATGACGCTAATTAAAATCTGTTAAAACACCTCTATCTTATCTTCAAATTTTGATAATAACAATTATTTTGAGCTTATTTCAGGGAAATTTGACATTTAATCCTGATTAACTAACAAATACTCGTTTACACTCTAATATACGATAATTATTGATTATATATTTTATTAATAATTAACAATTTATAGCGAATCAAGATAAATAGTTAAGATGAATTAGTTCGAGTACGCAATTATTCGGGGAGTATTAAAAATACTTTTCAATGATTCACTGTTGTCTGTTCACAATTACCTGTTTTCTCATTTTCAAGATAAAATCGATTAATAATGGAAGTAATTATAAAGATAGACAATTGTGGCAGTTAAACCAGAATGGCTAAGAGTGAAAGCACCTCAAATTCAAAGAGTAGGTAGCGTCAAAGATATTTTAAGAGACTTAGAATTAAATACAGTTTGTGAAGAAGCATCTTGCCCGAATATCGGAGAATGTTTTAATGCCGGTACAGCTACATTTTTAATTATGGGGCCAGCTTGTACTCGTGCTTGTCCTTATTGTGACATTGATTTTGATAAAACACCTAGAGGATTAGATTCTACCGAGCCTTTACGTCTAGCTCAAGCCGTCAAAAGATTAAAACTAAATCATGTAGTGATAACCTCTGTAAATCGAGATGATTTAGCCGATGGTGGTGCGAGTCAGTTTGTTGCCTGTATCAAAGAAATTCGTATCTCTTCGCCTCAAACAACGATCGAGGTTTTAATTCCTGATTTATGTGGTAATTGGTCAGCTTTAGCTACTATTTTAGAAGCCGAACCAGAAGTCTTAAACCATAATACGGAAACTGTGCCACGATTGTACCGTAAAGTAAGACCACAAGGTAAATACGATCGTTCTTTAGAATTATTACAACAAACCAGAGCAATTTCAAGTAAAGTTTATACTAAGTCTGGCATCATGGTTGGTTTAGGGGAAACAGATGCTGAAGTGAAGGAAGTAATGGATGAGTTGAGAAAAGTAGATTGTGATATTATTACGATCGGGCAATATTTACAACCTTCTTCAAATCACTTATTAGTCAAAGAATTTGTCACCCCCGAACAATTTGACAGTTGGCGTCAATACGGGGAAACGATCGGCTTTTTGCAAGTAGTCTCCACACCTTTAACCCGTAGCTCATATCATGCAGAAGAAGTAAAAAAATTGATGAAACTTCATCCTCGTGATTAAAGATAAAAATATCAAGGAGGAAAAAAGAGTAACTATTGACAATCAATTTTTCTTCGTTATTCGATCGTTCGCACTTGATAGCAAAAAATGAGTAGATTAGAATATTTTGCTTTTTTTCCCTTTTTCAAAACAAAGGTTAGGGGTGGTTACAAAGTACTAAATAAACCATTAGTTGCTATATCTATTCACTGTCAATGGTGCTACACCTACTTGATTTTTAGTTAAAAAGTTTTATTTACCAATAGAATGATAATAGTAGTACAAATAACAAACGAAATTTAATAATGTTTAAAAGAATATTAGCTCTTTGTTTTTCTTTAGTGTTCAGCTTCTTGTGTTTTCTGCCGAATGCCAATGCCGCAGTAACTGCGTCTAACCAATTAAGCGGTAAATATCCTGTTCAACAAGCCAGTATTGATGATTCTGATGGGGAATACACCCTCATGTTACTCAATACTCCTGCTGGAACTAGTCCTGTTTTGAAAACCAATGATTTACAAATGGCTAGGTTAACTGATGAAGAAGTCTCTGAAGGCGAAGAAACCTACGTTGAAATTAAAGGTAATAATGCAGTAATGCACCTCAGCGAAGATTTTCGGATTGAGTATGTCCACAACGAAACTCAAGTGGTTGAAAATCCGAATACGGGCAGACAAGAAACAGTAGTAGTTAGAAGAGAATCAAATTTTTGGACTCCTTTTGCTGGTATGATTGCCGGACAAGCGATCGGTAATATGTTGTTTGCTCCTCGTTATTATATGCCTCCTGCTTACTCATCTGGTAGAACTTTAACCGGTGTTGGTGGTTATGGTAATACTTACAATCAAGCGGCGAGAAGTTACCGTAGTAGTCATAACGAGCCACATTCGATCGAAAAAAATCGTCGTACATTCCGTAGTACAGGTAGTCTCAAATCTAATAGTAGAGGATTAAATAAATCTGCTAGAGGAGGAATGAAAGCAACTGGTTCGGGTTTCGGCTCAAGTAATCTTAGAACTAACGGTAACTCTAATCGTATGAGACAATCTGCTCGTGGTAATAGTTTTGGTA
Source organism: uncultured cyanobacterium (assembly GCA_963710605.1). Lineage (GTDB taxonomy): Bacteria > Cyanobacteriota > Cyanobacteriia > Cyanobacteriales > Cyanobacteriaceae > JAALKG01. The sequence continues at coordinate 927,133 of CAVQBA010000004.1, forward strand.
CAGGTTCAAGTAATTTCCGTCGCCGTGCACCAATGAGAAGAAGTTTTGGTCGTCGTCGTTAAGAATTAAGAGTTAATTTAATTATCAATTATTCTTTTTTCTTCTTACCTTGTATTTGAATATAGCCACTGAATCAATTTAAACAAGCTCCTCTAATTTAATCAAGTTAGTTGGGCTTGTCTTTTTATGAGCAATAAGTTTCAAGACATTATCATCAACACATTAAATCATAAAATTACTAAAAAAATAATTGTTATAGTTGTTTTAATTAAGATTGCAACACTAACCTTGAATTGAAATTCAAGGCTAATAAATATCGTTTAATCAATTAAACTTAATGATTTAACTGTATCATTCTTGTTTTAAATTACTATAATTATTCCTCATTATTAATTATCAAGTACTTGATAACCTTGTAAATTTTCGGGATTTAACGATCGTAAAATAGTAGTTGCTTGTTTTTTAGTTGTGCCATCTCCTTTAACAATCAATAAATATTTACCTGCTTGAAGACGATTACGATAAGGTAAGACATCTCCACTGCTACCTTCGGCGAAACTAACACCACCACCGACAAAAACACTACCCATAGCTCCACCAATAGCACCTAGAATACCACCAATAATGTGATTAAAAGGCTCACCCGCCCAACCAAAAGTATCGATCGTAGTAATAAGATCAAAAGTAAAACCGCCAAAAAAACCAAAGGGAATTAGCCAATAAGCCATCCGAATTGCATTGTTTTTCGCTTCTGTATTCGGATTAATAAAACCAAATTCATCAGCATTTTGATAACCTTCACCTAAAATTGAAATTTGCGGAGTCGGAATATTAGCTTGTTTTAACCGAGTATATGCTTCTTCTGCTTGAAGACGATCGCTTAATACGGCAATTAAATAATTCATTGGGAAATATCATCTCTAAAATATAATGTTAAATGCTCTTTATTGTATCCATTATCATCGATCGAGAGTTCGTGAATCAAGAATATCGTTGATTTTTAATTTTTTGAGTCTATATCTATAGTTATGAATCAAAAATTAAAATGAAAAGACGATCAAAGAATATAGTTAATGAAAATACAAAAGTTAATTTTTAGTCGTAACATTAGCTGGAATTACTGATTTAGCATTAAAATTATGAAAGTGAAAAGAATAAGGTATCAGCTTTGAGAAATTACGGACTTAATTTTATTAGTGATCTAGATTTATTCAATCATACGAAAAAGACGGTTGATAAATATCGATTTAAAATTGATTTAAAAAAGTTCAACAAAAATTTAATCGACCCGATAAAGTTAACTTTTGACTCTAAAGTTTATCGTCAAGATATTGCTACGGTTGTTGAAAATGAGATTATCCGACAAGTTGACAAGTCAAATAACAACCATATTGGTTATTTTCATCAAAATATTTTTGAGTATATAGGTGATAATTGGAGCTTACCAGCAAAAGGTTATGACATCATCAGTGAAGAGTTACATTATTATGTGGAGATGAAGAATAAGCATAACACCATGAATTCCTCTTCATCACAAAAAACTTATATGCGGATGCAAAATACATTATTAAATAATCCTGCCGCTACTTGTTTATTAGTAGAAGTTATTGCTCAAAAAAGTCAAAATATACCTTGGAAAGTTAGCTTAGATGGAAACTTAGTTGTTAATGATCAAATTAGAAGAGTTTCGATCGATAAATTTTATCAATTAGTAACGGGTGAAAAAACAGCATTCAAACAACTTTGTGAGAAATTACCTTTAGTTATAGATGATATTATTAGTCAAGTTGAAGAAGAAGAGCAAATAAAGACAGTTATTTGCGAATTACAACAAATTTCCCCAAATGTATTAAAAAGTTTATATTTATTAGCTTTTAAAGAATATGAAGGTTTTGATAACTTCAATTTAGTAGAAAAAAAAAAGAGTTAGTAACAGAATCTTTATTAGCTGATATTTTATCGGTTTCTAAAGCAACGATTGAAAAATGGAAAAAAAACAAAAAAATCACTCCAACAAGTAATGGTAAATATTCTTTAGAAACTTTAACTCATTTCCCTCAAATAAAAGCGATGTTAAATTCTTGTTGGGATGAAAAGCAAAAGATTGTACCTAAAAGAAATTATCAATCGATCGAACTTTTTGCAGGTGCAGGGGGTTTAGCAATCGGTTTAGAAAAAGCAGGTTTTCAAGCTGTAGCTTTAAATGAAATAGATAAAGATGCTTGTCAAACATTACGACATAATCGCCCTAATTGGAATGTTATTGAAAGTGATATTAGCCAAATAGATTTTTTAGGATACGAAAATATCGATTTATTATCGGGCGGTTTTCCTTGCCAAGCGTTTTCTTATGCTGGTAAATCTTTAGGGTTTGAAGATACTAGAGGCACATTATTTTTTGAATACGCTAGAGCAATAAAACAATTACAACCCAAAATATTTTTAGGCGAAAATGTCAGAGGATTATTAAATCACGATAATGGCAAAACACTGGAGGTAATCAAATCGGTTATAGAAGAATTAGGATACACATTAATTAATCCACAAGTATTAAAAGCTATTTTTTATCGTGTGCCTCAAAAAAGAGAAAGATTGTTTTTAGTAGGTATCAGAAACGACTTAATCAAATATGCTCAGTTTACATGGCCCGAACCTTTTTCAAAAATAATGACAGTAAAAGATGCTTTAAAAAAAGGGGAATTATACGATCGTGATTGTCCATTATCAGAAGGGCAAAGTTATCCTCAAAGAAAGAAAGAAATTTTGGCGATGATACCCGCAGGAGGATGTTGGATTGATTTACCAGATGATATTCAACGAGAATATATGCAAAAAAGTTATTTTCTTGGTGGTGGTAAAACAGGTATGGCGAGAAGATTGTCTTATGATAATCCTAGTTTGACTTTAACTTGTTCTCCTGCCCAAAAACAAACCGAAAGATGTCATCCTCAAGAAACTAGACCACTTACAGTAAGAGAATACGCTCGTATTCAAACTTTTCCTGATCAATGGCAATTTATGGGTTCAATGACTAGTAAATACAAACAAATCGGTAATGCTGTACCTGTTAATTTAGCTTTAGCAGTAGGTAAAAGACTAATAGCTTTATTAAATTGTATCGAAGATAATAGACAAGTAGATTATTCTCAATCGACTAGTGTTTTAGAAGAGCAAAAATTAGTAAAGCAAACTAGTTTATTTGACCTTTAATGCTTTGATATTTAAATACGATCGAATTGGACACGATAAGGTACGTATTTTAAATGGTGGTCGCCAAAAATGGCAAATAGATGATTATCCTGTGACGACGGAAAAAACAGCGATCGAAAAGAGAGAATATCATGCTCAACCAGTAAATGAGAATTTAAGTATTTCTTTAGCTCAATTGCAGGAATCAAAGGAAAAAAATGATTGTGTCTTACTAGATGCACGCACACCGCAAGAATATCGTGGCGAAATGTTTATGATGAAACCACCGACAGAAAACCAACGTGCGGGGCATATTCCAGGGGCGATAAATATTTATTACGAATTAGCTCACAATGATGATGGTACTTTTAAGTCTTTTCCTGAATTAAAGATGATTTACGATCGATTACAAAATAGCATCTCGGCAGGGCAACTGATTATTCCTTATTGTGCTGTAGGTGCTCGTTCGGGACACACTTGGTTTATCTTAAAATACTTGTTAGGTTATCCTGATGTCAAAAATTATGATGGTTCGTGGAATCAATGGAGTCGAATCCCTGAGTTAGCTGTAGAAAAGTAATTGACAATAATTTAGACGATCGTTTATCAACTTCATCTAATACTGTAGATAAAGCGATTACAGCTCCTAAAAAATAATTTATGATTAAATATGTTGGATTAAAGTTGACTGTTGAGACTAAATCTTTTCATAAGCAGAGATAAAATCATCTCTTGGAATTCCTGATTGAGTGCAAATACTTCTTAAAGTTGATGCCTTAATCTTTTTATGGTTAGGTATCGTTAAAGGAGTGATGCTTCCATCTTTATTGGTACGACTCATAGAAATATGTTCTCTTTCCCTAACAATGACAAAACCTAAAGATTCTAAAGTTTTAATCACTTTCTTTTTCGGTGCATCTACTGGGAATTTGGGCATTTAAACCGTTGCCTCCGCCACATAAGCCTCTAATACAGAGGAAGAAGTTTCTAAGACTTGTTCACCGAAAGTCTCAATATGAAAAGAAATTGCTGAGCGTACGTCATTCAATGCTTCTTCATACGTATCTCCTTGACCTACTATTACACCTTCAATACCCAAAGGATAAGCAACATAACCGTCTAAATGTTTTTCGACTAATATTTTGATATTCTTCATGATTGATATAGTTTGAGATAATAATTTAAAACTAAATAAATTGTGCCAATACATCTAAGTTTTTTAAGTTAAGACAATTATACAATTTTTTAAATCGTAAAAAAACTCGAATAAACCTTTATTGGTAGGTTTGATAGATATTTGTGAAGTTGGAATATTAGCTTGTGTTAGCCGAGTATATGCTTCTTTAGCTTGAAGACGATCGCTTAATACCGCAATTAAATAATTCATCTATAAAATAATCCTGAAAATATAATGTCAGATATTACTTACTTTACTCATTACCAACTATCAAGATTACTGAATCAAGAATATTGTTAATTATGGATAAAGTCCACTACTTCGGTACAATCATGACTATACGAGTTATTTCTTCATCTTGCTCTACACGCACAGCTAACTCTTCAGACCATATCTTATAGATGTCAGTTGATGAATCTGATTTAGCTTCCCACTTTGACGCACCTGCATGAAAATCTATACCATCAATTGGACGAGCTAACCAACTAGGTTTTTCACCTTCGCACTTACTTGCCGCTCCAAGCAACTCTCCTGATTCATCAAAGATTTCAACAAAGTGACCAGCGTTATCATATCCATCTCCAGCTATACCAGAGATACCGATTGCATAAGTATCATACTCTTCTACTTTGATTTTAAAAGCAAAAATATTAGTTAAACATTGTTGAGAAAACCATATGTGCCGATTAAAAGTGTCAATAACTTGTTGAGGATGTGTTGTACTAATTTGTTCAATCTCTACCGAATCAAAATCAGCCTCACAGCCATACTCACCCCAGTCACCAGTAGTTACTAACTCAACCCGACCAATTCTATTACTTGGCATAAAATACTCAAAACCATCTATTCCACATCCTTCTTTTTCAAGGCGATTTTCATAAAATTCTCGTACTAATTGTTTTTTACTGCTCACTGCCGTTAACTAATAATTTAACTATTTGAATTTATTCTCGATCTGAAATACAAAAAAGAATGCTACAAATCAATAGTCGGTAAAATTGAGAAAAAGATTGATATGCAGGTAATCAAAATATTTTCTATCCGTAGCAAGTATTAAAGTATTTCATCTAACTATCAGCTAATTTTATCATTGTCTTAATCAAAAAAGGTGAGCATTGCCCACCTTAATACATTATTAACTTAATCTGCTATTGATTAACTCGCTCGTTTATAAGCTTCATCTAAGACTTCTGACAAAGTAGGATGAGCATGAATATTAAAGGCTAAATTACTAACGACTTCACGACGGGCGATCGCATTAGCGGCTTCTTGAATTAAATCTGAAGCATGAATACCGATAATATGAACACCTAATAATTCTCCTGTATCTTTACGGAAAACAATTTTAGCGATACCATCAGTTTCTTTTTCAGCGAGTGCTTTAGAATTACCTTTAAAGTAAGTTTTAGCAGTACCTACAGTAAAACCTTCTTTTTCACCTAATTCTTTGGCTTGGGGTTCATTTAAGCCAACATAGCTAATTTCTGGGTGAGTAAAAGCGGCGGCTGGTATCGATCGATAATCAATTTCTTTATCTTGACCACACATATTTTCTACAGCCACAATACCTTGCCCTGAAGCGGCGTGGGCTAACATCATTTTGCCGTTAGCGTCGCCTACTGCCCAAAGATGAGGAACAGGTTTACCATCTTTGATAACTTGCATTTTATCGTTGACGGGAATGAAACCTCTTTCGGTTTCTATACCGATGTTTTCTAAGCCGATATTTTTGGTTGCAGGTATTCTTCCTGTTGCTACCAGACAAGCATCTACTTCTAATACTTCAACTACTTCTTTGGTTTTAGCGTCAGTTAATTCGATCGTCACAGGATTACCGGGAATTACTTTAGTCGCAAACACACCTGTATAAGTTTCGATGTCACGATTTTTGATTAAAACTTTTTCGGCAATTTTGGCAATATCAGGGTCAAAAGTAGGCATGAGTTGATCAAAGGCTTCTACCATGGTAATTTCGCTACCAAGTGCGGTATAAACATCAGCAAACTCTAAACCGATATAACCACTACCAATAATAGCAACCCAATCAGGTAAAGATTCGAGTCTGACAGCTTGATCGCTAGTATAAACTGTTTTACCATCAACTTCTATGCCTCTAGGTACAAAAGGTACAGAGCCAGGACAAAGCATTATCTCTTTAGCGGCAATAACTTTTTCACCATCATTGGTTAAAACTTCTACTTTTTGAGGAGCGATTATTTTACCCCAACCTTTGATGATATCAACTTTTAAACGACTTAGACTGTTAGTAAGATCGGATTGTATTTTACTGACCAAATCATTAGCATGATTGGCGATCGCTTTTCTTTCAAAAGAAACATTATTAATACTAACACCCATCGATTCTAAATGTTCAGTGCTAGAAAGCTCTCTTACTTTACCAGAAGCCGCTAACAATGCCTTAGAAGGAATACAACCACGATTAACGCAAGTGCCACCCATATCTTTAGCTTCAATGATGGCAGTTTTCAATCCATTTTTGACAGCGTGTAAAGCCGCACCATGTCCACCAACACCAGCACCAACAATTACCAAATCGTAATCAAATTGTTCACTCATTATATTTTCTCTCTATTTTTTCTAACTACATTTCGACTTGTGCTTAATGACCACCAAATTATCTTATTGTAAAAGGCAAAAGATACTTAGTATAATTATCAATATTGTCAATTGTCAATTGTCAATTATCAATTGTCAATTATCATTGTACGATTGGACTAACTTTATCAATAATTTCTAAACCTCCATCAGGCTTAACCTCCCAAACATCATAAATTCCGACAACATCACCGTTATCATCAATATCAACATTACCACTCGCACCTTGATAATTAATTTGTTGACCATCACGTATCATTTCTAATGCTTCACAAGGATCAGTAATTTCCGCACCATCGCCACCTGCTACCTCTTTAATTTTACTAGAAATTGCCTCTCCTGTGTTTTCACCTGCCGCTTGAGCGGCTAACATTAATAAGATAGTGGCATCCCATGTATGAGGAACAAAAGCCGTTAAATCACTACCATCAGTAGCATCCTTCCATAACTGGGTAAAATCAGCTAACGCCTCGCCATCAGCACCCGGCACTGTACCTAATGCACCTGAAATAATTGAATTACCATCAGCGGTTTTGCCCACTTGCTTAGTAAAATCTTCTGAGTAAACACCATCAGTTAAAAGAATAGTGACATCTTTACTTAATCCTTGTTTGAAAGCCGCCTGTAAAAGTAAACTACCAGTTTCAGCATATAAAACACCTGCTACAGCTTGAGGATTACCACTAAAAGCGGCAGTAGCTTCACTATCTAATGTAGTTGCTTTAGGATCATATCTAACAGGTTGATTTTCATTGGTAATGTTTCCGCCTAAATCGACGAAAGATTTCACAAATTCTTGCTCGAATGCTACACCGTAATCATTATTAATCACCACTGTTGAAATGTTGTCAAATCCTCTAGTTTTAGCTAAGGCGGCTAATGCTTGAGCTTGATAAGTATCAGGTGGTGCAGTACGAGCCCAATAACCATCAAAATCACCATCGATCGCTCTTTGGGTAAAAACTGGACTTGTGCTACCAGGAGAGATTAACATCACCTTGTTTCTCACTGCTACATCAAGGGCGGAAGTAGAAACACTACTGGCAAACGCCCCGACTACTCCTGCAACTTGATCAACTTCGGCTAATTTTGTCATTGCCGCACTACCTGCAACGGGATCAGTTTGGCTATCTTCTTTAATTAAAGTTACAGGTTGCCCATTAACTCCACCACAAGCATTGATGGTATCTACCGCTAATTGAACAGCTACAGGCATATTTTGACCGATCGAAGATAAATCTCCTGTAACGGGTAGTAATGCTCCTAATTTCAAGCTTTCTGGGCTTTCTTCACTACTACTGTCTGGAGTTTCTGAAGTGGTATCATCTCCTGTTGTGCCAAAAAGAGTACATCCTGTTAACCAATTCACACTGATTAATATTGTTAAAAATAGGGTTATTTTATTCTTTCTCATGCTTCTAATATCTATTATGTAGTTTAAAGTAAAATCATATCCTAATATTTCAAATTTGTTCTATTTTTTCACTTTAACTACTGACAAAGTTGCAAAAGAAAAGTCCCCCAATTTAAATAAGAGTGAAAATAACTATTACCCGTCTCGAACTGTCGTGCGAGGCTAGCAGTATTCGTTCAATGAATTGACCTAAAATATTAGCTATCTCATTTTAATTTTATTTTGCTACAGTTAGTTTTTACATAAGTGCTAAAAGGGCATTCTTCACCAATAACTCAGCTACAGTTTTTCCTTCTATTATTAAAAACTTGTATATAAAAAAAAATTATGTATATTATATATATCTATTATTTTTTTCAATATAAAAAACTATGAATAAATATTTAGCTGGTATAGTTACAACTAGTTCGATCGCTTTTGCAGGGATTATAATTGCACCCACAGAAGCAAAAGCAGTAACGATTACGTTAGATGGAACGGATTATGAAGTAACGACCATACTAACAAGTTTCGATGATAACGAAACTTTACTAGAATCTCAGCCATGGTGGGGTAACGACACATTCGCTGAGTCAGCCGCAGAACAAGTTGGTCTCAATTTTGGCTTTACTAACGGGTTTGGAACCAGAAGGGAACGGACCATATTTTAGTTTTGAAGATTCGGGTTTAAGAAGAGGGTATTTCGCAGTTAACCGTCTTGGAGAAGTGCAAAGGATAGATTCAAGTACTACAGGGGGAGCAATTCCATCTATAAAAGAGAGTTATGCGATCGCAAATGAAGTACCACAACCAATACCAGAACCACTAACCATCTTAGGTACTATTACATTTGGTGGTTTTATGGTAGGGATGAAAAAACGTAAAAACCATTTGAATGCAGAATAAATGAAATGTAGAATGCAGAATAGATAGAATGTAAGTGCTTTAATTTATTTTTGATTTTAATATTTATTTTATTTGTCTTACAGTTCAATTTATTGAACGAATTCACGTTAGCCTTGCACGACAGTTAAAGGCGGGATAAATACGAAGTGAAATTTTTGTAGATAGATCAACTCCCCCTGTATGCCAGTCCACAAGGGGGACATTTGTTTCTAGGCTTTTTCATCACTACTATTGATAAACTCTTATATTCATACCGCCCTCATACTTCATCCTTGATTAAGATTCGACTTCATCTATACGTAAAAGTTTACGATAAAACTTCTGAGCAAAATCTGCTTGACGAGACTTTTGGAATTGTTTAATTAAAGTAATAAGATAACCAATAAAATCTGAATTAGATAAATTTACTTCATAACTCAACTCTGCTTGACTGTTGAATTGAATTCGACAACGGGTTTTTTCGTAGGGTAACTTAGATTTTGAGACATACCAAGTAGCTAAAAAACTTATTTCTTCTTGCCCTTCAATAATTCTTCCTCCTTCTAGATACCCTTGTTGGTACAAACTCAAAGCATAAGGTAAAATTTGTTGTTGCTCTTTAGAGTAAAAGGGAAGATACATCTTGGTATCGTCTTTATGGGCTGGTTGTAGTTTTTCAATATTGGACATTGTTGGGTCAATATTAATATTTGGATTATCTTTGTTTAAATTTTAACTTAATCATGGGAAAGTTTAACATAAATAATAGTTGATAGCCTTAACAGTTAAAAGTTAAAAGTTAAAAGTTAAAAGTTATGAGCTGTAATATTAATTGTTGATTATTCGTTTTTCATTGTAATGACTTCTATGCAATCAAATTTATCTGTTTCCTATCCTTTAATTAGTGTCGCTCCGATGATGGATTATACCGATCGACATTTTCGTTATGTTATCCGTCAGATGACTAAAAAAGCTTTACTTTATACTGAGATGATTACCACTCAGGCAATTATACATGGCGATCGTCATAAGTTATTAGATTTTTCACCGGAAGAGAAACCCGTCGCTTTACAACTAGGAGGCGATAACCCTGAAGATTTAGCCCTTTGTGCCAAAATTGGTGAAGACTGGGGTTACGACGAAATCAACCTTAATATTGGTTGCCCTAGTGCGAGGGTACAAAATGGCAATTTTGGGGCTTGTTTAATGGCAGAACCTGAAAAAGTTGCTCAATGCACAGAAGCGATGCAAAGTCAAGTTAATATTCCTGTGACGGTTAAGCATCGTATCGGGATTGACAATCAAGATCGATATGAAGACATGACACGCTTTGTTGAGATAGTTTCAAATGCAGGTTGTCAACGTTTTATTGTTCATGCACGTAAGGCATGGTTACAAGGATTAAGCCCTAAACAAAATAGAGACGTACCTCCTTTACGTTACTCGGATGTTTATCAGCTTAAACAAGATTATCCCCATCTAAATATTGAGATTAATGGTGGTATTGTTGATTTATCTCAAGCTCAAACCCATTTACAATTTGTCGATGGGGTGATGATTGGTAGGGCGGCTTATGATAATCCTTATATTTTCGCTTCAATTGATCAACAAATATACGGTGAAGATACACCTATTTTAACTAGAGAAGAAATAGTGCGATCGCTTTATCCTTACATTGACTTTTGGGCTAGTCGTCATGTAAAGTTAAACACGATTATGAGACATCTGTTACAAATTTTTGCAAGGCAAGCAGGAAGTAGAGTATGGAAAAGATATTTATCTGAAAATGGTAATGGTTTTAATCTCGGCTCAGAAGTAGTCGAAGAAGCTCTTAAAGCAAGACACGAAGCACATTTATCTTACTCTATTCGGTAGTTGATTGTAATTCTAACATCTTTTAAATCGCTCATTAATCAATTTATCCGACGATTACTAATTATAATCTTTTAATAGATATGAGAATACAAGATCCCCGTCGCAAAAGAGAATTAACTAAACTACTAGAACAATTGGGGATTGAGAATATTACCTCAGTCAAATGGGATTTATTAGATATTGCTTTAACTCATCAAAGTGTTTCTTCTAAATACAACTACGAGCAGTTAGAATTTGTCGGTGATTCTGTAGTCCGTCTAGCTTGTGCCGAATTATTATTAGAAGTGTATCCTGAACTTCCTGTGGGTGATTTTGCCGCTATTCGATCGATTTTAGTTAGTGATATGTTTTTAGCTGAAATAGCCAGAGAATATGGATTTGAAAGATATTTACTGATGAGTACGGGGGTAAAAAACGATCGTGGTGGTAAAGCTTCTCGTTTAGCTGATGCTTTTGAAGCAGTTTTAGGTGCTTTATACGAAAGTACCAAAGATATGAGTTTAGTACGTCCTTGGCTCGATCCTATTTTACAAGAAAAGGCAGTTCAAGTAAAAGCTGACCCGACACGTCAAAATTATAAAGATGCTTTACAAGAATGGAGTCAAAGAGAATATAAAATGTTACCCATTTATAAGGTTAGTCAAAACAAAAATCCCGAAAATAATAACCGTCACGATCGTTTTATCGCTCAAGTTTGGTTAGTTGATAATTTTTTAGGAGAAGGAAAAGGGGCAAGTAAAAAAGCCTCCGAACAAGCGGCGGCTAAAGAAGCTTACGATAAAATTCAAGCTAATTCTTTACTAATCTTTTTCGATAATACCGCCACCTAAAAGCAAATCACCATGATAAAGTACTGCCCCTTGCCCTGGGGTAACCCCAAATTGTGAATCAGAGAAAATTAATTTTATTCGATTGTCTGCTAAAGGAATCACATCAACAGTCTCGGGTTTAGAGCGGTATCTTACTTTTACTTGTGCTTGAATTGGATGATGAGGCTCAGGGATAGATACCCAATTCATCCGAGAGACAAAACATTCTTTTTTACCACCTTCATCTCTAGTTGCTACAATCACTTTATTCATCACAGGATCTAGTTTAACGACATATAAAGGCTCTGAATAGGCTATTTTTAAGCCTTTGCGTTGCCCGATCGTATAGTGATGTACTCCTTGGTGTTCACCTAAAACATTCCCTTCTAAATCAATAATTTCGCCTTGTTTGGGGGTGATATATTTATCCAAAAATTCTGCCATCGAGCCATGAGATTCAATTAAACATAAATCTTGGCTTTCTGGTTTGTCAGCGGTTTTTAATTCAAATTGTGCCGCCATTTTTCGGGTTTCGGTTTTGGTATGATTACCAAGAGGAAAAACAAGATGTGATAATAATTCTTGAGTTAAATCGTATAAAAAGTAAGACTGATCTTTATTTTTGTCAACTGCTTTTAACAATTCGTAGCGATCGTTTTCTGGGTTATATTGAACCCTAGCATAATGCCCTGTAGCAATTTTATCAATACCTAACTTTTCTTGAGCATAAGCCAACATCGGCGGAAACTTAACCGTACGATTACATTGAGAGCATGGTAGAGGAGTAACCCCTGTTTCGTATCCAGAGACTAAATAATCAATAATATGGGTTTGAAACAATTCACGGGTATCAACAACATGATGAGGAATATCTAACTGCTCACAAATAACAGCCGCATCCACCATGCCTTCTGAGCAACATTGCCCTTTTCCTTTCATTAACCACAAAGTCAAACCTTCAACGTGATAACCTTGCTCGTGTAAACTTGCCGCCGCAACCGAACTATCGACTCCGCCCGACAATCCAACTACAACTTTATTCATGGATTCTCAAATTAAGAAATAAAATAACAACTAGATTGAAACTTATTGGTAATTGACAAATCATAATTAACCCTAACAGTCTAGTTAACAAGACAATTACCTATTTTTTTATAAACTCAGAATTCAGAACTGATTCACTGATGAAGAGCTTAACCTTTTATAATTATACTCAAAATAAATGAATAATGAATAATGAATAATGAATAATTAGTAATTAATAATATTTTTTACTTTTGTACAGACGTTTTGCCAAAACGTCTCTTCCTCCTCAATTGTCAATTGTCAATTGTTAATTGTCAATTATTCGATCGAGCATCATTTTTCGTCCTCGATTGGCTAAGGTATCATCTAAAGGAGTTAGAGTAATTTTTTCTTGATACTTATGTTCGATCGCTTTAACTATTAACCAATCAGCTAAAAAAGGATTTTTCGGTAACAAGGCGCCATGAGCGTAAGTTGCGATCGCATTTTGGAAAAAAGCACCTTCAAAACCATCTTCACCATTGTTACCATAACCACTCACCACTTTACCTAAGGGCGAAACATCACCTAAATATGTTCTACCACCATGGTTTTCAAAACCAACTACTGTCGGTAATTCATTCAACATAGCTTTTAAGTCTTCAGCCAAAGGAGAAGCCACGATATCAAAAGCGACATTACCAATACAACGAGAAGTTTCTACCCCCGGATGTTTAGTCACCAAATCAAGGATTCCTAAGCCATCAATCCTCTGCCCTAAGGCGGGTTCGTAATATTTACCTAATAGTTGCGGTGAGCCACAAGTAAATACCCCCGGTGTACCGTTTGTGAGTTTTTCTTTCATTATTTGGGCTTTTTTTCCTTGCAAATCACGCATGACAATTTCTTGTTGTCTATCTTGTGCACCGCCACCAACGACGATATCAAACTGGGCAAACTCATCTGCATCTGTTTGTTGATCTAAGGGTAAAATAGAGACATCTAAGCCACGCCATTGGCATCTTCTTTGTAAACAAATAACGTTTCCTCGATCGCCATACGTACTCATTAATTGAGGATAAAGCCAACCTATTTTTAATTCCATAGTCATGATAGTTAAAAGTTAAGAGTTTTTCATAGCTATAAGCTATAAGCCTGACATTCTCCAATATCTGTATCAGGATTTTACCTGATTATAGGATTAACAGGATTATTTTTCGATCGATTAAGATTAGAATAATTATAGTAATTCTTGGTTAAATGAAGTACAAACTAATCCCCCTAAATCCACAGGGCTTACAAGCACCTGAAATAAATTCAGGTGACAGCCCTTCCCCTTTGTAAGGGGGACTTGCCAATTTTAAATTTACCTCATAATTAAGATAAATGCTATATTAATTATTAACTATTAATTATCATCTATGTCCGAAAAACCAGTAGAAAAAACTAAAAGTAATTTTGACTTACTTGCTGAGGAATCTTTAAAGCGTGGCTCACCTTCAGGTTGGTTTGATACACTATATCAACAAGCCCAAAATGACCCAAATAAAGTGCCTTGGGCAAAAATGCAACCTCATCCTTTTTTTCAGGATTGGTTAGATAATCATGGGCAATCGCTCGAAAACAAAGATGCTTCTATTTTAGTTATCGGTTGTGGATTAGGTGATGATGCTCAAGCTTTAGCTGATTTAGGTTTTACTAATATTACTGCTTTTGATATTTCTGGTGAGGCGATTAGTTGGTGTCAAAAACGTTTTCCTGATTCGGATGTTAATTACATGGTTGCTGATTTATTTGATTTAGATTCAAATTGGCAAAATAAGTTTGACTTTGTTTATGAATGTCGTAATATTCAGGCATTACCATTAGATGTAAGAAGTCAGATCATTAATAATATAGCGAATTTGGTTGCTCCTGAAGGTATTTTGCTGGTAATCGATCGTCTTCGTGATCGGAGCGAAAAAAACCCTTTTGGACCACCTTGGGCTTTGTCTGATGAAGAATTTGATTTATTTGTTAAGTTTGGTTTACAACAAATTCAGATAGATACTTTTAAAGAAGGGGAAAATGAAGAAGTGACTACTTTAAGAATTCAATATCAAAACGATAAAAAATAAAAGATAACGAATAACAATCTTGTTTCAAATCTGTGAAAATAATAGTTAAAACAATTATTAATTATCACGGTAAATTATCTCGAAAACAAATAGCACAAACTCCCCAACGTTTTAACTCCCCCTCAGGGCAAGATGTATGACAATTAGGGCAACTATGCCAAGTAGAAGTCCGATTTTTAATCTGCTCAAACCATTTTTCTAAAGCTTCTGTCGGTGTTTCGCTTTTTTCTAAGGAAGAAGAATTGACACCTGAATCAGCAATTAAGCTAGGATGTTTTTCTTGTCGGGTATCATCTTCCATATTTATAGTAACTAGATGATTGTTATACCAAGACATCGAAGCAAAATGTAAATCTTTAATCGGTTTTTCTGTACGACGATTAATTTTAACAATTAAACCACGTCTTTGTAAGCTCAATTCTTGAGCCCATACAGCATTAGAAGTCGCAACGTATAAAGTATCGTTTTTAACTGAAACAGGACGAGTATGTTGTGTTACCTTATGATTAGCAATCTCATACCAGCATTTTTTTAATTCATAATATCTTCTTTGTTTCTCCCATTGTGGTTGAGACAAAATTACTTGTAATAATTTATCTAAAGAATTGAATGACATAATTTTTATGAATCAAAACAATATTTCTGTTCATCCTATAATAATAAAAACGATCGAAAATTTAGATTTGGATTTACAATCAGAATTGAGTCAATTTGAAGATAGTCGTTTACACAACACAGCTTTAATTACTCAGGCATCTAATCAAAATAACATGATAGATGGTAATGATGAAGATGTTTATGTTGTCTATCAATCAGCTACTTTAGAAACTAAGTCAACTACTGAAAATGAAAATCTAGTCTCAGTTTCTACGACTCAAATCAATCCAGAAGAGAATGTTCTCGATCGCCGCGTAGCGCCGGCTTTGCCCGATCGTATCTTAACACCTTGGGGAATATTTGGGATCATCTTTTTTATCACCGCTAATATTTTAATTATTTTCCATTTAGATAATCAAAATTTGGTTAAACAAAACAAGATTGCAGTCTCAACTAATTCTTCTCTCAATCAAAATAAAATTGCTGAAAATTCAACATCATCAACTGAAGAAGTCTTAGAAACGACTATACCTTCTCCTTATCCTGATTTAAAAACAGCATTGTTTGCCCAAATCGATCAACAAAATTCTAACACTTCAACTCAGCAACAAACTAATTCTGACAACACTTCTGTTAAACCAGTATCCAAAACTAATCAGAGCAATTCTTCAACAAACTCTTATCATATCATTAGTAACTATAAAGATATGAACCAGTTTAATAAAATCAAAGAAAAAGTTCCTTCTGCTGTCATTACAACTATTGACAAAAAGATGAAGATTAGATTAGCCGTCGTACAAGACAAAACTAAAGCCAGAAAAACATCTGAGCAATTAGAAAATAAAGGAATCAATAATTATATTGAAGAATACAAGTAAATTCAACTGCTAAAATTGATAATGACAAATAAGCCATTGTTTACTTGAAGATAATTGATTTGTTGATTAAATTTTTGTTGAACAGTAAAATGCTAAAAAAAAGGATATTAGTAATGTAATTACGTCTGTCTTTGAATTAATTTCGTGATAAATTATAAAAAAGTAATCTCAATCTTATAATTAGTGTAATCTGAAAAAAACGAATGTTTTAGTTCTAGTAGGAATACGAATGTCTTTAACCATTAATAATTTTTGGTCATTTTGACTGTATTCTCAATATGAGGTTAAATATCAATTATTTTTTATTGACAAATTGATTTTAGAAAATTAAGATATTCGATCGATTGAAATTAATGATTAGATAGTAGCCGCACTTACGTTGCTACTTCTTTGAACAATAAATTGAGGATAATTACTTGTTTGAGTACTTGAATTTTCATTAGTAATAAAATTAATGAAATCTTGTGTATTAGGGAAACAATCAATAGAAGAATGAATGATTTTTCCTTGTTTTAAAGCAATACGATTACAAACAACTTGTTCAAATTTAGTTTTACTATTTATTTGCCAATCTTCAATGATAATAGCATCTAAATTAGATCCACTGAAGTTAGTATTGTGAGCATTAACATCCGTCAAATCAGCTTTTTTAAAGTCAGCATAGGTTAAAACTGCACTTTCTAGATTAGCTTCCATAAAATTAGCACCACAAAAAATACCTTTGCTTAAATTAGCAAAACGTAAATCTACTGTAATAAAATACGATTCTGAGCAATTAGCGTTGTGAAAATTTGCTCCTGACAAATTAGCCCTTGAAAAATCGGCTTCCATAAAGTAAGCACCATTAAAATCGGTATCTTGTAGATTCGCACGGCTTAAATTAGCATCTCTACCAAAAGCAGAAGAAAAATTAGCCCTAAATAAATCAGCCTTTACTAAATTAGTATTACTTAAAGTTGTCTGGCTCAAATTAGCTTGTTTTAAATTTGCTCCTTTTAAGTTAAATTTACTTAAATTTAAACCCGTTAAATTAGCGTTACTTAAATCAGGAATAATCTGAGGGTTATTTTTTCTCCAAGAATTCCAATCTTGAACAGATAAAGTCGTGACATATTCTAAATGCTGTTTGTTTGCCATCTTTAAATTCCTCAAGTAAGCTTTATAATTTCTTTATATTTATATTAGACAGTACAAATGTGTAGAAGTTGTGGAGATTTAAAAAAAAATAAAATTATTGATTATATTACAAAATGGTTTCAAATAGTAAAATAAACTATAACAAGTTAACAAATATTTATATTTATAGTTGACAATTATTAATTTGAATGCTTTTTCCTTAAGTATAACCATTGTCATCAGTCTAAAGTAGTAATTAATACTAGTATTTGTACTGATAAATATTGTCTTAACAAACTTTAATATAATTAACTTAAGTAATATTATGGAATAAATTGGATAATACCAGTATTACCATTAATTTTGACAAATTCACCTACGGGTAAACAAGCATTGACTCCTTCATGTCCGAAGGGTAAATTACTAATTATGGGGATATTTAAATCTTGAAAACGATCGATTAAGACTTCTTCTACTGTCAAACTAGGTACACCTTCTGGTGCATCGCTACTACTAAATCTGCCAATGAGGATACCTTTAACTCGATTAAAAATACCCATCAATCGCCATTGAGTTAACATTCGATCGATTCTATAAGGTGCTTCACCCACATCTTCAAAAGCTAAAATAACGTTATCCAAATTTGGACACACAGGTGTGGATAATAAGTGAGTCGCAACGGTTAAATTAGCAGGTAATAGTCTTCCTGTGACTGTTTCTCCTCCCCACCCTTTGCCTTGTAAATTAGCTAGGGATTCTCCTTCTAAATAATTAAATAAACGATTTAATGACCATTCTGGTTCGTTAGCGATAGTTGTTAAAACAGGTGCATGAAGCCCAACAATATTATGGTGATACAAACTCCACAATAAAGCGGTAATATCAGAAAAACCAATCAACCATTTAGGCGGTGAAATAGATTGCCATTGCCAATCTTCGAGAATTCTTGCTCCTCCATAACCACCCCGAATACATAAAATAGCTTTATATTCAACGCTTAACCATGCGTTATTTAACGCTCGACGACGAGTTTTATCATCTCCTGCCAGATATCCTTGTTTTGCTAAATAGTTTTCGTCTAATACGACGTTGTATCCTCTTTCTCGCCAAATGTCCAAGCCTTGTTGCAGTTTTTCTTTTTCTTTAAGTAAACCACTAGGTGCGATCGCAATTAAGGTGTCTCCTTTTTTTAAATAAGGCGGTAGGTACATGATAGTTAATAGTTGATAGTTAATAGTTAATAGTTAATAGTTGATAATTAAACTAACTGTTCATTGTTCATTGTTCATTGTTCATTGTTATCTGTTTTGTCTTCGATGATATAAAAGCGTTTTTTCTCGGAATCAAAAAAAATATTGTATTTACTTAACTCATCTCCTTTAGCTTTTAAAAAAGTATCATAACCAGCAGATTTAATATAGTCAGTTTTTTTTAATCTTTGCCAAGTTTGATGACGAGTTAGATAGACTATTTTTTGCTTATCGGTGATTTCAACCAAAGAATATTCCTCTGATTGTATTGGTTTTGTCGGTGTAGTGGTATTACTAACTTGAGTTTTGTCTAATTTTTCGGTTGCGAGGGAAGAATTCTGCTCAATTTGTCGTTCTAGTATTTTAATTTTATCAATTAAAGGTGCTAAAGATTGATTAATCAATAACTGTATTTTTTGCTCTAAATTGTTATCACTACTACTTTGGTTTAGTAAAAACTCTGTTACAATCGGCTGATTAGTTATACAACCATTAATTATTTTGCTGATGACGGTTTGACTACTGACTTGATTTTGCTCGCACCATTGCTCAAATTTCGCTAGTTGGTTTCGATCGAGAAAAACGGAAAATAATTCTTCTTCTGAGTGATGATTATCCATCAAATATCTTCTTTTAATCTTAATCAGGATTAATTTGGGTTACTAAATGATTTAATTCAGGGATAATTAACTTTTCCATCGCCAAAGAAACCGCATTTTTCGCCCCTGGTAAAGAAAAAATTATTTTATCTTGATATATTCCTGCTGTCGCCCTAGAAGCCATTGCCCTTGAGCCTATTTCTTGGTAGCTGAGAAAGCGAAATATTTCGCCAAACCCAGAAATCGTTTTTTGTAAAATAGAATTTAAAATATCATAAGTATTATCCCTCGGAGAAATACCTGTACCACCAGAAAAAATAATTACTTTAATCAGTTTATTTTCTACTAGACTTTCGATTAATAATTTGATTTGTTCTGGTTCATCTTTAATTATTTGATAATAAATTATGTGGTGACCAGCTCTATATAATATATCTTGAGCTAATCTACCACTATAATCATTTTCTTGAGTCCGAGTATCACTTACAGTTATCACAGCACAATTAATCGATCGTTTTTTATGATCCTGATGAGGTATTTTCATCTCGTTTTATATGTGCCAAGTTTAAGACTGTTAATTAACTATTCTGTTCATTTTTCAAGTTACAGAATCAACTTTTGAGTAAAAAAAATAATTAACTAGACATTATTATAAATATTCAATTTTTTTTATTAAAAATAAAACGACCCAAAATTTATACGCAAGTACAAGACTAAATTAATATAATGATCATTAATTGCTGACTACAAAACAGTAATTACAATTAATCCTAATCTAGTAATATATTGAATATAATCTATTTAAAGTTGGACTATTGACAACTAACTAATCATCTTATTTTGATTTATTAAAACCCAATTCGTTTTCTTCAGCATAACGCTCCATAAAACGCATAAATCTTTCCCATTCATCCGCTGAGCGAATAATATAAGTTGCTTCTAAAGCTGTAGGCTCACCATTAATGAATTTACAATTAACTTCTCTGGTTAATAATTCACCTTCTTCATCAATTAGGTACATCCCTGTTACTTCTTGAGTATTACCACTATCAAGAATTTCACTTTCTTCAAAACGGAAGATAGCTTGACCATTACTGCCATCACGAGAACGAGTTAATCTAACATCAGGGATAGACTGCTCAACTATGCCTCTTGCAAATTCTATTCTTGCCATTAATATTTTTTCTTTATTAAACTACACATTCTCTATCTTCTCATATCAATGACGAATAATAAATAGATAACAGTGGACAGATAAAGTGCGAACAATGAACAGATAAAATATTTTAATTATCCTCAAAAGTGGACATTCGATACTTTAATTGATTAGAGATGGTAAGGTAACCTCACCGTCTCTCCACCGCTTTTGTTCGCAATTATCTATTATTCACTATTAACTATTTACATTCTCCATTCTCGATTATTTTTTGCCGTTTTAGGCTGTTGTAGTTGTACGACGACGGCGAGTAAATTTATCGTCTAAATTAGGTTTAGAAACAGAAATAGATTCTTTTTGAATATTATTATGACTGTTTCCGTTACCGTTACCATTACCATTACCATTACCATTACCATTGTTGTCACTGTAATGATTAGCAAATGATTGGTGATTACTTTCTGGGGCTTGTAAAATAAATAAGACTAAAGGATTACTTTGAAATTCCCTTTGAATCATACGGTTTAATGCTGTCTCTACTTCGATGCGAATATTATGCCAATTAATTGCATCACCGTCGTTTAAAAGAAGATTACTTTTAACTCGATCGTTTATATTTCTTTCTACAGTACGATCGATTAAACGTTCTAAAGTACTGCTATCCATATTACAAACAACCCCTCGTAAATCAACTTGAGGCTTGCTTAATAAGTTACCACCCTCATCAACTGCACAAGCAATAGTAATAACACCATCTTCTGCTAATTGTTGACGCTCTTCCATTACATTGTCATGAACGACACCTGCGGTATCAACTAATTGTATTCCTGAAGGTACTTTTTCTCCTTTACGAATACTATTGGCAGTTAATTCGATCGTATCGCCATTATTCATAATAACAATATTTTCGGCAGGAATACCTACACTTTGAGCAGTTTGTGAGTGTTTAACCAACATACGATGCTCACCATGTACAGGTACTAAATATTTAGGACGAGCTAAGGATAACATCAATTTGTGGTCTTCTTGGCAACCATGTCCAGATACGTGGACACCGTTTTGTTTACCGTAAATTACATTTGCACCTTGAATCATCAAGCGATCGATTGTATTAACAACCCCGATGGTATTACCCGGAATTGGATTAGCTGAGAAAACAATCGTATCATTTTGACGGACTTTGATTTGTCTATGTTCACCACGAGAAATTCTCGTCATTGCCGCAAATTTTTCGCCTTGCGAGCCTGTACAAAGAATTAAGACTTCTTCATCTCTCAAGCTACCCAAATGCCTTAAAGGTAAAAATATATTATCAGGACATTTGATATAACCCAAATTACGGGCATGGGCAATTACGTTTAACATCGATCGCCCGACAACACCTACTTTACGTTTGTATTTCATCGCTAAATCGAGAATGATATTAATTCGATGAACAGATGTCGCAAATGTGGTTAGCATTACCCGTCCTGGTGCTTGAGATATGGCTTTATCTAGAGCAGGATAAACTGCTTTTTCTGATGGGGTAAAACCTTCTACTTCAGCATTAGTTGAGTCACCCATCATACACAAAACACCTTGTTGCCCTAACTCAGCTAGACGATGTAGGTCAAAATATTCTCCATCAACAGGGGTATAGTCTATTTTGTAATCTCCCGTATGAATTAAGACACCAATAGGGGTATGAATTGCGAGGGTAAAACTATCTGCGATCGAGTGAGTGTTGCGAATAAACTCTACTTGAAAATGTTTACCAACTTTAACAACATCACGAGGACCTACTGTGTTAATATTGGTTTTCTCTAGTAAACCTGCCTCTTTTAACTTGTCTGTTAATAAAGACATTGCTAAACGAGGGCCATAAATCAGGGGTATATCTAGCTGTCTTAAATGATAAGGAATACCACCAATATGATCTTCATGACCATGAGTTGCTATCATGGCTGTAATTTTATGATTGTTCTCCTTTACATAAGTCATGTCTGGTAAGACGATATTAATACCGTGCATACCATCAGTAGGAAAACCAATACCCGCATCTACTAAGATCATTTCGTCTTCGTATTCATAAATACAGGTATTTTTACCAATTTCGTGTAATCCACCTAAAGGTATTACTTTCACTTTTGGTTGATTATCATCAATCTTTGGCTCAATAATCGGGTTGATGCTTTCCGATTCATTAGTTGTTGTTGTTCTTCTTCTTCTGTCTTTAATTGTATATACTTTTTTATCTACCATTTGTAGAATCTCTCCTTTGAAATATGATTATTGTTTGTTCGTTGTGATAAAACCAAAAGCTAGAATAGATAGCTTAATTGATATTCAGGGCATTTTTTCTCGACAATAAAATGTCTTTATTTTCTGATTAAATTACTTATTTATTTTGCCCTAATTAGCTTATAGTTATCCTCAAACTTAATAATGTGATTAATTATTAATTATGTTTGATTGATTTGTTAGTTTATTTTAGCACTTGAGCATTAGCTTTTATGCTTAAACAATCAGTTATTTAGCTTTGATTTTCTTAGTTTTTAACTAATATCTTAATAACATATATTTTCGATTTTTACCTTTTTTTGTTTATCTAAATAGATAATCGCTCTAAAATTAAATAAAAATCTATTTTCAATGCTCATCAGACAATTCGTTTAGTTTTACTTTGCTCGAAATTACTATTTAACTACAAAAAATTTTTTTAAATTAGAATAATAATTAGATTTAGCCGTTTTAGTCAAACTGAATTTACAGTTTTTGATTAGCTTAGATTATTATTCAGCCAAAAAGATAATATCTTCTTTAAATTTAATATCCTTTTATTCTAGAATATTAATCTAAGAATTGACAATTATTAAAGTATTAACTTTAATTTTTTTGGTTTAATTATATTTAAGTTCAGCAAATAAACTATTAATTTTTATTTTTATTTATTAGTAATTATTTCTTATTTATTATTCATTATTTTAACCTCAATAATTTATCTTAAATACGATCGCTAAAAAAATGTATCTTTTAGCGTAATTAGTAGCAAAAATATCATGCTATAATAACTCTAATTTTTTTAAAACTGCTTCTACTTCTTGTTGATGATTAGATTGAAGTGCAGTTAATGGTAATCTTAATTGACCAACATCCCATCCTTGTAGTTGTAGGGCATATTTAACTGGAATAGGATTGGTATCACAAAACAATACTTTAAATAAACTATGCAATTTTTTTTGAATTGATTGAGCTTTGGTTATATCGCCATTAAAATAGGCTTGTATCATACTTTGCATTTGGTTACCGACGAGATGACTAGAAACACTCACTACACCAATACAACCAACTGTCAGCATCGGTAAGGTCAAAAAGTCTTCCCCTGAGTAAATTAAAAAGTCTGTTGGTGCCAATATATTAATAGTTGCTGTTTGTTCTAAATCACCACTGGCTTCTTTTACTGCCACGATATTATCTACATCATGACCTAATTTAGCTGTAGTTTCTGGTTCTAAATTTCTACTCGTACGTCCAGGTATATTATATAACATAAAAGGAATATCTGGGCAGGCAACTGCGATCGATTTAAAGTGTTGATAAAGTCCTTCTTGGGGTGGTTTATTGTAATAGGGAACAACCTGTAATGAACCATCTACACCGATTTTAGCCGCTTTTTTCGTCTGTTCGATCGCATCAAGGGTAGAATTACTACCTGTACCCATAATTATTTTGGCACGATCGCCCACCGCTTTTTTAACAACTTTGAGTAATTCGTATTTTTCGTGACTATTTAAAGCAGGAGACTCACCTGTTGTACCACAAATCACTAAACCGTCACTACCATTATTAACTAAATGATCAGCTAATTTTTCGGCTACAGCATAATTAACTGATAAATCATCGTTAAAAGGTGTAACCATGGCGGTTAAAACTCGACCAAAAATATAATCACTCATTACAATCAATAAATATCAAATACCAAAAAGATGTTGTTAAAAAAAAGTGGCGTTGTGTTCAATATTCGTGCCTTAAAAAAAAGCATTGACTATCTACAATTGATTAAATATCGAGCTTTAATCTCCTAATTAGTTATCAATTATTGGTTGTCAACAAGTTTTTATCAATTAATAATTCAGCAATTTGGACTGCATTAAGTGCCGCACCTTTACGAATTTGATCACCACATAACCATAATTCTATACTATTGGGGTTAGATAAGTCTTGACGAATTCTACCTACTAAGACATCATCTTTACCTGTGGCATCGATTGGCATCGGAAAATAATTTTTTGACCAGTCTTCTAATAATGTAACACCATTGGCTTGATCGATTGCAACTCTGGCTTCATCTAAATCAAATGGTTGAGAAAATTCTAGATTAATTGCTTCTGAATGAGCCCTTAAAACAGGCACTCTGATACAAGTTGCGGTAACACGTAATTCGGGAGTCGAGAATATTTTACGGGTTTCGTTAACCATTTTCATTTCTTCTTCACAATAACCGTTATCTAATAAAGGAGAATTATGAGGAAAAAGATTAAAAGCAAGAGGATAAGGTAAAATCTCAGGTTGAGGTGTTTCGCCGTTTAAAATTGCTTGAGCTTGATTTTTTACTTCCTCCATCGCCCTTGCACCCGCACCACTAGCTGATTGATAAGTAGAAACTACAACTCTCTCGATCGGTTGAATTTGATGTAAAGGATAGATAGCAACCCCCATTAAAATAGTTGTGCAATTGGGGTTAGCAATAATTCCTTGATGGTCTTTGACTGCTTCTGGATTAATTTCGGGTACAACCAAAGGAACGCTTTCGTCCATCCGAAAAGCACTAGAGTTATCGATCATCACAGCACCAGAAGAAACGATCGTCTCCGCCCATTTTTTAGAAGTTGAACCACCAGCCGATGCGAGTACAATATCAATACCATCAAAAGAATTCTCATCAACAGCTTCTACTTCAATTTCTTGATTTTTAAAAGCGATTTTTTTACCAGCCGAGCGAGGTGATGATAGCAGTTTCAATTGTTTGACAGGAAAGTTTCTTTCAATGAGGAGATTGATAAGTTCGGCACCAACTGCCCCTGTAGCACCTAAAATTGCGACATTAATTTGATTTGACAATATTTTTCCTCCTTTGTTACTTTAAATAGAATAGAAATTATTTGATCTATTTGTATCTAGTTTAGTGTTATATTTTATCGCTTATTCTCAACAAAGTAACATAAGTCAAAAGGGCACTCGTGCAAAGGTAATTTTAAAAATAGCTTGAACTATAGCGTCTCCCGTCTTTATGAGGTACAGTTTATATTTGTAAGTCCCCTAGAAGGAAGAGCGATTCATTCTTATAATTTCTACAAATAAGAAATAGTAATAAATGTAGCTGTTTTTTCCTAATAATAAAAATATAATGTGACCAAATCGATCGATCGTTTTGTAGTAATAGCTTCTAGCTATTTACGGCTAACAAGAATGAAACAGCCCTGCCTTACAAAGGGGGCAAGGGGGATTGGTAGGGGGATTGATATGTAATTCATAATACTAATAATTGCTATATTAACTATCCACTTTTATCGTGATTATTGTTGATTATTCACGATCGAGCTAGAATATAGTCTTACTTATAATCAACTAAATTTTTTGATAACTTGGAAACCATTATTTCAATGATTCCTTCCCTTGAGATAAGTTATTATCTTGAGTACAAAAAAACTGTTTGATTTTTAGTCTATCAATAAAAAATGAATGTCAAACAAAGTTTAATCGAACTACCCTCGAATTTAAAAAGACAAAGTATGCCTAATCATGTCGCAGTTATCATGGATGGTAACGGACGTTGGGCAAAAAACCGTGGTTTACCCAGAATCGTCGGGCATCAAAGAGGAGTGGATACACTCAAAAATCTTTTGCGTTGTTGCGATGATTGGGGTATCAAATCATTAACTGCCTATGCTTTTTCCACCGAAAATTGGTGCCGCCCGATTAATGAAGTAGAATTTTTAATGACTTTATTTGAAAGAGTTTTGCGTCGAGAATTAGCTGATATGATGAGAGAAAACGTCAAAATACGCTTTGTGGGTAATTTGATGGGTTTACCTCAATCTCTACAAAAAGAGATAGCTTACTCGATGGAAAAAACGAGTCACAATAAAGGTATAGAATTTAATGTTGCCACTAATTATGGTGGTCGTCAAGAAATACTTCATGCTTGCCGTAGTATTGCTAATCAGCTTAAAAATGGAGAAATAGATTTCGATGATATTGATGAAAAATTATTTGAAAATCATCTTTATACCAATGGTTTAACTTCTCCTGATTTATTGATTCGTACTAGTGGCGAAATGCGTTTGAGTAATTTTTTGCTCTGGCAAATGGCTTATAGTGAAATATATGTCACCAATGCTTTTTGGCCAGATTTTAATCGTGAAGAATTTCATCAGGCTTTGTTAAGTTATCAACAACGTGATCGTCGTTTTGGTAAACTAAATGGAGAATGATTAAATCAATCTCACTATTAATTGTTAATTTCTCCTTTTATGGCATTAGCAGATCAAATATACGTATGGCGACAATTTGCAAATATTGACGGAGTATATCAACATCACGGCATAGATATGGGTGATGGCGGTGTAATTCATTATCGTAAACCGAGCGAAGTAGTGGAGTTAACTTCATTGGAAACTTTCAGTAGAGGAAATAAGGTTTATGTGCGTCAATATCCCCAAGGTTTTTGTTTTTTACCTGAAGTTGTCACTAAGAGGGCAACAAGTCGCCTCGGAGAAAATAAATATAATTTATTATTTAATAACTGTGAACATTTCGCTGCATGGTGTAAAACAGGTATTAGTGAAAGTAAACAAGTTGTCGAGTTTCTTCCCGCCATAGATAAGTTAGATGCTTATGGTTTGTTTAATCCCCTCAAAACAGCTTTTGCCAATGTTGACACGAAACAAAGTAATAATTTAATTGATGAAGCTTTAAACCGTATTCGGGTAGTTTGGGATGATATTCAACCACAATATACTAAAGCATTAGCTGAAATAGATACATGGCAAAAAGTTGCTTTTAAGGCTTTGGAAAAAAATCGAGAAGATTTAGCAAAAGAAGCAATTAAAAAGAAACAAGCAGAAGAGAAAAAAGCTAAGAAACTAGAAAAGGAATTAGAAAAATTAGCTTTAATGACAGAGAATTTGTTACAAAATCATCCTTGATAATGAATAATTACTTTTTTTAAAAAGATTTGGTAAATTTTGTAGCTTGGGTTGAAGCCTCAAAACTTGTAATATATAAACAATACATGAGAGAAGCAAAACCCAACAAACAACGTTCAAAATACCAACAAGGTTGGTGATGGGTTACGGCATTCGTTATTAATAAATTGATTGAAGTTGATCATAAATAGAGCTATTTCCTATCCTACAAAAGCTCGATTGTACTTATTTACCCAATCGTTATCGGAAAGTGAATCTTGAAATAGATTTAGAATCAGGCAGAAAAGCAATAATCGATTGACAACAATGGATAATTAACAATTGATAATGATTTACCACGATTGTCTCTCTGTAGGTTGGGTTAAGCCTCCAAAGAATAGATATACATTACGATACATACAATAAAAGCGAAAACCAACAACCAACGTTAAATCAACACAACTTAATCAATGATGGGTTACGGCTAGATTATTGATGAATGTATTAAAGTCGATAATGGATAATTGCCTAACCCATCCTACGACTTTCGGGGCAGAAAATGATGATTATGCAATTACTCTTTATAATAATTCGTAATAATTCTTATAAATTACATATTAGTTAAAGGGATAGAAGTTAAACAGAGTTTTTTTAAGAAAAGATTTTTTACAGGCTTTATCATCACGATTTTGACAATCAATTTATCTGCCCATAAATTTTCTTTTAATTATTCAATATCAGCAAAACTTTGTTTAATTTCTAATTCGCCAAATCAGGATTCAGCTCATCGCCTTGTCTAGTTGCTGAGTGCTTTTTGTCGGCATCTTTATCCTTTAATTCTCCTGTTGTTACTTATTACTAATTTCTTGTTGGATTAAAATCAGTATTTCTTGAGATTTTTGATAACCTGCCTCATTTTTTTGCTGACGATATAATTGAGCCGCTTTTTCTACATTTTGAATTGCATTAGTGTATTCTCCTATCAAAGCAAAAGTAATACCGCGATTGTAGTAGGCAGTTGCATCATCGGGATTAATGGCGATGGCACGATCGAAACTTTCCACCGCTTCCTCATATTCTCCCAACTTGTTGTAAGCAAAACCGCGATTGTAATAGGCATCTGCATATTCTGGATTAATGGCGATGGCACGATCGTAACTATCAACTGCTTTAGAATATTCTCCTAAGTTACCGTAAGCAATACCGCGATAGTTGTAGGCAGATGCGTATTCGGGATTAATGGCGATGGCACGATCGAAATCTGACACCGCTTTATAATATTCTCCTAACTCATCGTAAGCAATACCGCGATTGTAGTAGGCTTTTGCGTATTCGGGATTAATAGCGATGGCACGATCGTAACTATCAACTGCTTTATAATATTCTCCTAAGTCACCGTAAGCATTACCGCGATTGTTGTAGGCTTTTGCGTATTCGGGATTAATGGCGATGGCACGATCGTAACTATCCACTGCTTTATAATATTCTCCTAAGTTACCGTAAGCAATACCGCGATAGTTGTAGGCATCTGCGTATTCGGGATTAATAGCGATGGCACGATCGTAACTATCCACTGCTTTATAATATTCTCCTAAGTTATAGTAAGCAATACCGCGATTGTAGTAGGCATATGCGTATTCGGGATTAATAGCGATGGCACGATCGTAACTATCAACCTCTTTATAATATTCTTTTAAGTTACCGTAAGCAAAACCGCGACCGTAGTAGGCATATGCGTATTCGGGATTAATAGCGATGGCACGATCGTAACTATCCACTGCTTTGTAATATTCTCCTAACTCATCGTAAGCAATACCGCGATAGTTGTAGGCATCTGCGTATTCTGGATTAATAGCGATGGCACGATCATAATCTGACACTGCTTTATAATATTCTCCTAAGTTAAGGTAAGCATTATCGCGATCGTAGTAGGTATCTGCATCATCGGGATTAATAGCGATGGCTTTGTTATAATCAGCGATCGCTTTTTCGTATTCTTTTAATTCTGAGTAGAGATTCCCTCGACTGTAGTATGCGTTTGCATCTTCAGGGTCAAGTTCGATCGCTTTGTTATAATCAGCGATCGCTTTTTCGTATTCTTTTAGTTCAGAGTAGAGAGCCGCTCGAAAGACGTATGCAAATGCTAATTCAGGGTTAAGTTCGATTGGTTTGCTATAATCAGCGATCGCTTTTTCGTATTCTTTTAATTCTGAGTAGAGATCCCCTCGACTGTAGTATGCGTTTGCATCTTCAGGGTCAAGTTCGATTGGTTTGCTATAATCAGCGATCGCTTTTTCGTATTCTTTTAATTCTGAGTAGAGATCCCCTCGACTGTAGTATGCGTTTGCATCTTCAGGGTCAAGTTCGATCGCTTTGTTATAATCAGCGAGAGCTTTTTCGTATTCTTTTAATAGAGAGTAGAGATTCCCTCGACTGTAGTATGCGTTTGCATCTTCAGGGTCAAGTTCGATTAATTTGCTATAATCAGCGATCGCTTTTTCGTATTCTTTTAATCCTGAGTAGAGATACCCTCGAACTAAGTATGCGTTTGCATTTTCAGGGTCAAGTTCGATTAATTTGCTATAATCAGCGATCGCTTTTTCGTATTCTTTTAATCCTGAGTAGAGATACCCTCGAACTAAGTATGCGTTTGCATTTTCAGGGTCAAGTTCGATTAATTTGCTATAATCAGCGATCGCTTTTTCGTCCTCTTGTAATTCTGAGTAGAGATTCCCTATCCAGAATAATCCGCTTGCTAATTTAGGGTCAAGTTCGATTAATTTGCTATAATCAGCGATCACTTTTCCGTACTCTTGTAATTCAGAGTAGAGAATCCCTCGAAAGAAGTATGCTTCAACATTTTCAGGGTCAAGTTCGATCGCTTTGCTAACTGCTGATAATGCTAATTCTGTCTTTCCCCTTTGCCATAATCGGTTGGCGTAATCTAGCCAATCTTTGGCGTTATCGTTTTCTGGTGGCGATAATTCTTCTAATGAGTCTTGTGTTTGTGCTTGTTCTACTGCCGTTAAGGTAGGTAATGAATCTGTTTTCGCATAAAGATTAGGGGCTATCGAGGTAACGGTCAATGCAGTTAAAATAGAGGTTAAAATTAGTTTTGATTTCATGGTTGTTTATCACTTATTTGATTCTCATGTCAAATTCTTTTGATTTTTGTCTAAATTATTTTACAAGTATTATAAATAACTAACTTGCAAAATAAATACTTTGTGTCCACATTCGTTTATTTTTTATCGGGGCAATTTTTTTATTTATGTATTTATTGTTCTTTGTTAATCAATTTAAGTAAAATCAAAGATACAGCAGAATTACAAAAATAAGTAAATACTCAAAGAAAATACAGATTGTCATCAAGAATTAACAATATATCCGTATCCTGAAGCTAAAGAACCTTGATTAATTTTCTATTTGTTATTTTGCTATAATTTTGACGATCGATAAATCAATTATTTGTCTTTTTTTAATGAGCCAATTTCCTCATGATGACTTTGTTAAAGAATATTTACCCGAACTAATCTCAAAATACGGAACAGTTTCTTCAGGTAAAAAAATAGCCTCTCAAACTTTCATATATTGATGTCTTTTTTCAACCCGATAAGACAAAAATAAATAATATAGCGTTTCCCACATTTATGAGCTACAGTTTATATTGACAAGTCCCCCGTGGGCAAGGGGGATTCAGGGGGATCGTTCTGTATTTTATAAGTATGACAATTGCTATAAGTCTAACTATTTGGGTTTATTGAGCAAACTACTAAATATAACTTAGTTGTTTGAAGTCTATAGAAATTCGGTTAAAACTCAGCAAATTAATGAATGTATTGGTAAATTAGTCGATTTCAAAACATTACTAAATCGGTAATCTATATCTAGTCTGATTACTTCATCCGAGCAACAAATCGGTGATTTCTCAGGGCGAAAAATAGTTTATTTGACAGAAGATGGAAATGCAGAAAAACAAGTAGAAATTAATTTTACAATTTTCGATGGGAAAGTTTATATTGTTAGAATTACTACAGCCAATTTCGGTCAACCAGTAAAAAAAGAAATTACTAATAGAATTCTTGATTCATTTACGTTTACTGCTACCCACTACAATCAACGTAATGCACACTATGATTTGGAAGAATATCAATTAGCAATTGATGATTATGATAAAGCGATCGCTCTAAATTCCGATTATACTGATGCCTACAATAATCGTGGTCTTAGCTACTATAATTTAAAAGAAGATCAAAGTGCGATCGATAATTATGACAAAGCAATCGCTCTAAATCCTGATTATACTGATGCCTACAATAATGAAAAAATAGGTAATTTTCTTATTAAGTGCGATTGCTAGTAAGCTAGTCGGTTGGGTTGAGCCTAATAAGCTAAGATATAAATAATCATCACAAAAGCCAAACCCAACAACCAACGTTCAAAATATTAAAAAGATTAATGATGGGTTACGGCACTCGTTAATAATAAATTGGTTGAAGTTGATAATGAATTAATGCCTAACCCATCCTACAAAAGCCGTAAAAGTTAGTGATGAGTTACGGCTAAATTGTTAATGAATAGGTTGAAGTTGATAATCAATAAAGCTATTACACATCCGACAAAAGCTAAAAAGAGATATTATTTAAGTTGCTTTTCCGAGATTTTTAAACGAATTAACGATCGCACTAGCAACAAAGTAAATAACCCTGTCAAACCAAACAAAATAAACGCCCACGGGCGATAAACTGTCGTCACTAAAAGAATCGCTCCAATTAAAGAAAAACCAGTCAGGCAGGTATAGATAAGAGCTTTAAGAGCCATTACGATCGTCTTTTTAAGTAGTTCAGCTTCTAATGAACGTACTCTAACTTGTAACTCACCTGTTTCTAATTTATTTTGTAAGTTTCTACTCATGGTTTGAAAACGAAATGATTTACCTAATTGTTGTTTAACTAAAAGTTTACCTTGACGAGCCAAAATTAAGACTAAATTTGCTTTAGGGGTTGTTTTGGTCAAATTACTCACAAATGGTTGACTTGCCGCAATTAAACTGTACTGAGGATCTAAATTACGAGCGATACCATCAAGAGTTGTTAAGGCTTTGATGATAAATGTTAATTGAGCAGGTAAACGAAAAGGTTGTTGCTCAAACATAATATATATTTCTGTACTAATTTCTTTAAATGCTTTGACATCAATGGGTTTGTCTAAAAAACGATTCAAAGAAAAACTAATCAAACGTTTAAGAGGTGTTAAATCCGATTGAGGCTCGATTATACCCATATAAATCAACGATTCCAAAACTTGATCAGTATCTTTACGTAACATCGCAAAAAAAGTTTGTACCATTTGCTCTTGAGCCAACACTTGTACTTCTGTCATTGCCCCAAAATCGTAAAAAATGATATTTCCTCGTTTATTAACTGCCATATTACCAGGATGAGGGTCAGATTGAAAAAAACCGTCTTCTAATAATTGTTTTAAATAAGAGCAAATTCCTAATTCAATTAAAGGGCGAATTGCTATTTTTTCTTTTAATAATGTTTCTCGATCGTTTATTTTAATACCGGGTAAATATTCTAAGGTAAGAATTTTTTTAGTTGTATATTCCCAATAAACTTTAGGTACTAATATTTGGTTATCATTTTGAAAATTAAGCCGAAAACGATCGGCATTTTCTCCTTCTTGTATATAATCTATTTCTGAAAATAGAATAGTAAAAAATTCTTGATAAATCTCTTTTAAATTATATTTTCTAACAGCAGGAACAAAGAAATTACTAAAATTGATTAATCTTTTCAAAACTTGAAAATCAAGATTAAATAATTCCTCTAAACCTTTGCGTTGTACCTTAACAACAACAATTTCTCCTGTAAACAATTTAGCTCGATGTACTTGCCCCAAACTAGCGGCGGCGATCGGGTTTTTTTCAATTTCTTGATATATATTACCCAAATTCTTATTTAATTCACTTTCAATAAGTGCGATCGCTTCGATCGAATCAAAAGGAGGCACATTATCTTGTAACTTACTTAATTCATTGACATATTCAACAGGAATCAAATCAGGGCGAGTAGATAAAGCTTGACCAATTTTAATGAAAGTTGGCCCTAAATAAATCAATTTAGTAACTAACCATTTAGCACGTAAAGACGATCGTAAACTATTATTTTTACGTAAAACAAAATCGCTGAATAAAAAAAAGGCAAATTGTGAAACCGTAGATGTAATCTGCCATTGACGGAGAAATAGCGTAGATTTAGTGCGTTTCCAAGAAAGATTAGACTTAATTGCTATCATTCATTAATAAAGGAAAAGTAATAGTAAAAGTATTTAAATAATCATCAGATTGTGCAACTAGATTACTAGAAACTTTAATTTCTCCCCGTAAATTATGTACCAAAGATTCAACTAAAGCCAATCCTAATCCCGTACCACTGTTTGTCACGTTTTCTACGTGTTTACCTTGGTAAAACGGTTGAAAAATGTTTTCAAGTTCATCAATCGGAATTGCAACACCACGATTACTAATCTTAATAATCGTATCAGATTGTTGAGTATATATCTTCAAGATAATATCCGTTGCTGGGACAGAATGTTTAACAGCGTTAGTAATCAATTCTTGAATAATTAATTTTAAACTATTAAAATCAGTATAAAGATATTTTTTTTGATTTTCAATAATTAGTTTTTTTTGTTGATAGTGTAACTCTTGAGAAAAAGTATTATAAAATTCATCTAATAAAGGTTTTAAATCAATTCTTTTTGGTTCGATTGTTAATTGATTAGACTGTAATTCTTGTAATTTTAAAAGATTATTAACTAAATTAATTTCCTTTTCGCATTCATCATCCAAAATATTAACATAACGAATTAATTTTTTTTCCTTATTCACTAACTTAAGCATTTTTATACCCATTTTCATGTTAGAAAGAGGAGTTTTTAAAGCATCACTCAAGCTAGCAATAAACTCATCCTTAATTCGATTAACTCTTTCTAATTCTTCTAAATAATTACGTAATTTCTGTCCTAACTTTGCTTGTACATCTAAACTCACTTGTAATTGAGCGGTACGCTCATCAACTAAAGATTGTACTTTACCGATCGTTTTTTGGTTAATAAAAGTAGAAGTAATTTGTTTCGCCATCCACCTACCCGTTTCTATCTCGCCAATGTGCCAACGTCGAGACTTGTAATTTTGCATGACTAATAAACCCAAAACTAAAGGTTTATACTGACTTTCTACTTTTTGCGTACATAAAGGAATAATTAATAAAGATTTCAAATGATCTCCATTAAAAACAGTCTGTATTTCTAAATCACTATCTAACTTATCCAGTTGTGATTTATTACTAATTTTAACTATCTGTGGTGCTTTTTTCCATCCATGTACAGTTAAACATGATTGAGATAATGAATAAGAACAAGAAATATTCGATAAATGATCGTTAGTCTCATTACTTTTGTGCCAATCATAGACAACTTCTACCGTTGCTTGAGGAATCAAAGACGAAGATATGTTACGAAAAAAAGTTTTATATCTAAATTTTAATAATAAAAGACGATCGATTTTTAAAATTTTAGCCGTATTGGCAATATCAGAATCAAAGATGTCATCCATATTAAAGAAGCATTGTTTGAGTCGCTTAACTATTAATTATATCTAAGTATCAAAATAGTTAACCAATCAAGAACAAATAATTATCATCAGCCATTTATTCAAGAGTAAAAAGTATTAGCTATCAATTATCGATCGAGGTCAGATGATAACCATAAAAATAAAAAACCACAGCAAAAAACACCCCCAGTTTAACTGAGAGTGCTTTTTGAGATTGCGTTATTTAATTGTTATTTCAATTTAAATCACAAATCATTTGATTAATTAGCTGTTGATTACAGGTGCTGTAACCACATCTGCGGAGGCTAAATCTAAGGGGAAGTTGTGTGCATTACGTTCGTGCATTACTTCGATACCGATGTTAGCACGGTTTAATACGTCTGCCCATGTTCCGATTACGTGACCTTGGCTATCTAAGATTGATTGGTTAAAGTTAAAACCGTTCAAGTTGAATGCCATGGTGCTGACTCCCATTGCTGTGAACCAAATACCAATCACTGGCCATGCTCCTAAGAAGAAGTGTAAGGCACGTGAGTTGTTAAATGACGCATATTGGAAGATTAAACGACCAAAGTAACCATGTGCGGCTACGATGTTGTAGGTTTCTTCTTCTTGACCAAATTTGTAACCGTAGTTTTGTGATTCGGTTTCAGTTGTTTCACGAACTAATGAAGAAGTTACGAGTGAACCGTGCATTGCGGAAAATAATGATCCACCAAATACACCTGCTACACCTAACATATGAAATGGGTGCATTAAGATGTTATGCTCTGCTTGGAATACGAACATAAAGTTGAATGTTCCGCTGATTCCTAAAGGCATACCATCAGAGAATGAACCTTGACCAATAGGGTAGATTAAGAATACTGCTGTTGCCGCAGATACAGGAGCAGAATATGCTACACAGATCCAAGGACGCATTCCTAAACGGTAGGATAATTCCCACTGACGACCCATATAACAGAAGATTCCGATTAAGAAATGGAATACGACTAATTGGTAAGGACCACCATTGTATAACCATTCGTCTAATGATGCTGCTTCCCAGATTGGGTAGAAGTGAAGACCAATAGCGTTGGAACTAGGGACAACTGCACCAGAAATGATGTTGTTGCCATAAAGTAATGAACCGGCTACTGGCTCACGAATACCGTCAATATCTACAGGAGGTGCTGCGATGAAGGCGATAATGAAACAAGTGGTTGCAGTTAAAAGACAAGGGATCATCAAAGTACCGAACCAACCGACATATAGACGGTTGT
This sequence comes from uncultured cyanobacterium, assembly GCA_963710605.1. Taxonomy (GTDB): domain Bacteria; phylum Cyanobacteriota; class Cyanobacteriia; order Cyanobacteriales; family Cyanobacteriaceae; genus JAALKG01. The sequence continues at coordinate 963,841 of CAVQBA010000004.1, forward strand.
TGGTTGATGTGATCCACTGACAAAACTGTTCCCATGCAGATGACTGCTGTTGTTGTTGTAAAGTGGTTGTCATATTTATTATGATTGCGATTAAATTTTCAAGGTACGATCTGTTTCGGTTTGCCGAAGTTCAGATTACATCAAACGATCGAATCAGATATTGATTGGTTTCGTTTGGCGTATATACATATAATAACAACTATATTGAGTTTTGTAAAGGATTCTCAGTTTACTCTTTGTTATCTGAGTGATAAGTTTTGCTTAATCTAAATTATAGACCTATTAATATAGATGTTTATAAAAATTGAGAAAGCATCTATATACATCTATATAGATAATTAATTTAATGGTCAAACTTTAAACATCTTAGAGAGTACAATTACAGTCAATCAATTTGTGGTTTAAGTTAAAGACTTTTGGTAAGGTCTTCTTACTGCCATTTGTGATAAAGTAATAATTAATCAATCAAGCTCAAACAAACCAGCATTCATGGATACTATCTTAAATGTAGAAAACTTAGACTTAGAAACAATAATTACAGCTGTTTTATATTTAAGTTTAAGTGGTATTTACTTATTAATAATTCCCGGTCTTGTTTATTTCTATTTGAATAAACGTTGGTATGTAGCTAGTTCATTTGAACGTGCCTTTATGTACTTTATGGTTTTCTTCTCTTTTCCCGGAATGTTATTGCTTAGCCCTTTTCTCAACTTCCGCCCTCGTCGTCGGGAATTAAGTTAAGATAAGAATCTAATCAATCCACAATTAAATCAATACCAAAAATAATAATTATTAATTATGAGAAGAATTGATGCAATTCTCATTGCCCTAGGGGTGTTTGTAACTGGTGGGGTAATTTATTTTGTCCTACAACTTTTTGGTTTGTCAACTCAATCAGCAGGAATTTGGAGTCAAGTTTTTTTAGTATCTTCTGTGGTTATCGGTTGGGTTTCTACTTATTTTTTCCGTGTATTTACCAATCAAATGACTTACCATAAGCAAGTCAAAGATTATGATGATGCTTTTTTTGCTAAACAGCTAGAAAAAATGTCCCCTGAAGAAATAGAAAAACTAATGTCCGAGACAGAATAAAATAAAATTGATAATTGATATCTTTCATTATTAATTATTCATTATTAATTATTCATTATTCAAATATGACTTCCGTTTCTCAGCGTTTTGCTCAATTAAAACAAAAATCTGAATGTGGTTTAATTCCTTTTATCACAGCAGGAGACCCCGATTTAGATACTACAGTTGAAGCGATTAGAACTTTGGCGAAAAATGGTGCAGATATTATCGAGTTAGGTGTGCCTTATTCTGATCCTTTAGCTGATGGCCCTGTTATTCAAGCGGCGGCTACCCGTGCTTTAAATAAAGGTGTGTGTTTAGATGATGTCCTCAAAATAGTTAAAAGTATTGAAACCGAGATTGATGTACCGATCGTTTTATTTACTTACTATAATCCAATTTATTATCGAGGTGCAGACAAGTTTCTCAAGACGATCGCAACGGCAGGAGTAAAGGGATTAGTCGTTCCTGATTTACCTTTAGAAGAAGCGGCTAGTTTTCTTGATTTAGCTCAAAAACATAGTATTGAAGTAACTTTACTTGTCGCTCCTACTAGCCCAATCGAACGGATTAAAGAAATAGCTAGTCATTCTCAAGGTTTTATCTATTTAGTAAGCGTTACAGGTGTTACAGGAGTGAGAACACAAGTAGAAAGTAGAGTCCAAGAATTAATTCAACAATTAAAGCAAGTAACTGATAAACCTATTGGTGTTGGTTTTGGTATATCTGAGCCAGAACAAGCGATGCAGATTAAAGACTGGGGTGCAGATGCTGTAATTGTGGGTAGTGCTTTTGTCAAAAAATTAGCTCATGATAACCCAACTGATGCTTTACAGGTTGTTGGTGAATTTTGTCAGACTCTTAAACGGGCGGTTAATAATTAATCAATAAAGGTTATTATTACTTTTTGGGTTGCCAAATTTAGAGTAAATTGCTAATAATAATTGACTAATAACTAATTTATATTTCGGTTCAAATAATAATCGTTTATTTTTTTGAACTGTAAAAATATTGATAACTAACAACACATTTTGTTAAATTTTATTTATTTTTGGTTAATGTCTTGTATGCTATGTAATCTATATAAATTATCAATTTTTAAATTAGCAATTAATCAGATTTAATCCAGATGAAAAGAAGACAATTTTTAACAAACGCTGGAATTAGTGCAGTTACCTCCGCCACCTTAGTATCTTGTCAAGCAGAAGATAACTCAACCGTCACCGCTAATAGTTTACCTGAAATAAAATGGCGAATGGTCACTAGTTGGCCCAAATCTTTAGATACAATCTTTGGCGGTGCGCAAACAGTCTGCGATCGTGTAAATCTAATGAGTGGTGGTAAATTTCAAATTACACCCTACGCTGCAGGAGAAATCGTCCCCGGATTAGAAGTACTCGATACCGTGCAAAATGGTACAGTAGAATGCGGTCATACAGCTGGTTATTATTATATTGGTAAAAATCCTGCTCTAGCCTTTGCTACTTGTGTACCCTTTGGCTTAACTGCTCAACAACAAAATTCATGGCTATACTATGGTGGTGGTTTAGAAGAAATTCAAAAACTCTATAGCGATTTTAATGTGATCAACTTTCCTGCTGGTAATACAGGTGTGCAGATGGGCGGTTGGTTTAAAAAAGAAATTAAATCTCTGGAGGATTTGAAAGGTTTAAAAATGAGGATTCCCGGTTTAGGCGGAGAAGTTATGTCTCAATTAGGAGTTAATGTGCAAGTACTACCTGGTGGAGAAGTTTTTCTCGCTTTAGAAAGAGGAGCGATCGATGCCGCCGAATGGGTGAGCCCTATGATGACGAAAAACTAGGTTTAAATAAAGCCGCTGATTATTGTTATTATCCCGGATGGTGGGAGCCAGCCCGTGTCTTGATCTTTTAATTAACAAGTCAGCATGGGATACATTACCTTCAGAATACAAAAGTATGATTGAAACAGCTTCTAAAGATGCTACTTTAAGTATGTTTTCTAAATATAATTTTCTCAATCAAGATGCTTTAATTCGTTTGATTGAAGGAGGAACAAAATTTGTCGAGTATCCTCAAGAGGTGATGATAGAAGCTCAAAAAGTTTCTCAAGAGATTTTTGAAAGTAATTCAGCTAATAATTCTAGTTTCAAACAAATTTATCAACAATGGAAAACTTTTAAAGAAAATGCTTTTAATTGGAATAATATTAATGAATTAAGTTATGCTAATTTTATTAATAGTAATATGTCAAAATAAATTATTTGAGTAATAAAAAAATAATAATTAAAAATAGAAAATGTATAATACAAAATAGAGAATCTAGAATAATTTTTTGACTTGTTGTTTGTGAGCAATTCTCTATTATAGGAATTATCACCATTATGAAATACAAAGAAATCCCCCTAAATCCCCATCCCCCTTGCCACGGGGCTTACAAGCACCTGAAATCAATTCAGGTGACAGCCCCTCCCCTTCGTAAGGGGGAAATTTAAGGATGCTTCGCTTTTATTTCTTGGGACTTATTGATCATTAACTGTACCTCACAAGTCTGGGAAACGCTATATCTTTTTTTTATAACTATTATTTATCAATTATGATTTTAAAAACTATTGTTTATTCTTCTTTGTTACTTGCTAGTAGTAGCTTTTATTGGTTTTCAACAAATACCATCAATGCCCAAACTCCTCCTGCTCAAACTTATCAACCTGGATTTTGGCAACCTGTAGCCAGAGTCGATCTCGATCGTCCGATTACAATAAATTTGATTAACGAAACAGGTATTATGATCGATTACGCTATGACTAATATTGAAAATGAACCAGTGAGGATTGAGCCTGAACAAACCACTGTTTTAGATAATGTACAACCATCTTTATATATGGTAGTTTACCCTGATAGCACAGATCCTGATAGCTCCCGCATTTATTTGAAATATGAGGTTGAAGTTACGGAAGAAAATATTGTCGAAGTGAGAATTAAAACTACAGAAGATGGTATTCAAAGTAATCGTACTTTCAATTTACAAGATACGGGAGCTATTTATCTTTATTAAATAATTCCCCCTTTCACGGCACTTGATAGCGAATAAAGAATAGTGAAAAACTAATTCTGTGACATTTAACCCCTAATCACGAATACCTAATTATTTTTGTGTCGAGATTGATGCCATTGCCAAGCATGACGGATAATAGTTTCAATCTCAGCATATTTTGGTTGCCAGCCTAAAATCCTTTGTGCTTTTTCACTACTACCGACTAACATAGGAGGATCACCAGGACGACGATCGCCATTTTTAACGGTAAAATCGATCTCAGTCACTTTCTTCGCCGCCGCAATTACTTCTTTAACCGAAAATCCATTACCATTACCCAAATTAAAGACATCACTTTTGCCCCCTTCGAGTAAATATTCTAAACCGAGCAAATGACCTTGAGCCAAATCTTCTACATGGATATAATCTCGAATACAAGTGCCATCAGGTGTCGGATAGTCATCGCCCAAAATAGAAATAGCCGATCGTTTACCTAATGCTGCATATAAAATTAAAGGAATTAAATGAGGTTCAGGATCATGATCTTCACCAATCAAACCATCAGCCGATGCACCTGCTGCGTTAAAGTAACGGAAAGCGACATATTCCCAATTGTAAGCCCTCTGAAAATCAGCTAAGATATTTTCTACCACTAACTTAGTATAACCGTAAGTATTGATAGGTTTTTGTGGATGTGTCTCAGTTAAAAGATTTTGTTCAGGAACACCATAAGTTGCACAAGTGGAAGAAAAGACAATATTTTTTACCCCTGCATTTTCCATCGCTTCTAACAAGTTAAGAGTATAAACAACATTGTTACGATAATATTTAGCAGGATTACTCATCGACTCACCTACATAAGCATAAGCCGCAAAATGAATCACAGCTTCGATATCATGTTCAGCGAATATTTGATCTAACAATTGTCGATCGCTTAAATCTCCTTGAATGAAAGGAACATTTAATTTTTTGATTATATCCTCATGTCCATAAACCAAATTATCAAACACTAATAGCTCATAACCTTTACTTTGTAACAACTTAACCGTATGAGAGCCGATATAACCTGCACCGCCAGTAACTAAAATACTCATAAAAAACTTAATTTTTGTAAATAAAACTTGTCAAAAAGACTTAAATATAATACTAAAAAGCATTATAAATTATATAGGTCAAATTATTAGTCAAATCGCTCAAGAAAATTAATTTGACGTTTTTAAAGAAGGAAAATAATTAATCATGAATATACATTGTTGTGTGGAAGTAACTATTAGATTATCTTTTCAAAAATTAAACATCTAACAGCTATTAAGTGAGAAAGCTATCTATGATAACGATTATAAAAGATCTATAAAAAAAAATTAAGCAAGAGATTAAGAAATATCATAATTATTTATCTTGTCAAACGTACCATGCTTGTTTATGCTTAATCTAGATAGATTTAAAATATCTCAAATTAGAGCCAATTTACTAATAAAGTATAAATACTTATCAAAAATCAAAATTAAGATAAACGATTGAGATTTTGAAAAATAAAAATGAGTAATAAAAATACTTTTTGTGAAGTACTTATAATTTGCCTTTTAAGTAAATTTATTAAAAATAGCCAAGGAACAAGAAAATGCCAATTGCAGTAGGTATGATCGAGACACTAGGTTTCCCCGCTGTAGTGGAAGCCGCTGATGCGATGGTGAAAGCCGCTCGTGTTACTTTAGTCGGTTACGAAAAAATCGGTAGTGGTCGTGTTACCGTAATTATTCGTGGAGACGTATCTGAAGTACAAGCATCTGTAGCAGCTGGAATTGACGCAGCGAATAGAGTAAGTGGTGGTGAAGTGTTATCAACTCATATCATTGCTCGTCCACACGAAAACCTAGAATATGTACTACCAATTCGATACACAGAAGAAGTAGAACAATTCCGAAATTACTAGTTAAAAAAAATTATAAATTAAACCTTGGCAATCTTAATTTGTCAATACAGGGGCAACATAGCAATAAACAAGCTATAAATTAAAAAAATTTTGATGATAACCCTGTTTTTAACCTTCGGAACAAAGGTTTTTACCTATCTTAAAAAAAGTAACTATCCAGTAAGGTTTTATACTAGCTTGAAAGGCTTTCTGATAAGATAGGAAATATGTTCATCTATATTTATTGTCAAGAGTTTCCCAGTTCGTGAAAGCTGGAAATTGATTGACTAACTTAATACTATCCGAAACAAAATATCCCGAAACTATTATGTCAATTGCAGTAGGAATGGTCGAGACTTTAGGATTTCCCGCAGTAGTGGAAGCCGCTGATGCGATGGTGAAAGCCGCTCGTGTTACCTTAGTCGGTTATGAAAAGATCGGTTCAGGTCGTGTTACAGTCATCGTCAGAGGTGATGTATCTGAGGTACAAGCATCTGTAGCCGCAGGAATTGAAAATGTAGGCAGAGTCAAAGGTGGACAAGTGTTATCACACCATATTATTGCTCGTCCGCACGAAAACTTAGAGTATGTATTACCAATTCGTTATACCGAAGAAGTAGAACAATTCAGAGAAAGTGTTAATCCTCGTCCGATAGGAAGACGTCCATAATCACAGAAGAAGCTAATTAATGCAAATTGCCAGAGTATGTGGAACGGTTGTCAGTACCCACAAATCAAGAACTTTAACAGGAGTAAAATTACTCCTAGTCGAGTTTTTGGATGCGGATGCAAATCCTCTATCTGAATATGAGGTAGCAGGAGATATTGTTGGTGCAGGAATTAACGAATGGGTTTTAGTTACCCGTGGTAGTTCAGCTCGTAAAGAAAGCGGACAAGAAGAACGTCCTGTTGATGCTATGATTGTCGGCATTATAGATACAGTGACGACCGGCTCTCAAACGCTGTATAGCAAAAGAGATACCGAAAGATTATATTAAATACTTTTCGTAACTATAGTAATTTGTAATTAATAATCTCAACAAACTAAATGTTGCAGGATAAATAAGAAAATAAATAACTAATTTTTATTCTTACTTAATTTTTCAACAATCAAATGAAATAATTATAGTGGAGGTTAATAGTGAGCAGACCACGTATGGTTGCTCCCCCGACACCTTGGTCAAAAAATTTGGCCGAACCAGTAGTTGACGATTCAGCTTATATTCACTCTTTTTCTTATTTAATAGGAGATGTTACCGTTGGGACTAATGTTTTAGTTGCACCTGGTACTTCTATTCGTGCTGATGAAGGCACTCCTTTTTATATAGGCGATCGAAGTAATATTCAAGATGGAGTCGTAATACACGGCTTAGAACAAGGAAGAGTCCGTGGGGACAATGGCAAAGAATATTCAGTGTGGATAGGATCAGATAGTTGTATTACTCATCTAGCCCTGATTCATGGTCCTGCCTATGTAGGTAATAACTGTTTTATCGGTTTCCGCTCGACAATTTTTAATGCCAGAGTAGGAAACGGTTGCATCATCATGATGCACGCTTTAATTCAAGATGTCGAAATACCACCGGGAAGATACGTTCCTTCTGGAGCAGTAATCACAAATCAGCAACAAGCAGATCGCTTACCATCTGTTACATCAGAAGACAAAGAGTTCGCAGCTCATGTAGCTGATGTTAATGAAGCCTTAGTTGTAGGTTACAACTGTGCCTCTGATTCTACGATTCGAGAAGGGCATCGGTCTTCAAACAGGCAGAATTCCCCTAATTATAATAATAGTTCTCAAACAACAACTAATATGAGTTTAAGTTCAGATATTGTTAATCAAATCAGCTCCTTACTCAGACAAGGTTATACCATCGGAATTGAACACGCTAGTAAACGTCGTTTTAAAACCAAATCTTGGTTAACTGCATCTTTAAGTTCTACTAACGATCAAAGAGCTATTTTAGCTGAGTTAGAAGGCTTACTTTTTGAGTATAAAGGAGAATATGTTCGTTTAATTGGAGTTGATCCTCAAGTTAGACGACGTGTTTTAGAAATGATTATTCAGCGTCCTGATGACCAAAATCCAGGACAACCAAAATCAATCAATACTACTAAAAATAGATTGAATGGAAACGATCGATTTTCTTCATCCTCTAACGGTAATGGAAACCATAATAATGGTAATGCCGATTGGGCTGGCGAAGTTCGCTCTTTAATTCAAGGCGGTTATAACATTGGTATTGAACACGCTAGTAAACGTCGTTTTAAAACCAAATCTTGGTTGACTGCATCTCAGATTGATACTAGTTCTGCAAATCAAGCAGTAAGTACGATCGAAGGTTATCTTCAAGATTTTCGTGGTGAATATGTGCGTTTAATCGGTGTCGATGCTGATGCTAAACGTCGTATTTCTCAAACTATCATTCAACGTCCTGATGATGTTAATGGTGGTAGTAGTAGTAGTAATGGCAATGGTAATGGTCGTTATCAACGTTCTAATAGCTATAACAGCAACGGTAACGGTAATGGTGGCGGTAGTGGAATGTTAAGTGGTGAAGCCCTTAAACAAGTACGCTCATTGTTATCCCAAGGATATAAAATTGGTACCGAACACGCTGACAAACGTCATTTTAAAGCCAAATCTTGGAAATCTTGTAGCCCGATCGATAGCCAAAATGAAGGTCAAGTTGTTGCCGCTTTAGAACATTGTTTATTAGAGCATAACAACGAATACGTTCGTATGATTGGTATTGATGCTGATGCTAGAAGACGTGTTTTAGAAATGATGATTCAACGTCCAGGTGATAATAACGGTAACTCAGGTAACGGTTATTCAACTGTTACTTCGACTAGCTTAAATGACAGTCGTGGTGGACATAATAAGCACGTGAATGATGGCTTTACTACCAGTGGTTATCAAGGAAATACTACTTCTAATGGTCGTTACGGCGGTTATACCAGTACCAGCGATACTAGTGCAGGAGCATCTTTAGATTCTAAGACAATCTCTCAAGTACGTTCGTTGTTATCCCAAGGATACAAAATCGGTACCGAACACGCTGATAAACGTCACTTTAAAGTTAAATCTTGGAAATCTTGTCACCCTTTTAAAAATACAAGTGAAGGACAAGTTCTCACTGAATTACAAGGTTGTTTACAAGAACATGATGGTGAATATGTTCGTTTAATTGGTATTGATACGAATGCCAAACGTCGTGTTTTAGAAACTATCATTCAAAGACCATAATCTTTAGTTAATAATTGATAATTGCGGTCGAACTTCGGCGAGGTTTTCTCGCCTAGGAAACGCCGACTAAGACGATAATTAATAATTTGTCTTTTATCAATTATTTTTCTATGCAAATCTTTTGGTCTTAAAAAGAAAACAAAACAGGTGTTGCCAATCTAAGCAGAATTTCTAACTTAGAACTAAAAAAAGCAACATATTTATTTAATTGTTAATTTTAATTGGCTAACTAATTTATAACAAGAATGTTTATGTTGATTGCCCATTGCTAAATTTACTTTATTTATTTGAAAATATTAATCTTATTTTTCATTAATCGGGATGTCTTTACCCATTCTCCAACCCCAATCTACAACCAACCCTCCTCAAATACGAGGTGATGTCACGATCGATCCTAATGTGATGATTGCTTCAGGAGTCATTTTGAATGCTACCCTTGGTTATCAGATAATCATCCATGCGGGTGTTTGTTTAGGTATGGGAACTATTATCACAGCCCATCAAGGTAATGTAGAAATTGAAGCTAACGCTATTCTAGGACCTGGTACTTTAATCTTAGGTAATTGTACAATAGGATCTCAAGCTTCATTGGGAACTTCAGTCACTGTCTATAATGCTGATGTTGATGCTCTTGCCGTTATTTCTGCAGGTTCGATTATCGGTGATTCTTCTCGTCGTGTAGAGACAGTTGTCACAGAAAGTGTAGTTATTGATCAAGCAGAAGATATTATTCCTGCGGATAAAACTCGACACCAATCAATAAATAATAATAAAACTACATCGGCTCCTTCTCCAACACATAATAGCCACAATAATATTAATACTGATAACAATCTTATTGATAAAATCAATCAATTAAATCAAAACGGTTATTCTCCTCATTCACCTGATATTTCTACTGCACAACCTGCCAAAGTCAAATCTCTTGATGAAGTAGAAGCGATGAAAGTAGGTAAAACAAAATCGATCGATCAAACCGAAGTTAGGAAACCAAGTAGAGTAGAATCGATTAATCAAACCGACAACGAAGTTAGGAATACGGGTAAGACAAAATCCCTAGAAGAAATCGAAGCGATGAAAGCTAGTAAACCAAAATCGATCGGTGAAACTGAGACAGTCAAAAAAGGTAAGATAAAGTCGCTAGACGAAATTGAAGCGATGAAAGTGTTTAAAATAGCAGAAGAAAAAGCCAGAATACAAAACATAATAGAAACAAATAATCAACAACTATCATCACCACCTGCTCAGCAACCACGTCAGCAAATTAGTACCGAAGACGAGAAAAAGAAATATCAATCATATTTTTATCAAAATTATCTCAACAAAGATATCCAATCATCGAATTCGCCAAGTAATAATCAATCACCACCAATAACATCAGAAGATACTCTACCTAATTCACCATCTAATTTATCTTCATCGCAATCGCAAAGTTTGGCTAAACCGCAACAAGTTGCTGGTAAAGCGTATATAAATCGTTTGCTTTATACACTTTTTCCTCATAAAAACAAGACAGATCATATATAACAGAGAACAGTTAACAGTGAACAATGAACAATGAATAATTAACTCATTACTCCTTACTTCTCAATTATTCCCATCTTTACAGCCATTTGCTGAATAATTGGGTTGTTTGGTTCTCTTTTTAGGGCTAAGTGAGCATACTTACGACTGAGATCGTCTTTTCCAGCTTTTCTAGCTGTTCTGGCATATTGCATGGCATACATACCAGCTTGAGGAAAATCAGTTAAAACTTTTTGATAATTTTCTTCTATTTCTGTCCAAACTTCAGGACGATTATAATAAGCTTTTCTGTCAGGATAAAAAGTAGATAACCTCTCATGAGCTTGTACAAGTATTAAAGGTATTAAAGTCTTTCTAGGAGCATTTTCAACGGCTTCTCTGGCAAAGGTTAATAACTCTACTTCACTTCCATACCAATTAGGATCAAGATACCTTGCTTTTTGACGGTAGTTGTAAGCCATATAAGAAAATTCGTTATTAGCTTGTCGAAAATATTCTTCAAATTGCTCACGAGGCATACCTGTACTCGCACCAACAGTTAATATATGAGATAATAAGATAGGATTATTTGCATCTAGTTGTAATGCTTTTTGAGTATCTTCGATACTTAAAGATAAGTAGTAATGATATTTTTCCATTACGTTTTTAGGCGTTTCATTAGCAGAATTAGTACCTCTTATTTCCCATCCATATCTATAGTAAAACATTGCTCTAGTGGTATAAGCTAAAGAGCTATCAGGACTTTGTTTTATCCAACTATCAAAAGCATTAATCCAATTTTGGTCGAAATAAGGGGCGTAATCGTTAAATCCAGTTCTTAGTACGCTAATCGCATAATATGTACCTCCACGAGTAATATAAGAATTGTCAATCGCTTCATTTAAGACATTTTCAATTTCGTCATATTTACCTTCATATAAATGTTTAATCACAACTCTTGATTGTTTTTCAAAAGTAACTGGTGCTTGTTTTCTCGGCGTAAATTTAGTATTGGTAACAGAAGTAGTAAAAGATGATGAATCAGTCGATTGTGGAGTGTTAAACTGATTGCCAGCACAATATCTTACTCCTACCGTAACCGTAATAGTTAGTAACGTAATGACTATTTTTCTATACATAGCTATATCGCTAATGATAAGTTATTCTAATTATTATTATTAACTATTTAGTTCACTTGGTAAAGAATAATGATGATGAATTGTTGATAATATTTGAACTAAACTTATTTCAATTTGATAAATTTCGCATTAATTTTGACGCTCAAAATCTCAACTTTTCTGTTGTATTCTATGTTAAAACTTTTTGAAGAATCGATCGTATAATTTTATTAATTGTTGATTAATTAAACAAAAATACACAAAATGTCAAAAGGGAAAAGTTCTAAGAGCAAAGACGGGATTTTAAACCCTTTATTTTTTAATGATCAAGTTTATAAATATTTAAAAAATAGCCTAAATATTTAGAGCAAAAGTTTACCTAATCAGCTCAAATAAATAGGTAAACTGTCAAAAAGATCGTGCCGAATAATTAGAGGATTAATCTCGATCGAATTTATTCAATATTACGGATAGATTTCTGCCTCGGTTATTCCTAATTCCGAAGCTAGTGCAGTTTGCAAATCAGCAGGTAGCAAAACTCTATTTACAGCATGAATAACACCATTACTAGCTTCGATATCAGCCATGATGACGTTAGCATTATTTATAATAACTCCATCATCATTTACTTCTATTGCTAATCCTCCATCAAGACTTTCTACTTCACCACTTGATATTTCACTTGATGTAACTTTATTTGGTAAGACATGATAAGAAAGCACTTTTTGTAAAACTGTTTTGTTTTCGGGCTTTAATAAGTACTCCAACGCACCATCTGGCAACTGGCTAAATGCTTCATTTGTGGGAGCAAAAACTGTATAGGATGCAGTATCATCAGATAATACTTCTACTAATTCTGCCGCTCCTACTGCTTTTACTAAAGTACTAAATGTTTCGTTTCCTACTGCTACTTCAACAATATTTCCTACTGCTGAGCTACTCGAATCACTTACCGGCATTTTTTCCATTTCCGAAGAAGATACTTTTGTACCTGAGCAATCATCAGCTAATGCAGGAAAAACAGACATTGAACTTATTCCTAAAATAGTAGCGAGGACAACTATTATCTGAGAAGTTTTTGTTAAGTTATTAAGTTTCATAATATTGCGAAATATAAAGTTATATAACAATAGTAATATTGATTAGATTTATCTTTATCTAACTTTAGACATAGATTAAATCATGAAAATATCAATAATTGAAATATTAGAATAATAGTAATTAATTACTATCTTTTTTTAATAATAAAACGAGGCTTTTTCTTCTTGATCTTGATTTGTTTAATAGAGTAATATCATCAGAAAAAATGTTTAATTTAAGCTAAAAGAGTTTTGAAGATAGCTTTGAATATATTACACATTGCATACACATAATTCAATAAAACTAGCGAATACTTTTTAATTATTTAGAATTAGAATAATAGTTCAGCCTTTATTTGTGTCTTCAGTAACTGGTATATTTGTAATGGATAGTGTTGTTGATTAGGGAATTGTTGACTAATGAAATTTTCTGCTTTAGATTCTTTAAAAGAAAACTTCCGTAAAACCTTCGATTTATTTCGGGTAGATGAAGCTCAAATCGCTGAAATATTAGAGTCAGTTCGATCGCAATTACCGACAACATCAGCACTTTTGATTGGTAAACCACAAGCAGGAAAAAGTTCGATCGTACGTGGTTTAACTCAAGTAGGAAGCGATATTGTCGGTCAAGGTTTTCGCCCTCATACTCAAAACACTGAACGTTATGCTTACCCATCCGATGATTTACCGTTACTCATTTTTACTGATACGGTTGGCTTAGGAGATGGCTTACAAAATGTCGAAGAAATTATCACTGAATTAAATCAAGAGTTAGAAAGCAAAAAAAATCAAGCTACAATTTTGATTGTTACAGTTAAGATTAATGATTTTGCCACTGATAGCTTAAAAGAAATTATCACTGAACTTAAAGAAAAACATCCTCAAATACCTTGTTTATTAGTCGTTACTTGTGTTCATGAACTTTACCCGAACATTGATACACCTCACCCTAATTATCCGCCTCTTTTACTCTCAGTTAATCAAGCATTTGACACCATTAAAGATAATTTTAAGGATTTATTCGATCGAGCGATTTTAATTGATTTTACCCTTGAAGAAGATGGTTATGATCCTGTTTTTTATGGTTTAGAGACTCTAATTGATTCTTTAGCTGAATTATTACCTTCAGCCGAAGCACAGACAATACATCAACTTTTAGATGAAACGGCTGATTCTCAGTTAGGTGATTTATACAGAGAAGTAGCCAGACGCTATATTTTGGCTTTTTCGGTGATGGCGGCAACACTTTCGGCAGTCCCTCTCCCTTTTGCGACTATGCCTGTTCTAACAGCGTTAGAAGTGACAATGGTGGGTGTTTTAGGTAAACTTTACGGTCAAAAAATAAGTATTACTCAAGCTGGAGGAATCTTAAGTGCGATCGCAGGAGGATTTATAGCCAAAGCGATCGGTCGAGAATTACTTAAATTTGTGCCGGGTTTAGGTTCAGTTGTTGCCGCTTCTTGGGCAGGTGCTTATACATGGGCTTTAGGAGAAGGTGCTTGTAGTTATTTTGGTGATATGGCAGGAGGTAAAAACCCCGACCCCCAAAAGATTCAAGAAGTTATGAGAACGGCATTTGCTGATGCCCAAAAACGTTTTAAAGATAACAAAAAGTAAAATATAGCAATTATCACCATTACGAGGTACATATCGATCCCCCTAAATCCCCCTTGTTAAGGGGGACTTGTCGATCGCTAACTGTACTTCACAAGTATGGGAAACGCTATATCAGTAGGGAATTAAATTAAGATCTTGAAATATAAGCTGTAATGAAACAAGAAAGACGAGCATGGGCTAAATCCATCGAAAAACCAGGTGTTGAATTTCCTCTAACTCAATTAAAAGTAATTTCTGGCAAAATACCACCAATAACAGGTAGTCTTTATCAAAATGGGGCAGGGCGTTTAGAACGAGGCGGACAAAAAGTCGGGCATTGGTTTGATGGAGATGGTGCTGTTTTAGCAGTACATTTTGAACAAGAGCGAGCAACTGCTGTTTATCGATATGTTCAGACAAAAGGATACCTAGAAGAAACATCAGCTAATAAATTACTATACGGTAATTACGGTATGACCGCTCCTGGAGCAATTTGGAATAGATGGTTAAAACCCGTCAAAAATAGTGCAAATACTTCTGTTTTAGCTTTAAGCGATCGTTTATTAACACTATGGGAAGGCGGTCAACCTCATGCTTTAGATTTAAAAGATTTAACGACTTTAGGTTTAGATTGTTTAGATCAATTAGAATCAGGATTGAATTATTCGGCACATCCAAAACGAGATCCTCTTACTGATAGAATTTATAACTTTGGGGTTAATATCGATGGTTTTGATGCTAAATTAAATCTTTACGAAAGTAACCCTGAAGGAAAAATAACTAAAAAATCAGCTTTTTCGTTAAAAGGTATTCCTTTAGTACATGATTTTGTCATGGCTGGCTCTTATCTTATTTTTCTGATTCCACCTGTGAGACTTGATTTTTTCTCAATAATTAGTGGTTTTTCTAGTTATAGCGATGCTTTGAAATGGCATCCGGAGTTAGGAACTCAAATTTTGGTTTTTGACCGAGACAACCTACAATTAGTAAGTCAAGGACAAACAGATTCTTGGTTTCAATGGCATTTTGGCAACGGTTATCAAGATACATTGGGTAACGTTACGCTAGATTTTGTCCGCTATGAAGATTTTAACAAAATGGAGAAAGAAGTCCCACACTCTATTTTTCGATTAACATACCCATAAAATGAGTGATGGGATGAATTTCAACCAACAAAGCAAAGTCTGATTAAGACATTAGTTCCAAAATTACAATCTTGTGGTAAGATTATTTTCTCATGATTTATAGTAAATGATAAATGCACAGAGCTATCAAAATCAGATTGTATCCAACTAGTACTCAAGCCCAAAAACTGACTCAAGTAATGGGTTGCAGTCGTTGGTGGTATAATTATGCACTGGATTTATGTAATAAAACTTATAAAGAAACAGGTAAGGGGCTCAATCGTTCAGCTATAAATGCCTATTTGCCCAAACTAAAAAGCGATGAACAGACAGCTTGGTTAAAAGAATGCTACTCTCAAGTCTTACAGTCAGCAACTCTTAATCTCACTAAAGCATTTAAAAACTTCTTTGAGAAACGAGCAAAATACCCACGGTTTAAAAGTTACCATGGTAAACAGTCTTGTCAGTATCCACAAAGTGTTTTGATCATTGATGGATGTTTGAAAATACCACAATTAGGTTTAGTTAAAGCCTCTATTCATCGTATCTTTGAGGGTAAGATTAAAACGGTTACTGTAAGTAAAACACCAACAGGTAAATACTTTGCGAGTCTTCTATTTGAGACAGAAGAGGAACTCCCAAAGGTTATTGTGACAGGTAAGATAGCTGGTATTGATTTAGGGATTAAACATTTTGCTATCGTCAATGATGGTACTAAAACAAGCAAGTATTCTAATCCTAGACAGATTAAAAAACATGAAAGGAACTTACGGCGAAAACAGCAAAAACTGGCTCGTAAGCAAAAAGGTTCTAAACAAAGAGAAAAAGCACGACTGTTAGTAGCTAAAGTACACGAACATACAAGCAATGCCCGTCACGATTTCGTGCACAAACTTTCGAGAAAGATTGTTGATAATAATCAAGTAATCTGCGTCGAAAAACTAAATATCAAGGGTATGGTTCGTAATCACTGTTTAGCCAAAGCAATATCTGATGTTGGATGGGGAACTTTGATCAATTTCTTGGACTATAAACTCAAACTTAAAGGTGGGTTATTAGTTGAAGTTGACAGATGGTTTCCGAGTTCAAAAACTTGTTCCAACTGCTTAGAGCAAATGTCTGAAATGCCTTTAGACGTAAGAGAGTGGACTTGTCCTAGTTGTGGTACTATCCATGACAGGGATGAAAATGCTTCAAAAAATATAAGAGCCGAAGGAATAAGAATAATACAAACGGATGGAACAGCCGTTTCTGCATCTGGAGAATCAGTAAGACCAAAAGGTGGGCGTAAGTCTGTCTTGAGGCATGAATCTGTGAAGGATGAAGCCTACACTATAAATTTTTAATTTTAGTGTGGGTAGTTCACCCAAACTAATCAACATTTGAAAGAAGTACCATTAGGGCAAACTTCAACTTTTACACTAGGTACTTTATGGAAAATGTGTCTTAATCCACACACAGCAGAAGTTTTACTTTTAGAACAAGTTACCCAACGAGCGGTTGATTTTCCGATGGTTAGTTCGACTCAAGTAGGACAAAAATGGTCATCTACTTATTTAAATATTCATCGTCAAGGAATTGATCCAATTCAAGAGCGTTATAATACGATCGCTCGTTTTGATTACGAAAATAATACTTTAACTGAAGCTGACTTAGGAGAAAATTGTTATCCTTCGGAAGTAACTATAGTACCTTCAACTGAAGAGCCGGCAAAGGATTGGATTTTAACTGTAGTTTATGATGGAAACTCTCATTGCTCTCAACTTTATATTTTTGATAGTGAAAGACTAACTGATGAACCTGTTTGTATTTTAGCATTACCGACAGTTATTCCTTTACCATTTCATAGCACTTGGAATAGTGCTGAGTGAGTTAATCAATAAACGTCTAATTTGAATTTGAAGTTAAAGACAAAAGTATAAATCATCAAAGCTATATTATATTTCTCGATCGTAAGTGGTAACTATAGTCGAATGAATTTGTGATTACTTATACTTTCGCCAACCCCTCACTCATCTCCCCTTCAAAGAGGAGACTTTCATCAACACAAAAAGTGCAGTTATAAATTCATTTAGCTATATAACTAACTAGAGCGTGTAATACAGTTTGTGTTTGGCTGATGTAACTTGTCAAATTTTAATCTGATTTAGATTAGATGTATTTAAGTATTATTAAGAAAATTAAAAAAACTAATCTTAGTGACTGGGTTAATCTTATGATGATTAATTAATAATCGATTGAGAAATTAGATCATTTTTCAGCATTATCGATCGATTTATAGACAATTGTTAATTGTTAATTGTTAATTATTCATTGTTAAAATATGTCTTTATCACTAACTCATTCTCGTGCAGAAGTTTTAGCTATTGTTCAAGAAAATAAAAGTCTTGAAGGGGCAAATTTACAAAATATGGATTTGTCAGAAGTAGATTTATCTTCAGCTAATTTAGAAAACGCTAATTTGATTGGTGTCGATTTATCTTCAGCTAATTTAGAAAATGCTAATTTAAAAGGTGCTGATTTGAGAGGCGTATCTTTTCAAGGTGCTAATTTAAAAGGTGCTAATTTAAGTGATAGTTTGTTACAACGATCGCAATTACAAGGTGTTAATTTAAGCAATGCCAACTTAGAATCTGCCAAACTAGATTTAGCATATTACGATAGTCATACCCAATGGCCAGATAACTATCAATATACCAAATCAGGAGCAGTTGGACCAAAAGCTTCATTGAGCTGTGCTTTTTTGAATACAGCTAATTTACGCAACATTGACTTAAGTGGAGCAAATTTACGTGGTGCATATCTTAGTGGTGCGGATTTAACAGGAGCGAATTTAGCAGGGGCGGCACTTAGCGGTGCTAATTTAAAGTATGCTTTTTTGACAGGTGCAAATTTGGCAGGGGCGATATTTGTTTCGGCTGAATTAGAAGGTGCAGATATGCGAGCAACTAATTTAACGGATGCTAATTTTGATAATTTGCAAAGTATTGCTGGTGCTGATTTTAGTTTAGCTTGTGGTTTGAATGAGCGTACTAGAGCAATTTTTCATAGTTTTTCTTCTCAAGATTTAAATACATGGAATACTTTTACTCGTAATAATACCAAAAACAGTTTAGAAGGTTTACGCTCAGACGATTTGATTGCTAACTAAACTACAGTTAACTTGATTACTAATAAAATTAATTTTCTCCTGATGAATCAAAATAATATCGCTTACAAAGCTAATTCTATTCAAATATCTCCTGAAGAAACCGATCGATTATTAATTCAAGTAGAAGAAAAATTATTCGTACAAAAAAATTTCGATTTTAATGATCATAAAACGATCGCACTTATGGTTGAAAGTATGGGCGATTCACGGGGAATGATGCGATTAAAATTCGCTGAAAGATTAGGTATAGTTGGTAAACCAGCAACTCCTTTTTTACTCGAAGCCTTAGCCAATCACTCTAATCCTGTCGTCAGACGTGCTAGTGCTAAAACCCTAACCTTAATTGCTGATCCTGAAAACGTACCACATTTGATTTATTCTTTACTTCACGACGAAGACTTAGTGGTCAAAAACTCTTGTATAGGTGCTTTAGCCCGTACAGGTAAAGCCTCTGTACCAGAATTATTAAAAATTATCGCTAATGAATCAGACGAAGCCTTAAAAGGTCACGCCGCTTGGGCTTTAGCTTTTATTGGTAGTAAAGCAGAAGAGTATCTTTATCAAGCCCTAAATTCTGATTCAATTGATGTTCGTTGTGCGGTGATTAATGCCCTAGGTAGTTTAGTACAAGAGCGAGATGATGAAAATGCTTTAAAAATTTTAGTTGATTCTCTTCAGGATTCTGAACCAATTATTCGTAGTGAGGCGGCCGCTATTTTAAGTAAAATAAATCGTCCTGAAGTCGTTGATAATTTACTCGCTTCGATCGATGATTCTTCTGCTGAAGTACGTAAAGCGATCGCCTTAGCATTAATGAAAATAGGTAATATAGAAACGATTAAGCCCTTAGAGCAAGCATTACAAAACGAAACCGAAGATCGTATTAAACCAATTTTTACATTGGCTATTAATCAAATTAAACGTAATGCCGATTTAACTGATGATGATTGGTAATTAGTGGATATGGGGTAATCTTTGTTTAGTTTTTACTTAAAATATCGGTACAAAGCAAATCCTTGACCATCAATTAGAAAAATTAGTTGTCTTAGCAAAGGGAGAATCAATTGAAGGCAATTATTTTTATTTATAATCTAAAATATATAACTTAATAAGACAGTTACGATTAACAGCTTAGATAGCAATTTATATATGTTTGAGGACGATCGTTTAATAGTATTAAGCCAAATTAAAATGTAAATTATCTAAAAATAATGTCAAAATTAATTTTAATGATCATCAAATTACTGCCATTGTTAAAATGAAGATACTCAACATACAAATATTACTTTATGTTAACAATAATCTTGATCTAACATTAATCTGAGCAATTTAATCTTCATTTCCAGTCGCTAATTATTAATTATATGTCTAATTTATGGTTGTTTTTATTATTAGTCTGTTTTGCTTCTCTCAGTTTTTATCTTTTTATTCGTAATAATAAATTATTAGCCAAGCAACAGAAATTATTATATCAGCTGAATTTTACTAAACAAAATATTAGAACGCAACAAGATAGACTAGAATTATTCAGAGAAAAAATTAGCTATTCACAGAAATTAGAAGTAATCCAGAAAATAACTAATGAACATACTGATGTAGCACTTATTTACGAATTAGTAATTGATGTTTTAGTTGATTTTTTGAAGTTGGAAATGGTTTATATTATCGTTATTGATTCAGCAAAAAAAATAATTAAAATTAAAAATTTTAAAACCAAATTAAATGACTTAAAAGAGAATAAACTGCCACTAATTAATCAGCAATTAGACATTACCTTTAAAGATGATCAATTAAATTATCTTGTTGATGACGAGTTAGATATACTTCAGCAATTAATAGATATTCCCTCAGATAGTAACATCAATACAGGAATCAACTTTAGTATCTTTGAAGCAAACCAAAACACAAAACGAGAAATAATCGGTTTGTATGCTGAGTATGATGATATTTGTAGCCCGAAAACGATCGATTTTATTAGTAAAGTTATTACTCAATTAGAAACTGTCAAACAAAAAAATCAGCAACAAGAAAAGTATTATCTTTTAGAAAGGGCAATTAACTCTAGTACAAATGGTATTGTAATTGTCTCTGTAGAAGACGATAATGGCATAATTTATGTTAACGAAGGTTTTGAAAAAATAACAGGTTATAAGTTACAAAATATAATTGGTCAAAACTGTCGATTCTTACACGGCGAAGATAGACAACAACCAGGAATAGATGAAATTAGACAAGCAATCATCAATCAACAACCAACAACAGTAACTATCCGTAATTATCGCCAAAATGAAGAATTATTTTGGAATGAAATTTATTTTTCTCCTGTTTACAATCAGCAAGGGCAAGTAACTAATTTTATCGGGATTCAAACTGATGTAACACAAAAATATCAAACCGAAAAAAAATTAGAGAGAAAAACTAAAGAATTAGAAATTTCTAATCAACAGTTAAATATAACTAACGAAATTAATTTAAATATAGACAGCGATCTAAATCAATTACTAAACTTATATTTAGAAAAAGTTAATTCGATTGTTGATATTGATATTATCTTAATCTCTGAATCAGTAGCGAATAAACATCCGATCGTAGCATTATATGATTCTTTATCTCAATCAGAAGTTTATACTAACGAAAATAATTTAATTAGTTATTTTGCTGAGCAAGTATTAGTTAATAAAAATATTTATTTTTACAATCAAGCTAATCCAGACAATAGTAACATCGATAAGTCGTTGTTAGAAAATATCAGTTTTGGTTTTTATATCGGTGTACCTATTTATTTAGAGCAGAATATTTATGGTGTTTTGCACTTATTAAATCTATCTGAAGATGAATCTAAATTTAATGAAAGTAAAAATCTGATTAAGGCAATTTCTCAAAGAATAAGTAGGATAATTAAAACTCAAGAAATAACGTTAGAAAAAGAACAAATTAATATCGCTTTACAAGAAAGTCAAGAAAGATTATCTACTACTATTTCCTCACTAGAAGATGTTGTTTGGTCAATTCATCCTGATACATTTCAATTAATTTATATTAATCAAGCTGCTGAAAATTTATTTAATATTCCCTTAGCTAAATTATTTAAAACCAAATTATATTGGCTAGATTTAATTGATTCTCAGCAAAGAGCGGCAATTGAAGAGCAATACAGTAGCTTATTAAATATTTCTTTATTAAATAATCAGAATCATTATCATGACTTAGAATATCGTGTTTTGTTAGAAGATGGTAGCGAAAAATACTTCAGAGATAGAGCTCATGTTATTTATGATGACGGAGGAAGCAAAATAAGTGTAAATGGTATTTTAACAGATATAACTAATACAGTAAAAGCACAAAAAGCCTTAACTAAAAGTGAACAAGAATTTAGACTAATGTTCGAGTTAGCACCGATTGGAATGATGATTACTAATAAAGAAGGTAAAATCATACAGGTTAATAATTCTTTTTGCGAACTTTTAAAAACAACTCCTAATCAATTAATTAATATCAATGAAAAGTCTTTAATTCATCCTGATAGTATTCAAAGTTTTATCGATTTTAAAATAAAAATTCTGACTGAATTACTTGAATATGATCAAGAAGAAATATGTTTACTAGCGAGTAATGGTTCGTTAGTTTATACGATATTCAATATTACTGTTTTACGAGATGATAAAGGGGAAGTTAAGCAATTTATTCAGCAAATTATTGATGTTTCAGAATTAAAAATTATCAGAGAGGAAATGTTTTATGAGACATTTTATGATAACTTAACCAGTTTACCTAATAGATTTCTTTTTATCGATCGAATTAAGCAATATTTAAAACTTCAAAACAAAAATAGTTGCTATGCCGTTTTATTAATAGATATAGATAATTTTAAAAAAATCAACGACAGTTGGGGACATCAAATTGGCGACGAATTACTAGTTTTAATCTCTGTAAAAATGGCTAACTGTCTTGGTAGTAAAGATGTTTTAGCAAGAATTAGTGGTGATGAATTTGTCATTTTCTTACCTGATGTTGAGTCGATTACAGAAGTAGAAGATATTGTCCAAAAAATTATGGTTTCTTGTCGGATTAATACTACATTACAAGATAAAACAGTTATTTGTTCGGTAAGTATTGGTATTGCCTTTGGTAAAACTAAAACAGATGAACCAGAAGAAATGATTAGAGATGCAGATTTAGCAATGTATTCGGCTAAGGAAAAGGGTAAAAATAATTATCAAATATTCGCTAATTCGATGCGTTTAGGATTAGTTAAAAAAATTAATCTAGAATCTTCGCTTTCTCAAGCCGTAGAAAAACAAGAATTAAAATTGTATTATCAACCTATTATCTGTCTGCAAACGGGAAAAATAGCAGGATTTGAAGCTCTAATTCGTTGGTTTAGCCCCATTCATGGCTTAGTTTCTCCTATAGAGTTTATTCCTCTTGCTGAAGAAACAGGATTAATTATTTCTTTAGGAGAATGGATTTTGTTATCAGCGACTCAGCAAATCAAACAATGGCAAAATAAATATCGTGATTTGAATTTATTTGTGGCGGTTAATATTTCTAGTAAACAGTTATTACATCCTGATTTCTTAATTTTAGTAGATCAAGTGTTGCGAAAGACTCAAATAAATTCTTCCTTACTAAAAATTGAAATAACAGAGACTATATTGATGGAAAAATATGAATATGCTCGACAAGTACTCGAAAACCTTAAATCTCGTGGTTTAAAAATTAGCTTGGATGATTTTGGTACAGGTTATTCATCTTTAAGCTATCTTAATCGTTTACCGTTTGATAATTTGAAAATTGATCAGTCTTTTATCAAGTCTTTGATAACACCCCAACAGCCCACACCTATTGTTGAGGCAATTGTCAATTTAGCAGATAGCCTTTGTTTGAGTGTAGTTGCCGAAGGAATTGAAACACAGGTACAAGAAAAAATACTCAAAAATATCAATTGTCGATACGGGCAAGGATACTTGTATGCTAAACCCCTTAGTGTTTTAGAAGCTGAAGATTTTATTGACAAAAATAGCTAATTTTAAAGTAAAAAAATCAAATAAATATTATCTAGTCACGATCAAACTCAACCAATAAATAAAAATATCTCGTTTTTGTAAACATTGTTTTAATTAGTTGAGATAATCGTTGATTAATTATTTAATCCACAGTTTCATAATCTCCTGTGATAGTTAAATCCTGACTTTCATCAAAATCATCATCAAATTCATCTTCTAGTTCACTTAAACCAGTCAAAATTTCGTCTTCTATACTTTTGAAGTCGTCATCATCATTATTATCATCATCATCGATACTTTCAAAAAGTGTACCAATACCTTCTACTTCACTTTTAGAATTATTAAAGTTATCTCCTGAAGTATTTTGATTTGACTCATAAGCTTTAGCACCCAAATTAACAATTAAATCACGGAAATCATTAACTAAATTTTCTACCTGCGATACAGAAATAGACGGGCTATTAATTGCTTCTTCGATCGCTTTATAGTCAGACTGAATTTGAGTTTTAAGATTTTCATTGACCAAATCAGGACTTTTTTCTAACATCAAACGATAGCTATACATCAAACTATCTACTTGTTTTTTAATTTCGACTAATTCAATTCGACGGCGATCTTGATTAGCAAATTTTTCAGCTTGCGATCGCATCTGTTCAATCTCAGCCGAACTTAATGCACCTGTATTCGTAATTAAGATACTGTTTTCTTGCCCAGTGCCTTTATCTGTTGCCGAAACTTTAAGAATACCATCAACATCAATATCAAAAGATACTTCAATCTGAGGTAATCCTCTTGGGGCTGGCGGAATACCTGTGAGTAAAAATTTACCTAAACTTTTGTTATCCTTCGCCATTGGGCGTTCACCCTGTAACACGTGTACTTCTACAGAATTTTGTCCATCTACGGCGGTAGAAAATACTTGAGTCCGACTTGTCGGGATTGTTGTATTACGTTCGATTATCTTAGTAAAGACTTCTCCTAATGTCTCTAAACCTAAAGATAAAGGAGTGACATCTAATAAAAGTAAATCACGAACTTCTCCCCCTAAAACACCTCCTTGCACTGCCGCACCTAATGCCACTGCTTCATCAGGATTAATCGATTGAATCGATTACCATTTCTTTGCCAAAATGAGATTGGATTTTATTAGCAATTGCAGGAGTACGTGTTGAGCCACCAACTAAAACAATTCGATTAATTTCGTCTTTACTTAATCCCGAATCATTAATTGCTTGCTCCATCGGTGAAATAATTTGTTCAACTAAAGGAGAGATTAAATCCTCTAATTGAGAACGAGATAATTCTAATTCCAAATGTAATGGGCCATTATCATCAGCAGTAATAAAAGGTAAATTGATTGAAGTTTGGTTGAGATTAGATAACTCAATTTTTGCTTTTTCAGCGGCTTCTCGTAATCTTTGTAAAGCCATTTTATCGTTTCTTAGATCAATACCTTCTTGCTGATCAAATGTATCAATTAACCATCGAACAATAACCGCATCAAAATCATCTCCACCTAACTGATTATTTCCTGAAGTTGAAACTACTTCAAAAATACCATTCCCCAATTGCAAAATAGAAACATCAAAAGTTCCGCCACCCAAATCAAAAACCAAAACGAATTGTTCTTGATCTTGTTTGTCTAAGCCATAGGCTAAAGCCGCCGCTGTCGGTTCGTTAATAATTCGCATTACCTCCAAACCAGCAATTACGCCTGCATCTTTAGTCGCTTGTCTTTGAGCATCCGTAAAATAAGCAGGAACTGTAATAACGGCTTTAGAAACGTCTTCTCCTAAAAATGTCTCCGCATCAGTTTTAAGCTTTTGTAAAACCATCGCCGAGATTTCTTGAGGAGTAAATTCTTCATTCTGAACATTAATATTGACTGTATTGTCTTTTCCTGTAACACAATTGTAAGTTACACGATCTCGATCTT
Source organism: uncultured cyanobacterium (assembly GCA_963710605.1). Lineage (GTDB taxonomy): Bacteria > Cyanobacteriota > Cyanobacteriia > Cyanobacteriales > Cyanobacteriaceae > JAALKG01. The sequence continues at coordinate 989,599 of CAVQBA010000004.1, forward strand.
CTTCGGTTTCTTGCCAGCGACGACCAATAAAACGTTTGATACTATAAACAGTGTTTTGAGCATTAGTGACACCTTGTCTTTTAGCTAACTGCCCAACCAAACGCTGATCATTTTTACCAAAACCAACAATACTTGGTGTAGTACGAGAACCTTCTTGATTCGTGATTACAAGAGGCTTACCTCCTTCTAATACAGCTACACAACTGTTTGTCGTTCCTAAGTCGATTCCGATTACCTTTCCCATGATTTATGATGATGGCGGAGTATTTTGATTTTAAAGTAAAAATTTTAATTAATTAGTTTAGGCTATCGCAATTATAGTCAAGAAGCAATAAGCATACTAGTTAGTTTTTCATTGTTTGTCCAACTAACTTATGGTTATTTTGACGATTAACTAACAGTTTCTTCTTCTGCTTCAGTTGCTACTTTAACCATTGCATGACGTAATACTTGATCTTGAAGTAAGTAACCTCTAACTAATTCTTCAATTACTGTACCCTCAGGATACTCATTAGTTGGCTCTCTTAACATTGCTTCATGATAGTTAGGATCAAATATTTCTCCTTCAGGACGCATTGCTGATACACCTACTTTCTTTAAACAATCAACAAAGGTTTTGTAAACTCCTTGATAGCTTTTATGAATAGCCTTCTCACCATCATTTGAGGGTTTAATTTGACTTCTAGCTCTTTCAAAATTATCAACAACTGATAACAATTCGGTCAAAGTTCTTTTTTTGATTTGTTGTTCTAATTCTTCTTTTTCTTTAGCTGTACGACGACGGAAATTTTCAAAATCGGCGTTTAGTCTTGTGTGTTGATTGTGAGTGTTTTGTGCTTCTAAGGTTTGAGCTTCTAATTGATTCTGAAGACTCGTAATTTGAGCTTCTAAATTAGCAATGGTTGTTTGTGTGTCTTCTTCTGTAACTATTTGTTCTGGTGTATCATCACTTATTGATTGTTGTTCTTCTACTACTAATACTTCCTGAGTATCTGGTTGAGCAGAAACTGTTTCTTCTGTTATTGGGTTATTTAACTGATTATCAATAATATTCACTTCGACGTTTTGTGTCGATAAATCATTTTCTAACACGGTAGCTTTTTCTTCTGGGATAGGCTCTAAATTATCGAGGGTATTATCTGTATATTTTTCTGTTTCACTCATAATAATGATGACAATTAATTTTTTAGCTTAGTTTGAACAACTTAAATAGTTTTTGAATAAACTTTGATTATTTTCTAGATTAACAAAATCTCGATCGAATCAGGATTTGTTTACCGAACAATAATTCTTGCTTAGATAAAAATCTCTATGACATTATACAAGTTCACCAACAAAGTTTTTATCTACCAAAATGAACGTTTATGCTCATTTTTGTTTTTTGGTAAATTAACACCACTTCATTTTAATTTATTCAGTACCCAAATTTAAGTAAATATTAATCAGTGCGACAACAATTAAATCTTGATATTTTCAGTCTCCGATTTTGATTAAGCTGATTTTTAAGTTCTACCTCCAAATAATATAATAATAAAGAGTTAAAATTTTAAAGTTGATCCTGCTCTACAAGTTTATGTCACTCAACATTTTTCATGAAAATAAATAAAAATAATTGTTTGCTCGACAAAATCATCACTAAAATTCAAACATCATCATCAGAAAAAATAACTTTTGCTGAATATATGGATTTATGTCTTTATGATCAACAATATGGTTATTACAACTTACCTAATTTAGAAATTGGTACTAAGGGAGATTTTTTTACTTCCACTACTATTTCCGCTGATTTTGCTCAATTATTAGCTATTCAACTAAAACAGTTTTGGGAGGTGTTAGGTAAACCAAAACCTTTTTATTTAATTGAAATGGGTGCAGGTAATGGTAATCTTGCTTTTGATATTCTTCAATTTTTAGTTGAGATATCTCCTGAATTTGTTTCTAATTTAAAATACATAATTATTGAAAAATCGCTGAGTTTAAGACAAAAGCAACAAGAGTATTTACAAGAAAAATTACAGTTAGAAAAATTTGATCTTAGTTGGTGTAGTTTAGATGATTTGTCCTCAGAGTCGATCGTTGGTTGTTTTTTTAGTAATGAATTAATTGATGCTATGCCTGTACATTTAATTACATGGCAAAACCAAAAGATAAAAGAAATTTACCTAACTTATCAAGACGGTAAAATCCAAGAACAAGTAGGCGATTTATCTACTTCTAATCTGCTTGATTATCTATCTTTAACTGAAATTACATTTTCCGATATTTATCCCCAAGATTATCGTACCGAAATTAATCTACAAGCTTTAGATTGGCTTAAAACAGTCGCCAATAAACTAAAACAGGGCTATATACTAACGATCGACTACGGATATATTGCGAACAAATATTATCATCCTCAACGTAATCAAGGTACATTAACTTGTTATTTTAAACACCGATATCACGACAACTTTTATGTCAATATAGGTAATCAAGATTTAAGTGCCCATGTTAATTTTACAGCTTTACAAAACTATGGAAAATCCCTGAATTTATTAAATGTTGGCTATATTCAACAAGCATTGTTTTTGATGAATTTAGGATTAGGCGATCGTCTTAACCAATTATCCCATAATGATATACCCCTGACAGAAATTTTATTTAAGCGAAATCAATTACATAGTTTAATTAATCCGCAAGGATTGGGTAACTTTAAAATATTATTACAAAGTAAAAATATTGATTATCAACCACAATCGCCGATTTTACAAGGATTTAAAAACAATACTGATTACATTTAATTTAGACAAGTCGGTCAAATTTAACAAGTTAAATAATTTATGTGTATAGTAGATCTTATTTTTCCTCGTAAACTTATAAAAAGTGTGAGTAATTATTGATGATCAATATCTTTTTTATTAATAAAAATTTAAGTATTGAGGCAAATATTAATGAGCGATAAGAAAAATATTAGTCATTGTTTACAAATTAAATATAACAATATTAATCAGCAAGTAATTCTCACTAATGATATTTATTCTATCGGTCGTCATTCGAGTAATAAAATTGTGATCAACAGTGAAATTATTTCTCGTTTTCATTGCACTATTTTACCGGTTAAATATCAAGGTCAAAATAATCAAAATCTTTTCTGGATTATTGACGGAGATTTACAAGGGAATAGAAGCTCTAATGGTATATTTGTCAATAATGACAAATGCTTATCTCATGAGTTAAAAACAGGGGATGTGATTAAATTTGGGTCTGGTACTGTCGAAATTTCTTACCAAGAAGTTGTTAACGATTTTAATATTGAACAAAATGAAATTATTTCCTCCGATATCAATATAAATCAAAATGGCTATTTAATTCAAAACGATCTTGATTTGATAGCCGATAATATTTTAGAAACAGGTCTAAAAACAACTTTAATCGAAAGTAATAAAGAAGAAGAAGACATTTTTATTCAAGAACTATTATTTTTGCTGAAACACCAGAAACAACAAGATCAAATTCCGGCAATTAAAGTAGATTTGTCAGGGGTAGTTATAGATAAAAATAAGCAATTTTCCCACATATTTTCTAATCTAGGAACTAATTTATTTGTTGATCAATTAATAGAAAAGTTCGATAAGAGTACTAAAGATTTTTTAGTTAGAGAAGTCAGTATCGAAGAGATTAAATATACTCAATACGCTCATTTATACAAAGAAAGTGGATATATAGAAAGTTATATTTTTTCTCTGGAAGAGAGAATGGAAGTAGAACAAAAATTAAGAGAAAGCGAAGAAAAATATCGAGCAATTGTTAGACAAATTTCAGAAGGAATTATTTTAGTAGATCCAACTAGTCGAAAAATTATTGAAGCCAATAATGCTTATTGTAGTTTAGTCGGATACTCTAGTCCTGAAATTACTTCTTTACGTATTCATGACCTCATCGCCACCGATCCTGAAATTAATGATAGTATTATTTACAAGGTAAAAGCACAAGGACTAAATATCACTCAAGAGTCGATCCATATTCATCGTGACCACTCACTGATTCATGTAGAAGTCAATATCAGTAATGTTTTTTACGGTGCTAAAGAGTTTATTTGTTATGCAGTCAGAGATATAACCGAAAGAAAAGTAGCTGAAGATATGCTACGTTATCAAGCGTGTCATGATTCTCTAACAAAGTTGGCTAATCGAAGTTTTTTTAATGAGAAATTAACCTTTGTTATTAATAGTATCAATAAAAGTCAAGCTAAATTAGCTGTTATTTTCATCGATTTAGACCGTTTTAAAAACATTAATGATACTTTAGGGCATAATATCGGTGATTTGTTTTTACAACAAGTAGCTTCAAAAATAAAAAGTTGTTTAGAAGAAAAAGATTTACTTGCTCGTTGGGGAGGAGATGAATTTACGGTTTTATTACCTCAAGTGAACGATCGAACAGACGTTGATTTAGTTGCTCATCGTATTTTAGATATATTTAAACAACCGCTAAAAATCTTAGATTATCAACTTTATTGCCATTTGAGTATGGGTATCGCAATTTATCCCGATGATGGTATTAAAGCAGAAGTATTGGTTAAAAATGCGGATACGGCTTTATATCAAAGTAAAGATCAAGGAGGTAACTATTATAGATACTATACTTCTTCGATGAACGAAAAACGCCAAGAATTATTAGAACTAGAAAGCTATCTTTACGACGCAATCAAATATAATCAGTTTCAATTATATTACCAACCCCAAATTAACTTTCAAACAAAGAAAATTGTAGGAATGGAAGCACTAATTCGTTGGCAACACCCACAATTAGGAACAGTTTCTCCGAATCAATTTATACCTTTAGCTGAACAAACAGGATTTATTAATGCGATTGGTAAATGGGCATTACATACAGCTTGTACTCAAAACAAACGATGGCAAGATTTAGGATTACCTCATTTTAAAGTATCGGTTAATTTATCTCCTCGTCAGTGCCAACCAGAATTACCATCATTACTAACTCAAGTATTACAACAAACTAAATTAGCACCTCAGTATTTAGAATTAGAAATTACGGAAAATAGTATTATGATACACCCAGAGTTAACTAAAAATATTTTAGAACAGTTAACGAGAATAGGTGTTTCTGTGTCTATGGATGACTTTGGTACAGGTTATTCATCTCTTGGTTATCTCAAAAAATTTCCTTTTCACACCATTAAAATCGACCAATCATTTGTTCAAGAATTGAAAAGTGAGCCTCAAGATTTGGCGATTATTTCGGCGGTGGTTACTTTAGGTAAAGGTTTCAATTTACAAGTAATAGCAGAAGGAGTAGAAACTTTAGAACAATTAAAACTGTTAACTGATTTGAAATGTGATATTGTTCAGGGTTATTTATTTAGTCGCCCCCTTCCTGTTGATGAAGCAACTAATTTTATCAATTCTTTTACTAAAAATGGTCTTGAGTGTTTTTTAATGGTTTAACAAAGATGCTTTTTTTTGTCTAGGTAATGAAACGATCGTTTTATAAACCAGTTACTCAAAAACGAGGTGATTTTATTACTAGTAAGTTTGATCAGTTTAAACGTAATATAATACCTTATTGTGCTGTAGTAGAAGCATTTAAAACACTAGTTAGTTCTAATCTTTGTTTTCAATACGGAGTCGTTTGTGAATCAGCTATGTCTTACAGTTATTACGCCACAATTTTAATCGCTACGGCGGGTGATTATCAATCCGCCTATGAATTGGGTTTGGTGGCAACGATTTATACGGACATCAAGCAGGAGATGAATGTTTAATCAAAATAGCTCAAACAATGAAAAAAGTTATCAAACGCTCTGGTGATTTACCTGCTCGTTATGGTGGCGAAGAATTTGCGATTGTTGTCTCTAAGGTTGATATTCAAGGTGCAATTACAATTGCTAACCGACTTTTAGAGGAAATACGATCGTTACAAATTCCTCATCTCGACTCACAAGTTGCCTCTTTTGTCACCGTTAGTATTGATATTAGCAGTCAAATACCTGAGATAAAAACAAATTTTGAAACCCTTATTGCCAATGCCGATAAAGCTTTGTATCAAGCCAAAAAAGAAGGTAGAAATCGATACAGCATCTATTAACTTAATTAAAATGAGTAACGATTTTTTATCCTTTAAAGTTATTACCGACAATATTTTGATCACAATTATCCATTACTAATCATTGAATATTGCTCGAGATGATTATGATTATAGGTTGCGGTATTAGGAAGTTGTGTTAAATCACCTTCTGTTTCTGCAGGGTAGCTAATTTGTTGTAAACCTTCTAAATTAAAACGATAACCAACATTTCTGACAGTCTGAATCAAATTAGGTTGACGAGGATCTTTTTCGATTTTCTTTCTTAATGATAATACATGGGTATCGATCGTTCTTTGATTTTCGATCGCTTCTGGCCAAGCTTTTTTCAATAGCTCATTACGACTTAAAGGTGTACCTTGAGCTTGAGTAAGTACATATAACAAGCTAAATTCTTGTGGTGTGAGATCAATTATCTCATTACGAAATTCAACTCTTCTTTGTACTAAGTCAATTTTTAATGAACCAAAATCCAAACTTAAAGGTGCATTATTCAAACGAAAACGACGCACTAATGATTCAATCCGAGCGAGAAATTCTTGCATCCCAAAGGGTTTTTTGAGGTAATCATCTGCTCCTGCTTTTAATCCTTTGACAACATCTATTTCAGTTACTTTATTAGAAAGAATCAAAATGAGTGGTTGATGAGATTTATATAACCATTCACAAAATTCTAATCCATCACCATCAGGTAGTTCAGAATCTAAAATTACCAAACTGGGAATATTGTTATTGGCTAAACCATTTTTTGCTTGCTTGATACTACCATACTGATGAGTCAGATATCCCATCTGTTGTAGATGCCAACCTAGTAGCGATCGCAAATGAGAGTTACCTTCAATTATAGAGATGCAAATCACTTTGTTTTTCCTGAAATTCCATATATTTTGATAACTAAGCATAACCCAGCAATTATCAAGATACTGTCACATTGAATACCTTGTCTCTACTGATTGATTTTTTAGGTTGACTGACTCGAAAATCAATTATCTATCATATTTGGGGTTAAAGTATTATAATCAAGCAAAAATAGACAAAAATGGTTTTTAAAGCATTTATCTCTCTTGTTTTTAAATACAGGTTGTCAATATTGAGTGTTTTTTATCTAAACCTTATGTTTACTATCTAAAAACGAAAAATTTCTTGACCCTCATTTAGCACAATTAATTTAATTTGTAATGGTCCTGAGGTATAACTTTCATTACCAGCAACAGTCCGAATCTCATCGATCGGTTGATCTGACAATTGTAACTTTTGAATAAAATTAATTAAAGAAGTAATATTACCATCACCTACAGAAATTCGACCAAGAACACCTTCTCTTCTAGCACGAAACTGACTGACAGAAACCAAAAAATCAAGTTTTTCTTGTAGTTCATTATTTTTTAAATCATCTGCTTCTAACAATATAGAGGCGATCGTTTGATTAGCGGCATAAACTTTTTGATTAGGAGTAACATCAGCAAAAATCCTGATTTGCTCTTCACCTTGAACATAATTACCCGCTGACAAAATTCTGACTAAATATTGCCCCGGTTTATCTAGCTGTTGTTTAATCTGTTCAACTTGCCCTTTACTAATTCTGACAAATCGATCGGGTGTGGTTTGTTTACCATATCCTAAAATTAGCATAACGCCTCGGTTAGCTTCACTTAAAACACCATCGATTAATTCAGCAACATCGGTATTGTTTTGTGTTTGAACAAGAGTAACAGTCAAAACTTGCCCTTTAACAATTGCGATCGGTCTTTCTCTTAAATCTTGATAAGTTTGATAATATTGTTCTAAAGTTTCCGCTTCTTTGCGAAAAAATTCTAGTTGTTGCTCAAGAGTAATTAATTCGTTTTCTTTTTGTTTAAGAATTTGGTTACTTTCAGAGATACGATTATCTAATTCTGAAATTTGTTGATCACGAGATTGTATTTCTGATTCTAATTCACCTTGTTTATTTTGTAGCTCTTGTAAGCTTTGTTGCTGTTGTTGCAGTATTGTTTCTTGTTGATTAATTTGACTTTCTTTATTATTTAACTCAGTATTTTTAATATTTAATTCTTGATCTTTAGTACTTAATTCTTGATCTTTACTACTTAATTTTTGATCTTGAATACTTAATTCTCGATCTTTACTTGCAATTGACTTTTCAAGAATTTGAGTTTGTTTTTGAATACGGCTTTTTTCTTCTAATAGGTTATTTTTTTCGGTAATAATTCGATCAACTTCTTCTGTTAATGCCTGAGTTTTAGTTTCAATCTTTCTAACTTGTCTTTGAGTTATATTTAATTCTTCAATATTTAACTCTAACTGATTTTCAACCCGATTTTGTCTTTTTTGAGCTTGATCTAATTCATTTTCGATCCTTTTTTTTCTTTTTCAACAGTTCTTAATTGAGCGGTAATTTCTCTTCTTTTTCGTAATATTTCATCTAGTTCAAAGATACCTTGTCGTAGAGATTCACTCAAAGTAAACAAAATTAGTAGCGTTGATGAAGAAATCAAAATACCCGTAGTGATCGTAATCACCACCGCAGTTTGTTTCGGTCGTAACTTAAACAGTCTTAATCTTGCTTTACCTACCTTACTCCCAATTCGATCGCCTAATGCAGCAATTAACCCTCCCAAAAGTAATATGGCGATAATTAAAATATAGGCACTAGTCATTTTTTAATTAATTAATAATGAATAATTGATAATGAATAATTAAGCTGTGTCAATATTATCGATTTATATAACTAGTAATTTTTTTGATTTCTCTTATCTATTTATTTTTACACACCTCAAACTAAAGACTATTAGATTAATAGTGTAATAGTTGAGATATATCAATCAACTCAGTCAATCAAATCGAACTTAGGCAAATTGTTGACTTAAAGAAACAGGATCTAGTACAGTAATTTTTTTCTTGGTAATGGTAATTAAACCTGATTGTCTTAATTCTCCTAACAAACGAGTTACCGTAACACGAGTTGAACCGATCGCTTCAGCTATTGCTTGATGAGATAATTTAAGATCAATGGTAATACCGCTAGCAGGTGCGTTTAAAGAATTAGGTTGCCCAAAATCACGACATAAAATTAATAAAAAGCTAACCAAACGAGAAGCCATATCACGATGGGCTAAAGTTTCAATCATCATCTCAGTTTGTAAAATACGAGAAGATAATCCCTGTAACATCAAACGAGATAATTCAGGATTATCTTGTAACGATCGTTGAAATTGCTCAATCGGTGCTGAAAGTAACTCCACACCCGTAAAGGCAACTGAATGATAAAAACGATCGCTTTTTTGCCCCGTAATTAAAGACAATACACCAAAAATACTATTTTCTCTTAATAAAGCCACAGTTATTTCCTCTCCTGCTTCATAAACACGAGACAACTTAACTGCACCTTTCATTAAAAAATAAACTCTTTCTGCGGGGTCACCGGGAAAAAAGATAGTTTTACCACGCTCATATTTTTCCACCACAGGATTATACATACCTGCACCAATTTGACTAAAAACGGAAGCTAGAGAATTTTCAGAGTTAGGGATTGATTGCATAGGGAATAATAATTAATTAATGATCAAAAATAAAGATCGTGTTTTGTAAATGACACTTTCTATAAGAGAATAAGAAGCAAATGTAAATTATGATGACTATCTATAACTTAAACAGTTTAACGAATAATTATCCTTAATTTACACCGAAATTCGATTACAAATCAAGAAGATGTTAGATTTAACACAGAAAAAAGCCCTCGTAACAGGAATTGCCAATAACAAATCGATCGCTTGGGGTATTGCCCAACAATTACATCAAGCAGGTGCCGAGATTGGTGTTACCTATCTTCCCGACGAAAAAGGACGTTATGCTAAAAAAGTCGGCGATTTAGCCCAATCACTGAATCCGAGTATTTTTCTCCCCTGCAATGTCCAAGATGATGCTCAAATCGATGAAACTTTCGCTCAAATAAAAGAACAATGGGGGCAAATTGATATCTTAATTCACTGTCTAGCTTTTGCGAACCGAGACGATTTATCAGGGGAATTTAGTAACACCTCTCGTGATGGTTTTGCTACAGCTTTGGATATTAGTGCTTACTCTCTTACTCGTTTAGCTAAAGCCGCCAAACCCTTATTGGCTGATGGTGCTAGCATTGTTACCCTAAGTTATTTAGGAGGTGTGAAAGTAATTCCTAATTATAACGTTATGGGTGTTGCTAAATCTGCTTTAGAAATGAGTGTCCGTTATTTAGCCGCCGAATTAGGTCAAAATAACGTTCGAGTTAATGGTATTTCAGCAGGCCCTATTCGTACTCTAGCTTCTTCTGCCGTAGGAGGTATATTAGATATGATTCATCACGTCGAAGCTGTTGCCCCTTTACGCCGTACAGTCACCCAAACCGAAGTAGGTAACACAGCCGCCTTTTTGTGTAGTGATTTAGCTAGTGGTATCACAGGACAAATTATTTATGTTGATTCTGGATACGAAATTATGGGAATGGGAACAACATAGTTAAGAGTTAAGAGTTAAGAGTTAAGAGTTAAGAGTTAAAGGATGAAGTATCAATTAAAATCTTAGCCAAAAACAACGGTACGGTTTCCATATACTAATACTCTTTGCTGTAAGTGTAACCGTACACCTCTAGCTAGAACTACTCTTTCTAAATCTTTACCTTTAGTAATCAAATCGTCAACAGTATCCCGATGACTAATTCTGGCTACTTGCTGGTCAATAATCGGTCCTGCATCTAAGTCTTGGGTAACGTAATGAGATGTTGCCCCAATGATTTTGACTCCTCGACGATAGGCTTGGTGATATGGTTTTGCACCGATAAATGCGGGTAAAAAGGAATGATGAATATTGATAATATTAGGAAAATTTTTGACAAAATCTGAACTCAATATCTGCATATATTTAGCCAAGATAACTAAATCTATATTTGCTTTTTTGACTATTTCTAATTGTTTTTGTTCTTGCTCTATTTTGTTTTCTTTATTAATTGGTAAATAATGATATTCAATGCCAAATTGCTCAGCAACAGAGGCAAGTTTGTCGTGATTACTGATAATTAAACCTACTTCAGCTTTTAATTCTTGTGATTGGATACGCCAGAGCAAATCGTATAAGCAATGGCTTTGCTTTCCTACCCAGATAGCAAGTTTTGGCGTATCAGTTGAAAAATGTAGTTTGTATGTTGCCATTAATGGTTCGGCGATCGCATTAAAAGCAGGAGCGATCAATTCTTTAGGTAAGTTAAAACCCTGTAACTGCCATTCTATACGAGATAAAAATAAATTAGCTTCTAAATCTGTGTGGTGATCAGCATGAATAATATTTCCACCATTAGCGTAAATAAAATTAGCAATTTTAGCAACTAAACCTTTTTGATCAGGACAAGATAATAAAATCGTTGCTGTTTGCTTAACCGCCATAATATTTTTTTTTCATCTGACTTCCAAAACTATATTGATTTATTGTTACCTACTCACGAAACAATGTAAAGGGTTATCTATAGCAGTTAGAGTCTTTTGTGTTTAAGTAGTAACATTTGTTTATTAGTCTCACCAAAAAAGCGTTTACTAAATGTAGTAAACAAAGAAAGGTAAAACAGATGTTAAGAGTGAGCAAGAAGTTAGGAGGCACACAGTTAAACCAAACTATCTAAAATATATCTGAAAAGTTGGGAGAAAAGTCGCTATAGACTAAATAAATCATTTACAATTCGCCACCTTGGTATAAACTGAATATTATTCATTATTTCTAAAATATTTAAGTATAATCTTTAAATGAGATTTAATATTCTTTTAATATTTACTATTTGAATTATGTTAAGCTAGTTTGATTGCCATAGAAGCGATCGCCGCCTTAAAATGTAAGGTATCATTTATGAGTGAATCTAAAAAAGAATCCGAATTTTTTTCGATTCGACCATCAATAAATAACAACACACTACAGCTACTTTTATTTGTAGATAACCGTCATAGTTCGCAAAAAAATATCAATCAGATCAGATCTTATTTAGATAACCTTAGTAAAGATTACAGTTTTGAATTACAAGTTTTAGAAATTTGTCATTATCCTCATTTAGTTGAACATTTTAAACTAGTTGCTACTCCTGCGTTAGTTAAATTTAGTCCTTCTCCTCAACAAACCCTAGCAGGTACTGATTTAACTGCTAAATTACAAAAATATTGGTATAAGTGGCAAACTAGCTTAGAAGAAAACGATGATGTTTTTCAAGACTCTCTTGAAGAAGATACTTTCATTAACACCTGTTTACCTTCCTCAGAATTAATTCGTCTTAGAGATGAAATTTTTCGTCTTAAAAATGAAGTTGATCAATTAAAACAAACGATCGAATTTAAAGAGCAAATGTTTGCAATGCTCGCTCACGATTTAAGAAGCCCCCTTACTGCCGCCTCTATAGCAGTAGAAACGATCGAAATCACACATAATAATAGAATGAAGAAACATCACCTAAGGAAGAACTTTATCAAAAATTATTCAAACACGCACGAACTCAACTTGTAGGAATGAATAAAATGATTAACGACTTACTACAAGTATCTCAAGAAATAAACTATCAACTTAACATTACCCCCACAGAAGTAGATTTATTTGCCCTATGTAAAGATATTGTCCTGAAATTACCTTCTAAACTTAAAAAACAAGAACCGATAATCATTAAAGATATTCCCCAAAATCTACCTTCTGTTTATGCTGACTCTCAATTGATAAGACAAGTTATTGTCAATTTATTAGAAAACGCCATCAAATACAGTCCATCCTCCACACCAATTACTATTTCTATCATTCATAAAACTACACAAAAAATACAGGTTAGTATTATTGATGAAGGTTCGGGTATCCCAGATGCTAATAAAAAATCAATTTTTCAAGAACATTTTCGTTTACCGAGAGACTCTAAAGCTGATGGTTACGGGATAGGATTGGCTTTATGCCAAGAAATAATTAATGCTCATTACGGTCAAATTTGGGTTGATGATAACGCAAATCAAGGTAGTTGTTTTCGCTTTACCCTACCTGTTTATCGTTAGCTCGTTGACGAATATAGGTTAAAATGTAGATAGGTGAAACGAAAGAAAGAGGAAAACCTGTTATGAAAAAATATTTAATTGCTACGATCGCTGTCTTAAGTACTATTGTTGCTAATCCTAGCCAAGCAAGTAATCCAGCTCACGTTCAACAGTTGTTAGAAACAAATAAATGTATGGGATGTGATTTAGAGGGTGCCGATTTAGCCGACGCATTTTTAATTGGTGCTGATTTAAGAAACGCCGACTTACGCAACGCAAATTTAGAAGGTGCAAATTTAGAAGGTGCTGATTTAGACGGAGCGAACTTACAAGGTGCTGATTTAGCTGATTCCTTTTTAACCAATGCAACTATGAATTATGCTAATCTTAATAATGCAGATTTGACTTACGCTGTAATTTATGACGCTCAAGTAAAAGGTGCTAGCATGAATAACTTAAATATTGAAAATGCTTCTATAGTCGAAACAAACATCGGTGTAGGTGGTCAATACATAGATTAAGAGAAGTACTCAATTTAGATAGAAAAACAATTAATTGATAAATTTTATCAATAGTCGAGTGGCTTAACTTGTAAAAATAAAATCACAGTAATACATGAATTATTAATTCATTGACTCTTCAAATAAATAAATAGACAAAAATAATCATGGTTAAGTTGATTTAAGTAAATATTCAAAACTAATTATTTCCACTTTAGATACAGTCAATTATGCTTTTTTTAGTTTCACCTGATTAAAAAACATTAATTGATAACTTCAAAGCTGATTAATTACCTCAGGTAGTTATCAGCTACTTTTTTTGCGATAAATTTAGGCAAAATATATTAGTTAATCTCTATAGAATTTATCTTATCAAAAATTCTCTTTTTTTTACAAAGGAGGAAAAGTGATTAAAATGTTTAATCTTAATCTATAGCAGAGAACGAGTTGATTAGGACATGGTATGAGACCGAAAGCTATACCCTATGAGCATTTTACCTTTGCCCTTTGCTATAAAAGGCTTTTATTTGTACAACGTCATAAATAATTTGCTGATGATTGATTATTCGTTTTAATGCAATTTGATTAAACACCGAAGCATTGTGTTGCAGGCACTAGGTAATAATTAATGATATGGAGTTAAGTTTTACCGCTAATAAGCTTGGATAGACCCAACAATATGTGGTTAACTACTGTCATAAGCTCGAACTGTAAATAACCCTACTCACCTACTTGTAATTTTTGAAGAAGTATTGATCGGATTCGCTTCTTTTTTTACTTTTCACTTAATAGTTTTTTCTCGAAGTACAGACTTGCCCCGATCGAATTTTTCGGTTAGAAACAGATTTTAACTGTCTCAAACAACTGAACCTTAAAACCTTAAAAGAGCAGAAAAGCTATTCTATGTAAGGAGTATAGATGTAATGTACATTCAATAATTAAACGTCGCTAATTAACACATTGTTGTCGTAAATATTGCTAGACTATAAAACAGTTTAAGTTATAACACTACAAAGCTTTAAGCTGTTTTTTCTTCAATGATAACGATTACGTTTTGTTTAAAACATTATATGTCGCTCTTGTATGTTTTTAATAAATTGGTTGTCGTTTGTTTGAGGTAATGTTATGCTAATAATCACAATAGTAGTAGATTAGTTTTATGGCAAAATTGTCATCTAATAAACCAAGGGTGTATAGACTTTCTTCTGATGAACAGATCACTGATGAAGTAAAGCTGAGAATAGAAGTCATTCAAACTCTTATAGAGCCATGCGATCGTCAACTATACCGACAACGAAAGCAAGAAGCAGCTCAAAAGTTGGGTGTGTCCATTCGATCGATTCGAAAGATTGATGAAAAAGTATCGAGAAGAGGGTTTAGTTGGTATTAGTAAAAGTAGATCTGATAAAGGAAAAGTTCGTATTGATCGAGATTGGTATGACTTTATTTTGGATACTTATAAAAAAGGTAATCAAAGAGGCAAAAGAATTACTCGGCATCAAGTGTTCTTGAAAGTTAAAGGACGTGCTAAGCAATTAAGACTAGAGAAAAAAGATTATCCTAGCCATCAAACAGTTTATCGAATTATCGATTTATATATAGAAGAACAAGATAAGAAACGTAAAGCAAGGAGTCCTGGTTATTCAGGTTCTCGCTTGACTCACATGACTCGTGATGGTAGAGAAATCGAAGTGGAAGCAAGTAATGATGTTTGGCAATGCGATCATACTCGTCTTGATGTCAGATTAATTGACGAATTTGGAATTTTAGATCGTCCTTGGTTGACTATTATTATCGATTCGTATTCTCGTTGTTTGATGGGTTTTTACTTGGGTTTTGAAAGTCCTAGTTCTCAAGTTGATGCTTTAGCTTTGCGTCAGGCAATTTTACCGAAATCTTATAGTTCGGATTATGGTTTACGTAACGAATGGACTGCTTATGGTACACCGACTTACTTTTATACTGATGGAGGTAAAGATTTTCGCTCAATTCATTTGACAGAACAAGTCGCTGTACAGTTAGGTTTTAGTTGTTCTTTAAGAAGACGACCTTCTGATGGAGGTATTGTCGAACGTTTTTTTCGTACTCTCAACGATAGTGTTTTAAGAGAACTACCTGGATATACAGGAGCAAATGTTCAACAACGTCCCAAAAATGTCGATCTCAATGCTTCTCTTACTCTCAAAGATTTAGAGCTAATTTTAGTTCGTTATATTATTGACGAATATAATCAAAAAGCCGATGCCAGAAGAAAGGATGCTACTCGGATGCAATTGTGGGAAAGCGGCTTAATTGTCGAACCCGAACCCTACAATGAAAGAGAACTTGATATTTGTTTGATGAAACAAACAAGAAGAACGATTCAGAAGTTTGGCACGTTGCAATTTGAGAATGTAACCTATAAAAGTAATCATCTTCGAGGCATGGCTGGTGAAGTTGTCGTAATTTGTTACGATCCCGAAGATATTACTACAATATTAGTATATGAGCGTTTGAATGATGATACAGAGCAATTTTTAGATTATGCTATAGCTCAGGGATTGGAAGCGGAAAAACTATCACTACGAGAATTAAAAGCTATTAATAAAAAATTGAATCAAGAGCAGGAAAAAATTAATAATGATGCTGTACTTGATGCCATTTTAGAACGAGAAGTTTTAGTGGAGGAGTTGAGTAAAAAGAATCGTCAAGAACGTCGTCAAGTAGCTCACCAAGAAGTTAATACCGTTAGAACAGTAGCAGAAAAGTTAAATATTGCTGAGCCTGAAGTTGTGGAAGAGGAAGAAAATGAAGAGGAAGAGTTACCTTCCTATCAAGTCCAGTATATGGATGACCTTTTTGATGATGATTAATTATTAGTGGAGATTAATAGTAAATGACGAATGCGGAAGTAATTGCGAATCAGTTTGGTAGTTTGCCTACTATCACTCCTGAAATTCAAGCCCAAATCGATCGATTAAATAAATATCCCTATATTGAGTTCAAGCAAGTGAAAGAATGTCATGATTGGATGTATGAATTAGTACTTTCTCGCATGACGGGTTTACTGGTGGGAAAATCTAGTTGTGGTAAAACGGTCACTTGCAAATCTTTTATGGCAAGATACAATAAATCAAAGCAAGGAAACAAACAGAGAATTAAGCCCGTAGTTTATATTCAAGTTCCTGAAAAATGTGGTTCGAGAGATTTTTTTATCAAAATACTTAAGGTGTTGAATAAACCAACTAAGGGAACAATTTCAGATTTGAGGGAAAGAACGCTTGACGGTTTGGCGATTCATTGTTGTGAAATGTTAATCATTGATGAAGCTAACCACCTCAAACAAGAAACCTTTGCTGATGTTAGACATGTTTATGATGAGGATGATTTAAATATCTCGGTTTTATTGGTTGGTACAACAAATCGTTTAGAAACAGTTGTTAGAAGAGATGAACAGGTAGCTAATCGCTTTTTGGAAGAATACGAACTCGATAGATTAGATGATAAGGAGTTTAAAACTATTGTGAGAGTTTGGGAAAGAGATATTTTGAGATTACCCGAACCTTCTAATTTAGCAACAGCCGAAAATATTAGACTGTTGAAAAGCTCTACTCGTAAATTACTCGGACGTTTAGAGAAAATTTTACGTAAAGCAGCGATTCGTTCTTTATGCAGGGGAGAAAAACATATTACGCCTGAAATTTTGAAGCAAGTAATTAGTTCTACTAAATGGTCTGATGAAAGAAGAAAATGAGTTATGGTTAACAAAAATTGAACCATTCGCAGGGGAAAGTATCAGTCATTTTTTAGGTCGCTTTCGTCGTGCGAGAGGAAATCGTTTTTCTGCTCCTAGTGGTTTAGGAGAAGTGACAGGATTAGGTTCGGCTATATCTCGATGGGAAAAGTTTTATTTTTCACCTTTCCCCACACAAGAAGAGTTAGAAAAATTAGCAATAGTTGTGATGTTAGATGTCGATCGTCTTACACAGATGTTTCCTGATGAAGGTATGGTAACGCAACCAAAACCAATTATGCTTTGTGCAATGTGTTATCAAGAATCTCCTTATCATCGAATAGAGTGGCAAGATAAGAAGAATAAAAGAGGGTGTAGAGTCCATAATCTAAAACTACTTTCTAAATGTACTAATTGTGGAACTCCTTTTGCTATTCCTTCGATGTGGGTTGAAGGAAAATGTAGTCATTGTCATCTACCGTTCATGAAAATGAGTAAAAAACAAAAATCTTTGTAAACTCTTATTTGGTTAGGATGATTAGTAACTATATATTTTACCCACAATTAAATAAACCCTGACCAATTCGATATTAAGTCTGAAGCAATTTCAAAGTGAGTACAGTTGAAATATGAATCGAAATGCTTTAGTTATTGGAATAAATAACTATCCTTTTTTGAAAAAAACCAATGGACAAACAAACAATTTGACTACTCCAGCAACAGATGCTGAAGCGATCGCATCCTTATTAGAAAATCATGGTAACTTTAAAGTTAAACGATTACCAGAAGCTAGTATTGACGGCAAGCTACAGGTAGATCCGAATGGAACAGTTAACGCTAAAGAATTACAAAAAGAAATAAAAAATTTATTTTTACCAGAAAGTCAACAAATTCCTGATACTGCCTTATTATTTTTTACTGGACATGGTTTGAGAAAAAAACAAGCAAAAAGATATAAAGGCTTTTTAGCAACGAGTGATTGTAATTTTAGTCAAGATAGATACGGTTTTTCACTACAAGTTTTAAGAGAAATATTAGAAAATAGTGATATTCTTCAACAAATAATCTGGTTAGATTGTTGTTATGCAGGAGAATTACTTAATTTTGAGGAAGCAAATCCAGAAGAAAAAGGAAGAGCGAGAGATCGTTTTTTTGTAAGTGCATCTGCTGATTTTGAAGAGGCGTATCAGCTTTTAAATAAAAAATCAGGAGCTTTAAGTAGTGTCTTATTAAGAGGACTCAATCCTCGACAAAAAAAGCAACAACAATGGATTAATAATTTTTTCGTAGCTGATTTTATTTGTGAAGAATTTCAAACAAATCCTCAACTCAAAAATTTACCTCAAAGACCTGTTTGTCATAACTATGGAGGAATAATTCAACTTATTCAAGGAGAAAAAATAGACGAAGAAATAAAAATTGATACATTAATTTCATCATCTCAAAAAACACAACAAAAATTGACTGTTGAGTTGATGTATAAGCATTTTGAAAGAGTCAAAGCTATTGCTGGAACACGCTATACTCCCGAAATTAATGTTGATTTGCCAGAAGCTAGAATCTTTGAAGCTTTAGGTACAACAGATGTTTTCTTCAACAAAATTAACAATTTATATTCTCAGCTATATCATAAGTGGAAAAAGATTAAGATATTACCACAATCATTACAACAATTTATTTATATAATCAATTTAAGAAATAATCTAGAAAATGATATCAAACCATTAATCAATATTTTGAAAAAAATACCAGAAAGAGATACGTTAATTATAGATTTTGACTCTATGGTTTCTTATTCAAAGAAAATTTCTGAGTATGATATTTTTGATTTAATTTATCCAGATAATATTAACCAAATAAAAAAATCAAAAGATAACAATAATGATGATTTAAATAGAGCTTTAAATTATATTTATAATGATGTTTCCAAGCTCAAAACATTAGTAACCGAAATTTATCAACTTGTCATAAATGAAGTAGCGGCTTGTCATAACAGAAAACTTCTACTTATTGGAGAAGCGGGTACAGGTAAAACTCATCTCTTGTGTGATATTGCTAAACATCGTCTTGATAAATCACTCCCAACAATAATTTTATTAGGACAACATTTTACTCAAGGTAATCCTTGGACTCAGATTATCAACCGATTCAATCTTTCGTTTCAAAATCAAGATGAATTCTTAGAAGCATTGGAAACTAGTGCAAAAAGTTGTGGTAGTCGAGCAATGATTTTGATTGATGCTCTTAATGAAACTACTGATAAAGGTTTATGGAAAAATGAATTAGCGGGGATGTTAACAGATTTAGATAACTATCCAAATATTTGTATTGCTGTCAGTTGTCGAACTTCATACGAGAAAGCAACAATTCCCGAAGAACTTGTTCCAGAAAAATTAGTTAAAGTTAAACATCATGGGTTTGAAAATCACGAATATATTGCAACAAAAACCTTTTTTAATCATTATGGAATTGAGCTTCCCAATGTACCTTTACTAGTTCCAGAGTTTTCTAACCCACTTTTTTTGAAAACACTTTGTCAAGGTCTTAACAAGAAAAAATTAACCCGAATACCCAAAGGTTGTAAAGGAATTACTGCTATTTTAAATTTGTTTATAGATTCAGTTCATAATACTTTATCTGAACGACTTAATTATGACGAAAAAGATAATTTAGTGAAAAAAGCGTTACAAGCTCTAGCTTTAACTATGGCAGACAATGGAGAAACTTGGATAGAAAGAAAAAAAGCACGAACTATTGTTAATTCGTTTTTACCGATAAGCAATAGTAATTTTTCACAGAGTTTATTTAGTAATCTAATCGCTGAAGGATTATTATCAGAAGATTTACATTATTCTTCTTCAGAAGATATATACGAAGATGAGCAAGAAATTCATATTATTAGATTTCCTTACGAAAAATTTAGCGATCATTTAATTGTTCGTTATTTACTGCAAAAATACTTTGATAAAAATAATCCTGAGAAATCACTAGAAAAAAATAACTCATTAGGAAAACTAATACAAAATAAATGGAACATATTTAACAAAGCTGGTTTATTTGAAGCTTTGTGCGTTCAAATACCCGAATTAATTGGCAAAGAATTAATGGAATTAACATCATGGAATGTATTGTATTTTGAACGTCCATTTCTACAAAGTATTATTTGGCGTAATCCAAAGACAATCACTCAAAAAACCAAAGATTATCTTAATGAAATATTTAAGGAAGAGGGAACAGAAGAAAAAGTTTATGAGCTTTTACTTACAGTTGCAACTGAACCAAACCATCCTCTAAATGCCAAGTATCTGCATAAACATCTTCTCAACATGAATATGTCAGATAGAGATGCTATTTGGTCTGTTTATCTCTATTATCAATATGGAGAAAAAACGATTGTCGATCGTTTAGTTGAATGGGCATGGGATGCAGAAAAAGCTCATATTTGCGATGAGTCGATCGAACTTTATGCGATCGCTTTAACATGGTTTTTGACAACATCCGATCGTTTTCTTCGCGATCGAGCTACCAAAGCTTTAGTTTCAATGCTACATCCTAGACCTCTTGTTTTAGTGAAAGTGATTGAACAATTTTTAGAAGTTAACGATCTTTATGTTTTAGAGCGTTTATATGCTGTTGCTTATGGCGTAGCGATGCTAAGTGAAAATTATCAAGAAGTAGGAGATCTAGCTCATAAAGTATATGAGTGGGTATTTAAAGATGAAAAACCACCAACACATATTCTTTTACGTGATTATGCTAGTGGAGTCATTGAAGTAGCAAATAATCTTGGGGCTTTATCAACCAATATAGATATGGAGAAAACCTCACCTCCTTATCAAAGTGATTGGGAACTAGATATTCCGACACAAGAGGAGCTAGAGCTATATATTAAACTAATTAAGCTTTGTTTTGATAATAGTATAACAAAACTAATATTACTATCCCTTCTTCAATCGTGGGATCTTAATTGCTTAATGATTTATTGGTTAAATTTTTGGTTGATAATCACTTTAAGAACAACTGATAGTGAATATCATCAACATCCTAAATATGCTTTAGACTTAGTCCAAAGATCTGTTCTTAATGATGACCCTGTAATGGGAGGTGACTTTTCTATATATGTGATAGATTATTGTACCAATAATTGGTTTTCTCGCAGAATAAATCAACCCAAGGAATTAACTAAAAAAGAAAAATATGAGCAGTTTATTGACTCTCTTACTGATAAACAAAAACAAGCATGGAAAAAATATACGATAGCACGAGAAAACGTGAACTACTATGAAACATTAGATCGAGAAGGTCGTATAGAATGCTTTGGAGAAGAATATTCAGATGAAAAATTAGTAGAGGCATTAGAATTTAAGAAATCATTATTTTTAAAGACAATTGGTAAAAAGAAAACAGACATTTTTCTAAGTTATGTTCTGGATTATTTAGAAAATTCACGAGAAGAAAATATAGATATTTTTGATTCTTCCTTCGCAAAACGATGGATTCTTAAGCGGGTATTCGAATTAGGCTGGACGATCGAACAATTTGGCTTTTTCGATCGACACTGTTCCAGTCAAATGTCGTATTGCTAATAAACCAGAGCGTATAGGTAAAAAATATCAATGGATTGCTTTTCATGAGTTTTTAGCACATATGGCGGATAATTTAGAGTTTAGAGAATCTTATTTATCCGATAAAGTATCTGTTTATCAAGGTACTTGGCAAATTAGTGTAAGAGATATCGACCCATCTTTTTTATTGAAAAAAATTCCAGAATCTTCAATAAACCAAGTTAGATGGTTGACACCTGTTCACCACGAATTTAAGCATTGTATTAATGAAAAAGAACAAATAGATTGGATAACCAAAAAAAATGATTACCCCGATCCTTTACAATTGATTGAATTAAATAATCCTGACGATAATAAACACTGGTTAACGTTAGAAGGTTTTTACCGATGGATGGAAAAAGAACCTTTAGAAGAAAAAATTTATGAGAATCCTCGCAGAGAAATTTGGTATCAAATCAAAAGCTATATTGTTCGTAGTGAAAATGTAGATGAATTAGTTGAATGGTTAAAAGATAAAAATTTTGAAGGTAGATGGATGCCAGAATCACATCATATATCTAATGTTTCTGATGCTTTTTTGGGTGAATTTCCTTGGTCTGTATCTTGTCAAGAAGTAAATCAAATCAATGATTGGACTCAATACACTAGTTCTCAAGAAGAATTACCACACCCAGTTTTAGTAACAACAACAGAATATATGAGTGAGGAAGGTGGATTTGATTGTTCGATTGATGAGACAATATCAGCTTTGATACCATCTAGTTGGCTAATAAAGAATATGGGATTAAAATGCTCCAGGAAAAAATTTGATTTTGTCGATTCAGATAACGAATTAACTGCTTTTACTCCATTAGGTGAACGACTTCCTAAAAATTGTCTGATCTCTAAAGAAAAATTGGCTCGTTTTCTGTTAGAAAATAATTTAGAGATTATCTGGACATTATTGGGTGAGCGTCAACTTATTGGTGGCGAATTTGGTAAATGGAAAGGACGTATGGAAATTTCAGGAGTATATCAACTAAAAAATGGTTCAGTAACTCAAATAAAACTGAATAATTGGCATAACAAACCAAAAGAATAAAAGATTGGAGAATTGCAACGAATTAATTTTAAACGATCGATTTTAACTTGCTTCACTCTCCTCAGGATTATTTTCACTCTGTAACTTTCTTAATCCTTGATTGGCAATATCCGCACTCAATCCCCATAAAAATAAACCTAAATAATCATATAATCCATTAACTCCAAAAGTTGCTCCTGCGTTTACATATAAAGTTTGTAATCCTAATAATACTAAAAGAATCAAGAAAACTAACCATAAAAGAGGACGAATTAACCAATAACGCACTTCTGCATTGAGAGTTTGAATACCAGATAATGCCGCTAAAAGTTTTGCCAACCAATTCCAACGATGACCGCCAGGAAGTCTAGGTTTTGGTAAAGCTTGAAAAGCCTCAATTAACTGATTACTATTTTCACGAAAGCTATCTAATAAAGGTTGAATAATATCATCACCTATTCCCATTGAACCATCTGCTTGTGCTTCTCTTAATTTGTCCTCAACTTCATTACTTAATTGTTGTGCTTGTTCGAGATTACCATTGATTAATGACTCTCTAGCTTCGTTGATTTTAGGATTTAATAATGCTTTGAGTGCATCTAATTCATTTAATTTAGTTTCTAAAGCTTCTAAGTTACTTGAAAAACTAACGATGATATCAAGCTTCTTCAATTCTTGTTCTACTATTTCTTCTGTTTCTTCTCCTCGATCGATTTTCTGTTTTAATGCTTGAAATTGTGGCTCTAAATAATTCAAAACATCTTCATTATTAATACTGACTGCTTTACCACGCAATTGAGCGTAACGAGGATAAAGGTTAACCTGTTTTTGTGCTTTAGGACTTTCCATATCCTGTGATAGTCTTCCTACCAGAATACCCAAAATAATCACAATTAAAGCCCAAATAGGTGCATCACGTACTGCTATAGTTGTATTAACCTTGAGGGGTTCATCAGCATTTTCTAACTTAAATCTTAAAGTACCCTGATAAAAGTCTGCGGAAAGTTGATTGCGATTAATTATTAACTCAATATCTCCAATATCTTGAGTTTCCAAAGTTGGATTAAGAACAGTTAGAGATATTTCACTACTATTTACTGAATTACCTGTTTTTTCCCCTTGCATGACTACCTTCGCATCAGTAATTTGAACAGGAATTAAAGTTTCATTATCTAGCTGTACTATCCATTGATTCTTTGTCACGCTATCTGGTAATAACAAAGTGGCTAATCCACAACTAATAGGGTTATGACAACGAACTACTTGAAAGTTTAAGTTGTCAGTAACAGGAGCAACATTAGGTTCGGCATCAATATCTAATTGCAAAGGGATTTCTAAAGGTTCAACATCCGTTTGTCCTGAAACTATAAACTGAATATTACCTTGATATTTACCTGGATGAATAATATTATTTATAGTAACTCGTACATCACGAGGTTGTCCTTTACTTAAACTTGTTCCTGTTGGAATGTTGATTTGGCTACGATCGATCTTGATACTGTCATCATTTACTTTAGTAAGATCAGAGGGGAGTATTTGCAAATCCTTAACTTCACCATCAGTTAATGTCAGCCTTACGTTACCACTAAAAGAAGTCGTTTCCTGATCTAATGTTCCTTTTATAATTAAAGGATTATCTTGCTTATCAACTATCAAACTAGGTAATTCCTGAGCTAAAACTTGAGATGAACTAAATATAATGACAACAAAGCTAATAACTAAAGTAAAACGCAACAATAACTTTCCCATAGGAGATCGAGTTATATTAATTTGTCCAATAGAATCATAGCAATTCTAGCAATCAGATGAAAAAACTTTTTCTTGTTCTACAAGTTCTTTGAATAAAAATGCCTAAGAAGTAGGATTTTCTATTTTTGAGTTAACCACACACAGGTTGAGCTAATTTTACATCAGCAGAAGCAAATAAGCTGTAAGCTAATCCTCTGGGGTCTAAATGTTCTCGTAATAAGCTGTGACGAGATTTAAATAAGGCTTCTCCTGCGGGATTTTGCTGTAAGAAGGATTGGAAAAAGTTAACCATAAAAGCATTCGCTAACATTTCTTTTACTTCACATTGCGTACCAATCACTCCAGCCGCACCTCAATCGCAGAAAAATTGTAGTAAATTCTCAAAATTATCAGGGGTATAATCAGCAGTGTCACAAGCATTGAGAACAATTAAAGGTTGATGCTGGTCAAATTTCATATCCCATGCATCTAAATCTATTAACTGTATTTTATCACCATTACCAATAGTCAAAAAAGGACTATCATCAAATTCATCTATGCCTCCATGAGTATAAAAGTATAAAATATCTGCTGGAGTAGTACCATAATTTTTAATCATTTGTTTGAAGCTATCACGGCTATCAATTCGCAGAAATTCTAGTTGTTTTGCTGAGGCTAATTTTCCTAATTCTTCCCAATGATGAGCTAATCGTTTAAAGTTGTTAAAGACAGTTGCATTAACTAATAACGGTAAATTATTACGAATAAATAAGGGTAAGGAATTTTTTGGTAAAGGTTTATGGGGTTCAAGTTTACAAGGTAATTGCTCGATAATATAACGATAGCCCCAAAAACTATGAGG
Organism: uncultured cyanobacterium; assembly: GCA_963710605.1. Lineage (GTDB taxonomy): Bacteria > Cyanobacteriota > Cyanobacteriia > Cyanobacteriales > Cyanobacteriaceae > JAALKG01. The sequence continues at coordinate 1,015,129 of CAVQBA010000004.1, forward strand.
ACAAACGGTTATTTCTTCCTCATCTGTACCATAACTAGGACAATCTTCAGGATTGGCACCATGTTGATGCCAATTAGGACAAAGTTTAGTAACTCCCTCTTGATAAGACTCTATTTTTCGTTCATAAAGTAATTCCCAAGGTACACCTAAAGCACTAGATAAAGGAGCAACTTGAATTACTGTTTCGGGTTTTAAATCTACATTTAATCTTTGTCTGTCATCATGAATATCTTCTTGATAATCTAATCCCGGTAGTAAAGCTAAATAGAATTTTCTACCAATAACTGCTAATTCTCCTAAATGTTTAGTTAAAACTGCTTCTGTACTGCCTAATGTTCCTGAATAGGCGTTCATCGTTTGACATAATTGTTTACGTATTACTGTTAAGGCTTTGGTTAATTTAGCGTCGGTTAAGGTTGATTGTTGAAAGCCTAAATCTGTTCCTTCTGTATCATAAAAGCGAAGTCCAATGCGATTATAGTCTATATCTCTTTCAGCGACAATCGTTAATTTACGAGGTTTATCTTGAAGAGGTTTTAAATCTTCAGTGCTTAAAGAGACAGCACGAGTCCAAGTTACATAAGCATCTTGCACAGGAAATGCTGATTCTGGTGGTTCATCTTCTGCATTTTCTACCACATCAATTTCTATTCTTTTTGATTGTAATAAATGCCCTTGTAAAAGTAGGTCTATATCAATACTATGTCTTCCTGTACGAGTAAAGGTTAAATCAAAAAAGATATATTCACTATCTCCTTTGGGAGGAAGTTTTAGTTTTTGAATTGGTGAATCTATTTCTACATCAAAAGAATTAACAACTACATCTAAATCTAAATATTCTTTATCTTCAAATAAGGTTTTTATTGATTCATCTGGAAAGGTAACGTTAGGGTTTCCTATTCCCCAAAATTTACCAATATTAATTTTTAGATAATACTTTTTGGTATTTAGTTTCAATGGTTGATGAGTTGAGATATTTTTTTTCTCATTCAGTAAACAAAAACCACAATTTAGATAACGTTTTTCAAAAGAAAACGATTTATCTTTATTTGATAATTGTTGCTTAATTGCGTTATTAAGAATTCTATTTTCAGAAATATCATTTTCAGTAATGTGACCTGAATCTAAACAATTGGAAATAGCATTACTAACCTCATCCTTAAATGAATATCTTTGCACAATTCGCACATAAGACACTGCTTTACAACCCTTGGACCAAGACATGACTAAAGTATCGAAAATATCTTTAGCTTTTAAGGCTCTTTCTTCTTCGTATTTAAAATAAACTCCTTGGTTAAGGTTAAAGAGTAATTCCATCGAAATCCCCGTATCAATCCATTGTTGAATTGTGGCGATCGCTTTTACTACTTCATCTTGATGCAAATTTTTATTTTCTTGATAAAACCAATATTTATCACTAATATAAGGAGGTGCGATCGCTACTGTTCCTGTTGCCCACTTATCATAGAAAAATCTACTATATACAGGTAAGACACTTGCTGTACATCCTTGAACCAAAGAAGAAGATGTATTAGGTGCGATCGCAGTTATATGTGAGTTACGTATTCCGTGTTGTTGAATATCTAATGATAATTGTTGCCAACGAGATGTATTGTAAGCGTTTTGCTCGAACCATTCCACAGGCTTACAACCAATTAATAAACCTTTACTCCAATCGCTATTTTCAAAGGCAGGATAAGCACCTCTTTCTTGAGATAGCTTCATAGAAGCATGAGTACAATAATAACCAATATCTTCAAATAAGTTACTAATTTGATTGAGGTTGTTGTATCTTAATTGACGTTTGGCTAACCAATCGGCTAACCCCATCGCACCAACACCAATGGTACGATAACGATCGTTATGAGATGCGGCATCTTCAAAAGGAGGTTGAGTAATTTCGATCGTATTATCTAAAATTCTCACGGCTAAATTACAGACAGATTCAATTATTTGATCATCCACATTAGCTAAATTGAGCGATACTAAATTACAACAATGAGCATATTTACCAGGGGTAACATTAGAAAAAGATTCGGTACATAAATTGACACCAGGAATATAACCATCATGTTTATTTGGATTAGCTCGATTAATGGCATCTTTAAAAGCTAAGTAAGGCATTCCTGTCTCTACTTGTGCTTTCATTATTTCTTTGAATAATTCTCTAGCACTTACTTTTTTGTAGAGTTTGATTCTGGTATCTATACTTGCTTCAATTACAGAGTAAGCCTCTTCAAATTCTTTACCCCATAAAGGTGCTAAATCGATACCTAAGTTCTGTTGTACTTCATAAGGATCGATTAAAGTCCATTCTTGCCTATTTTGTACCCGACGCATAAATTCATCGGCGATAACTAGTTGAGGAAAGACATCGTAGGCTTTACGACGTTGGTCGCCATTTTCGGTTTGCATTTCCAAAAATTCGGGTACATCTAAATGCCAAATATCTAAACCGACGGTAACTGCCCCTGCTCGTCTTCCTCCTTGATTAACAGCAATAGCTGTATCGTTGAGTAATTTAATCCAAGGTATTACACCACCTGAAGCGTTGTTTTTACCCATTACAGCACTGCCTGTGGCACGTATTCTGGATACATTAACTCCTACTCCACCACCATTTTTAGAAATACGAGCGGTGTTAGTTATTTCTCGGAAAATACTTTCTAAGTTGTCGTCAATACTCACAATAAAACAACTTGTCAATGAGCCATTTGGTACTCTTAAGTTCGCCAAAATCGGTGTAGCTAAAGAAATACGACGAGATGCGATCGCTTCGTAAAATTGACGAGCATAATGTAATCTCTCTTCAGGTGCCTCTACCATCGCTAATAATAAAGCACAAGTTAAAAACGCTTCTTGAGGTAACTCATCATCAAGTAAATAACGATTAGTTAGTAAAACTGCCCCTGCGTAGTCATAATCTAAATCCCAGTCAGAATTAATCCAACTACCCGCTTCTTCTAATTCTGCGGTTGAATAAGTTAAAATACGATCGTCATATTTACCTTGAGCAACAAAGTCACTTACTGTTTGTACATAATTACCGTAGTTATAACCCCGACTAACTAAAATTTCTTTCCACAAACTCCAAATATATAAACGCCCAGCTACATAACGCCAATCTGGTTGCTCCAGAATCACATAATTCTAAAGCACAGTTGATTAAATTATCTTGAATTTCTCTAGTCGTAATTCCATGACGTAAACGAGTTTTCAAACCCGATTCTAAAGCAATTGAATTAACTTCTTTGGGGTAACAAGCCCAATCAACAACTTTTCTGATTTTACTAATGTCTAAAGGAGCAAATTGACCACTTCTTTTGATTACTTGAATTTGCTTAGGTAATTTTTCGTATCGTAACTTATCTAGATTATGCTTTACATTATCATCTATAAAAGTTTTTTTTTCTTGAACTTGATTTTTAGATGAACTCATGAAATTGATACATAAATAATTGTAATAAAATAAATGCTTAAAATTTAGTTATAACAGTACATACTATAAAAAATCAGAATATTTATATTTTTACTTAACTAATTCTTGAGCTAACTTAACATCAGCAGAAGCAAATAAACTATAAACTAAACCTCTAGGATCTAACTGATTTAATAGTATTTTACGAGCCTGAAATAACGCTTCCCCTGCACAAGTTTTTTGAAAGAAAGACTTAAAGAAATGAATCATTAACTCATTAGCTAACATCTCCTTTACTTCACATTGTGTACCGATTACTCCCGCCGCACCTTTATCATGAAAAAACTGTAACAAATTTTCAAAACTTTCAGGACTATAGCCAGCAGAATCACAAGCATTTAATACAATTAAAGGTTGATGTAGATTAAAATTAATATTCCAAGCATCTAAATCATTTTTCTTAATTTGTTCTCCATCTCCCACTTCAAGATATGGTCTTCTAAAAATATCACTTCCTCCATGAGTATAAAAATACAAAATATCAGCAGAATTATCAATATCGAATAAAGCAGATTCTACCTTATCTAAACTATCAAGTTTTAATAATTCCAGTATTTCTTTAGATGCTAAATTACGTAAGTTTTGCCAATGTTCATCTAATAGATTTAATTCATTAGAAACGATCGCCTTAAACTGTAAAGGTGACTGATTACGAATTAATAAAGGTAAAGAATGCTCAGGGGTAGAAGCATGAGGCATAACTTTACAAGGTAATTGCTCAATAATATAGCGATAACCCCAAAAACTATGGGGACAAACTGTTTTGGCTTCTTCTTTTGTGCCATAACTAGGGCAATCTTCAGGATTCGCACCGTGCTGTTTCCATGTGGGACAAAGTTTAATTTTTCCTTCACGATAACTTTCTATTTTACGCTCATAAAGTAACTCCCAAGGCACACCTAATTGACTCGATAAAGGTGCTACTTGAATGATAGTTTTTGGTTGTAAATCAACTCTTAAATTTTCTCCCCTATCTATCTTATTTTTTTGCCCAGATAACTTGGGTAATAATTCTGTATAAAATGATCTGCCAATATCGGCTAATTTACCTAAATGCTTAGTTAAAACTTCTTCTGTACTCCCAATACTGCCTCCATAACCTTTTACCATTGTTTCACATAATTGAGTCCGTATTGCAGCTAAAACTTGAGTTAAATTATCATTAGTTAGTTGAGAATGTTGGCAACCTAAATCTTTTCCTGTGTTATCGTAAAATCTTAAGCCGATACGATTATAATCAATATCCCTTTCCGTTACTATGGTTAACCTACGAGGATTCTTCTTTAAAAAAGTTAATTCATCTGGATTTAAAGTAGCACTACGAGTCCAAGTAATATAAGCATCTTGTACTGGAAAAGCAGATTCTGGGGCAATATCTCCTGATTTTTCCACCACATAAACTTCAACTCGTTTTGACTGTAATAAATACCCATGAAACATTAAATCAATATCAATACTTTGTCTTTGAGTGCGAGTAAAAGTCACAGGAAAATCAATAAATTCACTATCACCTATTTTGGAGAGTTTTAATCGTTGTTGACTAGATATGATTTCAACGTCAAAAGAATGAAGTATTACATCCATTTCTAAAGTATCTTTATCTTCAAAAAAAGGCTCTAATAATTCTTCTGGTAAAGCAGTATCGGGAGAACCAATTCCCCAAAATTTCCCAACATTAACTTTTAAAATATACTCGGCGATTTCTAAAGCTAAAGGCTGTTGGGTATCGACAAATCGATAATGATTTAATGAATAATGATCTAATTGATAAAATCCTGTATTTATATAACGAGGCTGTATTTTATCTATACCTTTGTCTATATCTTCTCTTATAACTCCCTCATCGGAATTACTTACATCGGTAGCTGAATTAAAATAATACTCAAATTTTTCATCTATATTGGAATTGGTAATTAACTGCTTAGGATTATCCGATTTGAAAATCTGGCTAGCGGCAACAATAATGGGTACAGAATTATTTTCATCTATACCAAAAGTAATCGGTTTATTTTCTTCTAAGTTTAATTTTTCTATATCCTGCCAAGTAGGTAATATCTGTTCGACTGATTCTTTCCCGAAGGTACTTTCAATTAAATTCAATTTAAAGTAATTTGCTTGATATATCCTCTTTAATTCTTCATCGTTTTCAATAATTGTCATTAACGCTGGTTCAATTTCTTCTTCCCAGTCTTCAGGTGCCATTTCCAGCATATTCCCAATATTTCTTAATGACTCTAACCTTTCTGGAGGTAGAGTTGCATTGAATTCTCTTAAAGTTGGTAAAACAATAGAAAGTGTTCTATTAATATCTAAATTTGCCATTTTTTTAAGTACATTGACAATAACTAATAAATAACAAAATAAATCCAACTAATCCATTAATTTTTTTTGTGAAGATGGAATCTTGCCCTCATTTTCAGCATCTTCAATCGCTCTTTCCACCAAATAAGCCGCTAAATTAGCCACAGGACGACCTTGATTATTAGCCCATCTTTCCAAAGTTTCAAATACCTTATCTGGCAAAGTTAAATATACTCTCTTTGTCATTTTATAATTCGATTATTGCAACCCCTACTATCCTATAACGAAAATAAAATATAATCTTATTTACACCATTAAAGCCACTAATTAGTAACTAATATTATGCTATAATTAATTGACATTCTTTTCATCAAATGAAATACAATGAGTATCAAAACGATCGAATGTCGTCTTTATGCTTCTTCAGAAACTAAACGTTATCTTTGGCAGTTAATGGCAGATAGAAACACTCCTCTAATAAATGAGTTACTATTTCAAGTCAGTCAACATCAAGACTTTGAAACTTGGTTTCAGACTAAAAAAATTGCTCAAAAACCCATCAAGGATATTTGTTTACCATTAAGACAACTTCCTCAATATCAAGAACAACCAGGAAGATTTTTCACGAGTGCGATTGCTTTGACTCATTACATATATAAATCATGGTTCGCAGTTCAACAGAGGCTTCAGCGACGAATTGAAGGTAAACGTAGATGGTTTAATATTCTCAAAAGCGATTTAGAATTACAACAATTATCGGGTAACTCTATTGAAAAAATTATTACTCAAGCAGAAAAAATACTTGAGGACACTGAAACTCAGTTAAAACAAACAAAAAAAGATAGGAATAAAAAGAAAGATTCTAATTTATTCAACCACTTGATCGACGAATACCAATCAAAAACTAATACTTTAGAACGGTGTGCGATTGCTTACTTACTCAAAAATCAATGCCAAATACCAGATGAAATAGAAGATATAGCTAAATTTGAGCAATATAGAAGAAAAAAAGAAATCGAAATCGAAAGACTTCAACAGCAACTAGAGAATCGTCTGCCGAAGGGTAGAGATTTAACTAGTAGAGAATGGTTTGATACTTTGGCGATTGCATCAGAAAAAGTACCTGAAACTGAAAATGAAGCATCCGCTTGGCAAAGTAGCTTGTTAAGAAAATCACCGATTATTCCTTACCCAGTTAGTTATGAAACTAACACCGATTTAAGTTGGTCAAAAGATCGGCGAGGACATCTATTAGTCAAATTTAATGGTATTAGTAAACATCAGTTTGAAATAAGATGCGATAGAAGACATTTACATTGGTTTCAACGCTTTTGGGAAGATAGACAAATTTACAAACAAGATCCAACTAAATATAGCAGTGCCTTATTCACACTTCGTTCTGCTCGTTTATTATGGCGTGAAAATAAAGGAAAAGGTAATCCTTGGGATATTCATACACTCTACTTACAATGTTCGCTAGATACTCGTTTTTGGACAGTAGAAGGTACACAAGAAATTGCTCAAACTAAAATTACTCAAACAAAAGAAAAATTAGAAAAAATTCAAGCTAAACCAGTTCTTAATTCTAATCAAGAAGCAGATCGACAACGAAAGCAATCTAGCTTAGAGAGAATCCAGAATCCTTTTCCACGACCACATAAACAACATTATAGAGGTAATCCCAATCTTATCTTAGGAGTTAGTTTTGGATTACGAAAACCTGCCACTGTTGCTGTAGTTAACGTTTTGACTCAAAAAGCGATCGTTTATCGTAGCATCAAACAATTATTGAATGAAAACTATAAATTACTGAATCGTCAACGTCAACAGAAAATAGAATTGTCAAAACAAAGACACAAAGCCCAAAAACACGAAGGATTTAATCAAATAGGAGAGTCTAATTTAGGTGAATATGTCGATCGATTGATTGCCAAAGCGATCGTTGATATTGCCAAATCTTATCGAGTAGGTAGTATTTTTTTACCAGAACTGAAAAATATTCGTGAAATTTTACATAGTGAAGTTCAAGCTAAAGCAGAAATTAAAATTACTGGTTATAAAGAAGCTCAGAAAAAATATATGAAAGAATACCGTAAAAATTTACATCAATGGAGTTATAGCAGACTAATAGAATCAATTAGTCAACTAGCCAATCAAGAAAGAATATCCGTTGAATTTATCAAACAAAGTAATGATGGTACACAGCAGGAAAAAGCTAAAAGGATAGCGATCGATGGTTACAATTCTCGCTCTTGAAAAATCAGCCTAATTTTTTAACTTAGACCTTGACAAAATCAGTATATAAGTATTACTATAATTAATAGCGTCGCAGTCCATGTTTAAACCATAAACCCCTGCACTGTGCAAAAAATGGGTTAGTTTGACTATTAAATAATATTCATTCTTTCTGACCCTAGTAACTGCCCGCTTCTGAGGCTGCTATCTCTAGACCTTGCAAAGAGACAGGAAAAATTGATAGAAGACGATCTTGCTATCTTTATTCTATCGGTTAGGTACGCTCCCAGCAATAAGAAGTAAAGCAAAGAATAAGGTAATCTTCTTGGCTTAATCCTCGAGATGTGGATGTGGATGACTACAGTGACGGTTACTAAATCACCTTCTTCACCGAAGGAATCTCACTCACATTAATTAATTTTGACCAATCTATAGTGAGGTTCAAATCCTTAGAAGGTTTGTCAAAAACGCCAAAGTGATACATAGTAATATTTATCTCTATGTTACCTAAAAATACTTAAGTCAATCAAGCTGATTTTGTCCAGAATTTAAGAGGTTTGTCAAAATTGGGTTGGAGAAATCTTCAGTGACTTGGTTTGGGCGTATAGAGTTTCAACGCTCTGATTAGTGTTTCGTAGATTGAAAGAAAAAAAGAGGCAATAAAGATTTAAAAATTGCTGGGTTTCAACGCTCTGATTAGTGTTTCGTAGATTGAAAGCATCAAGTAAAAGATATATTGCTATTTTCTACTCTGTTTCAACGCTCTGATTAGTGTTTCGTAGATTGAAAGGATCTTTCTGAAATTCAGAAAATTCCCGATTATCTGTTTCAACGCTCTGATTAGTGTTTCGTAGATTGAAAGTTTAGGATTAAAACCCGAAACCGTTGAAAGCTTGGTTGTTTCAACGCTCTGATTAGTGTTTCGTAGATTGAAAGCTAAATGGTTACTATCTCACAATCGTGATGGTTTAGTTTCAATGCTCTGATTAGTGTTTCGTAGATTGAAAGAAACTATTGAAAGCTAAAATTTTCTTCGATACGATCGCTATTCTCAAGTTTCTCAACTATTATTTCTTTAATCTATTAAAATAGATAATGTGAGTAAGATTGAAAGGCGCGCCTGTTTTGGGATTCAAAAATGATTATTGAGCTTATTTTTGTATCTTGTAATGGTACTTTTTTAAAGTAGCGACATTATTTGGTTAAACTGCGACAATAATGTGTGAACAACGACACTTAATTATTGAATGTACATAAGGAGTATAGATGTAATCGGGATGACAGGATTCGAACCTGCGACATCCTGCTCCCAAAGCAGGCGCGCTACCAAGCTGCGCTACATCCCGTTATTTAATGACATTTACTATGATAACTCACTCCCTAAATTTATGCAATACTTTTTCATAAGTTTGATTTTAATCTGGATACCAAAACATACCCTTAATTCCTTCTGGGTCTGGGATAAAACCTAAACGAGAATAAAATTCGACCACTTGAGGATCAGCGAACAAAGTAACATTACTAATATCATTAGCACGTAACTTATTAATGATATATCTCATAAAAGCTTTGCCTAAACCTTTACTTTGAAAACGTGGATGAATCACAACATCCCATATTGTGGCATTAAAAGAATGATCTGAAGTTGCACGAGCAAATCCAACCAAATAAGATTTTGCACCTCTAGATTCCCAAATAGAAGCGACTAGATAGCTATTCTCTAAGGCTTTCTTGACCTTCCTTAAAGGTCTTCTTGCCCATCCGACTGAGTCACATAATTCTTCTAATTCGTATAAATCGATCGATTGATTTGTACTGAAAAAAATTTTACAGTTACCAAACAAATTAGGATCAACTGTAACCCAGTCTTTTTCTCCAGATTGTTCAGAGGAAGTATTAATATTGTCTTCAGTTTTGGTAAATAGTTTTTGTAACCAAACCATGCCTTTATGGTTTATTTTGTGTAAAGGTTAATATTTTCGGGCTGATTTGCTTTATTCACAAACATTTAGAAAATCATAACATAATTTAGGTTCATCGGTAAATAGTTGTTCATTGTCTTAACTATCATTTTCTCAATCTAAAAAAAGGGTGAGTGATAGGTCAAAAGGGCAAAGGTAATTTTTGCTCATTAGTATGTCAAGATAGTTTTCTCAGATTGAGCTAATATACACAAATAAGATAACTAGATTATTAAGGATTTTAAGACTATTTAAATTAACTATTATTTATTGATTTAGCTGTTTTTGTAATTTATTTTTAAACTCGGAAGAATCTTCATCTGTGGGTATTTTTTCAGCTAGAATATCAATTAATTTTTGAGGTGTCAAATTGGGATTTTGAGTTACAGTTTTTTTACATATTATGCCAGCGATAGGTCCTATATATTCTGATAATATATTTTTAACTAGAGCTAAAAATTCTTCATTTATCTCTTGTCGTGATGATTCTGTTTTCGCTGAACTAGATGAAGTTTTAGTTTTTACTAATTCTTTTTTTTCTTCCCATGATTGAAAATAATTTTTATTTTCAACTAAAATACATAAATTATTTTTATTTTCTTGACAATATCTAATAGCTACATCTTTATTTTGCAAAGAAAATATAGGACCTTTATTAATAACTCTTTGGTTATATATTTTTTGATTTTGATTTCCGTTACTACTAGATTTTGATTCAAATTCATGCCAACTTATTATTTCCATTTTTATTTCATAAATATTATTAATTGTTAATTATTAATTATGATTCATCAATCATTCTAATTGCTTCTTTAAGACTAAAAATCATTCGGTTGAGAGATTTAGCTAATGTACCGATTTCGTCTTTACTTTTATGTTCAAATTGTAGTTGATGTTGCTCATCAGTAATATCTCCTGTACTGATTTGAGTCGATAAAGTCGCCATTTTTTTGATCGGTTGGATAATTGATTTTTTCAAGAATAAATTAGTAAGTACGATCGCCATAATAAAAAACAAGGCAACTACTAACAAGACAGTAACCTGTAACCGATGAGCGGCTTGATAAACTTGATTAGCAGGAACAGTCACAACTTGTGATGCTACAATTTCGTTTAGTTGCCAACCAAAACCATTTTCACTACCATAAGTGTTAATCAAATTACGAGGAGCATTTTCAGGGGTACTATGACATTGTAAACAACTAGCTTTTTCAATAGCTAACGGTCTAGCAATATAATAAAATTCCTGACCATTATTAGTCCGAAACCCAGTCAACTCCGATAAATCTGAATTTTGGCGAAATTGTTGAGTTAAATCGGTTTCAAATCGATCGGCTTTATCCCTAAGATTAGTTGGATTAAGAGTAGCTTCTTTATAAAAAAAACTTTCGTAAGCGGGTTGTTTTCTTAACTCTTCAAAAACTTCTCTAGCAGAATACGCAGGTACAGTTTCAGGAATAAAATTAGTTTCTGTTGCAAGGCGAGAAGCTAATTCGGGTTGAACTTGATTACTGGTATAATTTCGGACTGAATTCATGGTTTCAATCATTAAAAAGGCTTGATTAGCAACGACTTGCTCAGTTTTAATTTCTAAAATATAAGAAAGAAAAAAACCGCAACTAACCATTGCTAAAATCAAAGTACCGATCAAGATTAAATTAAGTTTGACACCTAATTTTTGATTTTGGAAAATAAACATAATAGAGAAAAAACGATCGTTTTAAAATTAGATAGATAAAATTGATAATAATTATTACCATAAAATAAAAATCAAGGGCTAGACAATAATTTTTAATAAGATGGGAAAGTTATCAAAATACAAATTTATTGTATCTATTATTTGAGACTATTTCTCTATTCTACATAACTACCTAAGCGGAAAATAAGAATTAATTAAAGTTAGTAGATTTGACAGCCAAAACCGTGTTTATTTTTTATTGTATATAAGGAGTTATATCTTCTTGACAATCATCAGCTAAATAAGATAAAGAGCGAAACCTTAAGCCAACTAGTTGTTCATAAAGAGGATTTAACTTGCACATGGGGGGAATATGAACAATTTTTTTACCAAAAAGAACGACATCTCTTTCAAAAGGACATTGAGAAGGCACCATTTTACAAATAAAACGGGCTAATCGAGGATCTTCAACTTCCATCCCATCCAACCATGTTTTAATCGGTTTAAGGGGTTTTATTTTGGCTACAGTGCTTTTGTCTTCATTTTGTTGGCTACCGATTTGATTAGATAAAGTTTGAGTTTTATCAACAATTTCAGGATTCCATAGGGTTGATTTTAAGGACTCTAAAGCTTCTATTTTTAATCCTAAAGCTGACTGAAAATCAGTAACCACATCAGACTCAGCTTGGCTATAAACTCCATTAGAAAGAGCCACCATTACCGCTGTACGTAAAAAATTTTCTTTGGTTTTATAATCGTCTCCTAGTGCTTTAGCTAATTCTTCTGCTGAGATAATCTCAAGATTACCTAATTGTGTTTCAGGGATAAGTTCATCTTGGGTTAGATTATTAATTAATTCTTGTTCTTCTTCGTCAAAATGACCATCAGCGTAAGCAATAGTCAATAAACCTCTTAACCATGCAGAAATTTGTTGATCTGTGTATTGATGAATGCTTGGACTTGTCATAAATTAAATCAAAAATCATAAGTTAGTTGGTTACTAGATATTATTTTAACTCTTGTTTTTACTAGTCAAATATTTTTTTGACTAATTACCGACAAATAAGAAATTAAAGTTTTAGCTTTAACCTGTTTTTTGTAGTGCTATTGTCATTTATTATGTAGTTATTACTAAATCGATCGAGATTCAGTTATCGTCATTTCAATGTTTTACCAAGACAGTAATCGTAATATTTCAAATAGAAGTATAAAACCCGCCGAAGAATGACTAAGTAAGTAAACAAAATTAATTATCTACTTTACTTGCTTTGAACGATCGCACCAAGACAATAAAGCAATAAATATATCTGTGATTTGTTCTTTAGTAAGTAGCTCGATCTAAAAAAAAAGTTTGTCGTTACCCCTAATGGTGTCTCAAAAACTATTAAGATAAGGGCTTAAGCCCTTACTACGAACTTAGGCTTTTTGACGCTTAATTAATTGGGGCTACTTAACAGTTTAATCAAAAAAATAAATTTTTTAGTCAAAAGTAAAGTAATCCGTAAGCTTAAAAAGTTTAGACGGAATAAAAAAAAGGCGAGCATTATTGCCCACCCTTTTAATCATCTAATTTAAATTGATTAGTGTTTAGTAATCAAAATCACCAGCACCAGCACCAGCACCAGCTTTATCACTTTCTGGCTGATCAACGATAATACATTCGGTAGTTAATACCATACCAGCGATCGATGCCGCATTTTGAATTGCAGAGCGAGTCACTTTAGCAGGATCGACAATACCAGCTTCAAGCATATTTGTGTACTGATTAGTAGAAGCATCAAAACCTGTATTAAAGTCTTTTTCTTTGACTTTTTCAGCTACAACAGCACCATTCAAACCAGCATTTTCAGCAATACGTTTTAAAGGAGCGGTTAAAGCACGAGCCACAATTAATGCACCTGTTAATTGCTCAGCAGATAAATTGCTGTTTGCCCACTCACTTAATTTAGGAGCTAAATGAGCTAAAGTTGTACCACCACCGGGTACGATACCTTCTTCTACCGCCGCTTTAGTTGCGTTGATAGCATCTTCCAAACGTAGTTTACGATCTTTCATTTCGGTTTCGGTTGCCGCACCTACTTTGATGACTGCTACACCACCAGATAATTTAGCTAAACGCTCTTGTAATTTTTCTTTGTCGTAAGAAGAGTCACTTTCATCAATCTGACGACGAATTTGTTCGCAACGACTTTGAACTTCTTTATCATTACCTTCAGCTACGATCGTGGTAGTATCTTTGGTAATAGTAATACGACGAGCAGAACCTAATTGCTCTACAGTAGTAGTATCTAGTCTTAAACCAGCATCTTCACTGATTAATTGTCCGCCTGTTAAAACAGCAATGTCTTCTAACATTTGCTTACGTCTGTCACCAAAACCAGGTGCTTTAACAGCAGTTACATTCAAGACACCACGTAAACGGTTAACGACTAAAGTTGCTAAAGCTTCTTTTTCAATATCTTCAGCAATAATCATCAAAGGTTTGCCTTGACGAGCAACTTGTTCTAAAACAGGTACTAATTCTTGAACTAAAGTAATTTTTTTGTCGGTGATTAAAACTACAGGCTCTTCTAAGTCACATTCCATGCGTTCAGCATCAGTAACAAAATATGGAGAAATGTAACCTTTCTCGAAACGCATCCCTTCGGTGATTTCAAGCTCGGTTTCCATCGACTTACCTTCTTCTAAAGAGATAACGCCTTCTTGCCCTACTTTGTCCATTGCCTTAGCAATCATTTCGCCGACTTCGCTATCGTTACCCGCAGAAATTGTTCCGACTTGAGCGATCGCTTTACTGTCGCCTACAGGTTGTGCTTGTTCAGCAATTTTACCAACTAAATATTCAGTTGCTTTGTCGATGCCACGTTTAAGGGCAATTGGGTTAGCACCTGCGGCTACGTTACGTAAACCTTCTTTGACGATCGCATGAGCGAGTACTGTTGCAGTGGTAGTACCATCACCGGCTACGTCATTAGTTTTAGAAGCCGCTTGACGAATTAAAGCTACACCTGTGTTTTCTACGTGATCTTCTAATTCGATTTCTTTAGCGATGGTAACACCATCATTAACGATTTGAGGAGCCCCAAACTTTTTCTCTAAAACTACGTTACGTCCTTTAGCGACCAAGGGTTACGGCTACTGCTTCTGCTAGTAAGTCGATTCCTCTTTCTAAAGCACGACGAGCGTCTTCGTTATAAATAATTAATTTTGCCATAATTGTCCGTTGTACTAATTGAGATTAATTTTGTAATGAATTGAAAATGAAACGATTAGGAGAATTCAAAATAACTGAATTAGGAAACTACAGCGAGAATGTCTTTTTCCGAAAGTAAAACGTATTCTTTTCCGTCTAATTTGATGTCTGTACCTGCATATTTAGAGTAAAGTACTTTATCTCCTACTTTTACTTCTACGGGTACTTTGTCGCCCTTATCATTGGTTTTACCTTGTCCGACGGTTACTACTTCACCAATTTGAGGCTTTTCTTTCGCATTATCTGGTAAATAAATACCACCTGCTGTTTTTTCTTCTGCTTCGCTAACCTTAACAAATACTCGATCGCTTAAAGGTGTAACTGTAGATACGTTAATCGAAATTGCCGCCATAATTTATATACTCCAAATTTAGTTTATTTCTCTATTTTCAGGTTTAAGTTTTTTTGTTTTAGCACTCTCACCTTCCGAGTGCTAATTTAACTAAATTTTGTCCCTAATAGCAACTAGCCAATTTGTACGGGTTTCCGAACGCACTGTCTTTTATTAATTATTAATTATCTAAATAAGTGATTGTTGATCGTTAAATCTTAACTGTTCGATCAATCGATCGTTTTTTTAATTAATATGTTTAATTAATATGTTTAAGTATTTTTACTATTAGAATATTAGTATTACAATTTGCTAAATATAACTTAATAAA
The DNA here is from genome assembly GCA_963710605.1 of uncultured cyanobacterium. Classification (GTDB taxonomy): domain Bacteria; phylum Cyanobacteriota; class Cyanobacteriia; order Cyanobacteriales; family Cyanobacteriaceae; genus JAALKG01. The sequence continues at coordinate 1,030,697 of CAVQBA010000004.1, forward strand.
AATTAATATTTAAACATTTATCTGTTGAAAAAGTCTTTTTTTGAAGCGAAAATATGTGAGTTGAAATATCTAAAGTATTCTATATGTAACGATTTAAGCTGATGAGTAGTGCGTACATTCTTCTTTTTGCTTTAGTAATAGCTAATACTAATTAATGATAAATATTAGAAATATAACTTATATCTTATTAATAAAAGTTAACAGTAATTTAGGTAAAAACCACGTTTACGTTAAAATGTCCTTAATTATAAAATATAAATAGATAAGATAAAAAACGAAGAGAGTAATAACATGAAATTTTGTTTAAAATGCAAAGGCACAGGAAGAATTCTTGAACAAAGATTATCAGACTATGCGAATTCCTTTGATTATTATCCTGCACCATGTCCTGATTGTGTTAAACCCGCAGTATCATCGGCAGTAAAAACAGTTAATCAAGAGACTTCTCGGTATCGTATAACTTATCGATAACGGTAAGCTGACAGCGAATTAATGATATTTAATAACAATGCTCAATATTAAATAATTGAGACAGCGGTAAAGTTAGTTTAGTTTTTTTTTGAATAAGTTAACGCCAATTAACCTATTGAATTAATAAAAGCATAATCCAAGATACTTTTATTTTTAAGCGAAACAAACTGTTTTGATTTAAGTTATTTTTATTAAAACTAAAAAATGTGTAGATCTTGTGGAGATAAATATATACTCAACAAGATCTAATTAAATTTATCGATAAATACAGATTTACATCAACAGTTAAGATTAAATTTCTCTATCTCTTTACCGAGAAACAAGGATTTAGAAGTTTTAATTTCGATCGTGTCAAACCTAAATTAAGGTTCTGTACTTGGAGTGTCTGTTTCTAAACTAGGAATAATCGTATTGTCTAAAGAACGAATAATCGCTGAATTTTCTTCAGTTTGAGCAGGAGTAAATATATTGTTAAGAGCTTTTTCTAATGTTTCATCCATGACGATTTGGTTTTCGTAAACGACAATAACTCTGGCTAAAGTAGGAACACTATTTTTTTCAGCTTCTATATATAAAGGTTCGACATATAATAAAGATTCCTCGATCGGGATAATCAGTAAATGTCCTTGAATTACTTTTGAACCTTGACGATTCCATAAGGAAATTTGTCCAGAAATAGCTGGCTCTTGGTTAATCAGTGCTTCAATTTGATCAGGTCCAAAAATTAGTTTTTGTTTAGGAAATTGATACAATAATAATTTACCGTAGTTTTCGCCATCACAACGGGCGGCTAACCAAGCGATTAGGTTAGGACGAGATATGGGTGTATAAGGATGTAGTAAAATAAATTCTTCTTTTTGCCCGATCGGTAACTTCATAATCAAATAATATGGTTGTACTGACCTAACTTCATTTGCATAAATTTCTCCAGGTACATTCCATTGATCTTCTCTGTTGTAAAATACTTGAGCATCAGTCATATGATAGCTAAGGAGTCTTTCTGACTGAGTACTAAATAAATCGATCGGGTAACGAATATGTTCACGAATACTCGGAGGCATATCATCTAGTTTTTGAAACAAATTAGGAAATATTTTTTGCCAAACTTTGATGATTGGATCATCTTCATCACTAACGTAAAATTTGACATCGCCATTTTCGGCGTTGATTACAACCTTGACGGAGTTACGAATATAATTAAATTGGTTTTCGCCACCGTCAGAATAAGGATAATAGTTCGAGATGGTATAACTATCGATTAACCAATACAGGTGATCTAAAGGATCTTCTTCTCCTTTGGCAACGACAAGATAAGGATCTCGATCGTAAGAAAGAAAAGGAGCGATCGCACTTAAACGAGTAGTAAGATCTCGACGAAACAAAATGCGTGTTTCAGGAGTTACGTTATTAGTCAATAACATCCGCCAATCTTTGAGATAAACAGAAAATAACAATTTATCCCAAAAAGAGGCAATATTAACACCCCCCGTACCATCATAAGTAGTATAAGTATTATCCTGTCCGCTAGGAAAATCAAATTCAGGTACACTAGTGTTCGTCATCACATAATCAGTAGTAACTTCGCCATAATAAATACGAGGGCGATAAATAGGAATACTTGCTCTAACTTCTTCTGAAGAAGTATTTAATGCACCCGGATCACTTTCTGTACCAATATCTTGGATAAAATAATAAGGTAAACCACCTTCTGCAACCCGATTAACAGGAGACATGGTAAATCCATAACCGTGGGTATATACTAAATGTTGGTTTACCCATGTTTGAGCTTGTTCGGGTAACAGTTTAGCGTCTAATTCTCTAGGAGAGATAATTACCTGTTTACTTTCTCCTGAAGAAGAATTTTTTTGGATATTATAACGATCGATATCTGCATCATAAAAAACGTAATAAGGACGAATCTGTTGTAGTTGTCTATTAGTTTTTAAAATCGGTAAGGTATCCCACAGACGAATATTGTTGATAGTGAGATTGTTTCTTTCAATGTCTTCGGCGGTTAGATTACCTTCAGGATTAAAGGTTTGTACTTCGATTTTGTCTAGGTTGAAAGCGGCTCTGGTGGCATCAATGTTATTGTTGATATAAGGCTCTTCTAACGCTAATTCATTCGGTTGTACGATTGTATTTTGAACTAATTGAGCGAGTAACAACCCCGTACCATAAAAGCTAAAATACAAAATTACAGGAAACATCGAAAGTGTAACTAAACGAAATTTTTTATTTTTAAGTGAAATACGGTTATCTTGCCCCGCACCTGTCAAACATTTAAATAACAACCAAATAGATAATCCTAAAGCAAAAATACTTGCACCTGTTTCTCTAGGTAGATTAATATTCATATCAGTATAAGCCGCACCGTGAACTACACCATCAACTGATAAAAGTAAAACGTAACGATTTAACCAGTGAATGAGAGCTAAAACGAGCATCAAACCGCTACCGATACCATAGAGATGTCTTAACTCAAAACGATCGAAACCTCTAAATTTACCATCAGAAACACTGTTGTGAGCTAATAAATATTTGATTGTAACTGTAGCTAAACAAATAATTAGTAAACTTTCAAGCCAAAGACTAATTAATTGTAAAAAAGGTAATTGAAAAATATAAAAACCTAAATCATGACCAAAAATTGGTTCTTTTTCACCAAAAGAAATACTATTAAAAAAATGTAAAAAACGAAACCAGTATTGAGCCGAAATCAATGCCATTAAAAAGCTATAGTAAAAACAAATTACACCAATAAAAATATTAGTTTTAGCTAATAAAACTACTGTAATGACGATCGCTAAAACTACCACTTGCCAAATCGGTAAATCTAATACAGTTTCTAAACGAGGAATAACATTTAATAAAAAAGGAAAAGAAGAAATTGGTTTTAAATTAGGTAGTTCTAATCCAATATTAGATAAGGCAATAAAAATATCAGTAAAATAAAATAGCGTTGAGCTAATCAAGACAACAAAACTAAAAATAATTAATAATAAAGAATAAAGTTTCAAAGGCGGTGATTGCCCTCTAAAACTTGCACCTTGCCGAATTAAAACATTTTGTTTAGTAATTTGTTGCTCAGCTAGTTTTAAATTTAACCCTAAACAAATAGCTGAAATAACTAAAATAAATAAACCTAAACATAGTTTAGTAAATACTTGAGTTGTAAAAGCAGATAAGTAACCTACTTCTTGATACCAAAGAATGTTCGCCGTAATTTTACTAATGCAAATAATGGCAATATAGGCAAGCAAAATAGTCATCAAAAAGATAAGAATAAAGTTATGACGCTTTTTATCCTGAAATTTTGATAGTTTTTTGGTAGGATTAATCATTTAATAACAACGTGAAAAGTATCCGATTAAAAGAAATAGTTAAAAAAATTGCAAATACCTCAATACATATAGCTGATTATTTAATATCAAATTGGTTGCTGATATTCTTGGCTAATTTAGAACGTAATGATTATCTTGAAAAAAATTTGTTGATTGCAATTGATTATCTAATTATATGATATTAAGATAAGTCAGTAGCGAATATTTTCCTGATAGACGATCGTGGTTATAAAATTTGCTTAGCAAAAAGTGTATCTTAAAAATAAAGTACCTAATTTAACCACCAAAGAATGTAAATAATTGAGAATAGAGATACATCTAGCGTTGTAGCTATTTTAAATAAATATGAACGAAAAACCAACGAATAATGATGGTTAAAGTCAATAATTTCTCTTAACTATTAAGTAAAATCACAAGAGTTTGTTTGTCTTGAAATAAGTATATAGCAATTATCACCATTATGAAGGACAAAAAGATCCCCCACTCATCCCCCTCTATCCCCCTTGCCACGGGGCTTACAAGCACAGCCAAATCAATTCAGGTGACAGCCCCTCCCCTTCGTAAGGGGGAAGATAAGCAGATGCTTCGCTTTTATGTCTGGGGACTTGAAAATAATTAATGTACCTCATAATTATGGGAAACGCTATAATAATCAAAAAATCAAATTTAGCTAAACAACCTAAAATTGTTAAGATTAGTTAAGAAGTTATTTTATCTATAGTTTACAGAGGTTTGATTAGAAAAATCAATTTTAGCTAGAACAAATTAATTTTCTGCTTAAAAATACTTAAATAAATATCCCTAAAATAAGTAAAATAGTTTTGTTGATACTTACAGATTAAAAAAAGTTTGATAGCTTTTAGATAATAATAAATATAAAAAATAGTCTATTATATAAAAATATAATTAATCATAAAAAAATAGTTAATCTATAATTTACCTAAAGTAAATATATGAGTTAATAGTTTTAGATTTTCTGCATAGATTGAAAAAATATTTTTTTTATTGATAAATATCTTCAGCACTCATAATATTAACCTTATATTTAACCAATGTTTAAATCATTATCCGACGTAGTTAAATCATTCGGAAATGGCTCAAGTCAGACTCTTGCCAACCGTTATCTAATTATTAATCAAATAGGTAAAGGGGCGATGGGAGAAGTTTATAAAGCAATCGATAAACAATCTGGAGATTCTATAGTTGCAGTTAAATTTCTTTCTCAAGCATTAATCAAAGATAAAATGCTTAAAAGGTTTGAAAATGAAGCGAAGATAAGTGCTTTACTAGGAGAACAAAGTAATCATATTATCAAAGTCAAAGACTATGGAATCATTGACCAGACTATACCTTATTATGTGATGGAGTATTTAGAAGGAGATGATTTAGATCATTTAATTAAATATAAAGCAATTTCGATCGCTAAATTTTTATATTTAACTCGTCAGATTTGTTTAGGATTAGAATGTGCACACAATGGTATTTTAGTCAATGGAGAATTAGCAACAATTATTCATCGAGATATTAAACCCAGTAATATTTTTTTAGCCCAAGACAAAAATAAGCAAATAATTTGTAAAGTATTAGATTTTGGTATTGCTCAAGTAAACGATTCTGAGCAAGGAGAATCTCAGCACAAGTTTATGGGTACACCTGAATATTGTTCTCCTGAGCAAATGGCAGAAGATGAATTAAAACCGACTTCAGATATTTACAGTTTAGGGGTAATGATGTACGAAATGTTAGCCCAAAAAACGCCGATAACCGCCGATAATAAAAGTTTTCAAGCATGGTTTCGAGCTCATAATGAAGCAATGCCTAAATCGTTACCTACTTATCTTAATTTACCTCGTCAGTTAGAAAATTTGATCATGAGATGTTTAGCTAAATCTCCTCAAGATAGACCTCAAAATATCCAAGAAATTTTACAAATTATTACCCCTTTAGAAAGAGAATATAATAATCCGAAAAAAGCACAATCTAAAGCGATTAAAGAAAAGTCTTTACCCTCAAATCAAAGTTCTACTCTTGATGAAAAAAAAATGGAGAAAGAAGTAGATTCAATTTCTTTATATCAAATATATATGCAAAGTAGTTGGCCAGAAGATAAACCACAACAAAAGATTGTTTTTCCTAGTTTAACAAATGCAAAAGAAGGTAATTTTTCTAGTTTATGGACAATGCTTGAATCTAAAGAAATCAATATTTTTCAGCCACAATCAACATTTTGCTTTAATTATTTTTTATTTCAACTTAAACCACATCCGATGATTTTGTGGATTAATTTACTTTATCAACGTAATTATAAGCCTAAGTGGCTAGCTTGTTATCTCGATTTAAAAACAGAAATTGGTTATCAAATAAGTAATAATTTGGTTTCCACACCTTTGTATTATATTCTTTTATTTGAGTTGGCAAAACCCGATAAATACAAGACTATGTTAATGACAGAAATTAGCCAAGAAAAGATTAATCAAATTGAAAATTTTATTTTAAAAAGTGCTTCTGTCTCTGGGGCAAATAAAGTACAAGAAAGTAAATCTGCTCTTCAAAAACAATTTTTGACAATTAAAGATAAAATAATTTCAGCGATCGAAAAATCTCGTCTTTAGTAAGTATTAATAAGTGATTATTAATTTAGTTTAAAAATAACCATTCGATATTTACTTGAAAATCAAAAAATAATAATTGGATTAGCAAATAATGATTAATTTATTAATGCTAAATAGTTGACTCTCGATTAATTAACTCATCGCTCAAATGTTGAAGATAATCATTTATGATAGATAAATAGTAATAATTTTATTGTCACTCTTTGCCTTGTATTTGTTTTGTTAATGAGCCTAAATTATGATGAGATTCAAAAATCGATCGAACACATCCTCAAATAAACTCGGTGAAAAAAGAGAGAATATTTAAAATACAATAGAGGTTTGATTAATTAATCTCAATTTGCGATAACCTAACTGAGTAACTAATGATAAACCCTTAATCAATTGACCGAAAAACTAACTTAAGCAAATAACTGTTTGAATTTGATTTATATTAGTCAAGTTAACTAACTACAAATTTATATTTATAGTTTCAGACAAGGCGAATACGTTTTGAAGCTTAAAAACGAGATTTGAAACCAGATTTATTTGTTTAAACAAACTTTATTTCTAGCGATTATTTTTTTGCTCTTTAAAAGAAAAAGAGCTGACATTATTTAATTATTTATTTTATATACCAAAGATGCAACCGACTGATCCAAATAAGTTTACCGAAATTGCTTGGGATGCCATTGTGCGATCGCAGGATATTTGCCGTGATTTTAAACATAAAAATTTAGAAGTAGAACATTTAATCTTAGCGTTACTAGAAGAAAATACGATCGCTAGCAAAATATTCGAGCATAGTGGGTTAGAAGTAACTCGCTTAGGCAAACAAATCAAAATGTTTGTCAGCCGACAACCAAAAATGTTTGATATTGCTCAGTTGTATCTAGGGCGTAGCTTAGATTTATTGTTAGACAGAGCAGAAAAATGCCGTGAAAGTTGGGATGATGAATATATTGGCGTTTCTCATATGTTGGTTGCCTTCGCTGAAGATCAAAGATTAGGCAAAAAAACCTTACGTAATTTTAACTTAGATCCTCAGGACTTCGAGTTGAAAATTAAAGAATACAAAACTAAAGTTGAGCAGATGGAAGCCGAATCCACTGAAACAGGGGAAGAAGCGAATCAAAATATTGATAGTCAAACACCAGACTCTGAGCCTTCTTTAAATAAGTTTGGACGGGATTTGACCGCCGAAGCGGCTGATGGGAAATTAGACCCCGTTATCGGTCGTGATGATGAGGTTAGACGGATTATTCAGGTATTGTCTAGACGCTCTAAAAATAATCCTGTTTTAATAGGTGAACCCGGTGTTGGTAAAACTGCGATCGCAGAAGGATTAGCTCAAAGAATTGTTAATGGTGATGTACCAGACTCACTTAAAAACCGTCAACTAATCTCTCTAGATATGGGTAGCTTGATTGCAGGTGCAAAATATCGAGGACAATTTGAAGAAAGACTTAGAGGTGTTTTAAAAGAAGTAATTAATTCCGATGGACAAATTATTTTGTTTATTGATGAACTACATACTGTAGTTGGTGCAGGTGCAAGAGAAGGCGGAGCGATGGATGCAGGAAACTTACTCAAACCATTATTGGCTAGAGGTGAATTGCGTTGTATTGGGGCAACAACCTTAGATGAGTATCGCAAACATATAGAAAAAGATCCAGCTTTAGAAAGACGTTTTCAGCAAGTATATGTCAAGCAACCTAGTGTAGAAGATACCATTTCTATCCTCAGGGGGTTAAAAGAAAGATATGAAATGCACCACGGCGTAAAGATAACCGATTCAGCTTTAATTGCGGCGGCGACACTTTCTCATCGTTATATAACAGGGCGTTTTTTACCTGATAAAGCGATCGATTTAGTCGATGAAGCGGCGGCTAAACTGAAGATGGAAATTACCTCTAAACCTGTTGAATTAGAAGTACTCGATTGACGTTTGATGCAATTGCAAATGGAGCAGTTATCTCTTTCAGGAGAAGAAAATAACGGTAAAGCTAGTCAAGAAAATTTAGAAAGAATATCAACTGAAATTGAAGGATTAAAAGTCAAACAAGAAGAATTATCGACTCAATGGCTAAAAGAAAAAGAATTACTTGATGAAATCAACGACTTAAAAGAAGAAGAAAAAGCTTTAAAAGTACAAGTTGAGCAAGCAGAAAGAGATTACGACTTAAACACCGCCGCCGAGCTTAAATACGGTAAAGTAGAAACCTTACATACAGAGATAGAAACCAAAGAAGCAAAACTAAGTGAAGTGCAATCTCAAGAAAATGCTATGCTTCGAGAAGATGTTACCGAAGACGATATAGCTGAAATTATTGCCAGTACGACGGGTATTCCTCTTAATCGTCTATTAGAAAGCGAAAGACAAAAATTACTCGAATTAGAATCTCATCTTCATCAAAGAGTTATTGGGCAAACCGAAGCAGTATCGATCGTCTCAGCGGCTATCAGAAGAGCCAGAGCGGGGATGAAAGACCCTAGTCGCCCTATTGGCTCATTTTTATTCATGGGTCCTACAGGGGTCGGTAAAACAGAATTAGCTAGAGCTTTAGCCGCTTTCTTATTCGACTCAGAAGATGCGATGGTGAGAATTGATATGTCTGAATATATGGAAAAACATTCAGTTTCTCGTCTAATCGGCGCGCCTCCGGGGTATGTAGGTTACGAAGAAGGTGGACAATTATCTGAAGCTGTTCGTCGTCGTCCTTATTCGGTTATCTTACTTGATGAGGTGGAAAAAGCTCATCGTGATGTTTTTAATATTTTATTACAAGTTTTGGATGATGGTAGAATTACAGACAGTCAAGGGCGAATGGTTGATTTTCGTAATACTGTAATTGTGATGACTTCTAATATTGGTAGTGAGTATATTTTACAATTAGCAGGAGATGATGGTAATTATGAACCAATGAAAGACAAAGCGTTGCTTGCTTTACGTAAACATTTCCGCCCTGAGTTTCTCAATCGTATTGATGACTTGATTATCTTCCACGGTTTGAACAAAGAAGAATTACGCCATATTGTTTCAATTCAACTCAAACGACTAGAAAACTTACTTTCAGAGCAAAGTATCAGTATCGAATTAACGCCCGAAGCACAAGACTATATCGTTGATGCAGGATACGATCCAACTTACGGTGCGAGACCGATAAAACGTGCTATACAACGTGAGTTAGAAAATCCTCTGGCGACAAAAATACTAGATAATAGCTTCAGCGATGGAGACAAAGTGCTTGTTAGTCTAGAGGAGGAAGAGTTGATTTTTGCCAAAGCCGAATAATCAACAACTATGGTAGGGGTGCAAGCTTTGCACCCTGTAATCCGCCTTAAATTTTAATTTCTCGGTGGGAGTTTTATGCTCATATTTGAAGTGGAATTATCGATCGTCTCCGTTTAAATTGAAGTAACAATCGATTAATTTTTAGTAAGCTTGTGTTTAGAGTAGGTTCTATTATTTAATATTTCTAAAGTTTGTTGATAAGTCTTAACTTTTTGTGAACCTGATATGATGAGCTCGTATTTATCCTCTTCCAAAAAGGAATCAGATTTTTCTTGGTGTAGAAAATTCTCTGGTGACTCTTTGACAAAATTGTTGGGCTGATGATTGAGTAAATTAATACCTTTAAAAGAACGATTTTCGCTATGGTGGTAATGCCAACAAACTAGCTCGCTTTTACTCTGAACGAAGCATTGTGCGATCGGGGAGTAGATATTAACTTGAGAAATTTAATCAGTATCTTTGACTCGAACAGAATTGGTAATTGCTTGTATTGACGGCATTAATTTTTCTACTTCTTCAGCTTCTCCAGCAACAATTAATCTTACGTAAGAGGATGTATTTGCTGAAATCTTTAAATATTGCAATACAACTCCATCAGTTACTATAGCTTCAATTAAATAACCATTTCCACCAGCGAAATTAATCGGTTTTCGATCGCTGATTATTGCATTAGTAAATCCTTCAGTATTTAGTAAAAGTCGCTCTGCAAAGGTGGCTAAGTCTGTGGTGTTTACTACCGAACCGATCGAACTCGCAATGACGATTACCGGTTTTTTTCCAGAGGAATCTGATTCGCCATTAGGAGTTAAGGCAACACCCGAACCAGAAATAGTTTGAAGTACTTGAAAAGGAGGAGCAACTTTGAATGTAAAGGGTAGCTGACTGATTTGTTCTTCTACAGAAGGAGTTGCCGAAATCTCGATCGATTCAATTGCTTTGATGACAGCTTCTTCGCCGAGACGATCGTCTGTAACATTAAATGTTAGCAAAATCGTTTTATCTCCACGTAGCAAAGCGATATACTTATCAACACTTACGTCATTAACGTTTTGAACTCCTGTGACAAAAGGAACTTGCATATTACCTACTATTACAGTCGATACTTCTTTAACTAAAATCCCTTGACTAGCAAAGGCTTCGATCGCTGTCTGGGTGGAAGAAAATATGGTAGCAATTTCTGAATAACCTTCAAGAGGAAGTTCGGTGATGACGATACTTGAAAAATTATCCAGATTAACAAATCCTGAAAACTGTTCGGAGAGGCTAAAACCTACTGGCGGTTCTAATGATATACTCGTTCCTGGCACTGGAACTAATTGTGCGTTTGCGAAGGAGGAGAATGAAGCTACAGCAAATGCCGAACTAGTAGCGAGTAAGAATCTCTTAAGCCAATTTGTTTTCATTTATCAATCTACCTACTAGAGACTCGGATAAATCATATCATTTTAGACCAAGTTCGTTTAATTAATTATAATAAAATCTTTACGATCGTATATTAAATGAAAAAAGTTATCGTAACTTTATTTTAATTCTTCATAATTGAATGACTAAAGTCATTACTACAAGCCCTATTTATAAGCAATCGACCGAACTTGATATTAGACTAAATTTCTTTAATCTTTAATCTGTTTATCTTTATAATAAGTTCTGCTTCGACGATTTTCGTATCTTTGTTGGTGAGTTAAATCATCATTAACAACGATCGTTATCACATCATCAACAGTTTCCTCTATCCATTCATCATTGTCCTGAACTTCTTGGCATTCCGTATTTAGTTGAGATTCTGTTACAGTATTTTTTTGCTGATGTTTGAGAAAATTTGAAAGCATATCCTTCTTCTCCAGGGGCAATAGTTGTCCATCCCATTTCTTCCATCTTAACTTTATCTCGATAATAATCAATAGCGTCTTCGATCGCATCAAGTTCAAGAATCGATCCAAAAGAATTACCTTCACAATAGTAAAGAGCTATTTTCGTTGCATACCAAATTAGCCAAAAACCAACAGGTGTTATATCTCTGTCTTGTATTCGGCAAGATTCTATATGCAATATCTCGACATATTCAGCCAGATTATTTGTTGGTGGATATGGATAAAGAGCAAAATGAATCAAACCTAGAATTTGACCTTTCCAACTCAATTTAATTATACATTCACAATCCCAGTCAGCTTTTTGCCAAAACCTTTGCCAGTTACAAACCCAATTATCTCGATTTAAAGATAGAATATCGATTTCTTTACAAGGAGTCAAACAAGCAACGGTTTGTTTCTCACTATTTTTGTTTCTAACATTAACGTGGTATTGAGGAAGTTGTTCTGGTTTATTCATCACATATTATTTATATAATTATTTGAATTAAGTTGAGCGTAATTAAAGAATTTTTTTATTACTTACTAACTAAAGGTTCGAGTATTTCTCTCTCTTCTCTAGCCAATTTCAATAAGACTCTTCTGTCTCCTTTTGTTTCTTTATATTCCACTGCTGTTTTTAATAAACGTAAAGCAATTGATAATTCTGGTTTATCTCCTACTATAGATTGCCATGTTTCTAACCAAGTACGAGCTAATTTATCGCTTACCATTTCTGACATCAAGTTAGGAATATTATCGACAATTCCTTTACTTAAAGCAGAAATCACTAGGTGTTCATCATAAATTTTGACCAGAGTTTTAAGGCGAGATTTCCAAAGATTAATATCTGTGGTGCTATTCCAGATAATTTTGATATATTCAGTCGTATCTCCTGTATGGGATTCTTCTTCATGGGCAAAGCGATTTAGGGCATCATCTAATTCTTGAAATCCTTCTTGCCAATTGTTTAATTGAAATATTGCTTTAATACGGTCGAACCAAACGTAATAATTATCTGGTTGGATTGTGATGACTTGCTCGTAAGAAGTAATTACTTCTTGATATCTTTTTAATTCATATAATGTAAGACCAAGATTATACCAAGCATAATAATTACTCGGATTAATTTCTATGGCTGTTTGATAATAAACAATTGCTTCGTCATATCTTCTCAATTGATACAATAGAAATCCACAGTTATTAAACACATCATAATTATTTGAGTTGATTTGGATGGCTTTTTGATAAGAGGTAAATGCTTCGTCATATCTTTTTAAATCAAATAAGCTACAACCACGGTTATTCCAAGATTCAAAGTCATCTGGTTTAATTTTGATTACTTGTTCGTAACAAGTGATAGCTTCTTCATGTTTTTCTTGTCTATCCAATGCAACACCAAAGTTATACCAAATATTAGGATTACGATCGTCATTTTTAATTGCTTCGTAAAATAACTCTGAAGCCTCTTCCCAATTTTCTCCTTTAGCTTGTTGAACAGCCGAAAATATTAAATTATCACTATTTTCTTTAATAGTTAAAACACGATCGATATATTCTCTCTCTAAACAATATTCTGGCAATAACTTTAATTTTGCTTTCAACTCTTCTTCTGTGTACCAGCTCCTCAAAAAATCAATCAACAATTTAATTGGTTCACCTCGTTGCTTTTTCATTTCTAAACATATACGCATTAAAGGCTCTTGTAATTCATAAAAAGATTCTCTACCTAGTGATTCTTTTGTTACGTAACCTTTAGTTAATAAATCTTTTAACTGACTAGATGCCGTTTGATGGGTAATAAAACAACGCCTAGCAATCTCTTTAACTGATAAACGACCACCTTTATCGCAAAGCAATTCAATAATTTTTCTTTGTTGCGATGATAACCATTGCATCTTCGCTTGATAATAAGGGGTTAACTCATCTAAAGTTTGCATTACAGATTTAACTAACTCGTCTAAAGAATTACGAGTCAAAAATTGGGAAAAAATAATATAAACTCGATGATTACCATTGGTTAAATTATGAATTGCTTGGATACGATCTTTTCCTGTAGTCGATTTAATAAAAGATTCTAATTCTCTGTCTTCTTGTACTTGAGCTATTTTACTTAATAAATTAGTAGCTTCTTCGATCGTTAATTTATCTAAATATTGCGGAGCAAAAAAACCATAAAAAGGAGAATCTTTTTTACTAACTCCTGTAAACAAACTTTGACTGGTTGCAATAATAGTAATAAGGTTGTGATTTTGTAAATAAGCCCGAAATTGTTTTTGTCCGATATTACCTAAACCATTAAAAATTTCATCGAGGTTTTCGGTTAGTAATAGTAAAGTTCGATCGCTAATAAACTCTTTAAGTATTTTTTCGGCTTGACTAGTAGCATCTTCTGAAGATAGTTGATATAAAGATTCAACTTCAGTTTGTAACGTCTTTTGGTAATCTTGTGGATATTCAATCTCTAAAGCCTTAAATATCCTCAGTAGTAAATCTAACCACGAACTAACTCCCCATTCTTCTTCTTTGAGCCAAGCAATTAATAACTTATCTTGTAAATCTGTTTGACTTTTAAGGCGGTGATAAGTTAGAGCAATGGTATGAGTTTTGCCAATACCTCTCATGCCAATCAATAAACGAAAATGTTTATTAGCGGTTTCGGCACTTTCACGAACTGATTCGATTAAATCTGCTACTAATTTATGTCTTTGCACAAATATAGCTTCTAAAGTAGCTGAAGACATCAAGCTGGGGGTAAAACTGGAAAGAAAGTTGTTATTCATAGTAATAAATTCTGTAGGGGTGCAAGGTTTGCACCCTTAATATGACAAGATAGAAAATTTTGGTTGATGAGGTTATTTATGGTTTTGGGTTGAATGATATTTGGGTTGAATGATATTTGGGTTGAATGATATTTGGGTTGAATGATATTTGGGTTGAATGATATTCAACCCCTACGAAAGAATCTTGTATTGGTTATAATCCTCTCGATAACTCCCAATATTTTTGAACTATTTGATAACGAAATCCGTAAGTTTTACCCTGCCCAATTAGATAATAATCTTTGAGTAATAATCTTAAAATGTCTCGTGTTGTTTCCTTGTCTGCCGTCTCGTTATCTAAAGCTAATCTGTTGTACAAATCCTGAAAAGATAAAGCTGTTTCGATCGCTAAAATATCTAAAATATTGAGGGCGTATGTTCGTTTTTCTGATTCGTAGTAATTATCAATTCTGTCACGATAATGATCCATTTTCCAAGGGTTGAGAGGATTAAGCAACGAATTATTAACTGCTTGTGTGACAGTATCACAATTTATTTCACCATCCATAAATTTAAGCTCACTTATTAAATGATGAATATAAAAGGGAATACGATCGACTGATTTAGCAATTTCTTGAGCTATGATTTGAGTATCATTACTTTGAATCTTTTCTCCTTCAATCAAACTAGTTGCTAAGTTGATTGCATCTGTTGAAGATAAAGGTGGTACATCGATCGGATACATATCGTTAGTTGGCTCGTTACTATAGCCTTTTTGCTGTAATTGTTTCACCACATGATGCAAACCAATAGAGCCTGTAAATACCATCCTGATATTAGGATAAGTTTGACGAAGCGATCGTAATGTATCTAAAACTTCCATTGCCAATTCATCGCCAATATTATTAAGCATATAGGGCATCTCATCCCAAAGAAAAATTACCTGACGCTCTTGATTTGTAACTAAATCTTCGATCGTTTTGGTTAATAATGTTTTCCAATGAGTAGCGGCAATTTTAGGAAACTTAAAACCACTAAATTCAATCCCTTCTAAATTGCTCACAAAATCTCTAACCCGTCTGGCTTTACCTTTTTTACTAAGATACTTTTCTACATCTAGCCAAATTAATTCTACAAACTCAATAGGCGATCGTACACCTTCCAAATCTCGATAAACTGTTAATTTACTCTCCTCTACTTCTGCTTGCATCTTCTTAATGACGGTGGTTTTACCCATACGTCTTTCGGCACTTAGGATTATGCTTTGCTGTTCCAATTTTTGCCAGATTTGAGCAATTAACTTGTCTCTCCCAATTACGTTTTGAGGTGCAACAATTCCCCCTGGATTAGCTTTCATTTTTTTGTACGATCAAATTAATATACGTTATTTTTATTGTACGTTATTTTAAACGTATTAATAAAATTTTGAGTAAAATGAACCGATTGACGATCTATTTAAAAGTCTCTTTTTGATAAGGGGAGAAACACGAGGGGTTGTATTTAGGAGAAAAAACGATCGTATTTGAGCTACTTACATCAACCAAAACTCATCTTCTAATTTGAGTTATAATCAATTTTGGTTGCTAATCAAAATATAAAGAATGAATAAAACTGATTGCTTAGGTTTGTTTATCGGTACTTTAGGTTTAAGTTTGACGACACAAATCGCTATTTTATTCTGGTATTACCCATATTCTAATTGATGTATCAATGCTGTAACTAGCGATAAATTCTCGATCGTTTTTTCGTGCTTAGATACATTTATTTTTGTTTAATTACTACACATATTGCACCTAAAACAAAATTTTTGTAGCGTCAGTTGAGTCTTTGAGAGATTAATCTCTAACTAATAAATGACAAAAGTCTAACCAAGCAAGCATCAAAGTTTTACCATAAAAAAGTTGAAAGACTATATTTGCGACAGTACTTTCAACTAATAAATAAAAATAGCAAGGAAAATTTAATTGTTAACTAATAACTTGTGGAGATAAATTAGTTCGATCAAAATTAGTTGGCTCATTGTTAATGTAGCTAAAGACTACAGCTAAATTTAGAGTACGATTATTTGAAATATTTTGAGTAGCAATTTTATTGATTACACTTGAGTCTGTTTTGTTAGTTATTTTCATACTCTCTAATAATCATAGAATAAAACAAATGCTATCTTTTTTAAAATAGATAAATATCTATGCTCAATTTATAACATATTAATCTCAATCAAAGCAATATTTTATTATTCAGGATTACTAATTGTCTTAACAAGCTGAGGTTATCTATTATCATCATGAATATTTTTGGTAAAGTACAATCGATTGGGAAATCATGATTAATTTAGTCTCATTCAGATATAGCCAAACAATGAACTAAGTATTTTCATTGAAGATAAAAGATATAATATAGTATAGGTCGGCAGTTATCGCCAAAAATCATCAATCATCCCTTAATAATGTATTTGGAGCAAATCAAATTAAGTTATTTTCGTAACTACATAGAAGAAACAATTAACTTTGATAGCAATAAAATAATTATCTTAGGCGAAAATGCTCAAGGAAAATCTAATTTATTAGAAGCAATTCAATTATTATCCACTCTTAAAAGCTACCGCACCAGTAAAGACCAAGATTTAGTTTATCAAGATAGGTTATACGCCAAGATAAACGCTGAAGTGAAAAAAAAATATTCTAATTACAATTTAGGAATTAAAATTCCTCACAAAGGAAGAAAACAACTTGATGTCAATCAAGAAAAAAAATCACGTCAAATAGATTTTTTAGGAATAGTTAATACGGTATCATTTTCTAGTATAGATTTAGATTTAGTCAGAGGAACTCCCGAATATAGAAGAAATTGGGTTGATAATTTGTTAATTCAATTAGAACCTGTTTATGCTTATATTCTTAAACAATATCAACAAATATTGAAACAAAGAAATGCACTTTTAAAACAGCTTAAAAAACAACAAGTTGACAAATACGATCGTACTTTATCTGATGTGGCTAAAATACAACTAACAATTTGGGATGAAAAACTGGTAGAAACAGCCTGTAGAGTAACTAGAAGAAGAAATAGAGTTTTACAAAAACTAGAACCTTTAGCTAAATTTTGGCATCAGCAAATCAGTAATAATCAAGAACAATTAGGATTAATTTATCTTCCTAATGTTGAGTATCATCAAGATGATTTGGCAAAAATTAAAATGCAAATAGCGATCGCAATAGAAGAAAAACGCTCAGCAGAATTAGCTTTAGGAACAACATTGGTAGGCACCTCATCGTGATGATGTACAATTTATTGTTGATCACATTCCTGCTAAAAATTATGGCTCGCAAGGGCAACAACGAACCTTGGTTTTATCTTTGAAATTAGCTGAACTACAATTGATTGAAGAAATAATTGGTGAACCACCTTTATTGCTACTAGATGATGTGATGGCAGAATTAGACTTAAAAAGACAACAGCAACTGCTTGATTCAATTGGTAATCGTTTTCAAACTGTAATTACAACTACTCATCTGAATTATTTTGAAGAACAATTGTTAAAGCAATCACAAATCTTTCAGGTTAAAAAAGGCAAGATTAGTCTTTAATAAATTATAATGTATTTGTTTTTTATTAAGTAAGACTAACAATACAACTAAACAGTGTTTATCTTAATTATTATCGATGTTTAATAATCAAAGATAATAACTTTAACTATAAATTTTCACGAGAATACTTTTTGAGTTAAGATTATTAAGAATGATTACAACAATGATAGTTAGATATGCTAGATAATCTTTAAATTGGTTCTAGATTAAAATAATGATTTTAATTAAATTAAGATACAAGATCAACGTAAAAATCGAACTTAGATTGTAGTTTTGTCTAGTATGATGTTTTGTTTGTGATAGTCAACCATCTAAATCCTATGACCGATTATAATCCGCAGAATTTTTTTATCTTTGCGGTAGATGACAACTCTGTAAATCGTATTTTATTAAAAAAAATATTAAACAAAAAAGGTTATCGAACTGAAATCTTAGCTGATAGCCTAGACGTAATACCTTGGTTAGAAAAAAATGACAATGATCAACCAGATTTAATTCTTTTAGATTTGATGATGCCGAAAATGAATGGCTTGGAATTGTGTCAAAAAGTGAAGGAAAATCCTTGTTTAGAAGAAATACCAATTATTTTTATTACTGCGAGTAGCGAAAAAGAAGATATTTTGAAAGCTTTTGATTTAGGTGCTGTAGATTATATTCTTAAACCTTTTCATAATCAAGAATTACTAGCGCGTGTCAAAATTCATTTAGACTTAAAATTTACTAGAGATGAATTAAATAAAACGTTAAAAAAGCTTGAAACGCTAGCCATTACCGATGATTTGACTAGTATTTACAACCGTCGTCATTTTACTGAGTTAGCACAAAGAGAATTTGGTTTAGCACAAAGACAAAAAAGAGCTTTTTCATTATTGATTTTAGATATTGACTTTTTTAAAAATATTAATGATTCTTATGGGCATTTAAGTGGTGATTGTGTTATAAAATCGATCGCTCAAGAATGTGTTAATTCTTTGCGTCAAGAAGATTTGTGTGCTAGATGGGGCGGAGAAGAATTTATTATTTTTTTGTCGGCAACTTCTTTAAATGAGGCAATAGTCGTCGCTAATCGTTTGCGTGAGCAAATAGAAAACAAAACTTTTGTCTTCGATCAGAATTCTCATCAGCAAGTTACGGTAAGTATTGGTGTTTCTACTTATCATTTTGATGATCAAGAATTGAATCAAATTATTTCTCGAGCTGATTTAGCTTTATATCACGGTAAACAGACAGGTAAAAATAAGGTTATCTCCGAAAATTTTGTAATTACTTCTGGAGAATAAAAACTTTTTTCTTCATAATGATCAGTTTTTTTTATTTTTGTTAGTAACTATATAAGCGTTTTCTCGGCACTCGATCGTAATTTATCAATAATTACATCCGATTAGATTTTATTTCTTATTTGTCAGCAAGATTTAATTAGATGATTGCTCAACTCTTTTTTCTATATCTTCAAATGTATTCAAGAGTAGTCTTTTTGCTTCGAGTCTCCAACCTAATTTTTGTATTTTGATAGCTAAAGGAATAGCAATTGCCGGGGCGATAAAGTCTAAATATTGTTGAGAAGAAATACCAAATAATAAACCCAAACCACCAATACCCCAAAAAGGTAATGCCCATGTCTGACGACTTTTTTCAATACTTTTTTCCCAGAAGGTTTGTGGCATTTGGGCTAATAATTCTGTTTTTAATTTTTTTTGTTCGACAAAATTAAGCGAAATACCAATCTTGCGTCTTAATTTTTCTATTTTTCTAGCATCTGTACTATATTCTATTAATTGGTCTTCTGCTAAAAGAATTAAATTTTCTAAGGTAAGAGGCATTTTTATTTATGACCATTAAACTATATAGGGTTTATTTTATCATTGTTTAATAATCAATCATTAGTTATTAAAGTAATTAACATTAGGAAAGAATAAAAGAGTAAAGAGTATTAATTGTTAGTTGTTCATTGTTCATTGTTCACTCTTTATGACCTATTTAGTGTACGATCGTACATATTTCGCTCAATCATCAATGTTTGCCAAAATTTTCCTCTTCTTTTTTTTAGTTTTCAATCTGGTTTTACTCAATCCTGTATCCGCTCACGCAACTAACCTCAACGAGCGTATTAATCAATATCCGCAATGGAATAGCAAAATATCTTTACCTCAACCAGACAGAGATTTGATTTTTCCTGATTGGTTTGCGGGTAGATGGCAAGTTACAAGTATTTTAGAAGAGCAAATTGCGCCTCTCGCACCTCGATTTGAAACCCCCGGATTTAACCAAAATGAACAATATCTACACCAAATAGTTAATTTTGATGTGCAATATATTCCCGTAATTGAATTACCAAAAAGAGATAACTTTGTACCTACTGTTGTTAATTCAGCAGAGGTTATTATTGCCGATCGAGTTTTTAATGGTTTATCGATCGCAAAAGCATATTTAGGTCAAGATAATGCCATAAAAGTTATCGCTAATCCTAATAATTCAACTGAACAAATAACCACATTTAGTCAAAATAACCAACTAATTTCAACAGTAATTGGTCGGCAACAAGAACAAACTTCTGAGGAAGAATTTACGACAAGTGAATTAACAAGCCAGTTTTTTCGTCGTTTAGATAATATTTATTTAAACATTGTTGAAAATACCACAAAATATCATTTGGTTAAGCCTAATTTAATTGAAGCAATACAAGTTTCCGCTGTTTATTTATCACCTAAAGATCCTGATTATTTTGTAGCGATCGATAAACCTGTTGCTTTATATTACTATACTTTAAAACTTAAAAAATTGCCTAATAAATTATAATTAATATCTTTTTGAAAATTAGGTTTTTTATGATTTATTATTAACTAATAAGTAATAATAGCTTCTAGCTATTTTCTTATTTTTGAGAATGAAACAGCCCAGCCCGAAAGCAAAGGGAAACTTGCTAATTGAAAATGTACCTCACAAAGGTCAAAAGGGCACTCGTGCAAAGGGTAAGTTAGGTGGAATGGTGGAATGGTGGAATGGTGGAATGGTGTTAAAAAAGGTACTCCATGTAAAAGTTAAATTCACTCATTCTCCTTACTGCTTACTCCTTACTGCTTACTGCTTACTGCTTACTCGACGATAAGACTAACTTTTACAAAGAAACTTTCGTGATATTATTCTATAAGGTGTAAGATCCATAAAATTGCGTCCTGATAAAGTTTGATTTAGATACGATCGCAGATTAATAAATTCATGCTGACTTCTACCAAAGACCTTTTAGAGAAAGCCCAAAAGTATTCCTACGCTGTGGGTGCTTTCAATTTATATAATCTTGAAGGTGCTAAAGCTGTCGTCAATGCGGCTGAAGCTGATAAGAGTCCCGCAATTATTCAAATTTTGCCCCATATCTTAAAGTATGGCGGTTCGCCTCTAATGGCACTATTTTTAGAAGCGGCAGACTCAGCAACCGTACCCATGTCAGTTCATTTAGATCATTGTGAAGAACCTGCTATCATCAAAATGGCTTTGGATGCAGGAATACAATCTGTTTTGGCAGATGGTTCTAAATTTTCCGATCAAGAAAACCTTGCTTTTACTAGTGAAATGACTGTTCTAGCTCATGCTAACAACGCTACTGTGGAAGCAGAAATAGGTAGAATTAGCGGTACGGAAGATGGTATGACAGTTGCGGAAAAAGAAGCTAAAATGACCGATCCCGATCGAGCTAAGGAATTTGTTAAAAAATCAGGTGTAGATTTTCTTGCTGTTACTATTGGTAATGTTCATGGTAAGTATTATAGCGAACCTAGATTAGATTTTGAGCGTTTAGCTAAAGTTCGTCAGCAACTCGACATTCCTTTAGTATTACACGGTGCTTCTGGCTTACCCGCTCTGATGATTAAACGATCGATCGAGTTGGGTGTATGTAAGTTTAATGTCAACACTGAAGTACGACAAAAATATCTCCAGTTTTGGCGAGAGTATGGAAAAACTGATTCTAAAAGTGATCTTTTAGATTGCCAAAAAGTATCAACGGGTATGATGCAAGAGGTTATTGCTCAAAAAATTAGGTTATTTGGTAGTGCAGGTAAAGCTTAGTCAGTATTGGAAACGATTTATTAAACAGTGTTAAGTTATTAAGTTCGTTCATATTCTTCTCACCAATCACCACTGAATTTAGCGAATATGACGATCGGTTGCGATATACTTAATTGATAATTTCTGCATCAGAAGAGAGTAAATCTATTATTCTCTAAGACATTTATTCGATCGTATAGCTAAATAAATTTATAATTGCACTTTTTGTGTTGATGAAAGTCTCCCCCTTTGAAGGGGAGATTTAGAGGGGTTGGCGAGAGTATAAGTAATCACAAATTCATTCGGCTATATCAGTAGAACAACACAATTTAAACAAGGAAAAATATGAGAAAAACATTCAGATTAACGCACCCAAAAATGAAAGTTGCCAGAATTGTAGAATCGATCAAACACGATGTCAAGAAGTACCTTAAAAGAGAGAGAAAAAAAGAGTTACCCGAAGGTGCAGATTTCTGGGATTTCAACTGTAAGTTTGGCGTAAATGCGGAAGAGTCAGAAACAATTCACCTGTCTGAAATTAATAAACTGATTGATGAAGCTCAAAAGAATGGATTAGAATCTTTTTATCTAGAAATTTTGGCTAAAGCTGGTTATAGACAGAAAAAACCGAACCCAACATCGCAAAGCGAAGATTTGAATGAAGCCCATACAGAAGGTACGATCGATAGAATACAAAATCCTGGAGAGCGAATATCAACCGAAGATGCCAAAAGGATTCTTGATGTGGAAGATTGAATGGGATAGTAAAGCTCTTAAAGAAACTAAAAAGCTCGATCGATCGTTTAAGATATATCGGAAATGATATTAATTCCTTCAACAATCCTAATCGTGTTCAAATTATTTTCAGCAATAGGATAACCTTGTTTTGCAGATTTTTGATACCACTCGATCGCTTTTTTAATATCTACTTCTACTCCTAATCCTAGATGATATATATTACCTAAAATACATTGTGCCTCTGAATTTCCTTCCTCCGCAAAAGGTATTAACAAACGTAAGGTTTCTTGATAATTCTTTTGCTTAAAAGCTTGTAAACCTTTTTCAAAATTAGACATTTTAATTCTTTAATGTTTTAACAAATTATAAGTTTTTTATGCTACTAATTTGAGAATATTGGTCGGTAACTGATTTAAAGTTAATTCATCTAATTTAACTTTTTGACTAGCATTATCAATATCAATACCAACTATATTGCCATCTTCATCATAATCAGCAACAATTCCTTCGCTAATTTCTTCACTATCTACACTAGCTTTATTTAATAAATCAATATAAAGAGAATCTGTATCAGGATAATAATTAATTTTCATGGTTTAAATCTCCGATCGGTTCAAGCATTATGAATTGTTATTTTATCTTCTAAAGTAATAACTCTTAAAAAACGATTATCAAATTCTTCTATCATTCCCCAAAATCGAAAACGATTATTTTCTTGTAACTCTATTTTAATCGGATTTTCAATGACATGGATACACCACTCTTTCTTTATGTACGGACGTTTAATTAAAACTTCATTTTCAAAATAATTAGTAAATTTATATTGTGTCATTACGTATTACTCAGGGAACAAATTTTTTAAGGAAATAGGCATCAACGAATTTGCTGTCAATAGTTTATTAAACATTTATGACTTCGATTTAAGTAATTATATAGCCGAAGATATTTTCAGCTATATCGTTACTTACTTAAAAAAAATATCTAAAAATACAGATCATTAAGAGTAAACGAGTTGTTTTAAACAGTTGAATGAAGTTCCCCATCCTTTGAAGGAGGAGGGGCTGTCATCTGAATTGACGTAACTATGCTTGTAAGCCCCGTGGGTTAGGGGTGGTAGAGGATGTTCTAACTTACTCGTTACTTGCTATATTAAAAATTACCAGCTAAGGCTTCTTTACACCGATCGCAAATTAAAGGCTCATCAGTAAAACTACCCACGCTTGTGGAATAATTCCAACATCGATCGCATTTTTCTCCATCAGCCGTAAACACACCTACTTTCAAAGAAGTTGAATCCCCTAACTCAATATCAGCTTGATAGTCGCTTTCGCTTAACGCCGACATATCCTCAACTAATTCCACTTGAGAAACTAACAACAAGTAACGTAACTCATCAACTCTATTACCATCATTAAGACTGACAGTCGGATTAAGACTTTTCAACGACTCAATCAATTTAGTATCGTCTGAATACATCAATACTTTAGCTTCTAAAGACGAACCAATTAACTTAGCATTACGAGCGTTATCTAAAACCTTATTCACCCCCGTACGAATCTCTCTTAATTGCTCCCATTTTGCCACCAAATCTTCGCTTTGAACCCAGTTTTGGTCTAATTTTACCCAACCAGATTCAAAAATCGATTCTGTGGGTTTTTCGTAAGGAAGATTCTGCCAAATATCTTCTGCCATATGACACAATACAGGTGCGATCGATTTAGTAATATTTTCGAGTATGATTGCCATCACTGTCTGACAGCTACGACGACGAGGAGAATCAAGATTAGAAATATATAATCTATCTTTGGCGGCATCTAAATAGAAGTTAGATAAATCGACTACACAAAAATTCTGTACCTTTTGGAAAAACTTAAAGAATTGATAGGTTTCAAAAGCATCAGTAATCTCACTAAAAACAAGATGAGTTTGATGCAAAATATATTTATCTAACTCAGGTAAATCATCATAAGCGACAGCATCGGTAGCAGGATTAAAGTCGTGTAAATTACCTAATAAAAAACGAGCCGTATTACGAATTTTACGATAAACATCAGCTAACTGTTTGATCATATTATTACCAATCCGCACGTCACCAGAATAGTCAGTAGAAGATACCCACAATCTCAAGACATCGGCACCATAAGGAGGCTTTTCCTTTTTGTTATTACCACCGCTGATGATAAGGTTAGGATCGACGACATTACCTAAAGACTTACTCATTTTTCTGCCTTGTTCGTCTAAAACAAAACCATGAGTTAAAACAGTTTTGTAAGGAGCATGACCATTAACTGCTACACTAGTCAGAAGACTAGACTGAAACCATCCCCGATGTTGGTCTGAACCTTCCAAATACAAATCGACAGGATATTTTAGAGCTTCTCTTTGCTTCGCCACTGCCGCCCAAGATGAGCCAGAATCAAACCAAACATCCATGGTATCCGTACCCTTACGATAAGTTTTACCGTTGTTGCGGTAACTTTCAGGTAACAATTCTTCTACCGACAATTCCCACCAAGCATCACTACCTTTTTCTCTAACGATGTTTTTAACATAATCGATCGTTTCTTCATTTAATAAAGGTTCGTTAGTTTCCTCATCATAAAAAACAGGAATAGGTACGCCCCAATTTCTTTGACGAGAAATACACCAATCATTTCGCTCTTTCACCATTGGCGTAATCCGATTTTTTCCTTGGGAAGGAATCCAGTTAACTTCTTCGATCGATTTTAATGCTTGATCACGGAAACCATCAACAGAAGCAAACCACTGCTCAGTCGCCCGAAAAATTGTCGGTTTTTTGGTACGCCAATCATAAGGATATTTGTGAGCGTATTCTTCGTGTTTTAATAAAGCATTTTTAGCCGTTAAAGCGTCGATAATAGCTTGATTACCTTGACTGACTTTTTCATCACCTTTTGCAACTACCTGTAAACCAGCAAATTCTCCCGCTTCTTCGGTAAATTTACCTCCATTATCAACAGGAGAAAGAATGGGTAAATCATATTTTTGTCCAGTGATATAATCTTCTTGCCCATGCCCAGGGGCGGTATGTACCAAACCTGTACCCGATTCGGTGGTGATGTAATCTCCTCCTGCAACCACAGGGCTTTCTCTGTCAAATAAAGGATGTTGATATTTACAATATTCTAATACTTCACCTTTGAAGGTAGTTTTAACAGTCAAATTTAAACCTAATGTTTGGCTAAGACTTTCAACCAAATCTTCAGCCACAATCAGGAATTTAGCCCCCCTTTCAAAGGGGGGTTTGGGGGGATTATTCTTATCGTCGGATTGTGAAGGAGGGTTAGAGGAATTATTCTCTTCTTCGGTTGGGGGGATAACTTCTACGACTGCATAAGTCAAATCAGGATTAATCGCCACAGCCAAATTAGCTGGTATTGTCCAAGGAGTAGTCGTCCAAATCGCTACGGCTAAATCTGGGAAAAATTCTTGTAGTTGCTCTTTGGCTTTGTCTCCTAGTTTAGTTAAAGTGAAAGCAACATAGATACTAGGAGAAGTATGTCCTTCAGGATATTCTAACTCAGCTTCTGCCAAAGCAGTACGAGAGCTTGGACTCCAGTGGACGGGTTTTAAACCACGATAGATATATCCGTTTAGTGCCATCTGCCCGAATACTTCGATTTGAGCGGCTTCGTATTCTGGTTGTAGAGTTAGATAAGGATGTTCCCAATCGCCCCAAACACCAAACCTTTTAAATCCTTCGGCTTGTTTTTGCTGAGTTTCGATCGCAAAATCACGGGCTTTGTAACGCAATTCGATCGGTGTTAATCCTTTTCTTTCTTTTGATTTGAGACTTTGTAATACTTTAAGTTCGATCGGTAATCCGTGACAATCCCAACCCGGTACATAGTGGACGCGATGTCCTTGTAATAATTTATATTTATTAATAATATCTTTGAGAACTTTATTTAAAGCATGACCCATATGCAAATCGCCGTTAGCATAAGGAGGTCCATCGTGGAGAACAAATAATTCTTTGGGGTTATTTTGACCTAATTTCTCATAAATCTCTTCTTTTGCCCAATATTCCTGTAATTCTGGCTCTTTTTGGACTGCATTAGCTCTCATATTAAAGCTAGTCTGCGGCAAATTAACTGTATCTTTGTAACTTTTATTCTCGCTCACGGCTATTTTATTTTTTCTAAATCGATTAGCTCTTTTGTGACAATTGTATCGTGAAGCAGGAAACAATGAGAATTGTTCAGTGCAAGAATTAAAAGTTGTAGTCAAGACTTTAATCCTTCTAGGAAAATGAACACTCTCGATCGTAATGATACAAAAGTTCACAATACTTATGAAAATATAATATAATTAGTAGGTAGTATTATATTTTTCTTACATAAACTAATTACAAATAAAGAGGTGTTTAATGGTATCTTCAGAAATGACAAATAAACTTAACGAACAAATTGGCGTCGAAATATATTCCTCTCATATGTACTTACAAATGGGAGCTTGGTGTTCATACAAGTCATTAGACGGTTGTGCTAGTTTTTTGACTGCCCATGCTGATGAGGAAGTTAATCATATGAAACGATTTTTAAACTACGTAAAAGAGATAGGCGGTTTGGCTAATATTGGTCAAATAAAATCTCCACCAGCTGAGTTTGATTCGATTGTAACTGTATTTGAAAAAATTTACAACCACGAGCAGTTTGTTACTAGTAAAATTAATGAATTAGTGACTTTAGCTGATAAAGAGTCTGATTATTCAACACTTCAATTTTTGCAGTGGTATGTAGCCGAACAGCATGAAGAAGAAGCTCTGTTTAAAGGTGTCTTAGACAAAATCAAATTAATTGGTACAGAAGGACAAGGACTATTTTTTATTGACCAAGAAGTTGGTAAATTAGTAAAAAAAACAGACGAATCAGAAGTCGCTGAAAGCTTTGCCGTTGCTGAGGAAGTTAGTTAGTTCATAGTTAATAGTTAATAGTTGACGGTTAAGAGTGAAGGATAAAAAATATTTAATCGTCAATTGTTAATTATTAACTTAGTTTTTCAAAGATATTTTTTCAGGATAACTTCTAAGTCTTTTTTAGTTTGTACTGGTGCTTTGTCTAAAGGTGTAAAAACAGAGCTTTTAAGGGCTTGATGAGCCTCACTTACAAAGTAATCGCTATTGATTAATTTGACTGTCTCTTGAATGATGTCTTGAGCATTTGCCGCATTTTTATGTAGGTTTTGGATAACTTGCTCAACGGTAACATGATCGTGAGCTGGATTCCAACAATCGTAATCAGTAACAAGGGCAAGAGTTGCATAAGCTATTTCTGCTTCTCGTGCTAATTTGGCTTCGGTTAGGTTTGTCATGCCGATAATACTTGCTCCCCAACTACGATATAAGTTAGATTCAGCGATCGTGGAAAATGCAGGTCCTTCCATACAAAGATAAGTACCACCTTGATGTAAGTCAATCTCTGGTAAATTAAGATTTTTGATTCCTTGTGCTAAAACATCAGCTAATTGCCCACAGACAGGATTACCAAAGGCAATATGAGCGACGATACCGTTACCAAAAAAAGTAGCATCTCTATTTTTAGTCCGATCGATAAATTGGTCGGGGATAACTAAGTCTAAGGGTTTAATTTCTGCTTGTAATGAGCCTACTGCGGAGGCGGAAATGATATATTCTACTCCTAACTGTTTAAACCCGTGAATATTAGCTTTGAAGGGTAATTCTGAAGGTAAAAGATGATGGTTTCTACCATGACGAGCTAAGAATACTACTTTTATATCATTTAGTTTACCAACAATAAAGCTATCGGATGGTTTACCAAAAGGAGTATCAAGAGCAATCTCTTCAACTTCTTGTAATGCTTCCATTTTATAAAGTCCGCTACCACCGATGATACCTATTTTTATTGCTTCCATCATTTATAGTTAAGAGTTAAGAGTTAAGAATTAAAAGTTGATAATTATTAATTGTTCATTACTAAGCATTTTTTATGGTGAATAATTAGGCGGAAATGATAAGGTGAATTTTGTCCCGTTTTTTTCTTGATTATCAAGCCAACGATAAGGACTATCAACGTTAATTTCAAGGTTTATTTGTTCACATAATTGTTTGACTATTGCTAAACCTAAACCGCTACCATCTATATCAGAGTATTTTTGTTGACCTCGATAATGCCTGTCAAAAATCTTGCTTTGATCTTCAGGTGGAATACCATAACCTGTGTCGGCAACAGTAATTTGAGGAGAATGATCTCGATCGTTATTAATTTCAATCAAAATACTACCATTTTTCGGAGTATATTTAACTGCATTTTCCATTAAATTATAGACAATCTCAGTCAAAGCTTTAGCGTTACTCATCACAGGAAATAAGTTCGGTTTAATTCGATCGTAAACAGTAATATTTTTTTCACTAGCAATAGTTTTGATCGTCTCGATGATGGGTGTGACGACTTCTATTGTATTTGTGGGTGTTAAAGATTCGACATTTTCAGTTAAGAAAAAACTAGTAGATTGACTATCAGCTAAAGTATATGTTTGATAATCCTGTTTTTGCCACTGTTGATTAAAATCATTAATCAATTCTTTTAATCGATCGCCTTGTCTAATGATACTTTCACTTGTCTGATAATTAGAATCTTCAGGAACAATTTTTCTTAATAAAACTTTAGCAAAAGTACCGATCGCTGTTAAAGGATTTTTAAGTTGATGAAGAAAATCATCTAAATGTTCATCTTTTAATTGTTGTAATTTTTGAATTTGAGTATATTTTGTTTCTAAATGCTGTTGTTTTTGTTCTAAAAGACGAGCAATAGCAATAGTTTGAGCAACTTCTTTAATTTCAATTATTTCATGAGACTGCCAAGACTCACTTCTACGAGTAGTTGCGAGTAAACCAAAAACCATATCTTGGTATAAAAGCGGTAATACTAACTGATTCGGACTAGTATCATTAATCCGCTTTCGTTCTTGTTTGTCTGTCAGTAATTCTTCTTCTATAACATCGTCTAAAACATAACTCACCTTTTCATCGACAACAGTATCGAAAAAAGAAGGTAATAAATTTTGTTTGGAGATAGGAGATGAGTTAGGATAAACCACAACAGGAATCAATTTAGGTTCTTGGTGATAGTTTTTGGTTAAATAAATCGCACTTTCTTGGACGAGAAAGTTTTGGAATAATAAACTAAGTTGAGATTCGCAAAGATCGATAAATTCATCACTAACCCTAATATCTTCATATTGAGGCATAGTATTGACTGACTAATTGATAATTATTTGAATTGTTTATCTATTATAGGTTGGGTTGGGTGTGGTTTCCTCTACCCAACTACAGAATTTGAGATTATTTGCTTTATTGATGAGCTATACAAGCGGTTAATTGTTGTTTAATCTTCTCTTCATCAAGATTTTGACCGATAAAAACCAATTTATTTTGTTTAGGTTGTTGGGGTTTCCACAAATCATCTTCGATCGTGAAACGTTTACCACTCAAATGAAATATATGTCTTTCGGGGCTTTCAATAAACCACAAAATACCCTTAGCTCGAAATACATCAGCCGATAACTGATTATCTAAAAAGTTTTGTAATTTACGAATATAAAATGGTTTGTCACTGACAAAAGAAACTGAGATAAAACCATCATTTTCTAAATGTGCCGAATGATGATGATGTTCGTGGTCATGATTATGATCGTGATCGTGATGAGCTTTTTCATCGTGGTGATGATGTTCGTGGTCATGGTTATGATCATGATCATGATCGTGGTTATGTTCGTCTTCATTACTATCATAATACTTATCAGACTCAAACAAACCAACACTAAGAATTAAAGGTAAAGAAACTTGTGACTTTTTAGTTCGTATAATTCTCGCATCTGCTTTGATGTCTCTTAATCTTGTTTCTAATAAATCAACATCAGCGGTATCAACTAAATCAGTTTTATTAATTAAAATAATATCACCATAGGCAATTTGGTTATAAGCGGCTTCACTGTTGAATAAATCAATACTAAAGTTTTCGCTATCGACTAAAGTAACGATCGAATCTAGCCTTGTCATCTCTCTCAATTCTGTGCCTAAAAAAGTTAAAGCAACGGGTAAAGGATCGGCTATACCGGTTGTTTCTACTACCAAATAATCTACTTTATCTTCTCTTTCTAAAATTTTATAAACCGCATCAACTAAGTCGGTGTTGATAGTACAACAAATACAACCATTACTTAATTCCACCATTGTTTCATCGGCAGAAACGATCAAATCATTATCAATACCAATCTCACCAAATTCATTAACTAAAACTGCTGTTTTGATTCCCTGTTGATTTTGCAATATATGATTGAGTAACGTGGTTTTACCACTACCTAAAAATCCAGTAATGATTGTAACAGGTAAACCATATTTAGGTACATCCATCCCTTCGACTGTTGGGGTTACTGATTTTACTTGAGCCATAATAATTGCTATTTATTTTTTGTAACTATGCTATTTTTTGATCTTCAATCTTTATCATATCGTTCAATAATTAATAATTAATCATTAATAGTTAATAATACTTCGATAATTCCATTAACTTGTTATGACAAGTACGAATAAACCTCAGTTTTTTTATTTTTAAGCAAGAATAACCAGTTTATTTGCTAATCATTAGTTAATAATTTCAGCTAAAATTTCTAAATTGACGAAAATATTTGGTATCCTTGCCCCGTCGTTCACGACGGCTTTTTAGTTTTGTTTGCTATAATTTGATACTATGTTAACTAATATCAAATTAATCCTGTGTTTGTTGTATAATATAAGGTCAGGGCAAGTAACTTCAATAAACCAAGAATCCCCCTTTTTCTTCTAGGGCGGGTAAGCGTCAAGAAGCCTTCTTCGGAAGTTTGCTCTACATTATTTTCCGTTCGATTGCCCAAGTGCGATCTAGATAAATATGAAAACAGATTTTAATAGTTTGAATCGTCAACCTTTAATAATTGCAGGTATATTACTCGGCTTAGGACAGGCGGGCTTTTTTGATGGAATTGTTTTTCATCAACTGCTGCAATGGCATCATATGTTTAGTAACGTTGAAACTACTAATACTGTTTTAGGCTTAGAATTAAATACTTTAGGTGATGGTTTATTCCATTTAGTGGACTGGCTATTGACTTTGTCTGGCTTGATAGTATTATGGTTGACTATTAAAAGAAATGATGTAAATCTTTCTACTGCTGTTTTTATTGGTGCTTTTTGTATTGGTGCAGGAATGTTTAACATCACCGAAGGTATATTAAGTCATCATATTCTTCAAATTCATCATGTCAAACCAGGAGAGCATCAGCTTGCATGGGATTTAAGCTTTATTGGCGGGGGGATTTTATCGGCAATTATTGGCGGGATAATTCTCAACCGCCCGACCAATCTTAATCTACCAAACGAGTAAAATAAGTCTATCTCGAGTGAGTCTAAATTTATTGAAAATAAACTTTAATCACACCTGAAATAGTCTCAGTCAACAACCAAGCGACTAAAATTCATCTTGTATAAGCATTATATCGAATTTTATCTTTTTATTTTGTTTAAGTACCGCTAACTTTGAGAAAGCAAATTTTCTTTTTTCAAACTAAGTAATTTTTGCATCAACTCCAGCCATTGTTTTTCTTCTGCGGTAACTTTTTCATCAGCAAAAGCATTTTCTAACCATTGCTCATCTTCGGTTGTAATTGTCATCAGCGGAATTTGAGCTAGACGAGATAAATCCCAACGCCATAATTTAATTGTACAATCAGCACTGGCACTAACCAAAGTATTACCATTAGGGCTAAATTTGACCACAGAAATGCTTTTTTGATGTCCTGTTAAAGTATTAACTAATTCACCATTACTCAAATTCCATAGTTTAACAATACCATCAGTACTTCCTGTTGCTAGTAACTGACTATCATGACTAATATCGATCGAAACGATCGCACTATCATTATCTGTCAAATCATATTTTAGTTCGTTTTTTTGTAAACACCAAACTTTAACTGTTTTATCTTCACTGGCACTAACTAAGGTATTACCATCAGTACTAATCTTTAAACACCATATCGGTTGTTGATGCCCTGTTAAAGTAGTAATTTCTTGACCATCAATTAATGACCATAACTTAATTTGAGCATCTTTTCCTGCACTAGCAACGATCGTATCATCGGGATTAATAACCAAATCCCAAATCCCTTTCGTATGACCTTTAAAAGTATATTTTTCCTCTCCATCAGGTAAAGTATAGACTCTCACCGTATTATCGTTACTACCACCTGCACTAATTAATAGATTTTCATCATGACTAATAATTAGCTTTTGTACTTCTCTTTGATGCCCTTCTAAAACTTGATCTAATGTGCCCGGAGGATATTTCCAGAGGCGAACTTCTCGATAACCAGCACTAGCAATCACTTTCAAATCATCCGTCATCGCTAATGACCAAACAGAGGAATTATTCCGAGATAAATTAGCAATCAAATTACCTTCTGGTAAACGCCATAAACTAATTGTTTGATCACGACTACCACTGGCTAACATCGAACCATCATTATTTAGACAAAGACTAGTAACCCCTTTTAAATGACCTTTAAAAGTATCAATCAAACTTCCTTGATCAAGACTCCAATAATTGATAACTTCGCCTCCTGCACTAAGTAAAACTTGGCTATCAGCACTTATTACTAAAGACTCGATCGATTGAGAATGTTCATCTAAAGTATGAAGTAAACGGACTAATTTACCTTGAGGTGGAGTTTTCTGAGAAACTTTTTTCCACAATTGATCAAATTCTCCTAGTTGCATTTTTAGCTCAGGATTTTTAATCACCATACGTTTAGTTTTAAGTTTACTAACTATTTTTTGTGACCAGATAAGAGGAAAATAAGGTAGTAATGACCAAACTAATTGCCAATGCTGTCCTTGGAAAAGAACTTGTAAAAAAGTCTCCCATTCGTCATCTTTAATCTGATTTAATCTTCTTCCTTCTTTACCACCAAAACGCATCCATAACCATTCTAGACGACGTAATTTTTGTCCATGTTCATCGATTCTCGTTTGTAAATTTGATGAACCTGTATAATAAGTTTCTTCTAAAAGTTTGTATTCAGAATCTGTATTACGATACTCATCCCATTGCTGAGTTAGATAATAAAATAAAGCGGCTTGCTCTGGCTTTGTCGGAATATAACCATTTTTAGTCGCTACTTCTAATGCTGTTTGATTATTTTCTTCTGTTGCTAAACGACAAACTTCTGCTTGTAATTCCTCGGTATCAAAAGAAGCTGACCATTCATTAGCTGTGTTTTTAATCCAACTTTGTTCATCATCAAGATAAGACAAAAGAGGTTTGACTACACTAACACCTTTTTCGGTGATAATTCCTTGCCAATTTAAATTCAGAGCAGTTAAAACTCGCAAGTGAAGGGGACGAGAGGCAACCCAACCTTTTAACTTGAGCAGTGTACTTAATTCTGAATCTCTTTTTTCTGCCCAAACCTGACATACAGCATTAATTAATTCTTTTTCCTGAATTTTTAATTGGCTTAATGCAGTATAAATTTGTTTACCAAACTTAGAATTTTGATGAAAAACTAATGCCTCAGCGAGTATTTTGATAGTGGAGAAATCTTTGGTTTCAATAAGTTCTTTAAAAGCTTGTTGTTTGATGCGATCGCCTAAAAAAGGAGTTTCATTGTATAGTTTCTCTTCTAGTTTTTTGAGCTTACCCTCGTCCATATTGATTAATAATTGGTAATTGGTAATTGATAATTGATAATTGCGATAGAAATTTATTTAAATAATAAGCATCTACAGTCATATAATAGCTACTCAGACAGACTCATTGGTTATATTATATTCAATTTTTTTTAATTAATAACACGACTGCATAAGCACAAATAGCTTCTTCTCTACCAACCGGGCCAAGTTTTTCATTGGTAGTAGCTTTAATACTAATTTGATCTGACTCAATAGTGAGTTTGTTTGCAATTGAATCGATCATCTTTGGTAAATGAGGTTTTAGTTTAGGGCGTTCGGCAACTACTGTACTATCAATATTACCAATACTCCAACCTTTGTCGGTAATCAGATTATGAACTTGCTCCAATAACATCATACTATCTGCTCCTGCCCACTGAGGATCAGTAGGAGGAAAATAATGACCGATATCACCTAAACTTAAAGCACCCAGCATGGCATCCATGATGGCGTGAGTTAAAACATCAGCATCACTATGACCGAGTAAACCTTTACTGTGTTCTATTTTTATCCCACCTAAAATCAAAGAACGATTTTCTACTAATTGGTGTAAATCATAACCGTTACCGATTCTAATCATTATTTTTATTTTATTGGTTGATTTGAAACAAGTCACCGATCGTTATTTTATCTTATTGGTTTACACTCCTCAATATCTAAAAGCAAATAATTATTGATGGAAAAGTAATTAACGATCGAGAGAAAAGTTAGTATCATAGAGTCATTATTAACAAAGAATTATCGAGTCACTAAGTAAGAATCAAGTAAAAAGTACTCATTATTTACGATTCATTGCTATTATTTTTGTTTCTATATTTTTATTATTGCCGAAAAAATCAATTTGTATTATTGTGAACGACGAAAACAAGCCAGAAAAAGAACAATATCTTTATCCTAAAAGCTCATATCGAGGAAAATTCACCCCGGAAAATTTGGTACTTAATGCTAATCTTCAAGAATTTACTCAAAAAATCAGCTATATTTGTAATTTAGAAACCAACGGTAAAATATCTCCTCAAGAAGCATATCGACAAATTAAAGATTTGTGGAAAAATTTTCATAATAGTGCTAAAAATTTAGGTATCAACGACGAACAAAAATAATCTACAATTCAAATTGTTATCCTAATAGTTAAATTATGTCTCGTGCTAAATCATTACAGTCTTATATAATTGCTCGTTTACTGCTCGCTCCTCTCATGTTATGGATGATCGTCACGATCGTTTTTTTGTTATTAAGAGCAACCCCCGGAGACCCTGCTGATGCTATTTTAGGGACAAGAGCTCCTGAATCCGCAAAACAAGCATTAAGAGAAGAATTAGGTTTAGATGCTCCTTTAATCGTGCAGTATGGTACTTATTTAGCTCAAGTATTAAGGTTCGATTTAGGTTCTTCTTTAACTAGTCGAGGACAAAATGTTTGGGACGTAATACAACAATATTTCCCTGCCACTGTCGAATTAGCTTTAATCGGTATCCTAATTGCATTAACCATTGGGATGACTGTAGGTATTATTTCGGCAATGAATCCGAATAGCGGTTGGGATTTGGGCGGACGACTTTTTGGGATTATTACTTATGCTTTACCTTTGTTTTGGGTAGGTATGATTATGCAATTAATTTTTTCTGTGCAACTGAGGTGGTTTCCTTTAGGTACACGTTTTCCTGTGGGGATAGAAACACCAAATACTATTACAGGTTTGTACACGATCGATAGTTTATTAACTTTTAATCTACCCCAGTTTTTTACTTCTGTCTATTATCTGACATTACCTTGTTTTACTTTAGGGTTATTATTGAGTGGTATTTTTGAGCGGATTGTGCGAGTTAATTTGAGGATGACATTACAATCAGAATATGTCGAAGCCGCCAGAGCGAGGGGTATTCAAGAAAGAAAAATTTTGTTTTCTCATGCTTTAAAAAATGCGATGATTCCTGTTATTACGGTGATGGGTTTAACTTTTGCCGCCTTATTAGGAGGTGCTGTTTTAACTGAGGTGACTTTTTCTTGGCCGGGTTTAGGTAATCGTTTGTATGAAGCGATTTCGTTACGTGATTATCCGACTGTACAAGGTATTATGGTCTTTTTTGGTTCGATCGTTGTTTTTGCTAGTATTTTGATTGATATCATTAATGCTTTAATCGATCCTAGAATACGCTACTAATCAATTGAGAATAAATAATTAAACTACCTATTTACTCTAGAGACTATTATCTATTCGATCGTTTTGTTGGTTGTATAATTAAATTAATCATACTTATATAAACTTTAGAGTAATGAAAAAAAAATCCTTGTCTTGGTTGTTAAAAACTGTTGGTTACTTAGAAGTTAGTCTTTTAACAGCAGTAACGATCGTAATTTCTAGTGAAGCAGTTATGGCAAAACCTCTTTGCTACTTAGTCGATGCTTATGGGCGTAGTATTAACCTTAGTTATATCTGTGCTATCAAACCTAATAATAACGCTAACTCTCAATCTTCATCACCATCAACAAACTCTAATTCAAATCAAAATTCTACACAAACGACTCCAAATAACTCTCCGCAATCTTCCCCGAATAACAATGTCAACGTAAATAACCAAAATCTGAATAATCAAAACGTTGGTAACCAAAACCTCAATAACCAAAATAATAACAGCAACCCGAATGTCGATAATCGAAATATTGATAACCAGAATAACAATTATCAAAATGTAGATAATCAAAATAATAATTATCAAAATGTAGATAATCAAAATAATAACAATCAAAACGTTGACAATCCGAATATTGATAATTCTAGTATTGATAACAATAGTCAGAATAACCGAAATGTTAATAATACTAATATGAATAATCAAAATATGAATAATCAAAATATGAATAATCAAAATATGAATAATCAAAATATGAATAATAACCAGCGACAACCTACTAGACAGGTTCCTATTTTACCTAGATAAGTTATTGATTTAATTATTAATTAATGACAGATTCTTTCAATTATCAACTATTAATTTTACTACCTAATTATTATTTAAATTAAAAAATAAAATATTGCTTAATCTGCCTAATTCTATATCTTTTGTTATTCAAAATAATGCGGTTGATAATTTACCAAGTTTACTAACTTCTTTAACCGAACAAAAACAAACTTTAAATTGTCAAATAAACTCGATCGTTTTATCATCAGAAAAATTCGTAAAACAAGATAATTTTTTAACAAATATAGTCGATAAATTACAATCTATTATTAATAATAAAATAGGCTTATTTAATAATGAAAATAATGTAACTTATGCAGATTATCAAGATTTAAAAGCCATGATCAAAAGCGATCTTACTATTTTTATTCAAACTAAGTATCTTCCTCAACAACTGTGGTTAAAATCGATCGTTTCTGAATTTACTAATCCTGATGTAAACATTGTCGCAGGTAATGTAATCGAAGCAAACGATCGTGGTGAGACAATAGCTAACAATATGTTCGATAATTTATGCTTAGATACTCCTCAACAATATCTACAAGCATGGCAAAAACAGACGGCTAATTTAGCAGTAAGAACAGAATTTCTACACAAACTAAATAACTACAATTTAGTAACCAATAATCAAAATCGTAATGCTTGTTTTTGTCGTATCTTAAGAGAATTAGAAAGCGAAATAGTTTATAATCCTAACGCTAAGGTGGTCATAAATTAATTCTCAATTCTCAATTCTCAATTCTCAATTCTCAATTCTTAGATGTGCTTCGCCAACTCAATTTAAGATTAATCCAATAATTCCAAATAGTAACAATCGCAATAGCTAACAAATTAGCGAAATAACGATTAAAATCAAAAAGATTAAAGCAAATATTTAACAACACAACATTCATAATTAAGCCAGCCAAACAAACTAAATTAAACTTGATTAATCGTTTTAACTTTTGTTTTTTACTCGGTTGCTTTTTCGCAATATCTCCAAAAGTCCAAATGTCATTCCAGAGAAAATTGTTGATAATAGCAAATTCAGCCGCCATGATTTTACTACGAGTTAAAGGTAAAGCCAAAGTAGAAGGATCGCTTAGAAGATATAAAATAGTCATATCCACAAATACACCACTCAAACCCACCAAACCAAAACGAATAAATCGACCAAATTCGCCGACAGACAGACGTAAACGAATCAAATGACGAATATATTCCCAATAATGTTGAATAGTTACCTTACTTTTACCACCTTTTCTTTCCTGAAAAACATAACCCACTTCACCAATCCAAGCAATTTTTCCCTTAGCTAAAACCTCAATCAAAATTTTGTAGCCTAAAGGATTGAGTCTAGATTCAGTTAAACAACGACGACGGACGAAAAAATAACCACTCATTGGATCGGATATTTTGCCAACAATACCGGGTAAAATAATTAAACCCAGAATTTGTGCACCACGAGAGAAAAAACGACGAAAAATACTCCATTCACTTACTCCACCACCATCAACATTACGACTAGCGACAGCTAAATCAGCACCTCTTTCTATTTCACGCCATAAGCCTTTTAAAGTTTCAGGAGGATGTTGTAAATCCGCATCAATTACCCCCAATACTTCGCCGTGAGATGTTTGCCAACCACGGATAACGGCTGTGGATAAACCTTTTTCTTGTTGACGATGAACAACTTTAAGTTGAGGATAAACGACTGTCAAATCTTGAGCTATTTTTCCTGTAAAATCTGGACTGTTGTCATCAACAATAATTAATTCATATTGCTGAGGTATTAATGAATTGAGAATTTGAGTTAGTTGAGCGATTAGGGTAGTAATATTTTCGGCTTCATTATATGTAGGAATAACTAAGGATAATTTAATCGTCTGTTTTTCGGCTTTGGTGCTAGAGTCAATTAACAATGGTGATGGTTTCTGTTTGAGATATAAATTACGACATATAATTATAGCCAAATAAATCGATCGATAACCAAATCAATCCGAATACCTATTCTGTTTTTGGTATTGATTAAATATATTAGCAAACCCAGAGTCTTTGTTTTTGGTAAATAAATATTCTGACGAATACAAACAATCAAAGATAACAGTAAAATAAACATCGCTTATTTTCAAATTTCTCCTCCTCAAAAATTTGTGAGTTAAAACTAGTAAGTCTCTGTCTTTCCCTCTTTCCCCCTTTCTCTTTTTCTGTAAGTTATCAGCGTTCTCGGTGGTTGTTTAATCAAGCAAAAATAACTCAAAAAAACGATTTTTAAATTGAATAATTGAAGGATTCAAACAAGTAGCGAAAACCTCAAAAAAGTGATATGCTAGTAGGGTTGTCAAAAATCGCACATCTGAGCGATCGTCGGGTGTTTCTTGTACTCAAGAAATAAAACTGACTCAGATGGAGGATTAACCCGAAAAAAGGAGAAAAATTCATGCCAGTAGTTAGCTTAAAAGAGCTGTTAGATTCTGGTGTCCACTTTGGGCATCAAACACGCCGTTGGAATCCAAAAATGGATCCTTATATCTACACAGCTAGAAATGGGGTTCATATTATTGATTTAGTGCAAACTGCACAATTGCTTGACGAAGCATTCGATTACTTGAAAAAAGCCGCTGAAAACGGTAAAAAAGTATTGTTTGTCGGAACAAAACGTCAAGCCGCCGCTATTATTGCCGCTGAAGCCGCTCGTTGTGGTGGTTTTTATATCAACCAACGTTGGTTAGGTGGAATGCTCACTAACTGGGAAACTATTAAATCTCGTGTTAGTAGATTAAAAGAATTAGAAGAATTAGAAGATAGCGGTGCTTTAGATAGAAGACCAAAAAAAGAAGCTTCTGTCCTACGTCGTGAATTAAATAAATTACAGAAATATCTCGGCGGTATCAAAGATATGCGTCGCATACCAGATATTGTGGTAATTATTGATATTCGTCGTGAACACAACGCAATTAAAGAATGTGAAAAACTTAATTTGCCTGTAATCTCGATGTTGGATACTAATTGTAATCCTGATGTAGTTGATTATCCGATTCCTGCTAACGATGATGCTATTCGATTGATTAAATTAATTATCGGTAAACTAGCTGATGCAATTTATGAAGGTCGTTATGGTAAAGCCGCGGCAGAAGGAACGATTGACGAATTAGAACAACAACTAGAACAATCTCTAGCTAATTACGACGAATCTCAAGCTAATTACGACGACGACGAACCTCAAACAGAAGATGACGAGAATGAGGCAGTTGTAGTAGCAGAAGAAGAAGAAAATACCCAATCAGAAGAAGAGTAATTATATTTTGGGTTTTACTGACCTAAAGTAATCTCAATAACTCTCAATTTTCTGAGCTTAGGAACAGATAATTTAACGACTAATAAATAATTAATAAGTACAAACTTAAATACTAGTTAATTGTGAATTAGTGATAGTGAATTATTTTGTTCCTAAAAATTTTGAGAAAGTGAAAATTTTGCTCTTAACAGATAACTTTTTCAGTTAAATTTGAAATCAAGTTAATATTGTTGAATTCGTAATTCGATTCAATCAGCTTCAATTCATGTCATCATAATTGAGGATAAATTTTATCAAACTAAAATAAATATCATGGGAACTATATCGGCGAAATTAGTCAAAGAATTAAGAGATAAAACTAATGCTGGGATGATGGATTGTAAAAAAGCCCTAGCAGAAAACGATGGCGACATGACTAAAGCCACAGAATGGTTACGTAAAAAAGGAATTGCTTCTGCTGATAAAAAATCAGGTAGAGTAGCGGCTGAAGGTATTGTTGAAAGCTATATTCACACAGGCGGACGTATTGGTGTTTTAGTTGAAGTTAACTGCGAAACAGATTTTGTTGCTCGTAGAGAAGATTTCCAAGACTTAGCTAAGAATATTGCGATGCAAATTGCGGCTTGCCCTAATGTCGAATTTATTAAAATTAGCGATATTGATCCCCAAGTTATCGAAAAAGAAAAACAAATTGAAATGGGTAGAGAAGATTTAGCTAACAAACCTGAAAATATTCGTGAAAAAATTGTTGAAGGTAGAGTACAAAAACGTTTAGGTGAAATGTGCTTGTTAAGTCAACCTTATATTCGTGAGCAAGGTATGACAGTAGAAGAGCTAATTATTCAACAAGTTGCTAAAGTTGGTGAGAATATTCAAGTTCGTCGTTTTACTCGTTTTATTTTAGGCGATGGAATTGAAAAAGAATAAACTAATTTTGCGGATGAAGTAGCGGCACAAACCGGCGTACAGTAACGTTTATTAAGACAAATAGTTAATAATTATTAGTCAATATAATTAATTATAAATAGTTAGTTGATCTAATTTTTATTGGCTATTTCTTAAACTAACAAAACTATAAATTTGGTTTAATATCTAATTAAAGAAGAACAATTATTTATGACTAAATATCAATTGTTGAGTATCTAGTGATTTTTTTCAACTATTGATAATCTAATGCGTGTTTTGGTTAATAGTTAATTTGACATTATCAAGAGCAAACGCTAGTAAACTATAATGCGATCGCTAAAATGACTAAATCGATTAAGCAAATAGATAAGAATTTAAAGGCTTTAAATATTCAAGTACAAGATTTAGCCAAAATTTTAGAGGGTTTAAATCGAGATTATTTACGTTACTTAATTACAGTTGTCAAAAAACAATTAATGGTTGCGAGTTATCAAATTTGTACCCAGAAATACCCTGAAAGTTTTTTAAATTTAAGTTATTCTCAAAGAACAAAGTTACAAGAAAAAATCAAAGATTTAGCAGGTAACTTTTCAAAGAAATTAACTGAAGATTGGCAAAAAATAGATGATTTGTCTGATAATCCAATTGTACAACAGCTACATCAAAATATTTTAACGATTGTCTCATCTTCAGAAAAAAAGCAAAACCTGACACAGACGATAACATCAGCCGATGGTAGTAATGATATTCAGCCCACAGCCGAAGAAGAAAACGTAACTTCTCCAGTTAATTTTGCTCAAGACGACATTGATGAGTTACAACCAGAATATTTAATTGAATTACAAATAGAATTTGATAATTGTTTAGAACAAGGTTTAATTGATTTGTCTAATAGTGTGAATCAATCTTTGCAAGAAGCAGAAATTATTTCTAACAAAATTCCTAACCAGATTTTAGCGATTGCATTACAAGCCGAAGATAATACTTCTATTGTAAGTGGTTCTCCTAATTTAGTTAGTATTTTAATTGAAAAAGATACCCCATCTGAACAAGAGCAAATTGATATTACTCCAGTCATCGCTGTTTGCTTAAGAATAAATGATTCTGAATTTCATGATCCAAAATTAAATTTGCTCAAACAAAAAATCAATAAAGTTCTCGCTCAACTTAATTCTTTTGCTCAGAGGTATCAAGAGTTACAACAAAAATATACGATCGCTCAAGCAGAATCAGCATGGCGTACAAGTTGGTATGAAGAAGAATAGAATAATCAATTTATTATAATCATGGATAAGTCGCAAAAAATAGTTCCTCAATTGCTGATTGGTTTAGGAAACCCCGAAGCAAAATATGATAATACTAGACATAATATCGGATTTGAAGTTTTAGATTATCTCGCCGACAAATGGGGATTTAGTTGGCAAAAAAATACTAAGTTTAATGCTTTATTCACTGAAGGTATTGCTCCTAATCGACGTAAAATTAGATTAGTTAAACCTTTAACTTACATGAATAATTCAGGGCAGTCGGTAAGAGCGGTTTTAAACTGGTATAAGTTAGAGGCAGATGATTTACTGGTGATTTATGATGATATGGATTTGCCCTTTGGTAGATTAAGATTAAGATTATCAGGCTCAGCAGGTGGGCATAACGGGATGAAATCGATTATTAGTCATGTAGGCGGACAAAATTTTCCTCGTTTGCGTTTAGGTATTGGTAAATCTGGAGGTAAAAAATCTACAGTAGGTCATGTTTTAGGTAAGTTTTCATCAGCGGAAACAAAAGCGTTGAATGAGTTGATGAAGCTAACCCAAGAAACAATCAACATGAGTTTATCTGATGGTGTGGAAAAGGCAATGAGTCTTTATAACCAAAAATCGATCGTTTAAGCTATTATTTAATACCAAATTTAAAATATGAAAATCCCCCTCTATCCCCCTCTATCCCCCTTTGAAAGGGGGGAGGAAGTGCGGATGCTTCGCTTTTGCTTTTGGGGACTTGTTGAAAATAACTGTTCCAAATTTTATTGGAATTAGTATTATTACTCATTACTTCTTACTCATTACTTCTTACTCCTTACTCCTTACTCCTTACTCCTTACTTCAATTATGCAAAGTGTTGACTATACAACTTTAATCGCAATTTGTAGCTCTTTAAACGATAGTTATGTACCTTCTCGGTTAGAGCAAGTATATCAAATCGATCGTTATACCATTAGTCTGTGTTTACGCACGGTACAAAAAAAACACTGGTTAACTATATCTTGGCATCCCCAAGCCGCTAGAATTTGTTTAGGGAATCCTCCTCCTCGTGGTAAGGATACTTTTACTTTTAGTGAACAACTAAGGCATTTGATTAATGGTTATGCTCTTATTGGTATCAAAATGGTAGGTAATTGGGAGAGAGTCATTGATTTACAATTTTCTGGACGCCCGAATGAAGAGCCATTAAATCATCTGTATGTAGAAATTATTGGTAAATATAGTAACGTTATTTTAACTAATGCTGATAATCAAATTATTACTCTCGCGCGTCAAGTTACGGCGAATAAATCTACTGTACGCACAGTAGAAACATCTCAGATTTATCAGTTACCACCTTCATTAACAGGTAATACACCTAAACTAAAAGAAGATCAAGAACAATGGCAAGAAAAAGTTAGTTTGATACCCGGTAGGATCGATAAACAGTTAGTAAAAGCGTATCAAGGTGTAAGTCCTGTTTTAGCCAGAGAATTATTACAACAAGCAGAAATTGAATCTACTCGCTCCAATCAAGAATTAAGT
This sequence comes from uncultured cyanobacterium, assembly GCA_963710605.1. Classification (GTDB taxonomy): domain Bacteria; phylum Cyanobacteriota; class Cyanobacteriia; order Cyanobacteriales; family Cyanobacteriaceae; genus JAALKG01. Next base: position 1,075,051 of record CAVQBA010000004.1, read on the forward strand.
GAGCAAGAATGGCAGAAGTTGTATGGTAGCTGGCGTTATTGGTTAGAGACGATCGATAAAAAACAATTTTCACCTCATTTAACCGCTCAAGGTTATAACGTAATTAGTCGTCAGCCATCATCACATAATCTACACGAATTAATTAATAACTACTATAACCGACAACTTTACCTCGAAAATTTTACTCAGTTAAAACAACAGCTACAACAAAAGATCAAGAATATTTTAGGTAAATTAATCGTTAAGCAAAATAAATATCAAGATCGATTAAATGAGTCTGATGATTGCGAAATATATAGTCAAAAAGCTGATATGTTAATCTCTTATTCCCATCAATGGCAACCAGGGATGACAGAAATAGAATTACCATGTTTTGATACTCAAGAAAAAATAAAAATACAATTAGCACCCGACAAAAATATGGTGCAAAATGCTCAAAAATTATATAAACAGTATCAAAAATTAAAACGAGCGAAAGTAATAGTTCAACCTTTACTCGAAGAAGTAACTGCTGAGATAAACTATTTACAACAAAATGCAACTACTATCACTCAGTTAGATTACCAAGAAGCAGATGACTTAACTACCTTGCACGAAATCAAAGCTGAATTAATTAATCAGAAATATATTGAAGATAGTCAATATCGAGGTTTAAATAATCAATCAGAATCTCAACCTCGTAGTTATCAATCACCTTCAGGTTATCAGGTATTAGTAGGTAGAAATAACCGTCAAAATGATATTCTCTCTTTTCGTACTGTTACCGACTACGATTTATGGTTTCACGCTCAAGAAATATCAGGCTCTCATGTTTTGTTACGTTTAAATGCCGGTGATGTACCAGACGATCGAGATTTACAATTTACAGCTGATATTACTGCTTATTATAGTCAAGGTAGAGAAAGTGAACAAGTACCTGTTATTTATACCAAACCCGAATTTGTTTATAAACCTAAAGGTGCAAAGCCGGGTATGGTTGTTTATGTTAAAGAAACGGTTATTTGGGGTAAACCTTTAACAGTTAAGAGTTAAGAGTTAAGAGTTAAGAGTTACAGTTCCAATATTATCAAAAGAAGAACTAATTTGATTTGAGTTTAATTTATTAAATGGTATCTATTAGCCTTAAATAATATAGTTGTTTCAAATAAAAATGAGACACGAGTGATGAATCTAAATTTCAGTTTAATTTATTAAACGAACAGGATATTAGCCTTGCACGATAGTTCAAGGCGGTTTTAATACTTTGGTTTCAGTATTGTTCTTACTGTCTTAATCTTAATTGAAATGACTAGAATTCAAGGCTAGGAAAATAATTATTTATTATTAATTAAATAACAAAGCATCGAATCGAATATGCACCTGCACCCCATGTGATCAATATCATCAAAACTAAGATATAAATAAAAGCTTTCTCTTGAGAGGGTGGCTCACCTTTTCCATTTGGTCCATCATACTCTCCTTTTGGTATCAAATAAGGATCGTCGGCTACAAAAGGTAAGTTTTGAGTAATTTCTAAAACCAAGGCAAATACCATTGAGCCTAATAAAGAAATACTAACTAAAGGAGTTAGAAAACCAACAATTAGTAAAAAGCCGCCGAAAAACATTGATACAGCCGATAAAAAACATAAATAAATTGGCATTTTTAATGCTTGCGACCATTGTTGTAGATGAGTTATTTTAGGATAGCCATGTAAAACAAATAAAATTCCGAAGCCGACTCTTAAAGCGAATAAAGTCCAACCTTGAATTCCATCGGGAAAGTTAAGATAAAATAAATTTAAAAACTCGACCATTAATAATAATTTAGTTATTTTAATAAACTGTTACAATCTTACCAGAAATTTTATTTCAAAGAACACAGAACAATTAACCATTAACCATTAACCATTAATTTTATAATAATCTTGCCTCAAACCCTTAAACAAAATAGTTAAAACAATTATTGATTTACTTCTTACTCCTTACTCCTTACTTGTTACTCCTTACTTGTTACTTCTTACTCCTTACTCCTTACTTAATCCCTAACATCTAATCTTTACTAACTAAATGATGAGGTGCAATTTGAAATTGATTACGACCTAATTTTTTAGCTAAATACAATGCTTTATCAGCTTGCTCAACTAATATTTTAGGTGATTGGTTAATATCAGGAGTCAAACCACTAATACCGATACTGACAGTAATACAAGATTTAACTGATGAAGTGAGATGAGATATTTGTAAATTATCAATATTGCGTTGTATTCTTTTTGCTACTGTTATCGCACCTTTAATGTCAGTATTAGGTAATAAAATAGTAAATTCTTCTCCGCCATAACGAGTCACTAAATCAGACGATCGCATACATGAAATAGTAAAAGCTTGAGCAATTTCAATTAAACATTGATCACCTTGCTGATGACCATAGGTATCATTATATAATTTGAAATAATCAACATCAATTAATAGTAAACACAACTGCTTTTTCGATCGATAAAGTCTTGTCCATTCTTTAGCTAACTGTTGATCAAAACAACGACGATTAGCAATTTTAGTCAACCCATCAGTATTAACCATCTGAGCTAAACTATGGTTAAGTTGTTCTAAATCTATTTGAGTTTGTTGTAATTGTTTTGTTCTTTCAAAAACTTTACTCTCTACTGTTTCTAATGTTTCTTTTAATGACAATTGAGTTTGTTCTTTTTCACTTAATATAGCTGTCAAAATCAAGGTAGTAATTGATAAAATGGCGATAAAAGATTGTAAAAACAACAAAGATTCATCAACTGTCTTTTGATTGATAAAAACGCCGTAGCCGTTACTTGTATTAATTATTATACTTAAAGCGATAATAACGACAAGCAAACTAGAATAAAAACGAGAAAGACGAAATACACCCCAAATCAAAACCGCTAACAACAGATATTCAACCGACCATGATAACCAAAAAATGAAAATATCAACAAAATAAACCAAAAAGCCAACTAGTATTATTTCCGCAAAACTAGCTGTAATTTTCAGAATATCTTTCTCACGATAAATGAGCCAACAAGGAGTAAAAATTAAATGGGCTACCGCACTAGCTAACCACCATCTAGAAATAAAAATAATAGTTTGGGAAAAGTCAATAACTTCTACATACCATAAAACTATCACACCAACTACAGCACAAATAAGAGGTGAAAATATCGCCGCTACGATAAACACCCATACCGAATCAAGATTGGTAAAAATGTTAGTATATCTAGCGTATTTTTGTAGTAAATATAAACTTATTAAAGGTTGCAAACAATTAACCACAGCATAGACAACACAAATTAGGAAATAAGTCAACAACGATAATGAAGGTTCTGTCTTATTTAAATAGGGTATTATGCTGATTATAGAAGCGATCGTTATGCCGACCAAAACTTGATTTTGATAGATAATTACCATCACTAAACTAACGGCAGAAGCAAACCAGACTGAAGGTATATCATCAGGTAAAGTAGTTAATTGAAAACTTAACTCAACAGCTATCAAATATAAAACCGCCATTAAGATATTTAATATTATCCAGCGAGTTAATCCCTTGTTATTGTGCTGTGCAGAAGATAATATTTTAATCAATTAACTAAATTTATGATGGTGATTATGAAAGTGTGAATAGTACACTAAAAAATATTATAATACTTACTCACTCCGAATTAATCAGCAATAAGTTCTATTTAGATCGGATGATTAAGTTAATTCAAACTGAAATAATTCAACTATACTCATTAAGAAAAAAATAGTTTACTTATATTTTGTTTTCCAAATGAGACCATTGATTTTGCTCAAGAAACTGCTCAAACGATTCAGGCTCAGTTAAAAACCAAATTAAAATCCCGACTAAAAACAACGCACCTAAAGCCAAGATACCAGAAATAAAATTAGGAATTAGGTTAAATTGATTGGCTGTTACTTTTTTTATTTTCTGTTTAGTAACAGTTTTATTACTAGTTTTTAGTATTTGATTTTTTTGTGGTTTGGCTACCATCTCGATTGAAGGATTAATCGATTGAGTTGTTGGATTTAAATTAGAATTAGTGAGTTGCTCGATTGTTTCAATGACTACAGTTGGTTTTTGTTGTGTTCTCAACCAGAGATTAAATTGAGCTAAAGTAAGAGTAATTAAGTTTTGAGTTTGAGTTTGAGCAAGGTTAGTTCGTAGATTTTGATTGTTAGTAACTAAAATAATTAGTTTTAAAGGAAGTTGAAGACTTAAATCATATACTGATTGAGCAATACAATATTGTAATCGAGCTTTTTTGCTCAAGTTTTCTCCTTCAGCACGAACAAAAGTTTGGTGAGATGATAAACCTTTGTGTATCTGCCAATGAGAATTAGGAAAAAAACGCATAAATTCTCGTGCCGCTTTTTCTTCTTCAGGTAACACAGCCCGATTAGTTAAAAACTCTAACTCAGTTAAAGCTATTTGAGGTAGATATGTTTCACCAAGACGATGATATTGACTCCAATCTTTTTCTTGATGGTTTAAAATTGTGCTTGGTTCAAAAACTAAGACGATCGTAATGTTATACTCAGACATGATAGTTAGTTAGTTTTCACGGGTAAAAATTAATTTTCAATCATGATTGATATATGATCATTAGAATCTTTTTTTTCTTTTTCGATGAAGATATTCAGCGTCTTAAATTTCCCACAAAATTAAGCTAATTTCTGTTTAATTCGCAATCAAAAGAGGTAAAATTAATTTATATTGTATCGTAAACAATTAATAATGACTTGTACTTTGTGTAGTTAAAATAATTGTTGACTAGATTAATTATAAATCATCTTTAGTTAACCTCCCCAGATTAATTGAGAGTATCATAATTATCTTTATTAGAGAAAGTACGATCGTATCCTATCAAAACTTTCAATATTTTTAGCGAGAATCTCACAGGCAAAAAAAATAGTGACGACATTTATCGCACGAAAACAATTGAGAGTGTAATTATTGACGAATATTTATATTCAGCTATATTTTATATATTATCATCATTATTATTGTTATTATTATTAACTTTGAAGCATTTAATTAAATAATGTCTATTAATACTTTATCAACAAAAAATCTTGAATCATTAGCAGTAGTTTCTCGTATTGCATCTGTTTCTCGTACCACCAAAGAAACCGAAATTAATGTGACGGTTAATCTTGATGGAGAAGGAAAATGTAATGTTAATACGGGTGTTCCGTTCCTTGATCATATGTTACATCAACTATGTTCTCATGGTTTACTTGATTTAGATATTCAAGCCACTGGAGACATTGAAATTGATGATCATCACACTAACGAAGATGTTGGTATTACCTTAGGAATGGCGATCGCTAAAGCTATTGGTAATCGCAAAGGAATCAATCGTTTTGGTCACTTTGTCGCTCCTTTAGATGAAGCTTTAATCCAAATTGCCCTTGATTTTTCTGGTCGTCCTCATTTAACCTATGGTTTAGATATTCCGACTCAACGGGTAGGTAACTACGATACTCAGTTAGTGAGAGAGTTTTTTGTGGCGTTAGTTAATCATAGTCAAATTACTCTACATATCCGTCAATTAGATGGCTTAAATTCCCATCATATTATTGAAGCTACCTTTAAAGCTTTTGCTAGAGCGATGCGTATGGCTTTGGAAATTGATTCTCGTCGTATTCACGAAATACCTAGTTCTAAGGGAGTTTTATAATCTTTGATATTTAATAATCGATATCTATTAATTTAAAGTTAATATTTATTATTTGTTATTTATTCATTATTAATTATTAATCACTAATTATTTTTTATGTCTAATTCTAAATGTTTGTTAATCGCCTCTAGTGAGCCATATACAGGTAAATCAGCTACAATTTTAGGAATTGCTCATCAGTTACAAAAAAAAGGAATTCAGTTAGGTTATGGTAAACCCATTGGTACTTATTTTAAAGCTGATGATACGATTCAAGATGAGCAAGATTTAAATTTTATTTCCCAAATTTTAGATTTACCTTCTACACGAGCAAAAGCACCTTTATTATTATTAAATGAAAAAACAATAATCGATGCACTAGCTCAAGAAACTAATTATCAGAGTCAATTGAAAGAATATTTTAATTCGATCGAAGGTGATTTAATTTTGTTAGAAGGAGGTGGTACTTTAACTCAAGGAAATTTATTTCATCTTAGTGTACCTGAAATTGCTGAGCAATTAGATATACCTGTTTTATTAGTGGTTAAGTATGAGTCTTTACTAATTATCGGTCAAATTCTCCACGCTAAACAACTTTTAGGCGATCGTCTTACAGGTGTCTTAATTAATAATGTACCAACAGATAGTCTAGATACGATCGAAAATAATATTAAGCCTTTTATGAAGAAAAAAGGGATCGATATTTTGGGTGTGATGCCAACTGATAGATTATTGCAAAGTGTCAGTGTACGTGAATTAGCTTCTCAACTTAACGCTGATATATTGTGTCGTGAAGATAGATTAGATTTAATGGTAGAAAGTCTGACAGTAGGAGCGATGAATGTCAACTCAGCATTAGAATATTTCCGTCGTGGTACAAATATGGCGGTAGTAACAGGAAGCGATCGTACCGATTTACAATTAGCGGCTTTAGAAAGCTCAACTAACTGCTTAATTTTGACAGGACATACTCCACCTCAAGAATTGATTTTAGCCCGTGCTAAAGATCTAGAAATACCTATTCTCAGCGTTAATATTGATACTTTAAGTACTGTAGAAATCGTTGATAAAGCTTTTGGTACTGTGAGATTACACGAAACAATTAAAGTAGAATGTGTGCAAAATTTGATTGAAGAACATTTTCAAATCGATCGGCTTTTAGAAAAAATTAACTCTTAGCATTAATTTGTAAATACAGCAATTAACTAATTAATTTATAATTTGTAACCACTCCTAACCCCTCCTTAACCCCATCTCTCTCTGCCTTTTGGCATCTCCCCTATCCCCCCAAACGTCCCCAGAAAAAAAGGGGACAAAAGACTGGGGAATTCAATTTAGATGTCCTAACTACAGACGTTAACTGCTATATAAGTAGTTGGGTTAAAATCACAAAACCTAAGGATTCCAACTTAAGTAATAAGATAAAATTAGACCAAAATGGTTTGAGAACAGTTTTTTTTGTTTTCAGTTGCGATATATTTTGAAATTAGCCCTTGCTTTTGCTTTAAATTTTTAATTTTGATTTCTAAGTTCAAGAAAATGCTAGTATATTTTTAAATTAAACGAAATCTTTATATTTTATCAATATTTTATTTATGTTGAATACACTTAATATTAGTAAGTTTTTAAGTATTGTTGTAGCTGTGTCTAGTATTTCATTACCTTGTTTAGCACAGTCGTCACCGACGATGATTATTAGTCAAAGTACTGATGATGACACGATTAATGAAGAAATTGAAAATACTGTAACACCAGTCAATCAAACAGAAAGTTTGTTAAGTATTGAAGGCGGGAAAAAACTAATGTCAGAAGCGACTGAAGCGATCGCACAAGAAAATTATGACTTAGCCTCAACTAAATTGCAACAAGCAAGAAAAATCTTTAATCAGCTATCTAATTTTTATGTGCAGTTAGGACAAAGTTTTTCGGGGATAGATAATAGACTAGCTGAAGGGCAAAGAGTTGATGCGTTAGAAACTGCAAGTCTTAGAGATGAAGCTACTTATCAGCTTGCTTTAGTACATAGGGCACAAAATAAACCAGAATTATCTGTACCTCTTTTAATTCAAATTATTCGTTCTCAAAATCCGACTAGTGAATTAGGCAAAAAATCTTATCAACAATTGTACGAAATTGGTTTTGTGAATAATCCTTTTGAAAGTGCCAATAATTAGTAAACAAAAAGGTAAATTATTATAAAATAAGTTATTCGATGGGTGAAAGTAATTTTTGTTTTTAAAGTATTTAAATGATTGATAATTTTAGATTTATTTAATTATGTTATTACTACTAAATAATTAAACAAATTGTTAGTAACCTGTTGTGATTTAAAAAAGCAAAAAATTGGAAACAAACTGATTATCTGCTTCCAAATTTAGTTGCTTAATTTCAGCAATAGATAAAAACGATCGCTAACTATGTCTTTGATTTATTCAAAGATAAACTAACTTTTAATAAGGTTTGGCTGGTAAATTTAAACCACGATCGCGTAAATACTCACCTGTTTCACGAGAAGGATTGTAGTTATAACCAAAACCACTATTAGCATCACTATCATTAAGTATTTGAGGAGTAAGAATAATGACAACTTCTGAGCGATCACGAGAAGTAGATGTGGAACGAAACAAACTCCCAATTAAAGGTAAATCACCTAAGATAGGAACTTTAGAAACTTGTGTTCTTTCATTGTCACTAATAATTCCAGAGAGAATTAAAGTTTGTCCATCTCGTAAACGAATTAAACCAGAAGTAACATTTCGCTCAACTAATGGTTGAATAAAGTTAATCGCTCCACCACTATCAAATTGTTGTCTATCACCAGGAAAAGTAACAGAAGGATTAACATTCAAACTAACAAAACCATTATCGTCAATTTTACTAACGGCTAAATTAAGAATTAAACCAGCAGGTTCAATTTCAGGAGTAATAGTTCTCACACCACTCTCTACGTCAACTTCAGTTGTAATGCTAGTAACAACATTTTCAACTAATTCAACAGAGCCAACTTGACCTTCTTGAACAACTAAGGTAGGGTCAGTAAGTATTTTGGCATTTCCCGAACTAACATTAGCCCTGATTTGAGCGAGGAAAGCATTGGGTACATTAAAGTTTAAATTACCCGTAGTGTTAACATCACGTTGAAGAGCACCTGGCTGTGCGGCATCTAATACATCAACACCAGAAGGTGATACTTGACCTGAATCAGGGATAATCGAATTTATATTTCCATTATTAGTACCGAAGTTAATAACTCCAATCCCACCATCTTGAACAACACCAGTATCGTCGATTCCAAAAGAAAAACTACTTCCAAAACTTTCATTTTGATCTAAGTTGATATCAACAACTTTAACATTCACCGCTACTTGACGACGACGAACATCTAATTGGGTGAGAAAAGACGTAGCAGTTTGAATTAAGTGAGCTTCGCCAACTAATGTGATCGTATCATTAAGAGGATCAGCATGAACGGTTAAACCTTCTAATACCAAGTATTCGTTATCTTTAGGCGCACTATCTAAAGGCTTAACAGTGAATGTTCTTCTTCCTGTTTCTTCATCATCTTCGACTTCAACAATATTACCTTTTGCCCCTTGGCTATTAAGGAATGTTGCCGCACCGATCGCACTATACTGATTTAAACGAATACTACGGGTAATTGTGCTTTTGACTGTAGGTGGTAATTTATTACCAACAAAAACTGTGTTACCTTGACGATTAGCTTTTAATCCAGAAATCAATAAAACGCTATCAAAGACATCTTGTATTGGTTCGTTTTCTAAATCTAAAGAAACTGTCGCATTAGTTTGACCTTCAACATTTGATTCAGTGAAAATAATATTTAAACCTGCCGCTCTAGTTAGTAAAGCTAAAACTTCAGTCGCAGGTGCATCCCGTAATACTAAACGAGGTACTAAGGCTGTTGTGCCTAAATTAATTGTCGGTACATTGTTACCAACATTAGAAACCGACATATCGCCTACAGGTGGTGCAACCGCACGAGGGATAAAAGGTGGTGGTGTTTGTTGTCCACTAATGGGTTTACCATCTATTTTGAGGGTTGGATTAGGGATTAAAACATCTTGTTCTTGTTGAGCAAACATTTGAGCGATCGTCAACGGGGTTTCTTTTAGTTTAATTTTTGATTCAATCGTACTAGAGCCAGCGATTGCGATCGATTGCCAAGAAAGCAAAGCGACACTTGTAGCACTAAAAAATTTGATTTGATTTTGATTAAGAGAAAATTTAATCATTTGTTTAACTCCTTCACACAAATAATAAAAAACAAAGTTTGTCAACGAAAATAAATAATTACGACTTCGGTCAGATATTCAATTAACTATATAATCAAACAAGTGAAATCTTGATAAAAATAAAATTTGAGTCTAAGTCAAATTAAATAATTACGATTATGGTGTTTCTCCCTCAACAGGTGGCTGTTCAGCTACAGGTGGTTTGACATCAGCAAAAACTGCTTGGAAAGTAACCGTTGTTTTCAAAGTTGGTTGCCCTACTGCTGATAGCTGATTATTTTGCAATAAGTATTTAGGTGGTTCAACTGTATCTGCATTCAAGTTTTTAACTATCAGTAAAGGTTGTAAACGTTCTAAATCTTGCAAAAATGATTGTAATTCAGAAAAAGTTCCTTCCAAATCAAGATTGTATGTTTTTACTTGAACATTATTAGTTGCTAAACTACCTAAAGATTCATCCGTTAAAGGTTCTTTTTCGCCTGTAGGTACATAACTATTGATAGTTACGTTAGTTAGTTCAGCAAAATTACTCACATCTAAGAGTAATGTTTCTAACTCATTATCGCTAGAAAATAATTGAATTACCTCTTGTTTTAGATTTTGTGTTTGCTCTAACTCTGCACGTTTTTGAGCAATAATTACTTCTAATTGGTTAGAATTTAATTGGTTAAGTTGTCCTTCTTTTTCTTGTCTTTGAATTTTTAGCTCGGATAACTCTTTCCAAGCTGGAAGAACTTGATTAGAGATTAAATAAGCGGCAATTAATGTCCCAAGTACACCTAGTATAATACCAATAATTTTCGGTGTAAAAGTGACACCAAAGGCTTCGGGATAATCGGGTTCGCCGTCAAAACCGCCGCCTTGAGGATCAAATTCATCAGAAGTAGTAAAAGATGTGGTCATGGTTGAGTCTCTCCTTCAGATATTGGTTCGGTAACGTATATATCAGGAACTTGTAAGTCTAAAGCCCCTTTTCTTCTTAAAGTAGTAATTCGAGAAACTAAACCTGTTGCCCCTTGACGGTTAAGCTGGTTTAGATACTGAATCGAGGATTCTTCGGTGATTGCTGTGGTTATAGTATAAGATACTACCTTTGGTAATTCAACCTGTACTCCTGTTGGTTGACCATTTTGTTGGTCGTTGTTTGTATTTAATTGTGAAAGATTAAATATAATTTGATTGGGATTGTCAACTAGACTAGTCGTATCTAATTTGGTAAATTCGGCATCTAATAAAGGAGAATTTTTTAAAGTTAATAATAAATCATTAACACGATCGTAAGAATCAGCATACCCATTAATTGATAATGTTTTGCTATCAACTTGAGAAATGGCACTAATTTGCATATCTGAAGGTGTAACACTAGCAATTTCTGAGAGCATAGCTGACCAAGGTTTAAGTTGCTCAAAAACACTAACTAAAATCGCAACTTCTCGGTTAGCATTGTCAATTTCAGCTTGAATTTGTTGTACTTCTGCTGTTTTACCTTGTAACCGTTGAATTTCACTATCTAGTTGGGCGATTTGTTTATTTTGACTAGATTTTTGGGCATTTAAAAGTAATAATGCACCACCAGCAATTCCAATTAAAGCTACTGCTATCCCACCACCGATAAAAAGAGGTAGTTTTTCTTCGTTAGATACCGATTTTTTTCTATATGCGGTAGGGCTACTTAATGCATCTAGTTTACGGTCTTTTAAAAAATTAATATCAATATCATACATAATTAACTTATTCTCATCCCTAAGCCTAAAACTGTACCTAATCCTGCTCTTTGCATAGCAGATAAATCATCTTTCATAGTCAAAGAAAGTGCCGAGATAGGATCAATTCTCATAGTTGGTAAACTCACTTTTTTCGTGAAATATTCATCAATTTGAGCAAGTCCAGCACCCGGTCCTGCCAAGAACATCTGCACTACTTCAACATCACCACTTTGGTTAAGATAAAAATTAATCGATCGACGTAATTCATCAACTAATTCACCCAAAACTCTTAAAAGCGAATCCATCCCTGGATTAATAAAAGTCTGACTATTAGTAGTACTTGTACTGGTTTTTTCTGATGGATTACTAGGAATAGTGATTTCTTGTAATATTTCTGTATTTTTAGAAGTAGGTAAATTCATAGCTTGTGCTAGGGCAGTTTGCATCTGATAAGTACCAATTGGAATTGTCCGAGTAAATTGAGGTACACCTTCAACAATAATAGCAATTTCGGTCGTATCAAATTCAATATCAACTAAAACTACCGCCTCAGAAGGTGAAAACTGTTTTAATTGTTCTTTAATAGTTCTAATTAAAGCAAAGCTATTAATTTCGAGAACATTAACCTTTAAACCTGCTTGTTGAAAAGTTTCTAAATACAAATCAGTCACTTCTCGACGAGTTGCCACTAATAATACTTGTACTTTTTCAATTCCATCTTCATCTACAAAATAACCTAATTTTTGATAGTCGATATCGACTTCTTCTCTAGGATAAGGTAGATAAAGAGCGGCTTCATGATTTAAAACCATGTCTTTCAACTCGGTATCATTTAATTCGGCAGGAATTGGAATCAGTCGTAGCACCGATTCTTTCATCGGTACTGCGGTAGCTACTTGTTTGGGTTTAACTTTTGCTTCTTTAACTAATTGGTCAATTAGCTCAGCTAAAGCCGAAGAATCAATTATTTGACCTTCTTCAAATATTTCATCAGGCACATCTAATGCCAAATATTTTAATAATTTGTACTGTTGTCCTTTCTTTGTCAGTTGAACTAAAGTAATTTTATCGGGGTTTATTTCTATTCCCACACCATTACTGTTACCACCCAACATATTATCTAAAAAACTGGCCATTTCTTAACTCCTTATCCGTAATTTTACGTAGGAAATATGAAGTCTTTATAAACTTATATTATCTTACCCAATTTAAACGATTTTGACGATAAATTTATGGATATTTACAAACAAAGTATAATCTAAGATTGTCTAGTCTGGATCATAATGATAAAGTACCTGATTATTACATCTAGTCTGGTTGTTATTAAAATTTATTAACAAAATTAAATTATCGATTATGTTTTTTCCTAACTTAAATTACCGTCAAAATAGGTGGCGTATTTGTATAACTTGGTTTCTTACAGGTTTACTAACAGCTTTATTAATTAGTTGTGGTACTTCTACATCCTCAAATAGTAACGAAGTTGAGTTTTGGACGATGCAACTTCAACCAAAATTTAACAGTTATTTTCAGTCATTAAATGAAGATTTTGAAACGAGTAATGCAGAAAGTAAAGTACGTTGGGTTGATGTACCTTGGAATGCGATGGAAAGTAAAATATTAACGGCAGTATCAGCTAAAACTGCTCCTGATGTGGTTAATCTCAATCCTACTTTTGCCACTCAATTAGCTACTCGTAATGCTTGGTTAAACTTAAACACAGAAATTCCGCCTGAAGTACAAGAGCAATATTTACCCAAAATTTGGCAAGCGAATAAATTAGAAGTTTGTCAAAGTGAAACACAATGTGAAGAGACGACTTTTGGCATTCCTTGGTATCTAACCACAACAATAACTGTTTATAATCAAGAATTATTTAATCAAGCTGGTATAAATCAACCACCACAAACTTACCAAGATTTGGCAATTGTAGCTAAGGAGATGAAAGAAAAAACGGGTAAATACGCTTTTTTTGTTCCTTTAGTAACGAATGATTCTAGTGAAGTTTTACAATCTTTTGTGCAGATGGGAGCGAGTTTGGTTGATGAAGCGGGCAAGGCGGCATTTAATTCACCAGAAGGTATTGAAGTATATAATTATTGGGTAAATCTCTACAAACAGGGTTTATTGCCCCCTGAGGTGATGACACAAGGGCATCGTCATGCGATCGAATTATATCAAGCAGGGGAGTTAGCTTTACTTGGCACAGGGGCGGAATTTTTAAAAACTATTGCTAACAATGCACCGACTATTTATGAGCAATCCGCAGTCAGCCAACAAATTACAGGGGAAACAGGTAAAAGAAATGTGGCTGTGATGAATCTAGTTATTCCTCGTGATACTGATAAAGCTAATGAAGCAATTAAATATGCTTTGTTTGTCACTAATTCAGAAAATCAATTGAATTTTTCAACTGAAGCTAATGTTTTACCTTCCCATACTCAGGCGGTAGCTCAATATATTAGTAATCTAGAAGCTGATGATAGTCAAGATTTGTTGACAGAAGCCAGAAAAATTAGTGCTTTGCAATTAGATAGTGCTGAAGTTTTAATTCCACCGATGAAAGATATTAATCAACTTAAAAAAATTATCTATGAAAGTTTACAAGAAGCGATGTTAGATGAAAAAACTGTCTCTGAAGCGATCGCGCAAGCTGAGCAAAAATGGAACGAGAATAATTGATAATGGACAATTGACAATTGACAATTACGATCGAAATGACTAGTTTTTTTCTTACACCTCATCTTCAGTATCAGGATTTAGAGGATTTAGTGATTACAGGATTTTGATATTTTTGATTCAATTGTCGATTAGTATATAGCAATTATCAGTATCATGAAACACAGACTAATCCCCCGCACATCCCCCTTAGAAAAGGGGAGGGCTGTTTCATTCTCGTTAGCCGTAAATAGCTAGAAGCTATTACTACAAAACGATCGATTGATTTGGTTACATTGTATTTTTACTATTAGGAAAAAACTGCGATCCATTTACTGCTATTTCTTAGTTCTAAAAATGACAAAATTTAAGAATGAATCAGCCCGGCTTAGAAAAGGGGACTTACTAATCTTAACTGTACTTCTTAACGATGATAAACGCTATGAATTTATTATCAATTTTTTAATTTGAGTAAGAAATATCAATGATTAATTAGCAAATAATTGATCCCAGTTTTTCTGGGGGGCATCTGGTTGAGCAACTATCTCTAAAATTTGGTTATTAGTTTCGGGATGAAAAAGAGATTCCACACAAACTTGAGCGACTTTAGTACGAGGAATTGAGCCTTCAAACAACGTATCTGCACTACTAACAACTATGGGATATTGATTGTCTTCGTTTTTCAAACCCGCAGGGCGAACAATTGTATAATTTAAACCACTACTTAGTAAATATTCTTCTGCTTGTTTTTTCCAAAACAAAATTAAACCAAATAAGTTGAGCGGATGAAAAAACTTAGATACACATAAGGAAGTTACAAAGACAAATTTATCAATTTGCTTATCTTTAGCGACGTTAATTAAATTTTTTGTTCCTTCACAATCTACTTTATAGGGGGCGGTCAAATCTATACTAGGAGTTGCTCCTGTTGCACAAATTACAATATTGCAATCGGCGATCGCACTTGATAAAGATTGAGGTTGCAACACATCCCCTATCACTAATTCGACTTGAGTTGGTAAAACTTCCTTTGCTTTGGTTTCGTCTCTGACTAATGCTCTTACTTCTATATTACGATCGACTAATTCAGTTACAATCCTTCTTCCTGTTTGCCCCGTTGCACCTGCTACAAATACTTTCATTTTTTTGATTAGATTTATTACTGTATCTCTTTATTTTACAAAACTTTACAATAATTTTACGAAGAGAATAATTACCGATTGTTTACCAATTAGTATTGAATACATAGATATATCTAATTATTAATTATTCATTATTCATTATTGATTGTTCGTTATACTGATACAAAAACAAAAACGATATATTTCACCAACTATTGACGATGAACCAAAACTACTATCTTGATGCAGAGCCGAAAAAAAGTTTTGAATTACCTGGTGCTACACCTCATTATAATCCCGATCGTTACGGACAGGTTAAACACATCTGTCTTGATTTAGAGTTAGACATCAAAAAGCAAAGTTTTCAAGGTAGTTGTGCCATTACTCTCACTCCAGTCAGAAAAGATATTAGCAAATTAATATTAGATGCAGTCGATTTAGAAATTGAATCGATATTAGTTGACAATATCAGTCAGCCTTTTACTTATGATGGAAATATATTAACGATTAATCTGCTTCAACCTACAACCACAGAAGATATTACGATCGATATTTCTTATAGTAAAGAAAATCCTCAAAGAGGTTTATATTTTATCGCCCCTGATGAGAATTATCCTAACAAACCGACTCAAGTATGGACGCAAGGAGAAGATGAAGACTCTCGTTATTGGTTTCCTTGTTTTGATTACCCTGGGCAATTAGCTACTTCCGAAATTAAAGTAAAAGTACCTTCAGAATATACCGCTATTTCTAACGGTAGATTAGTAGAAGTAAAAAAAGGCAAACATAACAATACTTACCATTGGTTACAACCTCAAGTACATCCTACTTATTTGATGACTTTAGCTGTGGGTAAATTTGCGGTGATTGAAGACGAATGGAATGATATACCCGTGACTTATTATGTGGAAAAAGGTAAAGAAACCGAAGCTCAAATTAGTATGGGCAAAACACCACAAATGATCGAGTTTTTTAGCGAAAAATATGGTTATGCATATCCTTACCCTAAATACGCTCAAGTTTGTGTTGATGATTTTATTTTCGGTGGGATGGAGAACACTTCTACTACGTTGTTAACCGATCGTTGTTTGTTAGACGAAAAGGCTTCTATTGATAATCGTACAACCGAGAGTTTAGTAGCTCATGAGTTAGCCCATCAATGGTTTGGTGATTTAGTAGTTATTAAACATTGGAGTCATGCTTGGATAAAAGAAGGTGCGGCTTCTTATGCTGAGGTACAATGGACTGAGCATGAATATGGCGAAGATGAGGCGGCTTATTATTTACTAAGGGAAGCCAGAAGTTATTTACTGGAAGATTCTTCTCGTTATCGTCGTCCGATTGTAACTAATATTTACCGAGAAGCGATCGAATTATACGATCGACATTTATACGAAAAAGGTGCTTGTGTTTATCACATGATGCGGGGTATCTTAGGTGATGAGTTATTTGACAAAGCGATTCATACTTTTGTCAATGAGAATGCTCATAAAACCGTTGAGACAATTGATTTATTAAGAGCGATCGAAAAAAGTACTGGTTATAATTTATCTCCTTTATTTGACCAATATGTCTTCCGTGGCGGACATCCTGATTTTAGCATTAGTTACAGTTGGGATGCTGATTCTAATCTAGCTTGTGTCAAAGTTAAACAAACTCAAGCCCAAGAAGAAGACGGTAAATTTAAAGATTTATTTAATCTCAAAGCACCTTTAGGTTTTGGTTATGTCAAAAAAGATAAAAAAGCGAAGCTAAATACAGTAACCTTAAAACTAAATCAACCTGAGCAAACATTTTATTTTTCCTTAGAAGAAAAACCAGACTTTATTAGTTTTGATGTCGGTAATTATTGTTTAAAAACTGTAAAATTAGAATACGGTTTTAGTGAATTAAAATCTCAACTTATACATGATCCTGACCCTATATCTCGTATTTATGCGGCGATCGCCCTTGGGAAAAAAGGTAACTTAGAAACAATTAAAACCTTTAAAAAAGCTCTCAAAAAAGAAAAATTTTGGGGTGTAAAAGTAGAGATAATTAAACAGTTAGGAAAAATAAAACTTAATCAAGCAAAAGACGTTTTAATCGCTAATCTCAAAGACAAAAATCATACTGTCAGAAGGGCGGTTGTGGAAGCTTTAACTAACCACAAAACTATTGAGACTTATGAGGCATTGCACAAAATAGTAACAGATGGTGATGATAGTTATTATGTAGAAGCATCTGCTATCAGAGGTTTGACTAAAGTTATCACTTCTAATTTAGAAGAAAAGAAAACAGAAACGATCGAATTATTAGCCAAAATTTTAGAGGAAAAAAGTGGTTGGAATGAAATGATTCGCTCAGGTGCATTACAAGGGTTGAGTCAACTCAAAACCTCACCTGAAGCCGCAGAAATTATCATTAAATACACAAAAGTAGGCACTCCTCAACCATTACGCTTAAATGCAATTCGTTGTTTAGGTGCAGTGAGTCAAGGGCAAAAACCAGAGCAGTTAACTACCATTCTAGATACTTTCAATTCTTTCCTACCCGAAACTTTCTTTTTGACTCAAATTTCATTTATTGGCGGTGTATCGCAAATAGAAGACGCTAGAGCGATCGCTCTATTACAAAATTTAGCCGATACCACCCCCGATGGTAGAGTTAAACGTCGTGCCGAGGAAGCGGTTAATAAAGTCAGAAAGAAACTTAATAAAAATGGTAATTTAGAGGAATTGCAAACCCAACTTGATAAACTAAAACAAGAAAATCAAGATTTACAAAGTCGGATTGCGAAGTTAGAAGAAACAGATTCAGGCTAACTCATCTGACAATTAGCTATTTTTTTAGAGTTATCTTCAATTAATTCTCTGTGATTGAGCCATAGTTGATTTAATTCAGATTGATTTTTTAAAATATAGCTAAATGAATTTATAACTGCACTTTTTATGTCGATTGAATTCTCCTCTTTGTAAGGGGAGATGCAAGAGGGGTTGGCGAAAGTAGAAGTAATCACAAATTCATTCGGCTATCGCTATTACCTCTAAGATTGTGGTGAAGCATAACTAATCACTAAAATACTCAAAATCTTCCATTTTCCGAAGATAAAATCACCATGCGATAATTGCATCATCCTGATGTATATTATTAACGAAAATTGAACTTTAGTAGTCCAAGTTACAAAAAATTAGCCTAAGCACTTTATAGTCTTAATGGTATGTAGGTAAATCGATCGTTACATATTTACTAAAAAATTAATATTGAGACATTAATATTCATATAGTTAATTTATTAAAAAAATCAAGAGGTTAGAGAGAGTATGACCGTCGCCAGTGATCAAAAAAAATTTAAAATTAATAAAATTGAAAAAATAAAACAAGCCAAACATGGCTTAGATGTCAAAGAAGAAATAGAAAAATTTGCTGAAATTGGTTGGGAAGCGATGGATGAAGATGATTTAGTTCATCGTTTAAAATGGTTAGGTGTTTTTCATCGCCCTGTAACTCCCGGACAATTTATGTTACGTTTGCGTACACCCAATGGAATATTAAGTAGTGAGCAATTACGTGCTTTTGCTGATATCATTCAACGTTACGGTGATGATGGTGCGGCGGATATTACCACACGTCAAAACATTCAATTAAGAGGGATTCACATTGAAGATGTTCCCGAAATTTTTGCCAAACTAGACACAGTTGGTATGACTTCGATTCAGTCAGGAATGGATAACGTTCGTAATTTAACAGGTTCTCCAGTAGCAGGAATTGACCCTGAAGAGTATTTTGATACTAGAGAATTGAATTACAAGTTACAAGACTTGATCACTAATAATGGCAAAGGCAACTACAAATTAAGTGATTTACCTCGTAAGTTTAATATAGCGATCGATGGAGCGCCAGACAACTCTATCCATGCTGAATTAAATGACATTGCTTTTATTCCTGCATTTAAAGATGGTGAATTTGGTTTTAATGTACTTGTAGGTGGTTTTCTCTCTGCCCAACGTTGTGCTGAAGCAATTCCGATGGGTGTTTGGGTAAATGCTAATGATGAAGTAGTGGAATTAGGTTTAGCTATTCTAAAAGTTTATACTGAAAATGGCTTAACTGAAGGATTAAGAGCGAATCGAGGCAAATCTCGTCTGATGTGGTTGATTGATACATGGGGAATCGAAAAATTCCGTGATGAGATTGCAACTGAATTAGGATATGAGTTGAAATCGGCGGCAACTAAACACGCCATGACTATGGATAAACGTGATCATTTAGGTGTTTATCCTCAAATACAAGACGGTTATAGTTATGTTGGTATTCATGTGCCAGTAGGACATTTACAAGCTGAAGACTTATTTGAAGTAGCTCGTTTAGCTGAAGTTTATGGTACAAGTGAAATTAGGGCTACCGTTGAGCAGAATTTTATTATTCCTCATGTTGCTAATGATAAAATTGAGGCATTATTAGCTGAACCTTTATTAGAACGTTTTACGATCGCACCTAATACTTTAAATCGTTCTTTAATCTCTTGTACAGGCTCTCGTTATTGTAATTTTGCCTTAATTGAAACCAAACAAAGAGCCGAAAAACTAGCAAGAGAATTAGATGCGGAGTTGAATATACCCGATCGAGTACGTATTCACTGGACAGGTTGCCCAAACTCTTGCGGACAGGCTCAAGCAGGTGATATTGGTTTGATGGGTACAAAAGCCAAAAAAGATGGTAAAGTCACCGAAGGGGTAAAACTATTCACAGGTGGAAAAGTTGGTAAAGAAGCTAGTTTAGGTACTCTCAAAGAAAAAAGTATTGCCTGTGATGATCTTAAACCAATTTTGAAAGATTTACTTATTTCTGAATACGGTGCAACAGCTAGATAGTTAAGAGTTAAGAGTTAAGAGTTAAGATTTTAGTTTTTCTTTCTCTTTATCTGTTTAAACCACCCCTAACCCGTTTTTTTAAATACCTTTACCTGAGTGAAGACTGAAGTCTTTCTTCATCGGTTTAAACCACCCCTAACCCCTCCTTTAAAGGAGGGGAATTTATTTCGGGAATGTTTTATTTAATAAGCTTATTATCTGTTATTTGTATAAGTACCGATCGCTATATAATGAGAAGATTAATCAGACCTTTAAGTTAATTATTTATGCGTATTTTGATAATGGGGGGGACTCGTTTTATAGGTGTTTCTCTAACTAAAATTTTAGTTGCTCAAGGACACGATGTCGTTCTTTTTAATCGTGGTAACAAATCAGCACCCGTAGAAGGAATTAGCCAAATACATGGCGATCGAAAAAACGCATCTGAGTTAAAACAGAAGTTAGCAAAAGAAAACTTTGACGTTATCTTTGATAATAATGGTCGAGAATTAGCCGATACGCAACCATTAGTTGAATTATTTAACGGTAAAATTAAACATTTTGTCTATGTTAGCTCAGCAGGAGTCTATTTACCTTCAGCTCAAATGCCCCATATAGAAGGAGATAAAGTCGATCCAAATAGTCGTCATAAAGGTAAATTTGCCACTGAAGATTATTTAAAAGAGCAAAACGTACCATTTACTTCCATTCGCCCTGTTTATATTTATGGTGCGGGGAATTATAATGATTTAGAAGCGTGGTTTTTCGATCGATTAGTTAGAGATAAACCTATTTTAATCCCTTCAGGTGGTATGCACTTTACTCAACTTGGTCATGTTGAAGATTTAGCCCAAGCGATGGCGGCAGTAATTGGTAATGAAAAAGCGATCGGACAAATTTATAACATATCAGGCGATCGTTATGTTACATTTACCGGATTAGCAAAGTCTTGTGCCGAGGCTGTCGGTAAAAATCCAGACGAGATTGAGATAAAATATTATGAGCCTAAATCCTTTGATTTTGGTAAGAAAAAAGCCTTCCCCATGAGAGTACAACACTTTTTTGCCGATATAAATAAAGCGAAAAATGAATTAGATTGGCAACCAAAATATGATTTAGTTTCTGGCTTAAAAGATTCCTATCAAAATGGTTATCTAGTTGAAGGCGGAGATAAAAAAGAAATTGACTTTAGTTTAGATGAAGAAATTTTAACTAAAATATAATTGAGACATCGCCTTATATAGTAATTTCAAATAAAAACCAAGCATTTTAATGTAGGGGTGCAAGGTTTGCACCCGTTGGTATAGTCATTTAAGAAAAGAATTGAGACAGTAATAATAATCTTAAAAATATCACTCAAAAACCCGTCTTAGGTATAAATTACATAACAATAACAATTATCAACTTTCATGGCTAAATAGGGAACAAGATTGACCTTTTGTTGTTCAATAGAAGTTATAAGCCTGATCAAATTGATTTTTTTATTTAAAAATTATTATCCCCATGAAACTGAATACACCATTTAAGTTATTCTTGTTGTGCTTTTTTTTTGCATCCTTTAATGTGGTGATGGAAACGAATTATCCTCAAATAATGGCTCAATCACAGGAAAAAACGATCGCCTCAAATACTGAATTAAAAATCATTAATCAAGGCAAACAAGTTTTAGTGAATGGTAAAAAAGAAAATTTAGCTTGGATACAGTGGCAAGAAGGAAAAACTATCCGCACAGGTGTTAGTGACATGGGGGCAGAAGAAGTATTAGGGATTGAGTTACTTGGCTCGATTGTACCTAATGAGCAATCTGTACGTTGGTTTAATTATAGTAGTACTTTAGATACTAAATTTGCTAATCCTTATCGTTATCTAGATTTAACTAATCTAATTCAAAGCACATCATTACAAGCGGTTGTAGAAGGGCAATTTTTGAATTTAGATATGCCCTCAACTCAAGTAACCCAAGTTTATGAGCAAAAGTCTTTTGATGGTAATAAAAAAGTTGTTATTGAATTAGATCAACCTAGTTTCTTTAAAGTCAGTCAAGGAAGAAAACAAGGATATATTATTATTAAAGGTAAATATAACCAACCTGTTTTAGATAATTTATTAGATTTTAATGATCCTGTCAATAATACTCCTTTAGCTGAAGATGAAGAAGGAGATAAAATTATTGGTAATGAAGAAGAAAATATATCTTTATTTAAAGTTACTCCTAAAGGTGATGAGGAAACAGTAGTAACCGTTAATTTGCCTTTAGGTAGTAATATGAAAGTCACTTCAACTCATCCTAATTTACTGGTAGTTGATTTAAAACTTGATGTTGTTACGCCTAGAGAAATTAGTTGGCATGATGATATTCTTCTTAGTCGTCAATATATTCGCCCACTCAATAATCCTGATATTTTTTTAGTTTCCGCACTTACTTTAAATACACCAAAAAACAATCTTATTCTCCGTCCAATTTTACCTAATTCAGATACAGTAATTGGTGCTTCGCCACTTAAAACGATGGGTAGTGATTTAAATATTATTGCTGGAATAAATGGTGGTTTTTTTAATCGTAATAATCGCTTACCTTTGGGTAGTATTAAAGATAATAATAATTGGTTATCAGGACCTATTTTAAATCGTGGAGTGATTGCTTGGGACGATCAAGGTAATTTTAAAATCGATCGTTTACAGTTAGAAGAAGTAGTTACTATCAATAATTCTCAACGTTTATTTAATAACTATCTCAATAGCGGTTATGTCCAAAAAGGTACAGCTCGTTATACTTCTGCTTGGGGTGAAAATTACACTAGTTTAAGCGATCGAGAAACAATTTTAGTCATTAAAAATAATCGAGTATTTGATAAAATTATTAGTAATAAAGCTGGAGATACTTCTGTTCAAATTGAACCAAATAGCTATTTATTAGTATTAAGAAAAACGCCTGAATTAGCAGAGACAATTAATATTCAAGACCAAATTGAACTAAATAGTTTTACTTTTCCTCGTGAATTTGCCGATTATCCTTATATGATGGGTGCAGGACCATTACTGGTGTTAAACCGTCAAGTTGTGTTAGATGGAGAAGCCGAAAAATTTAGTAAGGCTTTTAATCAACAAAAAGCATCTCGTAGTGCGATCGCAATTAATCAGCAAGGAGAAGTATTATTAGTAGCTGTTCATAATCGAGTTGGTGGTGCAGGACCTAGTTTAAATGAATTAGCTAATATACTCTTAGAAATGGGAGCAGTTTCGGCTTTAAATTTAGATGGCGGTAGTTCTACACAAATTTATTTAGGTGGGGAGATAATCGATCGTGCTTCGGCTACGGCGGCAAGGGTAAACAACGGGATAGGTGTGTTTTTGAAAGAATAAAAGTCAAAATTTAAGAACATGACGATCGAGAATATTACCTTACAAACAGTCATAGCTGACCGAACATGACCAATAATCGGCAAGATTACCTGTTAATTTATGGGATTTTAAAGAAGGAGTAAAAGGGTAATTTTCTAATAAGTCTAATACTGCTAGTATCCTATTCTTCAACTGAGAATTCTTTTTTATTACACGTTTAAAAGCCTTTTTGAACTTCTTTTCAACTATTAACTTCATTCTTCTTCATCTGCTAATAAATAAGCTTTTACTTCTTCAGCAGTTTTTGGTTTTATCTTACCTTCTTGAAATTATTTAATAGTAGCTTGAGCGTTATTTGCTATTTCTAAACGTCGTTTTTCAATTCGTCTTTTTTTGATCAAATCAAATAAATAATCTTGATCTTCTAGAGGTAAATTCTCAATAGATTCTATAATTTCCTGAAAAGAGACGATCGTCATTTTATTGTATCTCCATTTTTAAATAATTTTAATAATTTATTTATTGTTTAGACAAGTTTCACCCAAATCGTTCTTTTAATTATAAATTTGATTCTTTTATTTTTACTTAACTAACTTATAATTCGGTTACTTTTTTAATTCCAAAGATAAAATTATCAGAAAACTCTTGATACAAATTCTTCAGATGTTCTTTTAAATCTTCTAAATCTTCTCCTTGAGTCCAATGTTCGGGATATTTATTCAAATAGCCTAAATATTTCCCATCTTCTTCTTGCCAAAAAGTATATTGTATTTTCATTATTAACCTAACATTTTCTAATTTAAATAAAATAGACATTACTACTTACCATAAATTTATTTTAACGTTTGGTTAGTTTAGTTAAAACTTGAAAACGATCGTAAGTTATAATCAAAGCATTGAATCAAATCAAGCTACATAGTTCTAAAAATGGACACCGTAACATTAAAAGCCCTGATCAAAGAAAGTGTTAGAGAAGTTTTAAGAGAAGAAAAATTACTTTTAATACAATCTCTGATTCCTCCTGTTAAGCAAGAAGAGATGGAAGAGATAATTAATAAATTAGGAAGCCCTAAAGATTTTAATGAGGAAGACTTTGTTGATATGACTGATTGGTTAAACAATGAAGATTAGATTTAGTAAACGTGCAGTTAAATTTTTAAACAAATTATCAACAAAAGAACAAGCAAAAATTAAACAGAAACTAAGAGATTTAATTTCTGAAATTAACAACAATAACAATATACCTTTTCAAAAATTAAATATCAAAACTCTTAGTGGAGAATGGAAAGACTATTTGAGAATGAGAATCGGAAAAATGAGAATTATCTTTAAAGTCTATTCTGTTGAGAATGAAATATTTATATATGACATAGACTATCGAGGAAATATTTATCAAAAGAATTAAATTTGTATATAGTAAAAGGGCAAGAAAATTCTTACCCTTACTATTATTTTTGAAGTCTATTAAACTGAAACACAACCTACTCTGAAAGTATTTTAACGTTTGGTTAGTTTAGTTAATACTTGAAAACGATCGTACCTATGATAGTAAGAAGAAAATAATTACGATTAGAATATACTTAATATCTCAACGAATACTATTATGAATATATCAGTGGAAAACGATCGTCTCAAACAAACCATAAAACAGGCAATGCTAGAGCTATTTCAAGAAAACAAAGAAGAATTTTCTACATTACTAGCAGAAATTATAGAAGATATTGCCTTATCAAAAGCGATCGTACAGGGAGAAGAAACAGAATTAGTAGATAAAGAAACTGTTTTTTCTATCTTGGATAAAGAATAATGAAAGTAGAATTTAGAAAAAGTTTTGTCAAAGACTTAAAAAAGATCAAAAACTTCAAATTACAACGAAAGATAAAATCAATCATTGAAGAAGTGGAAAATGCAGATAATCTTAAACAAATTAGCAATCTTAAATTTCTCAAAGGAGAAAATAATCATTATCGTATTAGAATTGGAGACTACAGAATCGGCATAATTATAGAAAATGATGTTGTTAGATTTGTAAGGTTTTTACATCGCCAAAAAATTTATAAATTTTTTCCCTAACTGTCTTTAAATATGATAAAGACGTAGCACATTGACTACGCCTTTAAAAAAATAGTTAAATTACGATCACGCAGTGCCAGCCTTCGGCTGATCGTTAATTAACGCTTGGTTAGTTTAGTTAATACTTGATTAGAGCGTTCGACAAAAGCATTCATCCCTTCAGCATCAAAAGCACGTTGTGCCATCAAAGCTAAATCATAAACATATTGACACATCATGCCTACTGTTTCTTGAGTAGAAGATTCGCCACCATCTTGAATAATCGCACCCTTATTAAGATTGTAAATATTTTCAATCAAAGGATGAGCTGTATTAATCATCAAAATATGTTCTTCAGGAAACTGCATCTGTGTTTGTTGCATCATCGCTGTCATCTCTTGGAAACGACGCATCGCCTCAGGTAACAATACCATCGCCGGAGGTGTTTGTTCTTGCTTATCAGCTTTAAGTGACTGAGTTTTGATATTTACTTTAGGTTTACCGATCGCTTTTTCAAAGATGTCTTTAATCTCTTCTGCACGGGTTTTATTCGTGGTAGGATCGACTATTTCACTACTTTTATCTTCTTGAACTAAGTTATCATCTAACTCAGAATCGACTCTAGAGAATTTAACATCGGTGTATTCTCTTTCAAGGAAAGGAATGAAGTAGTTAGTATCAATGAATGAATCCATATACAATACTTCGATACCTTGATTTTTGTATAAATCAACATAAGTACTTTGAGTTTGAGCATTATTACAATAGAAAACTCTGTTTTCGTGGTTTTCTTTGTTACGCTCTAAATACTCATTTAAGGTAGTATAAGGCTCGGTAATGCTATCTTCGTTATTCACATCTTTCCAAGCGTCATCATCATCAGTTTGTACTTCAACTTTAGGTTTTTCTTCTGTCGCTGTTTCTGGTTGATAAGTACTACGGAAGATGATTAAGTCTTCTACTTGTTTTTTGAATTTGTCGTCTCTTAAAGAGCCATATTTGACAAATGTACCGACATCTTCCCAAGAATCGATATATTTCTTCTTATCTTCTTTATACAAAGATTTTAGACGATCGCCTATTTTTTTACTAATGAAATCAGAAATACGACGTACGGTACGATGATTTGTTAAAGCACTACGAGAAACATTTAAAGGAATATCAGGGCTATCAATCACACCACGAAGAGGCATCAAAAACTCAGGAATAATCTCTTCACAATGATCACTTACAAACACCTGATTACAGAAAAGTTTGATTTGCCCTTTATTAACATCAACATCAGGTTTTAGTTTAGGGAAATATAAAATTCCGTTAAGTAAAAAAGGATAATCTGTGTTTAAATGTACCCATAGTAAAGGATCTTCTTGAAATGGATAAAGATAACGATAAAACTCTAAATAATCTTCATCAGTCAAATCACGAGGAGATTGTTTCCAAGGTGCTTTCTGACGATTAACTTGCTCTTCACCCATCTTGATAGCGACAGGAATAAAATCAGAATATTTTTTGACTAAGCCTTTAATTCTAGCTTCCTCGGCATATTCTGTTTCCTCATCCATTAAAGTAAGAGTAACAGTTGTGCCAGGAGTAGTACGAGTAGATTCGCTTAATTCAAATTCAGGTGAGCCATCACAAGACCAATGAACAGCAGTTGCACCTTCACGATAAGATAAGGTATCAATCTCTACTTGAGTCGCTACCATAAAGGCAGAATAGAAACCTAAACCGAAGTGTCCGATTAAATCATTAGGTGATTTGCTATATTGAGTGATGAAGTCTTCGGCACTAGAAAAAGCAACTTGGTTGATATATTTTTTGATTTCGTCGGTTGTCATACCGATACCATTATCAGTAATGGCGAGAGTTTTTTTCTCTTTATCTACAGCGACGGTAATTTCAGGCTCAGGTAAATCTCCTGTTATTTCTCCGGCTAATGATGCCATCTTCGCTTTGGATATAGCATCGACGGAGTTAGAGATTAATTCTCTTAAAAAGATTTCGTGGTCGGTGTAGAGGGATTTTTTGATGATGGGAAATATATTTTCAGTATGAATACTAATATTTCCTTTCTCTAAAACGTTGCTCATAATTTGTATTTTAAGTTATTTATTCTCTTATTGACTGTAGGTTAATATTGGAGATTTTACGCTTTTACCATCAATGTCAAATGGGTGCTATCCACATCTAAAATTAATAGTAGTGTTTTTATTCTAATTTGGCGTAATTTCTCTGAGTTTTTGATTGTTTAACTTTAATGATGTCACATCTAATCTGATGGTATCAAGATGTGGTTTACCGAATTATTATAACTAGTGTGAAATTAGTTTGAAATTAGTCGTATTTGAGTTTTGGGAATCCTTTTTCTAAAACCTAAAACTTAAAACCTAAGTAATCGCATTAGTTAAACCACAATAAGCACTGTAGGCTATACCGATCGCATCTACACTATCATCGATCGGTAAATCTGGTAAATCAAATATTTGTTGTAAAACCGTAGCTACTTCTTCTTTATCTGCTCTACCATTACCCAGATGAGCTTTCCAACTAGCTTGATGAAGAAAAATAGGCGTTAGATTCGCTTCACGATAACAGACTAAACTGATCACTCCCAAAGCTTGTAAAACGCCTCCTGCGGCTTTGATTTTACGGCTAAAAAAGGGCATTTCGATCGCAACTCGATCGGGTTTAAACTCATCGACGATCGTGATTAAATCTGTCTCTAACTCCACTAGACGCTTACCTGTAGAATCTTTTTTCTCAGTTTGAATAATGCCATAATCAACCAGACTAGGCGTTTGCGTCTCATCTCCTAATAAAATCGACCAACCAATAATAGCAAGTCCTGGATCTATTCCTAACCAAATCATATATAACAATTAATTCTGTGATAGTTGTCACTTTTTTTTCCTTTGAGATTTGATCCGTTTTTTACTTGACAAACCCTAGGTATAGTTAGTTATAATATGTTACTGGTGAGCAATTATTTTGTTGTTGAACATAACATACCCAATAATGCGTCCCAATAGTATATCTTTACTGTTGCCATCTTAGCTCAGTTGGTAGAGCACTTGATTTGTAATCATGAGGTCATCGGTTCGAATCCGATAGATGGCTTATATTTATCGAAAAATCACGAATTTAAAACCCCGAATATCCCCCCTTTCAAAGGGGAAGGGCTGTCACCTGAATTCATTTGCTGGTGAATGGAATACGCCCCGTCTTTGCACGAGTGCCCCTTGCCCTTTTGATATAATTCCTAATTGACACTGGTTGATAGTTGTTATTGAACTATTATTCACAAATAATACTTTTAGAATATTAGTATTGTTCACTTATGAACTTACTTGACTTTCAGGCAATATTACAAAAAAGTTTTCTAGTTTTGAAAAAATTGACCAGAATAAAAATTATTAAAGTTTTACTATAGTAGAAAATCAATAGGTTAGGATATTTCAAACCGTTTGAATTAAAAAAGGCAGTTGCACTACAATTTTTAGACTAACCCTCTATTTGCTATACAACAAAGGATAAAATTTGTTGAGTATGTCAATATAATATCAAGAAAACCTTCTCCAAAGTTTGAATCAAATGTCACAAAAGCCTCAACCAGACAATGAAAAACAATTAGAAAATTTCTTTGCCGTATTAGCTGGTAATAATAGCGATTCTTCACCACAAGAGCAAAAAAAAGCAAATGAGATATCTAATTCTAATGAGTCCTCATCTAATAACTCACAGAGTCAATCTAAAAAAGAAATACAGACGAATAAAAAAGAAAAAAATAAAGATGTAGAGTTTGAAGTTTTACAACAATTGTTCGGTAAGTCAGATGTTGATAAATTAAAAGATAGGGTATCTGATTTAGAAATAGAATCAGCAGAGTTAACTAAAGAAAAAGACGAATTAAAAAAGAAATATCAACAATTAAAAAAAGATGTGGAGCAACAAAATCAACTTCTTCAAGAACAAAATAAAGTTTTTGAGCAAGTACTTAAAAACAATTTAACTCAACTTAAGCAAGATTTGCTGATTGATTTTAATTTAATTCTCGACAAATTTGTCACAGAAAATATCGAAAACGATCAAAAATTCTCGATTAAAGTTGTTGGGCTACGTAACAAGAATTGAGATAGAAAAGAATTATGGTGGCTAAGCAATTATTCGGACAGAATTGACTACTTTAACTCAAAAACTACTGCTTGATTCAACCACTGTTCTTGATTTGGTTTTACATCAGGTGGCACACCTTTACCATCTTCTATTCTAATACGACGACGATCGATTCCTAAGTCTTCTAAACTAGTTTGTACACTTTGAGCTCTTTTTAAGGATATATTACGAGATTCATTTCTAGAGCGATAACCGAAAATAGTTAATTGTGTATTAGGGAATAATTCCATCTCATCTTTTATCGGAATTAGTTTTCCTTCTACATCTCTAGCTGAAACATTAGCTGTATTACGTGAAAAATAAAGTCTTAAAGGTATTTGTACAGGTTTGAAATCGATTTGATTATTAATTTGTTTGATACCGTTGATTCTAGCAAAAGAAGCAGTAATATCTTCTAATTCAGTTAGTTGTAATGCTTTTCCTGTTAAGGTTAAAACACCTTTATTAAAATAAGTTTTAATATCGATACCGTCTATTTGATTAAAAATTTTTAAAACTTCCTCTATTTCTTTTTCTATATCACCTTGATTGAGTGGTAAATCTACAACTGATACTTGATTATCAATCGGTAAATCACTAGGATATTTTTGAACAACGGAAGTTAATTTTTGTTTTAAATATTCATTTGGTAATCTACCTAATAAATTTATTTTTCCTTCAGTAATATCAACATCTAAGTTATAAACTTTTAAGTCTTCATCTTCTGAAACATTAGCGATTATTTCTTGCTCTACTCTGTAATTTCTGTATTGCCAATATTGATAAATACCTAATGGTAAACCAATTAATAATAAACCAATTAAAGAGCCACCAACTAACCGACGATTTCTGCGTTTTATTTCTTTATTAACTTCAAATTCTAATATTGGTTGTAGCTTATTAGTTAAAGATTCAGGAATAATTGTTTGATCACCTTGAAACATTTTGATTGAAGTTTCGTATTCTTTTTCTAACTCATCTAATATCTTAGCTAATAATTGTAAAAAATTAGTCGGTGCTTCTCCTTGAGCCATTACAGCTAAATAAGCATTTTCTCCTGAATAAATATTAATTTTATTTTCGTTATATTCGATCGATAAAAATTGTGATTTACGAGTTAATTTATAACTTAAATTACGAATAGAAGATAACATACTTGTGATAACTTCACTACTTAAAACTTTATGGCTTATATGCTGTTTTTCAGTAATAATTAAATGAGATTTTTTATGAATTAAAAAAACATTATTAACTCGAAAATAATTTGATGTTTGTTCTTCTAATTCTTCTGGTGTTAGACTAGTAATTTTTAAATTTTGATTCCCTGTACTCGAATTATCGATTGCATCAGATACTTGACTATTAACTTTACGAATAGTACTTGCAATATAATCACCGATGGTTACACCAATTACAGGATAAAGGGCTTCCATTAAGACTTCTGTTTCTTGCTCTATTTGTTCTGTAATCGTCTTTCCTTCACCCGGTTTGAATATATTTGCAATCGCACCTTCTCTTTGAGTAATTTTGTCTCTAATCGTTTCTGTCACCGTAGGTAAGAGTAAATTAATCAATTCTTGATGATTATAAACTCTTGATTCTAAATCAACTAAAAGCCCTCGTAAACCTTGTATTTCAGTTTCTAAAAATTTGTTTTGAGCATAAGATTTCGGCTCAGGTTTGACTAAAGGAATAAAACCTTTACTTTCATTTTGATATAAAGAAGTAGAAACATTATGAGTAGTTTGAATGATACGACTACTATCATCTGTATTTGGAGGAGAAATATCAACAGTTTTTATCTCCTCCTTGTAATATACTTCGCCGTTTTCTCCTGTTTCTGTCGGCGAATTTATCACTATTTCTTGGTTTTGATTTTGAGATTTATTACTCTTTTTGACAGATAAAGATAATTCGGTTTCTTCACTATTTTCTGTGACTAACATATTGGTTAACAAATCAGCTAAACCTTGTATTTCTTTTGCTGATTCAGGATTAAAATCACTCTGGGGATGACTATAGTTATCTTCACTCATATGTTGCATTTCATCCTTACTAATTAAATTTAAATAGACTAAAAGTATTTAACCAAACACCTAATTAACTAACTAAAAGTATTTTCATTAATTAATAATTAATATTTCAAATAGCTAATAGTTTTTTAACTTTAAAACCATCTGTCAAAAAATATTTATTTATTTATTATCTTCTTGCGTTACTGTATCTGATAAAAAACTTAAACCAGATGAGTTATCATCGTCGCTATCATCAGAATTAGAAAAAGAAGAATAACTATTGCTAGCAGTCGAGCTAGTTACTTCTTTTAATTGAGGTACAAATTCTGTTCCTTTTAATCTTAAACCTAATTCAAATAAAAATTCAGCTAAATCATCTCTAGCTACTTTACTTTCTGTGAGTAATGAAAAACGAGTATCTAATTCCGAAAAAATTTGCTCTCTCAAACTTAAAATATCTTCTTGTAATTTTTCTCGACTAGAAAATAAATCATCTCTTAATGTGTCCGTTTTACTTTCAAAATTTTGTTCAATAGAATCAAAAGTTGTACTTGCTTTTCTGTTTAATCGCTCAATTTGTTGACGAATATCAATTTTTTCTTCATCATTTTTTTGGTTTAAAGATCTAACTTTACTATCTAAACTACTAACTTCTATTTGTAATTGTTTAAATAGATCAGTTTTGACTTCTTCAGTAGCATTAGAAATACGTTTATTTAACATTTCCATCTTTTGTTGAAGATCAAATTTATCTTGCTCATCTTTAAGACTAATCGACTTAATTTTTTTTTCGACATTATCAACAGAGGCGGCAAAATCGCTAGACAAAACTTGCTTTAATTCATCAGTACGCTCACGAATTTCTTGTTGGGTGACAGATAAATTTTTCTCTAGTTGTTCTAAACGATGCCCCCACTCTCTTAGATAAGAACCAAATAAAATATCTCTAATTTGATCTACATTACCTAACCGTTCTCTAAGATCGCTATTATTAGTATCATTCATAATTATTGTCTAGTAAAATGTAAATTTAGATACAATTTTCGGGTTATTTGTACCTTTTCATTTAATCATAAATGAGAATTTGCATAATAACAATTCTCATTTTTAGCTTGATCAATTTCTTTGATAATTACTTGTGTAGTATCATAATCGTCACTTTTTTTTGTTAAATATAATACAAAATTGTCAATAAAATATCTTAAATATCTTTTAAAATTCTGATAATAATTTGTTTTAATTATAATTTTTACAATATATACAGTAGGTAATAAGATTAATTTTGTCGAAGGCTTCATTATTATTCTGTGACTTAATTGATTGTTATAGTTAGAGAAAAATTAGCAATTTTTTAGTAAAGTAGATTGACAAATATGTGATTGTGATTGTGATGTTAATATAGTACTTACGCAAAATCAACTCTTAAAAAATAGAATGGTTCAACCAAGTTTGCATAAGTTAGTTTTTCAAGCGGCTAAAGAAATTTTAGCGGAGGGAAAGTATCCGACAATGGATTTAATTTGTGACAGGTTAAATTTAAATCCTCAACAAATAAATGATGGTTTAGATATTTCATCATCGCCAAATAGTAATGAATCAAGTGAGATTCCAAATGCTGAGATTGAAATTTTAGAAGCATTAACTTTAATCAATCGCTTACAAGAAGAAGAGATAAATCAAAATACCCAGCAGATAATAGATGAAGTGGAAGTGGAGGTTGAAGAAGAAGAAAACTTTGAGCAACCAAATCATAATGAAGAATCGATTGAAGAATTAGTTGAGAAAGTCGATCGAAAAGCTCAGTATATGGCGGCGGCTGAAGCTGTTTTAACTCAAGAACTTTATCGCTATTATCGTAATACCCACAAGTTTTCGGTAGCCGATGTCAAACACCAAGTAGAAAATGCTTTACTTGAAACGCAAAGCGATTGGGAAGATGATATCCAAAATTTTTCACCCGCAGTCATACTCAAAAAATACGGCAAGTCGAGTCGTTAAAGTTATTGTCTAAGGGGGCAACCCTAGAAAGACAAATACTTTTTCATTTATGGCTTGTTTTTTGTTTAAGTACGGCTGCGACTATGATGATGACTTTAGGGGTGCAAAATCTGCAAAATATTTTCATAATTTCTGTGACATCAAGTAGTTTAGGATTAGCTGTTTATGTCAAGACACTAAAAAATTAGAGATTCAGATCAAAAAGTTTTTTATTTACTAGGAGAAAAATTAATGTTATTTGACAAGAAGTTAACCACCGTTGGTAATAAAATAAAATCTAATACATCAGAAATTAATCAGTTATTAGCTACAGTCGAAAATTTACAAGAAGAAAATAAACTTTCTCAAGAGTATTTACAGAAATTAGGGGCGGCAGAAAAGGCATCAGAATCTGCTTTAGAACAGCTTAAAACAGCTTTGCTAATGTTGAAGAATATAGATCCTCGTTTGATGGATATTGTTAAGCAAGAAGTGGAAAATATTTGTTTACAAGTAGAAAATTCTTCCTCATCTGCCAAAAAATTGAGTAGTAATAGTAATTCTAAAATGAGTAGTCACAATGCTCAACAAAATTCTAATCAGGAAACAAAGACTAATAAAAAGACCAAAAATAATTCAGTTAAAGATTCGACTCCAATACAGTCAGATAAAAATACGGCTAAAGTTGTTGAGGTAGAGATTCTTGAACCTGATGAAGATTTTAATAGTAAATCTCATTATGAAGCGGTTATGAAAATTCAACAATTACTTTAAACATTTAAGAGATTAGGTTTTAGGAATTAGGGATTAGCAATTAGTAATTAGCAATGAATAGTTAAAACTGCTTACTCATTACTTCTTACTTCTTGTTTGGGGTAACATCAAGATCGATTTGAAATAGATTACCGATCGGATTTACTAAAAAACCCTCGGGGGCATAATTTTTAGGTAAATATGTTTCAGGAATTGTACTCGTGTTACCATCTCTCACTGCTGAATAAGTAGGCGAGAGAATTTCTATATCTGCTTCGTTACATTTGTCTTGCATATTTTGATGTAATTCAGAATAGATTAATTCCATTTTAGTCGGGTAATTGGTATATACTTTCAATTCATAAGTTACCGAAAAGTCTCCTAAGCCAGTTTGCAACACGAATGGTAAAGGATTTTCTAAAACATACTGGGTATTCAAGGCTGAAGTGATTAATGTTTCGTAAACGTTTTCCCAAGGTACATCATATCCTAAGGTGATCACCGCCGTTAAAATGACAGGTCTTCTCGTTTCTCTAATTGAGGCACTATAGTTGATTATTTCATTGTTTAATAAATTTGAATTAGGAATTGTAATTAAAATATTTTCAAAAGTACGTATCCGAGTAACTAAAAGTGATTTTTCTTCTATATCACCTAAATGATGAGATAATTTAACTCGATCGCCTATTTGAAAAGCACGAGTATAAATTAAAATAATTCCTGAGACGGCATTAGAAACTGCATTTGTTGAACCTAAAGAAACTAAAACACCTAATAAAATTGAAATATTTTGAAAAGCGGCTGAGCCAAATCCCGGTAAATAAGGAAAAATCATAATCCCACTGACGGCAAAAATTAATAACTCCACGATGATATAAGTTGGTTGAGCCCATTCTGCATAAAACCCGGGAAAAAAAAGTGAGCCTTTTTCTATCTCATCAAATATAGGTTTGATAAAACGCAAGAAGTAATATGTGATTGCAATAATTATCACAATGATAAATAAATTAGGCAAATAATTGAGTAAAGCCTGAGCAATTAATGTCAATGAATTCAAACAATAAGCCCAAACTCTCAAGCCGATGTTTTTGGTAGCGGGAAAGAAACCCAAAATTAAAGTAATCGCAATAATCACAGAAGTTAAATGTAAAACAAATGTTATATTTTTAGTCGTAATTTGTAAAACATGGATTAACCTTTTAGCACTTAATATTTCTATACCACGAATACTAATACCTGAAAGAGTGGGATAAATATTGCTCAGAAAGTTATAAACAAAATTAATGGCAAAGAAAATAATTATCCAAACTAATATCGTGATAATTGTATAAACTATTCCTTGTAAGATATTACTTGATTCTCTACTTTGTTGGTAATTTTCAATTCCTTCTTCAATCGTTATTAAATAGTTTTGAATTAAATCTTCTTTATCTAATTGAGACGATTCAATATCTTTATCTGTTACCGTCATAATTACCGTTTCTACCGTCAGCCTATCAGCAGAAATAAAAGAAAGATTACCTTCACTCGTCACTTGAAGTGCATCTACGGTAAATAAAGGATTTTGAGCTAAATTTTGTAATCTTTCACTAATATTTTTAGCTCTTTGTTGGGCAGAAACAGGACCAAAACCGTTTTCGATTGAAAATAATTCTCGTCCATCTAATATTACAGGATACGATCGATTAGTAATTTCTTCTTCTTGGTTTTGAGATGTATCGTCAATTGGTGTATCTATTTGTTGAGCAATTGTCTGATGCGAAAATAAGACAAGACAAATAGTAAGTAAAAAAAGTATTAGAATTCGTCTAATTTGTTTCATCTTTTTTTCTAACTAATACAAGTATTGAGAGAAGGACTAATTTTAATGTCCTTGTTAGGGTTATTCTATGAGCATTAAGAAGGGCTGAAGTTCTCATTACGAACAAATTTCCCCAAAAGCTAAATAAATAATTGATGATGATTTTAACAGATTGGTTATCAATCAAAATTTATCTGTTTTGGGGAGGTTTTATTAATTAGTTAAGATTGTGAGTTAAGAAACGGTTGTGTTTAAAGCCGCAATACCAGGTAGCACTTTACCTTCGAGTAATTCTAAACTAGCACCACCACCAGTAGAAATATGACTCATTTTATCGGCAACACCAACTTTTTCGACGGCGGAAACTGAATCACCACCACCAATAATGGTTATTGTGCCTTTGTCGGTTAATTGTGCTAAGGTGTTAGCGATTGCTTCTGTTCCTTTAGCAAATTTTTCAAATTCAAATACACCCATAGCGACCATTCCAAATCACTGTACCACAACCATCAAGAGCATCTTGGAAGGTTTTGACTGAATCAGGACCAATATCTAAACCCATCCAACCATCAGGAATTTCTTCAACGCTAACAGTTTTGGCATTAGCGTCAGGGGCAAAATTATCAGCAACAATTACATCAGTAGGAAGTAAAAATTCAACGCCTTTTTCTTCTGCTTTTTTCATTAATTCTTTAGCTAAATCTAATTTATCTTCTTCAACTAAAGATTTACCAACACTTAAACCTTTGGCTTTATAGAATGTAAAAATCATTCCGCCACCAAGAATTAATTTGTCGCATTTTTCTAGTAATGCTTCAATGACACCAATTTTACTAGAAACTTTAGAACCACCAATAATAGAGATTAAAGGCTTTTTAGGAGATTCGATCGCTTTTTGTAAGAATTCTAATTCTTTTTCAATTAACAAACCAGCAACAGCAGTAGAAAGGTATTTAGTTACCCCTTCAGTAGAAGCATGGGCGCGGTGAGCAGTACCAAAGGCATCATTAACATACAAGTCGGCATTGCTAGCTAATTTTTTGGCAAATTCAGCATCATTAGCTTCTTCTTCATTATAAAAACGGAGATTTTCGAGTAAAACAACATCGCCATTACTCATTGCATTAACCGTACTGGTTACTTCATCACCGATACAATCGTCACACTTAACGACTTTTTGCTCTAATAATTCACCTAAACGCTTACCAACAGCAGTTAAACGTAATTCTTCTTTTACTTGACCTTTAGGACGACCCATATGGCTACATAAAATTACTTTAGCACCATTTGAGGTTAATTCTTTGATTGTAGGTAACGCCGCTTTGATACGTGTATCGTCTGAAATAGTACCACTATCCATCGGTACATTGAAATCCACACGCATTAATACTTTTTTACCTTCAAAGTCAGTTTTCTTTAAATTGTTAATACTTTTTTTGGTCATGATGATATATCTTGCTATTTGTTAGATAATAAAAATAGGTAAGTAAATTTTTTTACTCTTTTGCCGATTTTACCCGACAATGTAACGAGAGGTAAATGTTATGTTCAAAAACGTTCTTTTTCCCATCGATCCGAGTCGAGAAACACAAGATGCGATCGCTATTGTTAGTAGTATCGTAAAAACTTATAATAGTACGTTATATTTATTGTCTGTAGTTGAACAATCACAAGATAATTCCTCTATGATGACCGATGAAGATAAAGTAGCAAAATTATTAGCTAGTGCGAAAAATATGTTTGCCGATGAAGAAATTATCGCCGAAACGATCGAACAAGAAGGAATGCCTCCTTTTGTTATCTGTGATGTGGCAGAACAAATACAAGCTAATTTGATTATTATGGGTTGTCGAGGCTTAGGTTTAACCCACGAAGGTGTTGATGATAGCGTCACTAATCGTGTTATTAATCTTGCTCCTTGTCCTGTTTTAGTTGTACCTTAATGATTAATAATTAATAATTAAATACATTTAAGCGATCGCTCGAATTACAAATAGTAGGGTGGGTATAACAGCTCACCTTAGCTCTAATAATAAGTCAATAACTGTCTTGAAGTATGCAAAAAATTCTTGGTTTATTTTCATTGCCTAAAAAATTTTTTTTTCCTCTGGTAATTACTAGTGCCTTTATTTTTGTAAGTACACCTGTTGTTTTAAGCCAAGAAGTTTTACCTGTACAACAGTCAGATACTCCTGAGCAAACAACGATTAACGACGCTGAAAATGGACTTTATTTTGCCGATGTTTTAGTTAGAGGCAGACCAATTTTCCAAATAGGTAGTTTATCCTCAGTTAATGCAAGCGATCGAGCTGATATAATTAACCGACGTATAGCAGGAATATTAGCACAACCTGATCCTCCCGAACAAGTTGTTGTTAAAACAGATAATCCTCGTAAAATTGCTACTTTGCAAATTAATAATCGAGTGATTATGACGGTTACCCAGCAAGATGCAGATGACTTTGGTGTGGAGATAGAAGAGTTAGCTCAAACATGGGCAA
The DNA here is from genome assembly GCA_963710605.1 of uncultured cyanobacterium. GTDB lineage: Bacteria > Cyanobacteriota > Cyanobacteriia > Cyanobacteriales > Cyanobacteriaceae > JAALKG01. The sequence continues at coordinate 1,113,881 of CAVQBA010000004.1, forward strand.
CACGTCTAGAAAAAGCATTACAACGACCACCTTTAGCTGTTGATGTTGGGCAAAGACTTTATGGTACAGTTAGACAATTTATTAATCAAACGATCGATCAATTACCCTCCGTTATTGGTGCATTTATCGTGGTTATCTTTACTTGGACGACCGCAATTGGTGTTAAAATTGCTGTTTCTACTTGGGCTAAACAAACTGAAGGAGATACCAATACTGAAATATTGATCGCTAGGCTAAGCTATGGCGGTGTCTGGATAGTTGGTGCAGTAATTGCTTTAGGAGTGCTAGGTTTAGATTTTGGGGCTTTATTAGGAGCTTTAGGTTTGACTAGTGTAGCGATCGGTTTTAGCCTTAAAGATGTCTTAAGTAACTACATCTCTGGGGTTATTTTACTCGCCGCTCGACCATTTAGAATTGATGATCAAGTTGTTATTGGTGATTATGAAGGCACAATTACTCAAATACAACTACGAGCCACTACCTTAAAAACTTATGATGGTAGATTAGTTTATATTCCTAATCAAGAAATATTTCAAGCTAGTATCACCAACAATACGGCTTCTCCTCGTCGTCGTAGTTCGATCATGGTGGGGATAGACTACGCTGAAGAAATTGATCAAGCCAAAGAGGTGATTTTAGAAACTTTATACTCGATCGAATTAGTCGAAAAAAAACCCCTTACAGAAGTTTTAGTGACGGAATTAGGAGCAAGTACAGTTAATTTAGAAGTGCGTTTTTGGGTTGATTCTCGTCGAGCAGGATTTTTAACCACAACTTCATTAGTTGCTCAAAGAATTAAAGAAGCCTTAGAAAGAGAAAATATCGATATGCCAACAGATATTTATACTCTGGTATTACGAGATTCTTCTCTAGTCATCGAACCGAAAACAGAAAACGATGAACAGTGAATAATTGTCAACTATTCCTAATGATAGATGTCTTTATTATCTATCTGGATCAAGATATACCAAGTAAATATTTACAATTATTAATAGAATAGTGATTAATTCTGTGCTGTTAACATTTTTAAATACAGAATATTTGAGTAATAGAATTCTTGATTATCTAATTGCACTCGGAATTATTTTGGGTGGTATTTTAGGAATTAAAATTTTAAGAAGATTTATTCTCAAGAGTTTGAAAAAATGGACTAAAAAAACTGTCAGTGGATTAGATGATTCTTTAATTAGAATTTTTGAGCAAACTTTTATTCCTGCTTTTTATTTAGGCAGTTTTTATTTAGCGATTTCTAATCTTAGTTTACATCCTATATTCAAAGAAACTTTTAATGTTTTCGGGGTTATTATTGCGACTATCATCGGTATTCGCTTTTTCATCTCTTTAGCCGAATATTTTTTACGTGTTTATGTGGTTAGTCGTGAAAGTAAAAATGATGATTTAGCTCAAAGTATTCATTCTTTTATCCCTGCGATTAGAACGATTATTTGGGCAATTGGTTTAGTTTTTATTCTCGATAACCTCGGCTTTGATGTTTCTTCGGTTATTGCTACTTTGGGAATTGGGGGGGTAGCGATTGCTTTAGCGTCACAAGGTGTATTACAAGATCTGTTTAGTTATTTCTCAATTTTATTTGACCGTCCTTTTGAGTTAGGTGATTTTATCATTGTTAGTGATTTTGTCGGTACAGTTGAACACGTTGGTATCAAAACAACTCGTCTCACAAGTTTGGATGGAGAAGCGATTGTCATTGCTAATTCAGATTTAATTAATTCTCGGATTCGTAATTATAAACGAATGAAAAAAAGAAGAATAGTTTTTAAAATTGGTGTTACATATCAAACAGATGTTAATCAATTAAAGAGTATTCCTATTATTATTCAAAATATTGTTGAAAATACTAATAATACAACTTTCGATCGAACTCATTTTAGTACTTATAATGAATTTAGTTTAGATTTTGAAATAGTCTATTACGTAACAACAAATGACTATAATAAATACATGGATGCACAACAAGAAATTAATCTTAAAATCAAACAAGAATTCGATCGACACAATATCAAATTTGCTTATCCTACTCAAGTTAATTATCTTAATAGTTCTTCCTTAGCAAAATCTTTAAATTAAAATATATATAGTATTTAAATATTAATTATTTAGATAGTTTATTTTTATTTATAGTTAGTTAAAATAAATACGATTACAATTAACCATCATATTTTGTAGTTAAATTTATTCAATAATATTTATTACTTTTATCAGTGATTGCGATCATTAAATCAAGCTCAGATTTTTTATCTAGATTTGAATGAGTATGCTTATTTTTTTTGTCTAAAATAATTGAAATATTCGGCGATCGCTTTTTGAGAATAACTATTAAAAAAATGTTAAGATAATGTTTAATTATGAACCTTTCATTTTAGTTGCAGTTAATTAAAATATATTGATAGTTTAAATAACAAAGTTTTACTAAGCTAGCCTTTACTTTCTTTCCAAATAAATACAATTTATAAATGATAATTCTTCTCAAAAAATAGAACATGACAAATAATTTTAATAAAGCCCCGAAAAAATCTAATTTAACACCTAAAAAATATGCCTATTTAAAAGCCGAGGCACAAGCACCATATAAAGGTTTACGTAAATTTATTTATTTTGGAATAGGTGCTTCTGGTGCAATAGGTGCTTTCATTTTTTTCATCCAAATTCTTGCTCAAAAAACTACTAGTGAAACAATAGGCAACTTTTTTATTCAAATAGCTGTTATTTCATTAATGGTTTTTTTGTACCGTTTAGAAGATTGGAAAAAAACTGATAAAAATTGAGTGGATTTTTTTTATTGATGGTAATAATCACAATGATGTTTTTTTTTAAGCTTAATCACCTGCAAGCCTTTCTAGATATAGATTAAGTAGATAAAACATCAATAATTATTCTTCATGTTATCTCTCAAATATAAAAAAAATAGGAAATTAATTTAAAATTGTTGTACATTTATATCAGAATTAGTAACACAAATTATCTAATCACAATCTAATTTTTGAGATAATTGCTAGATTAGTTAGTAATTTTTAACTATTGATTCGAGTAACTTTAAACAAGAATTAGTTGATTTTTTTGTAGTTAATGTCAAAATCGGTAGATAATAACGATTGATTAATTCAATCAATTGTATAGTATTAGAGATTTAAGCAAATCAAAGATACAGAAAAGATTGAGACTAAAAACACAATTTGTGTAAACTTTGTTTGTAAAGAATAGACAATAAGGAAAAATAACCCAAGAAATCATTTACCATGTTAGAAAAAGAATCCATGTTGATAGAAGAGATTACTGCTAGAGAAATTTTAGATTCTCGTGGTCGTCCAACCGTTGAAGCAGAGGTACGTTTAGAAAGTGGTATTGTCGGTTTAGCACAAGTACCCAGTGGTGCTTCTACAGGTAGCTTTGAAGCTCATGAATTGAGAGACGAAGACGCAAAAAGATACGGTGGTAAAGGCGTTTTAAAAGCAGTTAATAATATTAAAGAAAAAATTGTACCTGTTTTATTAGACGTGGATGCTTTTGACCAAATAGCGGTAGATCAAGCAATGATCGATCGAGATGGTTCAACTAACAAAAAAAACTTGGGAGCAAATGCAATTTTGGCAGTCTCTTTAGCCAATGCCAAAGCCGCCGCCGCTGAGTTACAAATTCCTTTATATCGTTATTTAGGTGGCCCTTTAGCCAATATTTTACCTGTACCAATGATGAATGTTCTTAATGGAGGTTCTCATGCTGATAATAACGTTGATTTTCAAGAATTTATGATTATGCCCATGGGTGCAGAATCTTTTTCTGAGGGTTTACGTTGGGGTGCAGAAATTTTTGCTTCTTTGAGTAAAGTATTAAAAGAGAAAAAACTTCTTTCTGGTGTAGGTGATGAAGGTGGTTATGCACCTAATTTAAAATCTAATCAAGAAGCACTTGACTTATTGATTCAAGCGATCGAAATAGCAGGTTATAAACCCGGTAAACAAATTGCTTTAGCAATGGATGTAGCCGCTAGTGAGTTTTACAAAGATGGTCAATACATCTATGATGGTTCGGCTCATTCTCCTGCCCAATTGGTTGATTATTTAGCAAAATTAGCCAGTGATTATCCAATTATCTCGATCGAGGATGGAGTCCATGAAGATGATTGGGATACATGGAAAAGTTTAACTGATAAAATTGGTCATAAAATTCAGTTAGTTGGTGATGATTTGTTTGTAACTAACACCACTCGTTTACAAAAAGGAATTGATTTAGGTGTAGCTAATTCTATTTTGATCAAATTAAATCAAATTGGTACTCTCACCGAAACTTTAGAAACGATCGCACTAGCTACTCGTAAAGGATACAAATCAGTAATTAGTCATCGTTCTGGTGAAACTGAAGATACAACGATCGCCGACTTAGCAGTTGCTACCCGTGCAGGACAAATTAAAACCGGTTCACTGTGTCGTAGTGAAAGAGTTGCTAAATACAACCGTTTGTTACGTATAGAAGATGAGTTAGGTGAAAGAGCTGTTTATGCTCCTAATGTTGGTTTAGGTCCGGGAAAGGGCTAATTAAGATAAATAATCATAGCGGACAGATAACAGCAAATAGCGGACTATATTATTTGTTTGCTCCTTAATTTCTCACACTTTTACTCGATATAATTAATCCCTCTATTTTATTTAATCCAATTTAATAAATAGGGGGATTTGCTGTTGAAAAAAATTGGGATTGCTGAGTTGAGAGTATTAATTATATAGCAGAGAACGAGTTTGTTAAGACACCCAACCACCCTTAACCCTTCCTTAGCAAGCAGGGCTTTTTCATTCAAAGGAAGAAGAAAATAGTTAGAAGCTCAAAATAAATAGCTATAACCTCAAAATAAATAGCTAGAAGCTATTACTACTGGATCGATCGAGAGTGGTTACATTATGTTTTTACGAAAGCGAAAAAAACTGCGATCCATTTAATGCTATTTCTGGCGTTGTCTAATTTAAAAATTTTACAATGAAACAGCCCTGCTCCTTAGCAAGGAGAGGAACTTGATTCAACTGTTAAGAGCTAACTTATTTACGACTATAATTCTGCTGTGCGACCTTTTTGAGGGAAAATACCAGAAGGTTTGACCTGCAAAAAAGCGATAATCAAGATAAATACAAGTACTTTCGCCATACTAGTCGTCGCAAAAAAGTTAATTATATCTAGTACAGGTGTCAAAGATTCTTGAGACATAACCATTAAACCCAAAGTACCAGAACCGATTAAGTAAGTCAAAATACCGATCGCTAGAGCGGCAATAACAGAACCTAAAAGATTACCCACACCACCTACTACAACTACCATAAAAGCATCTACAATGTAGTTTTGACCAGTATTTGGACCAACTGAACCAAGTAAACTAATCGCCACTCCAGCCACGCCTGCTAACCCCGAACCTAGAGCAAAAGTCAAAGCATCAACTGTCGCTGTGGGAATACCCAAACAAGAACTCATCGTTCGGTTTTGAGTTACAGCACGAATTTTCAAACCCCAATTTGTACCATTGAAAAACCAATAAACACCACCCATACAAATCAAGGTTAAAACAATGATAAATATACGAGCAGTGGGAAATTGAAATGCTCCTAGGGGGACTCCTCCTCTGAGCCATTCAGGGGCGGTAACATCAACGTTTCTGGCACTAAACCAAGGTTTTGTTAACGCTTCATTATTAGATTGATTAAGTAAAACACCTGTAACGATCGCAATTAAACTAGCTAAAGGAAGACAAATTGAGATAAATAAATTTTTGATTTGTAACCAATTAGGGCGACGAGAAAAGAACCACATCGCACCAAAAAAGAAAGCGGCAAAAACAACAAGTGCGATCGTCATCGACAAATTTACACTACGTACAAACTGACGTAAAATTAAACTAACTCCCCATGTAGCCAAAAGAGTTTCTAACGGTCTGCCATAAAGAAAACGAATTACCCCTCTTTCTAAAATTATTCCCACGATCGCACCGACGATAAAAGCACAAGGAATAGCGACAATAATATAAAGACTAAACCAAGGCTCACCTAAAGGTTTAAATATATTTTGGACGACAAAAGTGGTGTATGCCCCAATCATCATCAATTCTCCGTGAGCAAGATTAATTACCCCCATCAAACCAAAAACGATCGCTAAACCAAGGGCGGCAATTAGTAAAACTGAACCAATACTAATACCATTTAAAAAGCCTTCAAAAAAAAGTAGCATTACCTAAAAAAGTTGTAAATTATATTTAATCGATTGATAGATTATCCTCACAAATACTAATTCATTTTGGTCATCATAATCACAATTAATTTTTTGGCAATCTATAGCGTTTTGAACAGTTGAATACAGTTCCCCATCCTTTAAAGGAGGGGTTAGGGGTGGTAGCTTTGATTTGGAATACAATATTCGGATTATATAAACCGCAGAGGACAGCAGAGGACGCAGAGAGAGGAAAGAAGAGAGAAGTTATGAGTAATAGGGAAGAGGGAAGAGCGAATAGAGAGTAAGAAGTATAAATTGTCAATTGTAGATTATTTAAGTTGATCACTGTTATCTATTATCTGTTATCTGGTTCGCTGTTACTATAAAATGATTCTATAAACGCTTTACAAAGATAAAAAACAAATTATGTTGAAATTAATTAAAGGTAAATTTTGGCAAAAATTAATTTCTCTTCCTTTAGGATTATTTATCACCACATCAGCAATGGCAGTAACACCTCCTCGTAACGTAGAAATAACAGAAGAATGTGAAATATTAGTCGTCGGTGCAGGATTAGCAGGGGCGGCAACAGCATACGAAGCCTTACTAATGGGTAAAATTGTTTGTATGACAGACGTTACCGATTGGGTGGGCGGACAAATTTCTTCACAAGGTACATCAGCACTAGATGAACGATCGACACAACGAAGTGAATTATTTTTTCCTCGTGGTTATTTAGAATTAAGAGATAGATTAGAAAAATTTTATGGTGAATTAAACCCTGGGCAATGTTGGGTAAGTGCTTCTTGTTTTTTACCTAAAGATGCTCACACAGTTTTGTACACACAATTAAAAGATGCCGCTAAAAAAGGTAAAGGTAAATTGAAATGGTATCCTAATACCGTAATCAAAGATGTCAATATCCAAACTGTTACCGATGCAGGCACAGGGCAACAAATCGTAGAGGCGATCGCTATTCGACATCAAGCTCAACCCAATACCCCTGCTTTAAATACCGAGCCATTATCACAAATAATTGAAGACGCTTATACCTACGCTGATTCTTCAAGGTTACAGAAAAAAATAATTAAATTTGCTCCTGTTAAAAAACAATCAAAAGAAAAAGCAAAAACAGATTGGATAGTAGTAGAAGCCACAGAAACAGGCGAATTAATAGGTTTAACTGATATACCTTACAACTTAGGAATCGATCCTTTATCAGAATTAGAGCCGTCATCTTCAAGTAAAAATGGTAATCCTTATTGTACCCAAGGATTTACTTATACCTTTGCAATGGAGCAAACTGACAAACCTCAACCACAACCTGAGCCTAGTTTTTACAAGCAACATGAGCCATACTATAGTTACGAATTAGAAAGATTAGCCAATTTTGATTTGGTTTATACCTATCGTCGTATTTGGAAAGCCGAAGATAGTGAAAAAGAAAAATTCAGAGGGATTGAATTTAGTAAGCCTACTACAGGTGATATCTCCATGCAAAATTGGACATGGGGAAATGATTACCGCCCTGGTACATCTAAAGATAATTTCATTTATACCAGAAAACAATTAGAACAATCAGGACAATTAAAAACCCACGGCTGGAAAGGCGGTTTGCGTACTCAAACTTTATTTAAAGGAGAACAACACGCTCTAGGTTATTATCATTGGTTAGTAGCGGGTACAACAGATTCTCAACTAGGTGACGGAGTTAAAAAACCTCATCCTAACCAAATTTTATTAAAAGGTTTAGATTCACCTATGGGTACAATGCACGGTTTATCTAAATATCCTTATATTCGAGAAGGTAGAAGAATTATTGGCAGACCAAATTACGCTTACCCCGATGGTTTTATGGTCAACGAAATTGATATTTCTCGGATTAATTATCGAGATGATTATTATCGTCAAACACTCTCTGCTGATCAATATCGTCGCTTACAGGGTTTATTAGCAGGTTTAGAAGGAATTGCTGTCATTGCAGGTCAAGTTGAGCCAGATAGAGCTGTTAAACGTAGTCGATCGACTATTTATGCTGACTCGGTTGGGATCGGACATTATGCGATCGATTTTCATCCTTGTATGGTAGAAAGTCCACCTGAAAAAGCAGGCAACAAAGAATTTCCCGGAGAAAGAAGAGGGCAAGGACAAGCATATCCATTTCAGATACCTTTATCTGCTCTCATTCCTCAGAAAATAGACAACATGATGGTTGTCGGTAAAAGTATTGCCACTAGTCATATCGCTTCGGCGGCTTATAGGGTACATTCTTTTGAATGGTCATCTGGTGCGGCAGTGGGTACAACAGCATCTTTTGTTCTCAACAAAGGTATGTTACCTTATGAATTGACTCAAGGGTTTGCTTTTAGAAATAAACCCCTACAAGAGTTAAAGCAGATATTAGATAGTAATAATAATCCCACCAAATTTCCTAATACCTCTATTTTTAATGAGGATTGGGATGATTGGCGATAAATAGTTGATAGCGGTTAGAAGCCGCAACGACTATAAGTCGCAAAGCAGGGGGACTTATAGTCATTTCAGTTAAGATTGAGACAGTATTAATAATTGTAAAACTGTGAGTCTTAAACCCACCTTGGGTATGAATTGACAAGGCTAACAGAATCCGTTTAATAAATTAAACTTTAATTTACTAGCATCGAATTGTCTCATTTTTATTTGAAATAACTATACTTAAAATAACTGTTACAAATTTAGTTTAAATTATTATTAATAACGAGCTATATCGATTTTTTTAATCAATAAAATACCAAAGTTCATGATAATGAACGGATTCTATTAGCCTTGCACGATAGTTCAAGGCGGGTTATTACTCCCTACTCCTTATTCCTTACTCATTACTCATTATCATCGATCGTCTCCGTCTCCTTTAATAGTATTATTGGCTTTTCTATTTTGTAGCTTATTAATGTTATCAGCCATTACTTGTGCCGGATCTAAACCTAACTCATCACATAGCCTTACCCAATACCATGCAACATCGCCAAGTTCTTTGCCTAGCTTATCTTTTGCAGTTTCAACATCAAAATCTTGACGAATATATTTTTTTACAACTCCACTAACTTCTCCTGCTTCACTGGCTAAACCGAGAGTAAGATATTCTAAAAATGTATCTTTGGGGTAAATAGCGGTGGTTCGGGTTAACTCTAAATACTGTTGAATATCCATATAATAATTAAAAACTGACAATTGATAATTATACCAAAAGCTTTAGCTTCAAATCCATAACTACTTTATTCATAAATTATCTACCTTAAAACAAGATTAAGGAAAATTATTTTACCTAACAAAACAAGGTTTAAAAAGTTTATTAATTATTTTTAAATATGAGTAAGTAAACTTAGTCATTTTTCAGTTATTAAATAATATTTATTACCAGACTTGTGATAAGAAATACGATAAATTTCAGGTGAAAATTTAATTGTACTTGTTGCTCTAGATGAAGAAACTTTGACATTTAAAGTACCTAGAGAATCAACACCCATTAAAATACCTTTGTTTTCTGAAAATAAAACTGACTGACCACAATTGTAAAGTAAGTTATTATAAGTTTTGACGATCGATTCTATTTCGTTTTGACAATAATTATCATAACTTTTTATTAATCCTAAAACAATGATTTTAGCTAGTTTTTCTAGATTATCAATTGGGTTTGTTTTTTGTTGGTTTATCCAATAATTCAAATTAACCCCAGACGAATTGACATCATTTTGATAATTGATACCAACACCAAAGACAACTTTTTTTATTCTTTGATGAGATATTTTCGTTTCGCACAAAATACCGCCAAGTTTTTTTTCCGCTAAAATTAAATCGTTTAACCATTTAATCTTCACAGGAATATTAAATTTTTGTAATTGCGAAATAATACCCACTGCACTTAATAAGGTGAGATGATGAAGATTTTGAACAGGTAAATCAGTGTTTAAATATAAACTTAAATACAATCCTCCTACCCCAGATTCCCATCGGTTTCCTCTTTGCCCTTTTCCTGCGGTTTGTCGTTTGGCTATTACAAAAAAAGGAGTGTTTATTTTTTGGTTGGTGTTTAAGTGCCATGCTTGATCATTCGTCGAAGTGAGGGTATCGTAAATATAACCATCGATCGTATTTAAGGGTAAATATTTAGGTAAATTAAAAGTTAGTTTATTCATGATCACATCATGATTATATTTTATTTTTGAGATGAAACAAGAGCCAGAAAATTTAATTGATGTCGATAAAGTTAATCAAACGCCAATGAAAATTAAGTTAATTTATCTTAGTTTATTAGCTTTGGGCATTAAACTAGAATCTACCTTTATTCCAACTACCAAATCAGAATTAGATTTAGTGATTGAATATGTAGTAGAGGTTGCTCAAAATAAAGAAGAGCGTATTAGAAGGGCTTGTTCATTATTAGAACAAATTGATAATTCTGATGATGTGAATTATTATTATGGTATCGTCAAAGATTATTTAGAAAAGTTTTCTGACTTATGTCGCTCGCCTGATCAAACTTTAACTAATAACATCGACTTGTCTGTTAATATCCCTCCAGAACAAGAGTTTTCGATCGCAATCAAAACCTTGACAGATTTACTCTTTTATAGTACCCAATCAGGTAAAAACTACCTTAAGCAACATTTGCAATGTCTGTGAAACAATTATTTAATCACTTGTACAGCATCTTGTCCATCGATCGATTCTAGATAAACCTTAACTTGCTCATCTTTTGCCGTAGGTAGAGTTTTACCGATGAAATCAGGATGAATAGGTAATTGACGATGTCCTCGATCGACTAAAACTAATAAATTAATCATTTCTGGTCTGCCATAGTCTGTAACGGCATTCAAAGCGGCTCTGATGGTTCTACCACTATAAACCACATCATCTACTAAAATAACAATTTTATCGGTTAAATCAACGGGTATAGAGGACTTCTGAGGCGTTCTAGTTTTGATTTGATCTAAATCATCTCGATAAAAAGTAATATCGATCGCCCCGACAGGTATTTTTACTTGCTCGATTAATTCAATTTGTTGAGCTAGATAATGAGCTAAAGGTACACCTCTAGTATAAATTCCTAATAAGACAACCTTAGATAAATCAGCTGCCCTTTCGACAACTTGAGACGCTAAGCGATTTAATGTTCGACGTATTTCTTCTGCTGATAATATTTCGATAATTTGACTGGACATTTTTTAATCAATCACTTATTAAAAAGATATTTCTGGTCAACAAAGGGCAAAGGGGGAGATTCGGGGCTTTAAACCCTTGATTTTTTGGGAAAAATTACATCGAGATAAAAAATTTATTCTGATATCCAATTAATTTTGTTTACCTACTTATAATTAACTTGAAGAAAAAAGAACAAACTTTTAGAGTCAGATAAATTCTCTTTTCTTCATTCAAAAATAATTATTTGTTATCAACCAATTCGTCTGAATCAGTCTCATTTACAGCGACTAAAACCACAGTAATATTATCCGAACCACCATTATCTTTAGCAGTTTGTACTAAACTAACAGCCGTTTTATCTAAGTCTTCTTTTTCTTGAAACTTTTGCGTAATTACTTTATCAGTGACTTCTTCGGTTAAACCATCACTACAAAGCAAAAAGTAATCTCCTGACTTGATATCATCAATAGTTTCAATCTCCATTCCCTCAAACAAATCTCTACGCCCTAAACACTGTGACAAGACGTGTCGGAAAGGATGATGTTTTGCATCTTCTGGATTAATTTCTCCTGCTTTTATCGCTTGAGAAATCCAAGTATGATCTGCGGTAACTTGCTCTAAATTACCATCATAATAACGATAAAGACGAGAGTCACCCACATGAGCACGCCAAGTTTGTTTCTCACGAAAAATAACGACAACTAATGTTGTCCCCATATCTTTCCTTTCAGGATGAAGTTGTTGATCTTCTAGAATACCTTCATTAGCTTGATAAATAGCTTTTTCGAGTAAATCATAAGACGAAGTAGGAGCAGTCCAATTTTCTTCAAGATAATCTTTTACCACTTCAGTGGCGATTTTACTTGCTTCTTCTCCACCAGCATGACCACCCATACCATCAGCTAGAATAAAAAAGCGACAATCAGGATCTATATAGTGATTGTCTTGATTATAAGGTCTAACTAATCCGGGATCTGTTAAACCTGCAGATGCACATTTCATAAAATCAATCTAAATTTATTAATAGTGGTGAATTAGAGTTTACGATCTAATTTGTCTAATTTTCGTAACAAACGGAATAGAGAAAAAGCAGGTAACATACTTATTACGAAAACACCAATGGCTAATTCCCATAATCCATTAACAACTAGTATAGTACCAGATAAAATCAATGCACCAACAAATAAACTATAGTTTGTTGCCATTTGCATACCCACAATTTTACGTAAAAGACGTTCAGATTCTAGTGAACGAACTCGTAAACGAATATCTCCTCTATCTATTTTGTCTATTGTATCTTCTAGACGTTTAGGTAAACTTAACGCACTACTACTAACTTTAACTGCTTGACGACTGATTTCGTCTAAGAAAGATTGACCGCCACCGTTTTTAGTATAATCATTCATAACTTCTAGGGCATAGGGTTGAGCTACTTGCATAAAATTAAATTCTGGATCTAAACCTTTGCCGACTCCTTCTAGGGTAGAAAATGCACGCATAACAAAAGTAAACGTAGCAGGAAAACGGAAAGGTTGATCGTAGGCAATTTCAAATAAATCTTCACTTATTTTATTAATTGATTGGTCTTCAAATGGTTTATCCATGAAATTGTCTAACATGAATTGAACCGATCGTCTAACAGGGCCGGGGTCGTCAGTTATTTTGAGAGCTTCTAAATCAACTAAAGCATCCACAACTCGATCGGCGTTTTTTTCAGTAATCCCAAATAACATTTCCATCAATTTTTCTTTGACGTTACTTTTTAATTGCCCCATCATGCCAAAATCATAAAAAATTAAAGCTCCATCAGCGGCAACGGCTAAATTACCCGGATGTGGATCGGCATGAAAAAATCCGTCGTTAAGTAATTGTTGTAAATATGCTTTTGCACCTAGACGAGCTAAGACTTTACGTTCTAAACCAGCTACTTCGATCGCTTCATAGTTACTAATCTTAATTCCGGGCATATATTCTAAGGTTAACACCGAAGGAGAGCTATAACGCCAGTAAATTTTAGGTACTTTAACCCATTCAGCAGAGCGAAAATTACGACGAAAAATATCGGCGTTACGTCCTTCATTAAGATAATCTGTTTCTTCCCAGAGGATACGACTACATTCATCATAAATACCCAACCAATCTTTCCCTTTTCCCCATTCAGGGTGACGTTGAAAATAACGGGTAATTTGTTTTAGTATTCCTAAATCGATCGTAAAAAGTTGTGGTAAACCCGGACGTTGAATTTTGACGACAACTTCTTCTCCTGATTTTAACTGTGCTCTATGTACTTGACCTAAACTAGCCGCGGCAATGGGTGTAGGATCAAAAGTTAGGAATAGTTGTTCTAAGGATTTGCCAAAATCTTTTTCAATAATCGCCGCTCCTCTTTCAAAACTAAACGCTGGTACTCTATCTTGTAATTTGGATAACTCTTCAACGTATTCGATCGGAAATAAATCGGCACGAGTTGAAAAAAGTTGCCCAACTTTGATGAAAGTAGGACCTAGTTCGAGTAAATTTTCTCTAATCCATTGAGCTTGTAAACGACGACGGATTATTCTTTTTTCTTCGGTATAACCATTGAAATAAGTCCATTTTTTGCCATTACGCCAAAGTTTGAATAAAAGAGTAAAAACAAAAACCCAAATATCAATTCTTCGTCGTAAACCAGAATAATGACCTCGATTCCAACGATAGCTATTTTTTCCAGCTCTAGGTTTAGTTGTCATTACCTTAGGTGTTGGAAAATTAGGTTCGGATTCAGGATAGTTGTTAGAGTTAGGGTATGCTGTTGACACGGAGAAAATATCTTATATATTTTATTAAAAGATTGATTAAGGTTTTATAAAAAGAGATTAATAATCAAATAGGAATTAATTATTTTGTCGATAACTGGTTAGTTCTGCTTTTAAACGAGCAATCTCGTGTCTTAACTCGTCTAATGACTCTTGAGGGTCAATTATTACGTTTGTTTTGACAAGTGCTGAACTCGTATTGGTAGTTGTTGATTGTTCTTTACTCATTTGAGCTCTTAATTTCACTTCTTGAGTAAATTCTTGTAGTCGTTGCTTTGTTTCTGCATCAAATTTACCAATGTCACTTAGTAAATTAGTTAAATTATCTTCTAGTTTTTCACCAACTACTTCAGCTAGTGCCTTACTAATAAAGAATGCTTCATTGATAGGATTACTCATTACTGCAATATTTCTTAATGCTTTTGTTACAAATTATATCTTGATTTTCAGGCTTTACCTGAACTTCAAATAATATTTATTTGATTAGTTTATCGATATTACTATTGTAGTCCTTACGAGCCAAGACTTTGAGATTTAAATGAATGTATTACAATTCACAAGGTCAAGGAAATCAGTACTTCAAAAGTTAAATTAAAGATTATTTAAGTGATTTTGTTTTCCTTATTAATTAGATAATAACTATTTTATAAAGCTAATTTAATCTATGTAAAAATAAAGCTTTAAAAGTCGAAATTCAATATATACATGGTTATTGAGAATTGAATTGATTATTAACTATTAATTATTAACTATTTTAAATATTATTTTTCAACTCAAGTTTTGAAAGTTTAAATCATAGCAACTGAGTCACGAATAGTCACTAAAATTGCTTAATATAACTTTAACTTAATTCAGTAAGTAATATTGTTGGCTGAAATTATTTACTTTTGACTATTATTTGTCTTGAAGACGAGTATATTATTGATTGAAAGTTAATTAATTATCAGTTTGGATTTATCAAAAATTTTGGGTTTAAAACCCCCTCGTTCACGAGGGCTTTCGTTGGTTTTGAATATACTTTTTAAGGGTTTCTAGTGAAGCACCCCCACAAGAAGATACGAAGTAACTCGGACTCCACAAAGCGGATCTTCCCCTTGGTTTTCTAAAGCCCTGCTGTCCATATCTACGACTGGAAACTCCTTTTAATGAATTTACCATCACAGATATTGATAGCTTCGGTGGGTATTCAATCATTACATGGATATGATCGTTTTCCCCATTAAATTCTAATACTTTAAAATTCATTGATTCTGCTACCTCATTAAACGATTTTTCAATCGCTTTCAAAGATTCACTCGTCAGTATTTTCTCTCTATATTTTGTTACACATACCAAATGAGTATAAAGGCTTGAAACACTATTTCTTTCTCTCCTTAATTTACTGTACATTTTACATACCTATTGAGTATAATTAATACAGACCAATTTAATTTTAACATGTGAAACAGCGGTATAAATATAGAATTTATCCTACAGATACACAAAAGCAATTGTTAGCTCAACTATTTGGCTGTTGTAGAGTTGTCTTCAATGACGCTGTAGCTCTTTGTCAACAGAGATATAAACAAGGTGAGAAGAAGCCAAATAATGGAGAATTAAGCAAAAAGTTGATTACTCAAGCAAAGAAGACAGAGAAACGAAAATGGTTAAAAAATGTTTCTTCTGTGCCATTGCAACAAAGCCTAAGAGATTTTGAGCAAGCATTTTCAAACTTCTTTAAATCTGTTACAGGTAAGGTTCAAGGGAAACTAGTTAAACCGCCCAAGTTTAAAAAACGTCATTGCCGACAGACAGCTAAGTTTACAAATAATGCTTTTAAAGTAGGTCAACATAAAGTTTATCTGGCAAAAATAGGCACAGTGAAGATTGTCTGGTCTAGACAGTTACCAAGTCAACCATCATCGGTGACAGTTATAAAAGATAGTGCTGATAGATATTTCCTTTCTTTTGTTGTCGAAACTTTTCCTGAAAAATTGCCAGATAATGGTAAATCAGTGGGGATCGATTTAGGGATTGAAACCTTTGCAACTATGAGTAATGGGGAAAAAGTTAAATCTCCTAAGCCATTAAAGAAAAGACTCAAAAAATTAAGAAGATGTCAACGTAACTTGGCTCGTAAGCCTCAAGGTAGTAATCGCCGTTACAAGGCTAGAAAGAGACTAGCTAAAGTACATGGTTCTATTAAAGACACTCGAACTGATTTTCTCCACAAATTAAGTACTGACATTATTCGTGAGAACCAAACAATAGTATTAGAGGACTTAAATGTAAGTGGTATGGTGAAGAATCGCAAGTTAGCTAAAGCGATAAGCGATATGGGGTGGAGACAATTCAGAACCATGTTAGAAGCAAAAGCCCAAATGTACGGGCGTGATTTTAGAGTAATCGATCGATGGACTCCAACCTCGCAAGTCTGTTCAACTTGTGGCTTCAATGGAGGCAAAAAAGAGCTTAATGTCAGACAGTGGAAATGTATCAATTGTGGTGCAGTTCACGATCGAGATGTTAATGCAGCAATAAATATAAAAGTCGCTGGTGGGCAATCAGAGACTGTAAAAAACGGACGTGGAGGAAAGGTAAGACCTTCTCAAAAAAAGGCACATTCCAATGAAGCGTCAACCACCCAACAATATACTCAACTGAGTTTATTTTAGGAATCCTCGTGCGTTCACGCCGAGGAGGATGTCAAGTAATTAAAGTTAGGTTATTATAATAGATTAAACAAAAAAAACGAGGAAAAAAAATTGAGTCGTAGCTATTTATTTACCTCAGAATCAGTAACTGAAGGACATCCAGACAAAATCTGTGATCAAATTTCAGATACTATTCTCGACGCTTTATTAACCGAAGACTCCACTAGTAGAGTGGCGGCGGAAGTAGTTGTAAATACTGGTTTAGTGTTGATTACGGGGGAAATATCATCAAAAGCCAAGATTAATTATATTGATTTAGCGAGAAAAAAAATCGCTGATATTGGTTACACTGATAGTGGTAATGGTTTTTCTGCCGCTAGTTGCTCAGTATTAGTTGCATTAGATGAACAATCACCAGATATCGCCCAAGGTGTAGATCAAGCCAAAGAACAAAGAGATTTACTTAGCGAAGATGAATTAGACGCTATTGGGGCAGGAGACCAAGGTATTATGTTTGGTTTTGCCTGTAATGAGACACCTGAACTAATGCCTTTACCGATTAGTTTGGCTCATCGCTTGTCTCGCCGTTTGAGTGCGGTGAGAAAATCAGGAGAATTACCTTATTTAGGGCCAGATGGTAAAACTCAAGTAACGATCGCTTATGAAGATGATCAACCTGTAGGTATTGATACGATTTTGATTTCAACACAACATAGCGAAACGATCGGGGATATTACTGATAACGAGCAAATACAAGCTCTACTCAAAGAAAAAATCCAAGAGTTAGTGATTGATAATGTTTTTCAAGACGAACCAATTAAACCAACACAAAAAACTCGTTTTTTATTAAATCCTACAGGTAAATTTGTTATTGGTGGGCTCAAGGAGATTCTGGTTTAACTGGACGCAAAATAATTATCGATACCTATGGCGGTTATTCTCGTCATGGTGGTGGTGCATTCTCGGGCAAAGATCCCACTAAAGTCGATCGTAGTGGCTCTTATGCCTGTCGTTATGTAGCTAAAAATATAGTTGCCGCTGGTTTAGCGACTAAATGTGAAGTACAGCTTAGTTATGCTATTGGTGTTGCTCAGCCTGTAAGTATTTTGATTGAAACATTTGGTACTGCAACTATTAGTGAAGATAATTTACTTAATTTAGTTAAAAATAATTTTGATTTACGTCCTGCCGGTATTATTCAAATGCTTGGATTATCATCTTTACCTGCTCAACGAAATGGACGTTTTTATCAGGATGTTGCCGCTTACGGACATTTTGGTAGAACTGATTTAGACTTGCCTTGGGAACGTACAGATAAGGTTGATTTACTTAAAAATGAGGCTCAACAAACTTTAGCGACTGTTTAAGTGTAAAAGTTATTAATAATTTTGGATGTGCTTTTGAGAACAAAAAAAAGAAGCGATTGTCACTTTAAAAATTTAATTTATAGTGATTAACTATAACTACTCTTACAGCTTATAGCTTATAGCTTATAGCAAGAGTGGTTATAAGGTAAAAAAGTGAGAAAATTTTCCTTACTTAAATTATAGGCTTGTAGTAAGGGCTTTAGCCCTTGTATTCATGAATTATGAGAGTGCTTTTTCTATTTTAGTCAACTATCGTACTTAACCCGCCTTGAACTATCGTGCAAGGCTAATAGAATTCGTTCATTGTCATGAACTTTTAAATACAACTTAAAAGTTTGATTTATTATGGTTATTTCAATTGAGTTATAAATCAAAGTAAAATATAGTAGTAAAAGAGTTGTTTTGAACATTTGAATGCAGTTTCCCCTCCTTTGAAGGAGGAGGGGCTGTCATCTGAATTTATTTCAGATGCTTGTAAGCCCCGTGGGTTAGGGGTGGTAGAGGATATGTTCACCGTTCGATCGTTAAACCCCATCCACGTAATACTTCCGCTACGCTCCAAGCCTGAGCAAAACAACCTCTGGGAATAAAAGGAGTATCTCCATCAAAAATTTCGCTAATACTTCCAATACAACCATCTGTTAAATGATTCTCGATCGGTAAAAGAAAACTACGAGCTAACTCAGGATTTTTATATACTTGTAAATGAGCTTGAACAAAATGACCGATTAACCAACTCCAAGTAGTACCTTGGTGATAACTGACATCCCGTTGTAATCGATTTCCGCCATAAATTCCGATATAGTTAGGATTATCGACATCAAGCGATCGCAATCCATAAGAAGTTAATAATTTTTGTCCGACTCGATCGACGATCGTTTTCTGTTGTAATGGTTCTAAAAGCGAATCATATTTATCTAAATTCAAGCAAGGTAAAGAAACAGCAAAAATTTGATTGGGACGAAAACTAGAGTCATTACCATCAGGAGAATCAATTACATCGTAGCAGTAACCCCCTGCTTGATACCAAAACCGAGAGAAATTCGATCGTGTTTTATTTGCCATTTGCTGATATTTAGTTGCAGACTTACCTAAAACATCGGCAAAATATTGCATACAAACTAAAGCATTGTACCAAAGTGCATTAATTTCTACAGGTTTACCAATACGAGGTGTAACTACCAAATCTCCAACTTTGGCATCCATCCAAGTCAATTGTACTCCTTCAACACCTGCATAAAGTAAACCATCATCATCAATCTGAATGTTATAACGAGTACCTTTAATGTGATGATTAATAATATCGGCTAATAAAGGAAATAATTCGGTAAGAAATTCTTTATCTTCAGTGGCAACGTAGTAGCTTCGGATTGCTTCAAAATACCAAAGAGTCGCATCTACAGTATTATATTCTGGTACTTCACCTACATCGGGAAATACATTGGGTAACATTCCCTTATCTAGATATTTGAGCAAAAGTAGAAAGTATTGTTTTAGCAAGATCGTAACGTCCACAAGATATAGTTAATCCTGGTAAACTAATCATCGTATCTCTACCCCAATCGGTAAACCAAGGATAACCTGCAACGATCGTTTTACCTTCAGGGTTACCGGTTAAGGGACGATCGACAATAAATTGGTCGGCGGCTAAAACCAAATGTTCGAGCCAGTTAGGTAGATTTGAAAGTTGATTGGTAGTACGAAAAAGATTAATTAATTCTTGCTCTTTTGCTCTTTTTTTCTCTTGGCTTTTTTCCCCTATCGTTTTTCTTCCCCAACATTTACGAAATTCACTCCCACTCCACCGATCTAAAGTACTAGCAATGATGGTTAAAGAATCTCCAGGCTGTAAAATACAATTTCCCGTTGCCGCCAGTAAATTATCTTCAACAGCATTCAAACCCCGATATTCTTCTACTGCTAAAGCAAAATTTCGATACCAAGTATTATTGATTTCCCAATTAAAATTATTACCAAACCATTTTGGCGTAATTGCCGAGAGATATAAATCTTTAGCGTCAAGAAAAGCCTTAATTCTTAAACTATAAATGCCTCCCCCATCTAATTTCTCTTGAGAGGAGAGGGAATCTATTGTTTCTGGTGGGCGAAGAGGAATTGCCGTAGAATCAATAGTATATTTTTCCTGTATATTGTTTAGATCGTTACTACCGTGGTGATTGCGATAATTAACTAATGCTTTAAGGGATAAAGTTAAAGGCTGACTACCTCGCTTAAAGTAATAACGAATATAAGTTGTGTTTTCTCCCTGTTGCATCCAAATACGTTTTTCTAACAGCCCATCAGCAAAGGCAAAATTCCAAACTGGAGTCGTTCCTTCTAAATGAAAACTTTCTATATTTAGGTATCCTTGAGGTGCGATCGTACCATCAGCCCAATGGTTGGTATAGAGATCGTAATTTTGACCGTCGTAATTAACAATCTCATCAAGTTTGGTTAAGAGTAAAGTTCTGGCTACAGGAGGCTCTAATGCACCAATCAGTAAGCCGTGATAGCATCTTGTTAATACACCTGCGATCGTCCCCGAAGCATAACCACCAATACCATTGGTAACTAACCATTCACGCGATCGAGCTACATCAAAGTTACTACATACTTCTCGTCCAAACTTGAGATTTGTTGTTTGCATTTTATCATCGAATCGATCGTTGTCAGTTAAAATTATAGCAACACAAAAATAATTGGTTAAGACGTATTTTCTCTGTGTACAACCCCTCGTGTTTCTCCCCTTATAAAGAGGAGACTTTAATCGATAAATGCGGAAGTAATTGCCTTACTGCTATATTATTACAAACCAAAGAAAACTTGCAACAGTTTATGTTAATAAGTCCCCCACTCTCCTACCCCCCTTTTGTAAGGGGGGACTAAGGGAGGATCAAGAAGATGCAAAATAGGCAGAGGGGTCGGGGATTTAGGGGGATCTAAATTTAGGGTACTTTTTTAGTCTTAATTAACTACAGACAATTCTCTAATATCAGATACCTTACCGTTAATTGCCGCCGCAACCACCATAGCAGGACTCATCAATAAAGTACGCCCTTGTGCTGAGCCTTGACGACCTTTAAAGTTACGATTAGAAGAAGATGCACTAATTTGGCTTCCTTGTAACTTATCAGGATTCATCGCCAAACACATAGAACAACCAGGCTCTCGCCATTCGAAACCTGCTTCGGTAAAGATGTGATGTAAACCTTCTGCTTCGGCTTGTTTTTTCACTCTTTCTGAACCCGGCACGATAAAAGCCTTGACATTTTGAGCAACTTGATGTCCTTTAGCAAACTTTGCCGCTTCTCTCAAATCGCTGATTCTGCCATTAGTACAACTACCAACAAAGCAAACATCGATCGGTATATCTTTAATTTGAGCACCGGGAGTTAATTGCATATATTCAAAAGCTTGAACGGCAATTTGTTTATCATTTTCAGCTAATTTGTCGATAACGGGTAAAGATTCGTTGATACCGATACCTTGTTCTGGTGTAATACCCCATGTAATAGTAGGTTCAATGTCACTGGCATTGAATGTAACAACATCATCATATTCAGCGGACTCATCGCTACGAATACTTTGCCACCAAGTTACGGCTTTATCCCATGCTTCGCCTTGAGGAGCAAAATCTCTTCCTTTGAGGTAATCATAAGTGATTTGGTCTGGATTGATATAACCGCATCTTGCCCCACCTTCGATCGACATATTACAAACGGTCATTCTTTCTTCCATACTCATCTTGTCAAAGGTTGTACCGCTATATTCATAAGCGTAACCAACACCACCTTTGACTCCTAATTTTCTGATGATATGTAAAATGACATCTTTAGCATAAACACCCTCAGGTAAATCGCCATTAACTTCAATTTTTCTGACTTTCAATTTAGCTAAAGAGAGAGTTTGTGAGACTAATACATCTCTTACTTGAGAAGTACCAATACCAAAAGCGATCGCTCCAAATGCACCATGAGTGGAGGTATGGGAGTCACCACAAGCGATCGTCATCCCCGGTTGAGTTAAACCTTGTTCGGGGGCAATTACATGGACAATACCTTGATTACCTGAATTGGTATTATAAAATTTGATGCCGTATTCTTGGGTATTATTTTCTAATGCTTGCATCATCTCTTCTGCTAATGTATCGGCAAAAGGACGAGATTGATCTTCTGTCGGAACGATATGATCTACTGTAGCTACTGTACGTTGAGGATATAATACTTCTAATTTTCGTTCCCGAATCATCGCAAATGCTTGAGGGCTGGTGACTTCGTGAATCAAATGTAATCCGATAAAAAGTTGAGTTTGTCCTGAAGGTAATGTACCTACTGTATGCAAATCCCAGACTTTATCGAATAGTGTTCCTTTACTCATATTATTTCAACTTTAAAAATATAATCTATTATCTCTATCGATCGAGCGATCTTTATTATCTGTTAGAAACGATGATTTAACCAATTATAATAACAAATTATTAACAATTGACGACGGATATTTAATAGTTGATAATTATTTTTCTTTTAGAATATTTAAAGCGATAATTTGTCAACATATATTTTTAAAATGCCAAACAACAAGTGGAAATTAGAAGGATACGATACCTTCGATCGTGAATCTTATCCTCTCGTAGGTGAATTTGAGACAGAAGCAGATGCAATTACGGCGGCTAAGTCTCGTTTAGCTGATTTAGAGCAAACACAACCATCTTCGTCTAGCGGTGGTCAACAAGATGGAATTCAAGATCGAGTTTATGTTATTCGACGAGATCAAACAAGATTTAGAGTTATGCCCTAACTCTGAGGAAAATAAAAATGATAGTAATCAACGACATACAGTTAGCTAACTTATTGTCTAAAAAATGAGCGTCCTTAGTGATATTCAAAAATGGTATGCTTCAAATTGCGACGGTGAATGGGAACACAGTTACGGTATTTCGATCGATACTCTTGATAATCCAGGTTGGTCTATTACGGTTAATCTTAAAGATACAAATTTGGAAGACAAAAATTTTGAGCCTTTTAAGAACAGGGTTTCCGAAGATAGATGGATTTCTTGTTTAGTAAAAGACAATAAGTTTAGGGGTGCAGGAGACGAAACGAAACTTGAGGAAATTTTAAAAGTATTTTTAGATTGGGCAAAAAACATTAACGAAGATTGGTTAAAATCATCGACTCAGCTTTGTGAGGAAGAATTACAATTTTTAGAAGATGCAGAATTTATAAATTTACTTGGCGAAGAGATTGGTACGGAGCTTTGTAAAAGTGAAGGTTGTATACGTAAACGAATAGAGAATAGTGTAATGTGTCGCCGTCATCATTTTGAAATGGTTAAGGAGCGTTCATTTCCCGATAGTATCAGCTAACAAGTTAATAGAGGGACTAACAAAACAGCTACTTTGTCAATTTTTAAGATTTACTATGAATGCTTACCTCAACTATTATTTATTAGTAATTCATTAACTTTTCAACGATCGACCACACTTTAATTAAATGACTTTGTTGCAAACCATTAATCCTCTATAAATATTTAAACTCTACAACAATCAATCGCTCCAATTATATTGACAAAATGTTAGTTATAAAGAGAAGAAGACGGGGTAAATATAATCCAACAAGTGAGATAAAATTAAGCATAATGTAAATAAGTATATATCGAACAAATGTCGATCTAGATTCATGAGAGTTGTTCTTACTCAATTTTGCGGTCAAAGAATTTTAAGGTACTGTATTTTGATTCGTATAGAAGCTAGTAATGTTTGTACTCAAATTTGGACATTATCTACTTTCGATCCTTACAGAGAAATCTATATTTGGCTGGGAAAAATTCGGGATTCTCAGCTACCTGCAAGAATGATAATTGATGAGGAAGGTAGAGGAGTAGAACTTTTTGCCGAGAGAATAAACAGTGAATTAGTCAACTTTTATATAAAGCCATGGGCTTCTAATAATAACGATCGGACACATCTGAATACTACGCTTAAAAGCGATGAATTAGTAAGTGCTTTTTGCAACGGAATTCTTGAGTTTCTAGGAAATAATTACTGTTTACCAGAGTGGTCTAATATTGATAATCTTAGCAACTTGAACTGGAGAGCATTACTTCAGCCTAGAAATCATGCCGATCGCAAATGGGAAACACGACTGGCTATTTATCAAGGAAAATATCGTAAAATTCCGAATTCTGAGCGTAAATGTCTGGAGAAATCTTTAACGATAGATCGGCAATGGCTAATTGTTCTATACTATGCTCTTGAGAAAGTTGCTTTGCTTGGATGTTCTGGGCAGACATACGAATCCTATGGATTTATGAGCCTTTATCAAAATCTTCTTGTGGATCTTATTTTAAACGAAATAGATTCAGATTGGTACGAAGAACGAGAGACGGAAATTGAACAAGGGTTTACAGATCTTGTTAAAATATTTAATCGTAGTCGAAATCCTGAACGCATACGTCTTGAAATTCAGGCTAGGTTATCAACTTTAAAGTTAGGTCAACTTGTTGATGGTAGAGTTTGTCAAATAAAGCCATACGGTGTATTTGTTGATATCGGAGGACTCCGTGCATTGTTAAGTACCTCTACAATTTCTCAATTGCCGATCGAATCGCCAGATCTGGTTTTTCAAAATGGTGACTGGGTTAGAGCAATAATTGTATGGATGGATATTGAAAAAAGAAGAGTATTACTTTCAACAAGTGATTTAGAGCCAGAACAAGGTGATATGTTGTGCAATCCCTTACACGTTTATCAAAGAGCAGAAGAAATGGCAAATAGATATAATTAAAATGTACTATCAAGGTTATCAAACAAATAAAGTACGATCGAGTTAAAAACATTTGTTGGAAAGTAGTTACAATAAATAAAGTATGTTTTGATAATTTGAGTGAGGTAAGCATGAGTGAGTTACTAGAACGTGCAATTGCTAAGTTGCAAAACTTGCCTGAAAGTGAGCAGAACGCCATCGCTTCGATCGTTCTGGAGGAAATTGAAGATGAACGGCGTTGGGATGAGTCATTTTCCAGTTCCCCTGATATTCTTGCTAAACTCGCCGCTTCGGCAATGGTTGAATATCACGCTGGTGAAACCCAAGAACTTGACTCAGAAAAACTGTGAACTCACGTACTACTGCCCAATTTCGTAAATTGTTTGCTGATTTACCCAAACAAGCTCAACAGCAAGCCCGTACCGCTTATAGTCAGTTCCAGAAAGATCCTAGCTATCCAAGCCTGCGTTTTAAAAAAGTTCATCCAGAACTTCCAATCTTTTCTGCTCGCATTAGTAAAAATTACCGAGCGGTTGGTCAGTTAGAGGTAGATACAATGATTTGGTTTTGGATTGGTTCGCACGCTGAATACGACAGTTTGTTAAAGCAAATGTAGAAATCCAGCATCATAATTAATTATTCATTAACTTCTGACCGATCGACCATACTTTAACCAAATGACCTTGTAACAAAGCCTAATACCCGCAAATATTTAAACCCTACGATATCTGAATCGAGTTTTAAGGTAGTTTGTAAAGCTTTTTCACCTTTTTCGCTCAAACCAATCATAAAGATCAAGAAAGCTCAAATAAGCGTGATTATAGGCATTGTTTGGATATAAACTAACTAGTTTTTTAGCAGTAGCGATCGATCGATTTTTTGTTGTCTAGTCAAGTAAATTTATCAATACATATTTTTAGGATAGTTTTAAGCGTCTTGGTCAGTAGGTTTTGGTAGATCGAAGTAAAAAGTACTACCTCGACCCAAATCCGACTCAACACCAAGTTTTCCATCATGTTGTTCGACAATTCGCTGACATAATGCTAACCCGATACCGCTACCTTCGGCTCGTTGTTCGCCCCCTCGGACAAATAGTTGAAAAATTTTCTCTTGCTCTTCAGGCAAAATACCAGGGCCATTATCTGTAAGCCGAACTAGATAGCGATCGTTTTTTAATTCACAATAAACCATAACAACAGGCGTTGACGTTTGATTATGAACGATGGCGTTTTTAATCAAATTACTCACCAGATTTTCTAATAGTTTAGCATTACCTTTTACTATAGGAAGGTTACTCCAATCGATCGAGGCTTGATGGGTATCGATCGTATTTTGCAATCCATTTACCGCTTGCTCGACGACAAGATTCAGATCGACAGGTTCAAATTTAAGATTGCGTCGGGATTTAAGTTTGCCATATTCTAATAAGGCGTTTAGCGTTTGGTTCATTTTACGAGAAGTCTGCAAGCCCATTTGCACGATTTTTTGGTTACGGCTTTCTAGTTCGCTTTCTTGGAGTAAATCTAAACTAACTGTGACCACGTTAAGCGGGTTACGTAGTTCGTGAGCCACCGTATGGCTAAAATTTTCTAGCTCTCGATTGCTTTCGTGAAGCCTTTCGAGTGTATCTCGCAGTTGAAACTGACGCTGACGATTGCTCAAACAAACTTGTACGATGGAAGTAAATTCATGACGCTGGAGCGGTGTTTCTAACAGGGTGACGCCGCGTTGATGTCGGGCAGATTGTAACATCGTCATACAGGTAGAAAAATGGCGACAATTTTTGAGTAAAAAAATTAGAGGAATATCAGACCAATCAGGCTGTTTGTTCAAGCACTCCGCTAGTCGATCGAAATTATTGTCGATCGCAAGCACTTCTTCGGTAATAATTACCAAGCTGACTTCTGCACGAATAGCAGTTATTACCGTCTCGATCGAATCCGTAGCCATACAGTCTATTTCTTCAATTTCAAGCAGTTGTCTTACCGCCTTAGCATTGTGAGCCAACTTAGTTGAAATCACAACAGTATCCGCAGAAAGTTGGGAAGAATCGTTAAATTTAGAGATCATTTTCTATCAATTTTGTCGGTTCGCCAATATATTTAGGAATACCAGAAAGTATGCCCGAAAATTGTTCGAGGGGATCGCCAATATGGATGCCATTCGCATCGAACCTAATTTCGCGAATCCCCTTTTCGTGAGCACCGTAGCGTTTTTTGTACACCCCGATCGCTTTATGTATAGCTCCTTTAGCTTCAAAATGCCGTAGTAACAATACAGAATCAGCTAAGTAACTAATATCAACACTCCCCTCTAATCGATCGCCAATCACCCCGTGTTGTGCCACCACTAACAGAGTCAAGACATTTTGCCGATTGAGCATAATTAACAGATCGTGCATTAGGGTGACGAGCTTTTCGTTGCTTGGCATAGAATTAGCGTAGCCCGTCAAGCTATCAATTAAAACAATCTTAGCTCCCCATTCTTTTACATCCTCATTGATTTGAGCCCTAAATTTACCTGGGTTGCTGTTACTTAAGCCTAATTCACGAATCCGAATTTGGTCTGGATAATCCTGCGGATTTAAGCCAATATCAAGTCCTTCAGATCGTTTGAGGAAAGTACTTGCAAGTTCATCAAACAGAAAAACACTAGCTTTTCCACCTTGACTGATGAAGTTATGAATAAACAAACTAGCAAGAGTCGTTTTCCCCGTACCAGAAGGCCCAATTAATAAAGATGAAGTTCCCGTAAGTAGATAGCCGCCAATAAGTTTATCAAAAGAATCGATACCGCTTGACATGGGCTGATAAGATTCTTTATCATCATTAGGAGTCTGAGAAATTAGATGAGGAGCTTGATGCTGAATATGATAAATGTTCATACCTTGGCTGGTAATTTCCATATCGTGAATTCCTGACTGAAAATTACTGCCTCGGAGTTTGGATACTTGCAGATACCGGTAATCTTGACTGTAAGTAGTCGTCACTCTCGACAGGTTAATTACACCGTGGGCGATGGAAACTAGTTCGCAATCGCCAGGAGCCAGCTTTTGGTCGTCTGTCAACATGATGGTGATGTTACGATTGTGCATATAGTCCCGCAGTAATAGTAAATTACGTCGATAAACTAACTTATCATTAGCTAACATCCGTAAATAGGCAATACTGTCAAATATTACACGTCGGGGCTTTACCGCTTCGATGACTTCTATAAATTGAGTCATTGTTGTTTCTAACTCAAGATCGGAGGTATCGAAAATGGTCTGCTGTTGTTCTGTTGCTTCTAGTGCTTGTAACTTACCAAATTCTTCAAAAACGATACCATCAGGATCGATACCCACCGAAGTGGCTGTCTGTTTTATGCTTTGTACCCTTTGAGATAAGGCAATGCACAATACTTTTTCATCTGCCTCTACTCCCGATCGTAAAAAATGTAATCCCAGAATTGTTTTTCCTGTTCCCGGCTCACCATTGACAACATAAATTTCTCCTTCAGGAAGACCGCCACAAATTATGTCATCAAGGGAGGCAATCCCTGTAGAAATTCTTACTAAAGAGCTAGAGGCATCTTTCATTAAATAATTGGTTTTTGTTTAATTGAATACTATCTCTACATATATTAACAGAAGTCAAACTAGACTCAGACAAATGTTTGCCGTATTTTTTTTAGATACCTTTGTTTGCGGGTATATCGTCGGCAACTAATATTTATCAAAAGTTTGAGCTTTATTAAAAAAATTTGGGCTATTTTCTAAACGATAATGGCTAATATCGTTCCGAGGAATATAATATAAGTAAAAACAAGTGACGAGGTAATGGCGAAACTCTACTACCGTGGTATGGCACAGCAAGATGGTAAATCAAAAATAGGTAGAAGTGCCAGACTATTAGGAATTAGACTTAACATCGATATAAACGTTGAGCAAATACCAATAGGTTATCTTGACAAGCAAGGATATTTGTTACCAGAGTCATAGCGTCAGATTTCAGAAAAACTAGTAACCGTTGCTATTAAAGAGAATAAGGGAATGTCTGTGTCTTTATCGATCGACAGTTTACCTGCATTTCGTAAACCTGCCAAATTTGGCGGAAAGGGAAAAGATACTCTTTGGCAAATTGATGACAGCTATATCATAAAAGATTTACAGGCTGTTCAAGATAGCCCGACACACGTTAGCATTATGCCAAGAGTTACAATGACTTTAGAAAGGTACGAGACAGCATTGGCAAATACCCAAAATTATTGGCAAAAAGTTGACTAGTAAAATATACGAAAATAGGAGGTGGCAAAAATGGCATGGATATTTAGTTTATCAGCAGAATGTGGTTGCGATCGAATCAACGCAGATAAATTTGCTCAACATTTTGAGGGAATGTCATTGTTGCTATCAAACGATCGTCAGTACAAATGTCTTACGGACATATTCCAAGACATAGAAGAAAATTGGTGGTGTCGAGTTTTACCAAGTAATCTTAGTGAAGTGGGAATAGAAGCCAATGAAAGTGCTTATTTAATGACAGAGTTAGGTATTTCACTTTATCAGTCTCTACGATTTGCGACAACCTTTCGTTATGCACTAGTTGGTGTTGAAGTGGATGAATTTAGAACTTACAGCGAACTGATTGAAGATTCTGCTAATTTATCTATACCAGGATTAGTTTTGAATAAGACACTTGCAATAGATTTAGAAATATTATCAGCTTTTCGAGCCTTTAGTTCTAATTATGTTTGGCAACCTTACGCAGGAGAAATCTACAATCCACTCATGACATACCCAAATTTAAAAAATAAGTTGAATGAATTGTTAGCTGTAATTTAATTTAAGTTATAGTTGTTTAAATTAAGTTTTCTTGGTCGGCGTTCGGTGTCTTGGTGAGCGTTCGGTGTCTTGGTGAGCGTTCGGGTCTTGTCGAGCGTTACGGTGTCTTGTTCGCGTGGTGTCTGGTGAGCATTCGCTTGCGTCTTACGCTCCTGAGCGGGTTCTCACCGCTTGCGACTTGCCGTATCGAAAGCGGGTCTGACCGTTTGAGACAGTATAAAAATAGTAGAAAAAAACATAAAACCCGCCTTGCAATCAATTGTCAAGGCTAACAGATACCGTTTAATAAATTAAACTAAAAGAAAATATAATTGTATTCGGATTATCAGCGCACCAGAGGCAACTAAAAATGAGCGGAGGTTTTACGAAGATGGAAAATAATCATGAGCTAGAAGATGATTTAAGACCTGAATATGACTTTAGCAAGATGCAAGGTGGTATTAGGGGAAAATATGTCGATCGCTATCAGGCAGGAACAAACATCGTATTACTCGAAGCTGATGTTGCTCAAGTGTTTGCGACAAGTGACGAGGTTAATAAGGCACTTCGATTACTTATGCAAATAGCCCAAAGGCAGAAGCCTAATACCTAATTATTCATCAACTTTTGACCGATCGACCATACTTTAACTAAATGCCCCTGTAACAAAGCACTTATACCTTCTAAATATTTGAACTTTACGACATTTGGATATAAACTAACTCATTTTTTAGTAGTAACGATCGATACCGTAGATGTTGCACGGATATATTCAAAAACATAGAAGAAAATTGAATGACTACGCAAGTTAGAATACAAGGGTAATCTTTGAAACGAGGTTAAGCTAATGGTAATTCGAGAGCCACGCTATAGCAAAGAGGAATTCGCCCAGCGAGGTGATTATCTCTATGAAAATCAGGTAAAACATCAAGTTGAGGCGGGAAATGATGGCAAAATTGTAGCGATCGATATCGAAACAGGAGCTTTTGAGGTAGCTGAGACACCGATGGTAGCAGTCGATCGATTGTACGAACGTGAACCCGATGCTCAACCTTGGGTAATTCGGATTGGACATCGAGCAGTCTTTCGTTTTGGTAGTCGTAGTCTGAGGAAGCCTGTATGATGTTCGGTGTGGTCAATAATAATTGTGAAGCGGTCGTCAAAGTTGCTGTAGGGCGTATCGGTTCACCTAAAAGAATCGTTGATGCAGTTATTGATACAGGATTTACTGGCTTTTTGTCTTTACCACTTTCTATGATTAGGGAGCTTGACTTGCCTTGGCATTATAGAGATATTGGTACATTAGGCGACGGGAGTGAAGTCGTATTTGAAATCTATAAAGGGGCTGTAATTTGGGATGGTCAGAATAAGATTATTGATGTGGCGGCTTCGGATGCAGAGCCACTAGTGGGAATGAGTTTGTTTTATGGGTTTAAGCTTGAAATCGAGGCTGTTGAAGGTGGTATTGTCACGATCGAAGCTTTGAATAAGTAGCAAAAGACGATTGGTGAGGCTTAATCTAACCATCATTTAGCGATTGACTACTAATTAAAAATTTTGTTGATGTTGGGTTTCATGCTTCAACCGTTCCCTACTACTGCACCAGAACTTTTCTCTATCTTGTAAAAACAGTACTATAGATCTCTTTTTCTTTTTCCATCATGAATAATGATTTTGAAACTTAACCAAATCAACAACCATTCATTCGTTTTTGTTAAATCTTACGCCTAACTTTATATCAGAAAAAGGAGCAAACATTATCTTGCAATTGTGGTATCATATGCTCATTGATAGACTATTGTACTGCAATTGTGGTCTAATTATAAGTTGGATGCTCAATAATTAATCATGTTTATTAATCCAATGTGGGACACTGAGAGCCAAAGAATTGGTAAAATGAAATGTTCTCCACTCGCATATAATCTACATATTATTTCGGATTTAATCGGTTTGGTTTCTATGCTTGTATTATTTGGAGGCTTTGTATCATTTCTTCATACAAATTGGAAATATTCAATAATATTAATTCTTTACTCTTTTATTTCTGCTTTTCTTGGAAATTTACTTTACAGATATTCTTGGAAAATTATAGAGAGGAAAGGTTTTGAATATGATTATGAAAATTGTATTTGTTATTGGTATGAGAATGGAGAAATAAAATCTTACAAATAAATCTGAAGAAGAATGATAATGACCTTGTAACAAAGCACTAATCCCCTCCAAATATTTAAACTCTACGACATCTGGATCGAGTTTTAAGGCAGGTTGCAAAGTCCGAACGTCAATCTTGTAGGGTGCGTTTTCTACTGTAACTTATACTACTCTACTGATAAATTTCTGGAAACGCACCACACTTACAAACCTCTAAAAGTAAGCCGTTACAGTTTAAGCTTAATATTTAATTATGAATTATTGATTAATTTTTGACCGATCGACCATACTTTAACTAAATGCCCCTGTAACAAAGCACTAATACCCTCTAAATATTTAAACTCTACGACATCTGGATCGAGTTTTAAGGCAGGTTGCAAAGCTTTTTCGCCTTTTTCGCCATTCCAATCATAAAGATAAAGAAAGCTCAAGTAACCGTGGTTATAGGCATTGTTTGGATATAAGCTAACTAATTTTTTAGCTGTGACGATCGCAGGTTCTACTTTTTGTTGTAAAACTTGAGACAATAATAATGTATAAAGATAATCAGAATTATTTTCGGTTTGCAGTCGATGTAGTAAGGTTTTTTCGGTTACTTTTAAATAGGCTTGATCGGGATCGTATTGATTAATTCTACCAACTGTTGCAAAAACAGGCTCTAACCCTTCTATTCCTTCACCTAAAGCAGGGGCAAGACGATTAATTTCACTGACTAAATCTAATTCTCTTTGAGCAACGGGAGAAGTTATATTTTGCTCGACTATAATTTGTGTTGGCGGTATGGTTAAAGGTTTTGTTTTTCCTGTTGTTTTATTTAATAATTGTGCTTCTAAAATATAGTTACCGTCGGGTATATTTTCAGGAATAAACATCGCTGTATTTTCGATTACTTGAAAATCTTTATTTAATTCATTTTTAGCTAAGTTATCAAAATATAAATTACTCATTCCTAAACTGTGGTCATGAGTCCATTTTATCGTTTTATTTTCTGATGAATACCATGTCAATAAAACGATCGTTTCTTCTAATTCTTGAGCTGTTCCAGTCCATTTATAAGTAATATCAACTGTCTTATTTTGACTTACTTGTGAAGGAAAAATAACCTCATTTAATTCTAAATTGCTATTAGTTGAATTAAGAGGATTAACAATAGTTTGTAACTGCTGTCTTTGATATAGTTGCAAATAACTTTCGTCGGGTAAAAGCCATTTATCTAGTAAACTAAAATCACCACCATTTTCGACTAAATCAACTGTCATTTTCTGTGCGTCGGGAATCGAACCTTGTTCGCCTGTTTTCGTCAGAAACCAATCTAAAGCATTGACATCTTGAGGTACTTCTTTTTCTCTTACTCCGACTTGTCTGCCATATACTTGTTGCGAATCGGGAATCGAGCCATAAAAAGAAACGTTTGATTGATTGATTTTACTAGTAGAGGGCAAAACCCCGATATTCATTCTCAGATAAGGATTAGTTTGTTTTGCTTTTTCGACTAATTCAGGTACAGCCCATTGTTTTCCTGTATAAGGATAATTTTCCATTTTTGGGCTGAGTTTATTAGTAATAAAACTTCCTCCTAAAGGGAAAAGATTGAGTAACATTAAAATCAAAGCGATCGATACTGTTACTATTTTGAACCACTTCTTTTTTTCTCCTCGATAACTATAAATTAAAGCACTAACTATTAAGGTACAAATAGGTAGTAAGGGCAAAATATAACGAGCATCTTTATTAATATTTAAAGACGATAATAAGTATCCACCTAAGATAAAAGTTATTAACCAGAAAGTAATAGTTTTAATTTTGTTTTCTGGTAGAGTATTTTGATAAAAGTTTTTTTGCAAATATAACCAAATATTTTTAGTTTTGACTGAAGAGTTTTTAAAATATTTAATTGCTAAATAGATAAGACAAAAAAGACTAACTAATAATAAAAATGAGGATAATAAGTAAGGAGAAACCTCAGCATAAAATGTCCATGCTTTAAGAGTATTTAAACTAGGATCGCCTTCAATGATAGCAGAATCGATCGTCGCTCTTTTTCCTGAAGTAAAAATGACTAACCAATTAGTACGATACCAAGGATAAAAAAGGATAATTGCTGACAATGACATTAAAATTATTTGCCCGACTCTATGCCATTTTCGTTGCCAAATTGAAAAGATACAAACAAAAAGAAAAGGAAAAAAGAGAAAAAAAGCAAATGTTTGTTTGAGTAACAATCCTAAACCGAAAGAAATACCTGTTAATAGACTTAGCCACCACGAAGATTTACCTTGACTGAAATACCAATAACTCAGACAAGTAAAACTAAAAGTAATCATGACAGTGAGAGGATAATCTAATAAAAATTCTCGCCGAAAATAATATAACCCTGGTATTAAAGGAATTAAGACACAAGCGAGTAAAGCTATTCGTTGGTTAAAAAATAATTTACCTAGATAAAAAATACTGAAAATTAGTAATAAACTAAAACCCGAAAAAACTAAATTACCGCTACTCAAACTAGGGGGTAAGATATGAAAACACAAACCCGTAATGATATAAATCAACGGTGGAATTTTATTTGAAAGTAACCAAAACTCACGCCACGATGATAAATCAAAAATATCGAGATTGACTAACCCTTCTTTGTAACCCATCACCCCATTAAGGTAGTCAGCGGGATCCCATGATGGTACGCTATTATCTAAACTAAACCAAACTCGATCGATTATTAAACCAATTAGCCAAATCGATATTAGGATTAAAATAGGGTTCGTTTTTTTGATTATATTTGCTGACATATAGAGAGTAGAAAAATATTCATTAATTATGACAAAAAAAATTGCCATTATTGGGGCAGGAATAGCAGGTTTAACTATCGGTAAGAATTTACAGGCAGAAGGTTTTGAGGTTAATATTTTTGATAAAGGACGGGGTGTTGGTGGTAGAATGTCCAGCAGAAGAACAAATTGGGGTTATCTTGACCACGGTTGTCAATATTTTACCGCCAAAGATTCTTTATTTGCTAGTTTTATTCAGGAAAATGACGAACTTGTTCAAGTTTGGCAAGGAAAGTTTGCACGTTGGCAAGATGGTAATTATACACCTTTAGAGATTGCGACAATGAATCTCTCAATCCCCTTCAATTCCCCCGTAAATCCCCTTAACCCAATCCCCCCCAGTAACTCAATCCTCCCTCAATCCTCCTTTAGTAAATCAATCCCCCCTCAATCCTCCTTTAGTAAACCAATCCCCCCAATCCCCCACAACGTAGCAATGCTACGTCTCTACAAAGGGGGGAGGAAAATTTAGATAAATTAAACAAAACAGGTGTAACAAGATTAAATAAAAATGTTATTACTCATTCTCGTTACGTGCCGACGAAGGCGATGAATAATCTGTGTAAATCGATCGCTACAACACTTGATGTTAAATTACAAACTAGAATTGTCAATCTGACTAAAAATCAGAAGAAATGGACTTTAACTGATGAAAATGCTAATCAATATAGTGGTTATGATTGGTTAATTGTCACTGCACCACCTGCCCAAACGCAAGATTTGTTAACAAGTCATACTGTCATTGCTGAAGAGATAGCCCAGATAAAAATGCTTCCTAATTTTACTTTGATGTTAACTTTAGCTGAGGAGATGAATCTTCCTTTTGATGGCATCGAATTACAACACCCGATTTTAGGTTGGATTGCCGTCAATAATAGCAAACCTTCACGAGGAGAAAAAACAAGTATTGTGATTCAATCTAACTTTACTTGGGCGACTGATAATCTGGAAAACAATCGAGATACTATTACGCAACAATTACAAAATAGTGCTAGTGAAATTATGGATATAGATTTGGATAAATGTCTGTATAAATCATTACATTTATGGCGTTATGCAATACCTGCACAGAAGAATGAGGCTGGTTGTTATATCGATCGTGAAAATGCGATCGGTGTTTGTGGAGATTGGTGTATCGGCGGTAAAGT
Organism: uncultured cyanobacterium; assembly: GCA_963710605.1. Lineage (GTDB taxonomy): Bacteria > Cyanobacteriota > Cyanobacteriia > Cyanobacteriales > Cyanobacteriaceae > JAALKG01. The sequence goes on from CAVQBA010000004.1 coordinate 1,149,753, forward strand.
AGAAGCGGCTTTTAATAGTGCTAATTTATTAACAGATTCGATCGTCGATCGTTAAGTACAAACTCTAAACATCTGGAAATAACTATTAAAATAAGAATGAGATAATTGCAGGATATTTTCTTTGAGTTTAATTTATTAAACGGTATCTTATTAGCCTTGTCAATTCATTGCAAGGCGGGTTTTAGATTCTTCTTTTTACTGTTATTTATACTCTCTCAAACTTAATTTAAACAACTATAACTATTAAAATGAGGGCTAAAGCCCTGACTACAAACTCTCTTTCTTCCTCTCTTCTCTCTGCGTACTCTGCGTACTCGTCTTGAAAAGTTGTTCATGGGGGAGAGCCAAGGGGCTGACACCTGAATTCATTTCAGGTGCTTGTACGCCCCGTCCAAGACCACACTTTTCGCTGCGGTTAAAATAATAAAGATCGTAAATGTCATAACCCGAAAATTTTTTTAAAAGAAGAATAAAAAGTTTAGATTTAATTAAGGTGATTATAATTAAAAAATAAACATTAATTATCTAGACTAAGATCGATCGTATTTTAATTATGGCAACCAAAAAACAATTTACCAGTTTTCAAGATATGCTTGATGGTTCAGATTTACCTGTCTTAGTTGATTTTTATGCTACATGGTGTGGTCCTTGTCAGATGATGGCTCAAATATTACAACAAGTAGCACAGCAAACAAAAGGAAAAGTATCGATCGTCAAAATAGATACAGATAAATATCCTGAGATAGCATCACAAAACCAAATTCAAGCCTTACCAACTTTGGTTGTTTTCAAAAATGGTAAACCTGTAAAACGAATTGAAGGAGTTGTACAAGCACCCCAATTGATTGCTGATTTACAAAATATCTAATAAACAATTAATAATTGAACATACTTATTTATAATTAACTTTTGAGGTGTTTGCCTCCTAACTTCTAACTTTTGACTTTTAACTCTTATGGATACATTCTCAGCAATCAAAGAAAGACGATCGGTTAAACATTATGATTCTAGTCATCAAATGACTGATCAAGAAATTAAAGACTTGATGGGATATACTCTTTTATCTCCTACCTCTTTTAATATGCAAAATTGGCGTTTTTTGGTAGTGAAAGACCAAGAAATAAAAGATCAACTAAAAGCGGCTTCTTGGAATCAATCTCAAGTAGGTGATGCATCGATCGTAATTTTGCTTTGTGGTGATTTAAACTCATGGGCAAAAGAGCCACAAAGATACTTGGCGTAATACCCCAGAAAAAGTTCAATCGCAAATGGTGCCAATGATTGGCGGTTTCTATAAAGAGAACGAACAATTACAAAGAGATGAAGCAATGCGATCGGTAGGTATGGCAGGGCAAACTATTATGTTAGCGGCTAAGGCAATGGATTATGATACTTGTGCAATGATTGGTTTTGATCCTAAAAAGGTAGCCCAGATAGTTAATTTACCTGATGATTACGTTTTAGGGATGATGATTGTGGTGGGTAAGGCGGCTCAACCTGCGAATCCTCGCTCTGGGCAATTAGATATGTCTGAGGTTGTTTCTTTTGATAAATTTTAATGCTTGATTGATTAGTTTTAATTAAAACGTTTTTTAAACAACCTTTGTTTTTAATTGTGTTTAGGGCAATTAGATATTATATTAAGGATAAAAACTATAGTTCGATTTATGCGGAAGAAAGAATTTAGATTAGGGGAAATGTTTAAAGATTGAAATTTTCTAAAGGTTATTCATATCACGGAAAATATAGTTTCTAAAATACTATCGATCGCCCTTGTAATAATTATATTCGTTTCTATTTTTGAATTAGTAATCGTATTAGCACGAGATTTATTGACGATTGAACCATCTGGTTTTTTTAATATTACTTTGATTGAGATTTTTGGTTTTTTCCTTAATATTTTAATTGCCTTAGAACTACTAGAAAATATCACAGTTTACCTTAAAAAACATATAGTTCAATTGGAATTAGTTTTGACAACTGCTTTGATAGCTGTAGCTAGAAAAATTATTATTTTTGATACTAATAAGTACGAAAAAATGGATTTAATTGCTTTAGGTGTTGCCACAATTTGTTTAGCGGCAAGTTATTGGTTAGTTCGTTATAGTCATCAGAAAAAACCTTAAAAGTAAAAAGTGGAAAGTATTGATTATCAATTATCAATTGCTATGTATTTTTCAAGAATATTTAATACTTGTGTACGATTAAAAGGTTTTAAAATGTAGTCTGTCGCACCAAGACTATAACTTTTATGTTTCTCATCAACGATTGTCATCATCACCACAGGAATATGAGCTGTAACGCTCTTAGCTTTAAGCTAAGACAAAACATCCCATCCATCTTTTTGCATAATTAATGTTTTCTTAATCTATCTTTAAACTATTTTATTAGATTAACTCGAATTATAATATAAAGTTTTAATGATGTATCTTGTTTAATTACAACCTTTTCTTCTAAATAAATTAAGAAATTGATTACTGCCTTTAATAACCCTTCTTTACTTGTAGTTCAAAATTTGGTTGTTAATCGATTGCATCAAAATACAAATCAAAAATAAATAAGCAAAAAAAAAACTCCATCAAATTTATAGCATAGTCATCAATTTTTTTAATTAAGACATTTAGATTAAGTCCCCTATCTCCCGAGGGGGATAGAGAAGGGATAAAAAAATTTTAATTAATTGACTAGTTGCTACAGTGATGGAGAAATCAGCTCAAAACTTATTTTTACTGACTATTCAAAGTTTTTACAGTTTTAATAAACTTTGACCAAAATATTGGTATTAAAATTTGACTTAGTGATGATGGTGATCGTGATTATGATTATGATCATGATTATGATCGTGTTGATGATCGTGTCCGTGATTATGTTGATGACCACTAGTAGTGTCAATTGTACTAGCTAAACTAGGAGTAATAGCCATTTCTTCTTCATTTAATAAAGATTCAATTAATGGATTAACCCAATCAGCGGCGATCGCACAAAATTCTTTATTATCGTTGACACATTCCATTTGCACACAAGTAACTTGTGGATTTTTTTTCTTTAAAGCCTCAATAATATGTTCAACATCGAGTAAAGTTTCATGATTTTCAGTCACAAAACCGATCGGCATGAAAACTAAAGCTTTAGCACCTAAATCAATCAGATTTTGACCTGCTAAGTGAGCATTAGGTTGAGTCCATTTAATCATTGGTGTTTGATGATTTAACCAACCCACAGAAATTAAAGGATAACGATGCATTAGTTTTTCTCTAGCTAATTCATAGAGTTGCTGACTTTCATCAATTCCAGAGGTGAAACCTTTAGCTTCATGAGGACAACCATGATTCATTAACACAATCCCAATCTGGGAAGGCACATAGGCTTTGCTGAGTTTGTCTTGAATCTCTTGTTCAACTAATTTACCAATTAAATCAATATATTTAGGCTCATTATAAAATGAAGGTAAGTAACGTACACCTTTTACCCAATGCTCTTCATCCTCAGGATGTTTAGCTAAACCTTCGTTGATTTGCTCGACGGCGATACCACTAGTAAAGATTGAATCTACTACCAATAGCGGATAAATCATAATTTTACTAAAACCTTCAGCTTTGATTTCCTCTAATACTTGAGAAGGTAAGAAAGGTTGACAAAAATTGAATGCTTTAAATACTTTAACTTTGTCACCCCATTTGTCTTGTAAGGAATGTTCAATATTATGACGTTGACGTTCAAAAATGGCATTATGAGGCGAAATGAAATTACCATGTTGATGACTCCATTCGTGTAAGTCAAATATAGCTAAAAGTTTAGCAAGTGGAGGATAAATCCATGTTGGTACAGGAGCAAATTTAGCGGTTAATAAATTTAAGGCTTCTTCGTTGTAATTAGCAAAGTCTTCATAACTTTCTACTTCGCCGTATCCCATTAATAAAACCGCAACTTTATCGTTGGAATTGGATGTCTGTTCGGAATGAATTGTTCTTTCTGGAGTAGCTACCACAGTTTTTTATTTATAGATTTTAAGATGAATGATGACTAGTTTTAAATACTAGTGCTAATATCCATTATAATCAGATAATTTTTACTGTACGCCTAATTTAATTTTGTTTAACAATGATCGTCATAATGTGATTTAACTTCATCAAATTTATCTTGGTTATGGTGGTATCTACACAAACAAAAGCGTTATTATTACCAAACTTTAAGTTTTCGATCGCTTGATTTTACAAAACTATAAATTGGTTAATGAATTCGTAATCCGGAATACTTCTACAGACACACAAAGTAAAGCGTAAAGAGCAAGAAATATTGTCAATTGTTCGTTACTCATTTTATCTTCTCAAAAAAAATCACCATAATCACTCAAAGTTGTTAGAATATACCACCAATAGAGTGTAGTGAGAAATAAATTAATGATAAATCTATATAAGCTCAAAAAGAATATCTTCAAAAGTAAGCTAATTAAATTTACTGTTATTTTCATCACCACCATAATAGTTTTTTTAGGGCAAACGAGTTTAGTACAAGCTCAATTCCAACTAGGTGTTTTAGAGCAAAATCAACCCCTGTCGCCCTTACCAGAAGGAGTAGATAGATATGGAGCGATCGAAGTGGCGATAGTTAACTCACCTATTGATGGCACTCAATTATTTCCCGTTACATCTTCTACCGTTATCGATTGAAATAGCCTCAATGAAAAAGATTTTCCTGTCGAAGTTAGAGCCAGAGAAATTAGCGAAAATATTAAAAGAGTATTGTACGGTAAATTTAAAGTAATTAAAAATATCGAAATATCCAAAAATCTACAAATATTCACCACAACCTTAAATAATCAGCCCGTAATACAAGTTAGCGACAAAAAAATTACTCGCCCGATTAAATTAGTGACAGTTACTGATTTAGATGCTGATTTTGCAGGTAAAACTCCTGAGCAATTAGCCCAAGAATGGAAAGAAATTTTACGAGATGAGTTGATTAGAGGCGTAAAACTATTATCACCTGAAGAATTAAGAAAAAGACTTCTTACTGCTGGACAAATTTTGATTGTAGCAATAGGTGTGAGTCTTTTATTATGGTTAGCTCAAAAATTCGTTAACCGTAAATTATTAAAATTAAAAACCCAACAAGCAGAAGAATTAGCAAAGCACAGCATACAACAAAAGAATAAAAGTTTCGATCCTAATCGAGATTCACTGATTGCAATGCGATCGCATTTTATCGATCGAATCAGAAATAAATTTAGTTTACAAAAACCGATTAATCTCTATTCTTTTGGGCAGTGGTTATTATTTTGGTGTCAGGTTATTTTGTGGTATCTCACTATCATTAGGGTTTGTGCCACCATACCAGTTTTAATGCAATATCAAAATTGGGTTTTGGCTTTTCCCTTAGATATATTATTGGTTTGTTTTTTAGTTAGCGTCGGGATTAAACTAAGTAACAATATCATCGATCGTATCTTTAATGCTTGGAAAGAGCGTAAATTTATTTCTCTAGGTGAAATTCAACGTAAAGAAGTACGTACCGAAACAATTTCTAAAGCAGTTAAAGGATTAGTTAACTTTTTATTCGTCTTTTTTGCGATCGCTTCTATTTTAGACTTATTTGGTATTTCCACTTCTTCAATTGTTGCAGGGGGTGCGGTAATCGGTGTCGCTGTTTCTTTAGGCTCACAAAACGTGATTAAAGATTTAGTTAATGGTTTTTTAATCCTAGCAGAAGATCAATATGCCGTCGGTGATGTTATCGGGATTGGTAACGTTTCGGGTTTAGTCGAAAATTTAAACTTACGAGTCACCCAAATTCGTAGTCCAGAAGGTAGTTTAGTTACTATACCTAATAGCTCGATTACTCAAGTCGAAAACTTAACCAGAAATTGGTCTAGAGTTAATTTTACCATTACGATCGCTCATGCTAAAGATCTCGATTTAGCTTTAAAATTATTGACTGATATTGGTCAAAAAATGCACCAAGATGTACAATGGCGAGAGCAAATTGTCGAAGCCCCAGAAGTTTTAGGAGTAGATGAAATTAATTATGAGGGTTTGTTAATTCGAGTTTGGATTAGTACCGAGCCTTTACAACAATGGAGTATCGGTCGAGAATATCGTTATCGAGTCAGTAAGGTATTTGCTGAGCATCATATCGAAACTGGTAAAGTTCAATTACTTAATTCTTATCCATCACTTCCTTCTTTACAAACGGGAGAAAAAGTTCAGACTAATTGATGTGAAGCGATAATTTTCTCACTTGTCAGTATCAAGATTTTGAGGATTAAAGGATGACAGGATTATCTTTTTCTAATGGTGTATGTATTGAGTTAATATACAATCTATTTCTTGATATAGCAAAAAAACGAGAGAGTTAAGAGATAATTTTAGTTCAATTTATTGAACGGTTTCATTTTAGCCTTGAACTTAAGTTCAAGGCTAACCATACTTTCACCGTTAACTAACTTTCTAAGACAGATAGAAAATATCAACTAAGTAAACTAGATAATGAATGTCTTTTAATAAGCGGGTAACGCGATTCGAACGCGCGACATTCACCTTGGCAAGGTGACGCTCTACCACTGAGCTATACCCGCATTTGGTACATTTAATATTATGGCGGAAAAAAGATTGGTTGTCAAGTAAAGACAAGTATTGTTAGTTAATTGTGACTAAAATGTAACAATAAGCGATAATTAATTAAGATCTTTAATTAAGTAATGTCTGACTATGATCATGGAAAATAAAAAAGATTTAACTCCACCAACAATAAGTTACTGGCACGTTTGGACAGACGATCAAGGAGTAAGCCATCAAACAAAATGTGAATTAACTAATTTCAAGAAAGAAAGTATGAGTGGCGATGCCGCACCACAATGGAATAATCGTTTATTAACTGCCGAATCAAAAATTGTTTTTGCTGAATTACCTGTTGGTTGGGTAGGAGAATGGCACGAAAATCCGCAACCGCAATGGATTATACCTTTATCAGGTACTTGGTTTGTAGAAACAATGGACGGTGAAAGGGTAGAAATGGGTGTAGGGGAAGCTTCTTTCGGTGGTGATCAAAATACTAAAGCGAATGAGAAAGGACTCGTAGGACATCTTTCTGGTACGGTAGGTGATGTTCCTGCTAAGCTAATGATTGTTCAATTAGAAGGCGATCGTTTTGTTGGGTTAAAACCGGGCGACTTAAAGTAGTTAAAAGTTAAGAGTTAAGAGTTAAGAGTTAAGAGTTATCTCTTTTGCAATATTGAGGGTTTGTCTGTGATTCTATTGTAATCTGTTTGCTAGAAGTAGATTGAATTGTACAATAGAAGACGATCGATAAAGTTTGCAATTTTTTTAATCAGTAGATAATAAATTCAAGAATGGATATTAAAGACGGTTTTGTAGGTACGATCGGTAACACTCCTTTGATTCGTCTCAATAGCTTCAGTGAAGAAACAGGATGCGAAATATTAGGTAAAGCTGAATTTTTAAATCCTGGTGGTTCGGTGAAAGATAGAGCGGCGTTATATATTATTCAAAAAGCAGAAGAAGAAGGAAAATTAAAACCCGGAGGTACTGTAGTAGAAGGTACAGCAGGTAATACAGGTATTGGTTTAGCACATATATGTAACGCTAAAGGATATAAATGTGTGATAGTCATACCTGAAACACAATCTCAAGAAAAAATGGATGCTCTCAAGATGTTGGGGGCAGAAGTTAGGGCAGTACCTGCCGTACCCTACAAAAATCCGAATAACTACGTCAAACTCTCAGGTAGAATCGCTGAGGAAATGGAAAATGCAATCTGGGCAAATCAATTTGATAATTTAGCTAACCGTCAAGCTCATTACGAAACAACAGGAAAAGAAATTTGGGAGCAAACTGATGGTAAAGTCTCAGCTTGGGTCGCCGCAACTGGTACAGGAGGAACATTTGCCGGTGTTTCTTTATTTCTCAAAGAGAAAAATCCTCAGATTAAATGTGTTTTAGCCGATCCTATGGGTAGTGGTTTGTATAGCTATATTAAAACAGGCGAAATTAACGTAACTGGTAGTTCGGTAACCGAAGGTATCGGGAACAGTCGTATAACGGCTAATATGGAAGATGTAGCGATCGATGATGCTATTCAAGTAGATGATCACGAAGCATTACGAGTAATTAATCAATTATTAAATAAAGAAGGCTTATTTATGGGTGGCTCAGTTGGAATTAATGTGGGGGCGGCAGTCGCCTTAGCTAAACAATTAGGTCCAGGACATACGATCGTTACGGTATTATGTGATAGTGGAGCTCGTTATCAATCTCGTCTTTATAACCCTGAGTGGCTCAAATCCAAAGGTTTAGTCTAACAATTAACAATTAACAATTAACAATTAACAATTAACAATTATGAATTTTTTTCGCTCTCAAATCGTTCCTATTTTTACTATTATTATCGCTTTATTTGGCTTAGTCGTAGTAAGTGCTCGTAGTTTCATTGGTACTGATTTATCTGCACCTGCACCAATTGAAAGTGTTTATTTCACATCACAATCACAATCACAACCACCAACAAGCTCATTAACTCCAAATATTAATCATTAATCAATCATTAACCTGTAGCCAATTGAATAATTAATCAAATACGATCGATCTCATTAAAATGAATTTACCGATCGAAAGAATTAAATTATCCCAAAAAGGCAAAGAACAATTAAGTAAACTCAAAAGAATCACTAAAATTGAAAATTGGAATATATTATGTCGCTGGGCATTTTGTCGCTCTTTAGCCGAGTCAGGAAATCCTGCACCTTACCCAATACCTCAAGATAGTAACTTAGAAATGAATTGGCAAACTTTTGGTGGAGAAATGGCAGACATTTTGTTATTTTCGTTGATGGTAAGATGCTCTCAAAACGGATTACCCACAGATGCAGAAACTCTCAATCAGCAATTTAGGTTACATTTACACAGAGGTATTGGTTATTTAATTGGTGATTTGAACCTTAAAGGCATTGAAAATTTACTCGAACTATCTTTAACTAACGTTACTGTTGATGATGAATCGTAATATTCACCTATTTTTATTAGCACGATTGTTTCATGATTACATTTTTGCGGATTATGTAAGTTAATGTTAACAAGCACGATGTAATAGGTGTGGAGATAATTCTTAATTATCAACTGTCAACGGTTAATTGTTTTGCTTGATCTTGTTGTATGGCATTAATAATTCCTCTAACCTCAGAAGCACCTTCAGAGGCTTCAAATGAGAAAGGAAATTTACCCTTAGCCAATAAACGAAAACCTAAAGGTAAGATACTTAATAATCCTTGTACATCTTGGAAATAATTACCGACTACCATAATCCCAAATTTACGCTCATCTAACCAACCATCACTTTTAACCAAATCAATTAACACTTTACGGTGACGAATCGGACGACTAGAATTAGCATCTTTTTGGGCTAAAATCATCCCTTTAATTTTACTAATTTGATCTAAGGGTGCTACATCCATCGGACATACTTCATTACAAAGATAACAACGAGTACAACCCCAAACACCACCATCAATATCATCATACTGATTTAATCGATCGTTATTTTGGTCATCTCGATTATCTTCTACCATACGATAACTTTTAGCTAAAGCATGAGGACCAACAAAATTACTATTAACTTCTTTTGCGTTACATTCAGAATAACAAGCACCACACATGATACAGTTACCTGTCGCCTCTAGCTTCTCACGTTCGGCGGGTGTTTGTAAAAACTCTTTTTCAGGAATCTTCCGAGATTGAGTACTGATGTATGGCTCGATCGTTTCTAAATCTTGCCAAAAATTATTCATATCTACAACTAAATCTTTGAGTACAGGTAAGTTGTTTAAAGGGGCAACAACTATCTCAGGAATACCATCAGCATTATTCGGATAAAACTTTTCTAATTCTCCTTTGACGTTTTCTTTACAAGCCAAAGCAGAGCGTCCATTAATTCTCATCGCACAACTGCCACAAATAGTATTACGACAATTTTTCCGAAAAGCTAAACTACCATCCATTTCCCATTTAATTTTGTTAAGACATTCCAAGATTGTGTTAGCAGGATTTATATCTAGAGTATAACTTTCAAATTTTGGTGATATATTTGGTCTTTGACGCTGAATTTTGAAGATAACTTTCATATTAGAAGAACAAGATTATTCGGATATATTATCTATTGTCCTGTGTTAATTTCAGAGTGACAAGGGGGGTTTGCTTAAGTTTTGTAAAAATCATTAAATTAATCTCACAATAGCCTAGTACAAAAACTTAAATTAAAAAGCTAATTATAAATAAATTGTAAAGTTTTTTCAATGTAGTTCATAAATATGATAAATAAGATAATTTATTTTTATCTTAGTTGTTAAGTATTTAAAGTGAAGTAAATAATAATCAGCAAGTATTTTTCTAGTGAGTTATTTAAAGAAAAACTTAAGTTTATCTGCTAAATTATTAATAATCTAGCCAAAAAAGTTTTTTAAATGATGCTTTAATGATTCTTTTTTGTTATGATAAAACCTATAAAGAAATAAAAGCAACAAAAAAGGAAAAAATCGAAATATGACTGAAACAACACCTACTGCTTTAGAAGGTAAAGTTCTCTTACAAAAAGTTAAAGAGTTGTCAGATATTCCTCGTCGTCAGCGAGCAAAAGAATGTGGCTATTACAGTATAGGAAAAAACGGCAAAGAGCGTGTCAATTTAACTGCTTTTTATGATGCTGTGTTAGCGGCAAAAGGTGTACCTCTTGATCCTGAAAGAACCAAAGATGGTCGTGGTCGTGAAGCGACATTCAGAGTGAGTGTACACAAAAATAATCAAATTGTAATTGGTTCTAGTTACACCGAAAAAATGGGTTTAAAACCCGGAGACGAATTTGAAATCAAATTAGGTTATAAACATATTCATTTAAGACAATTAGAAGAAGAATAGGCATTAAATAAAGGTGATTTAAAAAAGATGTAATTCTAAAAGTTGAGATAAAATGGTAACTTTTAATCATAATTAAATTGTAACTATCTAATCTTCAATTGGAGGGATGACTCTTTGTTGAATAACTTTAATAATCTTAATAATCTCAATTCTTTGCTGAAAACTGCTTTTTTTTTGATAATTTGGGCGGTTATCTGGTTACCCATTGTTTTAACTGTTTTACGGTTAAAACAATGGCAGAAACCCGCACCAAATACAAATCCAAATAAACTAACTTTAATTCTTTCTCTCTACTCTATTACACCTATTTTGACCTATGGGGTAGTAAAAGTAGAGAGTATCTCTTTAGCAGAATTAGGAATTACTTGGCAAGCTAGTTTCTTTCAGTCTATCTTATTTGGTTACTGTTTGAGTATTGCCACACTTTTCCTTGGCTATTATCTCCAGTTAAGCTTTGGTGGGCTAGAGTTTAAGCAAAAGCCCGAACCTGAATCAAATTTGATTATTACCTTCTCTTCACTGGTGGTGGTTAGTTTTGTGATTGGCTTGGTAGAAGAGCTTGTTTTTCGTGGTATTATTGTGTATTTTTTAGCTGACGATTATGGTATTTGGTTGACGGCTATTATTAGTGGTGTAATTTTTGCTTTGCTACACTTAGTCTGGGAGCAGAAAAATACAATTCCTCAGTTACCTGGTTTGTGGTTTATGGGGTTAATCCTTTTTTATGCTCGTTTGATTAATGATGGTAGTTTAGGGTTAGCTATTGGTTTACACAGTGGTTGGGTACTAATTTTGGCTTGTGTCGATACATTTGATTTGTTTAATTATGATTCTGATATTATGGGATGGTTGAGTGGCAAAAAAGATCAGCCTTTAGGTAGTTTTATTGGTTTAATGATTTTATTTTTGACTTTATTTTGTTTATTTGTCGCTAATAATTGGGGTAAGATAACGATCGTAGTTTGATAAATTGATAATTGATAAGTCAAATTGAACTATCAAAATGATTAAATTGTTTTATTAAAGCAATTTAAAGATTAAATCTTTTTTTTTCGCCTAACAAATTTGAAAGTTTTGGGAAAAACAAGATGGTAACTGAAAATTTGTCAAGACACTTAAGAAATAAATTTAAAAATTTAATTGTTTATATTCTCAACTTTTTTACTCTATAAATTTGAATTTTTGATGACATTTTTTACGGCTAATCTTAATTTATCTTTAAAACAAACTTCCCCTGCTGTCAGGTTAATTACTTTAGCTAAAAGTATTGATCAGCAAAAACCAAGATCTAATTTACAATTTGAGCAAATTACCCGACAAAGAAACGATCGTGAGCATTTATTTTCAGATATTATTAAGCAAATAGAAACCCAAAATTGTAGCGAAATTACTTTAGTTGAGTGGGTATATTGTTTAGCAAGCCAAAACTATTGGAATCAATTAGATTATTCGCAAACTAAATCATTATGTACTAAGATATGGCGATTTGCTTCAAATTATCAACCTTTAAAAAAACGTTTGTTTTGGCATCTAGTCGTATTTCATCTTGAAAAGCAACAAAAATTGATTTCTGGCTTGACTGATACCTTAGAAATATACCAACCACAAAATAAACAAGATTATATTAGTCTAAAAATTATTAATTTGATTATTCAGGATAATTATCTAGATTTAGCCTTGTTATGTCTTGAAGGATGTGTGCAACCCGATCGGCTTTTGCGTCAAAATTGTTTACCAAATTATTTTAAATCCCAAACTAAAATTAACTTAGTCAAAGAAATACAAAATCATTTTACAAAAGCATTAAGTAAAATTGATCATTTGCAATCGCCACAGATTAACTTTTTAATTGATATAGTAGAAAATTTATCACCAAAAAACCAATTAGTTGCTGTAGAAACTCTTTTATTACAGATTCAGCCTTCGGTAGCAGGTAATTATCCTAAGTTAGTAGATTGGGTTAAACAAAATTATCTTCTTTCTACTCAAAATCAATTATCCACTAAAGGTAAACAATTATTTAAAAAATGGTTAGGAGCGATTAATTATCGTAATTTTGCTCAATTAGTCGATCTTTTAATTGAACGAGTCTCGATCGATTCAGTCGAAGACAAACAATTAACTCAAAGAAAAATATTTTGGTCTAATTATAGTGATAGATTTACTAGAATCAGAATCTTATTACCTTTTTCTACAATACAAAGATTAAACAACGACTTTAATTCAGAATCGATTACTCAACTAATCAATGATGGTAGTCAAAGTACAGAAGTAGTTATTATCGATTTTGGTGACTATTTAATTGTCGAATTTTTTCGTGGTAAAGGCGGTGAAGTGCGTGTTTTTACTAAAACAAAAGAACTAGAGCAAGAACTATTTGACTCCGAAGATATGTACTTAAAAAAAATAAGAGCATTATCAATTGAACATACCAGTATTTTCGATCGTTGTGTTTATTGGCAAACAGAATTTGCTCAGCTTTTAGAAACTCAAGAAATTTTTCCTAATGATTACTTAGACTACTTGCAAATAGAAGCCAACCAAAAAGGGATACTTTATCAACCCTACAACTTACCATCATTAAATCTACAACAACAAAACCAAAGACAAAAACAATTGTCAAATTAGCAACAAAATATACTTAAACTGGAACATGATGCTTATAAGTATCGTCGAAGAGAACGTAACTTGCATAATCCCCATTCGGTTTTAATTTTTAAAGATAATAAATTATTAAGTAATCAACAAAAATCAAAACGTGAGTTTATCGACTAAATTTAAATGCCATAAATACTCATACTATTATACCGATCGCTCGATAATCTCTAAAAATATAGTTTTGAATTCCAACCAAACTGAACTAAGCTAATTTATTATTCAAGACAATTAATTTTCCGTAGTACGAAAAAAAGGGATGAACATTTTGCCGAAGAGTAAAAATAAATAACCAATAACAAAACTAAAATTATGTTTCAAGTATTAGATGTATTTCCCGAAATTTTGTTTGATATCAGCGATTATAATGGTGATAGTATTTACGAGTTAGGGGAAGTCTTTGCTAATAGCCCGATCGTAATTCAAGGATACGTATATAACATAGAGAATCAAGATATTGACTTTGAACTTTACTATGATAGAAATGGTAATAGAAGATTTGATAGTGGCGATGGTGATGCCATTGCATTCTCGGAAAATAGCGGTACTAACCCCGAATCGATCGAATATTTAGCAGAAGAATCTGGATTATACTACGCTAGAATTTATAATTTTGATCAAACAAGCATCACTCCCCCTAATTTTAGTGTTTTAGGAGTATTGCCAGAAAATATTATCTCAGTAAATCGGACAAATACAGCTACCTCGACTTTCAACATTGAAGGTAACAATTCTGATTTTCCTTTTGAGGATGTAACCTTCGTCGAATACCAATTTCCCGCCGATGGAAATATCCGTACACGTGTTTCTTCAAACTCATTTGAACCCGGCTTAGATGTTTATGCCATCGACGATTCTAATGAGAACGGTATTTTAGATGTTGAAGACGAAATACTTGATTATACGTTTATTGTCAAAGATAACAGCTCTTCTGAGTTATCTTTCTCTGTGCTAGAAGGATCTGGTTTTTTAGCGATCGATAATCTAAGTGGTTTTGGTAGTAGCATAACAATAGAAACATCTTACGGCAATAATAACTCAGCATTAACTTTAGAGCAAGGTACAGCGCAAATTGCTTATGTCGCATACTATGGCAGACCAGCCGATCCAGGTGGTTTAGCTTATTGGGATAACCGTTTAGGTGAAGAAGGAATTAGCTATTCTCCTCGTGGTGGAGATCTTCTCACTGGTTCTCAAGAAAGAAACAGTTATAGAGGTATAGTCAATGGTTTCGGTAATTCAGGCGAAGCTAATCGAGTTTTTGATGGTTTAAGTAATCGTCAAAAAGTCAATCAAGTTTATAACTTTGCATTTGGTCGTAATGGAGATTCTGAAGGTTTAAGCTATTGGACTGGTCAGCTTAATCAAGGTAATGTAAACTTAACCACTTTTGCTCTAGAAGTCGCATTAGGAGCACAAAACCAAGATCTTGAAGTCTTACAAAACAAAATTGACAGTGCCAATTTATTTTCTCAAGGAGTTAGTACTAACCCACAAGGAGGTGATTACTCTGGCAGTAGAGGTGAAATTTTTGGTCGTGATTGGTTATTTGATTATGGAAATACAGTTGCAACTATTGGTGATGTAAATAATGCGATTAATAGTATCGCTTAATCACTATTTTCATTGTTGCTGATTATTGCATAACCTTTTTTAAGATAACGAAAATGTAAGTGAGCGAATTCCCCATTCTTCTTAAGATGGGGTCGTTCATCTCCTCCTGAAAAAAGAGAAGACAGGGTGGTGAATTGTTTGTTTTATTATCTTTGTCACATTACTATTCAAACTGATGTAGATGATGCTTTGAACAGCTTTTTAGTTGAATTACCTTCTGTTTATAATTACTAGCTAGCTTTTCAAATTCTTTGATAATTAATCGTATTAAACTTTGTAATATTTTTTGTTTCGGTTTTAGTTTACTATGGCAAAATATAACGATCGATTTTTATTCTCAATTTAGATGATTAATTTTACTTTTGACTAATCTAAATTTATTGGTTAAAAAAACTGAGAATGATTATCAGCGTTAAAACCTAAAATAGATAATCAACGGAAAGATAAAACTATGGTACAAATAATAGAGGCATTTCCCGAACTTTTGTTTGATGTCACCGATTATGAAGGTGATAATACATATAGATTAGATATAGCGATCGTTTTACCAAATAATCCAGTTTTCATTCAGGGGTATTTATATAATATTGCTAATGCCAATATTGACACTGAAATTTACTATGATAGTAATTTTAATGGAACATTTGACAGTACAGATACATTAGTTGCTCAATCGAATAATAGTGGCACTGAATCAGAGTCGATCGAATATTTAGCAGAAAATCCTGGATTTTACTTTGGTAGAGTCTTTAATGTCGAAGGTTCTGAAACTGGTACACCTAGCTTTAATTTTACTGTTATACCTGTACTTCAAAACAATGTTATTCCAATAAGTCAAACAAACACAACTAGTAATAGTTTTGAGTTACAAAGTAACAATCCTGATTCTTCGTTATTAGATGTAATTGTGATTGAAGCCCAGTTTCCTACTTTAGGGCGTGTTCGAGCAAATATATCTTCAGATTCTACTGACTCAGATATTAATTTTTTACTCGTTGAAGATTCTAACGAAAACGGCATTTTAGATGCTGAAGATGAGATACTTGGTCAATCAGCTATTAACAGTACAGAATCCAGCCAAGAGTTAGTTTTTGCTGTCTCAGAAAGTACAGGTTTCTTAGTTTTAGATAATAATGCAGAACAAAGTGTTACTGTAAATGCTGAAATATCTTATGATGTCTTAGCCTCAGATAATCCACCCTTAACTTTAGAACAAGGAACGGCACAAATAGCTTATGTAGCATATTATGGTCGCCCGGGTGATTCAAGTGGTCTGAATTTTTGGAATAATGTTTTAGCTCAACAAGACATAGAATATTCTCCTCGTAGTGGAGATACTCTCACTAATGATGAACAAGCAGTTTACGATCAATTAACTAGCAGTTTTGGTGATTCAGACGAAGCTAATCGATTTTATGGTGCTTTAGATAATACTCAAAGAATCAACCAAATTTATAATAATGCTTTCGATCGTAATGGCGAAAATACTGGTTTAAATTATTGGACTACTCAGCTTGATGAAGGTAATCTAGATTTAACTAAATTAGCATTAGAAATCGCTTTAGGTGCCCAAAACGAAGATTTGTTAGCATTACAAAATAAAATCGAAAGTGCTAATTTATTCTCTCAAGGAATTGATACCAGCGAAGAAATAGCGGCTTACTCAGGTGCGGCAGGAGAAGCTTTTGGTCGTGAATGGTTAAGCAATTTTAATATGTTTGTTGCGAACCAAACTAATGTTGATACTGCCTTAAGTACTTTAGTCGGTGGTGTTATTATTTAAATTTTTTGCAGTTAGGAATTAATTCGGTTGTTTATTTTAACTAAGGCTATTGAAGTAACCGTTTAGATAATTAGACAATCTCCTTACCACCCCTCCTTTAATCAAGAAGGGGAACAAATATCATTTACCTCAATCAAGAGAAATTAAATCTTGAATTGCTTGAGCCGTATCGTTTAGATGTTCTGGGCAAAGGTTATTTGTTTGTGTATAAACCATTTGCTCACTTACTTTTTTGGCTAAATATTCCATTAAAGGATAAGCTTTAAATTCGATCGCTGTCTCGATAAAGTCAATTAATCCTTGGGTGTAAACTTCGGATGTATGGTTTTTATTTAATAATTCTTGACCATTATTTCCTAACTCAACAAATTCTTGAGGAGAAACTAAAAGATTTTGTAAATACTTTTGTATATCTTCAATTTCATTTTCAGGAGCAACAAATTTAACCGTGTTAGCTGGTAATGTACCATACCAACCAGTTTTAGTGACTAAGCTAGGTAAAGCATGACTCCAAATTCTTAATTGGCTAGCAGAGGCTTCTCCCATAGAGGGGTAACGCAAATTTAAAGCTAAATCAGCTTTGTCAAGAGCCGATTCAAGTACCTTTTCGGGTACAAAACCATGTATCTTAATCAGTTTATTAAGTTTAAGAGCAGAGATTTTGTTTTGTACATTACCCAGATTAGAAAGTTCACCGTAAATATCAAGATGAAAACTATCTTTTTCGGGTAAAGTAGCTAACGCATCTAGGATAGAATCTAGACGACGATTTGAACCAATATAACCAAAAACGATTAGTTTATAAGGTGGGCGACGTACCGCAACAGATTTAGAGTATGATTTAGAATTATTAGTACTCTGATGAGGTAGAGGAACATAACCAACTAAATGATTAGCGTTTTCACTTAACTGTTGATACACCTGTTGATTGTGAGTAACAATACCAATCATACCTTCAGTCGCTAAATTGGTCATCGGGTGATTTTGAGCCATGTATTCACTTGACAAAATACCATCAGTAAAATCTTTAATTATCGGTTGCTCTTTTTGCCCTGCTAAATTAATTTTATTATTTTGATAACTATTTAAATTTTGTTGCTGGGCTTTGTACATTTCGCCAAAGAAATCAAATAATTTTAAATCATGTAAAACCACAATTCCCGGACACAAACGGCTAATTTCCCAAATTTTGCTATGAAAAAGAGGATTATTACCAATATGATAAATATTAAAATCAGCTTGATTAATTTTTAACCAATTTAGATGTCGGTGCTGATATTGCTCAACTTGAGCATATTGTTCTAGTTTACTATCCCAACTATTTTGATCCGTCCACAAAACTATTTGAGCATATTTACTTAATTCAGGTAGTATCCGCCAAGTATAGGAAGCGATTTCTGTTTTGGCAGGTAATAAAGGAGAAAACCAATTTAATTTCATTTTAAAAGTGTTTTAACAACGTGAGACCAACTAATATTGAGACTATGATAATAATCTTTTCCTGCTTTACCAAACTTTTGGGCTAAAGACTTGTTTTCCCAAAGCTCATCTAAAGCGATCGCTATTTCTTCAGGCTGTGATTCAACAATTAAGCCCGTTTGACGATTTTTAATTAATTCAATTGGACCACCTGAATCATTACAGCTAATCACGGGTTTAGCAGATAACATTCCTTCTAAGGTGATATATCCATAATCTTCTTCATAAGGTGGATAAATTACTCCTAAACATTGAGCATAATGCTTAAGTTTGTCAGTTTCACTAATACTACCGAGAAAAACAACTTTATTAGATACACCCAAAGTTTTCGCCAAATTGGAAAGTTCTTTTTGATACTTATTATTATCAGCTTTACCTGCGAAAACCACTTTAACATCATTTTTAGTTTTTGCTAAAGCCTGAATGACTAAATATTGTCTTTTACTCGGATTTAATCGGCTCGGATAAAAGAAATAATCGTTATAGCTGTCGGTGTAAAAATTATCGGCATTATTTGGTGGATGATATAAAGGAATGGCATCAATGTCATTAAATTTTTTTAATCTTTTAGCGACATTAACCGAATTAGCATATAAAGGAATATTTTCATCTAATATTTTACTATCAGCATTAATAATGGCTTGTTTGACTTGCCATCCATTGGGATAATGTTCTAAGTCACCAAATTTTGTCCCCCAAAGTTCATATGCTTGACGGTGCTGATGAAGTAGCCAAACTATTTTATGCGGATGAGGAATCATGTAAGCTGGAAACTTTAACGCAATCATTCGATCGATTTTATCCCCACAAGTAAGAGACAAATCCGTAAGACGACAACATAACATCGCATCTAATATTTTTTCGGGAGGATACCATTTAAAAGGGATAGCCACAATTTCTGCTTCATGCCCAAGTTGTTGTAATGCGGTAACCAAATTTTCAGCATGGATTTCTGCACCTCCTCTAACAAAAGGCACTTGAGTGGTCGCGACAACTATTTTCATCTTTTATTCTTTATAACCTATGATTGAATAATCTTGTTCACTATAAAAGTGTTGATTTAATCTTTGTGCTAATTCCGAACCTTCTAATCGTACATTTTCTGGGTAAGGATTAAGATTTAAAATTTGTACCCGTGAAAGTCCTTGAAATTGAGCGACAAACTCAATTAGTTTACTAGGTAAAGGATGCAAATGTGTCGGATCGATATAAAATTTGTTAGCCCCAACTAAAACATTTTCAGGATTAGGTGTTTCTAAAATGACAATTGCTCCTGTTTTTAAGACTCTAACTATCTGAGTAAATAATTGCATCAAAATATTAAAGGGTAAGTGTTCAATGATATGAAAACCTGTTATACCACCTAAACACTCATCAGGAAGTGATTTGAGATGCTCTATTACATCAGCGTGAATGACATCTAATCCTTTGTCTTGGCATTCTTGTACCATAATACGATTTAAATCGATTCCTCTAGCATCATAATCATTTTTTTGTAATAAATCTATCCATTCTCCTCTTCCACAACCGACATCTAAGATAGGGGCTTTATTTGTTTCTATACTTGATTTTTCGATAAATGGTAAATAGACTTTTAGTTTATCAGTTACCTCTTCTTGGCTTCCTCTAAATTGATCTTCTAAAGCAAGATAAAAGCCATCAAAAAAGCTATTGTCTGCTTCATTACCAATAATTTGCTCTCGAGTATCAAAAATAATTTGTTGATTATCAGTAACTTGTTGTTGAGTACTAAAAATAATTTGTTGATTATCAGTAACTTGTTGTTGAGTACTAAAAATAGTTTGTTGATTATTGCTAACTTGCTGTTGAGTACTAAAAATAGTTTGTTGATTATTGCTAACTTGCTGTTGAGTACTAAAAATAGTTTGTTGATTATTGCTAACTTGTTGTTGAGTAGAACAGACTATTTGCTCTTGCCCTGACAAATTTTGCTTATTTAAGTCAACTTGTTGGCTAATTTTTCCTAGTGATTCGTTAAACGTATTTAACTGATTAACTAATTGCTCATTAATATTTATACTAGTCTTTAACCCTTGAATTAAAGAATTATTGATAACAGCTTGTTTTTTAAAAATAAAACTATATACTTTAAGAATTATTTTTTGCAAAATACTTAAATTAAAAGGAAAAAAATTGAGCTTAGCTGGCCATTGGATTTCATTTTGGCTAAAGGATTCTGCATTAGCGACTAACGTTTGAAGATATGTAAATTGCGATAATAGCTGTGTAAATAAAAATTCCTCTACAGGTTCATTTACTTCTGAGTACTGACTCATTGGCATTTCACTTTTGATTAATTCAGTTATTGTCTTAGTTGTTAACTGTGGTTTACTTATTGGCAACATAATTTAGTTTACTGATTGATAGTATAGTATTATATCGGGTAAGGTTTAGGAGTCACCCATTTTGAAGTTGATTCTATAGTAAGAACATTTATTAATCATTCATTCTTAATTATCCTTTTGATCAGCCTTCTAAATAGAGTATTTTTTTGTCTCAATTTTAAGTGTAATTATCTATTCTTTATTCCTATCTCATTTTTTCTTTATTAGGCAAGATTTGAGTAAAGTTTTCAATTGCTTTAAGATACGATCGTTCTTTATTATAAATACTAATATGGTCAACATCAGGCACAATAAACAACTGTTTAGGTTTTGAAGCGAGGGCATATAAACGATCGCTCATTTGATAAGGTACAACCGAGTCAGATTTTCCGTGGAGAAATAAAACAGGTACTTGTAACGATCTGATTTTAGAAATAGAGTCAAACCGCTGATTGAGAATTAAATCGATCGGCATAATCTGAAAAATACCCCTTTGTTTAACTACCTCAGCCATCGAAGTAAAAGTACTTTGCATAATCAATCCACCTGTTTCAGGTTTTTCAATCGCTAAATCTAATCCGATCGCACCTCCTAAAGATTCACCATAAATAATAATTTGTTCAGGAGGAATATTACGTACTTGGGTTAAATAATTCCAAACAGCTTGACTATCTTCATACAGTTGAGTCTCCTTAGGAAAACCTCCATCACTAGTACCATATCCTCGGTAATCAAACATCAAAACAGAAAAGCCTAACTGTCTAAATACAGACGTTCTAGCAACATAATGATAGCCACCCATATTTCGTCCTATACCACATAAATAAAGTATTGTTTTAGGTGAGTTAAGAACTTGGACTGGCTCTTCTGGTAAGATAAAATACGGCTCTTCAGGCGATGCAGACGGAATCCACCAGCCGTGCATTTTATCGGTTGTATTCTTAATTTCGATCGAAACATCTTCATAAGGAAGGTTAAATTCAGAGGCACTTGGAAGCGTTGCCAAGTCTGGTAAGGGGCGATAGATGAGGTAACGTTGCGTCACAGTTAAAAAAAGAACAAAACCAAGATAGATAATTGCGAAGATACTAAATATTCGTAATAAAGTTTTAGAGATTCTTTTAATTCGTCTTCTCATGCCGTGACAATAAATGATTTGCTTTTTGAGACAAGTATAAATCTGTTTTTCTTCTCTTTCAAGAGTTAAAAAAAAGAGGTTGACAATATTTACGTCATGTATAACGATATTATTTCTCGTACAGGAAATGTTTGTGTTTGAAACATTTATGATCTTGAGTTATGAACCGCAGAGGACGCGGAGGACGCAGAGAGGAGAAAGAAGAGAGAGAAGAAGGAAGAGAGAATTTGTAATTAGTATCGATCGTTTCAGTCGTAACGTAAAATTAATCATATATTTCGGTTCTAAGTTGACAACGATAAAACCTCGGCTGAATCGAGGGTACAAGCCCTCTTGGTGGACGTTCCCTTGCGAAAAAGTGTGGTCTTGGGGGTATCCCCCATGAACAACTTTTTCAAGACGCGTCTTTCGCTTCTGTCAGCGGGCTTCCACCGCTTGCACCCCTACCAAATATTTTACATATAATTTAAAACTTAATTGAAATAACTATAAAATCATCAAACTATTTAATATTTAATACGATCGCGGTTATCGCCTGTTGGTACACTCTTTTCTAAAAATTCGATAATTTTATCGGCTACATCAACTTCAGAGGCTTTTTCGATACCTTCTAACCCTGGAGAGGAATTAACCTCCATCACTACTGGGCCATGATTAGAGCGTAATAAATCTACACCTGCTATTTTTAAACCCATTGCTTTAGCCGATCGTATTGCGGTGCTTCTTTCTTCGGGTGTCAATTTAATTTTTTGAGCCGAGCCACCACGATGTAAATTAGAACGAAATTCGCCTTCGGGGCCTTGTCTTTTCATTGAAGCAACGACTTTATTATTGACCACGAAACAACGAATATCCGCTCCTCCTGCTTCTTTAATAAATTCTTGCACTAAAATATTAGCATCTAAACCACGAAAGGCTTGAATCACAGAACTCGCCGCCTGTTGTGTTTCGGCTAAAACTACGCCTATACCTTGAGTGCCTTCTAACAGTTTAATGACTAATGGTGCTCCTCCCACTGTCTCAATTAATCCGTCAATATCCTCGGTACTATGAGCAAATCCTGTTACGGGTAAACCGATTCCTTCTCTTGCTAGAATTTGGACACATCTTAATTTATCACGCGATCGAGAAATTGCCTGAGATTCATTTGCACTAAATACATTCATCACTTCAAATTGTCTGACTACCGACAAACCATAAAAAGTTTTCGATGCCCCAATACGAGGAATAATGGCATCAAAATTTTCTAAAACACTTCCTCGATAAACAATGCTAGGACGATGAGATGTAATGTTCATATAACATCTAAGATAGTTAACAATTTTAACTTCATGTCCTCGTTTTTCCCCTGCCTCTTTTAATCTTTTAGTCGAGTATAGGTTACCATTTTGAGATAAGATGGCAATTTTCATATATTAAGTTTTTATGACAATGTTTACTGTTGTTTATATTACCATTGTCGATTACTCATTTATCTATCACCTATGGCTACAAATTGACTAGCCCCAAAAATAGCTTCGTAATGGCGGTAAAACTTAAATTCCATAATATTATGAAAGGGATCTTCTAAAAAAAAAGTTCGATGTTCTGTTATCTTTCCCGCAAACCTTAATCTAGCTTCTTCGTATAACGGTAAATCACGATCGTGACATTTATTTAACAAATCTTCCCAATCGGACTCATCAGTAAAAATGATGCCAAAATGACGAGGATAAATACCTGATTGCTCGGTTAATTCGTCTTTATCGGTATGCCCTACTAATTGATGCCCGTAAAAATTAAAAATGACGGCGTGTTTATTTTCTCTGCCAACTTTTGCACCTAAAACGTCACCGTAATAACGCTTAGCAGTATCAACATCGGTAATAGGTATCGCTAAATGAAAAATGATTTTATCCATAGTTAATGATTATAATAATTAATGGTAAACAGTTATCTTAAAAATACTAGTTAATGTTTGACGTTTCAACCACCCATGCTGACTTTTTACAAAGAAAAAAACTATTGTAGTTAAGCAGAGTCAAAATAAAATTAACCGTTGTAGAAGTATTCTTCATTATCAATTATCAATTATCAATTATCAATTATCAATTATTTAATCTAGGTTTCGATCGTGAGTAAGACCCAAAAAAAATGGCTTAATTTAACTTTAGTTTATTTATTATTAATTATCATTGCTTTGTTGATGTTGTTTCCGTTATTTTGGTTACTGGGAACATCATTTAAGTCAGCAGGAGAAGATATTTTTAGTTTTCCGCCTCAGTTTATACCCGAACAATTCACTTTAGAAAATTTTCAATCAGTTTGGCAAAATTATCCTTTTGGACGTTATTTGTTTAATAGCTCATTCACTGCTATTTTAACAGTCGGTTTAAATGTTTTATTTTGTGCCTTAGCCGCCTATCCTTTAGCTAGATTAAATTTTAAAGGTAAAAAAATACTCTTTGCTTTAATTATTGCTACGATCATGATTCCGTTTCAAATTGTGATGATTCCTTTGTATATTTTCGTAGTTAATTTTGGCTTGAGAAATAGTTATTTAGGAATTATTTTACCAAATCTGGCTTCTGCTTTTGGTATTTTCTTACTCAGACAAGCATTCCAAGGAGTACCTAAAGAATTAGAAGAAGCCGCCCGTATTGATGGTTGTAGTGAAATTGGTATTTGGTGGCATATTATGTTACCTGCTATTCGCCCTGCCACGATTACCTTAGCTATCTTTGTTTTTATTGGGGCGTGGAGTGATTTTCTCTGGCCGTTAATTATTCTCGATCGACCTGAGTATTATACTTTACCTATTGGTGTTGCTTCTTTAGCTAGTTCTCTTGACCTTAATTGGCGTTTTATTGCCGCAGGTTCTATTATTTCGATCGCTCCTGTTTTATTATTATTTATTATCTTACAAAAATATATTATTCCCAGCGATGTCAGTACGGGTGTAAAAGGATGAATATTAATTAACAATTAGTAAATTAGTATCACTTTTCCTCTATATTAGAATCCTCAATCAGATCGGCAAAACCTGTAAGAGAAATAGGAGACTGATTTGGTAATTCTACCGTCAAATGCAATTTACCCCCCATAGCTTCGATATATCGTTGCAAGGTTGAGAGTAGCATATCAGAGCTTTTTTCTAAGCGTGATACATTGCCTTGAGACATTTTTAACTCTTTAGAAACTTTAACTTGGGTAAGCCCTACAGCTTGACGTAACTTTTGTAAATTTTCATAAGCTTGTATCTTTTCTACCGCACGAGCTTTTATTTTTTCTTGACGCTCTTGGGAAAGTTCATCCCATACTGCTTGTAATAATGGCCCTTTTGTCATGACTTTTTCTCTTTTAATTTCTGTAAATGTTGATCAAAACGTCTGTCTGCTTTCTTAATAAGTTGTTTGTAAAATCGTGAACTGCTCACTCCTGATTTATCCCCTGCAATTAGTAAGATAGCTTGTCTATCTGGGTCAAATGCAAATGCACAACGCCATACACCATTATCGGCATTGAACCTAAGTTCTTTCATGTTGCTATGCTTCGAGTTTTTTAGTGTGTCCACTGTTGGACGACCAAGAAACGAACCGAATTTTTCCAGCATTTCTAACTCTATCAAGAGTGCATCTTGTACATTTTCTGAAAACTGAGTAAAATCATCTTTAAAAGATGAATGAAAATCAATAATCCAATTCATCTACTAATTTATCATAAAATACATATATCATTAATGATATATTCTTCGGTATTTTTCCGCTTGTCATTGTTTAGAAAACAAAAAAAAGAGCGAATGTTACTTCACTCTTAGCAATTACGATCGTCTTTCTCTAAATTAATTAAGATATCGATCGTACAAATATTTATTGATGATGTAATTAAACAGCTACGGTTGTTTTTTTGGTAGAACTTAATTCACCTTTAGCATATTTAGCTGCATATTCATCTAAACCGATTTGTTTGATTTTACTTGCATTACCAGCAGTCCAGAATTGTTGATAACGATCGGCACAAACTTGTTTCATGTACTTCATCGAAGGTTTTAGGAAGTGACGAGGATCGAAGTTTGAAGGATCTTTTGTTGCCGCTTCACGGATTGCCGCGGTGATAGCCAAACGGTTATCAGTATCGATGTTTACTTTACGAACACCACTTTTGATTCCTTTTTGAATTTCTTCAACAGGTACACCGTAAGTTTCAGGGATGTTACCGCCGTTAGCGTTGATCATTTCTAACCATTCTTGAGGTACAGAAGAAGAGCCGTGCATTACTAAGTGAGTATTAGGTAATTTAGCATGAATTTCTTCAATACGACTAATAGCTAAAATTTCACCAGTAGGTTTACGGGTAAACTTGTATGCACCGTGACTTGTACCGATCGCAACTGCCAAAGCATCTACTTGAGTACGTTCGACAAATTCAACAGCTTCTTGAGGATCGGTTAAAAGTTGTTCACGATCTAATTTACCTTCAAAACCATGACCATCTTCAGCTTCACCTTGACCAGTTTCTAATGAACCTAGACAACCTAATTCACCTTCTACACTAGCACCAACAGAGTGAGCTACTTCCACAACTTTTGCTGTTACATCGACGTTATAGTCAAAACTAGCAGGTGTTTTAGCATCTTCTTCTAAAGAGCCATCCATCATAACGCTAGTAAAACCGTTACGAATAGCAGAATAACAAGTTGCAGGGCTGTTACCATGATCTTGGTGCATTGCAATGGGAATATGAGGATAAGTTTCAACTGCCGCTACAATTAAGTGACGAAGAAAGTTTTCACCAGCATATTTACGAGCACCACGAGAAGCTTGTAAGATGACAGGGCTATCGGTTTCGTTAGCCGCATCCATGATTGCAAGAATCTGCTCTAAGTTGTTTACATTAAATGCAGGAATACCATAATTGTTTTCAGCGGCATGATTTAAAAGCAACCGCATTGGTACTAAAGCCATATATATCCTCCTGATATTTTATTTTAATTATTTTAGAATTTTCGTATTTAAAGAATCTTAACTCATTTAGGGGCAGTTAACAATGGACAAGAAACAATTTATCATTTAAAATTGTATTCTTTTTTTTATTTTTGTCACTATCTATGGTCATATTTTAATTATAGTGACGATTGTAAATACTCAATCTTCAGAATACAAACTAAATCATTGACCAACGATTATTATTTTCTTCATTGGACTGAGTTAATATTAATGATGTCTATTTATTTAGGAACAAATCGATAACGACGATTAGCTTTTAATTCTGCCTCTTGTCTTGATTCTGCCCAGATTGTTAATTGCTCACGAGTTAAAATTTGTCTCATTTCTAAAGTGGCGTCAAAACGTACATTTTGTATTTTTTCGCTTAATTGCCAGACATTTTGTTGTTGATTTCTTAATTGAGATTCTGATGCGTTGTCTTGCATCATCTTACGTAGTTGTGTTTGTTCGTTACGTAATTGTTTTCTCAAATTAAGTATCTCTGGGCGATATTTAGTTTGAATGTTTTGCCATTTTTGTTTTTGGCTATTACTTAAATCTAATTTATCAAAAAATCTTTTTTCTTTAATACTTTCATCTGCTAGTATTTCGACAAAACTATTATCGATATTTGTTGAATTTAATAATGATTGCTCAACATCAGGTATATTCTCGACAGCCAAAGTATTTGTGCTAATACCAACTGTTGCTAATAGTGTGGTAATTGCAATGACAGTAACTTTTTTTTTCATTATTTAAGTTTAGATATTTAATTGAACTTTATAACTGGGTTAATACTTTGCTAGAAAAACTACTAATCATAGCTATAGCAACTACTCCAAAACTATCAGTTAATTTTTTTAAAAAAATTAATTGTTTGTTATTTATTTTTCCAACTACGACGATTATCCATCGCTTCTGAAAGATTCTTGTCTTTGTTGAGTAGTTAAAACTTCTCTCATTTCTAACATCGCTTCAAAATGTTGATTGCGCATTTTTTGGCTTATTTGTAAAACATTTTTATGTTGATTTCTTAATTGAGATTCTGATGTATCAGTTTCCATCATTTGACCTAATTTCTCTTTTTCTACTCGCATCTCTTGTCTCAAAGTTTGGATTTGCGGTTGATATTTATCCCGAATATTTTTCATTTGCTCCTGCTGAGACGTGCTAAGATTCAATTTTTCAAAAATATTTTTTTCCTTTTTAAAATCGTTATCATCTCTATTTTTTTGAGTAATAACCTTTTGTGAGGTATTAACATTCGTTGTTTTTTCGGTTGAGGAAAATTGATTAGAAGCAAAAACATTACCGGCAATAAAGCCAATACTAATCACACCCGCAGTCATAACAAATAAATTGGTAACTTTTTTCATCTTGTTTATTTTTTTATTAACTAATTTTGACACAACCAATAATTAATTTTTAGAAAGCTTTCTTTTTTCATTTTAAGCCTAATTTCATCACGAAAATTAGTCACTAGTTACAACTAAATAAAGAGAATCTTGTTGTTCATTACTAATCACCTGCTCGTTCGGAATTACGATCGAATCTTGCCAACTATTAACCATAAAAGTATGTATATCTTCTTCATAATCTACAACTATTTGGGGTGATAATTTCTGTTGCCATAAATGATTAAAAACCATGATCAAACTAGAAACCAATGTAATTGGTAATAACCAAAACAATTGTTTAGCTTGGCGTTTTTTCACCTTAGCGTGTGGCTCAATATTAGAAGCGGTAATACTTCTCATGATCAAATCTTCACAGGGTTTTGTTTCTGATGGTGGTAAAGAAGAATAAGTTTGTAAAAAATTAACTAATCCATCATCTGAACAATTATTTTCTGAATCAAATTCTTTCATATAGTAATACCTTCACTTTCTAAATAACTACGTAAATTTTTTCGTGCTTGAGATAGTCGAGACTTAACAGTACCTACAGGAATAGATAAAATATCAGCTACTTCTTTTTGTTGTAAATCTTCTAAATCGTGCAAAACGATTACCACCCGATGATCTAAACTTAAGTTTTGTAAAGCTTTATTGACTAAATCTTCGTAATGTAAACGGTTTAATCCTTTATTTATATCCTGACTAGATTTAGCTAAATCATATTCTAAAGACTGTTTTGCCTGATTAATTCGAGCTGAGCGTCGTTGGTGAGCTTTTTTATTAGCTAAACCTTGATCGCAAGCTACATTCCAACAGATACGATAAAGCCAAGTAGAAAAATAATCAGGATTTCTTAATTTAGGTAATGATTTCCAAACTTTGAAAAAAACTTCTTGTTGCAAATCATCAAGTAAATCTTGACCGCATAGTTTATAAAGAGTTGCTCTTACTTTATGCTGATAACGTTGGTATAGTAAACGAAAATAGCTTGTATCTCCTAACTGACATTTTTTGACTAACTGAGTGTCTGTCATTTGAGAATTTTCATCAGCTAACACTTTCATTTTATAGATTATTTATTGGTGGTTGCTATTTTTTAGACCGTATTTTTAATCAAAAAGTTCATTAATTGATCTAAATAGTCGATTGTGAAAAATCTGATAGGGAAAAAAGAAACATTAATTTTAGGCACTTTCACCGTTTTCTAAAAATTATATCTTGGGTTTTGATGGACAAAAAAATGAGATGATAGAAATCATTGTTAACGATCGAATAATCTGTAGTTGTATCAGTCAATAGTATGAAAGTTATTTTAATCAGTGGTGCAAGTAGAGGAATCGGGCGAAAAATAGCTGAGCATTTAATCACACAAAACTATTGTTTAAGTTTGGGAGTAAGAGATAGTAATTCTCTAGACGACGACGATGATAGTGTCTTAAGTAATCATCCTCATGTTTTAATTCATCATTACGAGGCGACAGATAAACAATCCCATATTCAATGGATAAAAGCAACAATCGATCGATTCGATCGAATTGATGGTGTAATTAATTGTGCTGGAATACTCAGTCGTTTACAATTTACCGAGGATAATGAAGACGAATTAGATAAGCTGTGGGAAATAAATGTAAAAGCACCTTGGCGGTTAACAAGAGAAGCATTTCCTTATCTAAAAAAATCAGGAGAAGGAAGAGTAATTAATTTAGTTTCTATGTCGGGTAAAAGAGTAAAAGGCATTTTAGCCGGTTATAGTGCCAGTAAATTTGCCTTTCTAGCATTACATCAAAGTATGCGTAACATTGGTTGGGATGATGGCATTAGAGTAACAGCTATTTGTCCTAGTTTTGTTAACACTGATATGGCAAAAGGAGTCAGTCTTTCTCCAGATAAAATGACTCAACCAGAAGACATAGCCTCGATCGTTGCTATGATTTTACGTTTACCCAATACTGCTTACATAGACGAAATTTTAATCAATTTTCAGCTCGAAAAATAATCTAGTTTCAAATCGATCGATATTAACTAATACCATATTCTAGAAAGAAAAAGACAGATTAATGATAAGTAAATCTAGAGTACTTACAACTAACTTTAGCAAGATTGAATAGAAATGGTATAACAAGACGTAATTAGTTGACAGTTAACAAGCAATTCCCACCGAATAATTGCGGACAGTGCAAGAATTCAGATGAATTCTCAATTCTCAATTCTCACCGAAGACGTGCTTCGATAAGGGATTCATCTCAATTATTTCCTACCCCCTTGTCATTCTAAATTTTCCAAGTTAGAATAAGGATGTACGCAATAAAAACATTATAAATACCGTTCAGGAATAAAGGAGGTGATGCCCATGATAGATAGTAGCAGTAGTATCAGTTATAACGTAGTGGGTTCCCTTAATTCTTTTAACTCAGCTGTGTGCTGAAGCTGTTTAGAAAGTTTATCAGAGTAGATATTAAAGATTAAAATATATTAATCAAGTATTCATTCTAATATACCAAAAATTCCTTTCAGCAGTTAGAGGTTAAAAGATGAGGAAAACCTACATCAACTTAACTCTTACAAAATTAAAGACCTCAGATAGTTAGTCAAAGTACTTCTATTTGAGGTCTTTTTATTGTTGAAAAATAAGAGTTAATATTTGGCGATAAGTTCGATCGTTTTGAAGACACGGCGCTGCGCGATCGTAATTAGTTTTTTGATTTTGATTGTAATCGGATATTCACAGTCAATGACGATTAGTAAAAGTTGACTCCCAGATAGAGAAATAGATGGGCTAGTTTGAAAGGTATTTAAAGATAAAATCAGTCAAATTGTCTAAAAAGTAAAATGCTTGTAATAATGGCAGACAAAGGATTTTAGTGATATTCCATAAAAAAAGTCATTGTAAATTAATAAAATTGACATTTTTAGTACACATCTTTATAAATTCATGTTAATATTGTTTTCAAGAGGAAAGTTATTAACCTAATTTTAAACTCTTAAATTAAATGTGAAAATCCTTAAATAAGGTGTGAGGACGCTAAAAAAATGAAAAAGAATTTTTGGCAATTAGTTAAAGTAGCTCCAGCATTAGTTGGTGTAAGTATGTTAGCCGTATCTCCAGCACAAGCTGATGATACACAGATTATTAATCAATTAGATAATTACAGTGCAGAAGGTTTTGTCTCTACACAAGATCAAGTAACTAGCGTATCTCAACTAAGAGACGTTTCTCCTACAGACTGGGCTTACGA
Source organism: uncultured cyanobacterium (assembly GCA_963710605.1). Lineage (GTDB taxonomy): Bacteria > Cyanobacteriota > Cyanobacteriia > Cyanobacteriales > Cyanobacteriaceae > JAALKG01. The sequence continues at coordinate 1,181,286 of CAVQBA010000004.1, forward strand.
AGCATTAAGAAGTTTGGTAGAGCGTTACGGTTGTATCGTTGGTTATCCCGATCGTACCTTCCGTGGTAACCGTGCCTTAAGTCGTTACGAATTTGCCGCAGGTTTAAACGCTTGTATGCAACAAATGGAACGTTTAATCGCAGGTAGCGAATCAGTATTAAGAGAAGACGTTGCTAAATTACAACGTTTGGTTTCAGAATTTGAAGCAGAATTAGCCGCTTTAGGTGCAAGAGTTGATAACTTAGAAGGTAGAGTTGCTTTCTTAGAAGATCACCAATTCTCTACAACCACCAAATTACAAGGGGAAGTAATTCTAGCTTTAACTCAAGAATTTTTAAACGACGGTAACCAAGCAGTATTACAAGATCGTGTTCGTTTAGCCTTAAATACTAGTTTCACTGGAAAAGATACTTTAATCACCAGATTACAAGCAGGAAACGCTCAAGCTTTTAATCTTGATGATAGAAATTCCGAAACAGGTAGCTCACCTCTAACTACCCTAGCTCAAAACGTCGATTTGACCTTCACAGGTGGTAATGATGTCTCGATCGACTGGATTGCTTACTATACTCCTATAAGTATAGGTGAAAATAGCGAAGTTCAAGTCTATCTAGCTGGTTTTAATGGTATTCATAGTGACTACGCTCCTACATTAAATCCTTACTTTGAAGATTTTGACGGTGGTAACGGTGCGATCAGTACTTTTGCAACAGAAAGTCCTATTTATCGGATTGGTTTTGGTTCTGGTCTTGGTTTAGGTTACGAGTTTGAATTCCTTGGTGGTAGAACATTTAATGTTAGTGCTGGTTATTTAGCATCTACAGCCGAAAATCCTAACGACGGTAATGGTTTATTCAATGGTGATTATGCCGCTTTAGGTCAAATTAGTACCGAGATTGTTGACGGTATTTCTTTAGGTCTTACTTACGTTCACTCTTATAACCAAAATACTCCTATCTTTAGTGGTATTGTTGGTACTGAAGGGGCTAACTTTGGTTTCAATGATGGCAATATATTCGATGGTAAAACAAAATCTAACACCTATGGTGCACAAGTTGCCTGGCGTTTAAGTGACAGAATTAGCTTAAGTGGTTTCTTCAGTTATAGTGATATTGATTTAATCGGTGAAGGTGACGACGAAGTTTGGAGTTATGGTGGTGGGGTTGCTTTCCCTGACTTTGGGAAAGAAGGTAGCGTACTCGGTATCTTCGGTGGTGTACAACCTTATAGTGGTAACTTAATTGGAAGTAACCGTAATACTGATTTACCTATTCACGTAGAAGCATTCTACAAATATCAATTAACTGATAATATCTCTATTACTCCTGGTGTCGTTTGGATTACTTCTCCAGAGCAACGTGATGATACAGAAGATGCTCTTATTGGTACTCTTAGAACAACTTTCACATTCTAAGTTAATCTAATTAATATTAGTATTTAGACCGAAATTTGATTAAATAGTTAAGATAATTAATTATTTAATCTTAAACCCTTATTTGTTAATTCAAGTAAGGGTTTTTTGTATTGAGTAATAATGATCAAGTTACCAAGCTAAAATAAAAATTAATACGTACAGATTAGTTATATGGTTAATACTATTACCCCACAAAATAATTATTATATTAATACTCCTCAAATACGAGAATCAATACTCGCATTACAACCACAATTAGTTGAGTGGAGAAGACAACTTCATCAATATCCTGAGTTAGGTTTTGAAGAAATTTTAACTGCTCAGTTTGTTAACGAAAAATTGACTGATTGGGGTATCACACATCAAACCAATGTCGCCAAAACTGGTATAGTAGCCACGATCGATAGTAATCATTCTGGTAAAGTATTAGCTATCCGTGCTGATATAGATGCCTTACCAATCCAAGAAGAAAATGAGGTTTCTTATTGCTCTAAACACGACGGCAAAATGCACGCTTGTGGACACGATGGGCATACAGCGATCGCTTTAGGTCTAGCTCATTATTTAGCTCATAACTGTGATAAATGGCAAGGAACGGTAAAAATCATTTTTCAACCCGCAGAAGAAGGACCAGGTGGTGCTAAACCAATGATTGAAGAAGGGGTGCTATCTAATCCAAACGTTGATGCCATGATCGGTTTACATTTATGGAATAACCTTCCTTTGGGTACAATCGGAGTCAGAGAAGGTGCTTTAATGGCGGCTGTTGAATGTTTTAAATGTAATATCTTAGGTAAAGGTGGGCATGGTGCAATCCCCCAACAAACGATCGATTCTGTGGTGGTAGCTTCACAAATTATCAATGCCCTACAAACTATAGTTGCTCGTAATGTTTCTCCGATCGATTCGGCGGTAGTGACAGTAGGTGAATTTCATGCAGGTACAGCTCTCAATGTGATTGCCGATACTGCTAAAATGAGCGGTACGGTACGTTATTTTAATCCGCAGTTAGAAGATTTTATCGGTCAAAGAATAGAAGAAATTATTGCAGGAATTTGTCAAGCACACGGGGCAAAATATGAGCTTGATTATTGGCAGTTATATCCTCCTGTAATTAATAATTCTCGTATTGCTCAATTAGTTAAATCAGTTGCTTTAGAAGTAGTAGAAACACCGATTGGAGTCGTACCTGAATGTCAAACGATGGGAGGAGAAGATATGTCTTTCTTTTTACAAGAAGTGCCTGGTTGTTATTTCTTTTTAGGCTCGGCTAATCCCGATCGAGATTTAAGTTATCCTCATCATCATCCTCGCTTTGATTTTGATGAAACAGCTTTGAGTATGGGGGTAGAAATTTTTGCTCGTTGTATAGAAAAGTTTGCTGATTTTAAAGTTTAATTTTAAATAATTTTTTCTCCTTTATTGGGAGGGGAAATAGAGAGATTAATTCATTTATTAAAAACAAATAATAACTAGTAATTACTTATATAGTCGTTTAAATTAAGACTAAGACAGTACTAACAATCATAAAAATGTGAGTATCAACCCCGCCTTGAATTATCATTACAAGGCTAACAGAATCCGTTTAATAAATTAAACTCGAATTTCAATCTCAAAATTGTCTCATTATTATTTGAAATTACGATACAAGTATATAAAAAATATTTAAAATTTATAATTATGAATTGGTTAGCTCATTTATATTTATCTAATCCTCAAGTTGAAGATAGACTAGGTAATATTATCGCCGATTTGGTTAAGGGAAAAAATAGACAAACTTTGAATCCTTGTTTTAATCAGGGTATTAAATGTCATTTAGAAATTGATAATTTCACCGATAATCATCTTATTGTTAAACACAGTAAAAAACTAATTATTTCTCAGCACAGAAGATATTCAGGTTTATTAGTAGATGTCTTTTACGATTATTTACTCGCTCGAAACTGGAATAATTACTCTGATGTTTCTTTGTCAGAATTTACCACAGAAATTTATCGATCGTTTCTCGACAATTGGGATAAAATTCCCCCAGAAGTAGCGAATCTGGTTTTCAAAAGAATGATTGATGAAGATTGGCTTAATTCTTATTATCATCTATCGGGAATAGAAAAGACTTTAACTAGAATTAAAGGAAGATTATCAGCAAAACACCACGATTATTTTGATGTCGGTAAAGCAATTCAACAATTAGAAGATGATTATGATGAATTCGATCGAGATTTTAATCTCTTTTTTCCTGAGATAATTGAGTATATAAAACTAAAGCAAATGAAATAAATATAACGCCTAAGTTTCATAGATAAAAAAGTTTTTTTTAATTTAGTACTTATTCTGGCTTGATGAATATTGCTGGGGATGTAAGTCCAATATTTTCTAACAATGAGCCTTGATTTAACAAAGTATTTATAGTCCGAATTTCAGCACTTGTTCGTGCTAGAGCAAAAAAATCATCTCCACTATAAGTTTGACTCTTTGATTTTGCTATCTCGAATGCAGTCGAGAAAAAAGGCTCATCTTTTAATAATTTTTCTTCTGTATCTAATCCTCGGATAAAATAGGTATCGGAAAACTTAACACCAGATGAAAATAGTAATAACCTTCCAAAAGCAAGTGGAACAAAAGAGACTATTTTTTCAGCAATACTCTCTTTAAATATAAGAATAACTACTTTTATTTGTATTAAGTTAAATCTTGTAGTTGTTTAAATGAAGTTTGGGACAATATAAATAATAGTATAAATATTAATCTAAAACCCGCCTTGCAATCAATTGACAAGGCTAACAGAATCCGTTTAATAAATTAAACTCTATGCTTAAATCCTTAAATTGTCTCATTCCTTATTTTAATTGACTATAATTTAATCAAAATAAAATATAGTTTTTTTAGTTTTATATCTAACTTCAAATGTTACTTACATACCTACTAGTATAAAATGAATTTTTTATTTTTATCAAAACTTTTACCGCTTTTTCTTTATCCTGTAGGCTTAGTTTTCCTGCTATTAATATTGTCTTCTATATTGTGGTGGAAATCTTCTCGTTGGCTTCCTTTTCCGCTTATTTTAGCTTTATTAATCTTATTTGTGGCGGGTAATAGTTGGTTTAGTAATTGGTTAGTTAAATCTCTGGAATGGCAATATATCACTACTCCTAAACAAATCGATAATGCAGAAGCGATCGTTATTTTAGGTGGTAGCATCAAACCAAATATTTATCCCCGATCGATGGTGGAAGTATCAGAACAAGGCGATCGTGTCATCTATGCGGCTAAACTTTATAAAATGAAAAAAGCCCCTCTCATTATTCCGAGTGGCGGTAGAATTAGATGGCAGGGCGATACTAATGGGCTTTCGGAAGCGGATGATATGGAAGAATTTGAAATAGGGAATAGGTAATAGGTAATAGGTAATAGGTAATAGGGAATCAAAAATAGCTTTTTTAAGAGTTAGATTTTAGTTTCTTGATAATTGTAGTTAAAATTTTTATTATTATTACAATTTCTTCTTTCATCAAGGAAAATTTCTGAGCTGAAACTAATTCAGATATAATCATAATATTTATCCTATATTGAGTTTCTGAAGCCTCTTTAAGAGCAATCGAATATTTGGAAATTAAATCATTTCTTGATTGAGCATATATAGCTTCAGCACAATTAGCACCAATACTCGTACCACTTCTTAAAAACTGCTTTGCTAAAATTTTTCCAGCATCATCAAAGTTTCTACGGTTTAATTCACTGTAAGCTTTTATTACCCTAACAGCAAAATGTTCAGTTCTAGATTGAATATTAATATTACCATCAGACATTACCTATTACCTATTACCTATTACCTAATAAAACAACGCCATCTTGCCGATCGATTTCTTGGTATTGTTTTTTTTGTTTCACTTCAGTTATGAGAGTATTAATTTCATTTAACCATTGTCTTTCTTTACTAAAAACGATCGCATATCGTTCTAACTCCCACAAGTCAGCAATGATATAATCTACCTCTTGAATTGTTTGCTCGTCATCCTGATATTGAATCAGTGGTAAACGTAAAACCGATCGACGACTGGATAAATGCGGAATAATATTATTAGTCGCACTCACACTCGCAGTATCAGGTATTTGGTCAAGTAAATCGTAAATATGTGCCGAATGTTGCCATTGTCGGGGTAAGGAAACATATACCCAAGGTTGAAAAGAATCGGGCATGACGAAATAGAAAGCACGGCTTAATTCTGTAGTGCTATAAATAAAAGTCATTAATAGAGAAATGGCCAGACAACCCAACCAAAATCGTTGAAATTTGACGGTTAACTTTCTTGGTTTAAGCTCATCGACATTTTTAAGGAAATTACGCCAATTTTGACCCCCCCACCATAATATAGCACCATAACACATACCCGGTACTACTGCCATAGCGTAACGAATGTTTAAAGCTAATACCGATTTACCCTGCCCGATAAACAACTTCAGTAAAGGAAAACCCGCAATTATCCATGAAGTAGGTGACAATGCTGGTATAAAAGCAAAAGGAAGCCAATGCCCGATTAAGTAGCCAATAGTTTTATCTAAGGGCGTAAAAATTTCTTTAATTAACAACCAAGGGTTAGTTAGCATCCCCCACATAATATCTAAAGTTGAGGCTTCTTCTCCTTGTGCGTATTGCCCAAATCTTTCTAACATAAATCGTTTGGAAATATCATCAGAAAATAAGGGCATGACGAGATTAGTTAAAGCGACTAAATAAAGAAAACTAAAACAACATAAACCAATTCCTAAACGAGGATAACGACGACTTGCCAGTAAATAAAAACCGATACCGAATAAGGAGATAGCACTGTCTTCTCTAATATTGAGAATGATAATAGAAAATATACCGAATAACCACCAACATTTTTTTTCTAAAGCTAATAATAAGCTAAAGATATAAAGCGGTAGTTGTGACATATCATGGAAGTTACATAAAACTGGCACCTAAAACAGTAATAGCACAATAAAAACTGAGAGTAATCATCCCCGCTATTTTACGCTCGACATATTCACGGGCAAGAAAATATAAAACTATTCCTGCTGTAGTGACGATCGTGGTCATGATTACCGTTAAAGTAGTGGCATAAGGAAAAAAGTAATAAATCGGCAACCACAATAATAAGGCAGGAGTAAAATGTTGCCCTAAGCGATGATAACTAACATTCGGCACTTCTCCACTATGCACTACGTTAGTTGATAATTGGGAAGATAACGAACTTTGAAACCAATTACCTTGTGTATTATTCCAAAAAATCTGGTTAAATATACCTTGGTCGTACGAGCTAAAAAAACTTAAATGACGGTTTAAACCGAGAAAAAGTACCAAACAAAAAAAGATAAGTGCCAAAACTGAAATAGTACGCCAATCTTCGTCTTTTTGCCAATCTTTTATTCTCGATGTAATACTCGTCATGATTTGATAATTAATAATTATAGTAATATAACAGTAAAATGTCTGGTAGGGACGTAGCACTGCTACGTCCCTACTACACTAAAATGATTAGTTTTTATTTTAAATTATTATATTAATTTTCTTGTACCTACTGTGTTTACTCTGCCGTTAATTAAATAAACAATAAAAATCAAACACCACAGACATATTTGGCGACAACATAGCACTCAGACAAAAAAAGAACAAAAACAAACGATCGTTGTCAATTGTCCATTATTAACGTCTTATTTGATAATTTTTTCTAGGGCTGGTTTTAAATCAGGATAAATATAGTTATAATTCATCATTTCGATCGTTTTTTTCGGTAACACTTTTTGCCCTTCTAAAACAACTAAAGCACCTTCTCCTAAGAGTAATTCTAAAGCAAAATCGGGTACGGGCAACCATGAAGGGCGATTCATCACTTCCCCTAGGGTATTACATAATTGATTCATCGTCACAGGGTTAGGTGCAGTGGCGTTAAATGTACCAGTAACTTGTTGATTTTGTAGGGCTTGAATAATTATATTAACTAAATCTTCTCGATGAATCCAAGAAAACCATTGTTTTCCTTTTCCAATAGGACCACCTGCAAAAATTTGAAAAGGTGGTATCATTTTAGCTAATGCCCCTCCATCGCCTAAAACGATACCGAAACGTAAAATTACTAATCTTGTGCCGTAACTTTCTACTTTGTGGGCTTCACTTTCCCATTTTTGACAGACATCAGCTAAAAAGTCGTTACCTGCTCGATCGTCTTCTGTGTAAGTATCGGTTTCGCTTGTACCATAATAACCGATCGCACTCGTATTAACTAAAACCTGCGGTTTATTTGTGGCTTTACTGATGGCATCAACTATCATTCTTGTACCTAATTCTCTACTATCGAGTATTTCTTGCTTATAACTTTTACTCCATTTTTCGGCAATAGGTGCACCTGCAAGATTAACTACTGCATCGCAACCATCTATTTTGTTTTGCCATTCTCCTGCTTGTTTGGGGGTGTATTCCACAAATTCTAATGCAGATTGGTTTAATTTAGTAAATTTTGTTTTTGCTTTAGAAATATTACGAGAGAGGATGACAATTTGATTTTGCTCGGTTACTAATTTTTCGACTAATTTAGTGCCGACAAAACCTGTTGCACCTGTAATAGCAATTTTCATAAATTTTTATTTTTTTATTGGTTATTAATTATGACTATTAACCAATATATAGTATTTATCATGTCGATCGAGTACAGATAAAAAACTCAAGTCCCCCTTTGAAAGAGGGATTTAGGGGGATTTAATTCTATTTATGAGCTACTACTTTACTACTATCAAGGGCTTCAACTAAACTACGTACTACAGCAATCATAGCGATCGGATCGTTTAATTTATTAACGGCTGAACCAACACCAATACCCGAAGCACCTGCGGCGATCGCCATTGGGGCGGTAACATCAGATAAACCTGAAGCACACATAACAGGTACTTCAACAGCACGAGAAATTGCGTGAGCGGCGGCTAAGGTAGGGGAAGCTTTCTCGATTAAACCTAAGATACCACTACTTTGAGGTTGAGAGCTAGTACCACCTTCAGTTTGTATCATGTCTGCACCTGCTTCTACTAGTTTTTGAGCTAATTCTACTTGCTCGTCAAGAGCTAAAATATGAGGTACAGTTACACATAAAGCAACTTCAGGTAACAAAGCACGGGTTTGTTTGGTTAAAGCTAAAACATCTTCGGCACTGAATGTTATACCTTGAGCATAAAAACTATCAAAGTTTCCAATTTCAATTAAATCTGCCCCTGCTTCTACTGCCGAGACAAAAAGTTCGGCTTCTACCGCCGAAACACAAATAGGTAAATTGATTGATTGACGGATTTCTTTGATTAAATCAACATCGGCGGCTATATCAACAAAGGTAGCACCACCTAACTCGGCGGCTTGACAGACTGCTCTAACATTATCACGATCGAAATTATGTAATCCACTAATGATTTTGAGAGCTTTGTTTGTAGCGACGGCTTGAGCTAATTGAGCATTATCGATCATAATTAAACAAAATATGTAACGTTTAGCAAGTGCAATTATATCAAAATATTGAACAGATAGCAGATAACAATAAACAAATAAATAACTATCAACTATATTTTATTCTTCGTTTCTTTTACCTAAGCCAAAAGAGGGTAAATTGATAAATCGACGATGTCCATTGTTTTTATTATTTTTATTCTCGTCTTGATGTTTTGAAGTGGTTTGTTGTTCATTCTGACTTCTCGTTGCTTCTTTTATTTGCTCTTGGGAATGAGATTGAGCTTTATTTTTAATATTTTTACCGTCTTTTGATTTAGAAGAATTATTCTCCGTTATTATAATAGAAGAATCATCATCCGAGTCATCATTCCAGTTGTCATCAAGGTTACTTTGATTCGTATTAACGATTTCTTCTGTTTTATTTCCTGACCAAGAAATTATTCCTAAACTATCATTAGAATCACGATTATTTGGGGTTGATGTATCTAAGAATTTATCTAAGGCAGTTTTGTATTGTAAGTTATATCTTTGTTGTCTTTGTAATCTAACCCGTAAATCTTTATTTTCTACTTCTACTTTCTTGAGTTTGTTTTTTTCTTCGTTACAGTCTTCTTGTAGTAAAGAGCATTCTCTTTCTAGAAGGGCTATTTGCCCTTGTATTTTAGCTAATTCTTGAGTTAGATGACCAATATTTGTTTGTAAATTATCTATTTGTTCGTTTTTTTGTTCGATTTGCTCTTGATATTGGCTAATTTGAGATTCTAATTTTGGTTGTTTAGTTCGTTGCTCTTGATTTTGGCTTAGATACAACTTTAATTGCTGTTGTTGCTCGTTAATTAAGTTTTTTAGCTGAGCTTGTTCTTCTTTTAATTCGTTGTTTTGGTTTCTAATTTTACAAGCGATCGCATACCAATCAACATCAGCGTTCGACTTCTTATTGTTGGAGGGAGAGTTGCTCATGATCTATACAAATATCTTAATACATTAACATTCAATCAAAACAAAAAATTTTCTTTATTATTTAACTAGCATAACAAAAAATCTTCTCGGGTAATCAAAAATTAATGATGAGTTATTTTTGTTAAAAAAGTTTAGAGCAAAAATTTATTTACTAACTAATAAATAAGACCGTTTTTCTTTTTTAAATGTATCGAGATTAAATTGATAATTAATCGATCGTGTTAAGATATATTAATCTTAAATAATGGTAACTAAATAGACAAAACTTATAACTACAAAGGTATTCGCTGTGTTAGAAAAGAGTATTTTGAGCTTAATAAATTTGTTGACGTAGCTAAACAAAACTGCTAGTCTTGTCATACAAGATAGATAAATTGATCATATATACATATTCAGGTAATACTAACAATGACTTCTGAAATCAAAAATTCTAACCAAGTACAAAAAGAAGATATTAGTGATTATGTTGCACATCTACAAGTGCATATGAGTTTACAGTCTCGTAATTTATTACCACAAACAGATTCACTGATCGATTCATCTAGTGATTTACTGTATCAAACTCAAATTAATCTGGAAAAATTTGCTTCTCGTGAATTAGCTTAAGTTTTTTGATTAAAAAATAATTATTATAGCCATATCGCTCAAATGATTAAAATGATTAATATGGCTATTTTGCTGTTCACGAATATATATAATTGACGATGATTACGATCAATTTGTGATAGACAAATTAAAAATAACCAAAAATAAGTTAAATTATTATTTAAGAAAATAAATCATTCCCGACAATCATTTGTTTTTCAACATGACCGTTATTACTATAACTAGGTTTTCTTAAATCATGAACGTTACGACTCATTTCACGAGCTTGATGATAACTATCAATATCTCCTTGTTCAAAATAAAGTAAAGCCGCTTTACGTAAGTCATCAACAGCTTTTTGTCGATTGTCTTGTTCTAGATAAACAATTCCTCGCTTATGATATGCTTTGGCTAAAGTAGAATCTTCCTTGATTGCCTCTGTATAATCTTTTAACGCACCTTCTTTATTACCTAGGTTTTCGTAACCTACTCCTCTTTCGTAAAAGAATAAAGCAGGATTTTCTTCGCTACGAATGTTTTGAGATAAGTTGACAACGTTTTCGACGTTTTCAATCGTATTGACTAACTTATTTAATTCTTGATTTTGTAAGTCTAATCTTTGAATTTCTTGAATTAGCTTTTGTTTGTCTTCTTCTCGATGCTCATTAGTTGTCAGTTTTATTCGCTCAATTAAATTACCTAATTGCGCATGGTTTTTAATTAATTGCTCTTCGGTTTGCGTTTGATTAGTTTCTAGTTTTTGGCTTAAATCATTAATAGTTACTTGTTGAGCATTATGTGCTTCAATCAAACTATTTACTGATTGCTGACGACTTAACAAATTACAACCTATGCCTAATGTTAAAGGTACACTGGCAAAAGCAATATTATTAGTCACAATAGAAGCAATCGCACCAAGACTAGAAATACCTAAACCTACATAACCGAGAATATCCTGTTTTTTTTCCATTTTTTTATCTGTTTAAAATCTAAATTTGTATATATCAGCTATGACTATCTTGTTAAAACAGAAAATTAAGTGATCATTTAACTATTCAGAATTAATATGAGAGAGATTAATTAATCAATCTCTCAATTAAAATAAAGGCATTGTCAATCTCGTAATTACTATTTTTTGAGAAAAGTGAATTAAATTAGTTAAATTAACTTAAAACTGCTCTATTTAATTCAAATACAGGTAAAGCCACTTTTAACTCTTCGGCGGAAAAAAATTGAGGTATTACTTCTAATAAAATATCGTAAGTATCGTTATTATCTTCTTCAAAATTATAAGCACGAGCAATAGATTGAAACCAGACCAAACTACTAGTGCGTAAACGTTCTAAATCATCAAATAATAAAGCGGCGGCTAAGTAATGAAGTAGATTTTTAAAGTCTCGTTTGCAAGTCGGATAATAATCTTCAAATTCAGGATTACGTTTTTGCTTAACTAATTTCACTTGCTCAATCATTTCCTCATTTAAGGTTTTAATTTTGTTATAAGCACTAATTCGGGCAGATTGAGACTCTAAGTAATCTTCTAAAAATTGTAACTCGTAATCTTGAGCATAACGGCCATCTACTTCGATCGTTAAATCGGCTAATTCTTTTAACATGATTGAAAATTCCTAATTTTTTTTAAATAAATGTACTAATTAAATAATATCGTCAGTTTTAGCTAGATATTGAGATACTTCTCCTTTAGTGTTTTTCAGTTGACTAATCATCGATCGAGTAATTAACTTACTTTCTTCTACCAAAATTTTGCCTGAGATAGGATGTAAAATACTTTGAGTCGCTCTTCTACCAATCAACTCTTCTACATCATCAATTTCACTTAAATACATTCCCGCAGGAAGTTCGACAACAACACCCTCGGCGATTACTCGTGCTTGACAAGCCAAACGAGAGTTCAATTTACAAGTAGTAATCACCCCTAAAGTTCTTTTTTCTCGGCGATTCATTGGTGAAAGTCCTTCCATACCTTCTTTTACATAGATATGACAAGTCGAACACATTCCCCTACCACCACATTCTCTGGCAATATTTAAATCGTTTTTGAGTAATCCCGATAATAAATTGTCATTAGTTTTAATGGTGGTTTCTGTTCCCAAAGTAGCTAAATGAATTGTTTTTACCATTATCTCCTCCCTAATAATTAATAATTAATAATTTTACCAATAACTCAACCGTCAAGAAGATTGCTTATTTATACTCATCAATCAGTATCAACGTTTAATCTAAAAACAGAGTTAATTTATACAGCAGACTGGTTAGATAATAATGCCAGGATTTGAGAATGTTCATAACTTTCTTCTTCTAGCCATGTTTTAACAACCTCAATTCTAGTTTCTAAACCAATGATAAAAGTGTTATGTTTAGCACCCATTGATTCACAACTAGTTTGAATACAAGCTAATTCTTCCCCTGTTAATTGAGTGAAAAAAGAACTTAAAATACCTGCTTCTAATTGACAAGAAAATTCTTGGTTGTCAGGGGCAGTTTGGGCAAAAGGTGAATTGACAGTGCTAACACTAATCAAACCTTGAGGATAATAATCAAAATCAAAATCAATCACACCCCAACCATGTACTTTCCAACATTGTTTAAAACAACTCAAAAAACCCGCCATTTCCATTTGGGCAAGATTTGTTTCGTAATAAGCACTAGTTTCTTCGACAAAACGACGATAAAAATTTTTACCCCACCAACGTCCACAGTTGTATAAAACTAACCCCGTAGCTTGTCCTATTTCTTCGTTTAAACCAGCAAATAATCCTTCCATGAATACTTCAGGTAAAGCGATTAAACGAGAGCCTTGTCTGGTTTCGAGTAAACCTAATTCAAAATCTCCTTGTACATAAGCAGAAGGTTCAAAATAGTTACCTTTTACTGGTTTTTCTTTAATTAAATCAGCGACTGAAAACATTTGTTGTTTCTCCTAATAGATTATTTAGCTCAACTTATGAATTATCAACGGCAACCAAACTAGTACTTAAATAGTCGTTAGCTTGTGCCAAAAACGGTTTGATATATACCAAGTCTTTTTCGGCAAATAATTTACGTAGTTTGTTAAGTAGTAATGTATGCAAACTATCGGATATTGACGAAGCTTGATGGGCTTGCACTATATCAGTTAGCCATTCTAGTAAACGACGCTCAAGAAATTCATGATTATTTAATAACATTGCCATCGCACAATAACGGCTAATAGTTATCCATTGATGAATACTAGATTGAATTAAAGGTATTTTGTCTTCGGTATATTTTTCAACTAGTTGATTGGCTACATCCTGAAATATATTAATTTCTTGATCTCTCAAACTTTTGTAAAGATTCATTCTTTGTTTAAGAGTAGATGTTTCTGTTTTTAAATTCTCAATTTCTTCTGGTTGTAAATATTGAGATTCAGCTTGATGTATTAGTTCTAGTAAAGTTGGGTACATAGTATCGTTTTTTTACATTAAATCTGATAAGTCTTGTAAGTTAAATGTCGATCGAGGTTGAGAATGAATCTGTTTTTCTTGACTCAAGTGAGGTTGTGTACCTATTTGCTTAACTGTTGCATTTCTTTGTTTTTGCCCCTGCCAGACTATTCTTTGGAAAAACTCTTCTACAGACATTTTCAATGAATAAACAGAGCCACCAGAAACTTCCGAGATACTATCCTCAGCAGAATTAACAGGTATTCCTTGCCAATTATTAAGCGTAAAATACTCCTCAACAGTTAAACCCAAATGAAGCTCATTTACTGGTTTTGAATTCAATAAAGAAACATCATCATCAACTAATTTTAACCCTTGCCAATTAGCACTCTGAAAAAAATCCGCTACTGTTTGATTGCCAGAGGATATCATTTGAGATATTCTCCATTAACTAATCTTTTCTCAATATCTTTAGTTGTTGCTCCTTCGTTTTGCCAAAAAGTTGCCGCATCAATCCGATTTTGTTTACCTAATAAAAATTTACAATAGGTTTCTCCCATCGAATAACATTGAATTTCGATACAGTTAAGGTTTTTATTAATAAAAGTACTAAAAAATCCGGCTAATAATCCTGCATAAATATGACAAACAGGTTTACCAACATCTCCTAAAGTACGTGCCACCGCCGAATCAAAAATATTAACGAACATAAAGCCATTTTTTTGCTCGCTTAAATCTACATCCCAATTACCCCATCCTTGAGCTGTAAATGGCCACCACCATGCTTCTAATACATAGAGTAGATTAATTTCATGAATAGTTTTCTCGTATTGAAATTCTTGCTCGAACCATTTTTCAAAAAATTTAGCATCTCTAACGCCCCATGCTTTACCGATGTTATACATGACGACACTAGAAGCTGAGCCGACTTCTTCTTCTAATCCTTCAATTAAACCGATGATAAATTCTTCACTAACTAATACATTGCGAGATTCATTCCAATCGGTAATACTACCTTTGTTTGTGTCAAAATTGAAAAAGTCTCCGACTGTATAGTGAGCGTGTTTTTGAGGATATTTACTTTTTAACAAATTACGGTTGATGGCATCAACTACTTTAGTTGGCTTTGCAGGTGTAAATGTCATTATTTATTTACCAGTTTGTAATATATTTATTTTTTTATTTTAATTTAGACAATCACGTTTTAACTCAAAGTTAAGTCTCTTTACTCTGGAATAATATAATGTTTATCGTAATTTAAGGTTGGATAAAGCTATTACCTTCAAAAAAAACTTAAGTTTTGTGTTTTAGATCCAAAATTAATTTTTAGTATAACTATATCTTACCCAAAAAAAAGTAGAATAAATCACTTTCTAAGCTTTTTGTTTTACTTTCCAAATTTATTTCTATTTCTCAGTTTTTATCAATTTGTAATGTTTTCAAGTATAAATACGTAATTGTTTCGTACTTAGGTAATTACGAGGCTTAGCTCGGATCTACAAATAGCGTTTAATCATCTTTTTTTCTTGAATAAATATTTGGGTTATATATTTGGCTAATACAGTTATTTGTTAATATTTCTAATACTTATAAAAACAAGCTAATTATTTAAACTTTATTCATTTTAAATCAATATTTTTCGTAGTGAATATTAATTATTATTTTTCTATTTTTTATCTTTGCTATTAATAATATGCTTGAGTTTGATTAATAAATAACAAAAAATTTTATTCTTTTTGAAATTTATTAATCTCAGGTTTAAGAAAATGTAGAACGATTATTCTGTATTTAGCGATCGATCGTAATGGTTATAGGGATGAATAATAATTGTTTTAAAAGCATCGCAATTATTTGTTAATTATCTGCTGATACACCAACCTTTTTTTTCCACTCTTTATCGGTAAAATTTTCATAATACGATCGTTCTACATTTACTTGCCACAAGTCATGATTTTCGCCCATAATATTTTTTGCCGCTAATAATCCTGTTAACATAGAATGATCTTGATTATTATAACGGTGCATACCATTACGACCAACTGTTTGTAAATTAGTAAACTGCTTTAAATACTCCCGAATTACTTGTAAATGAGAGTAATAATCTCGATCGTAAACAGGATAAGCTTTCTTTTGTCGTAACACAGTAGCATCTTTAACCAAATCGGCTTTAGCTAAACCCAAACCATCTATTTCTTTAGTTGCTAGAGCGATTAATTCTTCATCATTCGATTCCCAAATACGATCGCCCTCAGAACAAAAATACTCCATCCCCAAGCAAGTTTTACTCAAATCAGGAACCATTTTCGGACTCCAATTTTTAAAATTTTGAATTCTACCAACACTAAAATCAGGGCTATGAATATAAATCCAATTATCAGGAAATAGTTCAGGTTTATCAATGATTAAAGCCACAATCAAAAAATCTCGGTAACTTAAACCATTACAAGCATCTATAATTTCTTGAGGCGGTTGAGGATTAAATACTCTGAGTAGAGTAGAAATGGGCATACTAGAGATATAAGATTCAGCTTCGATCGTTTCTCGTTGCTCACCATTTTGTACTTGTATCGATGTAATCTTATTATTTTCGTGGTTAATTTGAACAGCTTTGGTATTCATTTTTACTTCACCACCACTATTATCAATACGATCGGCAAAAGCCTCCCACATTTGTCCTGGCCCTAAAATCGGATAATCAAATTTAGTAATCAAACTTTTAGCATTACTTTTACCCAAAACAGTATTTTTAGCAACTTCTTTTAGGGACATTCCTTTAATTCTCTGTTGCGCCCACTCTGCTTGTATTTCAGTACAAGGTATGCCCCAAACTTTTTCAGTATATGTTTTAAAGAAAGTATTGTAAAGTCTTTCACCAAAACTACCGATCACCCATTCTTCAAAATTAGCCGCTTCTTTCTTATCAAATTTTTGTTTAACTTTTTCTCTTAAATAACTCCAGATAATTAGATAACTATTAACAACCCCTAGATTAGATAAAGTACTTTTTACCGAAATAGGATAATCAAAAAATTTACCGTCATAAAAGATTCTGGATAATCGAGGTACTTGAATAAATTTGTCACCCAAAACTTCCTGCCATAATTGATTAACTTCTCCTACTTTAGTAAAAAAGCGATGTCCACCTATATCAAAGCGGTATCCTTTATATATTTCAGTTTTAGCAATGCCACCTACTTGATCAGATTGCTCCAAAACTAATGGACTATAATCGTTTTTTACTAATTGATAACCAGCCGTTAATCCAGCCGGTCCTCCACCGATAATAATAATTTGTCTTTGCTCACACTTGACATTCATAGAATAATTAAATAATTTTTTTTTGGTTCGAGAGTTTCTACCTTTTGTTTTTATAATCGCGTCTAAATCGTAATCAGTAGTAAATTTTATTACTTGTATGTTACGCTTATTCGGTCTAAAAACAAGAGTTATGGTGACTTTCTAATTTTGCTTGATATTTACATATTAATATACAACAAATAACTATTTTTAGAATAGCGTGGGCTACAAAAACAGGAAAAATATTGTACTTAAGCAAAAAACTTTTAACTACAAAGATAAAACAGTTTTATTAAATATTAGGTATGATTTGATAAATAGTTAATCTGAAACAAAATTTAATTATAATTTGATTGACACTTTGATAAATTATTTATGACTATCAAATTGATATAGCTAGTTTATTGAAAAGGTCGATCGATTAATTAACAATCAATCTTGATCAACTTTAACTAATAGTTTATCTATTTATTAAAATTATCATTGCGAGATTTAACTACTATGAAAATTGATTTTATTTATTTAATAGTTAAGTATGAAAAATATTAAATATGTAGCTACTCAGCTAATTTTTACGGATAGTTATGATCAAAATTGAAAAAGTATTGACAAAACTAATTAAGTTATTTTTATTAATGATCGTAACAGTCAATCTTCTAGCGAATTTTATGGACATCAATCACATGGAATTCATTAAAGACACCAATTGTTTGAAACTCGTATAAGTAAAGATTAGTTTCATACACACTAAAAAGAAGAAAATTTTGGCGTTGAGTATTTTGTGCAACAAGATTTGGTATTTTCGCTCTACCTGTATCTAATAATAAATTACAAACCTGATTTTTAATTATTTGTTCTAAATTTGCTGATTCTGAAGAGCAAACATTTTCTTTAGCGTAAATAACTAATTGCTCGGTGGCAAATTCTTCATATTTTTGACTAGAAGGATTGGTAAACATGAAGATTACACTGGTGACTAAAACTAATCCACCGCCAAATTTAAAAATACAAGAATAAGGATTAGATTGATCAGGAGGGAATGAATTCATAAAAAAATAGAGCAATTACTGGATCATCTTTAAAAAAGTGGTTATAATAATAAACTGTAAGAAGTATGGCGAGCGTGGCCAAGTGGTTAAGGCGTCGGTTTGTGGTACCGATATTTCGCGGGTTCGATTCCCGTCGTTCGCCCTTTATTTAATCTATAACGAGTATAGCTAATATTTGTCTGCCTGCTAGGAATGTATAGATTTGTTTAGGTAATATTAGATACAGCCATTTGTTGCCAATACTGATTGGTCGCTGATTCTAAATTGAGACTATTTAAAAAAGTAATAACTCGAGCGAGATTCCAGATTAAAGTATCTTCAAAATCGATCGATTCTATCCTAATTGCCTGAAACAAAATTTCTTGTATCAACTCAGTCGTCAAAATAATATTTTTAGCTTCTAACCAGATTTGTCGATCGAGTATTGTCAAATTTATTAGCTTGTGCTTCGATCGTTATAGCCGTTATCAAACCACAAACAACCAACATTAAATACAAATTAAAATTTTTTCTCATGTTCATGACTAAATTTTTTTAATTATGGCTTTCTTGCCCAATAATTACTCTTTAATTCTCCCCGAATAATTGCTCGAAGAGCAAGAATTCATCTCCATTCTCCATTCTCCATTCTCCATTCTCCATTCTTCTTCATCCGACTCCTTTATAAGCGATCGATTCATTCAATTCTTTATCATTAGGAGGTATGTTATCCATAGCTTCTTGTTTTCTTAATTTAGTCAAACCAATTTGATTGAGAATAATTCCCACCACAATCACTGCACCGCCCATATATTGAGCGATAGTTGGTGCTTCTCTTAAGATTAAAAAAGCCGCTAATACACCGACAAGAGGATTAAAAGCAGTCGCCAAAGAAATTTCACTAGCACTACTTAATTTCAAACCCGTAAACCAAGCTAACTGTCCACCAACGACGATAACAGCACTATAAAGAAGCATCCACTGCCATAAAAAAGGCTGTGCTACGTCAGTAAAGTGATCAGGAGGAAAAAGAATCAAAACAGCAATAAAAAAGAAAATAGTGCCAATTATCATCCGATAAACACTAAAAATACCCAGAGGTACTTCCTTTAAACTAATTTTACTAATCACATTAGCGATCGCTTTAAATATCGCCGCCACAAAAGTAAAAATTTCTCCCAAACCAAAATTAAAACCCATCATACTCATCATTTCATCGGCAGGAGGTTGGAGTAAAACCGTTAAGGTAACACCAATAAATGCGACTACAGCACCTGCAATAATCCATTTATTTACTTTTTCGCCTAACAATAATACCGAGATAGCTAAAACTAAAGGAGTGTCAATTTGTCCGATCAAAATTACGTTATTAACAGCAGTAATTTCTAACGCCATAAAAACTAAAGTAGGCACGATCGCCGCCCCTAAGACAGCTACAATAGTCATGTTAAACCATTGTTTACCACTAATTTGCTTAAGTAAATGTCCTCGCCACTGCCCTTGATAAATAATTAACAATAAAATCAAGGCACATAAATTACCGACAAACAAGACATTACAAAATGAAATTGGATTACGCCCATCAACTAAATTTTCTGCTCCAACATCGGTTAATTTGCGAGTTACAGCATTTGCCGCCCCAAAAATAACGATCGCAATCATCAAATAAACTCTACCCATAGCAAACAAATCAGTTTTTATTTTTACTCTCTACACAATATGATGAAATGTATTTTTCTAACTAACGTGAAGTAATAAATGTCATAATCAATATAACGCTTGAACAGCGAACAAAGTACAATTATTAATTATTAATTATTAATTATTAATTAAAATACGGATGTTTTTATCACCAACTCGGAATAAATGGCAACCAATTATCAAAGAATTAGAAAAAATTCTGGGTAAAGATGGAGTAGTCAAACGTAAAGACGAATTACTAACATATGAATGTGACGGTTTACCTCAATATCGTCAACGCCCTGCTTTAGTAACTTTACCCAAAACGACAGAACAAGTTGCTCAAATTGTCAAAATATGTAATAAATACGAAATACCTTGGTTAGCTAGAGGGGCAGGTACGGGTTTATCTGGCGGGGCATTACCGATCGAAGATTCCTTAATTATCGTTACCGCCCGTATGCGTCAAATCTTGGAGGTTGATTACGAAAACCAACATATAGTCGTTCAACCCGGAATCATTAATAATTGGGTAACTCAAGCCGTTAGTGGGGCAGGTTTTTATTACGCACCCGATCCATCTAGCCAGATCATTTGTTCGATCGGTGGTAATATTGCCGAAAATTCTGGGGGTGTACATTGTCTTAAATACGGTACAACCACTAACCATGTCTTAGGCTTAACGATTGTTACCGCCGAAGGCGAAATTATGGAGATAGGCGGTAAAGTAACTGAAATGCCGGGGTTTGACCTGACAGGTGTTTTCGTTGGCTCAGAAGGCACATTAGGTATCGCTACAGAGATTACTTTAAAAATACTCAAAACACCAAATAAAATTTGTGTCGTCTTAGCTGATTTTAATAGTGTTGAAGAAGCAGGAAGTGCCGTTGCCGCCATTATTCAAGCCGGAATTATTCCCGCTGGGATGGAGATGATGGATAACTTTAGTATTAATGCCGTCGAAGATGTAGTAGCTACTGCTTGTTATCCTCGTGATGCTCAAGCTTTATTGTTAGTCGAATTAGATGGCTTAGAAGTTGAAGTTGAAGAGTACAAAAAAATTGTTGCCGAGCTTTGTCGTGAATGTGGAGCTAGGAGTATTACGACAGCTAGTGATACCGAAACACGATTAAAATTATGGAAAGGTAGAAAAGCGGCTTTTGCGGCGATGGGTAAGATTAGCCCTGATTATTTTGTACAAGATGGTGTCGTACCTCGATCGAAACTTGCTTCTGTCTTAGCCGAAATTGATACTTTATCAGAGTCTTATGGTTATCGTATCGCTAATGTTTTCCATGCAGGAGACGGCAATTTACATCCTTTGATTCTTTATGATAATGCAGTAGAAGGTGCATTTGAAAAAGTAGAAGAATTAGGCGGAGAGATTCTCAAACTTTGTGTAAAAGTCGGTGGTAGTATCTCAGGTGAGCATGGTATTGGTAGTGATAAGAAAACTTACATGGCTGATATGTTTACTTCTGCTGATTTAGAAACTATGCAATATGTCAAAAAAAGTTTTAATCCTCAAGGATTGGCTAATCCGACTAAAATATTCCCGACTCCTCGTACTTGTGGTGAAGCGGCAAGGGCAAAACAAGTCGAATATAAAGGGGCAAAAGCGTTTTAAACAATTGACAATAGACAATGGACAATGGACAATTAGGTATTCGGAATTTTAACTATTAACTATTAACTATCAACTATGTACATGACACCTAAAAGTGGCGTTTTGCTACTTGTTTCTTGTGTTTCGGCGATCGCTTCTGTAGGTTCTATTTTTGAATTATCTTCTGGGATACCTGAATTAGGACAAACTGTAACAGCAATTATTTTAGCTATAGCTATTCCTGTGACTGTTACTTCTTTTGTTTTAGCCGTAATCGATGCTAGGGCTAATCTCAAATAAAATTTAAAGATTATTGTAATTATAGCAATTATCACTATTATGAAATACAAAGAAATCCCCCACGGGTCCCCCTTTGTAAAGGGGACTTATTGATCATTAACTGTACCTCACAAGTATGGGAAACGCTATATAAATTGTTTTTAAATCAATAAAAAAGCGATCGTTAACTACTTAAAAAGAACAAAACGATCGCTTAAACTATTTTTTAATTATTACTATAGCAATTCTCAGTTTCATAAGATACAGGCTAATCCCCCACTCATCCCATCTCCCTTGCCCCCGCACGTTCGGCAGGGCTGTTTCATTCTCAAAAAGAAGAAAATAAATAGCTAGAAGCTATTATTACTCCCCTCTCCTCGCAGGAGAGGGGTTGGGGGTGAGGTAATAATGAGTAAGAAGTATTGCCAATTGTCAATTCTTTTTCATCCTTCATCCTTACTTGTTAGTATTTTTGTTTAATTACTAAATATAGATAATAAAGTTTCCAACATAACTTGCGTGGGTGCTGGTTTACCCGTCCAGATTTGAAAACCAACTGCACCTTGCTCGACTAACATTTGACTACCGTCAATAATAATTGCTTTTTGCGATTGTGCTTGCTGTAAAAACAACGTCGGGCGGGGAGTATAAATTAAATCATAAACGATCGTATTCGCTTTAATTAATTCTGATTGTTTACTCGTCAAAGGCGACGCATCAATATGCGGATACATACCAATAGGAGTTGTATTGACAATCAATTCACTTTCAGCAATTATCTTATCTAATTCGTCCCAATGATGAATTGTAATTTCGGCAGTTAAATTAGTTTGCTCCCAACTTTGAGCAAAAGCCTCTAGTTTGGTTTGATTACGCCCTACAACTTTAATTTGTTGGCATCCTAGTTGACTACAGCCAACAATTACCGCCCTAGATGCCCCACCGTTACCTAATACTATCGGGGTTATTTTCGACCAATTTTTGGTTAGTTTTTTAAGTGGTGCAACAAAACCATCAATATCTGTATTTGTGCCATGCCAACCATCTTCAGTTAACCAAACTGTATTGACTGCCCCGATCGTTTTTGCTGTATCCGTAATATGGGTTAAGAATGGAATAACATTTTGTTTATGAGGAATAGTAACATTAAAACCGCTTAAATTGATTGCTTTAAATGTCTCAAATGTTTTACTTAAATCTTCTGTTTTTACTTGAAAAGGAATATAAACATAGTCTAAATTTAAAGTCTCTAATGCTTTATTTTGAATTAGAGGAGACATTGAATGTTCGATTGGATTACCAATGATACCTAAAAGTTTTGTTTTACCTGTAATCTGCATAAATTAGTTGAAAGTTAAAAGTTAAAAGTTAAAAGTTAAAAGTTAAAAGTTAATAATTATTCATTATTCATTGTAAAGTGTTAAAATCATCGGATAATACCTAATATTATCGAAACTGATGACTGTTATTGCTGTAATCGACTATGACATGGGTAATTTGCACTCGGCTTGTAAGGGTTTAGAAAAAGCTGGGGCGATAACCAAAATTACTGATTCTCCTGATGAAATAGCTCAAGCTGATGGAGTTGTTTTACCTGGAGTTGGTTCATTTGATCCAGCAATGCAACATTTAAAAGCGAGAAATTTGGTTGAACCGATCAAGAATATTATTAAAAGTGGCAAACCATTTTTGGGTATCTGTTTGGGTTTACAAATCTTGTTTGAGGCTTCAGAAGAAGGTAATGAAGAAGGTTTAGGTATTATTAAAGGTAAAGTACGTCGTTTTCAATCTCAGCCTGAATTGACTATTCCTCATATGGGTTGGAATAACCTTGAATTAACTCAAACTTCTCATCCTTTATGGCAAAATATTCCTCCTGCTACTTATGTTTATTTTGTTCATTCTTATTATGTTGATCCCATTAACACAGAGATTATTTCTGCCACTGTTACTCATGGTACACAAAAAGTAACCGCTGCGATCGCTCACAAAAATTTAATGGCAGTACAATTTCATCCCGAAAAATCTTCTAGTTATGGTTTACAGATGTTGACTAATTTTGTTGATTTAGTGGCGAAGTCTCAGTTAGTTAAAACTTAATTATCAAATTCTTCATTAAATATTAACTTTCTCTTCTTAATTCGTGATTTTGATTGGTTAAAATTGTAATTGAATTAAGTAATATTACTCACTAAAACGACCTTTTTTATGAAAACTAATTCTAATAGTAATCATTCTCATTCTCATTCTCAGGTTAATGACACAAACAAACACGAACATAATCATAGTCATAGCGAGGAATCGCAAAGGAAGATAATCAATCGTTTATCTAGAATAGAAGGGCACGTTAGAGGTATTAAAACCATGATCAATGAAGGTAGAGATTGCCCTGAGGTTTTGATTCAAATAGCCGCTATTCGTGGTGCATTAGATAGAGTAGCTAGACTTATCTTAGATGAACATTTGAGTGAATGTATTACTCGTGCTTCAGTAGAAGGTGGAATTGAAGAAGAAATAGCCGCACTTAAAGCCGCCCTCGATCGTTTTTTACCTTCATAATTGGGCTTAACTTAAAAAAACTTAGAAATTAATAATATAGTTCTATGAGAACATTACATTATTGTTAATTTACTAAATTAAAAATAAATTTAATATGGCTACCGATAATAAACCAACAGTTATCATCACAGGTACATCTTCTGGAGTAGGATTACAAGCGGCTAGGGCATTAGCTGAAAAAGGCTGGTTTGTCATCATGGCGAATCGTAATATTGAAAAGGCTAGAAAAGCCGCCGAAGAAGTAGGTATATCGGCTGATAATTATCAAATTATACATTTAGATTTAGCTGATTTTGATAGCGTTCGTCAATTTGTCACTGATTTTCGGGCAACTGAGCGAAAATTAGATTCTTTAGTTTGTAATGCCGCCGTCTATTATCCTTTATTAGACGAGCCATCACGTAATCCTGAAGGTTATGAAATTAGTGTGGCGACTAATCATTTAGGACATTTTTTACTTTGTAATTTGATGTTAGAAGATTTACAAAATTCGGGAAATCCAGAGCCTAGATTAGTTATTTTAGGTACAGTTACAGCTAACCCTAAAGAATTAGGCGGTAAAATACCGATTCCTGCACCACCAGATTTAGGCGATTTAGATGGATTTAAACAAGGATTCAAACCACCGATTAGTATGATTGATGGTAAAAAATTTAAATCAGGAAAAGCATATAAAGATAGTAAGTTATGTAATATGCTAACTATGAAGGAATTACATCGCAGGTATCATCAATCTACAGGAATTGTTTTTTCGGCTTTATACCCGGGTTGTGTAGCTACTACTGCTTTATTTCGCAATCATTATTCTTTATTTAAAAAGATATTTCCTTTATTTCAAAAAAATATTACAGGGGGATATGTTTCTGAGGAGTTAGCAGGAGATAGAGTAGCGATGGTTGTTGCCGATGATGAATATAACATTTCTGGTGTTTATTGGAGTTGGGGTAATCGTCAAAAAGAAGGACGTAAATCTTTTGTGCAGGAAGTTTCTGATGAGGCAAGTGATACTGATAAAGCTGATGTTTTATGGGATTTGAGTAAAAAACTGGTGAATTTAGCTTAATCTTTCTTGGCTTTAAAATAACTATTTTCGAGAGCTTCTATTATTTTAATATCTAACTAATATAGCATTTCCCATCACTATGAGGTACATTTGTTATCTCCAAGTCCCCTTTGGTAAGGGGGCCCGTGGGGGATCGATATGTACTTCATAATACTAATAATTGTTATATACGATCGCTATATTCAAAGGTTGTAGTTATTCACTCTTTAAATAATTAGTGATTGTGAATAGTTAGTTAGTGACATACTCCCACACCAAATTCAAAATTATGGTGTGGGCTTCCAACCCCATAAGGGTTATTGGCGTTTTATAGTCAGGGAGATGCCCAGCCCGACTTTTTTAATTAATAAAGCACTATTATAATCACGATCTATAGACTCTCCACAATGAGAACAATCATGCCATCTGTCTGACAAAGTTTTAGGTACTTTATTTAGACAATTATGACAATGTTGACTCGTCCCTTTTGGATTCACCTTAATTATTTTACAGCCTACCTTTTTCGCTTGCTGATTGAGAATATCTACAAATTGTCCGATTGCACAGTCCGAAAAACTTTTATTTAATCCAGATTTTGCACTTTGACCATTTGGCACATACCGATTATTTATTTTTTTAGGCTTGTTTTTACGTTTGAGATTAGCAATATTTAAGTCTTCAACAAATATTACATCTGCAATTGAGCATAATTGTTTTGCTATTTCATAATGGCACTGCTTACGTTGTCTGGCTATCTTCTGATGTAGCTTCGATATTTTCTTTTGGATGAGTCTTTTAATCTTCTTTCCAATTGATTTATCTGCTTTTCGTTTTTGAAGATTCGCCAGCTTTGCCTCTAACTTGCGATAGTGTTTTTGTGGTAAAACTTGATTACCATTTGAATCCACGTAAAGTTTTTCTAACCCCAAATCAATACCCACCGAATTACTCTGATTGGGAATAATTTCTGGCTCAAATTCTGGTACTGGTTTTGTCTTCCACACTGAAAGTAATATAGTAACCATCAGCTTTTTTGGTAATAGAAGCAGTCTTTAATTTGAAACCTTCGGCGATCGATCTATGACAGATAAATTTTACTTCCCCAAATTTAGGCAAACTTACTTTGCTCCCTTGGATGCAATCAGGCTTTAATTGAGGAAATGTTATTGTCCTATATTGTCTTTTATTTTTAAACCTTGGTTTCCCCGCTCTTTTGCCTTTACAATCGCCTTTAACAAATCGATCGAAAGCTAATTTTACTCTTTTGATAACATCCTGTAATACTTGCGATTGTAATTCTTGATACCAAGGTCTATCTTTTTTTAGTTGGGGTAAAGTACGTTTTTGACTATAGTAATCAGGGTTATCTCTTAATTCTATCGGAGGTAGGCTACAAGATATTTGACAAAAATCACCTAGAGGTAAAACAATACCATTACGATTGTATTGCCACCAAGCAAATCGATCGGCTAACAAGTAATTATACTGACATCTAGCCATGTTTAACCACCTACTAATAGTTTCTTTTTGCTTAGTGTCCAGAAGCAATTTGTATTGGTATGCTTTTCTCATACTGACTTTATCTATTACACTATAATTAGTGTATCTTTAAAATAAAATAGTGTCAAGCAAATATAACGATTTAATATCAAGTGGCAGAAGTGTCTCTAGTTTAAAGGCACATTTAGTGTTAACTAGTAAATATCGAAAAAAAATTTTCAACAAAGCAATGCTTATCAGGTTAGATAAGATAATACAAGACCTTTTGAGCAAATGGGGGTGTAAATATATCGAGATGAATGGAGAAGAAGATCATGTACATTTGTTGTTTCAATATACTCCTGATGTACAGTTGAGCAAGCTAGTGAATAACATGAAAACGGTAACTAGTCGATATTTGAGGAAAGAATTTGAACCTAGATTAAGCAAATTTTACTGTAAGGCAACTTTGTGGAATGGTAGTTATTATTTATCATCTTGTGGTGGTGTTACTATTGAGACTTTAAAAAAGTATGTAGATAGTCAAAATAGACCAAGCACCTAGACTGCGATTCATCTCACGCTAATTTAACTAGGTTTTTTTTGAAAATTTAGCGTGAGGCTTCTCGCAGAAGAAAGCTAAATTGTGATATTCTATTGTTAGTTAATGAATATTATAATAATAAAGCAAAATGCAAGTTAATGATTTAGGCTTTGTAGCTACCATTTTATTTGTGCTTGTGCCTACTGTTTTTCTTTTAATTTTGTACATCCAAACTGGAAAAAACGAGGCTTAAGAGATATATTTACTCAGATACCAGCAGAATAATTAGTTTTTATATTTTACCTGTATAAGGGGTTAACGGCTAGGAATTAATTGATACTCTTAAATAATCATTTAGGAATCAATTTTGACTTAGTTTTTAACCCTTTCAATTTTTTAGCGAGGGTATTATAATAAAATCTGAGTTAATTGGGCTGGTTTATCAATTAAAAAATCAGGATGGTGTTGCCCTAAAATAGTAGCTGAATTAAATCCCCATGTTACTGAGACAATTTTGATATTGCTTTTTTTAGCGGCTTCAATATCACGGGTTTCGTCACCTACATAAAATGTTTTTTCTAAGGGTAGGTTATATTGTTTAATTACTTTTTTAATAATTTTATCTTTACCAAATAAAGTATTAGCAGAATAAACAAAATTGAAATAACTTTCTAATTGATTTTTCTCAAGAAATTCTAAGACATTATTACGCATATTAGAAGTCACAATACCAACACAATAACCTTGAGCTTGTAAACTAGCTAACAATTCCTTCATCCCTACAAATGGTTGTAGCTTAGCTATATGTTTATTAAATTCTTTTTTGACTCTACGTAAAAGAAAAGGAAGTTGAGTTAAAGGAATGGGAGATTGAAGCATAATATCCACTGAACTTAAATGGCTTAATCTGAGGACTTCTTCTTCAGTTACAGCATCATATCCAAATTCATTCGCTAATTGATTAGCAATTTCAACCACTGTTTTACGACTATCTGCGATCGTACCATCAAAATCAAATATAACTATTTTATGATCCATGAAAATTTATCTAGGTAATTGATAATTGAGAATATTAATCTTCAATTTGCGGAAGTTGACTTAAGGCATTACGTCTCCACATTTGCGGTTTAATACGACGTAAAGCCGAGCCTGTAAAACGTCTATCCCATTCTTCTTCTGTCATTTGAGCTATTTCGCTTAATTTGGGGTTAAGATTAGCTGGATAAGGAAAAAAATCAGGGACATCGGTAGTTTTAGCAAAACGTTGATTCCAAGGACAAACATCTTGACAAATATCACAACCTGCTACCCATCCATTTAAATTATTAGCAATTTCTACTGGTAACTCTGGCTGACGATTTTCGATCGTATGATATGCAATACAACGATTAGCATCAACCACAAAAGGTTCGGTGATTGCTTGAGTCGGACAGGCGGTTATACACCGAGTACAAGTACCACAATGATTAGTATGAGGACGATCGATAACTAAATCGATATTAGTGAGAATTTCCGCTAAAAATACCCAACTTCCATAGTTTCGGGTAATGACGTTACCATTTTTGGCTACCCAACCAATACCTGCTTGTTCTGCCCAAAATTTATCTTGAATAGGTCCAGTATCTACATAATACCTTACTTTTGCACCAACTTGATTTTCGATTAACCAGTTAGCCAAAATTTTCAGTTTTTTAGTGATCACACGATGATAATCTCTTCCCCAACCGTAACGAGATATCTTAGCACTATCTGGTTTTTGCTCGTGTTGATTAGGAGTATAATAATTAAGTGCTACACAAATAATTGATTTAACTTCTGACCAACACAGATTTACATCTTGACGGCGAGGATTATCCATCCATTGCATATCGGCTTGATAACCTTTGTCTAACCATTTTTGTAATCGTTTTTGATTAGTTTGTTGTTGTTCGCTATTTGCCTCCACATGAGTAATACCAACTTCATGAAAGCCGATTTCGATCGCTTTAAGTTTGATTTGTTCTTTGTTTAGATTGGGATTATTAGAAGACATCGAGAAGCTTAAGCAAGACAGTAATTAAATAAAAAGAAGTCACCGAATCAGAAAAAATCTTTGACCACAACAGGGGTATTAATAAAAAGTTAGGAATTAATATTAATACGTAAAAAGTCTTAATTTTTGGCTCTGTTTTTTTTAGCTGATTTTTATTTATGATTGATTTTGAGGGTATAATCCACGAGGAAAATCTTCCGCACTTAAGCAAGTCTCCATCGCTTGAATAGGGTTACTTTGTTCAGGAGTACGAGATAAAGCAATTACACATTGAGAATGTCTTGCAGGTAATAAACTAGCTCGACAAGTATTCATCGCAGTGAGAACGCCCAAAGAAGCTTGTGTTGGGGTTAATGTTACTTCTACTACTTCTGAATTTTCTTCTACGGCTTCATCGTCATCGGTTTCTACTACTTCAACAATGACACCTGTATTTGTTTGGGTGTTGGTTTGAGCTGTATTATTCGTGTTTGGGGTGGTTGTACTCATTTGTGCAGGAGACAAGATAGTATTTTGAATATCTGCTACACAATTACCTAATTCGATTGGTCTTCTGACAAGATAACAGTTTTTAAGAGCATCTATACCGACAATCTCAGTTGATTGAGTAATTGTTTTGACACAATAAGATAAATCTTTGGGATATAAAGCATCTGCACAACCGATTTGAGCTTGGGAGGTAGCGACACCACTTGTGGTTAATTCTCTTAAACAGACATCAAATTTGTTTTCTGCTTTAACTCCATTAGTTAATAATAGAGAAGGAAGAGAAAAAATAACGATCGCACTTAATTTACTTAATTTATTCATAATTTTAGATAGTTCTTCAGAATTGAGAATTGCTCTTCTATACTTCATACATATCTTTGTAACAAAGCAGATGTATGCACTTAACTTAAAGGTTTAAAATATTCGTACACAAATATTTTAGCTGAATGTGAAATTAACACCAATAATTACACCTAAACTATAATCGATTTAATTGAATAAAGGGATTAAACAAACAGGATGATTTTACAACAAAGACGTAGTTTTTCTCGACTAAAATACTTATTTTTTTATTATCTATCTTTGAGCTTAATTAGTTGCACAACTACTTCTTCACCGCCACAAGTTTTACAACCTACAGAGGTTTCTTCTTCTGTGGAATCAATTTCAACACAAACTTTGAATCCCCAACCAATCAAGATTGAATTAGACACATTACCTCAGCCTTATACATCCAAAAGTGTATCTCAAAGTCCGCAAATTTTACCAATTCCTGATTCAATTAAGTTTAATCTACCTGATGGTTTTCAAGTTAATATTTATGCTCAAGGTTTAAATAATCCTCGTTGGTTAGCCTTAACTCCCGATGGGGATGTATTAGTTACCGAAACTCGTGATAATCGCATCACATTATTACAAGATAACGATAATAATGGAGTTGCCGATCGAAGTTCAACTTTTGCCGATGAAAGTAATGGTTTAGATATTCCTTTCGGTATGGCTTTTAGTGATGGTTATTTTTTTCTGGGTAATCATAATGCTGTCAGACGTTACAATTATTCTCAATTAGATACCAAACTAGTAGGTGAAGGGAGCAAAATAGCTTCACTTCCGGGGGGCGGATATAATCAACATTGGACTCGTAATGTGGTTGTTTCTCCGACTGAAAATAGGCTCTATGTATCGATCGGTTCGGCTTCTAACGCCAGTATTGAAAAACTACCTCGTGCTTCAATTCAAACTATGGATTTTGACGGTAGCAATCAACAAACTTTTGCCTCAGGATTACGTAATCCAGTCGGTTTAGATTTTCATCCTCTCACCAATGAGTTATATACTACCGTAAATGAGAGAGACGGGCTAGGTGATGATTTAGTTCCCGATTATTTTACTAGTGTTAAAAAAGATGGTTTTTATGGTTGGCCGTATAGTTATTTATCTCCTAATCTACTCGATCCTCGACACACAAAACAAAATCAAAGCACAAATCCTCAGTTAGTTAGTAAAACTATTACACCTGATGTTTTAATTCAATCTCATTCAGCACCTTTGGGTTTACAATTTTACGATGGTCAAACATTCCCTCAAAAATATCAAAATGGAGCTTTTATCGCTTTTAGAGGTTCATGGAATCGTAGCGAAGGCACAGGTTATAAAATAGTTTTTATCCCATTTACGGAAAATGGTCAACCTCAAGATTATTATGAAGATTTTTTGACGGGTTTTTTAGTTAATCCTGCCATTCCTTCAACTTGGGGCAGACCTGTGGGATTATTAGTTATGCCTGATGGTAGTCTTCTGCTTACTGAAGAAGCTAATGGGGTTATTTATCGCATACAACACGATGGTAATGAATAATTAATAATTAATAATTAATAATTTCTCCAATCAAAATCGATCGGTTGAGTGAATATTCAGGTATTCTTATATCACTTATACTAATTACAAAAGGGCGACTTGAAAACTAAGCTGGTCAAAAATGAATAACTACTAACTTTTAACTTTTAACTTTTAACTTTTAACTTTTAAAACTGCTTTAACTGCCTCAGTAAGGGCGATCGAACAATGAGTCCAATGTGTGCCTCCTTGGCAATAAACTATATAAGGCTCTCTTAATGGACCATCAGCAGACAGTTCTAAAGTACTGCCATCGATAAAAGTACCACCAGCCATCACCAAATCACTTTCATAACCGGGCATAGGTGCAGGAACGGGATCTAGATACGATCCGACAGGAGAAAATCTTTGGATTGCTCGACAAAAGGCGATCAGTTTTTCAGCACTACCCAATTTAACCGCTTGAATAATATCTCGACGTGGTTCAAATGGTAAGGGATTGACTTCATATCCTAATTCTTGAAATACATAAGCAATCAAATGACTACTCTTAACTGCTTCAGCGACAATCTGCGGAGACAAAAATAAACCTTGAAATAAAAGACGATTTTGATCGAATGTCGCCCCCCCACTACTACCAATCCCGGGGGCAGTTAAACGGCAACAGGCTTTCTCTACTAGCTCTTTTTTTCCTGCTACATAGCCACCTGCAGTGACGATCGTTCCCCCAGGGTTTTTAATTAACGAACTTGCCATTAAATCTGCTCCGACGGCAGTTGGTTCAAGGGTTTCTAAAAATTCTCCGTAACAGTTATCCACAAAACAAACAGTATCAGGATTTTGTTGTTTAATTATGGTGATAATACGCTTAATATCAGCGATCGATAAACTTTGTCGCCAAGAATAACCACAAGAGCGTTGGATTAAAGCTAATTTAGTTTCCGGTTTAATTGCGGTTTTTAATCCATCCCAATCAATACCACCTGTTGAAGTTAATTCTAATTCTCGATAATTAATTCCCCATTCTTGTAGTGTACCTTGTCCTCCCCCTCGTACTACACCGATAACTTCTTCAAGAGTGTCATAAGGATGTCCTGCTACGGCTAACATTTCATCTTTTGGGCGTAATACACCATATAGACAAGAAGCGATCGCATGAGTACCAGAAACGAATTGAACTCGAACAGCGGCTGTTTCGGCTTCAAAAACTTGAGCAAAAACTTGATCTAAAACTTCTCTACCTAAATCATCATGCCCATAACCGCTCACGCTAGCAAAATGCTGTACTCCCAAACGATGTTCGTTAAATGATTGTAAAATTTTAGTTAAATGTTGCTTTACTTGTTGATCAATTTGGGCAAACTGAGGTAATAGTTCTTGTTCAGCTTTTTGAATTAGCGAGTCAACGTTCATATATTTTTTTATTCTTTAACAAATTTAGGCTTATCTAATTTGATTATTTTATGATGATCAGTAAAATCATGATCAATTTTCTTGATCAAAATCAATTATCTGCAAAAAAATAAGTACGATCGTCGCAGATGAGCGATCGCTTTGATTCTCTTTGTTCAACAACTAACTATTTAAGCCACAATCAAAAAAAGCGATCTAACAGTAAATTAATGTATTTAACGATTAAACAGCAAATATAAACAAAAACTCCTATGATGGTAGCTTAGAACTATATTTAGTGATTATAAGCTCACTTAAAATTGATTAGTTACCTTTTTTAGTACTTGACACAAAAATTTTAAAAAATGCTACTATTTGTGTGATACTCAAATATCAATCGTTTAAATCAAAAAAAATCAATTATATTTATCTTTATCTAGACTTGTAAGTATTATTATGAAAGCAATGATTCTCGCCGCTGGTAAGGGTACACGTGTTCGTCCTATTACACATATTGTACCCAAACCTTTAATTCCTATTTTACAAAAACCTGTGATGGAATTTTTGGTTGAACTACTTAGACAGCATGGCTTTGACCAAATTATGGTTAATGTGAGTCACTTAGCCGAAGACATCGAAAACTATTTTCGTGATGGACAACGTTTTGGTGTTGAAATAGGTTATTCTTTTGAAGGTCATGTAGAAGATGGCGAATTAGTTGGTGAGGCTTTAGGTTCGGCTGGTGGATTAAAAAAAATTCAAGACTTTAATCCTTTTTTTGACGATACTTTTGTTGTTTTATGCGGTGATGCTTTAATTGATTTAGATTTAACTGAAGTTGTTAAACAACATCGAGAAAAAGGTGCGATTGCTACAGTAGTTACTAAATCAGTGCCGAGAGAAGATGTTCCTAGTTATGGTGTGGTGGTGACAGATGCTGAGGATAAAATTGTCGCTTTCCAAGAAAAACCTTCTGTGGAAGAAGCTTTAAGTACACAAATAAATACAGGTATATATATATTTGAGCCAGAAATTTTTAAGTATATACCTTCAAACCAAGAATTTGATATTGGGAGTGAACTTTTTCCTAAGTTAGTGGAATTAGAATTACCATTTTACGCCGTTAATATGGAGTTTGAATGGGTTGATATTGGAAAAGTTCCTGATTATTGGGAAGCGATTCGATTGGTGTTAAAAGGAGAGATTAAAAATGTTTCTATTCCGGGTAAGGAAGTCAAACCCGGTGTTTATACAGGAGTTAATGTTTCAGTTAATTGGGATAAAGTTGATATAACAGGACCAGTTTATATCGGTGGAATGACTCATATAGAAGATGGAGCAAAAATAGTAGGTCCTAGTATGATTGGACCAAATTGCTGGGTTTGTGGCGGTGCTACGGTTGATAACAGCGTTATTTTTGAGTATTCTCGTCTTTGTGCGGGAGTTCGTTTAGTTGATAAACTTGTTTTTGGACGTTATTGTGTTGATAAAACAGGTAGTGCGATCGATATTAAAGCCGCCGCTATTGATTGGCTGATAACAGATGCACGCTCTCGTAAGGACACTAATGTAGTTAATCTTGATAGTGTAGTTCACACTGAAATAATTAATGATTTAGTTAATACAGGCAAATGAATAATGAACAATTATTAACTCTTAACTCTTAACTCTTAACTCTTAACTGATTAAGGTAAGCGATAACTGGCAACTCGTATTTCTAAATTTCCCTGTTTGAAATTGTTATTAAAAACAAATTCTCCAGAGCGTTTTTCTTGAGGGGATAAAAAATCGATTTCTTGTCTGCCGGTTTGAACTTTGTTGTCTGGCAAAGACAGTTGAGCGACAATTTCGACAGATTCAACTGTTTCTCCACCTGAATTAAGCACGGTGAAAGGGATGTAATATTGTGTATCAATATGTCTAATCTTAGATTCTGTTATTACCGATAAAATCGGTGGCTGATTATCGGCGGTTAATCCTGTATAGCAAACTAAAGCTACAATTAAACTAACGATCGATAAAGATACGGCGAAGCTAACTTTTTCGGCTAAAGTTCGTTGCCCAAGAAAAGAGCTATTTGAGGTTCGATTACTTTTATTTTTCATACTGTCAAACGTCCTGCCGCCCCACCAATACTAGCAGGTAAAGCTAAAATTATACCGTAACGTAACCAAACAAGCCAAGGCTCACCTAAAGTTAGTTTTTGGAAAAACCAGAGCATTAAAATACTGGTAAACAATGCAACCAGATAAGAAAAAAAGGTTTCACTTAAAGGTGATTGAAACAAACCTTGTTGTTGACGGCGTTTGTCGTAATTAGTAAATTCAGAAGCAAAAACGATCGCATAGGAAACTAATAATGAGATAAACATGATTGTTAGTAACCACCAAGAAGTAGCAGAAGCCGCCAAAAAATTCACTTCATCTGTCGGGGCAATACTAAAAGCAATAAATAAAACACCGATAACAGTAGCCACAAAATCAGCGAGGGTATCTTTCCAAACAAGATTACGACTATTTTTCTCGTTTTTATGGTTAGTTTTTGGTGAAGAAGATTGTTGCGATTGACGACTACTATCCAAATCAATTTTAGTTTCGCCACTGAGAATCGATTGAGAAAATGCGACTCCGACTGAAAATGGTACGCCTTCAAAAACTATTTTACCCAATGCTTCAACTAAAGACGTTTGTAAATCAATACGTTGGAGAACAACTAACATAAAAGTAGCACAAACAAAGCCAATTGCCATTGTTTCTAAGCTTTCTGCTAATGCCCCTGCTAATGTCTCACTTTCAATTGGGCGAAAACCTTCTATCTGATTGATTAAGAAGATAATTAAAAATGTAATAGCTAAAATTTCTAGTAAGACAAAAGATGTCACATAAGAACCAATAAACCAGACTTCCATGGTGTATAAAAGAGGCATACCGAAAAGAAAACCTCCAGATGCACCACTTACTACTTCTTGGAATTCTTGTTGCCAATTATCACCCTTTTTTTGCTTTCGAGGACGATCGTCTTTTTGCTCAGAATTAATCACGGTAAATACTTTCTATCTTGAATAGTAAATAGTGAATAGTAAATTAATCACAATTTCGTATTTTCATCATTTAGATTCACAAATTAATTGTACTCTAATTCTGTGTGGAAAAGAATTGACCATTATCTATTACCTCTAGCGTACAGATATAGATTACTTAATTTTGCGATAATGAGTTAAGATTAATTAAACTCTTGAAAAATAGTCAAACTTTCTTGTTAGCTTAGTTATTATCTTCAAGTCCCTAACTAATAAATTAGTCAATCAGAAAAAACATTATGATCAAATTATTAATAATTAACGATCGTAGTTATGATCAATCATTAATTAGGCTAAGATTAAGATATATAACAAAAAAATAAACAATTGACGGTAATAGTTTAAGAAAAAGTCATATGAATTTTCCTTTATCTTCTGATCATAACTACGATTTAACGATCGTTGGCGGTGGAATAGTAGGTGCAACCTTAGCAGTCGCCCTGAAAAATGTAGGTTTAAAAATTGCCATCATCGAAGCCCAAAGTTTAACCGCAACAGCTAAGCGTCAAAGGGCTTATGCGTTATCGATTTTGAGCGGTAAGATATTAGAAGGAATCGGAGTCTGGCAAGATATTTTTCCTCATATAGGTAAATTTAAACATATTCGTTTGAGTGACAACTTTTTTTCAGGAGTAGTCAAATTTAAAACCGCTGATTTGAATACCGATTATTTAGGTTATGTAGGAGAACATTCTTATATTCAATCGGCATTACAAAAATCAAGTTTAGATTCAGCTAATATTACTTATTTTGAAAACGCTGTTATTAAAACGATCGATTCTCAAGCAGATTGTACCAAAATTACGATTGAAACTAACGAGCAAAAAACAACTCTACAAACCAAACTCTTAGTCGGTGCCGATGGTGCAAAATCGACAGTCAGGCAATTTGCCCAAATCAAAACCCGTGGTTGGAAGTATTCTCAATCTTGTGTAGCGTTTACCATCAAACACACTGCCCCTAATAACGATATTGCCTTTGAACGTTTTTGGCAAACAGGACCGATGGGTATTTTACCACTACCAGATAATCGTTGTCAGGTTGTGTGGAGTGCACCTCATACCCTTGCTCAAGAATTAAAATCTTTATCTGATGATGAATTTATTACTCGTTTAGCCCAACATACTCAAGAGTCGTTAGGAGAAATGAAATTAATAAGCGATCGTATTGTCTTTCCTGTACAATTAATGCAAAGCAATACCTATATCAAACCTAGATTGGCTTTAATTGGTGATGCCGCCCATTGTTGTCATCCCGTCGGTGGGCAAGGTTTAAACCTCGGTATTCGTGATGCCGCCGCTTTAGCTCAAGTTTTGACTCAAGCATATCAAGCCAAAGAAGATATTGGCTCAATTTCAGTCTTAGAAAAATATAATCAGTGGCGTAAGCAAGAAAACTTGATGATATTAGCTTTTACTGATTTCCTCGATTGATTTTTCTCGACTAGCTTTATTCCTATCGTCGCTATCCGCCGTTTAGGTTTGTTGATGATGAAATATATCAAACCTTTAAAAATCTTTTCACTACAATTGATGACGGGTTTTAAAGGAAGAATACCCAATTTAGTTACTAATAGTAAATAATTAATTATTTATTTGATTAATTTAGATGAGACTAATAATTTTCGCCCTGAAAGTTAATTTCATCGTTAATAGATTATCTATTTGATTAATTGTGCTTTCATTTTTTAATTAACATCAGACTTTTAAAGCAAAATGTATAGTTGTTTAAATTAAGTTTGAAACAGTATAAATAATATTAAAAAGAAAAACAAAAACATAACACCCGCCTGGCAATAAATTGTCAAGGCTAATAGATACCGTTTAATAAATTAAACTCAAAGAAAATATACTCAAATTGTTTCATTCTTATTTTCATTAACTATACTTTGAATTTCTAGTTAAAGTAAATGATAAAATTTAGCCAGAAAAAAATAAACATAAAACAAGACTATGGGACTTTTAATCGACGGTGTTTGGCATGATCAATGGTACGATACCGAAAGTAATGATGGTAAATTTATTCGTAAAGCATCTGCGTTTCGTAATTGGGTAACTAGTGATGGTAGCAAAGGCGAAACAGGGAATAGTGGTTTTAAAGCCGAAAAAGATCGTTATCATCTTTATGTCTCTAATGCTTGCCCTTGGGCTCATCGTACCCTTATTTTCCGTGCCTTAAAAGGTTTAGAAGAGATTATCCCTATTTCGGTTGTCCATTGGTTTATGGGCGAAAATGGTTGGACTTTTAACTCAGGCGAAGGTGTAATTGCTGATAGTTTATTTGATGTAGATTATCTTTATCAAATTTATACTAAAGCTGATTCTAATTACACTGGTAGAGTAACTGTACCTATTTTATGGGATAAAAAAACAAATACGATCGTCAATAATGAATCCTCGGAAATTATTCGGATGTTTAACACTGCCTTTGATCAAATTGGTGCAACAGAAGGTGATTATTATCCTGAAGAATTAAGAGCAGAAATTGATCAAGTTAACGATCGAGTTTACCATAATGTTAATAATGGGGTTTATAAATGTGGTTTCGCTACTAGCCAATCGGCATACGAAGAGGCTTTAACACCACTTTTTGCAACTCTAGACTGGATAGAAGAAACACTATCGAATCATAAATACTTAGTTGGCGATACACTCACCGAAGCTGATTGGCGACTTTTCACAACATTGTTAAGATTTGATCCAGTTTATGTGGGGCATTTTAAATGTAATCTTCGTCGTATTTATGATTATCCCAAGATGTGGGAATATCTCAAACACCTTTATAACATACCTAAAGTAAGCGACACTGTCAGTATGTCACACATTAAAGGGCATTACTACCAAAGCCATAAAACAATTAATCCTACAGGAATTGTACCAGTAGGACCCGTGCTTGATTTTATTGACAATTAACCATAAATTATAATTATTAGGGGTAATCTTCTTGACACAGTTTCAGTGAAGATTACAAAATATAAATAAGAAATTAATTTGATTATGAAAGAAAAACTCTCATTGTGGGTAGAACGTTTTTTGATGGCTGATATTTTTTTAGTGATGATTAGCTTTGCTTGGTTTGTCGTTGCTTTAATCGGGCGTTATCTTGGTATTCCTTTAGGTTGGGATGTTTGGTATAGTTTGTGGATACCTGTGTTTAACCCCGCAATCGGTATCTTATTCACAGGTATCATATTTAGTTGGTTAATCAAAAAAGTTGGTTTAATGATCAACAAGGAAGGATAAGGGATGAGGGATAACACATGAGTAAAGAAGAAGGAAATTGTCAATTGTCAATTGTCAATTAATATCAATTGTTACTCGTTAATCATCGCTAAAATGCTCTTCGTCTTTGTTATCTACTTTCCAATCTTCATTTTCTCCACCAATAATTAGTTGTTTAATCACAACATATTCTTTTGATAACTCTCTTAAACTATTAATGAGTATATCGATCGCAATTAGGTCACTTGTACCTAAATCAAACCAACATCGCCCCCAGTTACCTAATACTTCTATATCACCCATGTTGTGCATCGGAGACATCATCGCATTTTCAGCAAAATCACGATCGTATCGCATATAACTAATATCGATACCTGTTTCTTGTATTTGTAAATTTTCGGCATTAAAGCCACCGAGTTTACCGATATAAAACCATGAATCAAATAATTCATCGATATATTGTTTTTCCATTGGCGACAAACCATGATCAAATTCTAACCAAACCCACAAATCAAAAGGATTAAATTCTCTAAATTTTACTTCCACTATTTCTCCTTGTTAAATTAGCTGTATCACGATTTAAATCTAAGTTGATGTTAAACCGTCTTTTATCTTTATTTCTAAAACCTAACTGCCCTCTTTGTCAACGATCGGCAAATGATGTATTTTGTGATTATTGTGCAACTAAAATCTTGAGTTGTCAACTGGCTAATCATCAAACGTTTGTTAAGCCTAATTTTTTACTCTTTGCTTGGGGAAAATACGATCGAGAATTAAAACGATCGATCGCGCAGTTAAAGTATAATCAACAACCAGAAATAGGACACATATTAGGAATTTGGTTAGGCAAAGCATGGTTACAATCAGCTAACAAAGAAAAATATCCTCATCTAACAGTAATAGCTATCCCCGCATCAGCTCAAAAAATGAAGATAAGAGGTTACAATCAAGCTGAATTAATTGCTCGTGGTTTTTGTCAACTCACAGGATATAATTTAAAAAATAATCTTTTAATACGACAAAAAGATACCGAAGCGATGTTTGGTTTAAATCCTCTTCAAAGAAAAGAAAATATTCAACAAGCTTTTTCGATCGGTAAAGATTATGCCAAAATTAAAAAAACGCAACAGATTTTAATTATTGACGATATTTACACGACGGGTACAACTGTTAATGAAGCAAAACAAGTTTTGAATAAAGCTGGATTAAAAACGATCGGTGTAGCGACTGTCTCTAAGGCTTAAAGTCAATTTATTTTTACTTCAGACTTGATTTACATAAATTCAGATGGCTATACTTCGTCTTCTTAAATTGTTACTAAATCACGAGAAGATTGAATTGGAAAAAACACAGCAGGAGAAACATGAAAAAATTCTGCTAATTCTTGAATATGGCGATTAGTTAACTGACGTTTTCCTTTTAATATTTCTGAGATAATAGACTCTGTTTTGAAAATGAAAACAAGGTCTTTTTGTTTCAACTTATGTTCTTCGATTAATACCTTTAATAATTCTACGCCATAAATATCTGGAATCAAATCTTCTTGCTGTTGCTCATAGTTATAAATTAAAGTTCCTAAAACATCTAAATAATCTTCTTCTTCCGAACTTAGCTTGTGTTTATCTAATAATTCATTAATCACTGATTGAGTCGCTTCAAAATCAGCTTCGTTTACTACAGGACGAGGTGGAAATTTTTGCAGAAGTTGAATGTATTTATCGATTGAAGTCATAATTTATCAGAAATTTTACAATTATTAATTCAAAAGTAATTTATATTACCAAAGCAAAAGAAAACAGAATGATTTAAAAGTTTTTTAAAATTATAATGTTACTCTGAACTCAGATTTGATTTTCATTTTAAAAGCCAGCTATCTTTTTTCCAATTACCCTTATTATAATCAGTATGAGTGAGTACATCTCGGATATAGACTCTTTTTTTCAAAAAAGAAATTTTAGTAATTAATCGGTAATTATTACCTCCAATGTTGAACACTGTTAATTGTTGAACATTATCTGCACTAGGAAAAGTTTTACGCACATCATCAAAATGATTCCATCGACTCTGGGTAGTAATTTTATACCAATACCTTAAAGCCATTTCAGCATTAGGATGTTTTGTCCAAAAAGATTTCAAGGCAGTTTTACTAATAATGTGCATAGAGAGCGTTTATTTCCAGATAAGGTTTACTAACACCATCTGTTTTCCTTTGCTTTTAGTAGTTTAAACTACCTTTTTAATCTTAGCGATTTGCGAAGTTTTTGTTAATTGTTTTTTTCAGTAATTGGAAGTACGATTAGTTTATGAAAAAAAATCAAACAATAACTTTAACTGAAATTAACGTCAAATAGCTTATCTTCAAAGAAAACAAACTCGCTCGTGAATTATTAGGAAATTTTTATTTAACAATAATAATTACAATCTTAAATAAGAATATGTATAGATCTTTTAGATAAAATTTAAGTATTATGAATGATTAGACAGTCCAAATTATGTTTAATAATTGATAATTGATAATTGATAATTGATAATCAACAATACTTCTTACTCCTTACTCTTGAATGTGATGTTGTTGTTGGTTAATATCAAGATTAAATAATACTCCAGTTTATTTGTAGAAGAGATTTGATTAACAACCGAAAGTACACCCGATAACTAACCCGTAAGTTACAACAACATCCGATTTTTTTTTAAGCACCCTTGAGTAACTGTTTCATTAAGTTATCTTTCACCATCATCTGGCGGAAAACTTCCATTAAATATTCTTGAGCTTGTTCTTGGCTTAAATTTTTAACCTGATCCTTTAATACTTGTAACTTAAATTTCTGTTCTAGGGTAAGATTTGCTGAGATGTCCATTTTTATCACTCCTCAATAAGGTCTAGTTATTTGTTTGTTTATAACATATGGATATTAAAGCGTACATTTTGTCAACATTTCTGTTGAATTTGTTACATTTATTTAATATTTACTTTATGTTTCCTAAATACATTGATTGTAAAAACTAATCCATTCTGTTTATATAACTTAATATAACAAAATAAGATCAACAATCTGGGTATCCCAAAGGTAGAGATAATAATTGAGATGAATCCCTGCTTCGCACGTCTTCGGTGAGAATTGAGAATCAGGAATTGAGAATTAAGAATTAAACTAGCTGTTCACTGTTCACTATTTTTCTATTCTTGATTAGCGATGAGGTAAAGTAAAGCCATCCTTACGGCGACACCACTAGTAACTTGTTGGGCAATTAAGCTAAAACGATCGTCATCCATCAACTCTGAACTAATCTCAACACCTCGATTAACAGGACCAGGATGAAGTACCTTAACATGAGGATGGCATAATTGTAATCTATCGTGAGTAAGACCAAATAACTGATGATATTCACGCAGACTCGGTAAGAGAAAATCGGTCATTCTTTCTTTTTGCAACCTTAAAGTCATGACAATATCCGCATCTTTAAGTGCTGGTGGTAATTGCCAATGAATAAATAAACGCTCTCTTTGCTCAATAGATTTAATCGTATCTAAAAATAAGCGAGGTAAAAGAGTGGGTGGTGCGGCTAAATGTACTTCTGCCCCTGCGGTTAATAAACTATTAAGATTAGAACGAGCTACACGAGAATGAAGTATATCACCGACGATCGCTATTTTTTTTCCTCCAAGTAAAGATACTTGCGGATTCTCGCTATCGATTTGCGAACAAATTGTAAACAAATCTAATAAGCCTTGAGAAGGATGTTGATGTAAACCATCACCTGCATTAAAAATACTTACTCCTGAATTAATTC
This sequence comes from uncultured cyanobacterium, assembly GCA_963710605.1. Lineage (GTDB taxonomy): Bacteria > Cyanobacteriota > Cyanobacteriia > Cyanobacteriales > Cyanobacteriaceae > JAALKG01. Next base: position 1,224,496 of record CAVQBA010000004.1, read on the forward strand.
TATCCATCTCTGTGGCTACATTTAGAGGTACGCCAGATTGACTATGACGAATCACCATAATATTTGCACCCATCGCTAGATAAGTTTTAGCAGTATCTAAAATAGTTTCACCTTTAGTTAAAGAAGAAGTGCTAGGAGAAAAATTTAAAATATCCGCAGAAAGTCTTTTTGCGGCTAATTCAAAACTACTACGAGTACGGGTAGAAGGCTCAAAAAACATATTCGCTACTACTTGCCCTTGCAAGGCGGGTACTTTTTTTGTTCGGCGAGAAAGTACTGATTTAAAGCTCGAAGCTGTTGTTAAAACTGCATTGTATTCATCGATCGAAAAGTCTTCTAAGGAGATAATATGTTTTCTCGTCCAAGTTGTCGTCGTGCTATCCATATTTATTCAAATCTATTGCTCATCAAAAAAATATTGATGATTTCTACCTCTTATTGGTTTTACCAGAAAATAAATAATTTTGTTTATGGTTTTAGATTGTTTGCAGATTTCGAGGTAAATCTTTACATTTGTTTATTTTTTTCTGTTTTACTTTTAAGTTTCCAGTTAACTTTAGTTAACGTACACGGTTAGCCTTGAACTTAAGTTCAAGGATAAGATAAAATCGTTCAATAAATTGAACCAAAATTATATCATGCTGTTCCCTATTACTCAGATATAGCTTTTTTTATCTTTAAGGTGCAATTAAATGTTTTTCTCTTTCCTGATATTTTTTAATTAATTTACGTCTATGAATCGAAGGATATATTAATAAAGTAGCCAGAGGAATACTTACTGCTACCAAACCACAAATCATTAATGGTGAAGTAAATCCTAATATCAAACAGCCAATACCTAAACCAGTTAAAACAGTCAAAGAAGGTAAAATAATTGCTTTGCGTTTCGGTGTTTTATTCTGAATTAAAGCTTGAAAAGTTTGATAAAAAAGCCAACCTAAAAATACTGGAATAATTGATAACATTATTAATCCTAATAGTAATACCAAAATTATTAATCCTATTTTAATTGCCCAATACAAGATAAATAATACCATTACTAGAAGAACAATAGCACCACCGCCTTCCTCTTGTCCTTGACTCATAAATTATAACTCCATAAAACTAGTTAATTAATATTTCCAAATACGCTCTATTCTAGATTGTACGTCTTCAACCACCGTAGGAAATAAAACAATTTGAGACGAACTTATTATTGAAACAATGAATAAATATAATAACAATCGATAAGGTATTTTATGATTTTCGATCGGTATAGGGGCAGTTTTTATTTTTAGAGGAATTTGATAAATTTCAGTCGAAGCGTTAGATGTTAATTGTAAACAACGTTCGTAAGTTTTTCCAGCCATTAAATTACTTGTATCCACCATGATTTTACATTTTAAATCATTACTCTTAAATTCCTTGTATTCAACATCAATCCAATTATGACTATCGTTATTGATAGTATCTGAAGGATGAGACATCACCTCAAATTCTCCTTGTAATACGGTGTCTGGAATTGAATTATTAATCTCAATTTGATAACTCAGTTTTTCACCTAATTTCTCCGCCTTCAAATTTAACTCTGTTTCGCTTAATATTATTTCTGGTGTTCTAATTACATACAAAGGTTGCAAATTTTTCAGTGCAGTTTCGGCATTTTGATAACGATTAATCGGATTTGGTTCAACCATTTTTTCTAGCCATTTAACAAAATTAGAATTGTATTTTGAAGCTAGTTGTTTAAATTTAATTTTATTAGTTGAAAAATCAATTAATTCGCCTATTTTTCCCGATCGAGTTTGAGTTATTAAGCAAATCAAACTAGCACCTAAACCATATAAATCTGAAGCTTCACTTAATTTTTGTCCATGTAATTGCTCAGGGGGCATAAAACCTAATGTGCCTCCTTGAATACTACTTAAGTTCATTGTATTGTTACCGACTCTAGCTAAACCAAAATCGATTAAGTAAGCTTGATTATCATCGTCTATTAAAATATTTTCTGGTTTAATATCTTTATGTATCACCGCTGGTATTCTTTGTTGTAGATAAACAAGAATTTCTAACAGTTCAACGGCTATACTTTTTATATCTTCAGGAGTGAAACTACGAGGAATTGATAATGGTTGAGCAGAAATATATTCTTGTACTAAACACAAACCATCACCAGAATCAAATTGAGTTAAAAATTTAGGAATACCGTGATGATGTAAACTTTTTAAAGCATTTATTTCTCTTTCAATTTCTTTGTAGCCATCCCACACTTTATTAGCGAAGGTAAACTGTTTAATAACTACTATTTTTTCTGTTTCAATATCGATAGCTTGATAAGTAACTCTACCACCATGAATATTATATTGTAGTTCTTTTACAATCTGATAACCGTAATTGGTAAAGTCAGGTAGTTGTTTTGTATTGTCTAAATTCATAACGATCGATTTTAAACATTTTTAGACTTGAGACTTATTATAACTAAAATTAATTTAGATTAAGATAAATTTCAAGCAACACTACATACTAGCTTTTTTTCGGTGACAAGATATTTATTCACTAAACTGTATAATTCTGGTTGAGAAAAGGGTTTAGTTAGATAATGGGTTGTACCAGCTATTTGCCCTTTGAGTTTATCGACTAAAGTATCTTTTCCTGTGAGCATAATTATCGGTAATTTTTTGAAGCGTTCCATATTACGGATTGTTTTACACATTTGTAAACCGTCAATATTTGGTAAACCGACATCTAATAACACTAAATCTACTTTGGTTTTATTTAAGATTTTTAATCCTTCGATCGCATTAGTGGCAAGTATAATATTATATTGATTGCCTAAAAATTTTTGAATAAGATTATGCACCGTTGGGCTATCATCTACTGTCAAAATTGTCATTCGACGATCGTTAATAACCTCTTTTTTACTTTGTAATTGCTCGGTGCGATTTTTGTTATCATCAGTTTTTTGTTGTGGAAATTTAATCCAACCTTTCTTAGCCCAATTAAAATAAAAATTAGCAATTTTTAAAGCATCTTGATCAATTTCTTGAGCAATATCAACTAAAGAATTTTGATTATTAATCCATTTTTTTATATGTTGTAAAATCTTACTTTGATCAATTTTATCAACAATATTTTTATCTTTACTTAAATGCGGTATAGCTTCCATTGAATAAATGTAAGTTTGTAAAGATTTCCATTGTTTTTGCCGACTCTGAAGATTTTTAATTAAACTAAGAATATTAAAACCATGATGATCTTCACCAAAGGATAAATCAAAATTAAGTGACTGATTTAAACTTAATTTGCAGAAATAAGGAAAGACTTGTTCTAATGCTCTAATTGTTTGATCATAAACGTACTCTTCTATCTCTTTCCATTTAAACAGACGCATTTGAACTAAAATATCTAATAGTTCTCGTATAGAAGATTGATTAACGGCTTTATTTTTCGCTATTTTTAAAGCTACACTAATCAAATTTGGTTTATATTTTTTCCCAATTTTAGTAATCAAATCATCTTGAGTTGGTATTTCATCTCCTGCGTAAATTATCTCACCATGACGCAATACCAATACTTTAGTTCGAGTTTTTGTCGCTGATACATTTGCTTCGATCGATAAAGTACCACTAATTTTTTGATGCTGTAGTTTTAATAAATACTGACCAAAATTAGTAGTTTTGACATTCTTATCTTCAAAATCGATCGCTTGCATTAGCTTTTTCCTTTTAATTCTACAAGTAAAAACAAAACAAAATTAATTTGAATTCAATTCAATCATTACTTAAAACAAATTAATTAAATTTTAACTAAATACTATTATGAAAACCAATTGTGGAGATTTTGTGGAGATTTTTCTTGGCTGTAATATTTATTTAATAAAATTAGATTTAAATTTTAATAAACTATATTTTTCTTTACAATTATTAACATTATAATTAACGGTAATTAGCAGATAAAAGCATTTTATTCAGATTATAATAGCATCACCTAAATCATCATTTTTCCTAAAAATATTATAATATAGACTCACGATCGTTCAAGGTAAATAGCATAAATATTTTTAAGTTTTTTTTTGGCTTAAAACAATTAATTTATTAACCAAAATTGTTTATTTATTTAATTCGATTTAGTTTTATTTTCAATATATAGCATTTCCCAGATTTATGAGGTACAGTTCATATTTGTAAGTCCCCCTTTACAAGGGGGATTTAGGGGGATCGCTCTGTACTTTATAATACTAATAATTGCTATATTTTTAATCAGTATATTATAAGTTTATCAAAGTTCAAGTCCAGTAATACGAATCTTTTAACAGCCTATATCACAAAAAGAGTTTATCTTGTTTTGATTAAGTTAACCGTAAATAATTATTATTAATATCCCAATTAAATTTGAACTCTATTTTTGTCAGATAATTGAATTAATAATTTTAAACTGATGTCATATAGAAAGAAGATAATGATTAATTAAAGCATTCTATCTCTTTTAAGAAAATAAAATATATCTATATTTTTCCTCAAGCTAACTACTCAGTTCTATATAGAAACGTAAATTATAGACTAATGAATGATGATAGTATTAATTTAGAAATATTTCTTAATTAAAGAAAAATCAAATTGAGGAAACAGAAGTTAAAACACTAATTAGAGTCGCTAAATATGCTAAAATAATTGCTTGTGAATCTTCATTTTCTTTTGACCCAAATTTATGAATTCGAGTATTGATTTTCTTAGTCAACTAAATTTGTCTCAACGTAAAGCAGTAGAACATTATTGTGGTCCATTATTAGTTGTTGCAGGGGCAGGTTCGGGAAAAACAAGAGCATTAACGTCTCGAATAGCTAATTTAATTTTGACTCACAAAGTAGCACCAGAGAATATCTTAGCCGTCACCTTTACCAATAAAGCGGCGAAAGAAATGAAAGAAAGGATAGAATTAATTTTTGCTCAACAAATAGCGCAAGAAAAGCATGGGCAAAAACTAGAAGTATTAGATCAATTAATTCAAAACAAAATTAAATCTCATGTTTATCGGCAAATTATCAAGCCGCTTTGGGTAGGTACATTTCATAGTTTGTGTGCCAGAATTCTACGTTACGATATTAATAAATATCAAGATGAAAAAGGACGTAGTTGGCAAAAAAACTTTACAATTATGGATGAGTCAGATGTCCAAACTTTGATCAAACAAATTGTCACGAAAAAGCTCAATCTTGATGATAAAAAATTTGAACCTCGTAAAATAAGATTCATTATTAGTAATCTCAAAAATATTGGTCTTTCTCCACAACAATATGCTAGAGAAAATGTTGATTATAAAGGTAGAGTAATTGCCGAGATATATGAAGAATATCAAAATCAATTATGTTCTAATAACTGTCTTGATTTTGATGACTTACTTATTATTCCTGTGCGCTTGTTTCAGGCGAATGAATCGATTTTGGGTTATTGGTATCAGAAGTTTAATCATATTTTAGTTGATGAATATCAAGATACAAATCAAATTCAATATCAGTTAATTAGACTTTTATCTACTAATAATGAACCAGAGAAAAAAGATTGGCAATGGCAAAATAGGTCAGTTTTTGTAGTAGGAGATGCTGATCAATCTATCTACTCTTTTCGCATGGCTGACTTTACGATATTGTTGAATTTTCAGCAAGATTTTGGTGATGGTTTACCTGATGAAACTACCGAAACGATGATTAAATTAGAAGAAAATTATCGCTCTAAAGAGAATATTTTAGAGGCGGCAAACTGTTTGATTGAACATAATAGTCAAAGAATAGATAAAGTTTTAAAGGCAACTAGAGGAGAAGGCGAAAATATTTATCTTTATCGAGCAGATAACGAAAGGCAAGAAGCTAGTTTTGTTTGCCGACAAATGAAACAATTAATTAGAGAAAATTCTGAGTTAAATTGGGGTGGATTTGCTATTTTATATCGGATTAATTCTCAATCAAGAGCGATTGAAGATGAGTTGATTAGTAAAAATATCCCTTACAATATTGTTGGTGGTTTAAAGTTTTACGATTGAAAAGAAATTAAAGATACTTTAGCTTATCTAAGATTAATTATTAATCCGGCGGATACAGTTAGCTTATTAAGAATTATCAATACTCCGAAAAGAGGCATCGGTAAAACTACTGTCGATAATTTAATTGATGCCGCTCAACAGTTGAATGTACCTTTATGGGAAATAATTAATGATCAAACATCAGTTAATACCTTAGCATCAAGAGCGGCTAAAAGAATCAATCAATTTGCTCAATTAATTAGTGATTGTCAAAGTAAAGTTAAAGAATATTCAGCCGTCGAGATAGCCAATTACGTGCTTACGACTTCTGGTTACTCAGAGGATTTAAAATCTCAAGGCACAGACGAAGCTGATAACCGTTTAGCTAACTTAAATGAGTTAATTAATGCTATGTCACAGTTTGAGCAAGATGACGAAGATTCAAGTTTAGAAGGTTTTTTAAGTAATGCTTCTTTAGCCTCAGATTTAGATAATCTAGAAGAAGATAATCAAGCTGTTTCTTTAATGACTTTACACTCAGCTAAGGGTTTAGAGTTTCCTATTGTCTTTTTAGTCGGTTTTGAGCAAGGATTATTACCTCATAATCGTAGTTTACAAGATGCGATGGAGTTAGAAGAAGAAAGACGCTTGTGTTATGTTGGTATTACTAGAGCCAAAGAACAGTTATTTATTAGTCATGCTAAAGAGAGATATTCCTGGGGAAATGTTGATTATGCTTCTCCATCGCAGTTTATCCAAGAGTTACCTGAGCATTTATTAACCACAAGTGTCTCATCTGCTTCTATGATTAGGAAAAAAACTATTATATCTGATGCCGAGTCAGAAATTGAACCTATATCGAATACTCATGATTGGCAAGAAAACGATCGAGTTTTTCATCCTAATTTTGGTGTCGGGGTGATTACTCATTTATTAGGAATAGGTAAACGCAATACGATCGTTGTACAATTCGAGGTAGGTAGAAAAATTATTAATCCTAACCATACTAAACTTGAGAAAGTGGAATAGCTATGAGTAATTAATACTATTTACTCAAAACACACCTTACTTTTTGCTTAGTATTATTCATCGATATAGAAACGATAGAAGAAATAATCATCTCTAAAATCATGCTCATCAGCGACATGATGAATAATTTTTAAATCGATTAATTCTTGTCCTAATCTAAGGGCTTCAGGTTTAGATAAACTATATTTAGCTTCTATCCATTTTACAACCTCGTTTCCTACAAAACACTGAGGATACGATGTGAGTCTGTATCTTCTGTCTTTGATTTCTATACCACCATCACTACGCAAATCATTAACTAAAGTCATAATACGTTCATCGTATAAATCGATTAGTTGATTATTTTCTATTCTAACGAGGCTATTTTTCAAATATCCTTCTAATTTATCATAACTACTTCCAGAATGTTCACTTAACCAATTTTGAGTTATTTTTAATGATTCTGTGGGTGAGACTTTGAATCTCATCAATAACAGTGCGAGTATTTTTTCTTGTGTTTTCTTGTTTTCAACCATCATGACGCTGATTTATTGAGTTTTTATTTATCAGTAATAGCCAAAAAAAACTTAGATTATCAGTTCAAATCATTTAAGGTAGATAAATTAGTTTAACGATTAATAATGTTCAAACTATAATTAAATTTACTATTTTTTAAATGAAAATGACAGTATAATCTTCAAAAACTTGACTAATGTTTTTACGAACTATAAATATAATATAATATCGAATAATGAAAATTTTCTGAAAAAAATCTGAAAACCCTATCATAAATACACGATCGAGAATTGATGATTATTAAATATCGATTAGTTATTGGTCGATCGCTTTAGTGTAAAATTGTCGAATAGTTTGAATCATTTGTTCAATTACAGACTTACCACCTTGAGATTCAGGATCAAAATCTTGTAAACGACTAAGTAGCTTAGCTTCTTGGATATCAATATCACCATCACTATAAACTAAAGCACTAATCGATTCTAATAATTCTTGATAATCTTCAAGAGTAGGATTTTTACCCAGATAATCTTCTAACCATTCATAACATTGGTTAGAAGTAACGGGTTTTATTCCTGAAAATAAAGACTTAATATCAGGATCATCTTGTAGATTATATTCACTAACTTTAGTTGTTAAATATTCTCTTTCTTCTGATTGGATAATACCATCAATCCATGCTGTACCAATTAAGATTTTGATTAATTGTTTTGTTTTTTCTTTGTTCGACATAATTAATTTCCTTTGACTAATTTGACCATAAAAAATCCATCCATATTATCTGTAGGTGGAAAAATTTTTACTATTCCTTTTGATATTATCGAAAAATCCTCTTCTCGTTCATTACTTTTTATATCTAACTGCCATTGAGGATGGTTTTTTAAAAATTGTTCCACGATATCCTCATTTTCAGCTTGATTTAATGTACAAGTAGAATACACCAAAACACCACCGGGGCGTACCCATCCAGACGCATTTTCTAAAATCTGCATTTGTAATTTGGTTAGATTATCTATTTGTGTTGGTTTTTTTTGCCAACGAATATCAGGATTTTTGTGTAGTGTCCCCAAACCAGAACATGGTACATCAACTAAAACTCGATCGGCAAAACCTTTACCTAAGTCTAAACTGGTACTATCACCTTCGTGTATTTTAATCGAACTTAACTTTAATCGATCGTAATTTTGTTTTATTTTTTCTAACCGTTTCGGGTAACAATCAACAGCAATGATATTACCCTTATCACTCATTAATTCAGCTAGATGAGTTGTTTTACTTCCGGGGGCGGCACAGGCATCGACAATAGTTTCACCTGATTGTGGATTAAGTATCAAGCTTGTAAGTTGAGCACTAGCAGATTGAATACTAAATAAACCCTGTTCAAATTCAGGTAAATTCGTTATGTTTCCTCGTGATTGTGTCATCCTTAATAGTTGAGGAAAATTAGTAACTGTACTAGTGGTAATACCTTTATCTAATAATTGAGATTGTAATTCCTCGGTAGTTATTTTAAGGGTATTAACTCTTAAATCTAAATGAGGAGATTGGTTAAACCACTGCAATAATTTTTCAGTTTCCTCACGAGAAAATTGCTCAGCGAACAAAGTAACTATCCAATCAGGAAAACTATATTTAACTCCTAATTGAGGTATATAAGTATTCGGTAAAACCAAACAATCATGATTATCTGCCGATTTACGTAAATACGATCGTAAAATACCATTAACTACCCCCGCAATTTTAGTCATCCCGTTTTGTTTAGCCAAATCAACACTAGTGTTAACCGCCGCTGAAACAGGAATTTTATCAAGATAACGTAGTTGATATAAACCTAGCTGAAGAATAATCCTTAACTTTAAAGGTTGTGCTGAGGCTTTTTTAGTTGCTAACTGATTAATTAAGCTATCAAGAGTGCGTTTTCTCCTAACTACACCATAAACTAATTCTGAAACTAAATTACGCTCAACAGCACTAATAGAAGTTTGAGTTAGGTGCTTTTGTAAAGCAATATCTGTATAAGCTTTTTTTTGATATATATCTTGTAAGATTAAATACGCTAACTGACGAGAAGCCATGGATAATAAGTAATGAGTAAGAAGTAATAAGTAAGAAGTAACAAGTAAGAAGTAACAAGTAAGAAGTAACAAGTAAGAAGTGTTAATTGCTAATTTCCTAACAATCGAGGGTATTTTCTAATTCCCAATTGGTAATATAGTTACTATATTGATCCCATTGTTGATACTTCAATTTAAGATAAGAATTGACAAAAGATTCCCCAAACATTTTGTTGAAGACAGAACTTTTTTCTAAACAACGTAAAGCATCTAATAAATTAGCAGGAAGACTATCGGCTTTTGGCAAATCATCAGTTTGAGTATAACTATTATAATCCGATCGTTCACCCGGATCAGTTTGATTTATAATACCATCTAAACCAGCGGCAATAATTGAAGCAGGAAGTAAATAAGGATTAGCCGCCCCATCAGCCAAACGAAATTCAAATCGACCTAAATCAGGAATACGAATCATATGGGTACGATTGTTACCAGCATAACTAATTGTATTCGGAGACCATGTAGCACCAGATACTGTCACAGGTGCATTAATCCTTTTATAAGAATTAATCGTCGGGTTAGTAAAAGCACAGATTGCCTTCGCCGATTCTAAGACACCACCAATGAAATGATAACCTAAGCTTGAAAGTTCTGTTTCTCCCGTCATATCTTCAAATAAATTAGTTTTACCTGTGCTATCCCAGACAGAAACATGAGTATGACAACCGTTACCCGTCAGATTAGCAAACGGTTTGGGCATAAAACTGGCTCTAAAACCATGTTTACTAGCGATCGATTTCACCATATACTTAAAAAAAGCATGACGATCAGCAGTAACTAAAGCTAGGTCATACGTCCAATTCATCTCAAACTGTCCATTAGCATCTTCATGATCATTTTGATACGGTTTCCAACCAAAAGATAACATCGCATCACAAATCTCACTGATAACGTCATAACGACGCATCAAAGCTTGCTGATCATAACAGGGTTTACTACTACGATCACGTGAATCAGAAACTTCATGCTCATCACCAGACAGTAAAAAATATTCGCATTCTACCCCTGTTTTGATGGTATAGCCCATCTCTTGGGCTTGCTTGAGTATTTTTTTGAGTAATAGTCGTGGAGTCTGCATTACAGGCTCTCCATCCATACCATACAAATCCGCTGGCATCCAAGCTACATCAGGTTGCCAAGGTAATTGAAACAGACTATTTCGATCGGGTATAGCTAATACATCAGCATCCGCCGGAGTTAAATCTAACCATGCCGCAAAACCAGCAAAACCTGCCCCTTCATCCGCCATTTCATCGATACTTCGGGCTGGAACTAATTTTGCTCTTTGCACACCAAACAAATCGGTAAAAGAAATTAAAAAGTAACGAATTCCACGATCTCTTGCAATATCAGATAAAAGCATTTTATTTTTAGGTGTTAAGTGTTAAATGTTAGGTGTTAGATGTTAGGTGTTAGGTGTCAGGTTTTAGCTTACCAAAATCCTACGTCGGATATGAGCAAAACATACACTCTATTAAATGATTCAATTATTGAATACGAGTAACTCATGACTTATTACTCACTATACTTTGAGAACTTATCTATACTAGAAGACAAGTTTAATCCCAATTTGTCATTACAATTACTTTTAAGTTGAAGATTGATTAAGTTATGGAAAAATTAGCACCGACAAATAACTTTAAAAGTTTGCTAGCGAAAATCAAAGCCTTACCGCAACCTAAAACCGAAGAATCGATTCTCTTAAGAATTCTTGTCCAATTAATGGTTATTGTCGCTATCGTAGCTACAGATGTAGCGGCTCTGAACATTTTCTGGATGAGTACTTGGGCAATACCTTTAAGTATCGTTGGTGCGGTAGTGAGTTGGCGTAGAAGAAAGCAAAAAAATATTGGCATAAAATTTATGTTAGCGATCGCTATGGTTGCTACATTAGTCATTTTCTTTGGTAATCTGCTTAGTAATATCAACGATACCCGACTTGTTTTAGCTGAATTTTTAATCCAATTACAAGTTTTGCATAGCTTTGATTTACCCAGACGTAAGGATTTAGGTTATTCAATGGTTATTGCTTTAATCTTGATTGGTGTATCGGCTACTTTATCGCAAACCCTCGCTTTTGCCCCTTGGCTATTACTGCTACTAGTTTTAGCTATTCCTACCTTAATTTTAGATTATCGATTGCAAATGGGCTTGACTAGTTGGGAAAAACAATGGTCAAAAAAATCATCTATTTCTCAATCAACCTCAACAAAAACTAGCTCATTATCTCTTAAAAAAGTCGGTTTTTATATTGCTATCATTATTACCCTAGGTTTAGCTATCTTTGCGATTATGCCTCGTTATCCAGGGTATCAAATTCAAAGTTTCCCTGTTAGTGCGCCCGATGGCTTTGAAAATCGTGATTTTACCGGGGCTGATAGAAGTGTTGTTAATCCGGGTTATAACCCTGATGGTACGCCTAATGGCGATTTGATTGGTGAAGGAGAAAATGGTGCAGGGCAACAAGACGACACTTCTTATTATGGTTTTAATACTAAAATCAATCAAAACTTTAGTAATACAATTGGAACTAAAGAATTACTGTTTAGAATTCGATCGCAATATCCGGGTTACTGGCGAGTTTTAGGATTTGATCATTATACAGGACAAGGATGGGAAATTCTTAGAGAAGAACAAACGGCTGAGATTAAAAGAAATCCTTGGAATTATCAGTTTCGTCTAAATGTACCTCCAATTAAGGGAGAAACTAAAAAGGTAATTCAAACTTATACGACAGTTGTTAATTTACCAAATATTATACCTAGTCTGCGTTATGCTCAAACTATCTATTTTCCTGCTACTGAAATTGCCGTAGATTCTGAAGGCAGTTTACGCTCTCCTTCGGGTTTAATTGATGGTTTGACTTATACCACTATTTCTCGTGTACCTTATCGTAATCAGACTCAATTACAACAAGCAGGAGATAATTATCCTGATTTAATTGAAAAATATTATTTAAGTTTGCCCCCAGAGGTTAAAGTCAGAGTAAAAGTAAAAGCAGAAGAATTATTAGCACTTGCCGATCGTGAATTAACCTCTAATTATGATAGAGCTTTGTATTTAGCTCAAGCAATTAAACAAAATTATAGTTTACAAACCGATATTCCTCGTTTAGCTGAAGGGGAAGATTTAGCCGAGGCTTTTTTAGAGCAAAACCAAGGTGGTTATCCTGATCATTTTGCGACGGTTTATACTTTGATGTTACGATCGTTAGATATTCCTAGTCGTTTAGTCGTCGGTTTTGCACCCGGAAGATTTAACCCTTTTACTGGTTATTATTTGGTACATAACACCGATGCTTATGCTATGACTGAGGTTTATTTTCCTGATTATGGTTGGTTTTATTTCGATCCTTTACCCGGACATGATATTATCCCTGTATCGTTTCAAGATGATAATCTTTTTGGTGTTTTAGGGTTGTTATGGAAATGGGTTGCTAGTTGGTTGCCTTCACCGATTACTGCTTTTATTACGGCTGTTTTCAGTCGAATATCTCAAGCAATTTTAAGTATATTTCAAGCACCTTGGTTAGCTAAATTATGGCAATTTATAACTGGTAGTTTTATTGGTGTTTTATTAGGTTTTTTGGGTTTAATTATTCTTAGTTTTATCGCTTGGTTACTTTTTAAATATTTCCAGAAAGTCTGGGAAACACGTCGTTTAAATAAACTTCATCCGATGGCTAAAATATATCAACAAATGCTAAATCTACTACAAGAAAAAGGTCATCTTAAAAATAAAGCTCAAACTCCTTATCAATATAGTCATAGTTTAAGTAATGTAGTCGAAAGCGAACAGTTAGAAATTATCAATTTGATTACTGACAATTATGTCCAATGGCGTTATGGTAAACTAACTCCGAATACAGAGCGTTTACGATCGCAATTTGCTTTATTACAAAAAAGTTTTGATCGCAATCGCCAGTTGACTATTAGTAATTAGTTTTATCGATCGTTTATCTGATTGAATTAAGAAAAATTATTAACAATAAATTATTTATTAATTATTATTAAAATTTAATCTTCACCGATAAACTAAGTTATAATTGATACTACTAAAAATTTATTTTCTTAAAGTAAAAATTATAGATAGAATCAGAACAAAAAAAAGAAAAGATTCAGTAGAAAGTGAATTAATACGGTCTTTTGTCGAAAACGACGATCGTTTTAACGAAACACATAAGATAAATAAATCAAACTGAAATTGGCAAAAATAAACCTTGGTTACAATTTGATTTAATAATCTATTATCTATTATTAATTGTTATTCATTCTTGATAATTTATCGAAAAATCACCTTTGCCTTTTGCACGAGTGCACGAGTGCCCTTTTGACGCTCAGTATAAACACTTAAAGTAATCAAGGAAAAGCTCTTATAATTAAAAGATTAGACAAAAAATCAGTAATTAAGCTGATCTAAAAAACCATATTTTCCAGTAAAATCATATTATCCGACAAAAAATAACCACTGAGGTTGTCCAAATAACTTTATGTATTTATTTGCGAAAATTTAAATTATCGTTTGTACACTATTGTAGATAGCCGTGAATATAATTAATCTGCCCAACCATCATCAATATCATATTACTGTCGGAGAGCAGGATATATACGATCATTTGTTGGATTGTGTGCAAACACAACATCCTCAACAAGTACTGGGAAGATTTCATCGTCTGTTTATCGAAACTAAAAGTTATGACAATCAAGAAGTACTAAATATACTCGCCACAATTATTAGTAGCCCTCTGGCAGAGCAAACTTTTTCATCTATTTTGAATCGTTGTTGTCATATTTTAATTAATCCTTGGCAGTTACAAGTTAATACCCAAAATTATATTACCAAGTTAGTAGATTTATTTGAGTCTATACCTGAGATAGTCAATACACGTAAAAGTAAAACTTATTCAGGTAGAATGATTCAGTTAGTCAGAAAATTTTTGGAAACTGATTATTATGTACAATTAAAACGTTTATCCACTATTGTCGTTCAAAATCAAGAGCGGAAAATTAATGTCGGTAAAAAACAAGAAACTTTAGGTAATTTAATTATCCGTTATCCTTATTTATATGACCATTGCCTCTTAACTCATGATAGTGGTAATGAGCAAAAACAAACTGTTTATGAGGTTAAAAATAAGATTGAGCGTAAATTTGAGTCTCAATTATCAAAGTTTGTCACTTATCAAATCAGAGTAGCACAAGTAGGAAAAGAAAAGATTATTATACCTACCACTGATTATAGAGAATCAAAAATTATCCAACCTGTGAAAAATCCTACCTTATTAAGCGATCGAGATTTAGGTAAAACTTTAAAGCATTTTGTCGGACCAATAAAAAACGGTAATTCTTATCAAGACTTATCCCGTAGTTTTGTTCATCATAGCAACGATATTCGCAATTATCAATTATTTAAAGATGATTTGTATGAATATGTCATGCAATCGATCGATGGAAAATATGCAAACAATACATTTAATAAGCGTTTATATCAAAAAATGCAACAAATGTATCCAGGGCGTAACAATAGTAAACCAGATGAGTTTTTAAGAATGCGTACTTATAGTCAATTATTTAATTATTTGATTGTAGATAGCCATAGTAATCCTAATCATTTAGTTTTCATGGATATGATTAGTAATATGGGTACAACGAAAACGATCGGTGTAATGCTTAAATTAGCCTTACTTTGTGGTAAAGCTAAACCGTATATTGAGAAAAAGTTTTCAATTCTTTTTAATCATTATGAATCTTTTAACAAAGATGGTGCAGGCTGGCTAGTTAGAAGTTTAGAAAAACTCAATGTTGCTTTTAGTTCTAATTTTGGTAAATTAGATACGTCTTATTTAAGAAGAATTTATCGTCAAAGTTAAAAAAAAAATCGACAACTATAGTTATTTTAACTCCGACTGAGACAGCCAAAATCAACAATAAAAAAAATGAGTTGTTTAACCACCACTTTAATTTAAACTCTTGAATCTATTAACTAACTTTAAAGGTTTCCACAGAAGACTGTAATTGACGTGCTTTATCAACAGTATCAATTAGAGAGTTAGCCACCTCAGTTGAAGAATTAGAACTAATTTGAGCAATTTGAGCAATTTCTTTCATCAAATTAGCTACCTCAGTTGAAGTTTTCGTTTGAGAAACAGTAGCCCCACTAATCGATTTTAATAACTGATTTATTTCCCCCGAAACTAAAGTAATTTCACCAAAACCTTTTTTCGCTTCTTCTACTAGTTTTGTACTTTTAACGACTTGTGTTGTACCATCTTCCATTGCTTGTACGACACTACTGGTTTCTTTTTGAATTGCTTCAACAATTTGTTCAATTTCTTTAGTTGCTACCGCCGATTGTGCCGCTAATTGCCCGACTTCTTCAGCTACTACAGCAAATCCTCTACCTTCTTCTCCTGCCCGTGCGGCTTCAATTGAAGCATTAATTGCTAATAGGTTGGTTTGTAAAGCAATTTGATTGATTAAAGAAATAACCTTAGAAATCTGTTGAGAAGACTCTCCTAAACGTTTAACTTTTTTCGCTGTTTCCCCTACTGTTTCTCTTAATTCGACAATACTTTGTACTGTTTTATCGATCGTTACTTCCCCGGTTTTAGCTGTATTTGAAGCTAATTGAGCAACCTTAGCCGCCGATTGAGTATTTTGAGCAACTTGGCGAATTGAGCGAGTCATTGTTTCCACAGATTCAAGCATTTGCTGAATTTTTTGGGATTGATTAATTGACTCTCTAGCTAATTGAGCAATTTCTTCTTCATCATTAATCAATGATTTATTTACCTTAATTGTTGTCTGTTTTACTTGGGTTACTAACTCTCGTAAACTTTCGACAATCGAATTAAAAAAGTCGGCAACAATCCCAATTTCTCCATCACTAATTTTAGCCCTAACTGTCAAATCTCCACCAGAGACACCTTCAACATCACTAAGTAAAGAAAGTAAATCATTTTGAATCACTTCTCTTTGTTTTGTTTGCTCAGTTGCTAAGTTTTCTGCCTCTTGTTTAGCTATTTCTACTTGTTGTAAGGTACTTTTTTGCTCTTCTAACAACAACCTTACTTGACTAACTAGATTATTAAAATTGTTATTTAAAGTAACTGCTTCTAAATTTCCTCCTACCTCAGATACCTTATCTAAATTACCTGCTGAAACTTCTCGGGCATTATTTGCTAATTGAGTAAACGGTTTTGATAATTGATTAGAAAGATAAAAAATAGTAGTTGTAATTAGTAATGCCAAAATAGTCGTAATAACTAAAAGAATACTTATTAATTCACCACCTTGTGTTTGTAGTTGTGCTTCATCAATCGATGAAATCGAAACAAAAGGTGTATTAGGATTAGTGGCGATATAATAACGCTTATCTAAATAAGCAAATTCGGCGATTAAACCATTATCATTTTGATTAGCTTGATTAGCTGAGGAATTAATAGATGATAAATCTAATTCATTTATGCCATCATATTTTTCGGCTATTATTTGGGCATCAACTGCATTGTTTTCATCTGAAGTATTATTTAATCTATTTTGTTGAGATGTAACTAAATCTCGAGCTAGATTCAAAACTGTTTCGCCACCAACAATCGTTTGATTAGTCGTATTATCATCTTTAGTAATATTTCGAGTAACAGTACCGTTTTCAAGATTGACAATTTGAATAGTTTGTGTATCAGTAATACCGCTTTGTTGCAAATAATTTATTACAGATTCATTATCATTATTACGGGCTAAAACAGCTTGATTTTCTATTTTGTCTTCTAACTCATGCTCTAACTCTTCATGCACTATCCAATAACTAATACCACTAATAATAACTAAAGGCGTTAATACAGTTGGTAAAACCGTCATTAATAGTTGAGTGCGGATTTTTCGATCGGCTTGAAAAGGACTTATTTTTTGCCAAAAATTTCTTTTTTGAGGAGGAATAGCTTGATTTGGCTGATTGTCATCCAGATTATTTTCAACTAAAAAGCCAGTTTCTGAAGATTGATTGTTAGTAGATTCGGAGTTAGTACTTAACATTAATTACTATGGATAAAATTTGATGTAAACGGGTTTTCCAATTAATATAATTGATTACAAATACATGACAAATAGCTGAAACAATTGTTTGCTTTATCTATTCATAATTTATTAACTATTATAAATTTCAGGAATAATTTGAGCCAACAATTAACAATTATACAATTAATTCTTCATTATAATAAATAATACGATAAACAAATATTTAATTTAAATAAAAACAATTACTGATAGCTTAAATATTAATTTTTTTATAAATCTTAATTAATATTATATTTATATCATAAGAAAGAAGAAACTAATAATTTTAAGACTAAAACAAATATTAATAATTACTAGTTTCATTAATATACCGATTGATATTCGGTAATAGCAATAGCGTCCAAGATATAAATTAGTTTACCCTCATCTACAACCCAACCATTCAGATAGGGAATAATAGATTCAGAAATATCATCCCACGAAGATTGTATTTGATTAGACGTAATACGAGTTACACCCTTTATCTGTTTTACTACCAAACCAACAAAAATATTATTTATCTCCATAAAAGCAATGTTATATTCTCTCGCACCTTTGCAATTAAAATCTAAACTTAACAATAAAGGTAAATCAATCAACCAATAAATACCATTACGCTGATTAATAAGCCCCATAACACATGGGGGCATATTGGGAATACGGCTTACTTGTTCACTATTAATAACTAAAACTTCTTGAGCATATTTCATCGGCAACAAACCTTGAGTCTGATTATCTAGTTGTAGCCTTAGATAAGACTCTCCTAAATTTTGAGGTGTTTGAGTTGAGGAGAAAGTCATAGTAAATAGCTTTAGTATTTGTGTTTTGATTTAGATGACTGATTTAACAGCAGTAAGAATTTCGTCTTGAGTATAAGGTTTTGTAATATATATATCAACTCCTTGTCTCATTGCCCACATTTTATCAATGTCTAAACTTTTAGATGAGCAAGCGATGATGGGTAAATTTTTGGTATTCGGATTTTTTTTCAAACTACGGCATAATTCTAAACCGCTCATTTCTTCCATTACTAAGTCGGTAATTAATAAATTAGGTTTTTGTGCCAAAACTTTTCTTAAACCTTCTTTTCCTGTGTTAGCTGTAATTACTTTATAACCTCCTTCGGTTAAATAATTTTTCATTAATTCCATTTGTGATACCGTATCTTCTACAACCAAAATAGTAATCATAATATTTTTTGGTGATTAATTGTTATTGAGTAATTTATTGAAGAATATTAAAGACTTTAATTTTCTATTTTTTCTTATTTAGACAAAATATTAGATAGTTTTTCCAGTTTAAGAATAAAAGCGAAAAATTATTTTTGTTCGACATAAAAACGTTGTTTACATTTAATTACCACTTAAATATCGAAAAGCAATTTCTAATAAATCGTCTTGAGTAAAAGGTTTATTCATATAATCTGTCGCACCAGACATTTTTGCCTTCGCTCGGTTAATAATACCAGTGTTACTAGTAAGCATGATTATCGGTATATTTTTAAAAATTGCATTTTTTCTTAGTAAAGAGCAAAGCTGATAACCATCAATTAATGGCATACTTATATCCATAAAAATCAAATCAGGCTTGATTCGATTCATTAACATCATCGCTTTAGGGGCATTATTAATCGGATAGACAAAAATATTATCTTGATTTAAAAATTCTTTAATCGAATCAAGTACCGTTGGGCTATCATCAATACAAGCGATTTTATATGTTTTTAAAGTTTGTTCTATTTTACTCACGGGTAAAATACTTTCAGGTATTTTTTCTTCTTGTTTTTTCGGCAGGGCGATCGCTTTTTTGGCACTATTTTCGGTTAGTTTTATTAATTTTTCTAACGGGCTTTTCGGTTCTCTTAAAATGATCAGTTTTTTCTGGATTAGATAGTGTCGTCAAATTAAAATAATTCTGCTATAGTTAATTTATATTGACCTAAAAGGAGAATCAATGAAAGCGCATCGACGGCATGATATTTCAGATAGATTATGGAAATTATTAGAACCACACTTACCAGGAAGTAAAGGTAGTGTAGGTCGTCCCGCATCAAATAACCGATTGTTCATTAATGCGGTCTTCTGGATATTACGCACAGGTGCTCCTTGGCGAGACTTACCGCCAGATCTTGGAGATTGGAAAAATACGCAACGTCGTTTCTGTCGTTGGCGCGATCGAGGTGTGTGGGAAGCGTTACTAGAAATTTTTATCGATCAGCCTGATTATGAATGGCTGATGATCGATGCCTCTCATTGTAAAGTGCATCCTCATGCGGCAGGAGCTAAAGGCGGAAACCAAGACATGGAACGTACAAAAGGGGGCTCAACACAAAGATACATCTGGCCGTGGATGCGCATGGTATGCCGGTCAGAGCGATTGTTACGTCAGGTACCGTTGCAGATTGCACACAGGCTTTCGCTTTAATCGATCAAATCAGTGCCGAACATCTGTTAGCGGATAAAGGATATGACTCAAATGCGATCGTAGAGCAGGCGCTTAAACAAGGAATCAAAGCAGAAATTCCACCCAAAAAGAACCGAATAGAGCAGCGCAAATATGATAAAGAACTCTATAAATTACGACATTTAGTCGAAAATGCTTTTTTACATCTCAAGCGGTGGCGAGGTATTGCAACCCGTTATGCGAAACACACCAGCTCATTCTTAGCTGCCGTACAAATAAAATGTATTGAGTTATGGAGTAAAATAATTTGACGACACTATCTAAGGGATATAATCTTTGTACTACTGTTAATTCATCTATATTTAATAAAGCGGCTAATTCTCGAAAGTTAAATCCTTTTAAAATTTTACCTAATTTATCTCGATCGAAAGTAGATAATTGTATTTGAGAAGAATTATCGGTATTAGTTAAACCAGTAGTCAGATATGGGCGTTGATAAGTTGAGTTTATTTCAGGCACAAATTCTTGCCATTTAGTTAAATTTACCTGTGAATCTTTGATTACTTCTTGAAGACTATGCTCACAAATATTAGGGATTTTGCATTCGTAAATTTTGACTTGAGTTCGAGAAATTTTTTTAATTAATAATAACGATTCAATAATTTCTTGGCTAATTTTTTTCCCTAATAAGCTTAATTGCTCGCTATTTAAATATTTATTTTTAGCTAACCAAATAATTTTATTAAATTCTTCTTTTAGTTTTTGCTTACTTGAATTAGTATCTTCTTGATCTATTTTTAAGTTTAATTTATTCCAAATACTTTTAATGTTAGGTACTTGATGACTTATCTGTTTCAAATGTCTTTCTAAAATACTGTTACTTAAAATAGAATTTGTTGCATACAGTAACTGATTTCCTTTTAAATAAAAACTATATTTACTAGAATTATGCACAAACTCCACTGCCAAGTTTGTTTGTGATAATGCCGCTTTTTGTAAATATTGGATTGGATTAACTGTATTATTACCTGCTATAACCATACTCTCTAATTAATAGCGATTATTTTTCAAAAATAGTTGTGTTTGTTGTTTTTTCATCTCATAATTTATGATAGTAGCTCAATATTAGTAACTAAATAGTATTAATTTTATCGATCGTAAATTAGACGATCGTTTTGAGATAGTGTTGTTAAAGTCCTCGCAGTAAATAAGAACATTATATTATCTATCTTAAATTTAATTTTTTTAGCTTGAAATCAAAGTATAAACCACTTCATCATATTAGAATAGATTTCCTCTTCACTAACAAAATCTATCAACGATTAAAATTATTAATTAGTTTGATTGATTAAAATATTATTGGCATAAAGATAAATCTAATTTATCGAGACAATTATTTTTTTCTTCTTTTGTCAAGTCTTCAATTTTAATATCTCTTCTTAAAACCATACCGTTATGCCCGATTAATAAGCGAGGTAGTTTTTCAGAGGCAACTATTTCAAATTTAGGTAAACTATAAGTGGTATAACGAGTCAAGTCACGATCGTCAAAATTAACATCAACTACTGTAATTGTCTTCATAGGAGCAGTTGAGTCTTCGATTAACAAACGTGAACCGCCTCCTAATGCCCCAGTATGTAATAACTGTAACTCTCCTTTATGGGCAGGATAATAGGCGTGATGATGACCGCTAATATAAGTATGTACGTTATGTTTTTCGAGCATGGTACGCAACCCTTCGGCATTATTTAAAACTTCACCCGGTGTATTTCTACCTTCAGCGACGGCATATAAAGGTAAATGCCCAATCAAAATTTTCATTTTAGCGTTATTTGCTTCACTACTATCAAGGCTTTTTTCTACCCATGCTAAGTTGTCATCACTGATACGACTAGACGAACCATCCCAAACTAGAAAGAAAATATCGTCTTGCTTGAAAGTATAATAAAAAGGAAACTGATCACGATCGATAAAATCAAGTTGAGGATCATTTTTCGGGTTTTGCCAATATTCAACTGCTAAATCTCTTTCTTGCTGAAATAAAAATTTACTTTTATCAAAAGCAATAGCACTAGAAGCATCATGGTTACCCACAGTAAAACCAAACGGTATCTTTAAGTCTCTAATTGGTTGAGCAACATAACGATCGAAACTTTGCCACATAGCTCGTATTTGAGTTGGTGTCAATGAAGGTTTTTGCCCTGCAATCATATCACCACTACACAAAACCAAATCAGGTTGCCAAAACGGAATCATTTTGATGGCTAAATGTACTTCATCATCATATTCAGTTGAACCATAAGCACTATTAAGATCACTAATTACTAATAATCTTACATCACCTTTGTTTTCAGGTTGCTTAATGTTATGTTGCTCAACAATTTTTTGTATTTCCAAAGGCAACTTTGTTTGAGTTTGAAAGTTGTTGGCTTGTGATTTTCCAGAATCAAATTGAGTAAATATTATCAGCATAAAACTAATCAAGCTAATAATAATAAATATCAACAATTGTGTTTTTTTCATTTGTGACTAATAGAGTATCAATTGTCAACTAACAGTTAAACACATAATCAAGTATAAAGTAATAACTCAATCAACAATTCTGACAATATTATTAGGATTATCTTCTGCTAAATCATTAAATTTCATGTACTTAGATTAAACAAATTAAATTAGGTCATAAAAATGCTGTTAATATTAAAATCATCAAAATATTTATCATTTAAATTAAGAGTGGAATGTCAGTTATATCTCCCCCTGTTGCTCTAAATTATCCTTTAAGACTGGTTAACGATCGTTTATCTTCTTTTACCACTAACGTATTTGTTGACGATCGATTAACTTTAACATTTGGTAATACGATCGATACACAATTTTACCGAGAGTTATGGAATAGTCCAGATTTTGCTTTAGAGTCAGTAATAGAAATTCGATCGTCACCGGAATTAAACGGTGCTAACGGGGCTTTTTCTCGTGATACAGGTAAAATTTACATAGCTGAAGAATATTTAGAACAACAATTCTTCCCCCCTTTCAAAGGGGGGTTAGGGGGGATAGAGCCTTCACAAGGAGCGATCGATAACATCGTCTCTCTCATTCTCGAAGAATACGGACATCTAATTGATGCACAAGTAAATTCTGTTGAAACTGTTGGAGATGAAGGAGCGATTTTTGCACTTTTAGTAAAAGGCGAAACAATAACCACACAGCAATTAGAAACTCTACAAAGTGAAGATGATACCGCAAGTATTGTTTTAGATGGAGAAACTATTCTCATCGAGCAAATTACCCTGACACAAGATCCAGGTAATAGACCTGGTGATGCTTATGATGTTGGTCTTCTTAATACAGAACAAAGTTTTAGCCAGACAGTTACTCAAGTTGACGCAACTGATTATTATCGATTTAGCTTAAATAATTTTAGTCAAGTAAGTATCTCTTTAACTGAATCAACAGGAAATGGTGTAGTCTCTATTGTGCAAGATGTTAATAATAATGGCATCACAGATTCAGGAGAATCAATTTACAATGTGAGTTCTTTTTCCGATCAAGGAGTGGTCAATTTAAATAGTGGTATTTATTTTGCCAGAGTTGCGATAGTTGGTAATAGTGATGCAACTAACTATGACTTGAATTTAAGCGGTACAGCTCTCGATAATCCTAATCCTCCCGTCAATCCAGGTAATAGACCGAGCGATGCTTATGATGTTGGTATTCTCAATGCACCACAAAGTTTTAGCCAGACGGTTTCTCAAGTTGATACAGATGATTATTACCGCTTCAGCTTAAATGATTTTAGTCAAGTAAGTATCTCTTTAACTGAATCAACAGGAAATGGTGTAGTCTCTATTGTGCAAGATGTTAATAATAATGGCATCACAGATTCAGGAGAATCAATTTACAATGTGAGTTCTTTTTCCGATCAAGGAGTGGTCAATTTAAATAGCGGTACTTATTTTGCCAGAGTTGCGATAGTTGGTAATAGTGATGCAACTAGCTATGACTTGAATTTAAGCGGTACAGCTCTCGATAATCCCAATCCTCCCGTCAATCCAGGTAATTCACCAAGGGAAGCTTACAATCTTGGTCTTTTGAATACACCACAAAGTTTTAGCCAAACAGTTACTCAAGTTGACGCAACTGATTATTATCGATTTAGCTTAGATGATTTTAGCCAAGTAAGTATCTCTTTAACCGAATCAACGGGAAATGGTGTAGTCTCTATTGTACAAGATGCTAATAATAATGGCATCAGGGATTCAGGAGAATCAATTTATAATGTTGAGTTCTTTTTCCGATCAAGGGATGGTCAATTTAAATAGCGGTACTTATTTTGCCGAGTTGCGTATTGGTAATAGTGATGCAACTAGCTATGACTTGAATTTAAGCGGTACAGCTATCAATAATCTTAATCCTCCCGTCAATCCGGGTAATTCACCAAGGGAAGCTTACAATCTTGGTATTCTCAACACACCACAGAATATTAGCCAGACAGTTACTCTAATTGATAGAACTGATTATTACCGATTTACTTTATATTATAGTAGTCAAGTAAGTTTATCTTTATCTGAATCAACTGGAAATGGTGCAGTCTTTATTGTGCAGGATGTCAATAATAATGGCATTAGTGATTCAGGAGAATCAATTTATAATGTTGGTTCTTTTAGCGATCAAGGGGTAGTCAATTTAGATAGTGGTACTTATTTGCCTAAGTGCTTAGTTGGTAATAGTGATGCAACTAGCTATGACTTGAATTTAAGTGGTATAGCTCTCAATAATAATTTAACTTTAGTACAGGGAACGGCACAAATTGCTTATGTAGCCTATTACGGTCGTCCTGCTGACCCCGGTGGTTTGGATTATTGGAACGGACGTTTAGGTGATGAAAGAATCAACTATTCTCCTCGTAGCGGAGACACTCTCACCGATTCTGAGCGAAGTGTTTATAACGAGTTGGTTTCAGGTTTCGGTAATGTCGAGGAAGCTAATCGAATTTTTGATAGTTTAAATAATCGTCAAAAAGTAAATCAGGTTTATCAGTTTGCTTTTAATCGTGATGGAGATTCAGGTGGTTTGGATTATTGGACTAACCAAATCGATCGAGGTTTTGTCAACCTAACTACTTTCGCCTTAGAAGTGGCATTGGGTGCACAAAACCAAGATTTTGAAGTCTTGGCAAATAAAATTGAGAGTGCCGATTTATTTTCTCGAGGAGTTGAGACTAATCCAGATGGCAGTGCTTATTCTGGCTCTAGAGGCGAAATTTTTGGTCGTGATTGGTTAGCAGGTTATGGCAATACAGTTGCTACCATAGCTAATGTTGATACTGCTTTAAGCGAATTAAACAGTTAAACATATTCGATCGTAAGGTGATTTCTAAATCATAAAAATACTAGTAGCCATTACCATAACTTTTTTTAATTCTAACTCCCCTCTCCTCGCAGGAGCGGTCAGACCCCGCTCAGGAGCGTAAGACGCAAGCGGTGAGACCCCGCGACGACTATAAGTCGCAAGGGAATGCTCACCAAGACGGGAACGCTGACCAAGACAGAGGGGCTGGGGGTGAGGTAGGAGCAAAAATGATTTTTTTCTTCGATCGTTAATTATTGATTATCGTTTGTGATCGTGTTACATTCGATCGGGTAAATTAAGCCATAATAGTGTTAATATTTTGTAACAAATAGTTATCACACCTTTTTATTTTTTTTTAAGTATGTCTTATTATTTACCAGAGCCACCGATCGGGTTATTATTTTTTGGTTTTTTTATCGGGATTACCTGTGGTTTCGCTTTTGATGCAGCTTTAAAACAACAAGTTAGATCGTGGCAAAATGAAGTTCAAACAGGTCAAAATACCGATTTAGCTAAGATGTCGCAATTTTTACTTCCATTTGCTGGAGTTTGTATTGGTATTTGTATTTTTCTCACCGCTGGTTTAGAGATTTTTATTTATAACCGAGCGATTTCCTTTGCTGTAGCCGCACCTTTAACTCTTCTAACTGCGGGATTAGTTTGGACACAGTTAAGAAAATTAATCACCCAACTACTAGAAGGTGGCTCTAAAGCTCTTGATTTGGACGCTTTCTTTTAATTAGTAATTTATAATTTAGGTGGGAATTGCTTCTCCTGGACGTAATCTCGCCCATTTACCCATATCTTTGGTAAAGCTGTTGCATCCCACTACATCCCATTCCATTTCGATGTATTCTCCTTGGGGGCTAATATTAACGT
Organism: uncultured cyanobacterium; assembly: GCA_963710605.1. Taxonomy (GTDB): domain Bacteria; phylum Cyanobacteriota; class Cyanobacteriia; order Cyanobacteriales; family Cyanobacteriaceae; genus JAALKG01. Next base: position 1,250,816 of record CAVQBA010000004.1, read on the forward strand.
TAATCGAAGGTTTGTCTGGTTCAAAACTTGGTGTTTGGGTAAGATGTTCTTGTTGATGTTGTGCTTCTACGGCATGATAAGTATTACAACGATCGACATATTCACAATTTATACAAATACACATAATCAGTTAAAAGTTAAAAGTTAAGAGTTAAGAGTTGATAATTATTTCATTCTTCATTGCTGATTGTTCTATCTGTAATGTAACTCAATTTTTCTTAAATTAGCACGATTAACTGTTAAGATTTTATACCTAACTAAATTGATGATTAACAATCACAGACCAAATAAATAGTAAATGTGAGTGAAAAGAAAAACGTAATTACTACTTCACGACAGCTATCTGACTAGATGTAATGTTTATTTTGATGCACAGAAAAAGAACGAGGTAGGTAAAACAATTATTTATTATTCATTATTCATTATTCATTATCATGTTTTCTTTACCTGAATTTGTTACAGCTAACCTTCCTTTCGATTTAGATTTGCTACCTGATGATAGTTATTTAGTTGGTGGTGCTGTTAGAGATGTTTTGTTGCAACGCAATAGAGATTATTTAGATTTAGATTTTGTAGTGCCTAAAAATGCGATTACACGGCTAAAAAAATTGCTAACAAATATAATGCAGGTTTTGTAATTTTAGACGAACAAAGAAATATTGCTCGTGTCGTTTTCCCTACAGCAACAATTGATATTGCCCAGCAAGAAGGAAAGTCTTTACTTAATGATTTAGCTCGTCGTGATTACACCATTAATGCGATCGCTTATGATTGCCTAAAACAAAAAATAATTGACCCATTGCAAGGACAAAAAGACTTAAGAGAAGGGATAATCAGGATGATATCTAAAAATAACTTGAAAGAAGATTCTTTAAGATTATTAAGAGGTTATCGTCAAGGATGTCAACTTAATTTTACGATCGAAAATCAGACTCGCATAGCAATAAAAGAATTAGCACCACTTTTAGCTAATGTTGCCGAAGAAAGAATCAATCGTGAATTAGAATATATCTTGAGTAATATTCGTGGTAGTAAATGGTTAAAGGATGCTTTTGAATCTGGCTTGTTATCGGTTAACTTTCCTCATCTTAACTCCAATAATCTCGATCGACTTGTCAAAATTGATAATGCCATTGAATGGCTTGAAAAAAATCACAAAGCAAATTAACACCAATAGAATCACAATGGCGTAGTTTAGCTAAATTAGCTTGTCTGACGGAGACTAACCCCGAAATTGTCGCCGTGCAATTAAATCATCTCAAATATTCTCGTCAACAAGTTAAAACAATTATTACAATACATCAACAAATACCAAAGTTAAAAGAAGAAGATTTTGCCAACAATTTAACTAGTCAATATTTTTTCTTTCAATCCGTGGGTGATATTTTTCCAGTATTAGCTATTTTCGCCCTTACTGATGATATATCTCCAGATTTACTATCAATGTTAATCAAACGATATTGTAACCCTGAAGATAAAGTCGCTCATCCACAACCATTATTAACAGGAAACGACTTAATGCAAGAGTTGCAACTACCTCCTAGTAAATTAATTGGTGAATTGTTGACTGAAGTACAGATTGCTTATATTAACGATGAAATTGACGATCGAAATCAAGCCATTATTTGGGCAAGACAACAATTGACAATTAGTAATTAATACTCCTTACTCCTTACTCCTTGCGGTGGAAGCCCGCGTCGGCGTAAGACGCAAGCGGTCAGAACCCGCGACGACGGCAAGTCGCAAGGGAAGGCTGACCAAGACGGGAATGTCCACCAAGACACTCCTTACTTAAGTTTTCCCGATCGTAATATACTGACAATCAACCATAAACCAAGAAAACTAGCAGTAGCAAAAAGAATACCACTGAGAATGAGCAAATTTTTGCTTGTAGCGGTACTAGAAATAATCGCCGCACCGATGGTTAACGAGCCAACTACGATACTAAAAGAGAGTCGGTTAGCTGAATAATCCAAACTTCTTCTTAAACCGTCTATTTCAGCGATTCTTAAATTCCAACGTAACTTTTCAGAACTAATACGCTCTAGAATAACATCAAGCTGACGGGGCGATCGTAAACTAATTGATTTTAAATCCAAAACCGTCCTAAATAAAGTTTGAAAAGGAGTATCACCCACTAACTGACGACGAAATAAATCAGTCATTAAAGGTTTGATTTCTTCAAGCAAATTGATTTGCGGATTCAAATTACGGGCAACACCTTCTAAATTAGCCAAACTTTTAGCATACAATCCCATATTTCCGGGCAGACGGATTTTGTTTTTACGGGCAACTCCCAAAATGTTATAAAAAACTTCACTAAAATTTAACTGCGAAAGTGATAGATTATAATACTTCCTTAACATCCGTTGATAATCATTTTCTAATTGAGCTAGATTAGTTTTACTCGGATTACCTTCAGATAACTCTAAAGTAAGTTGAGCACATCTTTGAGCATCAATATCAACAATAGCCAGTAACATCTCAGTTAACAATTGCTGTGTATGGACATCTAATTTACCCACCATGCCACAATCGATAATTCCCACCTTACCATTATCAAGATAGAATATATTACCAGGGTGAGGATCAGCATGAAAAAAACCATCAACAAATATCTGCTGAAAAAATGCCCGAAACAACAAGGTACTAATTTCTTGACGTTTAAGAGTATCATCTACAGCGATATTCGCTTCTAAAAGTGGCTTACCGTATAACCATTCTAAAACTAATATTTTTTTACTCGTAAATTCCCAATAGACATGAGGTACAATCAATTTTTCGGAATCTACCCAACTACTATTAGCCAAGTTAAGACATAATTTATCTGTATAAGCACCTTCTTGACAAAAATCTAATTCGGCTTTGACTGCTTCTGTGAATTCCTCGGCTAGTGCAACAATATCATAGTCACTACCTATATCTGTCATCGCCATAATATCCGCAATCCCTCGTATTAATTTAATATCTTGGGTTACTATCTGCTCAATATAAGGGCGTTGAATTTTGATGGCTACTTCTTCCCCTGTGATTAATGTAGCACGATGTATCTGAGCGATCGAACCTGCGGCGACAGGTTGAGGATTAATTTTGCTAAAAACGTTTTCTAAAGGTAAAGGTAATTGCTCCCTTAAAGTTGCTTCCATCAACTCCCATTCTACAGTAGGCACTTGGGCTTGAAGTGCAGTTAAGGCTTCGATATATCGAGGAGGTAATAAATCTGGACGAGTACTTAATAGTTGCCCAAATTTGACATAAAATGGTCCTAATTCAATTAATATTTTGCGAAATACTTCTGGTTGTGGTAGTCTTGGTTCATTAGATTTACCACGAGTTAGTATTCCTCGCATATAATCCCAACCATTACTAAATACAACTTCGATAATTTCTCTTTGTCTGGTACTAGTTTTAGTTAATGAAAACATAAGTAAATAATTGACAATTAACAATTACCTTCACCAGTTAAAGTGAGGCTTTTATCCTTTGCTTTTTGGTAATAATTTAGAGACTCTTTGTTTAATATCTTACTCTAACCTTGAATTCACATTTTTTTTTATGGTAGTCATTCTAACCCTATTTTCCAACAACAAAGAATTGTTATCAAAATCCTAAGTAAGTCAACAAAGGGCAAAGGTAAGTAATGAGTAAGGAGTAAGAAGTAATAAGAAAAAATAACACCGTTACTACCATTAAAATCCAATACGCCTATCAAAGAAGTATCCCCCCCATCCCTACGCAGGGCTGTTTCATTCAAAGGAAGAAGAAAATAGCTATCTGCTCAAAACAAATAGCTAGAAGCTATTACTACATACTCGATCGAGCGATTTGGTCATCTTATCTTTTTATTTTTAGAAAAAAACGGCTAAATTTACTGGTATTTCTTAGTTGTAGAAAATAGAAGAAACATAATTAATTGTTAAATCCGAATAATTTGTATGGTAAAAGTATTACTTATTACTTCTTACTTATTATTTCTTACTTATTATTTCTTACTTGTTACTTTTTACTTCTTACTCGTTACTCACAATAATCTAACATCCCGCATCTCCTACTACATCAAATTGCTGAGTTTTATCTTCTATTATCACAGTTATTGTACCATTAGGAATATTAACCGATTCAATTTCACCTTTAGCACCCAAAGTCACATCGACTTCCACCAATATTCGATCGTCTTCTGTAGTAAAAACTTGATTTGTTTTTTGTCCGTAAAATTCTTCTCCTTGAGATGATTTTCTGATCAGTTTAGTTAACTTACCATCAAAAGACATAAATGCGTCAGTATCTCCTTGAGTATCTTCTATTCCATTAAAGAATAAAAATCCTCTTTGATTAGTTTGGGCTTTTTTATCTAAACTCATACCACAACCGCCTCCACCCGCATCGAATAATTCATCGGTGGTGAATCTCGTAATTTCGATCGATGAAGAAGTTGTTTTATCTTCAAGAGTAACATTAGGTATTTCGGTTAGTAGTGTGTCACCACAATAAATCATGACGGAGCGATATTCATTGATTGTGGTGGGCATGGTGTAATTCACTTTTGTCGGCGTAATTACTTGAATAGCAACGCCTTCTGGGGGAATAGGTGAAAAAGAAATACGTTGTGCTGGTGGTTGTCGTCGATCGAGTATTCCGGGTTTCCATTCAACTTGATAGTTAGGAGTCGGCATATCCACTTCTCCTGATATATTTAAACGCAATTCACCATCCCCAACATTATCTATCCAAGCTTGCCAGTTACGACTTTGGGTTACTGTACAAGAAGAATTATTATTGATAGTTTGCACAATTTCGTTATTAGAAGATGTTAAGTTTTCCTCTGTTTTAGCACCTGTTATTTGTGAATTAGGATTATCACATCCAGCCATTACCAAAGAGAGAAAAATTAGGCAAGTTAAAAAGTAAGAATTAATTTTTTTAAACACGATCGACTCTTAAGATTGATATTTCTTTTGTTTAGATAACTTTTTATCATGATGTCGGCAGAATACCCTTATGTCCTTGACTTAGGGATGAATGCCGACAAATCAATTGAGGGCGATTAGCCCATCCCCTCATTAAAAAAAATAAGTGAGAAAATTCAATTTTGTCACTTATAATTAAAATGATTAAAAAATACTGAATAATCAGTAATTCTCATGATATTAGCTTTTTGCTACAAATTAAAACCTAGTTTGTCCCAACAAAGGACGATCGCTCATTGGATGGCAATGTTGAGGTCGCACTACAACTATTGCCTAGCCGATCGAATTGGTAGTTATGAAGAAGTTCGATCGCCTAAACTAGGAGAATATTGCGACTTGCGAACTAAGGCAGTTTGTTCTCCCTTAAGCTGTGCCATCTCTAAAAATTCTAATATGGGCGAACCATTTAAAGGTAATGGTAAAAGACGTAATGCCTATGAAATGCAATCTTCAGAACTACCTATTCTTAAAAAGTCTCGCCCGTGGTATGCCACCATTAGCTCAACTGTCCTTCAACAAAATCTTCGACGATTGAATGATGCCTTTGAGGGGTTTTTCAATGGTAAAGGCTATCCTGCTTTTAAAAGGCGTAATAAGTTTAAAAGTTTTTCCTATGCCCCAAACCAAGTTCAGTTTAATCCGCAAAAAGTCTATTTGCCCAAAATAGGATGGATGCGGTTTTTCAAGTCTAGGGCTTTTCCTAATGGGTTCACTCCCAAGACTGTTACCGTTAGGCAAAAAGCCGACGGGTACTATATATCTGTACGCTTGGAAGACAAAACTGTCCCTGACTTTGAACCAATGGAAATCGATCGAGTAAAATCGATTGTCGGAATTGACTTAGGAGCAAGACCTCATAAGTTATGTTGTTTGTCCACAGGAGAAAATATCCCTAATCCCATGTTTGCCAAACAATCTAGTAAACGTCGAACATTACTACACCGTAGGGCTAGTCGTAAAGTGAAAGGCTCAAAAAATCAAAAAAAAGCCTACCAAAAATTAAGCAAATTTGAACTTGGAGTTATAAATCAAAGAAATGATTACCAGTGGAAAGTGGGACACCAGCTAGTACGCAAGTTTGATGCGATCGTCATGGAAGCCTTGCAAATTCAAAATATGACTCGTCGATGCAAACCAAAACTAGATGAGCAAGGGAAATACCTTAAAAATGGACAATCGGCTAAACGGGCATTAAGCCGCTTAATCCAAGATTGTAGTTGGGAAAAACTAAAGGGCAAAATACGTCAAGTCGCTGAAAAGTGTGGGCGTATTTTTCTAGAAGTAGAACCTAAATTTTCCTCTCAAACCTGTTCGTCTTGTGGGTTCAAAAGTAAAGAAAACAGAAAGAAAGAATCATTTTTGTGCCTAAACTGTGGAATGTCTCATGATGCGGATACCAATGCGTCGCTCGTATTAGCAACTCGTGGAATTGAAAAACTTGGTATTAGTGAAAATACCCTATGGGGGGTCACCCCAAAAGTTACGGCTACCTCTGAAACCTCAGAGGTGACTAGAAATAGTCAGGAGATCAAATCAGTGGCGTTGGCGACTGAGCCTAGCAACCCTCTACAACGTGCGATTCGTTCTTACGAAACCTTTATCTAAAGGTGGATGTGAGGCTTTCAGTTAAGTAACTCCCCCTGAGTTGTGCTCGCACTTTAATCCTTAACTGAATTAATAACTTGTAATTCATGGAGGTGAATCAGTATCCTAGAACATAAGTCCTCCCGACCTTGTGCGGGTTGAAAAGCATACAGCGTCCCCACTCGTGAGGGTGGTGAGAAGTTTCCCCAATTTCTGAGGTGACAACTCAGAGGTTGAAGCGGGAGTAAAAGCGGATAGTAGCGATAATTGCTGAAAACGCCTCACCGCAAGCAAGTGTTTTATAAGCGACCCAGGACTGAGATAATCTCAGGGAAATGGACATCGTGGGGTAGATAATCAAAGTATCTATTGAAGCGTCTCAAAGGGTTAGCAAGGGATATAAGCTAGTGGATAATGCCACACCTTGCATTCCGAAATAACGGAAGAATAATAATATGTGGTTCTGTTGTAAAGTCACATCGCACAATTAATTCAAATAGGCGTAAAGGTACACCCTAAAGAACACAAATCAACTGGTTGCACCGTCGCAACCAGCAATGGAATACAGGAACGAAGTAAACCAATATAAGCCCCAGAATAACTGGTAGGTCGTCAAACCGTATGCTTAAGTTGGGAAAGGATGGGTCAAGAAGCTAATGCCTAGCTCGAAAACACGAGCATTGCTGGAAAAGAGAAGGGGTAACGCCCAGGATACGCAGACGTGACTCGCAATATATCAAATGCTAAAGGTGTCAGTAGTAGTAAATATGTCTAATACAGAATCGAATCAGAATACTGTGGAATGGGAAAATATCGATTGGCGTAAAGTCGAAAGATATGTCTTTAAGCTACAAAAACGCATTTACGCTGCTTCACGTCGTGGTGAAGTTAAGAAAGTACGCAAACTCCAAAGAACCCTTATGAGGTCTTGGTCTAATAAGGTACTTTCGGTCAGAAAGGTAACACAGGATAACAGAGGTAAGAAGACGGCAGGAGTGGATGGAGCAAAAGCACTTTCCCCAGAAGAACGTATGAACCTCGTAGGTCAACTAAAAATCACAGGAAAAAGTAAACCAACTCGGAGAGTATGGATACCGAAACAAAATAGTGGTGAAAGAAGACCATTGGGAATACCAACTATATATGACCGAGCCTTACAAAACACTGTTAAATCAGCGATTGAGCCAGAATGGGAAGCTCGTTTTGAGTCAAACAGCTATGGTTTTAGACCAGGACGGTCAGTCCACGATGCTATCAAGCAAATTAAAAATGCAATTCAAAAGAAACCAAAATACGTTTTGGATGCCGATATTGCAAAATGTTTTGATAAAATCAACCACTTATCCTTACTTAAGAAGCTCGGATACACGGGTAAAATCAGGCAACAAATTAAAGCCTGGTTAAAATCTGGGGTCATTGACCAAAAGGTTTTTACTACTACGTCTGAGGGTACACCGCAAGGTGGGGTTATTAGCCCTTTACTCGCTAATATTGCCCTCCACGGGATAGAAATTATGTTAAAGGAGTTTGTCAAAACATTAGACTTGCGAAGAAAAGACTATCCAAGCAGTCAAATAAGTTGGCAGAAGAAAGTTCGTTCGCTGTCTTTTATAAGATACGCAGATGACTTTTTACTAATACATGAGGACTTAAAAGTGGTCCACAGATGCAAAGAATTAATCTCTGAATGGTTATATGACATTGGACTAGAACTAAAACCATCAAAAACCAGAATCACTCATATACTCAAACCAGAATTGAGCGAGGATAGAAAAGCTGGGTTTGATTTCCTCGGACATCATATACAGCAATATCCAATAAGTAAGTACCAAAGTGCGAAGCTAAATGGAAAACCACTAGGCTTTAGGACTCTCATAACACCAAGTAAGGAAGCACGTTTAAAGCATCAGAAAGATATGAGGGACATTGTGAGAAAACATAAAAACTCTCACCAAGCAAAATTAATCAAGAAGTTAAATGAGTGTATAAGAGGTTGGTGTAATTACTATGTCAACTCAGACGCTCAAACTGTTGGTGAATTTTCCAGACAAGACCACCTTGTATATCAAAAACTTAGAACTTGGGGCAAACGGAGGTGTAAAGGAAGCCTCAATAAAGCACATAAGAAATACTGGTGCAAAGTAGGTAATAATAACTGGGTATTTGCAGTCAATCAAGAGACGAAGAATCCCTTGAGGTTACTAACACATAGTGAATATAAATGTAGTAGTACAAACTATGTGAAAGTTAAAGATGACGTAAGCCCCTTCAACGGTGACTTGGTTTACTGGAGTACACGGATGGGCAAAAGCCCAGAGATGCCAAATCGAAAAGCGAAATTGCTTAAGATTCAAAAAGGGGTCTGCCCTTGGTGTCAACTTAGATTTCGTGAAGAAGATGTATTAGAAGTTGACCACATTCAAGCTCGTGCCTTGGGAGGAAAGGACACATACAAAAATCTTCAACTACTTCACGGTCATTGCCACGATGAAAAAACTGCCTTGGATATGAAGGAAATTTGGAAGCACAAGACTCTCAGTGATTTTTTAAAATCTAATAATATATTGGAAAATTACAATTGGTACTGGGATGAAAACGATATTCTAATAACCTTCAAGAAAATAAAGTGAAGTTCAATAACAAGATAGATATGTTGAGTAGCCGTGTGAAGCGAAAGTTTCACGCACGGTTTCGGAGGAGAGGAGTAGAGTGGAAACACTCACTTCGACTCTAACTATCGTTGTTTGAGTGGATGGACGGCTGAGGTAATTGGCTGTCAGAATTCCCATTGTCTAAGGCGATAGCCGTACGGTGGGGTTCTTCAACTAATCATAATATTTACAAGACACGATCGATTTAATAATTGTTCCGAAAGCTTAATTAATTCTCTTTTTCTCATCGTATTACTTTTATTGATTACATTAAATTGTTCTGTAATCTTTCTTTAAGAGATGGTAGTATTTTTAGAATATCGATCGTTTTACTATTTTGCTCTTACTAAACTTGGTTTTTGTGTCCAAAAATGTAACAAGTTTTCGCTAATTAACTCAGGTTGAAAATAATGAAAAAAGTGATCTCCAGTTGGGCATTGCCACAACCTATCTTCTGGTTTGAGTTTTGATTGCCATTTTTGCATTTCACTCCAAGGTACAATTTTATCTTCAATACATCCTGCAATCATTAAGGGGCATTGAATAAAATCGATCGCACTTTTGGAATTACTTTGGTATAGTGAATGATTAGATAAAGAATAAGGGATTGCTTTTTCTAAAATTTTGATAAATGCAAGACGATAATGATGGCTATGACAACCAAATAAATATTTAGCTACATGGGCTAAAACTATCTCTTGACTACAATGCCAATTGTTTCGCCAAAAATAATAATAACTAAGCCAATCTACGGCTAAATTTGTACCTACTCCTAAAAGAGTTAGCGACTTTACTTTTTCGGGATATTTTTGGGCATAAAGTAAGCCTAGCAAACCACAAGTACTATGACCGACTAAATGAATTGGTTTATTTAATAAACTCAAATAATCATTTAATAAATAAACCGCTTGCTCAATTGATGTGCCTTCGTCTTCTGTTTGTTCATATTCCCAATGAGCAATATCGACAGATTTTGATAAATATTGAATTGCCGGTAAATTAAAGCGACGCAAGTAAGGATTTGTGTTTAACCAAAGAACTTCTGGATTTTTGAACATCTTTCTCAATTAGAAAATAAAAATACAGCGATCGCAATGATAACTTTTTAAAACAAAGGGCAATTACGAATTTATTTTAAACTTAATTACCGCTTCTTATTGATAAATATTATCATCAACGATTTTAATAGGATAACTATTTTTAGATTTTATTGCAAGTTATTATCATTAATCTTGATTACAATCATTAAAATAATTGCAACGATCGATATTAGGTTGATTTCAAATCAAAATGCCATGAAAATGGTTAAGGATGATCACAAAATATTTATGTTTAGATTGTTTTACTATTGCTTAAACTCAGTCACCAAAGTAACATTAACCCATCTACCTTGCTCATCGTATTGTCTAATCATGCGTAATCTTTTATTCGGTTCGACTAACCAAGCAAACTCAACAAAGAAAGAATTTCGAGGTTTAATTGTGATAGGTGTGACTGAAGATGCACCATCAGGAAGTAATAAGACACGGATATCTAACTCTCCTTGACTAAAAGTGATCGCATTGCCATCTATTTGCCCTTTTGTTGTAACATTCATTTGGGGAGTGACTAATGTTTGAGACAAAGTATCACCTTGTTTTTTGATCGTTAAAGTAGTCTCATAATCATCTGTATTACGCCAATCAGGATATAGGGTTTGGGCTTTTCCTCGCCATTCTCCTTCTAATTGTTCGATCGATAATTGTGGGCGTTCGACAGCATTGCTATTTTGTCTAAATTCCCTGATTAAAGTAACAGTTTCTAGATTACCTTTAGTATCAAATAGTTGTACTAACCGACAACGTCGATCGTTAATAATAAAACCATATTCAGCCGCAAAGATAGCATAAAGGCTAAATTGTTGCGAACCTTTAGCAAAATGACCTTCTTCAAATAAAAAGATGTTACGATTGAGATAAGTAAATTCACTAACAACAGGTTGATTATTTTCACGAGTTAGAGTTAGTCTGAGAGTTTTATTTTCGTTAAGAGATTCAAGTCTCAATTCAGAAGGAGTATTTTTAATTTGCTCTGCTGTCGGTGAAAACTGAGTAAACGAACCGTTCCAAATACCTGTATTACTAACTAATCGTTCCCATTGAGAAATATACATAATAATTGCTAAATATAATAATCTTATATGTAATTAATTTTACAATTTTTATCCACTTTAAATTAAGCAACTATTTACGATCGATTTTAAAGCACTTCCAATTAAAAATACTCATCACCATAAAATAAATAGTAAAGACAAGAGTAAAAACTATCATTCTTTAGATAGATATTGTTGCTTTGAGGCGATGTTATATTTGATACTTATAGCTTACTATTGAAAAAAATTTAAGCATTTTTAACAGAAGATAATTGCTTACTATATTTTAGTATGTATTACATTTTATTTATTACAAAAATCTTTTTATCTAATAATAATTAGTGAAATTAGAAAAATAAGCAAATAAAATTAATAATTCATAGATTAAAAAAAGCTAAATAATTTAAAAAAATAAATAAATACTTTGATATTGAGGTTTTAAACCCGTAATAAAAGGTAAAGATTAGTTACTGATTATCTATTATTTAGTTACGCATCAAAAATATTTTTAATTGTCATCGATAATTTTTTAATCATAACAGCTTGAAACATAATAACCTTAAATAACTAATGTTAAATTCGCCAAACAGTAAATCAATCGAATGGAAAAAAATTAGCGATGAAGAGGCTAAACTTGCTTCTTTATATAGTAATAGAATTAATACTTTAAAAAAACAAAGACAAGAGTTACTAAATTCTTATAGTTTGTTAGAAGAAGAAATTAAAAGAAAACAAAAAACACAACAGGTTTTATTGGCAACTAAAACTAATTTAAAAAAATTACTTAATTATTCTCCCTCTGTGGTTTATAGTCGACAAGCCGATCATAATTTCGGGATTACTTTTGTTAGTGATAGTATCAAACAATTTGGTTATCAACCTAATGATTTTTTACAAAACGAAGAATCATGGAAAGAATATATTCATCCTACGGACTTAGAAAACATAACTCAAAAATTATCTTTACTTAATTCGGGACAAAAAATTGTTACCGAATATCGTTTTGTGTTACCAGATGCTAGTTGTTGTTGGATTCAAGATCAATTTAACTTGGTTTATGATAGTAATGGAAAAGCGATCGAAATAATCGGTTCGTGGCATAATATTAGCGATCGTAAAAAATTTGAAGAACAACTATTTCAAGAAAAAGAATTAGCTCAAACAACATTAGAATCGATTGGTGAGGCTGTCATCACTACAGACAGTCAAGGAAATATCCAATATCTCAATCCTGTGGCTCAAAAAATTACAGGATGGACAATTGAAGAGGCAAAAAATCTCTACTTCACTACAGTTTTCAAGACTCATGTTCAATCTTCAACCCAAATAGTCTCAGAAGTAATCGAAGATGCATTAAAAGAAGGAAAAACAATTAGCGGCGAATGTGTTTTAACCAATCGTGATGGACAAAAATACTGCATTCATAAATCCATCGCCCCAATTCGAGATAAAGAGCAAAAAAATATTGGGATGGTCATTATTTTTCAAGACATGAGTCAAAAACATCAGTTATCAGAACAATTATTTTGGCAAGCGAATTATGATTCCTTAACAGGATTGATGAATCGTTACTATTTTGAAGATAATCTCCAAAAAGCAGTGGTTAGTTGTCAAGCCAAAAATATCTGTCATAGTTTGTTATATTTAGACCTCGATCGTTTTAAAATTGTCAATGATACTTGTGGTCATCACGCAGGAGATGAATTGTTAAAACAATTAGGGGAAGTGCTTCAAAGCAAAATTCGTCCGCAAGATATGATTGCTCGTTTAGGGGGAGATGAGTTTGGTATTTTATTAAAACGAGCAGATTCAGTCTTTGCTCAAACCTTTGCCGAACAAATTCGTTGTGCTGTGGAAAAATTTGTCTTCTTATGGAATGATAATAGTTTTCATGTTGGTGTTAGTATTGGTTTAATAACAATCAATCGTACTTTTACACCCGCTCAAAACATTTTAAGTTTGGTTGATAATGCTTGTTATGTTGCCAAAAACAACGGACGTAATCGAGTTTATGCTTGTCAGTTAAACGATCGACAATTACTTCAAGAAAGAAAACAAACCGAATGGATAATAAAAATTGAGCGAGCATTAAAAGAAAATCGTTTTTGTTTGTATAAACAAGCTATCGTCTCTCTTAACTCAAAAAATGGTCAAGCTGAAAAGCATTATGAAATATTATTACGAATGGTTGACAATGACCAACAAGTAATAGCACCGATGGCGTTTATTCCTTCAGCCGAACGTTATGGTTTGATGCCTAAAATCGATCGTTGGGTGATTGAGTATTTTTGTTCTGTGTATAAAAATTTATATATTTCTGATAGTCGTTTTTTTGCAATCAATCTTTCGGGTGCAAGTATCAACGATGAATTTTTGTTCGATTTTATTCAAAAGCAAATTAATACCTATCAAATTCCTGCGAATAAATTATGTTTTGAAATAACTGAAACTGTGACTATTGCTAACTTGACTAAAGCAAGTAAACTCATCAGTCAACTTAAACAACTAGGTTGTTTCATTGCTTTAGATGACTTTGGCAGTGGTATGAGTTCGTTTGGATATTTGAAAAACTTTCCTTGTGATTATCTTAAAATTGACGGTAATTTTGTTAAAGATATAGTTACTGATGCCACAGATGAAGTGATGGTAGATTGTATCAATCGTATGGCAAAAGTAATGGGTATTAAAACTATTGCTGAATATGTAGAAAATAATGCCATCAAAAATAAACTAATAGATTTAGGTATCAATTACGGACAAGGTTACGGTATTGATATCCCTGAAATACTTTGCTAATTTATTCGTTAACTGACATTTTTTCAACCATAAATCTTTGTACCTTATCAAAGGTTACTAGTTAGATAACCAAGGCTTTAGGCTTGAGAAAAAATATTTAAAAACATAATTCATTTATTAAATACTCTACCTTAAACAGCAGTAACAATTAAAATGATTAATAGTTAATACTTCTTACTCATTACTCATTACTCATTACTCATTACTCATTACTTATGGATTGGTTATTATATATTTGTACGGGTTTAGTTTCTGGTAGTTTGGCGGGTTTATTTGGTATTGGTGGCGGAATGGTGTTAGTAAGTAGTTTGCAAGCATTAGGTTTTAGTTACCCTCAAGCGATCGCTACTAGTAGTTTAGCCATTGTCATTACCTCCTTTGCTGGTAGTTATCAGAATATGGCGATGGGTTATCTGAAATTAAATAAAGTAATTGCCTTAGCCATTCCTGCGATGATAACAAGTTTGATGGCGACTTACTTAGTAAATATTATTAATGAAAATATTTTACAGTTTTTATTTGCTTTATTATTGTTAACTAATATTTATCTCACTTCTTTAAAGAAAAAATTAGCTAAAAAAGAGCAAACTCCTCAACCAAAGAGTCAATTAAAACAAACTTTAGCTTTATTGTTTACAGGTGCGATCGCAGGAGTTTTAGCAGGAGTATTTGGTGTTGGCGGTGGGGTTATTTTAGTCCCCTTTCAAATGATTTTTCTCAACGAAAAAATTAAACAAGCGATACAGACTAGTTTAGGCACGATCGTTTTTACTTCCATTGCCGCTACGATCGGTCATTATTATAACGGTAATATATTATTCTCCGCAGGTATTCTCATCGGAATAGGTGGCTTAGTGGGAGCTCAATTAAGTACCCGATTTTTACCTAAAATACCCGATGATAAAGTTCGTCTAATGTTTAGTTGTTTGTTAGTTGTACTCGCTTGTTATTCATTCTATTTGTCTTTTAATAATTGAGACATCAATAATTACCCACATTAACAATTATCCACATTGTAGAGACAAGGCATGCCTTGTCTCTACGGAAAAAATAAAAAACAAAAAATAAATTATCAATTATCCTTAATAATCACAACTAAAGAAGGTTTAGGAAATTGATTTGCTTTTCTAGATGGCCAATTTGAGCCTTGGGGAATCGATCGTTTTTGGCTAAATTGTTCATTACCATCAAGAGTCAAAACAGTCATATCTTGTTGCTTGAGTGCCATATCTTTTCTCGTACCCGTTACCTCCCCTGGATGTTGTACAGCTACAAATAAACTAGTTTGGTCATTACTAAAACAAATACCACAAGGCTCAGATTCCATCGGCATAGTTGCAAAAGGATAAGCATTACCCGCATTTTCTCCAGACAAAGGTAAATACCATAAAGCATTATTACCTAACACACCGATCGAATTACGTTGCCCATTCGCAGAAGGTTGATTAAGCATACCCCCCGGCATATCTGTCACCATCCACAAATTGCCCTGCTTGTCAAACTCCAAATTATCAGGCATCGCAAAACCTAAACCACCATTAGCAGGTTCGCCTCCTGTGGCTATTATCTGCCAATCAAAAGTCATCGATGCAGGATTATTATCAGTTTCAGTTAAACGCATGATGCAACCTAAGTCATACATATTACCATTACGATCGCTAAAAACACGTTTGTCTGGACTACCACTACTTCCAGAAATAGCAGAAGTAAAAGCAATCACCAAAGAGCGATCAATTGGGTGCAAAGCCACATCTTCAGGGCGAGCAGTATTTGTACCACCAATTACGTTACCTGCATAATGAGCATCAATTAAAATCGCCCCTTGTATTTCTTCTGAGGTATCGCCTTGATATAAATCTCCTAATTGACGATACTGCTGAGCAAATTGCTCTAAATCTTTTTGTTGTTTAACATTAACAAACCCTCCTTCTGTGCGATTTGGGTTCGGTATCGGTAACATTTCCCCTGCCAAATTTTCGATCGTAATTGGTTGAATCAAAGTATCAGCTTTTAAAGGTATCCATTTACCTGTGCCGTCTGCTTCCATTCTGGCTACATATAACATTCCTGCTTGTAATAGTTGCGAATTAGCTTTATCCTTGGGATCAACGACTTTAGCTTGAGAAACAAACTTATATAAATGTCCGCCAGTGCGATCGCATCCTGAATAAAAAACAGCAGGTTGATTAGTTTCAGCACTAATCGCCACCGCTTCATGACGAAAACGCCCTAACCATGTATGTTTAGTGCCGTAATCATTCGGGTTAGCAGGATCAACTTCTACCATCCAACCATATTTATTTCCTGCCAAACCAAAAGGATTTCCTTGCCCTGTAAAATTAGATACGGGTACAAATTCAGGAGGAAATGATGTCCCATCTGCTTTTACTGCTTCGGGTACATAATTCTGATAATTTTCTTCAGCACTAAATACTGTACCCCAAGGGGATATACCCCCCGCACAATTACCAAACGTACCGATGATTTTATCGCCTAGATTGTCGATGTAACCGATGCCTGTTTGCTTTTTAAATATTGCGGTTGCAGGACCAGTTGAGGCTAAATAACGATCGTCTTGCCAACCAGATATTCCTGTAATTCTTCGATCTTGCTCGTTATAAGTACGTTCCCATTTTCCTTTTTCGTTACGACGTACACTAATCACGCCAATACCTTGATCGGTTAAAATATCACCATAAAACTCTTGAAATTTGGTTTTAATTGGTTCACCATCTGCGATCGCAAAAATGTTTAATGCTTGTTTATTTCTTCTAGCATCTTCTAACAAATTAATCACATCTCGATCGATTTGTTTACCGACAACAGTAGTGTAGCCTTCTAACCAAGGTATAGGACTAACATACTCAAAATTGACAACTAAATAACCTTCATTCGGAGTAGTTTCAATTAAGGCTGTATAGTCGTTGTTATAACCAAAACGAGAATCACCTACTTTGTCTCCCCAACTGGCAATTAATTGATAGTTAAAACCTTCTGGTAAAACAAGATCATCTTCTACCTGAAACGATCGATAAACTTGTTTTTGTTCTTGATTATTAAGCTGATTAAAATCTAAAGGAATCGGGTATTTAATTGGTTTAAAATTAGTAAAAGGAAGATTACCTGTTACAGTAGGTGAATTTTGGGCTTGTAAACCACTTTTCCACATCGAACTACAAGCA
Source organism: uncultured cyanobacterium (assembly GCA_963710605.1). GTDB lineage: Bacteria > Cyanobacteriota > Cyanobacteriia > Cyanobacteriales > Cyanobacteriaceae > JAALKG01. The sequence continues at coordinate 1,268,127 of CAVQBA010000004.1, forward strand.
CTACTCGCTATTCCTAAACCTAAAAAAGTGATAAATTCTCGACGTTTGATAGCCATAAAAATAATTGTCAAAAGGGCAAAGGGCAAAGGGCAAAGGGCAAAGGGCAAAGGGCAAAGGGCAAGGGGCAAAGGTAATTTTAAAAATAGCTTGAACTACCATTAAAATCCAATACGCCTATCAAAGGAGTATCCCCCCCATCCCCCCTTATCGAAGGGGGGAGATTCGGGGCTTTAAACCCTTGATTTTTTGGTAATTCAAAAGTAAGGTAATTATAGATTATTAAATAATTATAATAATTTCTATCCAAAATTTGAAATATTTATTTAATATTTGAAGTTCTCAGTTATTTCTTGATAAAAATAAGATATATTATTTATTTTTTAGTATAAATATTTATGAACTTTAATCTACTATTTAAACGATCGTATTACGGTCAAATAATAATATTTGCATAATTGATTTAATCTCTATCAATAACTAGCTTAGAGAGCCAAATAAATTGATTTGATATCTTACATTATATAACGAATATTTAGTTTAGTAATCATTATATTTTCTTTACTTTAAATTAATCTAATGTTAACTTTTAGTTAAAGTAAAATGGATAGATAATTATCATAATATTAGAGCAAAAAAACTTAAATATTTGTTGGCAAAATAATTCTAATCAATAATTAGGTAAAGATAATTTTTAAATTCAGACAAAAACTTTAATTTTACTTGATAAAGTTCGCTTAGTAAGGGTTTAGCAGTGCCAAACCCTTACGCAATTAATGATTAACGCTTAATTTACTAATAACGACTAATCCCGAATCTGTACAGGCATAATCAAGTAAGTCATTTGTAAACCACTTAGGGGAGTGATAATAACGGGTTGAGTTGGATTATTAAAATTAAATTTAATCTCATTAGCCGATATTGCTTTCAAGCCATCCATCAAATAGCGAATATTAAAACCAATCTCAAAATCATCACCAATAATTTCTGCTTCAATTGATTCGGTTGCATTACCTAATTCTTTGGCTTCTACAGAAACAACCACTTGTTTATCTTCGGTATTTAAGTTAAATTTAACTAAGTTATTTTTTTGATCAGTTAAAACCGAAACTCTCTCTAAACTATCAATTAAAGTTCTACGCTCTATAACCATCGATCGTTCAAACTCTTGAGGAATTAATTGATTATAATTAGGATAAGCACCATCTAACTTACGACTAGTCAAATGCTGAGTGCCTAACTCAAAAACAACTTGCCCTTCATCTACATATAAAGCAATCTCATTTTCTTCCTTACTCATTGTCATCATTTTTTCTAATTCCCTCAAAGCACGTGCGGGAATCGTGATGGTAAAATTTTGCTCGGTAGTAGCAGTTGGTTTCTGGTTTTGCTCATCATCATCACCATCACCATCATCCTCATTTTGCTCACTAGTTTTTACCACCGCTAAACGATGCCCGTCGGTGGCGGCAAATTCCAAATCATCCATATCACGGGTTAGGTGTATTCCTGTTAATATTTGCTTCGTCTCATCACTACTTGCAGCAAATAAAGAACTTTTTAAACCTTCAGATAAAGCAGGGATACTTAATAATAATGCTTCATCTTTTTCGACGATAGGTAACTCGGGATATTCATCAGCAATTACTCCTCTTAACTGAAATTTGCCTGATAATGAATTTAAAGTTACGATCGGGTTATCTGCTAATTTTTCTTCATCATAATCTAAAGCGACTTGCCCTTCAGGTAAACGAGTGACAATATCATTAAAAAGTTTGGCAGGTAAAGTTATCACTCCTCCTTCTTCAACCTCAGCACTGAAAGTTGTCCGCATACCCAAACTTAAATCGAATCCGGTAAGGGTAACTAAGTTTTTGTCTTCGTCGGCTATCAATAATACGTTGGCTAAAATTGGATGTGTAGGGCGAGAAGGTACAGCACGAATTATTAATGATAAGTTATTGTTAAGATCTATTTGCGAACAAACTATTTTCACGGTTTTTCAATTCCTTTGGTTAATATTCTTAGTTCTATTGTACTAAAAAATAAGCTATTTTAATAGGCGATAGACAGTATGATAACCGATTTGAAAATTAAAAGTCAAAATTTCACCTCCTCAGCAGTGACCTTTAGTTTAATCTGTTAAGAATAGGTAATTTAGTTGATAATGAACAATTGACAATTGACAGTTGACGGTTGAAAATTAAAAAGACTTCTTCTTCTGTCTTACTTTTTATCTAATTTATTCTTCATCCTTCATTTTTGATTCTTAACTTTTTTTATGTCTCATCCTTTATATGTTGCTTTTATTTGGCATCAGCATCAACCTTTATACAAATCTAATGTTTCTACTAATGATTTTGGTGGTCAATATCGCTTACCATGGGTGAGATTACATGGTACTAAAGATTATCTCGATTTAATTTTAACTTTAGCAAAATATCCTAGTTTACACCAGACAGTAAATCTTGTTCCCTCATTGATGTTACAATTAGAAGACTACGCCAATGGTAAAGCGATCGATCCTTATTTAGCTCTAACTATCTCTTCTTTAGCAGATGCTAATTTTACGCAAAAACAATACATTTTAGAGCATTTTTTTGATGCTAATTATGAATACCTAATTCGTCCTCATCCTCGTTATGACGAACTGTACCAACAAAAGCAAACAAAAGGGTTACAATGGTGTTTAGAAAATTGGCAAGATAATGATTACAGTGATTTATTAGCATGGCATAATCTAGCATGGTTCGATCCTTTATTTTGGTCTGATTCACAGATTGCTAATTGGCTAGAAAGAGATAAAGATTTTACATTAAGCGATCGACACAACATCTATCGTAAACAACAAGAAATTATTCGTCGCATCATTCCCGAACATAAAAAGATGCAGGATAAAGGGCAGTTAGAAATAACCACGACTCCTTACACTCACCCGATTTTGCCTTTATTAGCTGATACCGATGCGGCAAGAGTGGCTGTACCTAAAATGACTTTACCTCAACAAAGGTACCAATGGTCAGAAGATATTCCTCGTCATCTAGACAAAGCATGGCATATTTATACAGAAAGATTTGGTCAAGCACCCCGTGGATTATGGCCAAGTGAAGAATCTGTTAGCCCTTCTATTTTGCCTTATGTTGCCCAAAGAGGTTTTAAATGGTTATGTTCAGATGAAGCTGTTTTAGGTTGGAGTTTAGGATATTTTTTCGATCGTGATGATGCAGGTAATATTAATCAGCCAGAGTATCTTTATCGCCCTTACAGATTACCTACCCCTGATGGTGACTTGAGTATTGTGTTTCGAGACCATACTTTATCGGATTTAATTGGGTTTAATTATAGCTCAATGAATCATGATCAAGCCGCTGAAGATTTGATTGGGCGTTTAGAGCATATTGCTAGTAATCTTAAAGATAAACAAGAAGACAACAAGCAAGTTTTAGGACAACCAAACCTAGTAACGATCGCCCTTGATGGTGAAAACTGTTGGGAATTTTATGAAAAAGATGGTCAGTTATTTTTAGATTCATTATACAAGCGTTTAGCTGATCATTCACAAATTGAATTAGTAACTGTCTCCGAATTTATTGAAAAATTTCCCCCCACAGAAACGATCGATCCTGCTAAACTTCATAGTGGCTCTTGGATTGATGGTAATTTTACGACTTGGATTGGCGACAAAGTTAAAAACAAAGCCTGGGATTATTTATATCAAGCCCGTTTAATGCTGGATAAGCACTCAGAAGCAACCGAAGACGTGAATCCTCAAGCGTGGGAAGCATTATACGCTGCTCAAGGCTCAGACTGGTTTTGGTGGTTCGGTGAGCCTCATAATTCTACCCATGATGATATGTTTGATCAATTATTTAGAGAACATTTAATCACACTATATCAAGCTTTAAATGAACCTGTACCCGATTACCTTTATCAACCTGTTGCCGAGGCTGTAATTAAATCTGAAGAGAAAAAGGCATCAACTGAAGAATATATTCACCCGACTATAAATGGTCAAACAGATGAGGATGAATGGCAAAAGGCGAACAAAATCATTAATGGTGGTTCAAGGGGAACAATGCACCGTGCGAGTATAATTCCGACAATTTTTTATGGTCAGGATAAGAGTAATTTTTACCTCCGTTTAGATTTAAAATCAGGAGCAAAAATAGGTCAAGATTTAGCCTCTGAGTTACATTTAGTTTGGTTTTATGAAGATAAACAGGGTGCTAATAATCCGATTCCTTTAACTAATTTACCCGATCGTCAACCGCTTAATTATTTTTATCATCACCATTTAGGAATTAATTTATTAGAAAAAACTAGTTATTTAGAAGAAGCACAAGCTGATCTAGTTTGGCATACTCGTGAGTTTCATGGGCAAGTAGCGATCGATAGTTGTATTGAAATAGCAATACCTTGGAATGATTTAAAGATTGATGATCACGATCGACTTTGTTTACTAGTTGTTCTCGCTGATGATAATCAATTTAGAGAGTATTTCCCCAAAGAGCAATTAATTCGGTTGGAAAAAAGAACAATTAATAATTAGTAGTTATAGCCAAATTCAACAAGACAGAGCAAGCCCCCGCGCATCCCCCAAGTTTGGGGGACTTTCTGTGAAAAACGGTTGCAAATTTTATTTGAATTGGTATTAGATTTGAGTTCAATTTATTGAACGGTTTTATTTTAGCCTTGAACTTAAGTTCAAGGATAATCTTTTAAGCTAAAACAAGAGAGTTTACACCCTTATTAACAAAATATTACCCCCAGTTTAATAAAGATCGTATCTAAGTAAAGTACAACTAATACCACCATTATCGATCGGTACACGACGAGAAGTACGTAAACCAATCTTTTTAGTCAACTCCTTATTACCACTAAAAATATAAGCTGTCCAACCTGTAAATCTTTGCTTTAAAATGTCTCCGAGTAATTTATATAAAGGAAATAAACTTTCAGTATCAGATATTCTTTTCCCATAAGGTGGATTACAAATCAAAATACCCGATTCTGCTGGAGGTTGAATATCAATTAAATGTTTTTGGTATATTTTTACTTCTTGATGTAATTGGCAAATATGGGCATTTGTTTGAGCTTGTCTAACAATGTCTCGATCGGCATCACTACCGATAATCGGGGCTACTTGATTTTTTTGTGCAGTTTCGGCTTCGTTTAATACTTCTTCCCACAATTGCTCGTCATAGTCTGCCCAGTTTTGAAAATAAAAATAATCACGAGATAAACCGGGAGCAATATTTAAACCAATTAAAGCCGCTTCTAAAATAATTGTACCTGAGCCACAAAAAGGATCATATAAAACTTGTTCACCTTCCCATTCAGTTAGATAAAGTAGAGCGGCGGCTAAGGTTTCTTTTAGAGGTGCTAAACCAACTGCAGGGCGATAACCACGACGATGAAGACTTTCACCTGTACTATCTAAACTTAAGACACAGTCATCGTTATAGATATGTGCGTTAAGATAAAGATCAGGATCTTTTGGATCTACACTTGAGCGAGAACCAGTTTGCTTCATTTGTTGATCAACGATCGCATCTTTGATCTGTAAAGCGGTAAAATGAGTATGATTAAGCTCATCGTTTTTACCTGTAGAACGAACAGCTAATGTTTGATTTGGTTGTATATATTCTGACCAATCAATCTTTTGTATTTCTTCGTAGAGTTGTTTTCTATTTTTACTTTTAACAGTTTTAATTACTTTTAAAACCCGAAAAATCGTTCTTCCCCAAAGATTGACTTTATATAATAAACGTTTGTCTCCTTGAAAATGTACTCCTGTGAAATCTGTTTCAACTTCTTTTGCTCCTAATTTAATCAATTCTTGAGCCGTTATCTCTTCTAATCCTCTAGCGGTAGTTGCAAAATAAGATTCTGTCACGTTATTTCTTCTTCCTTTTATAATTCTAATCTCAAACTAACTTGTTCTTAGCTTAATAAATTCAACAAACTTTATCTAAAAAAGCTTTTAATTATTTTTTATTGTCAACTAAAAATTTATTTGAATTTCACTTTATTATAAAGCCAACTAGTTATACGAGAAGCTAGATTTTTTTTTACCAATCGCCAAGCAATTATTTTGACGATCGGTTTAGGAGTATTCATGATAAATTTCAAGTTTCAGGAAATAAGTGTAGAGGCAATTATCAATTATCAATTATGTAAACAGTACTTAATAACTATCAAAAACGTTAATATATTAAACTAATAAATAAATTATCACTAATTAATATACGATCGTGCGTTTACCCTTACCCAAAGTTAACAATGAAGGTAGAAATTCAGATCATATTGGAGAAGTAATCGAAACTTCCACGATCGAATTTTTAGCACAATGTCTTGAGCCTGAAGAATTAAATTTCCCTGCTATGCCACCATTTGGTAGTTGGGTAAAATCATTTGATGAAGAATCAGGTAATAAAATTTTTTCTTTAGTCACGAATGTTACCACAGCCCCGATAGATTCGGTACACAGAGCAAGGGCGTTAGGTTTAACTCTAGCAGAATTAAAAGAGCAACAACCGCAAATTTTTGCAATGCTTAAAACTGAATTTAGAGCAATTATCATTGGTTTTGAAACTCCTCCTACTAACGAAGAAAATGGTTATAGCCCTAGCGATGGTAGTATTTTTCAGTATTTACCACCTCGCCCACCTCAAATTCACCAAGCAGTTTTTCGTGCCGAACCCGTGGAAATAATCAAGTTTACTAATAATCCCGATTTTTTAAGAGTATTATTACAATTACCTAATGCCCCAGTAGAATCACTAATTGCGGCTACTTTAAGAGAAAGTTATAGTCTGCGAGGAGGTGACAGACAATGGTTAGTTAGTGCCGGTAGAACTTTGAGTGTTTTACTGAAAAATGACTATGATTGTCTCAAATATATCTTAAGTCAAGTTCATTGGTAATAAATAATAAATAATTGAGGTTGAATTTAGGTATTAATCGTTTTGTTCAATTTACTTGAGTGTACGATCGCTTTTTGCTAATACTCTTATCTAATTTGAACCAATAAACGATCGTGTCTTGATTATGACAAACAAATTACTAATCCTCAGAGATAATTCATTAATCAAAAAAGTTTTTTGTTTGATTACGTTGAAATATTATAGTATATACTTATTAAGTACATATATATTAAAAAGGTGATGATGGAGCAGTTAATATCGATCGCTAAACAAGACTTACAATCATTTATTGATTATCCAGAGTCTTTAATTGAACAAGACAAAGTAATACAAATAGCCGTTGCGACTCATGCCGATACACCCCGTGAATTTTTAGCTATTTTAGTTAATAGTGGTATAGATGAAGTAGCAGACACCGCTCAACTCCATGTTAATTATGCAGGAGAAATTGAAGAAAATTGGCAAGATATTGTTGATCAAAAGTTAAAGTCTCGTTATCTGGGGCAAAACGACAAATTAGCAGTAGAATTATTGAAGTTTGCTCCTGTGCCTGATTATTTTTTAAGCGAATGGGTACCAGGTAATTATTTAAGTCAAGCATTAAAAAATCCCTATTTACCTTCTCGTTACAAAGCTAATTTATTAAATAGGTTAGTTCACGATGAATCTTTAGAAGCTCGTTTACAAATAGCAGAATCTTTAGAAACACCTGTAGCAATCTTAAAAAGTTTAATTGGTGACTTGAAATTTGCAGTACGCTTAGCAGTAAAACATCATCCGAATTGCCCTTTGGAATTAGTTAAGTTGGTTAAGGAGCAACAAAAAATAGCTAGTGATTGGGATACTGATAAAAAACAATTAGATAGTTTAAGTAATAGTGATTGGGATTGGATTAGACAAACAGTAGCCCAAAATACTTCTACTTCAGAGGAAACTTTATTAAAGTTAGCAGAAGATAAAGTATATCCGATTCGATTAGCTGTAGCGAAAAATCCTGCAACATCAGCTATCGTTTTAGCAAAATTAGCCGAGGATTCTAGTTACGAAATACTTTCTAAGGTGATAAAACATTCTAATACTCCATCTAAAATACTAATTAAACTAGGTCAAAAACCTAAGACAAAGACTGAAAACAGTCTTAGCTCAGATATATTCAAAAGCTATCGCTCATCGATTTCAATAGAAGAAATAAAAGAGTATGAACAGGCTCGTCAAATATTAAATAGAAGAGTTAATACTCCTTACATTTTAAATAAGGTAGTCGAAACAGGAAACCAAAATGCTAAAATTTCCGTCATTAGAAATCCTCAAACCCCAATTCAAGTAATTGAAAAACTCGCTAAGGATGAAGATGAAACTGTACGTAAAGTTGTTGCAGAAAATAAAAATCTACCTTTAAATATTTTACTAAAATTAGCAGAAGATTCTAGTTTTGGCGTTCGATCGGCTCTAGCGTACAAAAATACTTACAGTAAAATACAAACTCCCGTTGAATTACTAGAAAAATTAGCCCAAGATGAATCAGAACAAATCAGACAAGAAGTAGCTAACCATCCTGATACACCAGAAGAGTTATTAATCAAGTTAGCTAATGATTCGAGCATCAACGTTAAAAAAGTACTAATAAGAAATCTGAATACTCCTGTAACCGTTCTTAATCGTTTAGGATTAGAGGAAAACTTAGTTGATGCAAGTAACCCCAATACACCAGCAGAAGTATTAGCCAGTCAAGTTAATAGTATTTTACGATCGCAAAGTAATTCCCGTCAGAGTAATTCCGAATCAGCAAACAAACCTTTAGTAGAATTAATTAAGCATCCTGTTAAAGGGACAAAGATGCCAATAGAAATTTTAGATAAGTTAGCTAGTCATCATTATTCTTCTGTGCGTTATCGTGTAGCTTCTCACCCCAATACTTCGACTAGTACATTAGAAAAACTCGCTCGTGATTCTTATGTGCCGACAGTTAGAGCCGTCGTTGATAACCCAAAGACACCACCAAATATATTAGAATATTTCGCTAAATATACCGATCTTACTACTCGTTTGAGTCTTGTAAGTCATCCCAACACTCCTGCTAGAGTTTTGAGACAATTTGTAGAGGATGCTCAAAAATCAATTAATGCACCCAACAATACTAAAGATGCTCTTAAAAGTGGTATATTTGGTGATGCTTATAGTTTGTTAATTGCGATCGCATCTAGCCCAAAAACTCCGATCGATGCTTTGGAAATTATTGCTAGAAGAGAGTTTGTCACTCCTATACTCGATCCTGATTCACTATTTCCCACTAGAACAGATGATGATGTAATACGATCGCTAGTTTATTATAATCCTAATTTGACTCCAGAGTTACTTAATATACTGATTCACGATCGTTGTGTTGATGTTCGCATTGCCTTAACTCGTCATTCTAATTTAACCGATGCCTTATCTTTGAAACTAGCAAAAGATGAAGATGTATCGGTCAGAAAGGCGATCGTATCTCAAACGGCTATCCCTGAGATTTTAGAAACTTTAGCAGAAGATGAGATGTCAGATGTTCGCTCACAAGTAGCGGAGAATACGAATACTTCTAAAGAGCTTTTAAGACAATTGTCACAAGATACAGAAGCGATCGTATTAACTAAAGTAGCAGGAAACCCTAATACTCCTAATGCTGTGTTAGAAAATCTAGCTCAAGACAAATCAGTAGAAGTACGCCGTGCGGTAGCTAATAATTCTAATACTCCCAAAATGATTAAGGATTCTCTCAAAGATTTGTTACCAACAAGGGAAAAAAGTACTCAAACTCGATCGTCTAGTTCTACTTTAAAAGGATTAAGTCGTATTTATAACCCCAAAACTGATGATTTACCTACTGTCTTATCAGAATATAGTAATTCAGAAGTTGCTTTTGTGCGTTTTGTCTCTTTACTGCATCCAAATACACCAGTTGAAATATTAGAAAATGGGGCAAATTCGGCTTCTTGGATAGAGCGTTATGCGGTAGCGGATAACCCAAATACACCCACAGAAATTAAACAAAAATTGGCTCAAGATGCGAATCAAATTGTCCGTGCCGTGGCGAGAAATACCTAATTAAACTCCCCTCTCCTTTGAAGGAGAGGGGCTGGGGGTGAGGTTGATTTGAGCCTTGTTTAACCCCTCACTCATCTTCCCTTCAGAAGGGGAGACTTCATAAATACTTTTGCTTTTTTTTTAACTATATATAATTAATCGAAAAAATCATGAAACCTGAAACAGAACAAACATTAGCAACAATAGAACTAATTTTAGAGCAAAAAATTGATTGCAATATACCTTGTCATTGGGGGGATACTTTAAAACCTTATGTTTGGAATAGTCAACAGCAAGGTATATTTAGCCCATTATCTTTTCTTAAATCGCAAGGATGGATACAAGAAACTGATCTCGAAAAAGCGATCGAAAATTGGCAATGGTCAGAAAACACAGGTTTAGCGGCAAAAAGAATATTAGAAGATGACCCCTGTTGCATAGAAGAAGATGAAGATGAAGCAGAAATATTACTGGATGAAAAAACAAAAATAACTAGAGCAAAAAACTATCAAAATATATTGCAACTTTTATCAAGTAAAACCACTAACTTACAAGCATTTGAGTTAAATTGTAATCAAGATTATTCTTTATCGGTTGCTGTTGCAGAAGTTGCACCTCAACAATGGATTGCTTTAAGCCCTACTGTACCTCAAGAAACCTCATCTTATATTGGATGTAATCAAGCAGTAAACACGACTGATGACAATTGTTCAATTATATGCTCACCCCACAATAAGGAAAAAAATGATTGTCAATTTACTGACGATGTAATTTTAGAAATCAAAAAACAAATCGATCGATTATCGAAGATAGAAGTTTATGGTTGGTATGACGGAGGTTATGAAACCACTCATGAATATCAGATTCTTATGGCGACAGGGGATAGTAAAGAAGTAGCGTTGCAAAATATTCTGCTCAAATCTAAGTTTTTGGAAATATATAAATTCGATCGTTTTAATATTGATTATCAGCTTGATAATGATCACGAATGTGAAGCCGACAACTATCATTTACTTCACCGCTTCTTACAGCAAAGTTTTTCTGAGTTATTACTTTATCGTTTTTGTTTTTGGGATTACGAACATATTTACATCTTAGGAGAAAAGGGAGAGAACGATCGAGTTGGCGTGTATTTTAACAGTCAATTTACTTATAATCCTTAATTTTAAATCTAAATAAATACATTTAAACCTTTTCTCACAGTCATTTTTTATAGCTTATGAAACCTGAAACAGAACAATTACTCGGTACATTAGAAATTCTTGGTAGTTATAATGATTTCCTCTGGGAAACAGAAAAACAAGGAGAATTTAACCCTTGGAATTTAATGAAATCTCAAGGATTTGTCAAGCAAACAGATTTAGAATTAGTATTTGAACATTGGCAAAATATCGAAAACTGGGGTACTCCCACCGACCAAAAAAGCGATGGCTATGAATATGCACCATCTCGCACTCATGATGAATATAACGATCGAAATGATGAAGATTGGAATGATGAGATAGCCCAACAACGTCAACAATACTATCAGCAATTACAAAAGATATGCCAAGAAAATCTAGAAATTATCGAAGCATATTCTTTAGAAGTTACTAACTCTGAATGGGAATGGGAGCGCCCCTATTTTTATGTTTCAATCATTGTTGGTAAAACTACTAACCATAATTGGATTTGTTTAGCACCAATCGTCGAAGATTTATGCCTTTACGATCGAAATACAAGTAGTTACGATCAATCTTCAGATAACATTCAAGATGATACATTGTCTAATATAGAATCAATTGTCGATCGTCTTACACCAATTACTCTTTATGATTATTGGTATGGTGGCTACAATCAAACTCATCAGCATCAAATAGTTACAGGAAGAGGGGAAACAAAAGAAGAAGCAATTTCGATCGCTTTACAAAATTCGGGTATGCTAACTTGGCAATTGACTCAAATAGAATATGCAGATGATTATAATCACAGTCAAAGATTGAGTCAATTTATGAATCAATGCTTAGAAAATAGAACTCAGATAAAAGTTAGTTTTTGGGATATTGGTTACAGTTATGAGGTAGGTTGCACACCTGCTAATGATTGGATTGGGATTTATTCTTATGCAGAATTTGAGTATAATCCTTAACTTTAATGTTTGATAGCGATCGACAATTATCTAAAAACAACAAATACAATGTCTGTGTTTTAATTCTTCGCAAATAAATAGATTATTCTTATTGAAATTATGATGGAACAACTTATACCCATTAACAATCAAGACTTACAAACTTTTATTACTAATCCTGAATCTTTGAAAATTCAAGATCCAGATGTACAAATTGCGATCGCTACTTACCCACAAACCCCCGTAGAGTTATTAGCAATCTTAGTAAATAGTGAATTACCTGAAGTAGTTGAAGCCGTTCAATTACACGTTAATTATGCAGGAGAATTAAATCAAAATGGGTATGAGGTTGCCGAAGAAAAAATCAACTCTCGTAATTTGGGGCAAAACGACAAGTTGGCAGTAGAGTTACTCAAAATTGCTCCTGTACCAGATTATTTTTTGAGTAAATGGGTACCGGCAGATCGTCTGATTGAGGGGTTAAGCAATTCTTATTTACCTTTACGTCATAAAATATCTTTTTTAAGTAGATTAGCTCAAGATGAATCTTTAGAAGCTCGTTTACAAGTAGCAGAAGCGAAACAAACACCGATCGCTATCTTACAAAATTTGATAGGCAATTTAGAATTACCAATTCGTTTGGCAGTCGAACATCATCCTAATTGTCCGCCACAACTAGTTTCTTTAGTTAAAGGGCAACAAGAAATAGCCAGTGATTGGAATACGGATAAAGAGCAGTTGGAAAGTTTAAGTAACAGTAACTGGGATTGGATAAGACTCGCAGTGGCACAAAATCCCACTACTAGTGAAGAAACCTTATTAAAGTTAGCAGGAAATAAACTATATAAGATTCAATTAGCTGTAGCGAAAAATCCCAATACACCCGCAAGTATCTTAAAAGTATTAGCCCAAAATTCAAATCATGTACAAGTTGAGGTAGTTAGACATCCTAATGCAACTGAAGAGATTTTACATAGTCTGTTTGAAACTCAGCAAAGCGTGATCAAAAATCGTGAAAATTTACCCGCAAGTATTTTAGAAAGAATCTTTGATAACAGAGATAAAAATACTCCTGCTTGGAAAGATCATAATTTTAGATATTATTTTCGGAAACAACCAAATACACCTACTTGGATTCTAGGCGAATTAGCTGATATTGATATTGAACAATTAACGGCAGAAAGATTAGAGTTAGAAGGGAAAAATAACCGTAATACGGGTATTCACAAAAAATGGGTTAGTGATGATATAGAGTTTTTAGCTAATGTTGCTGAGCATTCTCAAGTATCAACAGAAATATTGGAAAAAATTATTGAGTATCCTAACCAAAATGCAAAGTTAGCCGTTGCTCAAAATAATAAAATTTCCCCACAATTAAAATTAAAGTTATTCAGGGATTTTATTAATGATAATTGGGATTATGAGTGTCAACAAAGAATTGTCAAAATAGCAGAGAATCCTGATACACCTGTAATCATTTTAGAAGAATTAATCAATAAAATCTCACCAACTAGAGCAAAACTAGTACAAAAACTGACCAATTTTACAACTGCAATTTCTGAGATTTCATCTTCTTTATTAGATAAACTTAGCAATTTTATCGATCGTTATCAATCTCCAGAACAAATATTATCTGGACTTAGAAAAAATGAAAAATTGAGAAAAACGATCTTACAAGATTGGACTCAATTAACCAATTCTTTAAACGAAGTTGAAACACAACATCTGATGGGAATAGCTCAGATAACATTTTTAGGAATTGGGATGAGTGGTAGTGGAATTCCAAGACAAGATCGAGGTTGGATTGATTATGGTTTAAATCAAAAGCAAATTAATAGAAGTGATTTTTTAAGCAATTTACCAGCAAATTATACTCTTTTTGGCGTAATTTCGTTGTTAGACAGAGACGATTATAGAGATCGTAGTTTTATAGAGATTATTGCGGCATTATTAAGAAATCCATCTACACCAATTAAGGCACATAGTCTTTTTTGGCAAAAACCACGACAAAAATTTGATTACAATAGTTTCGATCGCTATTCTCCACAAGCATCTTATTTACTTGCACTTGCACTAAATCCTGCTGTACCAGAAAATGAAAGAAAAGAATATTTAGAACAATTAGTTGATTGTGGTCATGGTAATGAAACGATCGCTAAAAACCCACATACTCCTGTTGAAATTTTAGCAAAAATGGTCAGCAAGAAATTAGTTCAACTATCTCTAGTTGCCAAAAATCCTAACTGCCCTGATTATCTTCTTAGACAAATTGTCGAACAAACACAAAACACTAGTGGATACAATTATATTTTCCAAGAGGTAGCTCAAAATCCTAATGCTTCTATGGCTTTGTTGAAAGAATTAGTTTTAGCCAACATAGTAGGTGAAGATGTGTTAAAAAATCCGTGTCTTAATCTTCAATCTACTTATGAAATTCAACTAATAATTAATCAAAAAAAAGAAACTAAAGAAGCAAATAAAATATTAGTAGAAAGAATCGATCGTGCTTATGCTTTAGCTAGAGTATTAGAAACAGGCGATCAATATACCAAAATTTTTGTTGCCAGTAATAATAAAACACCCATAGAAGCATTAGAAAAATTAGCTCAAGATGAAGATAAAGGTGTTCGCCAAGCAGTAGCACAAAACCCTAATCTTTCTCCAAAAATAATTACCCAACTAGCTCAAGACAAAGATAGTTCTGTTCACTTAGGTTTAGTAAAATCAAGAAACAATCTATCAGTAGAAATATTACAAAAACTAGTCCAAACTGGAAATGAATGGATACGCAAAGAAATAGCTCAAAATAACAATACTCCTGTCGTTATCCTCAAACAATTAGTTAGCGACAAAAAAAGACAAGTAGAAGTACTTACAAATCCAGCTACACCAAGAGATATTTTAGCGGAATATATACCCCAAATCAGTGACGAAAACCAGATAGAATCAATTCTTAGAGGTAGTAATAGTACTCAAAAGAAAAATCCGAATATGCCAAGTGAAATACTCGAAAAACTATCTCATCATTCTAATAAAACTATTCGCCATTTTGTCGCACTTTACCCAACAATATCTAGCACTACTTTAAAACGTTTGGCTTTTGATAGTGATGACTTAGTTAGACAAACTGTGGTTGATAATCCTAATACATCTGCTGATATCTTACTAGAGATGGCAAAAGCACTAGAAAACAATATTACTACTAGTATTGGTTCAGCTCATAGCGTCGCTTATAAAATAGCAGGGAGAAAAGAAACACCAGCACAAGGGTTAGATTATCTTGTCAAAATGCCAGTCTCGATGGTTCGTGCTACGGCGGTAAATAACGATAATATTTCGCTTGAAACCTTAGATTGGTTAGTTGATAATGAAACTCAGGAAAGTATTTTAAGTTCGATCGCTCAAAAGCAGAAAATAAAACCTCAAACACAAGAAAAACTAGCTTCTCATCCATCAAATCAAGTTCGCTTAAATTTAGCAATGAATCCTAATGCAACAGAAGACACTTTAAGCATTATTTATCTAACCATGATGACGGCACAAACCAACATCGGAATACAAATAGCAGTTGCATCTCATCCGAATACACCAGTCAGTTTTTTAGAAAATTTATCAGAAGCTAACGATAAAATGATTCGTGCTGGTGTTGCCAGTAATCCTAATCTACCTCAGTATCTAATCGAAAAATTAGCAAAAGATGAATTAGTAGAAGTACATCGTGCTTTGAGCAAAAATAAAAATACACCAGAATTGATTAGAAATAGTTTTCAAGAGTTATCATCAGTAAGCCAACAAACTAACCAGAATAACCAGAAGACACAATCTTTAAGTCCTACTCTAAGAGGATTAAGTCGTATTTATAACCCCAAAACTGATGATTTACCAACCATATTATTAGAATATAGTAATTCCGATGTTGCTTTTGTCAGATTTATTTCTTTATTACATCCATTGACACCAGTAGAAATATTAGAAAATGGAGCAAATTCGGTTTCTTGGATAGAGCGTTATGCAGTAGCAGATAATCCAAATACACCAACACAAATCAAACAAAAACTGACACAAGATAGTAACCAAATTGTACGATCGATTGCCAAAAATAATAAGGAGGAATTAAATTATTCTTAATATTTCAAGCAGTAATTACCATTTATCAATCCAATTTTAAGTTCATGCCTATGAGCGTTTTCTATCAGCCTTAAATGACCCAATTCAAAGTAAGCAACACACACAACCAATTAAGATTATTCAATCGTCTGCTCACCCGATAACGAAGAAAAAAAAGATTGTCAATTCTTAATAACTACTTATGTTTTGGTCTTCTCGGAGAGTTAATTGGACCTAAAATACTATTTAATATTCTTAATTGCTCTGCTGTACCCATACAAATTAAGGAATCACCAGCTTCTAGCAGACTATTACCTGTAGGGCCGGCTATTAAAGTTCCGTCAAAACGACGAATAGCAACGACTAACGCTCCTGATTTTGATCTTAAATCTGTTTCCATCAAAGTTTGCCCCAAACAAGGACAAGTTTCTTGAGCTAATAAATATTCTTCGAGATAAAATGATTTTTCGCCTCCACTAAGAATACCATCAACAAAATCCATTACCTGTGGGCGTAATGCCGCCGCCGCTAGTCTTTTACCACCTGTAATGTAAGGAGAAACTACTACATCTGCACCCGCTCTTTCTAATTTTTTGACGGCTTCTTCTGTACTAGCACGAGCAATAGCTCTAATTTTCGGATTTAAAGCTTTAGCAGAAATAACAGTATAAAGATTGTCAGCATCTGAACTAATTGCTGTAACAATACAAATAGCAGTTTCAATTTTAGCTAAAGAAAGATATTCATCTAAAGTAGCATCTCCTTGAATAACCAGATAACCAAGTTGTTGTGCTTTTTCTATTTCTTCTATATCTGAGTCGATAATTATAAAAGGAATGGTTTCAGCGGCAAATTCACTAGCTACATAAGAGCCTGTTCTACCAAAACCACAAATTATATAATGATTTATTAGTTTATCAATCACGTTTCTTTTTTGTCTCAAACGAATGCCTTCTTGAAAATAACCTTGTAATAGTGCTTCTGTAAAACGATTGACTAAATAACCAATGGTAATCAAACCCATTAAAATTAAGACAATCGTAAAAAGTCGAGAACGTTCAGAAAGAGGATGTATTTCGCCAAAACCAACACTAGAAAGAGTTATCATTGTCATGTAAGCTGAATCTAGTAATGACCATTTTTCGATCAACCAAAACCAAAAAGTACCTGACAGAAAAATACCAAATAAGACGACACTACCTGCTCTAAGTTCTCTTTTTAGACGATAATAATTTTGCTCTGAGTTCGATCGACTCGCTTTGACATTTCGGGAGTATATTGTGCCAATCCTCTTAACTGTTGATCACTAACTGATTTGATTATAGATGACTTTTAGTTATTATTTCTTTTCGTTATTTGAATTATTTATAGATATTTAATTTTAATTTTAGGTTTTTTTAGAACCAATTAACTAAGAATTAGGCAATTTTTAATAGTTAAAGTATAAACTAGTAAGAATACAGCTAAAAGATCTATTGAACGCACCACACAACTTGATTAAATAATCTCGAACTATCAATTCTCATTATGGATTAGTGATCATTTTTCGCTTTGTCTGAGTTGATAATGATTACTTAGATAGAGTAGAATACAATAATTATTTAGTAAATTTAAATTGTCAATTCATATTTGATGAAGACGCAAAAGCTAAGCGATATATTTTCTTTGTTTCGTAATATTAATATTGACATTTTAGAAAGATTTTTATCGATCGCTAACCTTGAAGAATACCAAGCACAAACAGTATTGATAGATGAAGAAAGTTGGGGTTCAAACGTTTACTTTATAGTTTCAGGATGGATAAAAAGAGAAACTATTGAGCCTGAGAACAAATATACTTTAGAAATAATGGGTAAAGGTAGTTTTATTGGTGAAGAAGGTATCCTAACTAATAACACTCTTAATAGTCAGATTGTTACTATTTCTGATGTCCAACTTTTAATTATTCCTGCTCAGCAATTTTTACAATTTTTATATCAATATACTCAAATATTAAATCGGTTTTTAAGTATTACAATTAATCGGGTAAAAGAATATCAAAAATATTGTCAATTTTATCGTCAACCAATCAAAGTTAGATTAGCTACAATTTTAATTGATTTAGCTCAAAAATATGGTGAAGAAACAGACGAAGGTATTTTAGTTTATAATTTTTTAGAGCAAGATTTAGCTGATTTAGCTCAATTATCGATCGCCGAATGTCGGCAAATTTTATCTGGGTTACAACAAAAAAATTTACTCATAATTGAGTCTGATAGTGATAGTCTTTATTTTCCCAATTTAAAATTATTACATCATACGATCGGTAAGCTCGGTCAATAATAAAATTAATAATTAATAATTAATAATTAATTATTAACAATTATTTAAATAAGTAATTAAGCGTTTGTCCTTAGAACTTTTATCGATCACATTTATGAAATCAACAAAATATTATGTAGTTTGGAAAGGTAGAAAAACGGGAATATTTACAACTTGGGCAGAATGTAAGCAACAGGTTGATAAATTTGCTGACGCTAAATATAAATCTTTTAAAACTAAAGCGCAAGCCCAAAGTGCTTTTAATTCATCGCCACCTAATTACTACTCCAGCAAATCTAAATCTAAAGCCAATAAATCTGTAACTATAACCACACCGAGTAATGGGCAGATTATAGAGCAAAGTATCTCAGTTGATGCTTCATGTTTAGGTAATCCCGGAATTATGGAATATCAAGGAGTAGAAACAATGACTAAAAAAATTTTATTTCGTCATGGCCCGATGAATAATGGAACTAATAACATAGGAGAATTTTTAGCTCTAGTTGATGGTTTAGCCTATCTTCAGGATCATAATCAGCTTACAATGCCGATTTATTCAGATTCTAAAATAGCGATCGGTTGGGTCAGAAAAAAACAACCCAAAACTACCTTAAAACCAAATTATCAAAACCAAGAAATATTTACTCGTCTAGAAAATGCGATCGATTGGCTAAAAAACAACTCTTATACTAATCCTATTTTAAAATGGGAAACACGATCGTGGGGAGAAATTCCCGCCGACTTTGGCAGAAAATAACAGATAACAGTGAACAATGAACAATGAACAATGAACAGTTAAAAGCTATAAGCTAAAACCTAAAAGCTAAAACTCAAAACTTAAAACCTAAAACCTAACTCTTAACTGTGAAATTGATCCCAGACCATGATAATCTTGATAGTGGCAAATCTTATTATAAATTAATAATTAAGTCAATAAATTAAAAGTATAAATTAGATGGTTGCAACACAAGAAAAAACAAACGTAGGTAAAATCATTCAAGTAATTGGACCTGTGATTGATGCTGAATTTCCCAGTGGCAGTCTCCCCCGTATTTATAATGCTATAACTGTAAGTGGTAAAAACGTAGCAGGACAAGAAGTTTCGGTTACCTGTGAAGTACAACAGCTTTTAGGCGATAATCAAGTTCGTGCTGTCTCAATGAGTTCAACTGATGGCTTAGTCAGAGGTATGGATGTTGTAGATAGTGGTGCCCCTATTAGTGTACCTGTCGGTAAAGCGACTTTAGGACGTATTTTTAACGTTTTAGGTGAAACTGTTGATAATAAAGGTCCTGTAGGAACTGATGAAACCTCTCCTATTCACCGCAAAGCACCTAAATTAACCGATTTAGATACCAAACCAACCGTATTTGAAACAGGAATTAAAGTTGTTGATCTTTTAACTCCTTATCGTCAAGGTGGTAAAATCGGTCTATTTGGTGGTGCAGGTGTTGGTAAAACCGTTATTATGATGGAACTTATCAATAACATCGCTATTCAACACGGTGGTGTATCTGTATTCGGTGGTGTAGGTGAACGTACCCGTGAAGGAAATGACCTTTACAACGAAATGATCGAATCTAATGTAATTGACGCTGAGAATCCTGAAAACTCAAAAATTGCTTTAGTTTATGGTCAAATGAACGAACCACCTGGTGCTAGAATGCGTGTTGGTTTATCGGCTTTAACTATGGCTGAGTATTTCCGTGATGTTAACAAGCAAGACGTATTACTCTTCATTGATAATATCTTCCGTTTTGTACAAGCTGGTTCTGAAGTATCTGCTCTTCTAGGAAGAATGCCTTCGGCGGTTGGTTATCAACCTACTTTGGGTACTGATGTTGGTGATTTACAAGAACGTATTACCTCAACTAAAGAAGGTTCTATCACCTCTATTCAAGCGGTTTATGTACCTGCGGATGATTTAACCGATCCTGCTCCTGCAACTACCTTTGCTCACTTAGATGGTACTACCGTATTGTCTCGTGGTTTAGCTTCTAAAGGTATTTATCCTGCTGTTGACCCTTTAGATTCTAGTAGTACTATGTTACAACCTAGTATTGTCGGTGAAGAGCATTACGATACTGCTCGTGCTGTTCAATCTACTTTACAACGTTACAAAGAATTACAAGATATTATTGCAATTCTTGGTTTAGATGAATTATCTGAAGAAGATCGTATAGTTGTCGATCGTGCGCGTAAAATTGAACGTTTCTTATCTCAACCTTTCTTCGTAGCTGAAGTATTCACTGGTAGCCCTGGTAAATATGTTTCTCTAGAAGATACCATCAAAGGTTTCAAAAGAATTCTTGGTGGTGAGTTAGATGAATTGCCAGAACAAGCGTTTTACTTAGTCGGTAATATCGATGAAGCGGTTGCTAAAGCCGAAAAAATGAAAGGCTAGTTCGAAGAATGGAGAATGGAGAATTAACTAAAAAATAAAGGGTGATTACGCTCTGTCAAGTGTTTGGCATTCTGGATTTTAATGATAGTTCAAGCTATTTTTAAAATTACCTTTGTTCTTTATTCTTGAATTGACAGTTCATTTGGAGATAGGGGGTAGGTTGAGATTGCTTAATTTCTTTACCTATTCGCTATTTCTTCCTTTTTTTAACTATAAATAAAATTTAGATTATTAATTAATACATTAAAATTATGGCTTTAACAGTAAGGGTAATTACTCCCGATAATATAGTCTGGGATGATACTGCCCAAGAAGTAATTTTACCTAGTAGTACAGGGCAATTAGGTATTTTAAGCGATCACGCTCCTTTACTAACTAGTTTAGATATTGGCGTTTTGAGAGTGCGTACTGATAAAGATTGGAAATCGATCGCCGTTATGGGTGGTTTTGCTGAAGTTGATAACAATGAAGTTAAAGTATTAGTTAATACTGCTGAATTAGGCGACAGCATCGACAAAGAAGAAGCGACTTCTGCTTTAACCGCCGCTGAAAATGCTTTAACCTCTGCTGGTGATGACTCTCGTGAAAAAACAAAAGCATCTCAGAATATTAAAAGAGCAAGAGCAAGATTACAAGCCGCTGGTTAGTCTGCGTCTATTTTCTGATGACATTTATTAAAAGCGATCGATTAGTTATAATTAACATCGATCGTTTTTTATTGAAAAGATATAATAAATAGGTTTATTTTTTGTTTCTAATTCTGTTAAAATAACTTATTTTTTTTACTTTACGATCGTTTTTTTACTCTTGATAATTATTCTAAACTATGTCTTTAAATTAACTCTCTTCACACAGTAATATTTAACTTTATTATTCTAAATTATTTTTTATATATTTGGTTTTTGTTTGATAGTAAATACTACATTATCAACCCTCTTTAATATTAATTATCGTTGTAAAGAATATAATAATACCTCACATTTTTTTGTGATGGAAAGGGCTATTTTCTTCTTCCTTTGAATGAAACAGCCCTGCCTTACTAAAGGGGACTTGAAAACAATTATGAGACACTTTGCTATATCTAAATTTAAGTTTAATTTATTAAACGAACAGGATATTAGCCTTGCACGATAGTTCAAGGCGGGTTTAATACTTTGTTTTTGTTATTATTATTGTCTAAATCGAAAAAGGAAAAAGGAAGTAAAGCAGATAATTAATTTTGCGTACCGACTTATTGCATCTATCTAATGAAAAAAATCGATTAATGAGTAAAGAATAAAGGATAAGAACAGAAAATCAAGAATATTAAAGCGTTAATTATCATCTAGTCAATTATCTAACTATACACAATGATGACCGAACCATTTTTTATACGGTTGACGCTAATCCATAATAGTGTGATTCGTAGTGAGCTATCATTTACAATAGAAATTAATAATTAAATTATAAATATTTTTTTGATAAAGATAACTTTTTATCTAGTTCAATAATGATGATTAAAATCGATCGAAGATAGTTAATTTTAGAGCTAATTGTTTTCGTGTTATTAGAAAGCAAAGATCATTTGATTGGTGCTTCTAACCATAGGAAGATGTTAATTGTCGGTTTTTTCTCTTTAATAGTTTATATAATAATAAATTTTTTTCAATTTATGAATATTAATTTGCTTAGTTAATATTCACTGCAACGTTCGACTTAAACTGATAATTAATTATCAATCAATAGTAAACGTTATTAAATTATTTTGCAATTTTATCAATCGGAGATTTATTTGTATGAATGGCAATATCAGAGTAGGTAATCTATTTGGGATACCGTTTTATGTCAATCCTTCATGGTTTATAGTTTTAGGGTTAATGACTCTAAGTTTTGGTACAGATTTAGCAATTCAAACCTCCCTTTCAGGTGCTTATCCTTGGATTTTGGGTTTAGCTACTTCTTTATTACTTTTTGGTTCGGTATTAGCCCACGAATTAGGACATAGTTTTGTCGCTATTTCCCAAGGCATTGAAGTAAAATCGATCACTTTATTCATTTTTGGTGGTTTAGCGGCGTTAGGAAAAGAATCAGAAACCCCTGAGCAATCTTTTCTAGTTGCGATCGCAGGACCACTGGTAAGCTTGATCTTGTTTGCTATTTTAACAGTAGTACTCAACACATCTTCTTTACCTTTATTCTTGAATATTATTGTTTCTTTACTCGCATATATCAACCTTGTTTTAGCTTTATTCAATATGATTCCTGGCTTACCCCTTGATGGTGGTAATGTCTTAAAAGCGATCGTTTGGAAAGCAACAGGTAATCCTCAAAAAGGTGTAATTTGGGCAGGAAGAGTTGGACAGTTTTTTGGTTGGACAGCAATTTCGATCGGTATTTTAGGTACATTACAAGTACTTCCTTATGGAAGTTTCTGGACAGTATTTATCGGTTGGTTTTTACTCAAAAATGCAGGCACAGCGGCTCAATCAGCCAGTTTTGAAGACAAGTTGAAAAAATATTCGGCTAGTGATGCTGTTTCAATTGAAAGCCCAGTTATCAAAGAAAATTTAACTTTGCGTCAATTTGTTAACGAATATGTTATTGGTAAACAGTCTTGGCAGAAATTTTTAGCTACCACAGAAGAAGGTAATTTAGTTGGTGTATTACACGTTAAAGATTTACCCTCAGTACCCACTTCTAAATGGAATGAAGTTTGTGTAGCTGATTTGATGAAATCGACTGAAGATGTCAAAACTGTCAATGATACAGTACCATTATTAGACGTAATCAAATTACTTGAAAAACAAACAGAATTGGAGCTAACTGTAATTAAAGAAGACGGAGAAGTACTCGGACTAATAGAAAAACAAGGTATAATAAAATTTCTAGAATCTAATCTGACTACCGCTTAGCCTATAGTTAATTATCTGCTGTTGTTATCAATAAACAAGCATAAAAACTAAAGGCGTAAAACAAAACAGTCTAAACTTGATTAAATACTAAAGATTTCTTTGTTATTTCATATTCTGAAAATATAATTTAACTCAAGTATCAATAATATATTGACTATGCAAAATTTACGGACAGCAGTAATTAACTATTATGACGTTCTAGGAGTACCAAACAATGCTACTCCAGAAGAAATCAAAAAAGAATTTCGTCGTCTAGCTAGACGCTATCATCCTGATTTGAATCCAGGAAACAAAGAAGCGGAGGAACAATTTAAGCAAATTAATGAGGCTTATGATGTTCTTTCGGATAAGGTAAAACGTCAGCAACATAATAATCAGCTTTTTACTGTTAAACGTCGATTTGTCCGTAGTACCCAAAATCAAAATCGTAATAATGGCTTTGGTTTTAAGAAAAAACCAGTCAATCAACAAAGTCAGGGTGAGGAGCAAACTACTAGAGTACCTCAAAACAAAAATCCTTATCAAACAACGATTAAAACTACTCTTAATACGAACAGTAATCGTACTTCGACAAATGATGATTTTCGCCCTGGTGTAAACAAAACCATCAAGTCAGCGACTCCTCCTCCTCCTTCTGCCCCACCACCAATTCGTAGTCAGCCAAAAGATATTGAAGCAAAATTAACTTTACCCTTGACAAAAGCTTATGAAGGTGGTAGAGAAAGAATAAGATTAGAAGATGGTCGTTCTTTAGAAGTTGATATGCCTCCTGCTATGTATCATGGGCAAAAAATCCGTCTTAAAGGACAAGGTATCCGTGGCGGTGATTTATATCTTAAGATTTTAGTAAAATCCGATCCCTTTTTTCAATTAGAGGGTTCGGATATTTGTTGTGAGATACCCATAACACCTTCAGAAGCGATCGTTGGTGGAGCAATTGAAGTACCGACGATTGATGGTTTAGTACAAATGAATATACCTTCAGGCATTAAATCAGGACAAAGATTAAAATTAGCAAACAAAGGTTATCCTAATATTAGAGGCGAAAGAGGAGACCAATTAGTTATTTTAAATATCGAATTTCCTCCAGATATTAGTGATGCTGAAAAAGAACTTTACGCCAAAATTAGAGAAATAGAGCAGTTTAATCCTCGTCATAAATTAATTGAAGATTTTAGTTAAACAATTAATCAATTCAAAATTAAGTTATTTGTAAAGACGTTACATAGTGCAACGTCTTTTATTAATCGTCATAAGCTGTCAAAAGGGCAAAGGTGATTTTTGCTCATTAGCTTGTACTACCATCAAAAATAATTACGCCAATCAATGGAGTAAGCTAAAAATTTAAAAATTAATTATTTTAATCTTTTATCCTTCTTTCTTTCTTACTCATTACTTATTACTCATTACTCATTACTCCTACTTTATCCCCGTGCCATAAGCCATAACTTCGATCGAAATTAAACCTTGTTTACCTGGTGTATTACCACTAATACTAGAAGTTTCAAAACGAACATTAAGAATCTGAGTAGCACCCCAAGCCATAGCACTTTCTTTCATTCTCAAAATAGCTTCTCTACGTCCTCTGTCTAATAAACTTTCAAAAACGACAACTTTACCACCGAGTAAATTACGTAGTGCAAAAGCAAAAAGTTTAAAATAATCAGCCGAAATCACAACACTACCAATAAATAATTGAGAATCACGGGCTTCGGGAAGCTTATCTTTTTTACCAAAAGTCATCATGGGCAAATGAACAGTTTTTCTCTCTCGTATTTTAATATTCTGGTAATGTTTTTTTTCAAAATAGTTTCCAGCAAAATAACCTATACCGATCAAAATCAAAAAAATGGTTATGTCTATCATTGTTTATCCATCCTTGTTGCTACTCTAACTGCTGTACCATACACAAATAATTCTGCCGCCCCTTGAGCAACAGAAGAAGTGGCATAACGAACATTAACTACTGCATTTGCACCTAACATATCAGCTTGAGAAATCATTCTTTGAGTTGCTTCTTCTCTAGCTTCTTGCAATAATTCGGTATATCCAACTAATTCACCGCCAACTATATTTTTTAATCCTGCTAGAATATCTTTACCAACATTTTTTGCCCTAACGCTACTACCTTGAGCAATACCATAATGTTGAGTTATCTCTTTACCCGGGACACCTTCTAAGGTTGTAATAATCATAATTATTAGTAATTATATTTTTTATGACTAATTTACGATAGCTGAATCTTATCTCAACCAAGATAAATTATTAACCATTGTTTACAATCGTCAAATAGTTGATAGTTGATAGTTGATAGTTGATAGTTAATTATTTACTATTATTAAGTACACTCACCATCCCCCTAAATCCCCCTTACCAAAGGGGACTTGCAAATATAAACTGTACCTCATAATTATGGGAAACGCTATAGTTAATTATTTACTATTATTATCTGTATAGTCAAAGGTTTTAACTGTAGTCAACAAATATAGTTAAAACAGATAAAATAAGAGCCTCGCTCCATTCGACAGTTGCTCCATAAGTATCTCCTGTATGTCCTCCTAATTTGTAATTAAACCACCAACCGACAATAAGTGCGATCGTAATAGAAAGTAAATTAATCAAAAGAATAAAAACAAGTGAATGATGAAGGTAAAAATATTCTCCTAGCACGACAGGAACAATAAATAAAGAAGCCAAAATAAGATCAAAGGGTAAAACCAAGTTTTCTTTCAAAAAAGCTCCCTTACCTTCGGTTCTCAGGTATGGGTAAAAAACGATCGCCATTAGTTGCCCCCAACGCCCCCAACTCATCGCTAAAATCAAACCCCACCACCAATTATTATTTGAAAGAGAAAATAAAGCCCCCCATTTCAAAGCTAAAACAATAATCGCCGCCATTACACCAAAAGCACCTGTATAACTATCACGCATCACTTCTAGTTGACGATTAGTGTCTCCTCCAACTATAGCTAAACCATCGGCAGTATCCATCACACCATCCAAATGTAATCCACCAGTTAACGAAATAGCGAAAGCAACCAAAAAAATAGCCGTCATTAAATTCGGAAAACCAACTAACACAAATAAGTAACCAATGATACTCAATATACAACCAAGTAAAATACCAATCCACGGTAACCAGACAGCAATTCTGATGAAATTAAGAGCTAATGCAGAAGGAAGATTAATTGTCGTGTAAAAAACTAACGCTCCCAAAAATGATGAAAGGAAATTTTTCATAATCAAAAAAAAATTATTAATTAACCTGAACAAAAATTTAATTTTAGGTTAAGATTAGGTGGGAACAAAAAAACAATTGATTATAACTTTTAATTTTGTGATCAATACTAAATTAAATATTGACTGTTTTGTCAAAAAAATATAGCCTATAACAGAGTCAGTATTTTGTTTTTATTGTTTAATTAATTTTGGACAGAATATATGTATTTTCAGTGCTTATTTCCACTCATCAAGTAAGACAATGGTGTTTTTTACTGAGCAAAATTAACTGATAAATAAGACTATTTTAGCATTATGAAAACTAGTCGATTAAGAAAAAATTATCTATAATTAGATAAAGATAATTTGCTCTAGAAACTTGAGATGTTAAAAAAATTAACTTTTCTTAACATTAAGTAACAAAGAGCTATTTGATCAACTGTTTTAAGTTTAATCAAACCCAATTATTTAGCATAGAGATAAAAAAAAGGTCAATAAATCATGAATCATCAAACCAACAATTGTCACTTAGTTGCACCCTGTATTATTGAATCAGGTATTTTAGTGAACAAAGAAGATATCAAACGTCTGCTTAATGATTTGACTCAAGTCCGTTATGTACACGATATTGATGGGGTTGTGCAAAATCAAGGACAAGGTTGGATTTTAGAAGTATTTAATGATTTAACTCAAGCCACAATGATTGTTAATAATAGTTTATATATTAATATTCAAAGTTTTGATTATCTCAAAGTTAATCAAGTTAGTCCTTATGAAACACATTTTGATTTGATTCAAGATAACCGTACAATACGTTTAATTCCGATGGCAACTGGAAGTCAAGAACACCAACAACAAACATCAAAAAATCTGGGTTTTAGCAGTTTTGATGAAATGATGGGAGAAGTTTTTTCAGCAAAATGGGATGTACAGTCAGACGAAGATTTTGTCTAAATAAAATAGTTTAGTTCAGACAATTTAAGTACAGAGGAAAGTATTAAGTAGGTGTTGTATTTGTATTGGATTGGCTATTTATTTAAATGTAAACAAAAAGCCTTTCAATCAAAGTTTAAGTAAGTTACAGTGAACAAATAAATAAGTTTCTTGGGTAAAAAAATAGAGATAATATTATCTTGTTTCAAAAGGGAGAGAATCAAAGAAAAGTTCTAATTTCGCTTTAATATCTGTTTAACAGTAAAGTTAATCATTCATTGTTTTGACAACGATCGTATATATTGATTATTAGTTGCTATATTGCCAACTGTTAATTTAAGAACTTTTAGTTTTACTTTCATTGTGGTTTTTTCTTATACATTAGACGCTTCTTGTTCGCATACATTTGCACGTGCAGGAACTTTTCATACTCCTCATGGATGCGTTAATACTCCCAAATTTATGCCTGTAGGTACTGTAGGTACGGTAAAAGGAATTACTCCTGCTCAGTTACACCAAATGGATGCTCAAATGATTTTGGGTAACACTTATCATTTGCATATTCAACCAGGAGAAGACATCGTTGCTAAAGGGGGAGGGTTACATCAATTTATCGGTTGGGATAAACCAATTTTGACAGATTCAGGTGGTTTTCAAGTTTTTAGCTTATCTAAATTGCGTCAAATTACTGATGAAGGTGTTAAGTTTCGCTCTCCTAAAGATGGCAGAATTATTAACATGACTCCAGAGAATTCGATTAAAATTCAAAATGCTTTAGGTGCAGATGTCATCATGGCTTTTGATGAATGCCCTCCCGCTACAGCTACCAGAGAAGAAGTAGAAAAAGCTGTTAGTCGGACTTATTCGTGGTTAGAAAGATGTATGACAGCCCATCGTAATCCCGATACACAAGCATTGTTTGGTATTGTACAAGGAGGAATTCATGCTGATTTACGCACTCAATGTGCAAAAGATTTGGTGAAACTTGATTTACCAGGTTATGCCATTGGTGGTGTAAGTGTTGGAGAAAAACCTGAATTGATTCATCAAATAGTAAAATGGACAACTCCTCTTTTACCTGAGGATAAACCTCGTTATTTAATGGGTGTAGGTACTTACAAAGAAATGGTAGTTGCGATCGCTTCAGGAATTGATATATTTGATTGTGTTATCCCTACTCGTGTGGGCAGACATGGGGCGGCGTTAGTTAGAGGCGAGCGAATTAATTTAAAAAATGCTCCTTATAAAGAAGATTTTACTCCTCTTGACGATCGATGTAGTTGTTATACTTGCACTAATTTTACTCGTGCTTATCTTAGTCATTTAGTTCGAGCTAGAGAAACGTTAGGTATTATCTTACTTTCGTTACATAATTTACATGAAATGATTTCGTTTACGAATAGAATACGAGGATCGATTATTAATGATACTTTTGTTGAAGAGTTTGGACATTGGCTTGATTAGTTAAAAGTTAAGAGTAAATCGACTTTGGGTTTATGCCATAAACCCCTACAGTTTTCTTGCTTGAATTAAATTGTAACTATCAATTAATAAAAGTTGTCCCTCGCAATGTTTACATCAAGACGACAATGAATAGCTTCTTATCTTGTTTAATCGATCGTTACTTAGTCGTCATTTTTGTTACGAACATTATATTGTTATTACTAAATAATAATACATAGTGTTCTGCTTTTTATTTAATCTAAATACAGTTAGTTAGTTATATCTAGTAAGTCCCCCACTCTCCCCTTTCAAGGGGAGATGCAAAATAGGCAGAGGGGTCGGGGGGATTTAGGGGCTTTAAGCGGCTGTAAAGGATTAAGAGGGGATTAGGAAATTTAGAGGGGGATATTAAAAAAAGTATTCAATTAAAACAGTTCGATTATATTTTTTACTCTCTTAATATTTTCTTCAAGCTCCTCTAAAGTATTACCATTACTTGAAGATTTCGGTTCATCATTTGTTTTTGATTGAGGTAAATTCAAAGTAACTGGTGGCTTTGAATCTGGAGTACTACTAGGAGGTAACTGCGAAGCAGACATAGAAATTAAATGAGCATCAATAAAGTAAAGTGCAGAACAGCGAAAACCAGAACTACCTAGTGAGTGAGAACATACAACTTCAATGGCAATGTTATCAATATTATTAAGATCGAGTACCATTGTCTTTAACTCTCCTGCATGAACTTTGTGATAGCCCTGAGGTACTCCGTCTAGATACACCTGAACTGTTACATAATTTTGTTTGGGATTTCCTATTGACACCATGTTGTAAGCATTATCTTCAATGCCAAAACTTAGTCGTAAAGTATTAAATGAATTGTTGCGTTCTTGAATTCCAGAGGTTAATGTTACTTTTTCTCCATTATAAAGTCCATTGCTACTCTTATTAAACCAAAAAATAGGAGAATGTAATTGTCTTTCGATTGAAACATTTCCACCATTGTTGGTATATAATCTGGTGTAGCGTTGAGAGCTAATCCATCGATAGGGAAATGAAAGTAAGGGAATCGAATCACCAGAACTTTTTTGTGGGCGTTGTGCTTGAGTATCTTTTACGTTTAAATTAAACAAAGTCAAACCAAGAACACTTAACGTCGTTACTTTTTTAAGTAGATTAATAGTTAATTTCATTGTGGGTTAATAATTTTGTTTTTATCTATAACAGAAAACGGCTTATCAAAGCAACATTATTATAAATTGATTAAGTCCTCCAAACTTGTAGATTTTAGTGGGCTTTAGAGGATTAAGAGGGGATTGAGAGATGAGTCAGAGGTATATATATTAAAAAAAGTATTCAATTAAAACGAATCGAATATACCTTTTATGGTCTTAATAGTTTCTTCAAGCTCTTCTAAAGTATTGCCATTATTAGGAGATTTCGGTTCGTCTTTTCTTTCTTCTTCTGTAGGAAACTTCAAAGTAACTGGTGGCTTTGAATCTGGAGTACTACTAGGAGGATACTGCGAAGCAGACATAGAAACTAAGTGAGCATCAATAAAGTAAAGCTCAGAACATGAATAATTTTTTGAGTGAGAACAGACAACTTCGATCGCAATGTTATTAACATTATCAAGAATCGAGTAACATTGTCTCTAACTCTCCTGCATGAACTTCGTAATAGCCCTTATCTACTCCGTCCGAAAACACCCTAACTGTTACATAATTTTGCTTAGGATTTCCACTTGACACCATTCTAGAAGCATTGTCTTCAATGCCAAAACTTAATCTTAAAGTATTAAACGAATTGCTGCGTTCTTGAATTCCACAAGTTAATGTTATTCTCTCCCCACTGTAGGTCGTACTAAACCAGAAAACAGAGGAAAATAATTGTCTTTCGATTGAAATATTTACACTATTCTTGCTGTTTAATCGATTGTAGCCTATAGAGCTAACCCATCTACAGGGAAAAGAAAGTAAAGGTTTAGAATCACCAGAATTTTGTCAGCAATTCTCATTTTGAAGAAGAATATATGTAACACAACAATAATTATATTGTAAATATTCATAATTAAATCTAAATTAGACGATTATCAGTTCTGATTTTTCTTTTCTTTGTTATATTACATCAGCACTTCAAAAAAATAGTCATCACAAACTAGACCTAATTTTCTTGCTTGATAAAAATTAGGCTTCTTTCTGTGATATTCATTACTTCAAAATCAACTTACCTTTACTGTTTATTTTTTCTCTTTTTAACTTGTGTTGATTAACTTTCTTTCTTCTCCTTCCGTTAGTACAAATATGAATAAATCCTGCCAACTTTCAAACCATATATATTTCAATAACGCTCTTATATCATTAAAAAATGTTTTTCTCCTCACTAATTTGTCTCTAATTTTTTGATAGTTAACATTCACTAATTCTAAAACATTGTGAAAGAGAAATCCTAGTAGATTTAATGATAACAATATTTCGGACAAATTCTCTTGCCCATGACCAAAATTATGTTCAAAATTATATCCTTGATTTTTCAAGATATTATTACCTTCATTTTCTACTTTCCATCTTGTTCTTCCCCCTTTTATTATTACTAATATATTGTCTTCTTTTAATTTATGATTAGTGATAAAGCTATTATAATAAATTACTTTATTCTTAATTCTATCAATTATCTCGACCTCATACCAATTGACCATTAAGCTTGGCTTTTTTTCTCTCATTGGTACATTATTTACATACTTATAACGATAAATTATCGGTCTTCCTTTTTCATATTTTTTGATTTCTCCTTTCTTTATTTCTTCATTTTTTTCTAAAAAATCAAGCCATTCATATAAACTTTTATGAGATGATGGTAAAGCCACAAATATAAAATTATATCCTTGTTTTATCGCTAATTCACATATTGGCTGACGAGAATAAGAATCATCTCCCAATAAGGTTATTTGATTTTTTTCTTGGTCATTTGAATTTCGTAATAACCACCTTTTTACCGCTACGTTTTCACAATCTTGCTTCGTTTTACCATCCTGTTTTCTAATAAATTCAGGCTCTAAGTTAATTACTTGTTTTTTGTTTGGTGAGACGATAACTGGAGTAATTACTTGATGATAATAAGTTGTTTCACCATTTCTATGATTGCGACAATTACAATGAGGACAATAAATCTTTTTAGAGGAATAATATTGGGTTCCATCCAATGCTACTAATATTTGATTTTCTAAGTATTCAAACTGTTTCATGATTTTATTTTCATCTAACCATTGAAATACCCTTTTAAATGTGGGAAAAACTATTTTTGCACTTACAGGGTCTAACAGTGTTCGCAGTTGATTATCAGATGGTACTTCTTCTAAACCAAATAAACTTAATGCATTATCTTTCCCTTTTTGTTGCTTCATCGAACGTTGATGTTCTAAAAAAGAAGGTAACTGGGTAAAAAAGACCGAAAACGCTGCCATAACAGCCTCAGAAATTTGATATTTGATGTTTTTTCCAGTTCTTTTATCTGGTAATCCATTTAATTCTTGACGCAAAAATTCAATTAACTGTGATGGTTCGAACTCAGGACTTTTTTTCATGTAGTATGAAGTTGAAGCAAAAATTAAGATTTTATTTCAAGTCACATCTATCATAACCACAAAAATTACTTCCGAGAACTATGATTCTTGTTTGTAAACAAAAGAAATACGCTCTATTTTTTCCATAATGAGAATTGCTGGAATTTTGTTGTGGGCGTTGTGCTTGAGTCTCTTTTACGTTTAAATTTAATAAAGCCAAACCAAGAACACTTAACGTCGTTACTTTTTTAAGCAGATTAATAGTTGATTTCATAGAGATTAAGTTTGTTTAAATTTAAGTTTATTAATAGGAGTAGCTAATCGTTAATAGGTAAGTTTTTCATTCGTTTTTTCTGATTACGGAAAAATTTAAGTTAAATATGCATGAGTTGATTTTTTTATAGCAATTATTAATTAAATGAAGTACAAACCAATCCCCCTAAATCCCCCTTTGAAAGGGGGACTTGCCAATTTTAACTGTAGCTCATAATTAAGATAAACGCTATATTCTTAAATTGATAATTCAAATGAATTCATTATAACTTCATTAAAAATTTTTTCATATTTTTGATATTCTTCTGTTTCTGCTTGATAAATAAAGACATACGCCTTCTGATTATCCAGAGTTATCAATTCTTTTGTTTTTATTTCTTGTCCTTGATCATTAAAATAACGATAAACTCTAGAATATCCTTTAAGATTATTTTCACCAATTGACACCATCTCTTCTTCAAGAATCTCTAGCTGAGAATATTGTTTTTTAAGATGTCTTTCTTCAGTTGTTTTGACATAATCAGA
This sequence comes from uncultured cyanobacterium, assembly GCA_963710605.1. Lineage (GTDB taxonomy): Bacteria > Cyanobacteriota > Cyanobacteriia > Cyanobacteriales > Cyanobacteriaceae > JAALKG01. Next base: position 1,301,872 of record CAVQBA010000004.1, read on the forward strand.
TAAAGACTGAAGTCCAATATCTTCTTCTACACGAACAAATATTTTATTGGTCAATTCTGATTCGTTTTTCTCATGGCTTACAGGAAAAAATTCAGCTACCACTGGATTAAACATACTGTAACCACTATCTCTTTTGCTCCAATTTAAAGGATAGTCAATTTTAAACTGACCATTAGGTGCTTCGTAAACAGTAGTTTCGACAACATTTGTTTTTTGTAATAGTAATGGTAAGGTATTAATTCCTAAAAAAGTGAGTATAGCAGAAACTATAATAATGAATCCTCGCTTTTTCAGAAAAAAAGGTGGTTCTTTTTCTATTTCTATACCAAGTAACCATAACCAGTTTTTTAACCGATCGGGTTTTTCTACTTTTTGAATTCTTTCAGAAGTGATTTTTTTCTCATCTTGTATAGCATCAAGTAAAATTAGCCATTCATCGATCGTCGGACGGTTTTTGAACTCTGTTGTCATCCCTATTTGAATAACTCGATCGAGCTTTTCGGAAATCTGTTTATTCAAAGATTTTGGTAATACCAAAGATTCCCCTTCACCTCGTTTGGCAGTTGTGGTTGGTACTTCTCCTGTTACTAAATAGTAAAGTGTTGCCGCTAAAGAATAAACATCTGTGTACGAGCCTAGTTCGGCTTCAGAAGGATTTAGTTCGGGGGCGGCATATTTACGAGTTAATTGACCGCTAGTTGGTTGCAAACTATTTTTTTTGAACTTAGTAACTGTACCAAAATCGATTAAAAGTGCTTTTGGTTCGGGGTTATCGCAAATCAAAATATTCTCTGGTTTAATGTCTCCGTGAATGTATTGATTAGCATGAACAACTGCTTCGAGAGCTTCGCTAATCTGCCGAATGAAATATAAGGCTTCGGATTCGTCAAGACAACTATTACGATAGACTAGAAATTCTTTGAGATTTTTTCCTTCAACATAATCCATGACGATACACCACTTACCGCTATTTCGATCTTGAATTATGTCTTGAGTTGGAACAATGTATTTGTGTTTAAACCTATTGTGATTAAAGGCTTCTTGTACTAGCTTACCTCTTGACTTTCCTTCGTCGTTTTGAGAATTAGATTGCCGAACAACTTTAATTGCTACTTTTTGATTCTCTTCATCTGAAGCCAAATAAGTAATACCATTACCACCCTTCCCTAGCTTACGATCGATTATATAAACTCGATCGTCATATGTCCAGATTTCGTAGCCTTTACGCCAAAATTTCATTTCACCACAACCTCGATCGCTCTTCTGTTTTTTTAATGCCTCTAACGGAGAAATAGGGAGAGAATTGGTGGTTTTCTCCTGTTCGGTTTGGTTTAATAATTCTTTGTTTCCCATGAAGAATTTGAGTTCTAAAATGAGTTGGATAACAAGGTCATTATAATACAATAATAATTTCTCCAGAAAAACTAGAATTTGCTTAAAAGAATTAATTAACGATTTTAATTCCTTTAAAACGATAGCCTTTACCGACGACAGTGATAATATATTCAGGATCGGAAGGATTTGTCTCGATTTTATTTCGTACCCGCATCGCAACCCCATTAACTGCATTAGGCGTATGACCGAAACGATCGTCCCACAAAGCATCAATCAATTCTTCATATGTACATCGTACTGCTCGTCCTTCATTAGCATGATTTTGTCGGATCATGTATTCAATAAAATCTAGTTCTTGCTTGGCAAGATAAATCTCTTCTCGATTACGTCCTGTTTTCCAGAAGAGAACACCTTCACTTAAACTAAAAGCAAGTTGGCGAGTATGCTCAAGTTGTTCGATGGTATCTGTTAGATCTTCTAGTAACGTCATTTCCCAAAAGCAGAGCTTATTATCGGGAACAGAAATTTTACCAACAATCAGAATTGTATCTCCTTGGTGAAGACGAATTCTTCCTTCTGAGCGGACATCAATTTCAGTTCCGCCTTCAGCACGCCGTAAATAAGTTCCATCAGTACTCGGCTTACCTCCAGAATTAAATTCGTCATCAATTACATACCAGTAGTCAGTATTACATTCCAAACGACACTGTTGCCTTGAGACTATCTTCTTCCTATTTTTAGGAGTTGGTAAAACCAAATCGTTTTCTTCCGATCGTCCAATAGTCACTAGTTTGCGATCTTGAAGAGAGTACCAACCCTCTTCGCCATCTGGAGTTTTAATTTTTAAACCCGGAAGTTCTGGATTTTCTGGGATTGGTTGTTCGATCGTATTCATACTTTTTATTAATGACTGCTCTATTGTTGTGTACATTATATTTTCTTTTGAAGCTACTATCGGTTATGTAATACCAATTCCAATAAAATTTGTAACAGTTACTATTACCAAGTCCCCCTAACGCGCGGGGGATTTAGGGGGATTGATTTGTCTTTTTGTTGTTTAAATTTGGTATAACTTGAGTATATAAAAGATAGTTCAGTTAGAGCAATGTAAACTAAATTGAATTTGAATTTAAAAAATCACAACTTATATTATTTTCAAAAAATAATGTTATAAATCGATCCCCCTAAATCCCTCTATCCCCCTCTATCCCCCTTTCAAAGGGGGAAGGCATTAAAGATGCTTCGCTTCTATATTAGATCCTACGTATTCTTGCTTTTGAGTTCCCCAAATCAAATTAGTATCAGGGATTGTACCGTTAAATTTAACATTAGTGACAATTTTTCCTGTGTACTTACGACTTTGAATTCGCATTATCACCCGACCTAGATTAGGTTCTAGACGCTCATAACGACGAGTAACGATCGCATTCCCACGAGTTTCGTATTCTGCAAAGGAAATACCTTTAATTTGTTTACCTGTTTCGGGGTCGTAATCTCCCGACCAACTAGACCAATCTTCATATGTCTCACGCCAAGGAAACACTAAATCGGCTACTTCTAAAGGAGAAAAACCTTTATCTGCTAAAACTTTACTCGATCGATCTATTCCTACGGCTGTAGGACCTGTAAATTGAGCAGTTTCTATTCCATAATTGTTACTAGGTTGAATAATCGAAAAACCAGGATTTGGTCCTACATCTTCTTGCTTTTGAGTTCCCCAAATCAAGTTAGTATCACGTATTGTACCGTTAGGAGTTCGATTTTGGGTAAAACCTTGTTCCTGAAAATTTTGTTGTGCTGTGGTCATTGCAGACTGAGTTACAGGAGGTGGAGAAAAAATATGATTAACCAACTTTACCCCTGCATAAAGAATTAGATCATTAAATATATTACCAGTAGTTTTTCTACCTAAAAGAAAGTCAAATATCTCAGATGATTCAGCAGGTTTTGGGAAAAAAATGCTTGAAGAAGTAACAGCAGAAGCACCTCCTAAGACAGCGAGTTTAGTAAACTTTCTTCGATTTAGCGACATACAACCTCCATGATGATTATTACTTAGGGTTTTGACAACAAGTCTTGATGTTATTTCGCCAGAAAACAAAACTATTTATTACTATAATAATAACCTGAGTTTTTATTAAACAAATTGAAACTAAATTTATTTTATAATAAAAAATTATTTGAGCTATTTAGTATTTTTTTACATACTCACTTTTTTTTAGTCAACTAATTGTAAGTCTTAGTTTTTTTTTAATGCAACTAAAATCGTTTTTATCTGTACTAATAAGTTTTACAGTTTCCTTGGGAGCAGTTGTTAGTATCACCCCACCTAGTTCGGCTAATCTAACTCTCGATGAGTTTTCATGTAAACAAAATGAAGATGGAGATTATGTAACATATATTAGGTTTAAAACAGAACCTAATGTATATTATGAGTTAGTACGTTGGATTTATTATCAGACAGATGAATGGTCATTTCAAAGACGTTGTAATCATGTAACTAAAAAATTTCAAGCTTTATCGGATAATGGCTGGTTAAATGAAATTGGTATAGGTCGTTCAAATGGTCAACCTATTCTCTGTGGCGTTCGCTCACCCCAAGATTATTGTCCTAGTGGTAATGTTGATAATATTTTAGTTACCCTTCCTCCAGGATCGAATCCTGACTTCGCAAGACATAGATTATGGGATGTGGGAAATCGATCGAGAAAAGAGCCACTTTCTTTATGTGGTGCGGGGGACAACTGCGAAAAGCTGATAACGATCGAGAATGGACAACGTTATCTGAATATGGATGTACTTAAAAGAATCATTAGAGAAAATGAAACGCCAATTGATGAAAAAAGTTTTAATTCGATCGATACTCTGGTTGATTAAAATATATAGCAAGTAACGAGTAAGGAGTGGACATCTCTACCACCGCTTACCCTTCTTTCAAAGGATGGAGAACTCTATTTATAGTCGTTTAAAATAACAATGAGACAATTTTCGAGATTAAGTTTTAGTTTAATTTATTAAACGGTATCTATTAGCCTTGTCAATTTATTGCAAGGCGGGTTTCGGGTTCTTCTTTTTACTATTATTTATACTGTCTCAAGCGGTCGGACCCCGCGACGACGGCAAGTCGCAAGGGAACGCCGACCAAGAAAACTTAATTAAAACAACTATAACTGTTTAAAACAACTCGTTTACTACTATATTTTCAAGATTAAATAATCATTTTCTAATTAAATTTATCGCTATGTTTAATTTTATTAAAAAGTTTCCTCTCGCCATATTATTATTAAGTGTAACAGTAGCAACAAACCTAGTACAATTTCCAGTAGTCGCACAGCAGTTAAACAGCTCTGAGGTGTTGGATAAGTTGAAAAAATTATCAGTACGTATAGAGGGGTTACAAAGTGGTTCTGGAGTGATTGTGGATCGTAAAAAAGATGGAGATGGCTATATTTATACTGTGCTGACAAATGCTCATGTAGTTGCCAGTTCTGGTTCTTATCAGGTTATAACTTATCATGATGAAAAATATGATGTTTCTTACGACCAGATTAGGGTTTTTGAAAATCAGATCGATTTAGCAATTTTACAATTTAACACTCAGACATACTATCAAGTAGCTGAATTAGGAGATTCTAGCCGTCTTCAGTCTCATGATGATGTTTGGTTTGGAGGTTGGGCAGAAGACATAAACCAGAATTCCGATAAACCTTCTGATATACAATACGACACAAGAATTATCAAACTGCTCGATCGTCAAGAAGAATCTTGGTGTACAGAGAAAACAATATTCTGTGGTTATAAAATTTTTTATAAAGAACCTGGACATCTGGGTATGTCTGGTTCACCTGTGTTAGATCTTAGCGGTTATTTAATTGCTATTCATGGTGGCTCACATTGTCCAGGTGGTGGACATAGTTGCGGAGGTTGGGCAATCCCGATTAATACTTATAGAGAAAGTGAAGGAATTGACTTTAAACCTCTTCCACCAAAAATTTTACCACTACAAAATTTGGTTGCTCTGGGGGAAAGCAAAGTAAAAAATGGAGACTATGCAGGGGCGATCGTCGATTACACTAAAGCTATAGAAGAAAATCCTCGTAACTTAGATGCTTACTACAGAAGGGGTGAGGCTTATTATGCCCTGAAGAAGTATCCAGAAGCAATTAATGACTTTGACGAATATTTAGGTCTGAATCCCAACAACTACTATGGCTACTTCTATCGAGGTCGTATTTATGCCGATCGACAAGATTACCAAAGGGCAATTTCTGACTATAATAAAGCCATTGAGATTAAATCCGACTTCGCTAAGGCTTACAATAACAGAGGTTATGCTCGTTTCCAATTAGGAGATACGCAAGGGGCGATCGTTGATTACACCGAAGCGATCGAACTTAATTCAGATTATGCTAAAGCCTATTACAATCGTGGATTAGTTTTTGGTCGTTATTTACAAAAGTACGAAGACGCTTTAGCCGACTTAAATCAAGCAATTAATTTAAATCCAGAAAATGCAGATGCTTATTTTATCAGAGGCATCATATACAATTCAGTTGAAAAAAGAGATCGAGCAATTAATGACTTTACCGAAGCTATTCGTCTTCGCCCCCATTTTACAGAATCTTACGAAAACCGAGCTTTAGTTTATTACTTTATAAATGAACGTGATTTAGCTCTCAAAGACTTAGAAGATGCTCTCGATTCTTTTTAAAAGCCAAAAAAATACAAGAGGTTATCAACGAACTTTAGACCGTATTAGACAAATTTTAGGGGAGAGAATAATATTAGTATATAAAAACTAATAGAGATAAATCCATTACCTTATATAAATATTGTACCGAATCTCCTTTGCTCTCCTTTGCTACAACTATAGTTGTTTAAATTAAGATTAGGATAGCGTTGATAATCGTAAAAATGTGAGCCTATACCCCGACAAGCAATTATCATTGCAAGTCTCCCCTTTGAAGGGGAGGGGCTGTCTCCTGAATTCATTTCAGGTGAATGGAATACGCCCAGTGAGAAACAAGAGGGGTTGCCGAAAGTATAAGTAATCACAAATTCATTCGGTTATAATTATTGCAACTGTTGTAGTTGTCTTTCAGCCTCGCTAATCTGTTGTTGAATCTGTTGTAGTTGAGCTTCAGCAATTTGTTGTTGAACTTCTAACAGTTGTGTTTCTTTTTTAAGACGCTCCATTCGTATTTGGTGAGAATTCGATCGTCCAGGTTGATATATAACACCTAGATAGACAGTAACGTTACTAGAATCAAGAGTATTAAGTCCTACTGACATATTAAAACCCCAATCGTTTTCAGTATTAGCTGGTGTGTAAATCGGATTATCTAAGGGATAATTAGGGACATTAAACTCATTAATATTAGTATTTTGAACGTTATTTTGATTGGGTATTTGAATAACATCGTTAAAGTCACCATCGATCGTCGATGCTGGATTAGCCGTTTGTTCTGCTGTTTGAGCAAAAATAGGTTTAACTGCTACTCCTTCTAAGAAAAAAAAAGCTAATATTATGGAAGTAATCCAAAAGGATAATTTTTCATTCAATTTCATCTGACATCAATAACTAAGATTTGATTAATTTGACCGCTACCTGAGATATTTTGGACAACTTGTGTATTTAATCCGATAAACTCAACTTTAACTAAGGAGTTAGCTGGATAGTAATTCCCGCTGATAGCAACTCTATGTCTTCCTTTAGCTAAAAAAGGTGACAAATTAATTTGCGTACTATGCTTGTTAAGTGTTTGAATTACTTTCCCATCAAGTTTAATATCGCCTGTTAATTCGGCGGTAACGTTTGGGGTAGCAACTGTTAATATATGAGGTTGTCTCAGGGCTGTGGCATCTAGGGTAACTGTTGTTTGTTGAATGCTTTGGTTTAATCCGAAAAGTCGATCTACCTCTTTAAACTCTTCTCGATCGCGATCGACTTGATTTGTTTCCAAAGTGGGAAAAATAGAGTTATCATCTATATTAGGAAATTCTATACAAAATGGTATAGAAACAATAATAACTAAAGAAAAAATTTGATAATTCATTAGTTTTAACTCAAAGAATATTTTTTATTTGCTAATTGAATGTCGTTATTACCTAAGAGGATAAGTCGCTCAAAAATTAATTGATTATCCTCTTAGATACGATCGAGCAATGAAATATAGAATCTAGAGTTTAATATTCAAAACGATCGGCGGGATTGATAATGTCCACAATTACTCCGTTTTTAAACTGAATTGTTTGACTGTCAATTCCAGTTTCATTACCTTCACTTTCTTTAATAGTTTGATTCACCTCTCTATTTTGAGTGGGTGTGCCTCTGCCTCCCGTGTTTAGTTGTACCCCTGTCGTCGATTGTACATTACCAGTACAGCGAGGATGGCTAGTCATTTTTCTTTTTGTTTCTCTGTTTGCAGGTTGCTTTGAGCCACTCAAATTAGCCTGAATAGACATATCACTTTGGATACATTGGGCATTAACAGCATTAGGGAAAATGGTTGCACAACAAACAAAAGCAAACAATACCAATTTTGGGTTTAAAAATTTTGTGAAATCCATATACTTTACAAGATCAATTTGTATGCGTTAAAAAAAGATAAATCGGCTATTATTTATAATGAATAGTGCTAGTAAAACCAACACTATTCGTGAAATCTCCAATATAGAGATTAGACTCAAGATTATTAACGATTATTGACTCTTCTTTGAGGACGAATTACAGAGCGTTGGTCGCTTTCTTGGACGCAAATATTTCGTTCCCCAACAATGTCACAGTATTGGTCTTGTTTTTGAATACCAACTTCTGTACGAGAAAAACCATCACGTTCGGTTTTTGAATCTTGATTTGTTCGTTGATAGCTGCTACTATCTGTTCCTGTAATCACGCTTGTTTGACGAGAGTCTTGCGCAGTGCCAGTATCAGCAAAAGTAGGTGATAATGGAATCGCTCCAAAAATGGCACAAAAAAGTACAGCAGAAATTAAATTTTTGTTCATGATTGTTCTCCTTATTGAGAATAAATTTATTAGCCTTTCGACTATAATCCCATTTTGCCTCAGTCTTTTTTATGTGTCGATGTAGATAGAAAATTTTAATTAGGCTAGAAAAATTTTATTTTAAATTCAATTCTAGTCTAAATTATATTGACAGGTAAAACTACTAGTTTGTGTAGAGTACAAGTATTTTAATTACCCGATTCGAAAGAAATTTTAGCCCTAAATAATATAGATATATTTAATATTTTTAGGACTAAAGTCCTTACTACAAACTTTAATTTTTAAGTACTTGTGCGATCGCTTTTTTCTGTTCGTCGTCGTATTGCCAACGTTTGAGAAATTTTTGGTATTCTCCTTCTCCTTGCTCGATTGTTTCTTGTAATTTTTGAGTTTTTGTTTCTGTTTGAGCTAGATTTAATTTGTCGATTAATTCTTTACTTCTTTGAGTTACTCTCGCTGATTTATTTGCCATTTCTTCATCATTGTTGCGGTGATGGGCAAGTTTCATGGCAGTTGACATAGCCACGTTTTTAACTAATAATTCGCTGACAATTTCAGGTGAGCTTTTTAAACCATCAATAATTCCTGTAGATTGTCATCAACCCAAGAAACCAAGTCTAAATCTAGATTGACTTCTAGCTCAATTTATTACCCCGAACTGAGGTTATTTACTAATATGAGAGATGAAAAAGAACACTACAGATAAAATCAAGTTAAAAGTGATTAAGTAAAGGTTAAATATTATTCAACCCCTACAGTCGTTTAGTTATTTAAAAAAAATTGATGACGATTATTCTGCTGTCAAAAGTTTGTTGATAGCTCTTCATTTGGGTAATTAACATAACATTAGTTACCACTCGTGTTGTTCACATTAAAACTACTAGCGAGACGTTATTTTTTTTTGTCTCATCAATCGTCACAAATCAATTTTTCAGATCAAATACTATGGTATTACTCAATGATTACACGTGTTGTTGCGATTAAATTAACTATCAACTCTTAATTTTTAACTTTTAACTACAAAGGTGGGCAATGCCCACCCTACATTTTTGATTAAAGACGATCGATTCAGATCGAAATATTGTCAATTGTTAATTATCTTCCGCCGACGGTAATTGAATCAACTTTAATATGAGGTTGCCCAACAGTAACATAAACACTACCGCTAACTGAGCCACAGAAACCAGCCGCCAAACCAATGTCTTTAGATGACATCGAGATTTTGGTCATAATTTCTTTAGCTTCACCGATAAGAGTCGCACCTTTAAGAGGTTTGGTAATTTTACCGTTTTCAATGAGATAGGCTTCATCAACACCAAAGTTAAATTCACCAGTATGACCAACACTTCCGCCACCCATTTTTTTACAATAGATACCTTTGTCCACAGAAGAGAATATATCATCATTACTAAATTCTCCAGGAGCAATATAGGTGTTACGCATCCGAGATGCCGCAGGAAAACTATAGTTTTGTCTTCTGCCACTACCAGTACGAGGATGACCTGTGCGTAATGAACCTGCTCTGTCAGCTAAGAAATTTTTTAAGATACCGTTTTCGATTAATAAGGTACGTTGAGGTGCCATACCTTCATCGTCCATATCGATCGTACCGAAAGCATTTTCAGATAATCCTTCATCCCACGCAGTTAGGTTTTCATGAGCAATTTTTTCACCTTTTTTATCGATGAAAGGAGTACTCTTACGTTCAATTTGAGTAGTTTCGAATAAATGTCCACAGGCTTCATGGAAGATAACTCCACCAAATTGATTAGCCATAATTACAGGATATTGACCTGATTCGACATAATCAGCGTAAAGCATTTTACCAGCTGAATCGGCTACTTCTTCAGCAACATCATTATAATTCCAAGTACGTAAAAAGTCTGGATTGCTTGTGTCTCCATCTCTTTTACCGATCGAAGAACGATTATCACCATCAGCACAAAGAAGATTATAACCGACTGATTGAGTTAAACGAATATCACGAGCAAAAATACCATCACTAGACGCAACTAAAACTTCTTGCCAGTCACGGAAATAAGCGGCACGACGAGATTGGACATGATTCGCTTTTTTAGCTAATTGTTGATTAGCACCAAGTAACACATCTCCCATTTCTTGCATATTACTACAGTTACCTAACCATGCGTCTTTGTTCTTTAAGGTTGGCATAATCTCGGAACATTTCTAAATTGATTTCGGGAACAAAAGATGCTCCAGAAGGTGTGTTGAGAGCTAAGATTGATAATGCTTTTTCTAAGGCTAGTTTTAATCCGGTAAAAGAAAGATCGTTAGTGCTGACATAACATTCACCTTTACCTTTAAAAACTCTTACCCCTGCACCTGTGGCGAGTCTGGGGGTGATACTAGTAATACGATCGTCTTCGGCTAAACAACTAATATAATTACTTTTTTCGAGGAAAAATTCGACAAAATCCGCACCTGCCGCCCTTCCTAAACCTAGTAAGGTGGAAAGTGGTTTTTCCCATGTTAAATCAAAACGATCGTGACTAGGACTATAGGATAAATTAGGAATTTCACGGGATACTAGTAAGGTTGGAGACATATAATTATTAACTTTTCTCTTTACTTTTTACTTTGATTCTTACCCCTATTCTACTACGCTCAATCTGTAATTCACATTCTTAGTCATTAATAACCATTGCTTATTCTTTATTTATCTTTGATTTAAAATTAGAATAAAAGCGGTTTTTGGCACTTCATTCTTTCAATCGATCGTTTTCGCTGATTTTGCCTATTTTTGCCCGATTTTGACCGTTGACTTTTAAGTACAAATTTCGTATTATGACACTTACAGTGTTGGGTTAGTTACTTTGTCAATTTTTGAAATTATCTACCTCAAACTATAGTAAAAAGGTTAAAACGTAATATCTCTACATTTAGCTTAATTTAACTTAGCAATTCTGTGGTGTAACTGTTTATGAAGGTAAGCTTGACAAATAAGACCAATACGACTAAAAAATATACAAGTTTTAATCTTCCTCATCAACTCGATCGAATTAATAATTAATAATTTAATAGAAGTAAAAGCGAGCTTTTTTATTTGACAAAGATAGATAATCATCTAGTAATACCATAGTGTTCGATATAACTGATGATAAATAGACTATACATAGTAGTTGATATTCTTTACTCCTTACCGATTAACTATCTAGTTCACAAAGCATTGATTAGTCTTGTCCCTTGTACGAGCGTCCTTCAATTGAAGGTTTTATTTTAAATAGTTAGTCTTCTGGTTGAAAATCGATCGATTTATTGACTTAATAGAATGTCAACAGAAAAATATATAATTGAAGAGAAAAAATAAATTAAGAAAAAAATAACGAACTTAATGACCAAAATGAGTGGAACTTTACAACCAGCTTGTCATTCTAGTAATAACACTTTGCCAAACGAGCGTCAACCTTGGGGACAACATTTAGTCCTAGACATCGGTGGTTGTAACGACAATATTTTAACCAAAGAAAAGATTAGTAATTTTGTGCAAGAATTAGTCTGTGCGATCGATATGGTTGCCTATGGTGAACCACAAATCGTTCATTTTGCTGAACATAGTTATGAAGCCGCTGGTTATTCTTTAGTTCAATTAATCGAGACATCCGCCATTATGGGGCATTTTAGTGACCATAATCGTGATGCTTATTTAGATATCTTTTCTTGTAAAAAATTTGATAATCAAATAGCTATCGATGTTGTGCAAAAACACTTTGCCCCTAACAAAATCAAAAGTGTTTGTCTTAATAGAGGCATAAATTTACCCTCAGATAATAGCGTTGTTTCTCGAGTCAATTATTTATCTCAAGTTACCAGCACAACATGAGTTTGAAGACACCTTATTATTTAATCGACGAGAGTAAGTTGCAACAAAATCTCGATCGAATTAATTTTGTCCGTCAAAATTCGGGTGCCAAAGTTGTTTTAGCTTTAAAATGTTTTGCGACATGGGCAACTTTCAAACAAATACAACCTTTTTTAGATGGTACAACTAGTAGCTCATTTTATGAAGCCAAACTAGGTTATGAAGAATTTGGTAAGGAAGTTCATGCTTATAGCTGTGCTTTTTCTCAAGCTGATATTGATCAGTTAAAGGGATTTGCTGATAAGGTGATTTTTAACTCTCTTGCTCAATTACAAAGGTTTCACCGTGATTTAGAGCCAATAAATTTAGGATTAAGAGTCAATCCGCAAATAAGTTATTCAGATTATCAATTAGCTAATCCCGCTAGACGTTATTCTCGTTTGGGCGTAATTAATCAGCACGATATTGAGCAAAATCTATCTTTAATTAACGGTGTCATGCTACATTACAATTGTGAAAATAGTGATTATGACAATTTTGCTACTGTTTTAGATCAGATTGTCGATCGCTATAGCCATATTTTACAACAGTTAGATTGGTTAAGTTTAGGAGGTGGTATTAGTTTTACTCAACCTGATTATCCGCTACTAAAATTTAGCGATAAACTCAAAGCGATTAGCGATCGTTTTAAAGTACAAATATACTTAGAACCGGGAGAAGCAGTTGTTTCGCAAACTACTTATTTGGTGGTAGAAGTGTTAGATATAGTCTATAACGAAATTGAAATTGCGATCGTTAATAGTTCATTGCAAGCACATCTACCAGACTTATTAATTTACAATGATTCAGCTCAAATTGCGTCACCATCAGCAGGAGAATATCGTTATATGATAGCAGGGCAATCTTGTTTAGCAGGGGATATTTTTGGCACTTTTGGTTTTGAAAAAAAATTGCAAATCGGCGATCAAATTTGTCTAGCCAATGCAGGAGGTTATACGATGGTGGAAAATAACTGGTTTAATGGTTTAAGCAAACCCTCGATCGTCATTCGCAAAAGTAACGGTGAAGAACAAATAATCAAACAATTCTCTTACAGTGATTATAAATCGTCTTTGTCGTGAAAACCATCTTTTTTTGTGAACAAATTGTCAGGTGATTTATCCAATCAGAATATACCATTGCCTTAATACTGTAAGGGTTGAATATTACTCAACCCAAAACTTGAGAATTCTGGTGTTAATTATCAGTTGTCGTATCGAACACTATGGTATTACTAGATGATTACGCATCTTTGGGTATGTAAAAAGTAAAAAACAAAAAGCATTAATGGTTTGACTGTTATTATCTGTTAATTATAAAAATTAATCTATTGTCAATGAAAAAAAACGTCTTAATTATCGGTGCAGGAGGTGTAGCTAATGTCGCTGTTCATAAATGTGCTCAAAATAATGATATCTTGGGAAATATTAACATCGCCTCTAGAACGATCGATAAATGTAATCAAATTATCGAAAGTGTCAAACGTAAAAATAGTTTAAAAGATAAACAAGGTCAACTTAAAGCTTATCAATTAGATGCCTTAGATATTGAAGCTACCATCAAATTAATTGAAGAAACTGATACCCAGATTGTGATTAATTTAGGTACAGCTTTTATTAATATGTCTGTGCTTCAAGCTTGTCTTAAAACAGGAGTTGCTTATATTGATACAGCAATTCACGAAGAACCTGATAAAATTTGTGAAACTCCCCCTTGGTATGCTAATTATGAATGGAAATATTTAGCAGAATGTCAAGACAAAGGAGTCACCGCAATATTAGGAGCAGGATTTGATCCAGGCGTAGTTAACGCTTATAGTGCTTATATGGTCAAACATCACTTCGATCGAGTAGAAGAAATTGATATAGTTGATGTTAATGCTGGTAATCACGGTAAATATTTTGCCACAAATTTTGACCCCGAAATTAATTTTCGAGAATTTACAGGCGGCGTTTGGACGTGGATTGATAAACAATGGCAAAAGTATCAAACCCATGAAATCAAAAAAACTTACGATTTACCTATTGTGGGTGAGCAAACAGTTTATTTAAGTGGTCATGATGAGTTGCACTCATTATCAAAAAATATTGACGCTAACAGTATTCGTTTTTGGATGGGGTTTAGTGATCATTATATTAACTGTTTTACCGTCTTAAAAAATATTGGCTTACTTTGCGAGCAACCCGTAACTACCGCCGAAGGTTTAGAAGTTATACCGCTAAAAGTGGTTAAGGCTTGTTTACCTAACCCTGCTTCTTTAGCTGAAAATTATCAAGGTAATACATTTATTGGTAATATTGTCAAGGGAGAAAAAAATGGTCAAGAAAAAACAATGTTGATTTATAATACCTGTGATCATGCTCAATGTTATCAAGAAGTAGAATCTCAAGCTATTTCTTATACTGCGGGTGTACCGCCAGTCGCTACGGCGATATTAATTGCGAGGGGCGATTGGGATTGTCATTCAATGAAAAATATCGAAGAATTAAATCCTGATCCTTTTCTTGAATTACTAGCTAAAATAGGTTTACCTTCAGTAGTTAATAGTTTATTGTAGATATGATCGATCTCATCTATAATTTATTTATTCACTCTAGACACTCTAGACACTGTTATCTGGATTACGGTTTAATTTATGTCCCAAAAATATAATTCTCGTGTTTATGTTACTCTACGACCATCAGTCTTAGATACGGCTGGTACTGCTGTAAAATCAGGATTACAACAGTTAGGTTATCAAGGAGTAGAAGATGTTAGGATTGGAAAATATATTGAAGTGACTTTATCTGCTGATAACCAAGACGATGCAGACAAACAATTACATAAAATGTGTGATCAATTATTAGCTAATCCTGTCATTGAAAATTATTCTTTTGAGTTAAATACAGTAGAAGAATAAATTGATTAGAGAAAGATAAATAAGTAGATTTTTTTTGAAGTCTGTAGCAAGTTTTACTGTTTAAATAAGCAAGATAAGGTAGCAAATGAAATTTGGTGTAGTTGTTTTCCCTGGAAGTAATTGCGATCGAGATATAGCAATGGTAACCGATGGTATTCTTAATCAACCCACTCGTATGATATGGCATCAAGAAACCGATATTGATGATCTTGATGTGGTAGTAGTACCCGGTGGGTTTAGTTATGGTGATTACCTGCGTTGTGGTGCAATAGCCAGATTTTCACCTGTAATGAAAAGTATTGTGGCTCATGCTAAGGCTGGTAAATTAGTTTTGGGTATTTGTAATGGTTTTCAGGTACTTACAGAAGTTGGTTTATTGCCAGGGGCGTTAATTCGTAATCGAGATATGCACTTTATTTGCGATCGAGTTTCGGTTAAAGTAGAAAATAATACTTCTGTCTGGACAAAAGGTTATCAAGAGCAAGAAGTGGTTTGTTTGCCTATCGCTCACGGAGAAGGTAACTATTATGCTGATGAAGATACATTAAAGTCTTTAGAAGATAACGGACAAATATTATTTCGTTATTCTAGCTCTACAGGTAAAATTAATAATGAAAGTAATCCTAATGGTTCGTGTCATAACATTGCTGGGATTACTAACAAACAAGGAAATGTATTAGGTATGATGCCTCACCCAGAAAGAGCAAGTGATCAACTTTTGGGTTTAACTGACGGTAAACCACTTTTTGCTAGTTTGCTAACTTGAATTGAAAAGATGAATAAATAATGGAGATAAATACCTGCTTCGCACTTTTTTGGTAAAACTAAATATATCTGATGTGGTCATGAAAAGTAATCAACTCTGAACTCTGAACTCTTAACTTTTAACTCTTAACTTTTAACTCTTATGTCAACGATCGAAAAACTCATTTCTCAAATAAAAACCGAAGCCCAAAAAGAAGAATTTCCTGTAGATATAGATGTTTATAAATCAGCGGATAAAGATCCAAATGAACCAATTTTATATTACGGTAATTTAGAAAGTAATATTTGTTTTTTAGCTCGAGATTTGGGTAGAGATGAGGTAATAGCCGGGCAACCATTAATCGGTGCATCTGGGCAATTAGTTCGGCAAGGTTTTTATCAAGCAATCCATCAAGAAAAGACTGAGGATAAAACTAAACTAGATTCAATTAAAGATCGTTTGATTTTAACCAATACAGTACCTTACAAGCCACCCGGAAACAAAGCATATTTACAAAAAGTCAAAAAAAGATTTCGTCCTTTCATCGCTCAATTATTAGTATGTTACTGGCAGGGAACACAAATAATTACATTAGGTACAGAAGCGTTTAAATGGTTTAAAGATTATTCAACTAAAGAAGAGATTGAGCAATTTTGGTCACAAGGTGATTCACGTTATCAAAGTAGTTTGCAAGTTAATCTCACTGCTAAAAATGATGATGGCGAAACAAAAAACAAATTAGTAACTGTTTATCCTTTACCTCATCCTTCACCTTTAAATCAAAAATATTATAATAAATTTCCTCATATGTTACAAAATACTATTTCTCAACTTGATTTTTAAAATAACCGACGTTTACGTACTCATGTTTCGGTTGTTAGGTGTTTAGAATAATTGACAATTGACAATTGATAATACTTCTTCCTCATTACTCCTTACTCATTACTTTTCTTTTTTTAATCTCGAACTCAGCTTAGCTATATTGTATAGTTTAGAGATAGAAAGTTACAAATAGAACAATTATTAATTATTAATTATTAATTATTAATTATCGATGAATTTTTCTAATTTACTGGTCAAAATATCAGGAGTGATTGGTTTACTAATATAGTCACTCATTCCTGCTTCTAAACATTTTTCTTGCGCACCTCTCATTGCATTCGCCGTCATGGCAATAATTGGTTTATTTTGGTTATGTATTCCTGCTTCACCTTGTCTGATTAATTTAGTCGCTTCATAACCATCCATTCGTGACATCAAACAATCCATTAAAATTAGATCGTAGCTAGATTCAGGAGAAGTTTTACTTAAGATTTCGATTGCTTCTATTCCATTCTTAGCAACTGTAATATTATTTAATCCTTGTAATCCTAAAAGCCCTTTGACAACAATCTCATTGGTTTCATTGTCTTCTACTAATAAAATACGAAAACTATGTAACTCAGGAGATAAATTATCTAATTTACGATTATTGATTGTTGATGATGAACTATCTGTCGTAGTCGGTTTCGGTTGAGGACAACGAATTAGCTCTTTGGCATTACTAACTTTTGTTAAAATCTCTAATAAATGGGTAACTACGAAAGGTTTAGACAGATAATATTTTATTTCTAATTCAGAAGAATAATTAGCATGACAATCGTGAGTCATTAAAATAATTGGTATTGGTTGAAAATAGGCATCAGCTTTAAGTAAAGTAATTAATTCTAAACCATTAATCATCGGTAGTTGTTCATCAATAATCATCACATCAAATAAACAACCAGAAGGTATTTGACTGATTTTAGATGAGTTATTCATTGTTTTACACAAATTCCATGCTTTAATCCCATCTACTGATTCGGTTACATCAACTCCCCAAGCTTCTAATTGGTTAGTTAAAACTTGACGGCTAGTATCATTGTCTTCGACGACTAAAACAGATAAACCATTTAAGGAAGAAGAAACTGTAGTTGCTTGAGTTGGGTTTACCTCACTCGCTTGTAACTTGACTGTAAACTCAATCTTAGTTCCTTGATCGATCGTACTTTGCACTTTTATATTACCACCCATTAATTCACATAAATTTTTACAAATAGCTAATCCTAACCCTGTACCACCATATTTACGAGTTGTACTAACATCTACTTGAGTAAAATGCTCGAATAGACTATCAATTTTTTCTTCACGAATGCCTATACCAGTATCTTCTACTATGGTATGTAAAATTAGATCGTTGCCTAAATTTTCTAAACGGCATTTGATCATAATTTCCCCTTGCTCAGTAAATTTTAGGGCATTACCGACCAAATTAGTTAATATTTGTCTAAAACGAGAAGGATCACCTTTAACAAAGGTATCGTTTCTATATGGTAAGTCTAAGATTAATTCTAAACCTTTTTGACGAGCTGGTAAAGTCATGGAACTAACAAAGTCGTTAATTTCTTGATAAAGATCAAAATCGATTATTTCTAAATCTAGTTGACCTGCTTCTATTTTAGAAAAGTCAAGGATATCATTAATTAAAGTTAGTAATGATTGAGCACTTGATTGAGCTATTTGGACGTAGGATGCCTGTTGAGAGTTAAGCTTACTTTTTTGTAAAATATCAAGCATACCAATAACACCATTCATGGGCGTTCTAATTTCATGACTCATATTAGCGATAAAAAGACTTTTGGAGTTATTTGCTAATTCGGCTATTTTTTTCGCTTTCAAATATTTTTGAGCTAAATGATTACGTTGTTCTACTTCTTTTTGTAATGATGTATATAATTCTGCTTGTTGGATAGCGATCGCAATTTGAACTGATAATCTTTTTAAAAAGGATATTTCTGACTCTTCCCACTTTCTGGTGTAAGAACATTGATTGACAATTAATAAACCCCAAAGTTTTTCACTAGAATTTTGAACACAAGTAACAATTGGAGCAATTAAGCAACTACTAATATCAAAGTTAGTGAGTAATTCTAAATATTGCTCATTATCAGGTGCTAGTGATAATTGATCATTAAATTGATAAATTTCACCATTTTGATAACTATCTAGCGAAGTAAGTGGACAATCTACACTGGCAATTTCCATTCCTAAACAAGCTTGCCAAGGTTGGTTTACAGATTCGGCGGTAATAAAACCTTTATTTTCTTTTGCTAACTGATAAATAAATGTTCGATCGCTATTAAGAAAACCTCTAACTTCTCTAACTGTAGCCGATAAAACATCTTCTAGATTTAAAGAGCGACGAATTCTTAAAGATATATCACTAATAATTTGTTCTTGTTGTTGAGAACGAATTAAACGAATTTCTGATTTAACTTTATTGGCAACGGCTTTAACTGTATCTTGTAATTTAAGTGGCGTTAAGTCGTTTTTAACTAAATAATCAGCCGCTCCTTCTTTCATGGCTTTAACAGCACGTCTTTCGTCTCCTTGACCTGTTAAAATGATAGCGGGTAAAATACTAGTTGGGTAATCTGGAGCAATCTTATTGAGAAATTCAATCCCATCACCATCTGGTAAACTAAGATCGATTAAAAGTACATCAGGACGTTCTACTTTCCACAAGTCATAGCCTTCTTTTAAGGTTTCGGCTTCTAAATAAGTATAAATATGTGTTTGATCTGAATTAAAATAACGAATATATACTTCACGATCGATCGGCGAATCATCAATCATCAATATTTTGATTTTATTCTCTGATAATAGGCAATAATTATTACTGTTATTATCTGAAGTAGGAATTAAATTATCTAATCTACTGGTAGTTGTATCCGAAATTAGATTTAAAAGTTGGCTAGAGATATCTTTTTTATGTACATAATCTATTGCACCTAACTTAATTGATTTAGCCGCTATTTGTTCATTACCTTGTCCTGTCACAATCACCACAGGTACATTAATGCCACTATCTTGTTTTTCCTTCATGATTTTTAGCAACTCTAAACCATCCCCATCAGGTAAAATCAAATCTAAAAAGATTAAATCAGGTTGTTCATCTTGCCATAACTTAATTCCTTCTTGTAAAGTCTCCGCTTCTAAAATATTGTATTCACGAGAGGAATCTTGCTCTAAATAACGAATATATGTTTCTCGATCGCTTTTTGAATCCTCAATTAAAAGAATTGTTATCACTAATACTTCTTGATTATTTTCGTTCGATGGTTTGTTGGACATAGTGGCGTCAAGTCATTCGCATATTACTAAAAATATTACTTTTAACAATATAGCAAAATTACTATTAATTTTTGTTAAGAAAAGTTAGTATATACTCTCCTTTCATAATGTTGATTAACAATTAGCAACCAAAAGTTAAAAGTTAAAAGTTAAGAGTTAAGAGTTAAAAACTGACACTTGACACCTTCATTCTCAATTCTCAATTCTCAATTCTCCATTCTCAATTCTCAATTCTCCATTCTCAATTCTCAATTCTCCATTCTCAATTCTCAATTCTCCAAGTATCCTCTAGGAGTAATTAATAAGTTTTGATATTGTTTAGTGTTGCTATTACCAATCATGACAGTGGTGAGCATATCGATCGAATTATCTAACATAAGAGCCAAAGTTGTCAAAGTAATTTGTTCGTCTTCTCGACCAATAGAACGAGCGATCGCTACTGGCGTGTTAGGATGACGATACTCTAAGAATATACTTTGTAATTTTACTATTTGTTCTTGTCTAGTTTTCGATCGAGGATTATAGATAGTAGTCACAAAATCAGCACTAGCGGCGGCAACTATTCTTTTTTCAATCACATCCCAAGGTGTCAACAAATCACTCAAACTAATTGCACAGAAATCGTGCATTAATGGCGAACCGATTTTAGCCGCTAAACTTTGTAATGCTGTAATCCCAGAAAATACTTCTACAGAAGGAGTTTTTCCATTCCAACCCTGTTGAGCTAAAATTTCTAAAACTAACCCCGCCATCCCGTAAATACCACAATCTCCTGACGAAATCACAGCTACGGTTAAACCCCAACTAGCTAATTGAATCGCTCTTTGGGCTCGTTGTTTTTCTTGGGTAATAGAATAAGACTCGATTATTTGCTCAGGGCGTAGTAATGTTTTGATTAAATCAATATACAAACCATAACCAATAATTACATCAGCTTCTGCTAAAGCGGTTTGAGCGTAGTTAGTTAGATATTTAAGATTACCAGGACCTGTCCCAATCAGATATAATCTACCTTGGTGAGGATTATACTCTAATGAAGACTCAGCGATCGCTATTGTAACTGCCCCTTTTTCGGTTTCCTCTTTAATAATCTGTTTGGAGACAATTAAATTAGCGGTGTTATTTTCCCAATCAGTAAAACTTGCACCTTTAATTGCCGAGGCTTCAGCTACACTGGGAGTACCAACTTCAGATTTTACTATTTTAGAAGGATTCGGTACTGCAATATTTTTTAATTCTTCTGCCGAATAAGTTTGTAAAGGTAAATTCAACTCTTCGGCTAATTTGAGAATACCTACTTCATCACTTTTAAGATCAATTGTAACAATTGAAGCGATCGATTCTTCTGCTAAATTATACTTACTCAAAACTTGAATTAAAGCCGATCGAATTAAAGAAAAAGAAGTATTTCGCTCACAACCAATTCCTACCCACAATACTTGAGGATGCCAAGAAACAAAGTTGAGGTTATTAGTTGTAATATTTTGCTTTGTACCAATATAAATCATACTGTTACATTTCGAGTGACTATCTTCAGTAAATACAAAAGGATGAGATAGTGGTAAGCGTTTTTGCCACCACTTTAATCCTGCATCTTGTTTTACTAAAGTAGTTTGATTACGGGTAATATCAGCCGCAACACTCGTCCAATCACCCTTCCCTTTTCGCCAACCAAATATATCACCAAAAGTATCTATCGGGGGAAGATTCAAAGCAAAAGAAGCACTAGTAATAATTGGTTGTGCATTTAACTGATAAGCAATCAACTCAGTTAATTTATCTCCTTGTGCTTGATGCCCACCAACTAAACTAATTACAGAATCAAACTCAGGAGAAATAACAATGATTGCAGGGTCATTTTTTTTACTTTGTAATAAAGGAGCTATTAAACGTACCACAGCCCCAATTGTCAGACTAAAAACGATCGATTTTGATTCAGACCAAATTTGTTCGATATGTTTAGCTAGACTATCATCATAGTATTGTGTCTGAACTTGCGTTTGTTGTTCAAACTTACTAGACAACCACAAAACACCATCTGTATTTTCAACTAAAACCGATAATCGATCAACATTGTGAAGATTGACAGTAATAAAATTTAAAGGCTGATAATCACTAAAAATTGACATAAAAAAGTCGAGAGTTAATTATTAATTATTAATTGTTAATTGTTACTTTATTCCATAGAATGATCATAATTCACGTTAATATGACTTAATAGCATTGTCATTACATGAGACTTACCAATAAAATTGTATTATGATTGGAGAAATTTCTTACACTCAAGAGATATATCATCTTCTGACTTTTCTAGTTGCCATGAATGTAGTTTTGTGGTGTACGCCCGTAGTCAAAAGTATTGGCTTGAAATGTGGTTATGTCGATAAACCAAATGCTCGCAAAATACATCATCTACCAATTGTACGTATTGGCGGAATAGCTATTTTTGCTGGTACAACAGCGGCTTTACTGATTGTCTGGTGGTTAGGAGGATTTGGGGTTTTATCTCCTGAAAAAGATGCTGAAATCTGGGGTGTAACCATCGGTGCTATCCTTTTCTTTTTTATTGGTTTGGCAGATGACTTATTTAGTTTATCACCTTCTTCACGTTTATTGATGCAAGCGATCGTTGCTTCTTTTGCATGGTATAAAGGTGTCAAAATTAGTTTTTTTAGTATTCCTTTTGGCGATTCGATTATTAATATAGATATGTGGTGGTTGAGTTTACCGATTACCGTCATTTGGTTAGTGGGAATGGTTAATGCAGTTAATTGGATTGATGGCTTAGATGGTTTAGCCGCAGGAGTTTGTGGGATAGCGGCGGTGGTAATGTTAGTTGTCAGTTTATTCATGAATCAACCAGCGGCGGCATTGTTAGCGGCGGCATTAGCAGGAGGTGCATTAGGTTTTCTGAGGTATAATTTTAATCCTGCCCAAATTTTTATGGGTGATGGCGGGGCATACTTTATGGGTTTTATGTTAGCTGGTGTAGCTGTCATTGGTATTTCTAAAACCGCAGTGGTAACGGCTGTACTTTTACCTTATGTTATTTTGGCAGTACCCATTTTAGATATGTCTTGGGTAATTCTGTCTCGTGTTTTACAAGGTAAGTCTCCTCTTTTAGCCGATAATCGACATTTACATCATCGATTGTTAGAAGCTGGTATTTCTCAACGTTTAACCGCAATGTATATTTATTCTCTTACTTTGTGGGCAGGAAGTTTAGGTTTAGCTTTTTCAGGTTTTCCTAGTGGCGGAGTTTATGCGGCTGGGGCAACTATGTTACTTTTTTATACTACTTGGTATGTCTGGAAAAATCGACGAACAAAATCAAAAACGATCAAGATTAAACAAGATTAATGGATTGACAGGATTATTTATTGGCGATGAAAAATTGACAATTGACAATGTTTAAACGTTTTAGCTTTATTTACTATTTTTTAAGATATTACAAGTGATTTAATTTTATTAGATAAATTATGAAGTATATTAAGTTGAAGAAAGACGATCGACTATACTTCAATTATTAACTATTAACTATCAACTATATAAAATGTCTTTAAAATACAATAACAATCAATCTCAATATCAATTAAAAGTAGAAGATAATGATCAAAAAATTGAAGCTTGGTTAACCGAAAATATTAGTAATATGTCTCCTGAAAAAGTAGATCAACTTATTACTGAAAATCAAATATTAATTAATAAATCCGTTTGTAAAAATAAAAATACTATTCTTAAACAAGGAGACGAAGTTATTGTTAATGTACCACCTGATTTTTCTGAAAAATAATTCGATCGAATAAGTAAAGATTAGATATATATCTTGATCACAACAATTACGCAAAAAATGGTAAGTATTAATTACTAATTATTAATTATTCACTTATACTGAATAATACTTTAAATATGCTTTCAGTCTTATTAGCTATTCATGATTTTAAATGAGTTTAGAAAACGATAATAATCAATCTCAATATCAGTTAAAAGTAGAAGACGATGGTCAAAGAATTGATGCTTGGTTAGCTGAAAATATTAACCCAATATCTAGAACTAGAATTCAAAAACTAATTAGTGAAAACCAAATACTAGTTAATAAATCTGTTTGTAAAAATAAAAAAATAATTCTTAAACAAGGAGATGAAATTGTTGTTAATATTCCTCCTCCTGTTTCTTCTGAATTAATTGCTCAAGATATTCCTTTAGATATTCTTTATGAAGATGAATATTTGCTCGTTATCAATAAATCTGCTAATTTAGTCGTACATCCTGCCCCCGGACATTATCAAGGCACACTTGTCAACGCACTTTTAGCTCATTGCCCCGATTTAAAAGGGATTGGTGGTGTCGAACGCCCCGGGATTGTTCACCGCTTAGATAAAGATACCACAGGTGCGATCGTAGTAGCGAAAACAGAACCCGTTTTACACCATCTTCAAGCTCAAATTAAAGCTAAAACTGCCCAAAGAGAGTATCTAGGAATAGTTTATGGTGCTCCACCTACACACAGCGGTATAGTTGATTTACCTATAGGTAGAAATCCTCACGATCGTAAAAAAATGGCGATCGTTCCTGTCGAAAAAAATGGTAAATCTGCGGTAACTCATTGGCAAATAGAAGAAAGAATCGGTAATTATAGTTTGATGCACTTTCGCTTAGAAACAGGGCGTACTCATCAAATAAGGGTACATATTAGCCAGTTAGGACACTCGATCGTAGGCGACCCTTTGTATAGTTCTGGACGTAATTTAGACGTTAATTTAACGGGACAGGCTTTACACGCTGTTCGTTTGACTTTAATTCATCCGATAACCGAAGAAACTATCAGTGCGATCGCTCCTTTACCTCAAGAATTTGAAACCTATTACGAATTTTGAGACAGAAACAATAAGAATGAAGAGTAAAGGATGAATAATAATTGAGAATGAATAATTAGTAATCATTTTGAAAAAATATCATGTCAGATTTAATTTACTATTTAGAAAAAATCGATCGTTATGTAGAGCAATATTGCAATACATCTAATAATAGAGTTTCTATATTAGCAGAAGGAATATCTCGTGAAGAAATCGATCGTCTTATTTTTGACCAAGTACAATTTTATACTAAGCGTAATCCCAAGTCTAACTTAAACAATATTTCATTCAATCCTTGTGAAGATTTTTATCAATTACATCAATGGCATAATGGAGCAGAATCATATTCTCAAATTACAGAGTTTTCTGATAGTATCGAATATATCTCATTTCTGAATGAAGAGATATATTGGTACGACCTCAAATCTACATTGAATATTAATGAATCAGGAGTAAACTGTAGCTTATTTTTAGATGAAGGAGGAGGCTCTTGTTTAACAAGTAACAAAAAATTGCATCAAGAATCTAAAATTTTCTTCGATTGGGAAAGTGATAGTTGTTGTTCTTTAACTGAATTTATCAAAGGTTATGCAGAAGTATTAGATATTACTCTTAATCTTTTATTTGAAAAAGGCAACTTTGATGGAGATTATAAAGATCGTTTAGAAAGCTGGGAAAATATTGTTATAACTTTAAATGAAAATCAGGAAACAAATTGGGCGTTTAAATGGCTAAGTATTACAGGTTTTTTAAATGCTGCTTTAAATGTTGAGGGATATGACTCTAAGTTATGGTACTCTTTATAACAAAATTCGCTTGTCACTCAAACAAATAAAGATGGTAGCTAATAATTTGATTCCTAACTTCCACCTTCAAAGATATTTATTTTGGCGTTATTCTTTGATTTGGCAAAAACCTTAATATTTCGGCTGTTTGATTTATTGACGATGATTTAAAGCTCAGTTATAAATAAATTGATTAAAGTTGACGATCGATGCCTAACCCATCCTACTACTGAATCAAGGGTGCAATACCTTGCACCCCTACAAAAGAATATCTAATAACTTAAGGTAAATCAAAAAGCAAAATTTCGCTATCATCTTTATTGGCTACGATCGTAATTTGTTGTTCTTGAGTTATACCTGCACCGTCACCTGCTGTTAAAACTCGATCGTTAACTTCTATTGAACCTTTAGCTACTTGTATCCATACCGATCGATCATTGTTGTTAGTATAATCAACTCGATCGCCATTATTTAACGAGCCGACATATAAATTGACATCCTGATGAATTTTAACCGAATTGTCTCTACCATCTTCTGATACAACTAGTTGTAACTTACCTTGATTAGCTTGAAAATCGAAATGTTTTTGTTCGTAACTAGGTTTAATGCCATATTGATTCGGTGTAATCCAAATTTGTAGAAAATGGACTGGGTTAGTATCCGAAGCATTGTATTCACTATGAGCGATACCCGTACCTGCCGACATTCTTTGTACATCCCCTGGGCGGATAATTGAACCATTACCGATACTATCTCTATGCTCTAATTCTCCTTTTAAGACATAAGAAATGATTTCCATATCTCGGTGAGAGTGAGTACCAAATCCTTGCCCAGCTTTTACTCTGTCTTCATTAATTACTCTTAACTTATTAAATCCCATCTGATTAGGATCATAATAACTACCAAAGGAAAACGTATGTTTGCTATCAAGCCAACCAAAATTAGCATTACCTCTTGCTTGGTTAGAACGAATAGTAATCATCGTTTATACCTCCTTTCTCTTTCCTTTTTTATCTATATCTTAATTATGCACTGTCTATTATAAAATGACAATAAGCAATTTTATTGACATATTGTATCTATTTTAAGGACAATATTAGATTATGGATAAATTTGAAAGTATCAAAGCATTTACCAAGGTAGTTGAAGAAGGAGGATTTGCGGCGGCGGCTCGTAAAATGCAGTTGTCTCGCTCTTCTGTGAATAAGTTAGTAATTAATTTAGAGAATCAATTAGGAGTACAATTACTTTATCGAACTACCCGTCAAGTGACACCTACAGATACAGGTAGAGTTTTTTACGATCGTTGTTTGGCTATTCTATCTAGTTTAGAAGAAGCAGAAATTTTAGTCAGTCAACAACATGAGCAACCAAAAGGAATATTGAAAATCAATGCCCCGATGTCTTTTGGTATTTCGTTTTTAGGAGCAAAAATAGCTGATTTTATGGCTGAGTACAAGCAAGTTAAAATACAATTGACTTTAGAAGATCGCTTTGTCGATCCGATCGCTGAAGGTTATGATTTAGTGATTAGGATTGGTTCGCCTATTTCTTCACCTAATTTAGTGGTCGATCATTTAACGACAATTCCTCGTGTAATTTGTGCTTCTCCTGGTTATTTAGAAACTCATGGCATACCTCAAAATATTTCAGAGTTAAAAAATCATGCTTGTTTGACTTATGGTTATTTAGCAACAGGTTGTCAGTGGCTATTTATTAATTCAAATGGTGATGAAGAAACAGTTAAAATTGAAAGTATTTTTTGTTCTAATAATGGCGAAACTCTTAGAGATATAGCTGTCAAAGGTTTAGGCATTGCTTTGTTACCTACTTTTATCGTCGTTCGAGAATTAAAGGAAGGACGATTACAAGTTATTTTATCTGATTATCAATGTCCACAATTAAATCTAAGTACTATCTATCCTCTTCATCGACATTTATCTACCAAAATACGATTATTTAATCAATTTCTACAAGAATGTCTAACACCAGAAAATAATCAAAAAGTTTGAGGTGATATAATAGCTTATTACTGACCGATAGTAATCACCCTACGAATCTCTTCGTTACGAAAACCGATCGCCAATAGTTTTCTCTTGCTGGCAAAGTGTTTTCAAATAGCCATAGTTGATACAAAGTACTGACGTAAAGACTATTCTTATTAGCAAACATACCCATACATCGATCGAGAGTACGTTCAAATACAGATAACTTACCGTCGGTTTTTAAACCAATAAACCAATAAAAAATATTTTACCTGCTTGATAAGTCGTAAAAGCAAGAGATCACTTTTGTTTATATAATCAAGAAGTAAATTGCCGAAAAGCATCAATTTCTAACAATCTTTAGTCAGATTTTAGTGTTTGAGGATTAGTCATTTTAATAATTTACTTAGACAAATAATTGCTATATGCAACCTAATAATTAAGCCATATTTTAATTGCATCATCTTCCAAAAAATGTTAAATTAATTACCTTCAATGTACGATGATTAACACAATTAAACAATACTTCAAAAATTAAAAAAATTAATTTATTATGAATGTTATTAGCACCTTTGAACTAAGTAGCCTAAATGGAAGTAATGGTTTTGTTCTCAACGGTATCGATCAAGGCGATCGATCGGGACGTTCTGTTAGTAGTGCAGGAGATATTAATGGAGATGGTTTTGATGACATAATTATTGGTGCACCGACCGCTTCTCCTAATGAGGATCAGACTCCGGGAGAAAGTTATGTAGTGTATGGTCGCGCGAATGGTTTTTCTCCATTGATTGAGTTATCTTCACTTGATGGAAGTAACGGTTTTAAAATTAATGGTATTGATGACAGAGATCGATCAGGACGTTCTGTTAGTAATGCAGGGGATGTCAATGGAGATGGTCTTGATGACATAATTATTGGGGCACCGCTTGGGGATGCCAATGGCAATGATACAGGAGAAGCTTATGTTATATATGGTAGTACGAACGGTTTTTCTTCATCAATTGAATTATCCTCACTTAATGGAAGTAACGGTTTTCAAATCAATGGTCTTGATGACAGAGATAATTTCGGACAAGATGTCAGTTACGCAGGGGATGTCAATGGAGATGGTCTCGATGACATAATTATTGGTGCAGATCGTGCCGATCCCAATAACATAGATGAAGCGGGAAAAAGTTATGTCGTGTTTGGTAGCATAAGCGGTTTTGCTCCTGAAATTGAATTATCCTCACTTAATGGCAGTAATGGTTTTGTTATCAACGGTATCGATAGTCAAGATAATTCAGGACGTTCTGTTAGTAGTGCAGGGGATGTCAATGGAGATGGTCTTGATGATGTAATTATTGGTGCACCTTTTAGCGATGTTAATAACGATGACGCAGGAGGAAGTTATGTCGTGTTTGGTAGCACAAGTGGTTTTACTCCTGAAATTGAATTATCATCACTTAACGGCAGTAATGGTTTTAGAATCAATGGTATCGATTTCCAAAGTAAATCGGGTTTTAGCGTCAGTAGTGCAGGGGATGTCAATGGAGATGGTATTGATGACGTAATTATTGGTGCATCGTTCGGCGATGATAATCTTAATGAGACAGGAGTAAGCTATGTAGTATTTGGTAAGACAAGCGGTTTTGCTCCTGAAATTGAATTATCATCACTTAATGGCAGTAATGGTTTTAAAATCAATGGTATCGATCCCAATGATTTTGCGGGAGAGAGAGTCAGTAGCGCAGGAGATTTCAATGGTGATGGTCTTGATGACATAGTTATTGGTGCTAGATCAGCCGATGCCAATGGCGATTCATCAGGGGAAAGTTATGTCCTGTATGGTAGCACAAGCGGTTTTGCTCCTGAAATTGAATTATCCTCACTTGATGGTAGTAATGGTTTTGTTATCAACGGTATTGATAGTTTTGATAGTTCAGGACGTTCTGTCAGTAGTGCAGGGGATGTCAATGGAGATGGCTTTGACGATTTAATTATTAGTGCAGATGGAAGCGATCCTAATGACAAGCGGCAGGCCGGAGAAAGTTATGTAGTGTTTGGTTTTTCCAGTTCTTTAACCTTGATGGGAGGTACTGCTCAAATTGCTTACGTTGCCTATTATGGCAGACCAGCCGATAACGGCGGACAAGCTTTTTGGAATCAAGTACTTAGCGATAATAATATTAATTATTCTCCTCGTACTGGCGATTCTTTGACAGGAAACGATCTAGATACTTATAACCTAGTTGTTAATGATTTTGGTAATGCAGAAGAAGCTAATCGTATATTCGGAGCGTTAAATAATCGAGATAAAGTCAATACGGTTTATAACTTTGCTTTTGATCGTGATGGAGATACTGGAGGTTTAGACTTTTGGACAGATCAGCTCGATCGAGGTAATGTAAGCTTAACTTCTTTTGCGATGGAAGTAGCATTGGGTGCACAAAACGAAGATATTATTACTTTAACTAATAAAATTGAAAGTGCCAATTTATTTTCTAGTTCGATCGATACACCCGCGGAAACTCAAGCTTATACGGGAAATACGGGAGAAGTATTTGGACGAGATTGGTTAGCAGGATATGGAACACAAATCGCCAGTCAAACGCAAGTTGATAATGCTTTGACCGATTTAGTCGGATAAAAATGAAAATAGTTTAACTAAAATTAATCTTTTATAAATTGTCATAGACAAAAATAATATTTGATCGTCAATTTTAAAAATACCTTAATCTTAATTAGTTTATTCTCCTATCTTTTTACTGTAAGTAGCTTTTTTATAACAGAGTTTGATTTTTATCTGGATGTTTTATCTGGCTTTATCTGTTGCCGGCTTAATTTAATTTGGTATTATATTCGGTGATAAGTAGAAAGTGAAAAGTATTAATTATTATTTAAGGTATTTCTATGGCTAAAATCTGTTATTTTTGTCCTAATTTTGAAAAACTAGATGAAGGCATTCATGAAACCTATTGGCGGGTATGACAATTACGTTAACAAAGAGATCATACATATGATGCAATAGTAGTATTCAATTCTTAATTTTTTAGTCTCGATCGTTGTTTTTCCTCAATTCAAGCTTGTTTAACTTCTTTACCAAAAAGTACAAAACCGATCCGATCGCTGAAGGTTACGATTTAGTGATTAGAATTGGTTTACCTACACCCTCACCTAATTTAGTGATTCATCCACTAACAAAAATTCCTCGTGTAATTTGTGCTTCTCCTATTTATCTACAAACTTATGGAATACCCAAAAATATTCAAGAGTTAAAAAACCATGCTTGTTTAAATTATGGCTATTTAACTACAGGTTGTCAGTGGCAATTTATCAATTCAGATGAAGAAGAAGAAACCGTAAGAATTGAAAGTTTTTTTTGTTCTAATAATGGTGAAATTCTCAAAGATATTGCAGTTAAAGGTTTAGGGATTGCTTTGTTACCTACTTTTATAGTCGATCGAGAATTAAAGGAAGGACGATTGCAAGTTATTTTGCCTCAATATCGCTCTCTAGAATTAAATCTCAGTATTATTTATCCCCTCCACAGACATCTTTCTACTAAAATTCAATTACTCAAGCAATTTTTACAACAATGTTTGAGTAATTGAAAACGATCGTTTAGTAAGTAGCTCCACTTAATTAAACGTAAAATAGACTTATGTTAGTAGTTAGGGCTTTAGCCCTTGTGTTAATAGCGTTTTGAACCGCCATTAAGGGGTAACTACTAAATGCGTGTTTATTTAGTTTGAGCTACTTATGATATGAGAGAATAGTATGCTATTTGCCGATAGTAATCACCCGGCGAATCTCTTCGTTACGAAAACCAATCGCCATTGGTGTTAACTTATTTGGTAAAACTACTACATCAAATAGTTCGATGACGCATCCTTCTATATTAAGACTATGAACTATATCCCCTGTCGTTAAATTAATAATCAAAATCCCACAACGAGGACTAATTTTTTCTTTCTCCAAACGATCGTTGAAAGCCAAACTAGAAAAACTTTTATTCTCTCTAGATTTTGATAAACCAACGATCGCAAAATTATCATAAAAAGCCATCCCTCTTAGATAACCAGGACAAAAAGTAACGGGAATAAATTCGCCACGATCGAAATCTACATAACCAAATTCACCCTTCCCTGAATTATGTACCCATAACTTTCCTTGATAAAAACGAGGAGAATGAGGCATCGATAAACCCGTTGTTATAATTTCATTTGTCTGCATATCGATAACACAACCACCATCATTTCGATGCTCCCGCCAGCCATCAAGTATATTACTCTGACTTACCGCAGTTACATAACGAGGTTGCCCATCTCTAAGTGCTAAACCGTTTAAATGACAGCGATCTTCTGCCGCTAGTTTATCAATAAATGGCGGTTTCCATAAAGGAGTAAAACTATGGGTAGTAGAGACTGTGGCGACACAATTGAATAGAGTATTGACAAATACTATTTTTCCATCTTCTAATACTACCAAATCGTGAATATCCAAATCTCCTGTCACATAACTCATTTGAGGAACGAAATAACTATCATAACCTCGATAATTTTCTCCTGCTGATAAAGTATTTTCAAATCGCCACAACTGATATAAAGTACTAACGTAAATACTATTTTGGTTAGCAAACATACCCATACAACGATCGAGAGTACGTTCAAATACAGATAATTTACCCTCGGTTGTTAAACCTACAAAAAAGATTTTACCTGCTTGATAAGTAGTAAAAGCAAGAGATAACTTTTGTTCGTATAGCCATGAAGTGAATTGCCGAGAAGCGTCAATTTCTAAAAACTTTTGGTCGGATTTTTGAGTTTGGGGATTAGTCATTTTAATAATTTACCAAAAAAATTAGCACAACGCTCTCACGATAATTTTAATTTAAAGGCAATCGCACTTCAAGCATTTAGTTTATTTATTCTTATTCAACAGTATCTTCTGGCGAGCGAATAAACTCAAAATAAAATAGTTTTGAAGGCGAGCGAAAAATTATCTCAGTAAGATTATTAACAACTGTGAAAATTGGTAATTATTCGATCGAATTTTCCTTTTCTTAGGAAGCTTTAAGTATTGTATGAATTATATATCATTGTATCAATTACGTATTATTATCTACTTAGTCAAAAAAACTAAAGTGAATCTGTGATGAGCAATCCTATTTTTGAACTAAGCAGTCTGAACGGAAATGATGGTTTTGTGATTAATGGTATCGATGAAAACGATTTTTCAGGAATTTCTGTCAGTAGTGCAGGAGATGTCAATGGCGATGGCATTGATGACCTGATTATTGGTGCCAAAGGAGGCCGTCCCAACGGTGAATATTCAGGAGAAAGTTATGTCGTCTTCGGTAGCACGAGTGGTTTCTCTTCATCCTTGGAGTTATCTTCACTTAATGGTAGTAATGGTTTTGTGATCAATGGTATCAATGAAGACGATCGCTCGGGAAGTTCTGTCAGTAATGCGGGGGATGTTAATGGCGATGGTATTGATGACCTAATTATTGGTGCGAGAGGAGGCGATCCCAATGGTCGTAATGGTGCGGGAGAAAGTTACGTCGTCTTTGGTAGCACAAGTAGTTTTTCTTCATCCTTAGAGTTATCTTCACTTAATGGAAGTAATGGTTTTGCCATTAATGGTATCGATGAATTCGATCGCTCGGGAAGTTCTGTTAGTAGTGCGGGGGATGTCAATGGCGATGGCATTGATGACGTTATTGTCGGTGGGAGAGGAGGCGATACTAATGGTATATTTTCAGGAGAAAGTTACGTCGTCTTTGGTAGCACGAATGGTTTCTCTTCATCCTTAGAGTTATCTTCACTTAATGGAAGTAATGGTTTTGTGATTAATGGTATCGATGAAGGTAATTTTTCGGGAAGTTTGGTCAGTGGTGCGGGGGATGTTAATGGTGATGGCATTGATGACCTGATTATTGGTGCATATAGGGCAGATCCTAATAGTCGTTATGCGGCGGGAGAAAGTTATGTAGTCTTTGGTAGCACAAGTAGTTTCTCTTCATCTTTGGAGTTATCTTCACTTAATGGAAGTAATGGTTTTGTGATTAATGGTATCGATGAAAGTGATTTTTCGGGTCGTTCGGTCAGTAGTGCGGGAGATGTCAATGGTGATGGTATTGATGACCTGATTATTAGTGCCACAGGAGGCGATCCCAATGGTCGTGATAGTGCGGGAGAAAGTTATGTGATCTTTGGTAGCATGAGTGGTTTCTCTTCATCCTTGGAGTTATCTTCACTCAATGGAAGTAATGGTTTTGTAATTAATGGTATCAATCAATTCGATCGAACGGGAGGTTCTGTTAGTAGTGCGGGGGATGTCAATGGCGATGGCTTTGATGATCTAATTATTAGTGCATATACGGCAGATCCCAATGGTCGTAGTGGTGCGGGAGAAAGTTACGTAGTTTTTGGTAGCACGAGTGGTTTCTCTTCATCCTTGGAGTTATCTTCACTTAATAGAAGTAATGGTTTTGTGATTAATGGGATCGATGAAGGTGATTTTTCAGGTCGTTCGGTCAGTAGTGCGGGGGATGTCAATAAAGACGGTTTTGACGATCTAATTATTGGTGCAATTCATGCCGATCCCAATGGTCGTAATAAGGCGGGAGAAAGTTATGTCGTCTTTGGTTCTGCTGGTAATCCCGCTCCTTTAACCTTAAAAAGAGGAACTGCTCAAATTGCCTATGTTGCCTATTATGGCAGACCTGCCGATAACAGCGGACAAGGCTTTTGGAATCAAGTTCTTACCGATAATAACATCAGCTATTCTCCTCGTAATGGCGATTTGTTAACTGGAAATGAAGAACCCGTTTACAACCAATTCGTCAACGATTTTGGTAATAGCGATGAAGCTAACCGTATTTTTGGCGGGTTAAGTAACCGCGATCAAGTCAATACGGTTTATAATTTTGCCTTCGATCGAGATGGAGAAGTTGGAGGTTTGGATTTTTGGACGACTCAGCTAGATTTAGGTAATGTGAATTTAACTACTTTTGCGATGGAAGTAGCATTGGGTGCACAAAATGAAGATATTGTTACTTTAAATAACAAAATTACCAGTGCCGATTTATTTAGTAGTTCGATCGATACCCCCGCAGAAACTCAAGCTTATACGGGAAATACGGGAGAAGTATTTGGACGAGATTGGTTAGCAGGATTTGGGACAAATGTAGCCAATCAAATGCAGGTGGATACTGCTTTAACCGATTTGGTGGGGTAAATAGAGACGTAGCTAGCAATATTTTTATTAAATTATATCGCTAGATATACAACTTATCGACCCCTCTACATCTCCCATTCAAGGGAAGACTTAGGACAGTTTTATCTAAGCAAAACTATTAGTAAGATTGAATCGAAATGGTATGACCGAGTAAAGATGTCAAGAAGCAACAACTACTTAGTTATTAACTTTCAGCGATCGATCGTTGTTTTTCCTTAATCCGAGCTTGTTTAGCTTCTTTACCAAAAAGGACAAAACCAAAAATTAACCAAAAAGCTAATAAAACAGAGGTGACGATTAACATCGTTACTGAACCAAAATTAACAATCAAAATAGGTGCAGCGGCTGTAAATAAACCACCACCGACGATCGGTTCAAAAAATAATTGTTTATAAGCAAAACTTTCAAATGCTTGTGACTTGTTATGAGGATCAACCATTCTTAGTAATAAAATACCAGTT
Source organism: uncultured cyanobacterium (assembly GCA_963710605.1). Lineage (GTDB taxonomy): Bacteria > Cyanobacteriota > Cyanobacteriia > Cyanobacteriales > Cyanobacteriaceae > JAALKG01. The sequence continues at coordinate 1,337,180 of CAVQBA010000004.1, forward strand.
GCTGTCACTCCCATTGATTGCCCCATATCACCAATACCCCTTTCAAACCAAAATTGAGGAATCAAACGAGGAGCAAGAAAGACGAATGCAAATATATTCCAAGCAATACCAACGACACTTAGAATCACGAATACGCCTAAATTACCACCTAATACTTGAAGCGAAATAGAAGCCAAAGCAGAGACAATCACTACATCAAGAGCCAAACCTGCTAAATTATCCATTAACGATCGTCTAATTAATAACTGTAAATTTAATTTACGTAAACCTAACTGAACTATAATTCCACCCAACAAAGTCATTGGAAACAAAGGTACATAATCAACTATTTCTAAACCAGTTAATCCCCAAGTGAAAGACTCGATAATTTGTAATAGGTGTAAAATTAACCAACCAATTACTACAGCTAAACCAATAAAACCAAAATTAAGCGAAAGAGGATCGATTAATAAGTTTTTAGTCAACTCTTTTCTTCTAGAGCGAATAAACTCTTCTCTTTCTTCCTTTTCTTTTTCTTCTTCATCTCGTCTTTGTAAAACTTCCTTAGGAACTATTCCTTCATATTCATCAAGTTCAGGATAGTTTATTTTAGCACTTTCAATATACTCTTTTCTTCTACCCCAATTAACTAAAAATGTTCCTACTACTATCCCTGAAATAATCCCTACAGTAGCTAATCCTACCGCCAAATCTCCTCCCTCGGCAAAACCTAACTTAGCAAAAGTATCTTGCATACCTGCGGCTGTACCATGCCCTCCTTCAAAAGCAATCTCGATTAAAGCCCCAACTGTCGGATCGACATTAAATACAGGTACTAAAATTAGTAAAGTAACGAGTAATCCTAATACGTATTGTCCCCAAGCGATACTTTGTCCAAAAACAACTTGTGGAGCGGCTTTTTGCCAAATACTTTTCAAGTTAGGTATCGATTCACCTAAAAATAAGGCGGCAAAGACGATATTAATAAATACTGAGGGTGCTTGTTGCCAAACTGTTCTGATTTCAGGGGAAAATAATCCTCCAGCAATAATTGTATTTTCTCCTAAAATGTTAGATGCGATCGTGCCTAAAACTTCAGGACCTAAAATTAACGCTAAAAAACCTGCAATTACAGATTCTGGTAAATATAGTTTTTGTAACCAAGTTGATTTTTGTTGAATAACACGCCCAATTAATATCAGTAAGCCGATTATAACTAGAGCAAAAAATACGTCTTTTAAATTAAACACGATAAGTTTTTTTGAGTAAGGAGTAATAAGTAAGAAGTAATGAGTAAGAAATAATGAGTAAAGAGTTTTAATTGTTCATTGTTCATTGTTAACTGTTCATTGTTAACTGTTCATTGTTTAGTATAATTCCTGATAGTTTATGCTCATCATAGATTATGTTTTTAATCAAATAAATTTTAAAAAAATATGTTAATAGCACTTATTTCTCTCAAAGGTGGAGTTGGCAAAACTACTACTGCAATACATTTAGCTACTTATTTACAAAGTAAAAAACCAACATTGTTAATTGATGCCGATCGTAATCGTTCTGCTTTAGTTTGGTCAACCAACGATAATTTACCTTTTACTGTAGCATCTCAAGCGGGTTCTACAGCTTTTATTGCTCAACACGAATACATCATCACAGACATGAAAGCAGGACCAGAAGAAGCCGATTTAGTTGATTTAGCTAGAGCTCATGATTTAGTTATTCTACCTACAACTCCTAATCATCTTGATTTGAATTCCACAGTCAGAACGGCAGAAATATTTGCTAAACACAATATTACTAATTATAAAGTTCTCTTGACAAAAGTTGACCCTCGTACTACCAGTAGCAAAATGGCTAAGTTATTTTTAGAGGATCAAGAGTTACCAATATTTAAAGCCCAAATACCTTTATTAGTTGCTTTTGAAAGAGCATCCCAACATGGGAAAACAGTTAAAGATTATAGTAACGATCGAGCTAAAAAGGCATGGAAAAAATATCAAGAAGTAGGTAAAGAAGTTCTCAAATATTATCAAGAAAATAAAGTTTAATCTAGTTAATAAAGACGTTACGCGCGTAACGTCCCTACATACTTTATAGTTTAATCGATCAAATCATCTTTAGTCAGTAAAACTTTAACTTTATCTACTCCGCCCCAAATATCGTCATAGGAAATTTTGAGTAAAGAAAGGATACCAATTAAAATTAAAATATTACCAAAAATAAAATTACGATCGTATAAATATAAACCAACAATCACAATAAAATAAGGAGATAAAATACTACTAATTTTTTCGACCAATTTAACTGTTGGAGATTCTTCTTGTTCAATTTCTAGCTCAATTTCTGACCTTAATTCATCAGTTAGTATTTCGTTAGTAGTAACCCGATTAATTTCGTCAACATCGTTAATAATAAGCTCATCCACAAGCGGAGTTTTATCGATTTTTGGTTCTTGATTTCCTCTGCTAAACATACTTTTATGATGCTCCTTTACGTTAGTTTATTCATTATATGTTGATAATTCCACAGGTAGTCATAAGGTTAATCAGATTTTTAGCTCAAATAATTAACTTGTTATGACAAAATCATTTCTCTCGTAGGTTGGGTTAAGCCTAGAACAATTTAAGCGATAAACGATACATAAAAAAAAGCGAAACCCAACAGAAATACTATAGCAGAGAACGAGTTTGCTCTTGGCACTCAACCACCCCTAACCCCTCCTTGCTAAGGAGGGGAACTTGATTTAACTTATTTACTGCTATACGGTTCAAAGAATCATTACAAAATTAGCAATAACCTTTGTGATTCCTTAAACCGAAATTGTTTTATTCTGCTTATTGAAAGTAAAATTAAAATCAGTATTTACCGAAGCCAAAAATCAGGTAATAAATTTTCAGTGAGAGTTTTGAGATTCTGATTAATTGTACGAGCAAGTTGAATATGAGGTTCATCTTTTTCTACGGGTACAATATAAGCGTTACTACCTTCATTTAAATGGTTAACTACCTGATTCGCCGCTTCTAAACCCGTGACATAAGCCTTTTCTTGCGACCATGAACCGTGATCGGTTACAATCCAATCACCACTCATAAACAAATTAGGTATATCGGTATTAACTCTGAGTAAGTTTTGGTAACTACCAGGGGCAAAATGAGTTACACCTTGAGATATTTTAATCACGCTACTGTCGATAATTTGAGCAGTACCAAATTCGCTAATACAAGTAGCCAAATCTTGATGTACTTTTTTGATTATTTGTTCGTCAGTCATAGCTAATAGTTGATTGGCATGATAAAAATCAACTTCAACTACCGTACCAGCTTCGTCTTTGTATTTATCATGAAGGTTATTAAGATCGAAGAATGTCCAACCTGTCGTATCATCAAAACCAAAACAAGCATTTGAAGGTAAAGGTATATTAACACGTCGATCGAACCATAATCTTACAGCTAAAACATCGATCGAATTTAGATTCATTAAATTACGGAATTGACGATATTTACTAAGGGTATTACTTTGACGCACAACTTTTTTCATCCCTGCAATACTAATCCCCGAAATTACCGCATCCGCTTCAAAACTTTCCTCTCCACAAATAACAGCCGTTGCTTCACCTTCATCATTAACAGCTATATCGGTAACTTTTTTACCAATCAACACTTTTGCACCTAACTGTCTAATCTGTTGAATCCAAGGTTGAAAAATCATCTCTCCTACCGTGCCACGACACCAAACCACATCAAAATCGGGTTGATGAGCCAAAATAAAATAATATAACATCCCTAAAGCCGCCGCCGCACTACATTGTTCGCCTGGTGCAAATAAACCAACTAACAACATTGGCTCAAAAGATTCCTTGTATAATTTAGCGGATACACCGTACTCACGAAATAATTCTCTAGCACTAATTTTGTCGTATTTAAGCCATGCTTCGTGAGAATTATCAAAATCTACTACCGCCGACATTAAAGGTAACGCTGAAAGTCGATCGAGTAACGGTAAACGGAAAAATTGAGGATAGACAAATGTACCTAATGGGCTAGGTAAACGAGGCTCATTTTGAAAGATAGGTGATTCGGTTTCTAAGCCATAAGGAGAGTATTGATTGGAGCGAGTAAAAGCAGTAAAAGGATTCAGTTTTAATTCTCTAATCAAGCGAAATATATTTTGATAAGGATACCAAAAACCATGTATTCCTGCTTCCACACTACGCCCTTTTTCTGTTTGCCAACCCGCAACTAATCCTCCTGCTTGAGGTGATGCTTCGAGTAAGGTGACATCATAACCTTGTTTGGCTAAATGATAAGTTGCACCTAAACCTGCCCATCCTGCACCGATAACTACTACTTTCTTTTTTTCTGACATAATAATTGCAGATGATTGTAAACAAATGTTAACTACCATTATGACAATTAATATGAGAAAGTATCCTACGAAGGTTTTAGAGTAACTAATTTAAAAATAGAATTATAATACTGTTATGAATAAAGGAGTAAGAGAATGGATATAAAGAGATCGAGATAGCTATGCTAATAAATAACATTTATTTCTATTTTGATAATTAAAAACAGAGTAATTAAATATGAGATTAGTATCGCAGTCTGTAGAGCTACAAAATGCTTTTAAAGCAAAAGTGAAGCAAAAAGTATCAAGACAACAAGAAAAAATAAAAGACAAATTTAATAATGATTATTTTGCAAGTTTTGTTAGTTTTGGTACTTCATTACAACAAAGCAGAAATAATTTTATTGGTAATCTAGGAGAATTATCGGTTTCAGTATTGTTAAATTTATTACCTCATGATTGGGTAATGTTTAAAAATGCTTTAATTCCAACAACTAATGGTAATTTGACAGAAATAGATTTATTAATAGTTGGCAGTAAAGGTATTTTTTTGATAGAAGTAAAAACTTGGAGAGGTGCTTTTTGTGCTTATCAAGATCGATGGAAAATGAAACAAAATAATCAATGGATACCTTTACAAAATAGTCCGTCTCGTCAAAGTTTATATCACTTAGATATTTTTTCTAGTTGGTTAAAGAAAAACGAAATTACGATCGCAGATTGTAAAATGTATGCTCCTGTGGTATTCAATCTTGTCAAATGGTTAGGAATAACAGACTGTTGTGTACCTATATTCAAAAATCAAATAGAATTATTAAAATACATCAAAGAGTGTCCTGATTGTTTGAGTAAATCTGAAATTGAAATTGTTAGTAGTGCGATCGAAAATTGTAAATTAAAACTAACTAATAACATTTCAAAAAATAGCACATCTAGACCAAAACAAAAACCAATCTTACGAAAAAAATCTCAGTTTTGATTAATCTGACTTAGTATCATACGTAATTTACAACTAACAACAAAGAATATTAAATAATTTTTTTAATTGTTTGTAGATTGGCTTCGATTAATTATAGAGATTTTACTTAGTCATTCGATCGATCGTTCATTATTATCTGTTATCTGGTTTATGGTTAAAAATTATTCTTCTAAATCGCAACAACAAAGAGCATGGATTAATATTAATCATCAAGCATTTATTCACAATGTCAAAACGATTAAAAATTTTCTCTCACCTGATACTCTTTTTATGGCGGTGATTAAAGCCGATGCTTATGGGCATGGAGTAGTAAAAGTTGCTAGAACTATTTTGGATGCAGGAGTTGATGAAATTGCGATCGCTACTTTATCTGAAGGGATAGAATTAAGAGAAGCTGGTATCACTGCACCGATTATGATTTTAGGGGCAATTAATACCGCTGAGGAAGTTAAACAAATAATTGAATATAAACTTGAGCCAACTTTATGCACTCCCCAACAAGCTCTAGTTTTTGCCGATACAGTCGCTAGTTTAAATACTAATTTATCAGTACATTTAAAGTTAGATACAGGAATGTCAAGACTTGGTACAAATTGGCAAAATGCAGTTGATTATGTCGAGTATATTCAGCAGTTTAACCATTTACAAATAAAAAGTATTTATTCCCATTTAGCTACCGCCGATGATGAGGATAAAACTTTTATGTACACACAACACGATCGTTTTAAGCAAGTAATTGAGGCGTTAAAATCAGCAAATATTGATCTTCCTCGTTTACATTTAGCTAACTCCGCAGGTACTCTTAACGATCGATCTTTACATTATGATATGGTAAGAATTGGACTAGCTTTATACGGTTTATATCCTTCACCTCATCTTCAACACAAACCAAAATTACAACCACCTTTAGAAGTTAAAGCTCGGATTACGCAAATAAAAACTTTACCAGCAAACACAGGAGTAAGTTATAGTCATACTTTTGTGACGAAAAAAAAGACTAAAATAGCGATCGTGGGTATTGGTTATGCTGATGGTATTCCTCGTCTTTTATCTAATAAAATGCAAGTAATTATTAACGGTAAATTAGCGAATCAAATTGGTAATATTACAATGGATCAATTAATGTTAGATGTAAGTGATTTTCCTGAAATAAAAGTAGGTCAAATCGTTACTTTATTAGGAAAAGAAAAAGACATAGTAATTACAGCAGATGACTGGGCAAATACGATCGGGACTATTTCTTGGGAAATTTTATGTGGTTTTAAAAATCGTTTACCCAGAATTAATTTAGCTTAACTATAGCAAGAAACCAGTTACTTAGGACATTATATTTAAGATATTTTCCCTTTGAGCAAGACAGGACTGTCTCAAAGTTGCTCATAAATTAGAGCTGTAACTGTTATGGGATAAAGTAAAAATAGATTTTAAATTATGAGTTTTTTAAAAGTAGATGAAAAAGGCGAGATTCATCATTTTTCGTGAAAAACATTTCATTACTCATTACTTCTTACTCATTACTTCTTACTCATTACTATGCAACTAATATTTGAAGAGATAATAATAGATTAATTAACATAAAAAAAGAAGGTAACTATGGCTTACCTTCTAACTATTGTGTAATGTTGTAGTATTTATTGTTTAAGTAAAATTTGTCTAATTAATTATTCCTCGCTGTATCCTGAGGGTCAAAATAGTACGCAGGCACTCTTACTAAGTAATTAGTCTTATTACCTGTAAAAGTTCTTGCTAATAGATCAAAAGCACTAGAATTCCAATTACGTTCGTGAATTGTCTTCGTTTGCTCTCCTCTAAAGTATGCTTGTGTACCGATTGCAGAAACTGCTAACCAGCCAATTATGAATAAAGAAATTAATAATAGCATTAAGTTCAAACTCCTTGTTTTGTTTGACTACTACTTAAGATTAACAGTTGTAAACTTTTGTTACAAGTACTTGACACGCCTAAAATAGATGGTTAATACCACTTGACTAAAATGCAAATATATGATGGAGTAATTCTCAGACTAATAATTAACGATCGATTATTTTTGCTTATTACTTAAGTCCGAAGGGCTTTGGTAAGGTATATTAAAAAAGTTATCTCAACCATATAACTATGAAATTAATCCAACTAGTTTCTTTATCATCACTATTTTGTCTTAGTGCAAGTATAATTTCACCAATTTATGCTCAGACAAGTACAACCGAAACTAATATTAGTCAACAACAATTAGATCCCGAAGATAGATCTAAACAAAGTAAAAATTTATTAGTAGAAAGAAAAGCCATTCAGGCTTCTGAACTATTCTTTAATCAGAATTTTTTCAGATTCAAGCAAATGATTCATCCTGATATTCGTAATGAAGTTACGATCGAATTATTAAAACAAGAATATTCAGAAATAGTTTCAACTACTGGTGCTTTTAAAAGAATTAAAGGGATTCAAGTTATTGATTCATTAGATACTGATATTGCAATTATAACGATACAGTTTGCTAATTTAACCGAAGATTGGACAATTATTTTTGATGAGAAACAACAGATGTTAGGAACGGATTTTCTTGTTTCTCGTGGTATTAACGAGATTGCCCTAGAATTTATCGAGTCTTTGTCTGAAGGTAAATACGATTATGCTAGATCTTATTTACATCCTTTTTTGAAAGAACAAGTTTTTCCTCAAGATGTAAAATCAACATGGCAAAAAATGGAACAACAATACGGCAAATATCAAAAAATCGTTGATAGTAATATTCGAGTTGGTTCGTCTTTAGAAAAAGTTGATTTAGTTTTTGTCGATGTCGAATTTGGTAATGAAATTCACAATATCTTATTTTCTTTCGATTGTAATAAAAAAATTACTAATGTAGATATATTTCAAAATTAAAGCTAATTACTAAAAGTAAGTAAAACCCCGTTAGTTGATTATTAATCTAATTACGGGAAGTTAATCTAAATGAGTAATTGTGTAGTGTAGATATTATTTATCAACAAAAAAAACAAAGACTTGTTTTCCTTAATTAACGGAAAAAAGCAACTCTCAATTCTCTTACTGAACAACTCTCAATTCTTTATTCTATGTCTTACGATTGGCTTGGATTATTAATGTTTGTCGGTGCATTAATATTTTTATCGATTGGCTATCCTGTTGCTTTTTCTTTAGGAGGTGTTGCCCTAATTTTTGCCATTATCGGTAATATTTTGGGTATTTTTGAGCCAATTTTTTTTATGGCAATGCCTTCACGTATTTTTGGCATCATGTCTAACTATACCTTGCTAGCAATTCCTTATTTTATTTTTCTCGGCTCGATGTTAGAAACCACAGGGATAGCCGAAAAACTTCTAGAAACAATGGGAATCCTTTTTGGTAGAGTTAGAGGTGGTTTGGCTTTAGCCGTTGTCATCGTTGGTGGATTACTCGCCGCTACCACAGGGGTTGTCGCCGCAACTGTCGTCGCAATGGGTATGATTTCTTTACCTATTATGCTTCGGTATGGTTATAACAAACAGTTAGCTACAGGTGTCATCGCCGCTAGTGGTACTTTGGGGCAAATCATACCTCCTAGTGTCGTGTTAGTTGTTTTAGCTGACCAATTAGGTATTCCTGTTGGAGACTTGTTTATTGGCTCATTAATACCGGGATTGATGATGGCGGGTATTTTTTGTCTTCATGTTTTAATTGTGGCATGGCTAAAACCAGATGTTGCTCCTGCTTTACCTTTAGAAGTGAGAAATATCAAAGGTAAACAATTATGGGTTAGAGTCGCTAAAGCGATGATTCCTCCTTTATTATTGATTATGTTAGTTTTAGGGAGTATTTTCTTCGGTATTGCAACCCCTACAGAAGCAGGTGCGATTGGTTCTCTTGGTACAATTATATTGGCTGGTTTTAATGGTAATTTATCATGGCAAACATTACGTAAGGCTTGTTTAGCTACCATGACGATTACGACGATGGTAATCTTTATTTTATTAGGTTCGACGGCTTTTAGTTTAGTTTTTAAAGGTATTGGAGGCGATTGATTTATTGCCGATATCTTAATTAATCTACCCGGTGGTCAATGGGGTTTTTTATTAGTTAATATGGTTTTAATTTTCTTTTTAGGCTTCTTTATTGACTTTTTTGAAATTGCTTTTATCGTCATTCCTGTTTTTGCTCCTGTAGCGGAAACTTTAGGTATCGATTTATTATGGTATGGAGTGATATTAGGTGCTAATTTGCAAACTTCTTTCCTTACTCCTCCTTTTGGTTTTGCATTATTTTATTTACGAGGTGTTGCACCAAAAGAAGTTAAAACTGAAGATATTTATAAAGGGGTAATACCTTTTATTTTACTTCAATTGTTTGTTTTGCTTCTCATCATCGTTTTTCCCGCTTTAGTCAATTTTCTTCCTTCGTTATCGAGTAATTTTTAATTAATTTACCCTTTATCTTTCGTTATTAATTGTTAATTATTATTTGATTTAGGAAGATAGTTTTTGATTGAAGGCAAAAAATCATTAAGATTATTTTCGTAATTAGAAGCTAAAGCTAAACTTGCACCACCTAAAATATAAAAAGGAAGAGGGATAAAAAAGCTTTTTAACCAAATAATAAATTGTACTGAGACGAATAAAATAGCAATACTCACTAGTAATACTCTCATTTGAATAACTCCATTAACATTAGCAAATAATAATCAAGATTGAAAAAAATTTAATTAATTAATACTATCATAGGCTAAACAATTAACAAGGATGATTAAGAAGAGGCTTTTGTCCTTTACTTTTTTAGTCGATGTAAATAATATTTTATCGATCGTATCCGTATTAAAATCAATCTAACTTTTTACATTGAAAAAAATCTATTTCGTAATTGGTGACATTATCTATTGATTTGAAAACAAAGATTTGAAAACTCTTTTCGTGTAGTTAAACCGAGTTAAATCATCTTCACTTTTCAAACCATTATCTTTAATACAATTATTATTCATTGCATCATTAGCAACATTTTGTTGCCGAAGAAAAAATTTGATTCCTTCAGCCTAAAGTTATTATTGTTAAAAACAAACTCGCTGAGGATAGGTAAATTTATTACTCCTTAAACGTAATTACTCTAAGCAAAATAATTCGCTCAAAAATTTGAGTATCTATTTATATGTAGATACGATCGATTATTCTTGTCGTAGCTACCTAATTTTACTTATTTAAACGACAAACACCGAGCAAAATACCTTGTACTTCTACATGCTCAGGAGCGGCTGTAATCGGTTCATATTTAGCATTAGAAGGTTTTAGAGTAACTTGCTCTGGGCTAAAATAAATTCTTTTTAAAGTAGTGCCACTACCTTCTACTCTAGCGGCTACAATATCTCCATCTTTTGTTTGTTGGATAGAAGTAATTTGTTGCATGACTACATAATCACCCTCGGTGATATGATCTTCAATCATACTATCTCCAATTACTTGTAAAGTATAACAATCGGGAAGATTGAAAAAAGTCCCAAAATCAATTTTTTCTTGCTCATCACGAAAAGGTTCAACTAAACCACCTGCGGTTATTTTACCTAATAAAGGTATTCCTTCACCATGAGGCTTTAAAATTTTAAGAGTACGTGCTTGTCCTTCTGTCCAATCAATATACCCCTTATTACGCATTTTTTCCAAACGACTTTGAATTGGTGCAGGAGAGCGTAGTTTCATCGCTTTCATCATCTCTCGAATTGAGGGTGAATGCCTATTTGTATTAATATACTGTATCAGCCAGTCATACAATTCTTTTTGGACGGGTGTTAAACTTTCCATAATTTTCATTTTCTTTCCTTTAATTCTTGGTTTTATTTATTCTAACTTATTTTAGTACAAACGTCCTAAATAAATTAAGATATTTGTAGTTTTTATTAACAAATGATAATAACAATGTCTTAATTACATGATGGTATAAGACTCTGACAAAATTGATGATTATACTTAAAGTTACTGATTAAAAATAAGTATTTGTTAAAAAACTTTTACTTTTTTTAGTTTAAGTTAATAAAGTTTCTCAAATCAGAAAAATTATTACATAATACTTTTTTTCTCACCTCTTTATAATCATTTGTAACTACTTTACTAATATAAAGATACTTTATTTTACAGCTAATAATTACTTTTTAGGATAATTTTTCCCTGTTTATTACGAGGTATCTTCTTAATTGGATACCATTTTTTAGGTATTTTATGTTTACTAATAGTTTCATTTAATTTACTTTTTATTTGTTCGATCGTAATTAAGTCGTTTTTCGGTGTATAAAAAGCGATAATAATTTGTCCCCAATAACGATCGTTTTCGCCCGTCACATAAACATCCTCAACCAATTGAGTTTGAAAAATTGCTTTTTCTACTTCTAAAGGATAAACATTCTCGCCACCTGTAATAATGACATGACTCTTTCTACCTAAAACGTGTAAATTTTGTTGCTTGTCAAAATAGCCAATGTCATCAGTAATAAATATTTGGTTAATTTGTCTTTGAGGATAATAACCTTGGAATAAGGACTTAGATTTAATTTTGATTATACCTTCACCTTCACATTCTGAAGTAATTAATACTTGAGCATGAGGCAGAATTTCACCACTACTATAATTATTAGTAGATAGTTTTTCAGATTTGAGTAAACTAATCCCCGAAGCGGTTTCTGTCATTCCGTAAGTTAAGGCAATAGGTATCTTGTATTTTTGAGCTAAAATTATTTGTTGAAGATGAATAGCCGCACCACCGACCAAAATTGTTTTAAATTTAGTTAGTAATAAAGGATTTTTGTCTAAAAAAAATTGTAGTTGAGTTGGCACAAAAGAAATAAAATAGTCTTGATAATTATCATTGATTAATAGATTATTTTTCAACTCCTGAAACGAAGTAACGATTAGTTTTCCTTGACTAAGTAAACTACGAATAATCGGCAGTAAACCACTAACATGATACAAAGGCAAGCATGAATAAAAATTCAGAGGTATTTGACCAAAAAAGTGGTAAAAACCTTGAGCTGAAGCGGTTAAAGTTTGCCATGTATGAATTGCAAATTTAATTTTACCTGATGTGCCTCCTGTGGGTATCATAATTCCTGTAAAGCTAGGAGAATTATTTTTATCTTCATTCAAGCTAAATTGATACTCTAGTTTACCAAAGATAAGATCGGCAATCACTATTTGCTCTATTTGTTGCCATTCGTATTTTTTCCAATCAGGATTAATTAAAAATAAACAAGCTTGATTGATTACACTTGCAAAAAAAGCAGGTAAAAATCGATCGATTTCTTTCTCAATTAAAAAAACGATCGGTATTCGATTATGTTTTTGTTTGTATTGATTAATTTGTGTTTGATAATTATTAAATAATTGCCAAAAACTATTCTCACTAACATTAGCTAAATTACCTGAATTTATACTAAATTCTAATAAAGATAAAATATTCTCTATCATCAAATATACCTATCTAATAATCACAATTCTCGTAGTCTTAACTTTGTTCATAGAATATAACAATTATTAATTATTAATTATTAATTATTAATTAGTATCTAATGCTTTAACATAATCGATCGCCGCTTCTAATTTAGAAGGATAAGACAAAGCAAATTCTTCAAACCAAAAACCCTCGTCCGATAAGGGGTCTAAGGTTTTCAACCAAGTTTGAGCTTTGGAAGTTAGTTGTTTTATTTGTCTTTGTTTATTTAATTCTTCTTGTCGAATATCATCTAAATTGTGATTAGTTTTTTGAGCTTGAACAGTTTTAGTTTTACGTTCAGTATGTTTGAGTATCTGTTTAATAGAATTATCAACGATCGAGGGGACTTGTGAATCTGATTTTAAAGATTTTTTTTGCTGTTTAAATTTATTTTCAATTTCAGATAACGATGAAGATGATGCGACATTCCCTAAATTAGAAGCAGTTTGTTTTTGTTTATTTTGTTTAAATTTATTTTCGATTTCAGATAACGATGAAGATGATGCGATATTCTCTGAATTAGAAGTAGTTTGTTTTTGTTTATTTTGTTTAAACTTATTTTCGATTTCAGATAACGATGAAGATGATGCGATATTTCCTGAATTAGAAGTAGTTTCTTTTTGTTTATTTTGTTTAAATTTATTTTCAATTTCAGATAACGATGAAGATGGTGTTACATTCTCTGAATTAGAAGTAGTTTGATTTGATTGATAGTTATTAGTTAATTCGCTAAATAAATCATCAGTTTGTACAGGTTTAGTTGGCTTTTTTTTCTCTGTTTCTAATCGGGAAAAATAAGCATCGATATTATTTTTATTAGAATTCATCACAGAAGAATTATTTATTGAGTTAGAATTAGAAGTAGGTTGTTGATTATTTAATTTTTTTTGTTTTTCCTGATGTTCATTAACTACTTGTTCAAGAAAATCATCAATATTACCCATGACAATAATAGTAATAGTATCTAGCGTGAACGATCGAACAGTGAACAGATTAAGAGTCAAAAATTAATCTTCTGACAATCCTGTCGTGAACTACCCCACCCTATAGAGGGATGGGGCTTCTAACTTCATTGGGGATTGCGTCTGACAAAACCGAAATTTTACCAGTCCGTCTTACATCCTCTCCATTAGCAGTATCGCTGGTTCCCAACGATAATATCCGTAAGGCTTCATTTCTGATGTTTATTGATGCGTTTATGTCACGATCATGGTTAGTTTGACAATGTTCACAAGTCCAACTTCTAATATCAAGTGGTAAACTTCCCACTTGGTTTAGACAGACATTACAAGTCTTCGAACTTGGGAAAAATCTACCAACTTCGATGTAAGTTTTTCCGTCATTTTCCGACTTGTATTTAAGCATTGTACAGAACATTCCCCACCCACAATCACTAATAGCTTTAGCTAAATTGTGGTTTCTCACCATGCCTTTGACATTAAGATTTTCTACAGCAATAACTTGGTTTTCGTTGACTATCTTACGGGATAGTTTGTGCAAAAAATCCTCACGACAGCGAGAGATTCTCGAGTGGACTTTGGCTACTTTATTTTTCGCTTTTTGTCTGGTTTTACTCCCTTTTTGTTGACGAGAAAGCTTTTGTTGTTTACGCTTCAAGTTTCGTCTGTGCTTAGCAAAATGCCTAGGATTATCATATTTTGAATTGTTAGACGTTACACAAAAATGAGTTAACCCTAAATCAATTCCTATTGCCTTACCATCAGTTGATGATTTTCTACCTTCAAAACCATCGTCAACTAAGACACAAGCGTAATACTTACCATCGGGATTTTTTGAAATGGTAACTGTCTTAATAGTCCCTTCAAAATCTCGATGACGAACACAATAAACTAAACCAACTTTTCCAGGTAATTTGAGATAATCAACTTCAAATTTGACATTAGCAGGATAACTAATTGATTGCCTACCATGTTTTGATTTGAACCTGGGAAATCTAGCTCGTTTATCAAAGAAGTTTTTGTAAGCAGTTGATAGGTTTAAGGCAACAACCTGTAAGCACTGGGAATAAGCGTCAGTCAACCAAGGATATTCTTTTTTAAGTCTTGGTAGTAATCCTTGGATTACTTTTCTACTTAGTCCTTTTCCTGTTGCTTTATAAGTTTCTTGGCACAAATTCAGGCTATAATTCCAATACCATCTACAACATCCGAAGCTTTTGGCTAGGGCTATTTCTTGCTCGGTATTTGGATAGATTCTGTATTTGTACGCTTTATACATTATCGGGATTAGATAACGATCGATAAAAGTATAGCACAACATTCTAGAATGTTGAGGCTTCGCCGCTTTTTTGTTAGTCGGGCATTCATCCCTAACCTGTAGAGGATAAGGGAATTGTGCCCGACATTTCGTTAAAATAATTAATTACCAACTATTGTCTAAATGACCACAAGTCTTATGACAGTCGTATTTAGCATAAATCTTGTTTTTGTTTTATTATGACATAAATTTTGGCATTCATTTTAACGATCGCTTTTACCGATAAATAAAATAAAGAGTAGATTCTGAGAAAATTATTGAGGATGCGAATCTAGACAAGATACAATAGTTTTAGGCTTTCTTTACTCAATAACTATAAATATAGTTTGTCATTAAAATTAGAATTATGTTAAGTTTAGTTAAGAAGCAATTGTTAATTTACGTAAACAAACGATTATAGACAAAAATAAACGATCGTCAAAATGAAGCCCTACTCAAGATAAAGTCTTGAAGGGAGTTAGCAAATATCTTAGCAAACAGATAATTAAGCGAACACAGACGCTCATAAATTAAATTTGTTTTATTAATAAATAAAAAGAAAAAATATGAAATCATCTTGGCGAACAGCCTTATTGTGGGCAGTACCACTTTTAGTAGTTGGATTTTTCATCTGGCAAGGAAGTTTTGCGAGTAATGTAACTCCTAGCAATAACAATACAGCTAGTACTCGTATGACTTATGGTCGATTTTTAGAGTATCTAGATAAAGGTAGAGTCGGTAGTGTTGATTTATACGAAAATGGACGTACCGCAATCGTTGAAGCGATCAATCCAGAATTAGGTCAAGTACAAAGATTAAGAGTTGATTTACCCGGTGCTTCACCTGAATTAATCAGTAAATTAAGAGCCGCTGATGTTAACTTCGACACTCACCCAATGCGTAGCGAAGGTGCTGTTTGGGGTATCTTAGGCAACTTAGTCTTCCCAGTCTTACTTATCGCCTCTTTATTCTTCCTCTTCCGTCGCTCTAGCAATATGCCAGGTGGCCCGGGGCAAGCAATGAATTTTGGTAAATCCAAAGCACGTTTCATGATGGAAGCCAAAACAGGTATCATGTTCGATGATGTTGCCGGTATTGATGAAGCTAAAGAAGAATTAGAAGAAGTTGTTACCTTCCTTAAGCAACCTGAAAAATTCACCGCAGTTGGTGCCAGAATCCCTAAAGGTGTCTTGTTAGTCGGTCCTCCCGGAACTGGTAAAACATTACTAGCTAAAGCGATCGCTGGTGAAGCTGGTGTTCCTTTTTTCAGTATCTCTGGTTCTGAATTTGTTGAGATGTTTGTCGGTGTTGGTGCATCTCGTGTCCGTGACTTATTTAAAAAAGCGAAAGAAAACGCTCCTTGTTTAATCTTCATCGATGAGATTGACGCAGTAGGGCGTCAACGTGGTGCAGGTATTGGTGGTGGTAATGATGAAAGAGAACAAACCCTAAACCAATTACTCACCGAAATGGATGGTTTTGAAGGTAATACAGGTATTATCGTCATCGCCGCTACTAACCGTGCAGATGTACTTGATAGTGCGTTGATGCGTCCCGGACGTTTCGATCGTCAAGTAATGGTCGATCCACCCGATCTTAAAGGTCGTGTTGGTGTCTTAGAAGTACACGCTCGTAACAAGAAAATTTCCTCTGATATTTCCATCGAAACTATTGCTCGTCGTACCCCCGGATTTAGTGGTGCAGATTTAGCTAACTTACTCAACGAAGCGGCTATTTTAACTGCTCGTCGTCGTAAATCCGAAATTACCATGCTCGAAATTGATGCGGCAATCGATCGTGTTATCGCTGGTATGGAAGGTACTCCTTTAGTCGATAGCAAAAGTAAACGTCTAATTGCTTATCATGAAGTTGGTCACGCAATCATCGGTACATTACTAAAAGACCACGATCCCGTGCAAAAAGTAACCTTAATTCCTCGCGGACAAGCACAAGGGCTTACTTGGTTTACTCCTAACGAAGAACAAGGTTTGACAACTAAAGCTCAGTTAATGGCAAGAATTGCTGGAGCGATGGGCGGACGTGCGGCTGAAGAAGAGATTTTCGGTCATGATGAAGTAACCACGGGTGCGGGTGGAGATTTACAACAAGTTACAGGAATGGCACGTCAGATGGTAACTCGTTTTGGGATGAGTGATATGGGACCGATGTCTTTAGAAGGGCAAGGCGGAGAAGTATTCCTCGGTGGCGGTGCGATGAATCGTGCTGAATATTCAGAAGAAAGTGCTTCTCGTATTGATGCTCAAGTGCAAGAAATTGCTGAGCATGGTCATCAATTAGCTCGTACAATCGTCCGTGAAAACCGTCAAGTAATCGATCGTTTAGTTGATCTATTAATTGAAAAAGAAACAATGGATGGTGAAGAATTCCGTCAGATTGTAGCTGAATATACTGAAGTTCCTGAAAAAGAACAATTTGCACCTCAGTTTTAAATAATCAGAGTAAGGACTAAACTCCTTCTTTCTACACCATATACATATAGCAAGTAATCAATTTGCTTTTGAGGTTCAACTACCCCCAGATGTCCTCATTTACTCGGTTACTGCTATATATTACACAAGAGGTAAGATTAGTCTTGCCTCTTTTTTTAGGTAAAATTAATAGTACAATAATTATTTCCCTATTTTCAATAAAATCAACTTATTTTGACCAGAATAGATTACTCCTAATATATAGTTCTTAAAAAGACATAAATCTATGAAAATAAACACCAACAAAGAATTAACATTTAATTGGGAAAAATATTGGCAATATTGTGAATCAGTAAGCCAAAGTATAAAACAAACTGGTAAATCTTATACCCAAATAATTGCGATCGCTCGTGGTGGATTTTATTTAGGAGATTATCTTTCTCGGCGTTTACAAATTCCTTTATCAGTCATCACCGCTAGTAGCTATAACCCCAATAATCAACAACAAGAATTATTATTAGGAAAACTATCATATATTCATCCGCCCAATGGTCATATATTATTAGTCGATGATTTGCTTGATACTGGTAAGACGATGGTTGCTGTCAAAAAACAATTAGAGGATGATTGGAATATCCAAATAGACACCGCCGTAATTTGGCAAAAGATAAAATGCCAGTGTAAAGCTGATTATTATTATTCTGTCACACCTGATGAACCTTGGATTGTGCAACCTTTTGAACGTGTAGAAAACGATCGTCAAACAATCGAAAACTGATAATCTTCCGATTTAAAAGAATTAAGTTTTTTATTTATTCAAGTTCTATTTTAAAGAGCCTACTCAAACCTGTGCCAATCAAATAAATTGAGTTAAATAGGGTTGAAGTCTCAATAGATTGACTATTAAGTTTATCTACATCTGTACATCTTCGCCACAGGCTTTAATTCCCCTCCTTTTAAAGGAGGGGCTAGGGGTGGTTTATTCTCGTTCGCCCAAAATAGCTATCTGCTCAAAATAAATAGCTATCTGCTATTACTACATACATACAATACGATCGATCGAGAGTGGTTATATTTTCTTTTTACTAAAGCGAAAAAAACGGCTAAATTTACTGCTATTTCTTAGTTATAGAAATTCCAAAAATAAGACATGAAACAGCCCTGCTTTTAAAGGAGGGATTAGGGGTGGTTCTCGATTTCAACTAACTCATTCTCAATTCTCAATTACTCTTCAGGTACCCAGACTGAAACCGAACCAGCTAGACAGGAAAACTCTGCCCAACCATTCTCGTCAGTGACGATTTTATCAGTAATGTGTCCAGTCAGATCGATATAAGTTTGCTTAGGTTGACCAACTTCCATTGATTTTGTACCTTCATCGCCATTACTGAGAATAACAGCCATTCCCCCTGAATGCTCTTCATCCCCCAGTCTTGTCCAACCAATGACATTACCATGATCAAAATAATCATATTGCTCACCAAAGGCATAATTCTGACGGGCAGACAAAAACTTGTCAATTATCCATTTATGTTCAGCAATCCAAATTTCGTAATCTCCGCCATCGCTTCCTTTATCCTTATAATTAGCACCATAATAGTCAGCGTAAAAAATACAAGGATAACCATCTCGACGTAATAAAATCAGAGCATAAGCCAACGGTTTAAACCAAGCCTCAACTACAGATTCAAGTGCTTGTAGCGGTTGAGAATCATGATTATCAACTAAGGTTACTGCCAAAGAAGGTTCTTGTTGAACTAGAGTACCATCAAAAATAGTACGCATATCATAATCATTACCTACATTACTAGCCTCGCTGAAATTGTAGTGTAAAGGAGCATCAAATAAAGCAATATCTCCTCTTGTTATTTCCACAAAATGAAGTAAGGCATCTAAATGATTAGACCAATATTCACCTACAGCGAAAATTTGTTTACCGGCATACTCACGGACATGATTTAACCAATCAGGAAAAAATCCAGCTTTAACGTGTTTAACTGCATCGAAACGAAAACCATCAACATTAGTAGTATCCATATACCATTCACCCCAATAATTTAGTTCGCCTCGTACTTCGGGGTGTTCCATATCCAAATCGCAACCCATGAGGTAAGCAAAAGAACCTTTTTCTAAATCTACTTGCTCGTCAAATCTTTTATCTTTGAATAGATAGATAGCATCAGCATCTCCATCATAAACATTATAATCAACTGCATCAAAATGCCACCAATGCCATTCTAACGAAGAATATTTACCATCACGCCCAGGAAAAGTAAAATGTGTCCAAACTTTAACTGTTTGTTGTTCGCCGATCGCTTCGTGACGGTTATCCGGACTCATTGGTGTTGCTTCAACTTCTTCTTCTAAATCTCCACCAAGTTTATGGTTTAAAACCACATCGGCATAAACATGAATACCCGACTCTTGAGCTTTTTTAATCGCATCTACATATTCTTGTTTTGTACCGTATTTAGTTCTGACAGAACCTTTTTGGTCAAATTCACCTAAATCAAACATATCATAAACGCCATAACCGACATCATAACCTCCTGCTGTTCCTTTGTAAGCAGGAGGTAACCAAACAGATGTAATTCCTACTTTGGCTAAATCCTCAGCATTTTGGGCTAATTCATTCCACAGATTACCATCAGGTTCGGTGTACCAATGGAAATACTGCATCATAACACCATTAAATTCAGACATCTTTAAATCGCTCCATTAAAAACTAATAAATTATAGTTCAGACAAATTGCAAAAATCAGTCCCCACAAGAAATGGAAAATGGCGATCGTCTGGGAGTTACAACCCAAAATACCGTTTAGTTTTCTTGTTGATTAGCTGTAATATTAACATTTGTAAAATTATCATTTAATCATCCTTTAGACATAGATGATAATTGACCATTGATAATGGACAATTGACAATAAATTTGTTAGGTTAAGTTTTTTGTTATTGGCGTAAGTATAGCAGTAGCCATAACAGTTAGGACAAATATAAAAGCTCAAACTATTAACATATAAGCATTAAACCTTTGCCCCTTGCCCCTTGCCCTTTGCCCTTTGCTATATTTTGAATAATATTTCAAGCAAATCAGTAAAATAACCTTTGCCCTTTTGACCAAAAAAGGGTGTTTTAGACAAGACTACTTTTTTCTTTGATTTTTATTTCTTCCTTTAATTCTTGGTTGAGGAAATAGTTTAAAAATGTTCTAATCGCCGCTAAAACACCTAATCGAGCTAAAAATTCTAAATCAGGTGCGATCGTTGTTTCCAAAATATCAGCCCCTAATTGTAATTCTAAAGCGATCGATAACCACAAACCAAATTTGAGTCTCGCTTCAATAAAAGGAAAATTAGTACTACGGCGACGTAGTTTAATCTTGATGGCTAATTCGATTGTTTTGATTAAACCCATCATCACACAAAGTGCAGAGGCAAACTCTAAAATTATTTGTAAAAATACAACTATATTACTTAATAAATGTTCTAAACTTTCGATCAATTCCATAATGCGTGTTATCTTACACAATAGATAATTTTTGATCACATATATGATCACTATGACTACTTTAAAACAATTACAACAACAATCCGAAGCAGTTTTTTTAGCTGAAGAAAATACACCCCTTACTTTTAATCAAGATGCTGATATCATCGACTATGATGGTGAAAAGCTAGTTTTGTGCGATCGTAGTAACTGGGGCATACTTAGCCTCACAAAAGAAGATAGAGCGAGATTTTTACATAACCAAAGCACTAATGATATTGAAGCCTTAAAAACAGGAAATGGATGCGAGACAGTATTTGTTAATTCTACAGGTAGAAATATAGATTTAGCCACAGCTTACATTCAAGATACACAAATATTGTTAATGGTATCTCCTGAGCAAAATAAACATTTGTTTGATTGGATGGATAGATATATTTTTCCTTTTGATAAAGTTGCACTACAAGATTTAACAAGTGAATATGCGATTTTTACCCTTATTGGCGATCGAAGTAAAGAAAGTTTGTCACAATGGTTGGATGAAGATTGGCTTAACAACGCACCTGAATATAATCATCAGATAATTAAAATTGAAGATATTGAAGTTATCGTTACCGTTGGTTGTGGTTTGAAATTGACAGGTTATAACTTAATTATTCCTCAAGCCCAAGCAGATATTATCTGGCAAAAATTAGTCGAAAAAAACCCAATTTTAATAGGTAGTCAAGGATATGAATATTTAAGAATACAGCAAGGAAGACCAAAACCAGAAGCGGAATTAACCCAAGATTATAATCCTTTAGAAAGCGGTTTATGGGATGCTATTTCTTTCGAGAAAGGTTGTTATATTGGGCAAGAAACGATCGCTCGTTTGAATACTTATAAAGGCGTAAAACAAAGATTGTGGGGAATTAAATTAGCTCAGAGCGATCGATTTAGAAACCGATAACATAATTACTCTTGATGGTGAAAAAGTCGGTAAAATAACCAGTTATTACCAAACAGATAACAATCAAAATTTAGCTTTAGGTTATATTCGTACCAAAGCAGGTGGAGAAGGTTTAACTGTAAAGGTAGGTAATACTGAAGCTGAGGTTGTTTCTCTTCCTTTTATTACTCATGAATATTATGGTGGTGAATAGTAGTAAAATTAATGATATAGTAAATTTACTATATTTTTAGTTGAGAGTCTTAAAATTGAATGAGTTAGACTTACCTGTTATTCGTCCTCTAATTTGGTTAGGAAATAGTAAAAAGAATGTGATTGTTTTTCCTGATGAGGTGAAAAAATTGCTCGGCGATGAATTACAATTAATTCAATTTGGAGGTATGCCTAAAGATGCAAAACCATTTAAAGGAATTGGTAGTGGAGTTGTTGAGATTGCCATTAAATATGATAAAGAAGCTTATCGTTGCATACAGGCATTACAATTAGGGAAAAAAATATATATTCTTCACGCTTTTCATAAAAAATCAAAACAAGGTATAAAAACTTCAAAACAAGACATAGATTTAATTAAAAAACGCTATCAAGAAGCATTGGAGTTAGCTAAAAATGATTAATCATCAAGAAATAGAATTTGAACAAGGAAGCACTAACGTTTTTGCTGACTTAGGTTTGCACGAAGCAGAAGAACTTTATACTAGATCTCAAATTGGCTTTCATATTTATCAAGTATTAAAAAAGAAACAATTAAAACAAAAAGAAATCGCATCTTTGTTAGGTATTTCTCAACCAGATGTTTCTCATTTAATGAACGGACATTTTAGTCGTTTTACAACTGATAAATTACTAGATTTTTTGAAACGTCTTAATCTGAAAGTGACGATCGAAATTAGTCCTCATCAAAATGGTGAAGCTTATCAACAAATTGCTTTTGTTAGTTAAACTTTTAATCACTTTAACTGTCAATTATAGATTGTCCATTAGATTTGTGTTATTCAAAATTTCTGAGTTGCTTTGTCGTGAGGGTTGAAACCCTCATTTTAGCGTTTATATTCTCAGATAACTGTTGAATAAACTCCTTTGTTTTTCTTGGTAGATAAGAGTGAGCAACATAAACAGCATGGACAGGATAACTTTTCAAAGCATAATTTGGCAAAATTTTACTCACTTCTCCTTTTTCTAGGGCTTCTTGAAAAAGCCACATCGGTCCTAAATGAATACCCAAACCGTTTTTGACTAACGCTAAAATTGCATTCACGCTATTGACGGTAATATTACTTTGCATCTTCAAATATGAAAATTTACTTCCATCAGCAAATTCGAGATCGCTTTTAGCCTGAGTAGGTGAATAGAAAATAAAGTTATAATTTACTAAATCCTCTGGCGTTTTAGGTGTACCAAAGTTTTTTAAATAAGTATTACTAGCTACAAGCACTCTGGGTACGTTACCAACTTTTTGAGCAATTAGATTAGATTTTGATAGTTTACCAATCCTAACTGCAACATCTATATTTTTCTCAACTAAGTTCATGAAACTACTTCCTAATAATAACTCAGCCGAAAGTTCAGGAGAATTGTTAAGCATTTCTTGTACTACAGGAACTACAAATTTAGCACCAAAATCAACAGGTGCACTTATTCTAAGTTTTCCTCGTAGTGTGGTAACTCCACTGGTTATTTCTTCTTCTAAAGCTATTTCTTCATCAAGTAATCTGCGTAAGCCTTGATAGTATTTTTTACCAAGCTCTGTCGGATGGGTTTGGCGTGTCGATTGATGAAGTAATTTTACATTAAGACGTTTTTCTAATGTGGCTATCTTACGGCTAACAGATGAAGGCTCAACGTGCATTTGTTCTGCCGCTTTTTTAAAACTCCCTGCTTCAACTACTTGAATAAATAATTTTTGAAGACTATACATATCTATTTATTGCTGATAACGCAATTTATAATTGCATTTTATCCTACTACCCTTATTTTTATCAATTAGTTAAAATATTTGAGCAGGTGGAATTACGGACTGAAAAACAGGCTAGTCATTGCATGAAAATTTTAATCCTCAAAAAACTATGTCCAAAAATGATTTAACCGATAAGATTGTTCTTGTTACAGGTGGTGCGAAAAATCTAGGAGGACTTATTAGTCTAGAGTTTGCTAGTAAAGGAGCAAAGATAGTTGTTCATTACCATAGTAAGACCACACAAAAGGATGCAGAAGCTACAGTAAAAGCTATTCAACAATTAGGTAATAAAGCTTTTGCTATCCAAAGTGATTTAACCAAAATAGATAATATTACTGCTTTATTTGAGCAAACTAAAGAACGATTTGGTGGAATAGATATTTTAGTTAATACGGTAGGCAAAGTATTACGTAAACCGATCGTTGATACTACCGAAGCTGAATTTGATTTTATGTTCGATGTTAATGCTAAAACTGCTTATTTTTTGATCAAAGAAGCAGGGAAACATCTTAATGATAATGGCAAGATAATTACGATCGTCACATCTTTATTAGCGGCATTTACAGATGGTTACTCAACTTATGCGGGTGCAAAAGCTCCAGTAGAAGACTTCACCCGTGCGGCGGCAAAAGAGCTTGCCAATAGAGGGATTTCGGTTACTGCGATCGCTCCAGGACCAATGGATACACCTTTTTTCTATGGAGAAGAAACACCAGAGAGGGTCGAATTTCATAAATCACAAGCAATGGGTAATCAATTGACTCAAATTGAAGATATAGTTCCGATTGTCAGATTTTTAGCCACAGAAGGTTGGTGGATAACTGGTCAAACAATCTTCGCTAATGGGGGTTATACCACAAGATAAATCAATAATTAATAATTAATAATTACCTCTGGCATGAAAAGAAGAGGATTGACTAATTATGTACATTTTTATTTTTTATCCTCAACCAAGGGCAAGTTTTGAACCACAATTTTTCGGTAATAAAAAATAATATCAAGGTAATTAAATTTTTAGACAAAAGCAAATTTTTGTATCTTGATTAGGTCTGATCAAAATTTCAATACTAATATTATAGGAGTAGTTAATTAATGAACTTTATTCAAATGAAAACATTTAATTCAATTATGTTTTTTAGTTTGCTTTGGAGTGGAATAGGGTTTGCCCCTTTCGTCGCAAATGCTAGTTCACGGATAGAATCAAATAATCTTTTGAGTCGGCATCAAAGAGTGGACAAAACTTTTGAATGTGGTGGCAAATTTACAGTCTCGATCGAGGAAAATGCTTCTGGCTATTCTTACACAGCCGTTAACGTTCGTGGTGATGATCTTGTTATCGATGGTGGAACATCTCACACAGGTCGTAATTACGCAATCATCTATGTATTTTCTTACGAAGGTACAGAGTACATATTAGAAGATTACGGAACTAAAAAAGCCGATTTGAGCATAGCAACTTATCCTCAAAAGCCAGTAACCTACCGTTGCGTCGAATAAAATACTTGTAGTTGGTTAGGTTACAAAAAATGAAGACTAAAAACACCTAATCTGATAACTCAATCAATCGGGCGATCGACTATATTAACGTTGTCTTAGTGTAACAGTAACTAACAAAGCCAATTATACCAAAATAGATCGAGATAAGTAATTCATTGACGATTGTTAGTTTTTTTAAGGAGGTTAGTGATGAAAATAAGTAGTAATTTAAAGTTGAGATTAAGATGTCGTTCTCAATGGTTGAGCTTAGTGATGACATTTTTCTTTGCTCTAGTCATCAGCTTGATTATTGGTCAACCTAGTTGGGCTGTGTTTCCACTCCCCCAAGGTTTGGGTACAGACAATACTGTCACTTTACCGAATGGAGTAACTCGCTACGGCAATATTGAAGCGACGACCGTCGAATCTCCTTTAAGCAATAAAACCTTATTTACGATCGCTTCGGCGACGGTTAAAGATCGTACCTCCCCTGGCGATCGAATAGCTGTAGAGCTTAGAGCCGCCGCAATACGGGATAAACTTTTGCTTCTCATTGGTCGTCCGATGGACCCTCAAACCTTAGTTTTTGAAGTATCTACTTTACGCAATTCTCCAGTTATCGACGTTCGAGATGCCAAATTTCCTCAACCTTTAATTATCGCAACTATCACCGAATACGATTCTACCTACACTGGTTTACCAGTAGATGAACTAGCAACACAATGGCGTGATACTCTAGAAAATGATCTTCGTAGCGGTTTGGTAGATCTGCCACTGAGTGCACAGCGAATAAGTACGATCGTTACAGGTTTAATAATTTTATCGGCGATCGCACTCATCCTCAAGTTTGTGATTTCTCGCCGTCAAAAACAGCTTTTAAGCAAAAAAGAAGCAATTACTGCTCAAGTAGAGAGTTCGATCGCTACTAAAGAATTTTCAACCGAGGATAGTCCAGAAGTTATCCATCAACAGGTTGAGCAAAAACAAGCTAAACTCTTACAAGAAAGAGAGAAAACCTCGACTCTAGATCGTCAGCTTTCAGCCCTTAGCTTCATCCAATGGCTATTGTTTTGGCTTGTCATTCTAGCCTGGTATAGTGGAGTTGCTTGGGTGGGTTGGGTATCTCCTTACATACTGCTCAATTCTCCTATCGGTGAACCCCTCAGAGTTGTTGTTGACTTATTATCAGTCTGGTTTTTAGTTAGTCTTGCGATTCAAATTAGCCGTCGTTTTATTGACTACTTGGCTACTGAGCGAGAAGGGCTAGATTTAGGAGATTTGATTGCCTTAGGAGGAGATCATGAGCGTCGTCATCTGCGTGCTACAACTATTGCTGGGGCTTTAAAAGGTTTAATTACTATTGTGTTAGTTATAATTGGTATCTTATTAGCACTGCGTTCTCTAGAAATCTCTACTGCGTCATTGGTTGCTATCACCAGTGTTGCAGGTCTGGCAATTACGTTTGGCTCACAAAACTTAGTTAAAGACTTAGTCAATGGCTTTTTTATCTTAGCTGAAGATCAATATGCAGTTGGCGATGTAATTAATGTGGGTAATTCCGCAGGTTTGGTCGAAAACCTTAATCTACGGGTTACTCAGCTACGTAGTGATAATGGTGAGTTGGTTACAATTCCTAACAGCAGTATTACCCAAGTTAAAAATTTAACCCGTAACTGGTCGAGGGTATCATTCAACATTAACATAGCTTACGAAACTGACCCCGATACAGCGATCGAAGTACTTAAAAAAGTAGCTCAAACTTTTTATCACGACCCCCAATGGCACAGTGCAATGTTATCTGAACCGAAAGTACTAGGTCTCGATAGTGTTTCTAAAAGTGGTATATCGATCACTATCTTGATTCAAACCGAACCAGCACAACAATGGGCAGTGGGGCGTGAATTACGTCTGCGTGTTCGTCGTATTTTGGCAGAACATGAAATAGATATTGCCTAAGCTTTTGTAGCAAAAAAGGGCAAAGGAATGATTGCCCAGATGTAAACATTTTAGGAATACTTAATATCTTAACTAACTCATTCTCTGCTATGTCAAGTTGATCTGACCTCACCCCCAACCCCTCTCCTACTAAGAGAGGGGAGTTATAATCAGAAAACTTATAGTGATCACTTCTGGTATTTTTATGATTTAGCAATCACCTAAGTCATATTTTTATCACTATTTAATTAAAATTGCTAGAATTCTTAATTCTCCATTCTCCATTCTCAATTCTCAATTATTCTTATGCCCATCAAGGTTTTAATTGCCTCTACATTTTCTTTAATTTTGGGATGCTCTAGAATTTGATTGACATAATCTTGAGTGGCTAAAATGGCTAAATAACGAGCAGGTGGGTAGTTAACTTTTTGGTCGCCATCTTTGGCGATACCTTCCTCACAATCAAAAAAATCTATTCCATGTCTAATTTTACGATAAGGTACAGTACAAGAGCTAATTGTACCTACTCCCATGAAATATCCTGAAGTCAAAAGATTTTTGTCTTTACTACCAATAAATTTGGGTAATAATTGTCCTGCTTTGTCTGATTTGGCGGCTGCTATTTTATAGGCTAGTTGACGAAATTCACTATTGTTTTCATATTCTTGTTGATAATTAAGTGATTTTTTATCTTTATATCGATCGATTTTGACAGGAAAACTATCATCGGATTGAAATTGAATATACAAATCTAAAATTTCGGCATCAGTTATTTCTGGTGAAATATACATATCCGCAGGAGGATTGGAAATTATTTGTCTTCCTAAACGAGTATCTATTTCTTCGGTGAAACCTAATTCCACCCAATTAGTGTGAGCATAAAAATCTTGTAAGGTATGTAAAGCCGCTCCTAAAAAATAACGAGCTTCTTGCCCATTTGGCTTATCGTTACTTAGAATATCAACTATACGCTTTTTAAGATCGATTAAACGAATCGAGCCGTCATGAAATTGCTCGTTACTAAAATGAATACAAGATACAGTAAATTCAGCACTGAGTAAAAAAGATTCACCCATATCCATGTGTTTATTACTATCACCTATTTCAATAATTGCTTTTTGAGTAAATTGTAATTGATTAGTTTCGTTTTCTAATTCTTTTTTTTCTTCAATAACGATCGCTTCTAAGGCTTCTGTTGTCATACTTAAATGACCTTCATAATTAGGATAAAAAGCAATCAAATCAGGTGTTTTTTGAAGTTCTCCTAAGTTTTTTTTAAGAATATTTTTTTTGATAATTTTGTTATATTTTATTTCTTTTTTAGTAGCTATTTTTTCTTTATTTGAATTTTTTTCTTTTGAATAATAATCTACTAACCAGCTATATCGATAACAATAACGATCGTCATATTTAGACAAATATTCCTTTGATAAATTAATTTTAGGTGATGATTGCTTGGTAGAATCATTAAGTTGTTCTGTATTTTGAGCATTAACTAAAGGAGAAAATAAATTAGAATAATGACGATCGGTAATTGTATTCTGTGCTGATAAATTTAAAGTTAATATTGGTATTAGTATTAAACTGATAACTAAAATGGAAATATACTTAAACAACATTGAAAATAAATAATAATGATTACTAATTTATTTATACCCACCCTTAAAAAATTTTTTTAGTGAATATAATTTTAGTTTTAATAAAGTTAATTAATAGTAAATATAATTAATAATTTGAAAATATATAAAAATATCAGTTATCAAATTCTATCAGTAAATTAGCTAGATTGATAATTTTAATTCTTGTTATTCAGAAATAGTTATGAACGATCGACTATTGACAATCTAATTATTTGGATTCATTGGTTGGAGAATCATCACTAAACTTTTCTTGATCATAATAGTAAAGGGTACGAATAGGATAAGGAATCGTAATTGAGGCTTGATCAAAAGCATCTTTTATATCTAAAATTGCTTCAGTTTGAATGTTTCTAACTATTTTTTGCTGGGGGGAAGTCCAATAACGCACCACAAAATCGATCGAACTATCACCAAAATTAACTAAATCTATTTCAGGTTGAGGATGAGACAAAACACCATCAAGATTACTAACTACTTTAGCCAATAACGATCGAGCTTCTCTTAAAGGAGTATTATAATCGACACCCACCGCTAAATCTGTTCGTCTGCGAGTAAAACCTGTTCTTACTTGTACCGAATTAGTAAAAAGATTAGAATTAGGAATTAGGATTTTTTCACCTTGATAAGTACGTATAGTAGTTGTTCTCACATCAATTTGTTCGACAAACCCTTCATTACCATCAATAACTATTTCATCATCAATACTAAAAGGTTCTTGTAATAAAATTAAAATACCAGCCAGAAAATTTTTAAATATATCTTGAAATGCAAAACCGATCGCTACAGTACTTAATCCTAAAGCACCGACAACATTACCTAAACTTAAACCAGGGAAAGCCAAAACACAAGCGATAAAAAAACCTATCACCCACGTAGTAACATAAGCACCTTTAGCAAACAGAATTTGTAAAGATTTGCTTTTAACAGTTCGACGAGCTACTTTTTCAGCAATTTGTTGACTTTTGTTAGCTACTGAGCGGGTAATTAAAATCGCCACAAACCCCGCAAAAAAACCGGGTATTACTTTAATAAAGTCAGTAATTAGTTCTCGAATACTACTTATAATTGCTTCAATAAATTGTTTGAACATTATTATTTATTAATCCTAATTTAATCAACATAGAAAAAATTTATTCTTATTCATCAATAATCAATTATTGAACAAGCATTTTTAAAACAGGGCAAGGTTTTTTATCATCTCTGAGTAAAGATTCATTTTTATAATCAGCGAAGAAACTCCATCGCCAAGGAGCTTTTTTTGCCGCTGACATCCATAATAACTTTTTCGCTCTAGTCATAGCTACATATAATAGTCGATATTCTTCCGCTTGTTTATTTTCACTCGCTATCAAAGATGCTGAGGTGACGCTGAGTAATTCAAATTGATCATTGTTTTGCTCGTACTGTTGATGAAGAGCATTTCTAATTTGAGTCCGAATTATATCGGCAAAATTATTTTCACCTAAAAACTTACGGCTTTGAGGCACATATGGTGTACTGTCCCCGGGTAAAACATCTTCATGCAAAAATGGTAAAAAAACATAATCCCACTCTAAACCCTTAGCTTTGTGCATTGTCATGATTGTTACTTGCCCTGACAATGTATAAGCGTCTTCATTTTCAGTTTCAACTCCTGTAAATTTTTCTTCAGTGATAATTTGTTGTAAGGTACTGATAATATTTACGATCGAATATTGACCATTAATCTGTTTTTGAATCCTTTCACTAAGTTTTTGAGCCGTGGCTAATTCTGATTCTTGATATTTTAAAACTTGAGCAAAAAAAGTAATTAGATGATAAGCAGGTAATTCAAAACGAGCGTTGATTAGCTGTAAACAATATTCTTGTGCTTGTTTAACATAGTCTGGTTGCTCTGATTCTAAAACGCTGGGGTAGAGAAATTTTTCAGGGTAAATACTTAAGGCGTTGACATCTTGAGCTGTAATTAATTCTTTAGCTTGTAAAGTTTGTAAAGCATTTTTCAGATATTGAGGTGAGTGTGGTTGATAGATAAATTGCAACAAAGACAATATCTGTTGGGGTAAATGACGATGATTATGAGATTCGTTGACTAATTTGAGGTTAATACCATACTCTAGCTTTAAATGCTCTAAATATTGATAAACAAATGTTCCTTGTTTATTTTCTCTGACTAAAATCGCAAAATTAGCTTGAGGGTTAGTTAAATGCAAATCAAGAATTCTATTACTAATAAGGGTGGTAGTTTGATAAATATCGGAGGGAAAATAAATTTCGACTCCTTCACCTTCAGGTTGTGGATTCACCTCAACTTCATTATCAATGGGGCTAATTGGTTCAATAAATTGTGTTGTAAAAGGAGGATTAATCGATAAATGAGGGGCTATTTGTTGATTAACCCAAAGGAGAGTTTGATTTGCTGTGGTGATGATATTAGGAGTGCTTCTCCTTGCCTGAGTCATGGTTTGATATTGTTTATTTTTAGCACAAAGTTGAGTAAATTGCTGAAAATAAAGGGGATCTGAAGCGGTAAAAGTTGAATTAATTGCTTGGTTGGGATCGCCTACCCTAACTAGGTTTGGCTCTGGTTGCCCCGATTTAGTGGCGAGTATTTCTAATAATTTTCCTTGTAATAAAGAAGAGTCTTGTGCTTCGTCTTCAAAAACAGCAAAGGTTTCTGATTGCCATAACAGACGAACTTCTTCATTTTCTAGCACTTTTAAGCCGCCTAAAATTAAATCGTCATAATCAATTAAGTTACGAGTTTTCATTAGTTTTTGGTATTCTTGATACAACCCAGCGGCAATTTGTAGTAAGGGATAATCTGCTTGTGGCGATCGTTTTGCTAGATTTTCAATCTCATTGACACTCAGACAAGAACTTTTAGCTACACTAATAACTTGATAGGCAAGATTTGGTAAAACTTCTGTGGTTAGAGCTAATTGACGGCGTAAAACTTCGCTTTGTTCGTTATCAAATTTTTGTTTACCTTGAATTAATAAGTCAAAATAATCGGGTTGTGATTCTACCCAAAGTGCGATCGTTTCTTTAATTAAATTACTGTTAGTGTTAAGTTCGACTAAAGTACTAGTTTCTAAATTCAACCCCGAAAATTGCGGATGACGATTGGCAATATTTAAAGCTAATCCATGAATTGTTTGCACAGTAAAACCAATAGGTGGTAAAGATAGTTGTTTTAACCTTTGTTGAATTTTCTGTTTGATACTCGCAGTTGCTGAGCGGGTATAAGTGACAACTACTAATTGCTTTTGTGGGTGTAATTTTTCACGGGCAATTGTGATGGCACTAGCGATCGCTAAACTATGAGATTTTCCTGCCCCCGGTACTGCTGAAATCGCCATCCGACCACTTTTCCATTGGGCTAATTCTTTTTGCCCTGGGAGTAATTGACTAATCAAATCAGTAATTTGTTGGTTGAGACAATCAGCATCATTCATGAATTGATAATTGATAATTGATAATTAATAATTAAATATAGTTATTGATAGTTGGCTTTTAGGTTTTAGGTTTTAAGTTATTCCTTGAATAGAGAATGCTTGAGTGAGAGAATGGAAAATGTAGGAGTAACATAATAGAGAATAGCTAACAGCTAAAAATAACAACTTTTAACTTTTAACTTTTAACTTTTAACTGCTAAGGCTTTTAACTAATTTAATTCCACAATACTCGAACTAAACGTACAGCTAACCAAACTAATAAAGCATAAACACCAATAGCAACAATAGTCGTAATTTCAAAAACGGCAGTTTCATTAATTTGAGGATTATTAAACAAATCAGTAAAAGGATTAACAAAAACAGCAGATAGGTCTAAAATGAAACTGGCAACAATATTATCAGGATTGGCTCCTAAGATACGTAAAAGAAAGCGTAATGATAACAAAATCATTAATGCTCCACCTAGATAATAAATTGTCTGTATCACACGAGAAATTTTTTCTTGATGCTGAGCTTTAGCTAATCTTTTTTCTTCTTGCTCTAAACGTAACAATTCGTTTTGTTCATTTTTTCTTTGTTTCTGTAATCTTTGTTGCTCTATATCTTCACGTGTTTGATCAGAATTACTGCGATATTCACGATCGAGATTATCTTTATCATTCGGATTATAAGGATTTGTCATCGGTTTTAATTGACTTTATTTCAAGTTTAAAATTAATCTATAGTTTATATCCTAATTTATTATTCATTCTCAATTATTAACTTTTTACTCGTATATTTGTACTAATTATATCGTAAAATTATGGAATCGATCGTTGACTTAATTATGACGAAAGAGAATTTGTTTGCTATTTCTCTTTTTCCCTATCTGGGATTTTTATGGTTTTTAACCAATTCTAAAAAAGCACCAAAATTAGCTGTAATTGGCTTTTACGTTTTACTCTTATTTGTCGGTATCACTATCCCCGCAGGGCTTTACGCTGAAAAACATTATGGTACAAGTTTAGCTAATGTAGATTGGTTACACGGAGGGGCAGAATTTTTCCTCACTTTATCAAATATCTTAGTTGTCTTAGGATTTCGTCAGGTAGTTATGGCTAAAGAAAAAGGCGAGTAGTAAAGCAGATACAGCGAACAATGATTAATTATCAACTATTTAAATTCGTAATTGATTATTACTTAATTTTTAATTGTTAATCATTAAGTAGTACTATATAATACTTAGGAATTTAGTTTTGCTGATGTAAATAAACTAAAATAAGATCATAACTGTGGACTAATTCTTTATCTCAAAGACTAATTTATGAATATAGAAAAAATTGTTGATCAGGCATTACATGCTGGTTATTTAACCCCGTCAATGGAAGCAGAAGTAGCTAGATTATGTGAAGCAACGAGCGAACTTTCACCAGAAGAATATAAAGCCTTAGATAAATTAATGGGTGCTTTATTAACAGGGGAAATAGTTGCCACACCTAAAAAACAATTTATTAATGTGATGGAAGAATTAGTTCTCGCTGAAGTGATTTCTCGTGTTGCTGAAATCGAAACAAGCAGTTATTCTTTACTAGATGTAGGAGATATCGCTGCCTACGCACTCAATCGCTTACCTCCTTTATATGCTACAACCGAAGAAGGAGCTAATTTTCAGAAACAAAAGGCAAAAGAAGAATTACAAAGTCTAATTAATAAACAAGTAAATTCAGCAGTATCTTTGTATCTCGATCGACCTGATTTTTATCCTGAAAGACAAGCAATTAGCAAATCTGATGTTAATCATAATGTTTTTGAGCAAGTAAACAGACTCTTGCAATCTCAAGCAACTCTTTTTGAAGGCGAAAACGAATCAATATCAAACGACTAATAGTTAATTAGGAAATTAAGAAGGATAAATAACAATTAACTTTTAACTTTTATTTAATTCTTAACTTATATCTGTATTTAGGTGTGCCGAAGTATTCTCAATTCTCAATTCTCAATTCTCAATTCTCAATTATTTACCTATGGCTTTATTAAGTGCAAAAAAAAAGACTACTAATAGTAAAGCAGAAGTAGTCGATTCCATTATTCTTGATATCGAAGGGATGAAATGTGCCGCCTGTGTTAATGCGGTTGAAAAACAGATTAAAAAACAAAATGGTGTAGTTACCGCTAATGTCAATCTGATTACGTGTATCGCATCAGTAGAATATCAAGCTGATTTAATTAATCCTCAAGTTTTAGCTGATAAATTAACGACAGTTGGTTTTGACACCCAAGTTAGAAAAACTGAACAAACTTATCAACAGCAACAGCTTAAAATTCAAGCAAAAAGAATAGAGCAAGAAAAAAAACAACAATATGAATTAATCACCGCAGGTGTTTTATTATTATTTTCTAGTATCG
Source organism: uncultured cyanobacterium (assembly GCA_963710605.1). Taxonomy (GTDB): domain Bacteria; phylum Cyanobacteriota; class Cyanobacteriia; order Cyanobacteriales; family Cyanobacteriaceae; genus JAALKG01. The sequence continues at coordinate 1,371,890 of CAVQBA010000004.1, forward strand.
GACATCTTCATCATTTAGGTTTTCATTATCATAATTTTTTAACTAACATTTGGTTTCATTGGACGTTAGCCACTTTAGCCTTAATTATTCCGGGTAGAGAAATTATCCTTAATGGTTGGCAAGGTTTATGGCATCGAAAACCGAATATGAATAGTTTAGTCGGTTTAGGAACAGTTGCCGCTTATTTGACTAGTTGTTTGGCTTTAATTAATCCTCAATTAGGTTGGGAATGCTTTTTTGATGAGCCGGTGATGTTACTCGGTTTTATTTTTTTAGGTAGAGTATTAGAAGCTAAAGCTAAAAACAAAGCAATCAATTCTTTAGAAACATTATTAAAATTACGTCCTCAATTTGCTCGTTTAGTAGGTAAAAAAAACACCTCAGAAGATGAAGGAATAAAAATTCCCGCCCTTCAAGTCAAACCAAATGAGTGGATTAGAGTTTTAGCAGGAGAGCAATTTCCTGTTGATGGTCAAATTGTGGCAGGAGAAACCACAGTTGATGAGTCTTTCTTGACAGGAGAATCTATCCCCATAATTAAAAAAACAGAAGATAAAGTTTGTGCTGGTACAATTAATCAAGAACAAATGGTAATTGTCGAAACCACAAATTCAGGTAGCAAAACAAGATTAGGACAAATCATTGCTACAGTTGAATCAGCTCAAACTGCTCAAGCACCTGTACAAAAATTAGCTGATCTAGTTTCGGGTTACTTTGCCTATATTATTATCTCGATTTCTTTATTAACTTTGTGTTTTTGGTATTTTATCGGTACACAAATTTGGTTAGATATTATACCTACTTTAGGTACTAGTAAAATTATTCTGAGTATCAAGTTAGCGATCGATGTTTTGGTAATAGCCTGCCCTTGTGCTTTAGGTTTAGCCACACCTACTGCTATTCTTGTCGGGACTAGTTTAGGTGCAGAAAATGGTTTACTAATTAAAGGAGGAGATGTACTCGAGCAGGCGAAAAATTTAAAGACAATTGTTTTTGATAAAACAGGCACTCTTACTCAAGGTTATCCTCAAATTACGCAAATAATTAGTTGTCAACCTCAAGTTTATTCTCCACAACAACTATTAACCATTGCCGCTAGTTTAGAAATTGTGGCACTTCATCCTCTAGCTGAAGCTATCCTCACCGAAGCTAAAAAACAAAATTTAACTCTTTATGGTACTGATAAACTTACTAATCATACAGCTCGAGGTGTTAAAGGGATTATTCCTCCTGAGAATCAATTTTTATATTTAGGTAATCAATCATGGTTAGCTGAAAATGGGATTACGATCGATTCATCAATACAAGAAAAAATAGAGGATTATACTCAGCAAGGTCAAACCGTTGTCTATCTAGCTAAAAACGATCGTCTAATCGGTTATTTTCTTTTAAACGATACCCTCCGAGAAGCGGCACTAAGTACTGTAACTGAGCTTAAAAATAGAGGTTTGAAAGTGATTATGATGAGTGGAGATAAAACTAATGTAGCAAAATATATTGCTCAAAAATTAGGTATTACTGATTATTATGGTGAAGTTAGCCCTCAAGAAAAATCAGATTTGATCAAACAAATTCAACAACAATACCCTCAGCAAATTGTCGCCATGGTTGGTGATGGAATTAATGACGCACCTGCTATGACTACCGCAGGATTTGCTATTGCCATGCCTCAATCAGCTCAAATTGCAATTCAATCAGCCGATATTGTTCTCACACGAGGCAATCTTCAAGATTTAATCACCGCTATTGATTTAAGTGCTGACACTTTAACTAAAATCAAACAAAATTTGTTTTGGGCATTAAGTTACAATCTAATCGCTATACCTGTAGCGGCGGGAATTTTATTACCTAGCTTTGGTTTACTTCTTAGCCCTGCTGTTTCTGGGGCTTTTATGGCTTGTAGTTCTATTTTCGTCATTACTAATTCTTTATTCTTAAAAAGAAAAAAATATCAATCGATAATTGACAATTGATAATTGACAATTGACAATTAAGAATTTAACTCTTGCCTCTTGCCTCTTTTTACTCATTACTCATTACTTATTACTCATACGTACGTACTTTATCAAAACAAAATAAAAATTGTATAATAACTAATGTATCTTGTAATAAAAATAACAAATACTTAGAAGATAATAATTCCAATTAATTGATCAACAATTAATCAAACTAAAATTCTTAGTGAAACAGACTCATGACTACACTTCTAACAATGAAAAAAAATCTTGTCCAACCCCATAAAGCCCACATTATAATCGTGGAAGATGATAAAGGTAAAAGAGAGATTTTATTGCGTAAAAGTGTTTATACGATCGGTCGTTCACAACAATGTAATATTAAGATTAATTCAGCGTTCGTCTCCCGTTATCACGCAACTATCTTAAGAGAATTTGATTCTCAAGGCTATGTTAATTACAAAATTGTCGATGGAGATGGGCAAGCAAAGTTTAGTGTTAATGGGATTTTAGTTAATGGTAAAAAAGTAGCTAATCAGCTTTTAAAACACGGAGATAAAGTTGTTTTTGGACCACAAGTATCGATCGTTTATCAGCATTGTCAAAGAGATATATTCCCTTCTTTACCGCCAGATGATCCTTTTGATATTACTTTGATTGATCCTGCTATGATGATTGGGGAATTAGATGATTAAAAAAATACGTAGCATTCTATTTGTCAACTGGGGATAAAGTTTTTACTAAACTTAGATAAAATACCCGAAAATAATTATGTTACGATGTAAGCGATTAGTTATAATTCCAAAAAGCTAGAACAAATTATCTTTAGATTAATCTCTATGATCGCATCGTCAGACATTATTGCAAGTATTGCCGATGATTTAAATCGTTTACAAGAAAAAAAAAGAGCCAAAAAATTAGTTTTTTATATTAGTCAGAGATACTGGGAGTCTGATTACTCTTTTGTTGAGAGTCATTCGTTTGAATCATTACTTAATAACATACATCAAACCAATCCGACTTTAGAAGATTTAAAAGCACTACTTTATCAAGCAGTTAATACTCTCAACAACAAAACTGTTTATACTAAAATTGCTCAATATATTTTCAAGCGGATGTCACCGTTGTATGTAGAAGTGGCTGAAGATAATCAAGGTCAAGGTAATGAATTAGAAACACAAATAATCGATCGTATTAGTGAAAATATACAATACCACGAAGAAGCATCGAGAATTAAAAAACTAATTTTTGCCGCTTGCAAACAATATTGGGAAAATGACAGTGATGTTATTGAAATGTATGATTTTAAGGAATTACTTTTAGAATTGTATGAGCTATATCCTAATCAGAAAAGATTGAAAAAAGCCTTATACAAAATAGTTGCAAGTATCAATCGTCAAAATTTTTATTCTTTTATCGCCGATGCAATTATTAATGAGTTAACTTATCTTTATAATCATGAAGTTAGAGAAATTCGAGCAGAAGAAGATAGCACTGCATTGATTAGAGCGAAAAGAAGAAAAAGCCCGATTTTAGATACAGATGAATCTACCTCAATTAGAATTAATACCCAAAACCAGCAGGTTGATTTAGACGAAGATGATACACAAATTAGTATTAGCGAAGCAGGAGAAGAAAGTTTATCGATCAAGTTAGGTACAGATGTTATGCCTAGTACTGTACCTGAAGGACAAGTTATACCTTGGTTAAAAGTTGATAGTTTGTTTGACTTAAAGCAAGAGATAATGCAATATACTAATCCTTTAAAAGCTAAAATTATCTTGTTTTATACTGTTTATCAAATTGATCCTTATGAACAACATTGGGCTGTAGTTAGAACTTGTAGTTTAGATGATCTACTAATTAAACTTTTTCAACAATATGGCAAAAATATAGAAACGATTCGAAACTGAGCTATCTAAAATAGCTAATTATCAAATAGAAACTTTAGAAATAGAAGAAAACGCTCAAGTTGTTAGTGCTTTAACTGAGAGTATTAAACGTTTTTACAAAAAATAAATCAATCTTTAAATATTTGGCTCAAGATAAAATGGAAATTAATCAATTTATAGAAGAGTTTAATTCTGGGAAAGTTGATTTTACCCGAATAATGTTACCCGGAATCGATTTGACAGGAACTGATTTAATTGGTGTTATATTTAGTGAAGCTAATTTACAAAAAGCTAACTTAACTTTTTGTTATTTAAATCGTGCCAAATTCGATCGAGCTAATCTAGTCGAAACAGATTTTAGTGGTACAAATCTTAACCAAGCTAGTTTTTGTAATGCCAACTTACATCGTTGTGACTTTCATGGTGCAATGTTACAAAGAAGTGATTTAAGAGGTGTTGATTTGACTTTAGCAAATTTATTAGATGCTAATTTGATCGAAGTTGATTTGCGTTATGCTGATTCTTAGTAATGCTAATTTGAAAGGCTCTTGTTTAAGAGGTGCAAATATGCGTCGTGAAAAACGTTCTAAACCAACTAGCCTAAAAGGTACTAATTTAGACAAAGCAGATTTAAGAAATGCCGATCTTCAAGGTGCTGATTTAAGAGGGGCTAGTTTAGTCGGTGCTAATTTAGTTGAAGCAAATTTGCGTGGTGCTGATTTGACGGGTTCGGATTTGACTCAAGCCAATCTTAAAAATTCTTTTCTCACTGAAGTTCAATGTCAAGGTGCTAAATTTATTGGTGCTAATTTAGCAAATGCTAGGCTAGAAAGAACTATATTAACTGATGCTGATTTGACTCAAGCAAATTTAGAAAGTGCGACAATGCCTGATGCTAATTTAATTAGGGCTAATTTAATTCAAGCCAATCTTTCTTTTGCTCGTCTTAATCGTGCGGATTTAACCCGTGCTAATCTTTACGGAGCAATTATGCGTAATACTTCTTTGTTAGAGGTATTTTTTGCTCGGACTAATTTAACTTCGGCTGATTTAACTAATGCTAATTTAATTGGTGCTGACTTAACTAGTGCTAATCTGAGTAATGTTAATTTTGAAGGGGCGATTATGCCTGATGGGCAAGTTTATCACTAAATTCATCTGAGGATTAAATAGAGATTATCAAAGATAAAAGATGAAGGAGTAACTATTAACTATCAAATATCGATCGTGTTTCGTTTACTGATAAAAGCTAATAATTCTTTTTCTGTTAATGATTTACTGATTAACCAGCCTTGAATAATATCACATTCTAAATATTCGAGCATTTGTCTTTGATTTTCAGTTTCTACTCCTTCAGCAACTACAAGCATATTATAACTTTGAGCGATCGTAATAATGGCACTAACCAAAGCTTTGTCTTGAACATTAAAAGCTAAATCATCAACAAAAGATTTATCAATTTTGATATATTTAAAAGGAAATTTTTTGAGATAACTAAACGAAGAATAACCTGTACCAAAATCATCAATTGAAAAACGAACTCCGATCAAAGATAATTCACTGATTATTGATTCGGCAAGCTCAGAATTTTCGATTAAAAGACTTTCAGTTATCTCTAACTCTAAATATTGAGGTGGAAATTGAGTTTTATGCAAAATATCTTTGACAAGATCAACAAATTCACGAGTTTGAAATTGTTTCATCGAGACATTTACTGCCAAATTTAAAGCTGGATAACCTGAATCGAGCCATTTTTTGGCTTGAAAACAAGCTTTCTCTAATACCCAAGTACCGATAGGAATAATCAAACCAGTTTCTTCAGCGATCGGGATAAACTTATTTGGCGAAATAAAACCCATACCTGAACGATTCCACCTTAGTAAAACTTCAACTCCCATAATCTGATTTGTCTTCAGATTTAATTTAGGTTGAAAATTCAGCAATAATTCTTGATTATCAAGAGCAGAATAAAGACTATGTTCTAATTCAAATAATAATGCTTGTTCTGGATTAAGTTGAGTTACATAAAACTGATAATTATTTTTCCCCATTTGCTTAATTTTGGATAAAGCAATATCAGCAAATTTAACCAATTGTTTTTCTTCTAAACTATTATCAGGATAAATAGAGATACCGATACTACAACTAATATGAATTGTATGTTGAGCAATTAAGAATGGTTTTTTCAGACTATTTAAGATTCGATTAGCGATCGTTGCCGCCATTTTTGAACTATCATTTAATTTCAATAGATGCTCATCATTATTATCAAGTAAATCTAATTCTAAAGGTGCAATTAAGACAAATTCATCTCCTCCCCAACGAGCAAGAAATGATTGTTTTGGAAGTACTGAAATTAGTCGATAGGCAAAACATTCTAATAATTTATCTCCGAATGTATGACTTAAAGTATCATTAATATTTTTAAATCGATCGATATCAATAAACAAAACAGCTAAAGTTTTCTCAGCTTTTTTTCTTTCTTGTAAAGATTTTTGTAATTGATCGTAAAAGTAATTACGATTAGGAATACCAGTTAAAGAATCATGAAATGCTTGATATTGTAACTTTGCTTCTGTTTTTTTTCTCAGGGTAATATCAAAAATATAACTTCTAATTACTTTTTGTTTGGATAAATAATGAATATATTGCTCATAAAACTTATCTTGATAATGAATCTCTCTAATTAGTAATTCACCGTTTGATTTACCACAATTAGCCGTCAAAGAAGATAGTAAACAATTGTCTTTTGATAAAGGTTGCGTTAATAATTGAGAAAAACATAATTTTGCCGAAGGATTAGAGTACGTAATATTGCCATTGAAATCAAACTCAATAATTGGATTAGGTGATAATTCAGGAAAAGAAGCTAAATGTTCTACATCTTGCGTTTTCAGTTTTTCAACTAGGTTTTCTTCCGAGATTATTAAAGTGTCTTGTATTCTTTCAGTTGTTTTGTTACTATTTTGAGACGAATTAAGAGTAACTTTTGAGGATAAAACTGAATTTGATTTTAATGAATTAAGAGCATTTTTTTTGTATTTATAAATAGCTTGATTTTCTTGATCACCAAAATAGACTACATCTCCGTCTTCTAATTGATGGCTACTAATTTTTTGACCGTTGACTATTGTTCCATTTTGACTTGCTTGTTTTTCTAAATTACCATCAATTAAAACATAAAAAGAATCTCCTGTGGGTAATACTTTTTTAATTAAAGTAGCATGATGTCTAGAAACAGCACTAGAACGTAATTTTATTTCACAATCAACACTACGCCCGATCGTGTACATATGTTGCGTTAAAGTAATGGTTAGCTGTAATTGTGAATCATTTAGAAATAAAATTAATAAGTGATTGTTCTGATTAATTAGCGAATTCATTTGATCAATTGGTTGGCTAATGTCTGCTAAATAGAATCTAATTATTTTTGTTTTTTTAAAATTGTAGTATTGATAGTAGTTTAAATCATAGAAGTTTTCTAATCAAAACTAAATAACATAATTAAATTAGATCTAAAAATAAAAAATAAATTACTTTTATCTATTTTAATTTTAAAGACTATAATCAGAATTAACCACAAAATTAATAATTTCATTTTCTGGTAAAGGAGTTGTCAACCAATTACCTTGTATTTGTGGGCATCCTAATTCTAAAAGTTCATCTACCTCAATTTGTTTTTCTACCCCTTCAGCGATGACTCTTAATTGAAAACTTTGAGCAATACTGACAATGGCATTAACTAAAGCTTTATCTTGTGAGTTTGAACTAATCTCATTAATAACTGGACGATCGATTTTCACAGTCGAAAATTGGAATTGTTTTAAATAACCAAATGATGACACACCTGTACCAAAATCATCTAAAGCAATTCTGACACCTAAATTTTGAATCAGCTTTAAATTTTTTTGACTAAAAGGTAAATCTAAAGCAATCGTTTTTTCAGTTATTTCTAATTCTAATAAATGCGGATTGAGTTGTGTGTTTGTTAAAATATTTTGGAGCATATTAACAAAGTTAGGTTGTCGAAACTGAACCGCAGAGATGTTAATACAAATTGGTTGATCGGTTAAATTGTTATTTTGCCATAATTTTCTTTTTTCACAAGCATTTTGAATTACCCACTCACCAATAGAGACAATCAAACCTGTTTCCTCAGCAAGAGGAATAAATTGCTCAGGGCTGATAATCCCTAACTCAGGATGTTGCCAACGAATAAGTGCCTCAATTCCTGTAATTTTATTTTCTTGAACTGCAACTTGTGGTTGATAAAATAAAGAAAACTCTTTTCTTTCTAAAGCATGAGCCAGAAGTTTTTCCATTCTCAACAAACGAGTTGTTTGCTCTTGTAATTTAGCTGAAGCAAACCGATAGTTGTTACTTCCTGCTTTTTGACTTTGAATTAGGGCATTTTGAGCTTCTTTAACCAAAATATCAATTGTTGTTTCTTGTTTATTTTGTAAAGCAATACCGATACTAACTTTAGTCTGTACTTTTATGTTATCAAGAAAAAAGGGTTGTTTAAGAGATTCAAGCATTCTGTCACAAACTCGTCCGACATCCTTACTATGTTTAATTTGAGGTAAAAGACAACTAAATTGAGATAATTCCCAATGACAAATAGTATCTCCTAAACGTAAACAAGCTCTTAAGCGTTTAGCGAAACCTGCTAAAATTTTGGATTGAGCTATATAGTCTAAAACACCATCTTCTTGTTCTAAAACTTGTATTTCTAGAAATAATAAACAAAGAAACTCTTGATTACGAAAACTATTAGCGATCGCTAATTTTAGTTGTTCAATTAATAATTGACGATTAGGTAATCCTGTTTGTAAATCATAAAATCCTTCTTCTTGGATATAAGTTTCTTGGTAATTGTCTTTTTGTCGAGGACGAACAATAATTGAAAGCAAACTTTGATTACCCGAATTAATATAACCAATACTCGATTCAAGTTCCAGAATTAATTTATTTTGACATTGATAGCCAAATTGTTTTAAAACATAACTATTACGTGCAGAAGCTGATTCCACGATCGAATTTATTTCTTGATCTAATCTTTCAGGTGTTAGATTAATTAAATCATAGAACTTAAGCGATCGTATTTGCTTAACCGTATAACCTAATAAATTACTCAACGCTAAATTAGTTTGTGTAATAGTTTTAGTTTTAGTATCGACAACTAAAATAGCCTCTTGAGTTTGATTAAGTAAATAATCATATTTACTATCACTTTGATCTAAAATATTGTGATTAGAAGGTTGAGTTTGATTTTTCGCTTGTTCAAAAACATAACTTCTAATTAATTTTTGTTCCGATAAATAATAAATATATTGTTCAAAAACCGTATTTTTAAACTTAACTTCTCTAAAAAACAATTTGCGAGAACGACCATTAGTCTTAGTGTTTTTGACTAAACTAAATAACAAAGGATGATTTAGTGAAGTATTACTTTTTTGTAACTCAGGAAAAAATTTGATCGCACTAGGATTAAGATAAGTTATTTTACCTTGCCATTCTAATTCAATAATCGGGTTTGGAGCTTGTTCAGGAAAAGACGCTAGTTTTTCTAAAGATGAATTACCACTACTAAATTCACTAGAAGATGATAATTCCCAATTTGGTTCAGAAACAACGATCGAATCTGTTGAATTGTAAACAGTCTTTTTCGCCGTATTTTTAGGTTTAATCGTATCTTCTTCCGAATCAGGTGTTTTTTGAAAATCTCCTGATTGTAACAAAGCAATATCTTCAACTTTGTCTAAAATATAATAACTAGCTTGTATCTCAAATCCAAAACGGATTATATCTTCGTGTTTTAATTCCTGAACTAAACACCTTTTATCGTTAATATAAATACCATTAGTACTACGATTACCTTGCAAATCACCATCTAGTAACCAATAAGAATAAGAACGATTTTGAGTGTCAGTACGACGTAATAAAGTACCATGAAAGCGAGATACTTTCTTCGATTCTAAAATAATTTTGTTACGACGGTCTCTACCAAGAGAATAATTGGCTTCTTCTAAAACAATTGTTTTACGAGAATTTTCGTCTTCGATTATCAAAACATGATTAAGCGAATTATAGTTTCCGTATAAAGTTGATTTGAAATAGTCGCTGTCCATAAAACTTCAAAAATAAAATAACCTTACTTATTATCTTGTGCGGGTCAAAAAAAACTGTTTATATCACAATGGTAAAACACCATTATCACCAATAAGCCAAATTAGTTATATTTTTTGGTAAATTAGTTAATAATACTTGATTAATTTAACTTTAAACAAAACTAATCTTGTTTTATCAATAACTAAGTTAAATATTTTGAATAATAATTGACCAAAATAAAAATGATTTGATTATATACAGGAAATAATTAATCAAAAGTCTGATTATTTGATTTTTGTAAAAAAATACTCATTTCTTTACTAGCTAATGGACGACTAAATAAATTACCTTGTATTTGCGTACATCCTAACCGTCTTAAAATATCCATCTGTTCTACTTTCTCAACTCCGACAGCAATCAAACGAATATTGTATCCTTCACATAAAGTAGCAATACTACTGACTAAAGTTTGAATTTTAGGATCTATATCAACTTTTCCTGTTATATTCGGACTAATTTTAACTGTATCAAAAGCAACTTTTTGTAAATGAGTTAAAGCACAGTTACCTGAACCAAAACTATCTAGACATAGTTTAACTTTTAATGCCGATAACTGTTCTAAAGTTTTGTATGCCATATCGGTATTTTTAGCAAAACAAGTTTCCGTAAATTCTAATTCTAATAGCTCTGGGGGTAAACCTGTTTGTTCTAGTATTTTGTTAACTGAAGCCACAAAATTTGGTTGAGAAAACTGTCTAGTAGAAATATTAATCCCGATCGGAAAGTAGTTATTTTGGTCTTGAAACCATTTCTGCATTTGTAATGTTGCTGTTTGTAAAATCCAAATACCTAAAGGAAGCATAAAATCAGATTCTTCAGTTAAACGCAAAAAATGTTTGGGTGTCACTTTACCTAATTCTGGATGATTCCATCGTAATAAAGCTTCTAAGCCAGTAAAACCACGGGTACTACTATCTATTTGTGGCTGATAGCAAAGAAAAAATTGTTGTTCTCTAAAAGCGTTACTAATTAAAGTTTCTAGTTTTAATAAACTGGCAGTTTTGGGCGTAAGACTAAATCCTGTTACACCATACTTATGATGGTTATTACCTGCTTTACTTTGCTCTAAAGAATATAAACTACTTTTAATGAGTAATGAGCTATTTTCTGCATCAATAGGATAAATAAATACAGCCATATGAGTTTTTAACTCAACTTGACTTTGTTTAGATTGTCTTTCTAAATATGGAGTTAGGGTAGCAAATATTTTTTTAGCAACTTTAGCTGTATCTTTTGGCCCAGTTATACGAGTGAACAAAATCATAAATTGATTATTTGTCCATCGAGCTAACAAATTTTCTTTTTGCAGACAAGATTGAATTATTTGTTTGATGTTTTGAATCAATTCTTGATTATTTTTTAATTCTTCACTCTGGTTAAAATGTTGTAAATTGTCTATTTCGATCGCAATCAAACCCATGAGATAATGAAAATTTTGAGCTTTAGCTATGGCTATTTCTAACTGCTCTTGAAATAATTTTTGGTTAGGTAGATTAGTTTCTTGATCATGATACATCAAATAATCTTTAAAATCTTGTTGTTCATAAATCTGAACATTACGAACTACAAAACAGAAAATATCTTTATTTTGATAACTCGTCAAACTTATGCTTGTTTCTAGGTTAATCAAAGAAGCATCCGAACAACGAAATAAATATTTACCTACATAATCTTCTTTAGTTTCTAATACCCGATTTAAATCATGATTAATACTAGTCAAATCGCTAGCTAAAACATTATAGACACTCAAACTAGTAACTTGTGATTGAGAATATCCCAAAATTTCAAGTAAAGTTTCATTCGCTTCAATTATTCTTCTATTACTAGCATAAGCTAAAAAAATACCTTCAGATGTCTGTCTAATAATTGCTTGATAACGAGCTTGTGCTTCTCTTAATTGAGCCTCTACTTGTTTTCTTTTCGTAAAATCAAAAATGTAGCTTCTAATGACTTTTCTTTCTGAAAGATAATGAACATATTGCTCAAAAATTTCTGTACCTATTTTGATTTCTCTTAAAAAGAGATTACCTTGTCTATTACTATCTTCTGATAACAACCCGATTAATATAGGATGTTTTAATTTATCTTCATAAATAGTATCAAACTTTAAACTAGCCGCCGGATTAACATAAGTTAGATTACCATCCCAATCTAACTCAATAATCGGATTAGGACTTAATTCGGGAAATGAGGCTAAACGGATTAATTCTTGTTGTTCTTCAGTATTTTTGTCTTCATCTGCTTTAGTAATAAGTGTATCAGTAGATTGACTATTTAAAGTTACACGAGAAGCCGAAATTTTTTCTAATCCTTCAGGATTAAATAAATCAATTCCTGAATCTGTACTAATTATGTAATAACTTGCTTTAGCTTCATTCGCAAATAAAATTGTGTCGCCGTGTTTTAAATCATGAGTTGAGTATGATTTGCCATTAATTGACAATCCATTAGTACTTCTGTTTCCTTTTAAATCACCATCAATAATCTGATATGAAAATTCCCCTTGTGTTTCTTCTTCTGTTTGACGAATCAAACTAGCGTGAGTGCGAGAAACTTGATAGTCATAAATCACAATAGGATTGTTAGAGTCTCGTCCAATTGTATAATTACTTTCTTCTAAAGAAATTATTCTTCTTCCTTTTCGATCTTCTATAACGAATATATGACGAAATTCTTGCACTTGATTCATCTATATAACACCCAAAGTAATTCATTCAAAGTAAGAAATTCTAATATCCAAACTGATATTAATAATTAATATTCATTATAATACTTGGTCAGAACAAACTTTGATACTTAATTTGAGTATAATAAAGCAGAAAAATGAAAAAGATTAGGGTCAAGAATGACTGGTTTAGCTTTATTAAGTGTTTCTGATAAAACTGGTATTGTCGAGTTAGCTAAGGTACTAGTAACAGAATTTAATTTTCAGATTGTGAGTAGTGGCGGTACGGCAAAAACGTTACAAAATGCGGGTATTCCTGTCATGAAAGTAGGTGAGTACACAGGTTCTCCAGAGATTTTAGACGGCAGAGTAAAAACGCTACACCCTCGTATCCATGGAGGTATATTGGCTCGATTAGAATTAGATTCTCATCAACAAGATTTGAGTGATAATGATATTACTCCTTTTGATTTAGTGGTGGTAAATCTTTATCCTTTTGAGAAAACAGTCGCCAATCCTGATTGTACTTTAGAAGAAGCGATCGAGAAAATTGATATCGGTGGTCCAACGATGGTACGTGCGAGTGCAAAAAATTACGCTCATGTTACTATATTAACAAACCCTAACAATTACTCAGACTATTTAACTCAGTTACGAAATAATGAGGGTAAAACCTCGATCGAGTTTCGTCAAAAAATGTCAGCACAAGCATTTGCGATGACGGCAATTTATGATCAAGCCATTTGTCGTTATTTTGCCCAGACAAACCCTGATACATCCGATTATTATGGTATCGGAGGGAAAAAGATTGCGACTTTACGTTATGGCGAAAACCCTCATCAACAAGCAAGTTGGTATCAAAATGGTAACATAGCCACAGGTTGGACTTCGGCTGAGCAGTTACAAGGAAAAGAACTTAGTTATAATAATTTAGTTGATTTAGAAGCGGCTAGAAGAATCGTTTGTGAATTTCCCGCAGACGAACCAGCGGCGGTGGTAATTAAACATACTAACCCTTGTGGTATCGCTGTGGGTAAAACGTTGATTGAAGCCTATACAAAGGCTTATGAAGCAGATTCGATGTCGGCATTCGGTGGTATTGTTGCTTTAAATCGATCGATCGATGTACCGACAGCAGAGGCGATGAGTAAAATCTTTTTAGAATGTATTATTGCTCCTGATTGCAGTGAGGAAGCTAAGGCTGTATTGGCGAAAAAATCGAAGTTACGGGTATTGATTTTGCCTGATTTACATTCTGCTACTCAAGATAACATTAAAGCGATCGCTGGTGGCTTTTTAGTCCAAGGAAATGATACTCAAATAGAGTTACCTGAAAGTTGGGATATTGTGACTGAGAAAAAACCGACAGACACTGAATTAGCTGAGTTGTTATTTGCCTGGAAAACCGTTAAACACGTTAAATCAAATGCGATCGCTATTACTAAAAATCGGACGACTTTAGGTATTGGTGCAGGACAAATGAATCGTGTCGGGGCGGTAAAAATTGCTCTAGCACAAGCAGGAGAGAAAGCTACGGGTGCATTTTTAGCTAGTGATGCGTTTTTTCCTTTTGATGATTCTGTACGTACTGCAGCCGTTGCTGGTATTACTGCTATCATTCAACCAGGTGGTTCGATTAGGGATAAAGATTCGATTAAAGCGGCTAATGAATTAGGTTTAGTGATGGTATTTACCAAAGTGCGTCACTTTTTACACTAAGACGTTATATAGTCTTCAAATTGTAGGTTGGGTTAAGGCAACTAAACCCAACAAAGCATCGATCAGGATTTGAAGGATTTAAGGATGGACAGGATTTCGTGGATAATTAGGGTTTGTTGTGAAAAAAAAGCGAGATCGTATAATTTAGATAATAAAGATGAAAAAAAATTTTTATTTTGAGTTTATTGATGAATCTTCTCAAAACGCAATTTCATTTGAGTATGATAATGATATAGATGAAGAAATGGAAGTGATAATAGAAAACCGAACACCTATTTTATACGCTAATCGCCAAGGATTATTAGCTTTAGCTAAAATTTTAATTAAAATAGCAATTTGTAATTATAAAGATGGATTTCATCTTCATTTAAGGAAAGATTTTGATGCAGATAAACCAGAGACAATGCTTTGTATATTGAAAGATAAGTAAATAAATAAATAAGCTAAAAATAATTTTAACGTTATAATAATTAGGAAAAGATAATTGATCAATTTTTACAATTAATATAAGATTATAACGATCGTTTTAAAGTATATTTTTAGTAATAGTATTTGGTATTACAATTATTCTTAAATCAATAGACTATAGTTGATTACAATCCACCTTAAATTTGATCATTTAAGGCTGACAAAACACGTTCAATGAATTGAACTAAAACAATAACTAATAAGTATAATAGACAAAACAACACTATTATAATATCAGTAAAAATATTGATGTAGAAAAACCCGATACAATAGGTTATATAATCGTTTCGGATAATAAAATAATCAGATAATAAGCTATATTTTGATTTAAGTTTAATTTATTAAACGGATTCTATTAGCCTTGCAATGATAGTTCAAGGCGGGCAATAAGTAAATCGATATTTTTTTGATTAGTTATTAGTTATCTTTTAATAGCTTTGAGTGAAATATAAATCAAGAGATAAATCAAATTCTTTAGTAGCAATTGACGAATTATTAATATTAATCGATCGGACAAATTCTCGTAAATAAAACCGTTTTTCTTGCTCGGATAAATCGTACCAAAATTGTTCTAAAGATAAAGTTTTAGCGATCGTTTCTAAATTGTTTGGAGGTAACCCGACTAACTTTGTTTTCAACTGCGATACTTGTGTTTGTAACTGATAATTTCTTAATTGTGCTGTTTGCTCATCTAATATTTGTGTTTTCACTAAATTATTCAAACTATCAATAATATCTATTTTTTGCTTGATTTGCTGTTGAATACCTTGCTTTATTAATTCAATATCAGGAATTTGATTATTAGTTTCAATTAGTTTAAATTGCTGACAAATACTAGTTATAACAGCGTTAAGCACTTGCTCATAGTCGATCGATTTACAACTTTTTTCTTGCTGACAATTAGTCGAAGTTAAGTATAAATATTTTTGCTTTTTATATTTTTGTGTTACCGAAGTAATTTTAAAATTAGACTGGCATTTACTACATTTAACCAAACCAGCTAAACAATAATTAGCTGAAGCACTACGAGGTTTAACTCGGCTATGACTTTTTAAAATTCGTTTAATTTGAGCCGCTTCTTCCCGACTAATAATCGGGGTATGAGTATCACAAATAATTTGCTGATTTTTGTAACGTAAATCTCCTTGATAAACAGGATTAGTTAACCAATAATTAGCAGTAGAAACCACAATTTTTTTTTTATATTTAGTTGCCAAAAAACGGACACAATCTCTTACTGAAGCATATAACAAAAAACGCTCAAAAAAAGCACGTGCGATCGGTGCAGTTGCTTTATCAATTAGATAAGATTCTTTTCCCCTAACATAACCATAAGGTGCTTTACCCGGTGGTGGTAAAACTTTAAGACGATTTTGAGCATGAGATATTTTGAGCTTTCTTCGCTGATAAATTTGCTCAATATCTAACCATAATTGATTGTATTCTGCTTTGGTTTGCTCATCAGTAATTGCCTTAAATTTACTAGTGCTATAGTCTTGATTAAGAGCAATTATTTCAACGTTTAACTGCTCAATAATTTTAATATTTTCAATGACTTGTGCTAACTTATTTCCTAACTCAAATAAATTGAAGATTAATAAATAATCTATCGGTTGTGTTTGAATATCATTAATTAATTGATGTAGCTGTTGCCTATCACCAATATCTTGATATATCTTATCTATTTCCCAACCCCAAATAGAAGCATCTAACACTTTATCTAAAATAGGCTCGACATAAGTATAAGCAACGATAGAGAATTGAGAATTGAGAGTTGAGAATTGAGAATTATTCACACCTGATACTGCTAATGCCCGATAGTCTTAATTTGTTTCTATTATCTAGATTCGATCGTAGTTATACCACTATAAAGGTTCGGTTATCTTGCTTCAAACTGTACTATTTTAGTCGATTAATTAAGTTATGATGTACTTAGTTGTTTAGCCGAGCTAATTAAATACATGAAATTTAGTCTTCAATCATTATACGGTTGGTATCGTGAGCAGATTCGTAATCCTAAATATCGTCCTTGGATGATTCTGGGTACTATCGCTTATATTGTTAGTCCTATTGATATATCTCCCGATTTTATTCCTTTTATCGGTCAAGTTGATGATTTCTTATTATTATCTATTTTACTCACCGAAGTATCTCAGATGGTATTAACAGGCTACAAAGACAAAAAAGGACAATCTTCAGAAGGTGTATCACAAGCACCAGAAACATCTAAAGTTACCACTGACACGATCGAAGTTGATGCAGTTTCAGTCGAATAAATACTGTTTTAATTTCTCTGCATACAGTTTGGCTAATCGACAACTAAACGATTCATCAGCTATGAATCAAGTTCTAATTTAACTTGTGTTTCGGTTTGTTCATTTAGCCATTTACTGAATAATTCATCTAATAATCTTCTTCTGAGATTTTCATCCAAGGGTGCAGTAATATATTTTTCTAAACGTAAAATTACCACCCATTCTCCTATTCTCATTGGAGGTAAAACTTGTCTTGGTGGAGAAGTTTTTAGTTTTTCGGCAATTAGAGGGTGAGGTACATTTAACTCTACAGGACCTATTAATCCGCCCGTTTCGGCTTCTGAGCCTAATGAGTATTGCCGTGCTAATTGATCAAAATCTGCTTCCCCTTCACTAATACGAAAATAAAACTCTTGAGCTTGTCCGGGGCTTTTAGTTCTAATTAAAGAGTAAACTATTTTGTCTAATTGTTCTTTTCTACTTAGATAATAAGTTTCTATTTGTTTTCCCCATATTTCCTCTTTATATTTCTCTAATTTGACACTTCTTAAAATTCTTTGTAGTAATTGCGTTTCGGTTAAATAGTTTTTAGCTAACCATGCTTGTAATTGTTCAGGTTGCTGAGGGTTTAGTTGCATCTGCCAGAAAAATTGTTGTTGAGCTTGTGCTGTTTCTTCTGGTGTACATTCAATGTGAGCGATCGCTTTTTCGATAATAATATCTTTGGCTAAAGACAAAATCATTTGCTTTTGAGCTAAAAGCGGAAAAATATTCTCTGGTGTAACAGTAAAATCAGCAATTTGTAAACGAGGACTCATATAACAAAAAATTAATTAGTAAAAAAACAACCTAGTAAAAATACTATAACAAGCAAGGCAAATTATACACCCATAAGATTCAGAATTGACAATTGACAATTGACAATTGACAATTAAAAAAAAGTAAAAAGCACCTAATACACTCGTGTAACAAAAGCTAATCGCTAATCTTTAATCGCTAAAAGTTTGAATACTTCCCTATAAACGATGAACTATATCTAATTTTTGCACCAAAAAAACCCGCCGTGGAAATTTAGGCGAGCTTTTTTGATTTTAATAGTGAATTTAAGTTGAAAATTGATTAAAAATTAATTCTTACTAATTGTGGACAATTCTTAACTCATCTATCCCTTTTTAATATCTCAACTTTTACAGTTATAGATTAGATTACCGTGAAAATATTAATTACAATTAGAAAACGTCGAACAAAACAAAATCTAAAAAATATTGAGAAACTCGATCGTACTTTCACACAAATCAATTCAGGTTTAGACTAATAAGATTTTAAACAGTGACCAGAGACGAAGGTATAAACTCTAATCCTTTTTTCAATGCAAAGATTTTTAACTCTTTGTTTTATACCCTATAGCAAATCAGTTTAATTGGTCTTTTTTATTTTGTCTAGAATTATGTTCCCATATGTAACTTTAATTAAGATTTCTTTATGTTTGTTTACGAAGCATTTAATTAATTTAAAATTGTCAATTGTCAATTGTCAATTATCAATTGTTGAGTTGTATTCATAGATAAGGAGTGTCAAAATAGAGATATATTTATTTGCAATATTTAAAAATTAATTATGTTTGATGCTCTATCAGAACGTTTAGAAGATACATGGAAAAAGCTACGTGGTCAAGGTAAAATTTCGGATTCTAATGTCAAAGAAGCAGTAAAAGAAGTAAGAAAAGCACTTTTAGAAGCAGACGTTAACTTTGATGTAGTCAAAAGTTTTGTTGCTGAAATCGAAAAAAAAGCTCTCGGTGCGCAAGTTATTTCAGGAGTTAATCCTCAACAACAATTTATCAAAATAGTTAGTGATGAATTAATTAACGTGATGGGAGAGAGTAATGTACCTCTTGCTAACGCTGACAAACCACCGACAGTAGTTTTAATGGCTGGTTTGCAAGGTGCGGGTAAAACAACCGCTACTGCTAAACTCGCTCTTTATCTACGTAAACAAAATCGTAGCTGTTTGATGGTGGCAACCGACGTATATCGTCCTGCGGCGATCGATCAATTGAAGACTCTAGGGGAGCAAATATCCATCCCTGTGTTTGAATTAGGTACAGATGCTAACCCAGTTGAAATTGCTCGTCAAGGTTTAGAAAAAGCGAAAACAGACAACATCGATACCGTCATTATTGATACCGCAGGTCGGTTACAAATAGATGACAACATGATGGATGAGTTAGCCCAGATTAAAAAATCAGTAAAACCTGATGATACTCTTTTAGTCGTTGACTCAATGATTGGGCAAGAAGCCGCTAATTTAACCCGTAGTTTCCATGAGAAAATAGGAATTACAGGAGCGATTTTAACCAAAATGGATGGTGATAGTCGTGGTGGTGCGGCGTTATCGATTCGGACGATTTCGGGGCAACCGATTAAGTTTGTCGGGGTAGGTGAAAAAGTAGAAGCACTTGAGCCTTTTTATCCTGAAAGAATGGCATCTCGTATTTTAAATATGGGTGATATTGTCACATTAGTAGAAAAAGCTCAAGAAGAGTTAGATATTGCTGATGTTGAGAAGATGCAAAACAAAATAATGGAGGCTCAATTTGACTTTAATGATTTTATCAAACAAATGCGTCTATTAAAAAATATGGGTTCATTTGCTGGGGTGATGAAGTTAATTCCAGGGATGAATAAAATGGGTGCAGGGCAATTAGAGCAAGGAGAAGCTCAATTAAAACGAACTGAATCAATGATTGGTTCGATGACTAAAGAAGAAAAAAGTGATCCTCAATTACTCGCTCAATCTCCTAGTCGTCGTCGTCGGGTAGCAAAAGGCTCTGGTTATCAAGAAAAAGATATTTCTCGTTTAGTTAGTGATTTTACCAGAATGCGATCGATGATGCAACAGATGAGTATGGGCGGTGGTATGCCCGGTATGCCCGGTATGGGTGGCATGGGTGGTATGCCCGATATGAGTAGCTTAGGCGGTATGTTTGGTGGTGGCAATCGCCCCGGCTTCCGTAATCAACCAGGTAAAAAGAAAAAAGCGAAAAAAGCTAAGAAGAAAAGAGGTTTTGCTGATTTATAAATTCATTTAGTTTTCATGATTTGCACGATTATAATTATTTGATAATTTGATGGTGACAAATTTATGAGCGATTAGAGGGTGTAAACTTTACACCCCTAAATTAAATCGTGGGATGGGTATTGTTTACCGCAATTATCAACTTTTAACTTTTAACTATGACGACTAATTTATCCCATAAAAAAATCGGCGTTGCTGTCATTGTCAATCACCGAGAAGAAATTTTAATTGACAAAAGATTACCTACAGGAGTAATGGCAAATTTATGGGAGTTTCCCGGTGGCAAGATAGAAGCGAATGAAAGTGTAACTGATTGTGTTAGAAGAGAAATTTTAGAGGAGTTGGGTGTAACAGTAAAAATCGATCGACATTTGATTGATATTACTCATAACTATCCTCAATTTCAAGTTACTTTATACGTTTATCTATGCCATATAATCGAAGGAAAACCTCAACCAATAGAGTGTGCCGAGATTAAATGGGTGAAGGTATCGCAATTAAACACCTTTACTTTTCCTGAGGCGAATCAAGCGATTATTACGGCTTTGGAAAAAACAGACTTAAAAATTACTTTTTAAAAATTAGCTTCATCTCAATTGTAGAGACAACATAAATGTCTTTGATTTACATCTAATTGCTTAAAATTAACCAAAAAAAAGCAGAGAATAAATCTCTGATAAAAAAACAAACAATTATCGACAAATTCTTTATTGACCTTATTGAAATAGTTTCAATAAAACGTTATTTAAGGTAGTAATTTTTTTCAGCTTCTAACTGAGCAACTAAAGCATTTTGACCTTTTGCTCTAGCTACTTGTAAACGATGTTCTAAGGTTTTTAAAACATTTTGATTATGAACAGTTTGAGCTTTTTTATTCGATTGTAATTTAATCATTTTTTTCCTTGTAATTATAAAATAACTAGATATTTATTGGTTATATTAAATAACGTTAATTTTTCGATAACTGCTTGACAGCTCAAATTATTTAGTTATTATTTTCAACCATTATTTTTTTAACTAATAGATGAATGGTGACGATTACTAATCATTAATAAACGCCCTTTTCTATCAGTAAAAACATAGTTACTAATTAGTTTGGGGAAGTTTTGATTGTTCATAATGTCGCCTCTTCTAATTCTTGATGATTTTAGATACGAGACGCGTTCCTTCAGAAGATTTAATTACTTCTTACTTCCGTCTGTTTAAAACAGATGAACGTTTTAAGATACAAATCTAGTATATCTTGAAAGTATCTTATTTGACAACTAAAAATAATTTTTTCTAAACTTTGAGATAATTAATTCAAATCAATTTTCAAAAATAATCCACAGTTAAAAACGAATGATTAATGATGAGAAATAAGTGATTGATAGAGTTTGAGACAGATTTATCTATTTGGTAAATGTTAGTTGAGATATTACGTAACTATCTAGTTTTCACTTCATGAAACTTAATAGTTGATGTTAAAGATAAAGCTTTTGGTTTTATTCGTAAAAAGCTATTTTAGACCATCGATCGATTATTTGAATTAATTTATTTTCAGTAATTAATCTTATCTTTTTTTTACCTTGAGTAACTTTACTTCTTTCCATTATCTCAACTAAAGACAGCAAATGGCTTTTTCTTCCTTTCTTCACGAATAAATTTAACGACTTTATCTAATTCTTTATTAGTAATTCCTGCTATTTGTAAAGGCGAAACAAGTTTTTCTATTTCTAAAGTATTAAATGCTGTTAATAAATCTAATTTTGTAGGTAACTGCTCATTTAATGATTGCTTATTATCTACAGCTAATTGTTTATTAATTTGTTCAATTTGAGCTTTTAATTGTTTAATTTTATTCTCGAAATCTTGCTGATAATTTTCGATATACTGATTAAATCTATTTTCTAGGTTATCTATTCTACTATCTTTATCCTTATTAGTTTCTACAGCTTCTTTTGGGGCGACGGTAGTAACAGTTTTTGTCTCATTATCATGCAATAAATTTAGTTGCTGACTAATCAAATCATTTTCTTTTTTATTAACAATAAAAGCCCTAATCGTTTCAAATTCATCATCAAATTCCCATGCTTTTAAAGCCCCATAAAATTGAAAACTACCTTCAACCAATTCGTATCTTTCCAAACTGGTTTCTTCAACAACAAGAGGTTGCACAATACCATCTAACTGTAAAATTAATTGAGCTAACTTTTCTAAATCTTCCTCGGCAAAATTCGATCGAGGTATTTTAGATGTTATTTTATCAATGTCAACTAAAGATGTTTTAAAACTCATAACTAATCTCTATTTTATCTATTATGTGATAGCCAAATTTAAAATCTAGGAAAACCAAAAATAATAATTGATTATTCGCCTATTTTCTCTTTTAATTCTAAAGATAAAGCCTCAAACTCAGCGGCTGCCATTGAGTCTGGTTTAAATTCAAAAATTGACTTTGGCTCAGGAATTTCTAAATTATCAATTAAAATAAAGTTATCTAAAGCTTTAGCTAAATCATCTCTTTCATAAATGCTAGTTTCAAATAACGGCAAATTATATCTTTGGGTGATGACTTTTCTTCTTTTAGGTAAAGTATATTGACAAAATTTAGCATTACTGGAAATTTTACTGGGCAATACACCTAAGACTTTGATAGGGGCAAAACCAAAGGCATCTTTATCATCGTTGACTTCCTCAATAAAACTTTTGACATTTTTTAATCCTTCATTAGCAAATGGCTTCAAGTCAGAAGGAATAATTAAATAATCAGCACTAATCATTGCTATTTTGGCGTATAAGTTTAAAGAAGGAGGAGTGTCGATGAAGACATAATCATAATCATTTTCTACCTCTGCCAATTTATATTTTAATCTAGTTCTAGATGCGGCAATATCAACTAAATTTCTTTCTTCGTACATTATAGTTAATATGGGCAGGAATTGCATCAATATTATCTTGACTGTAACTGGTTTTACGAGCAACTTCTTTGATTGAATATTTTTTACTTGATTTAATCAAATGAAAGACATTAGAGTCTTTTAAATCATCATCAATTTCGTCGGTAAATTTGGCTAAACCAACGGCAAATGTAGTATTAGCTTGACTATCTAAGTCAACAATTAAAATTTTAGCACCTTGATGGGCTAAGGCGGCGGCTAAGTTAATAACCGTGGTAGTTTTACCTACGCCTCCTTTGTTATGATATACCGCAATTACTTTCATTTTTTTGGCTTTATTTAATGATTGAGAAGAAATTTGTGCTGAAGTAGATTTTTCCATTTCTGGAGATTTTTCTAGTAGTTTATCATTATTAGCGATCGATTTAATTTGTGTTATTAACGTTTCTTTACCAACAATTTTTTGTAGTTTAGGTAAGTATTGATTAATATTTTTACTGTCGTCTTCTAATAGAAGATAGATATTTTCTTTTTGTAATTTATAAAGTCTAATTTCTTTACCATTAGTGATTAATCCATATTTGACTTTAAGTGTTTTTAAGTATCTTCTAAATTTAGGAATATGTACATCTAAATTTTCACGAGGATGTTTAGCTTCGATAATAACATAGGCATTTCTTCTTATTTTCAATGGTATTTTATCTAACCCTAAAGGGATTAAAAGAAAATCTAGACGAATATTTTTATATCTTACTTCTTGATACCAATCGGCGTAATTATATCCTAATAAAGGTAATAAAAAACGAACGATAAATTTGCTTTCTACTTCTTTTTCGTTACGACACCAATGAGGGGAAAATTTCACAATAATTTGATTCTCCTTTTTTTGATTAGCTATCCATAATTAATCATAAATTTATTTCTTCAACAAATTAAAATATAACCCCAACAGCCAACAACTAATACCTATTTAGAAGTTTATGATAGCTAATTATCGATCGATGGTAATTTTTTGCGGAGAGATAACTATATAAACAGGGTGATTTTGTATTTGTATAACTTTATTACTAATTAAAGAAATATTACCAATTTTAGCTAATTGGGTAGGTAATTTTTTAAATTCGGATTTAGTGGCTTTTAATATTTTTGGTGGAGAATCTAAAGGTAAACCCAAAATATCTGGCTGTGTCTCATTTGTGAATAAAAGCAAATGCTGAGCGGTTAAATCGGTATTTATTTCGCTGTTTGAATTATCTGTGATATATTTATTAAAATTAATTTCACTAAGATTTGGCTTAGACTGATTATAAATAGATCGATCGATATCAACTACTACTATTGTTTTTTCTTTATATTTTGTAGTTATTAGCTGTGGTTGAGTTGGCTCAATGATATGTTGCTGATTATCGGTAATAATAATTTTAATCGTCTCTTGTAACGGCCAAGCAAACCACATTTGTTGAAGTTGAAAAGTAATAACTTTATAAGTTTTTGGAGCTTGTAATTGTTGCTTTCTACGAGTTCTAAAAGATGTTTTCATTTTGAATAAAGATATATTATAATCAAAGAAAGTTAATTACTAATATATTGACTAAATGACTGTTTAATGCTATCACCATTGGGCAACTTAATCATTGAAGCGATCGTTTGTAGTAATTCTTGTTCTTGAAAAGGTTTAGAAAAATAAGCCTCAGCACCTAAGTTAGCCGCCATTTTACGATGTTTTTCTCCACTTCTTGAAGTTAACATCATCACTGGTATTGTGGCTAAAAGAGGATGGTTTTTCACATTAGCTAAAAATCCAAATCCATCCAAACGAGGCATTTCTACATCACAAATAACCGCTTGGATATTGATACCTGATTGTAGTTTTTCTAAAGCTTCTTGTCCATCTTTTGCTTCTTCGACTAAATAGTTATGTCTTTCTAAGGTTAAAGCTAAAAATCTTCTGACATTAATCGAATCATCAACAATCATAATTGTCTGTTGACGATAATCAGAGAAAATAAAATCTAATTTATTTTTTTCAACACTATTATCCTTAATTAAAGTATTAGAAGTACTTTGGTGTGTCTCGATAGCATTAATTAATTGTAAGGTATCAATTAAAGGTACAATTCGACCATCACCTAAAATTGTACATCCAGATAAACCTTTTGGTAGAGGAAGATAATTTGCCACTTGTCTAATCGTAACCTCTTGCTCGCTCCAATATCGATCGACTTTTAAGGCAATTAAATCATCACCTTTTTCAATCATTAACATTGTTGGTTGATTAATTAAAGCAACCGCATCAGTTTCTAACCGAGGTGTAAGATAATTAAATTGAAAATATTGCTCTAACTTTAGTAATCTAATCTGCTCATTTTCCCAATCAATAAAATCTTTTCCATCTTGAGTAATAATCGATTCTGTTTCTAGCAATTCAACCTCAGAAACTAAACTACTAGGCACAGCCAATAACATTTGATTCACTTCAACTAATAAAACTTTAATTATCGATAAAGTAGATGGTACAGTGAGGGTAAAAGTTGTACCTATACCTAATTTTGTTTCTACTTTTACTTGACCATCCAATTCTTCTACGTTTGTTTTAACCACATCCATACCCACTCCTCTACCAGATAAATCAGTAACTTGATTAGAAGTACTAAATCCCGGTTCAAAAATTAAATCTAGTAATTCTTTTTCGGTAAAGTGTTCTAAATCATTATCATCTAATCCCATGTTTTTAACTTTATTAATTATCTTATTTAAATCTATTCCTTTACCATCATCTGTTATCGTAATTACTGTCTGATTACCGAGATAATTTGCTCCTATTTCAATCGTGCCTTCAATCGGTTTACCTTGCATTTTTCTGACCGTTGGTATCTCTATTCCGTGGTCAAATGCGTTTCTAAATAGATGTAATAAAGGATCATTTAATTGATCAATTACTTTTTTTTCGACTAAAATATTACCACCTTTAATCTTAAAATTTATTTTTTTACCATATTCTATTTCCATCTGTCTTAATGCACGGGGAAATTTTTGTAATAAGTCAGAAAAGGGACGCATAGTAACTTCAGTTATACTTTTGTACATCTTTGTACTTGTCCGTTTTAAGTTTCTTTGGATTTTTTCAGTATCAGTTAAATAGATATTCAAATCATTTTTTAATTCCTGAATTTGGACAATATTTTCCATCATTTCACCTGCGAAAATATGGAGGTTATTGTATTTATCCATTTCTAAGGAATCAAAAGAAGAGTCATCTACCGATAAGTTATTAGTTAGATATTTATTAGAGCTAATATTATTAGTTGAGTATTGTAAAGATGGTCGAGAAACTTGATCGTAAAGTGTTCTTAATTGAAAGTTATTTTTCTCAAGACTATTTAATTTATCACTTAAAATTATCATTGAGTTTCTCATGTTTTTAAGTTGTAAATCTAAGCCATTTTTTTCGATATTTAATTCACTAAATAATACTTCTAACTCTTCGATATTTTTTGCTGATACACGTATTTTTCGCTCTTGATTGACTACTTTTATTGGTTGTTGACTAGTTACAACTTCAGTTTCATTATCAAAAATTTGATCAGTTTCTAGTAATGGTGTTGTCTCATCAATTATTTGTTGATTTAAATTAGTAAAATCATCTATCTCCGTTGTGATGGTAGATAATTCAACCTCTGGAGACATCGATATAGAGATATCGGGAATATCAATCGATTCTTCGCTTAATAATGAATCGAAAGTAGGTACAGCTATATTTGATTTAGTTGATGGAGTCAGGATTAATTTTGTGGGTAATAGTTGTGTTTGTTTTGATAAGACTAATGCTTGCGATCGTCTTAATTGTTTTAAGGCAGATTGAATGATAAGCTCAGATGAATCGGGTTGTTGTTGTAGAGTTGATTCGATCGAATCACAAAGTTGAGCTACCGCCGACAAATCAATCATTTGTGCTAAACCCGACAAATCAACTAAAAAATCACTCAATTGCTCACTTAAACTAGAATCTTTTTGCTCAGATAAATTTTCTAAGCGATTTAAATTTTCTTCAACTTCAGTCTCAAATAAAAATAAACTCATATCGGTTTCATCCATCTGAGTATTTTGAGCTAAAAGAGTCTCTTCGTCTTCAGGGTTAAAATCACCTAAATTTTGATGCAGATGTGATAAAATAGGCTCTATTCTAGCTTCAACTTTCGTTAAATCAACTGCTTGTTTTGGTTTTTGACTATAATCATTAACTAACTGATTCAAACAATCAACACTACCTAAAAATAGACTTTCTGCTTGATCATTAACAGAAACTTTACCAATTTTGAGAATTTTAAAAAAGTCTTCTAATCGATGGGCATAGTGACTCAATTTTTGATATTCCATTAATGCCGCACCACCTTTAAGTGAATGTGCTGCCCTTAATATATTATCGATATTTTTTGGTTGTAATGAGTCATGAGCAATACCCAATAATCCTGACTCCATAACTTCTAGGTAGCCTTGGGCTTCTTCTAAAAATTGCATCTGGATTGCTTGTTTTTTTGGGTCATTCATGACTATTTTTTGCTCCTTAATAAATTTTAAGATATTATTTCATATTATGTCATGGTTTATTTCAAGTTATATATAACTCGATCGTCGATGACAATAATTAATTATCAATTTTCAACTGAAACAATTAAATCTTAATGCTCAAAAGTGATTTATTAATTTATCGTTATAGTGGTAATACGATCGTCCCTAAAAAGTTACCGTTATTAGCTATCAATATCGATTTAGCGATCGAAATAATTAATTGTTTTCATCAGCATATTGGTAAAACCCAAGCCCAATTAGATACAGCATTACAAGAAATAGAAGGGGATAGACCAGATTATAGACTACAAAGGGGACTTGTACACATATTAAGAAATAGTTTTTGCACTTTTGAGATTGTTAGCCCGATTTCTCCTTCATTATTAAGAGAAAAAGTTTTTGCCAGTGCGGCATCGATACCTAATGTACCTGAAAACAGAAATAAGACAATAGAAACGATCGCTTTTGATTTAAGTAAGGAATTAGAAAAGGACGTTTTACCTCATCATATCTTACAAGGATTATACGCAGATTTACAAGAGAATAGAATTTTAACCGAATTTGATGAGCCTACACCAGAAACATTGATTCATCGTTACAATCTATCTCAAGTGCAAGGATTATTTTATCGTGCTAGTCATCTTATCATCCATGCTCATCGTAATGACCCAGGAGAATATAAATTATTATTTCGTTATTTAAAATTATTTCAACTCATATCTTATATTGAAGGAGATGCTGATACTGGTTTTACGATTACAATCGATGGTCCTACTAGTTTATTTAAAGCTAGTACTCGTTATGGTTTAGCATTAGCCAAGATGATTCCTGCATTGTTACACGTCAACAAATGGAAACTAGAAGCTCAACTTAAACTAAAAGATGCTTATAGTAAAAAAGAAAAATTGCTCTCATATCACCTTGATGATGGTTGTGGTTTAGTTAGTCATTATCAAAACGATGCTACTTATGATAGTATGCTCGAACGATCGTTTGCTACCCGTTGGGAGAAACTAAAAACCGAATGGAAACTAGAAAGAGAAGTTGATTTAATTCCTTTACCTGGTAGCGTTATGATTCCCGATTTTCGGTTAGTGCATCCAGATGGGCGTAGTTTTTTACTGGAAATAATTGGCTTTTGGCATCCTCAATATCTACAGAAAAAATTTTATCAGGTAAGCAAATCTGAAAATACTGATTTGATTTTAGCCGTGTCAGAAAGATTGAATTTAGAAAAAGCAGGGGTTAATTTTAACCAATTACCGAATCATCTAATTTGGTTTAAAAACAAACTGTCTCCTAATGATGTGTTGAAAATTTTAGATAGTACAAATAATTAATCGCTTTAGGCATCAAATAGCAATTATTATTATTGTGATGTATAAACTAATTCTTATAAATCCCCCTAAATCCCCCTTTGAAAGGGGGACTTACAAATTGTAAATGTAACTCATAATGATGGTAAATGCTATATATCTATCTAAATACTTTTAAGACGAAAACGATCGCTTTCTAATTTACTCTAGAATGTAAATGAACACAAAAGAACAAAATATATTTTCTTAAAAGTACAAAAAATGTCTAAGACTGTAACTATTCGTTTAGACGAAGATAAATACGAACTATTTAAAAAATTTGCTCAGATGGATAACAGAGCAATTTCTAATTTTATTGAAACAGCTACTTCTAGATACATTGAACAAATAGGCTATGTCGATGAATTTGAGATGGAGGAAATCAATGATAATCAAGAATTACAAGAATCATTAAAAAAAGGAAGTGAAGATGTAAAAAATAATAGGAGACGTTTGGTTGACTAATTATCAGGTTTTTATTACTGAAGAATACGATAAGCAATTTAGTAAAATCAATAAAAACGATCGAATTTTAATTGAAAAGAAAATGACAGAATCTGTAATTGTGCAATTAAAATCTGAGCCATTTTTTGGAACTCAAATTAAAAAATTGAAAAATTACCAGCCTCCTACTTGGCGTTATCGTATTGATAAATACAGAGTTTTTTATACGATCGATAATGAAGCCAAAGAAGTTAATATCCTGACTATTTCTCATCGAAAAGATGCTTATTAAATTAGTAGAATACTATTCTTGATATTTAAGTTTTACTGTGCATAAACTTTATGATTAGTTTGATTAACCACTCTGGGTATAAATTGACAAGACTCATAGGTATTGTTCGTATTTTTTCAACTAAAATCAAATAGTTTTTATGTATTATAATACGATCGAGAATAATTACATACTGATTCAAGTAAAAAGAAAATCTCAATGAATCAACCACAAGATAAGCAACAAGAGTTAAAATTACAAGCTATTCTCAACGAAGCAAGTAACGCTGAGACATCACCAGAGCGTTTAATTGAAATTTATAATGATAATTCGCCATGTTATTACGAAAATCGAATAAAGTATTATGATAGTCGTAATGAAGCAATCGATATTAGAGAAGCATTAACCCTCAATCCAAATACTCCATTAGAAATATTAAAAATATTGGGAAGAGAATTTCCCAATAAGTTACTTAATAATCCTGTTTTAGATTTATATTTTGTTAGTAATCCCGAACTTTTACCTGAGATATTACCTTATATTTTAGAATTGCCTCAATGTCTAAAAAAATATGTTTTTTATGCTTTAAATAATTTGTTATATCGGCTAAAAGTAATTTGTCATCATCCCCAATTATGGAATCAATGGAGAGAAAAAAATCTTGAGCAAGAAATTGTGCTGAGTAGTCTTCCAAGATATTATCAAGATTGGGATGAGCCTTTATATTTACAAAACTATGATTTGACAGATATTAATCTTCAAGGTGTTTGCTTAACGTATGGTCATTTAAGAAACATTAATTTGAAAGGTGCGAATTTGACAGGAGCAAATCTTGAAGGAACAAAATTAGAAAATGTCAATTTAGAAGATGCTAACTTAACTGACACGAATTTAAGATATGTAGTATTCTTAAAAGTGACATTAAATGATAATACTTTAATAGCGGACAAATGGCGATTAGTTTCAGAAATACAAAATAATTCTCAGACACAAAAAGATTTAAGATGTATAGATTTAAGTGAAGCTAATTTATCAAAAGTTGATTTAAATGGGCCTCGCCTAGATGGCCCTCCATCTCCGCCTCGAGCGCTTTTTCGATGACGTTCTTCAACATAGGGGCGAACGCGCCGCCCTTGCCGAAAAGGTTCTTTGGACTTACAACAAAAAAGTGGACCAATAGTTAAAGGTCACGCGGCTATTTTTTGATTAGACATTTCATTTTTAAATTCCTCTATTGTTTTATACCCCAAAGTAGAGTGTATTCTCCTTCTATTATACCATGTCTCTATCCATTGGAATATTGACAGTTCGGCCTGAGATCGATGGTCATAATCATGTTTATAGGTCCATTCTACCTTTAAGCTTTTGAAAAAAGATTCGGCCATGGCGTTGTCCCAGCAGTTTCCCTTCCGGCTCATACTTTGTTTGACCGCCCCGTGTTGTTCCAGGATGGCGGTGAACCGGTTGCCGGCATACTGGGACCCCCTGTCCGAATGGAATATAAGTTCTTCGGTAACGGTATTCGACATTATCGCCATTCTCCAAGCAGGTATAATGGTGTCCTCGCTGCTTAAGGTCTCGCCCATCGACCAACCTATTACCTTTCTGTTGAACAGGTCGATGATCACCGTCAAATACATCCAACCTTCCTTTGTCCGTATATAGGTGATATCCGATACCCGTACACGGTTCTCGCTTGAGACCGTAAAATTACGTTCCAGTATATTGGGCGCGACGGGGTACTTATGATTACTATCGGTGGTGCTTATAAACCTGCGCTTTCTTCGGGCGAACAGGTTATCGGCGGCCATCAATCTGGCAACCCTGGGTCTTGACACTTCATATCCCCTTTTCAGCAGCTCGGCCCTTAGCCTTGGCGCCCCGTAGCTTTCGAAGCTTTCCCTGAATACTTCACGGATCTCGCGCGTGATCGCCTCGTTGGCCAACGACCTGCTTGACGGTCTTGCGGCCAGCCAATCATAGTATCCGCTTCTGCTTACCTTGAACATTTTGCACATCTTCCAGATAGGAAATCTAAATTTATGGTGCTTTATAAACCTATATTTTTCCCGTCTCTCTAGGAGAAGATGGCTATTGCCTTTTTTAAAATATCCCTTTCCAGTTCTGCGACCCGAAGCTTTTTCCTTAGCTCTACGATTTCCCTCTGACTATCGGTCAACTTAGGGATTCCCTTCCCGGGAAAGCCGTTTTCGCCGTATTCCTTGGATTCCTTGCGCCAACGACCAAGTACCGAACGCGATATGTCCAGCTCTTGGCATACATCAACGATACTACCACGGGCATAGGTCAGTTCCACGGCCTTTTGCTTGAATTCGACGGAATAACTTCTTAATTCTCTTTTCATTTTACAAAATTAGTTCAAACAACCTAATGACTCTTAACTTAGTGTCCGCTCAAATGTAGTAACTCCAGTCGGGGTCCGGGAATTTTTCAGTAAAGTCGAATAGGGACATGCTCATGAATCTTTGCTCCATGTTCTTGATGTTTGTTTCTGCGAATTAACTACTTTTATTGATATTGGTTAACTGCCTTAGTCAATTATAAGATTAATCTTTATTTGACATGATAACACATTTAAAACTTACTATCCGAATAGTTTTATTCGGTCTGTTCCTCGGAAATGCCATGGTGGCTCAAGCCCAGGTCGAACTAGCACTTTGGCCTGATGGCATCCCCAATAATCCTGTTAAATATAAAGAAGAGAAAATTCGCACCGAAGCCGTATTAAGTAGTTCCCTATCCGGAAAGAGCAATATTTTACGTCAAGTCTCTGAACCAACATATACCCTTTATAGACCTGAAAAGGGCACCGCAAACGGAGTCGCCATTGTCGTTTGCCCTGGTGGTGGTTTTGAAGAATTATGGATTGATCGAGAGGGAACGGACTTCGCGATGTGGTTGACAACAAAAGGTTTCACAGCAATGGTATTAAAGTATAGAACCTACAATAGCAATGCCGAAGGATTTTCACTTGAAAGGGACGTGTTCAATGGAGAAGTGTATGCCGATGCAAAACAGGCAATCAATATTTTAAGAATTAGGGCAGATGAATTGGGGATAGATAAAAACAAAGTGGGAATCAGCGGTTTCTCCTCTGGCGGTGCTTTATCGCTTTTTGCCGCTTTGGAGGCTTTTGAGGATAATCTTCCATCGTATGCCAAATATCAGGAAAGTACGTTGCCAGATTTTGCCTGCTTCATCTATGGCTCCGTATGGGATGTATTTTTTGAAAAGATAGCATCCAACAAAGAAATCCCTCCAATGTTTTTGGTGAATGGGGGTGAAGATACCGGGACAACTCCTGATAGGTGTATCAAATTGTATAGTGCGTTGTTGGCGAAGAAAGTGCCAACTGAACTGCACATCTACGCCACGGGGGAACACGGATTTGATTCGGGAATAGAAAGAGGAATCAGCGTTGCGACTTGGCGCGACAGTTTTGTGAATTGGTTAAAGGATATGAAAATATTGGAGTAAAAGACGTTCTCTGCCTTGACATTTGCCTGCTCCCATGCCAATGGTCAACGCTGAAAGTTTTTAAAACCTTAGGATCTGTCCTGAAATAAGGTGCCTGTTTATACTGGTCCTTATTCAAATACCGAATCTGAATCTTTTGTAGGGCCTTCAAATTTTCTTAAATAAACGAACATACCCTTGGATGCTTTTTCTTTTGCAAACGCTTCCCTAGTCATTTCTGGATTTATTTGGCTATAATGACATTTGATTGAACTAAAGGCCTTGTCTAGGTCTTGTTCGGTATAGGAAACTTTGGTTCTTAAATAGGTGCTAGCTTGCCCCCTGAGTATCTTGCTTTCAGCCTTGTCAATGTTTTCGGTAGGCGTACCGTAAAAAAATAGGGACATTTGCTTCTCCCAGTCTTTGCTTAAAAAAACCTGCGTAATGGATGCACCTACTAGCCTATGGTCCATGTGCGTAGAACCACCATCCGGACCCCATGTGATTAGAACGTCCGGCTGTACTTTTGTAACAATGTCATAAAGTTCTTTTATCATAGCCTGGGCGTGTGGCACATGCCCGTCATAGCCTTCACCTGATTTTAATTGGTCATGATAGTTTAAGTGGGTCAGTTCTGCCCCCAATTTTTCTGCGGCGCATTTCATCTCTTCTTTCCTTGTGGCTACAAGGGTTTCCCCGGCTTCGTGATCATGATAATCGTTCGTGCCCAACCTTCCATCGGTAACGATTACCAAATGTACTTTGGCACCTTCCCGAATATACTTGGCCAATATCGGAGACACCGTACTTTCATCGTCTGGATGCGCAAATACACCTAAAATGACCTTACCTTCATAAGGTTTCTGACTGCGTACTTCGTTGGTTTGCAAAAGGATGATGACCGATAGGCTATATAGAATCATCGAGCCGATATCCTTTATAAAAGAACAGTTAAAAATTTTCATAGTCATTTGCGTTAAATTTGAAAAAGCTTTGATATAGAAATGAATGCATTATGGTTTTCATCTAAAGATAGCAAATGACACTTCATTTCGATCAATAATTCACTGTAAACCTTTACAATGAGATTTTCTCATTTTATGGGCTAAACGACATATGAACTCATGTAGTTTTCAATTTATCAGGTAGTCTTTGACTTGGTTCACAAATCGTATCATGCTCTTGATAGGTTCACAGTTTTATATAGATACGGTTTTTATCCATCCACCAACCGAGGCACCAGCACAGGAGCATAAAGACGATGCCTGTTATAAAGGCCCCGAAACTACCCGGGAATATATTTTGAAAAATAACTTCACTGGCCCATTCGAAGGCGTCCTTGCCATTGCCGACGGGAATGGTGCGCAGGGAGATGTAAAACAGTTCGGAGAATAGATAGATAACCAGCGGATTTTTTCCGAAGATATCGAAGAAACGCACCCCGAAACGCTGCTTCTTAATTTCTATGAAATAGATAAGAACGCCCATCACCAAGAGGTCTATTCCGATGGTGTAGAGAGAAAAGGACTCGTCCATAATTTCTTTCCGATAGGAAAGATCAAATCCCACCCTAAGGCCAAGACGGTCAAAAGCCCCCCGGCAATCATCAATTTGGCAATGCCTTCAAAAGATTTTCCCTTTCGCTGTATAAAGGTACCCGCCATATAGCCCCCTACGACGTTCACTACGGCAGGTAAGGTGCTTAATATACCCTCTGGGTCAAAGGGTATGACATCGCCTTTATAAATATGGCCGTCCCCCAGTATATATAGATCGAGTATGGTGCCGGTATTGGTTGCCATGGCCAGTTCTTCCCCCGGTACACCGAACAAATAGAGTAGGGCCCAATATCCCAATAAAATCAGGGCAGATAGGATCAGCACCTTCTTTTCCGAGAGGTAGAAGAGAAGTACGGCGGCGATAAAATAGCAAAGGGCAATGCGTTGCAGAACGCCCATTATACGGGTTTCTGAAAAGGGTTTTGGCGCCCATCCGTCCGTCGTTTGCTCGAAAAAAGGAAACCAATACATCAAGTACCCGCATAAAAATATCAAGGCGGTTCGTTTGAGCACTTTTTTCCAAAATATAGTAGTTTCTGCCCCCCGTAATTTGCCCATCGAAAAGCTCATGGCGTTGCCCATGGCAAAAAGAAAGGAAGGGAACACCAGGTCGGCCAAGGTAAAACCGAACCATTGGGCATGTACCAAATATGGGTACATTTCGGCTCCCGTACCGGGGGAGTTCACGAAAATCATGAGACAAATGGTCATGCCCCGGAAAACATCCAGAGATAAGAATCGGTTTTGTTTTCGGATTTTACTATCCTTCATTTTCTCAGTATTGGGGCTTGAGAGGAACCGAGCGGTTTAAAAATCGATTATTTAAACTATCCCTCAAATATATGATAATAATAAGCTAAGAAATCCACTTAGTTTGCGAAAATCCTGGCCTTGGGCTTTGTGGAAGCCGTTTGGTAACTGCAAATGAGCCTACCAATTCAGAAATAACACAATAGTGCTCAAAACACTTTTGCTGGTATGTAGGACATGAAAATTATAGAAGACTGTAAATCACTTATGCCGAAAACTTTATTTGTTCTTCGGAAGGGCACGAAAAAGGTTTTTTTTTACCATAATTCGTGAGACTAAAAAAGCCCTGACTTTAGCATCAGGGCATTTTCATAGGCATTATTTTCCCAACCTCCTCAATTGGGTGCGATGTTTCCGTCTGCATTGTTGACGAAGGTATTGTTGGTATCCGTCAAGCTATTTCCGCCCTGTACAAAATCAATTCCCCAGGAGCCGCTGTCTTTAATAGTACTATTCTCTAGGTTCAACGCCCCTTGGCAATGGATGACGATATTGCCCTGTCCCCCTGCATTGTACATCTGGCTGGCACCCCCTCCCGGATATTTCACAATATTTCAAAAGATTGGTCGCTGCGCTGGAATTGATGCCGATACCACGCCATGTGCCTTGGCCGTCGGTAACGCCTTTAAAAATAATAGGTTCCTCAGCTGAACCTTCGGCATTCAGAGATCCCGTTAGCGGAGTACAATCGAAACTGGGGTTACCCAGTATAATTCCAGCCGCGGTTTCAAATTCCATGATAACCCCGGGGAGAATGGTCAATGCCCTTTCTACATAGGTAACCCGGCCATCTTCATCCTGTGCGATACGATAGGGAACTTCCAATTTGGCCAAGGTAAGGTCGGCATCTTTGACTGCTCGACCGAATACCTGTATATAGGCCCGGCCATTTCCTTCCGCATATGAAGATGCGGTATCCAACTGGTCAACTTGTGGCAAATGAAGTAGAATAGGTGCCAATTCGTTGTTTATCAAAGCGTTTTCTTCAAAATCCTCCAATTTAGCATCGGGATCATCCATGTAGATGCCAAATGCCCCACTATCGGTTATTGAGGTCTGCTGTATACTTACGCGGCTTTCACATTGCAAGGCAATGTTGGCCGAAAACTGCGAACCGTTGTAGATTTTATCGCTGCCTCCGCCTGAAATGTCACAATAGATCAGCTTATTGTTCGGACTCGAAGAATTAAAGCCAAGCCCGAGCCATGTGCCTTTGCCTTCGACGATTCCTTTGAAGATGATATGGTCTTGTGCAGTACCCGTGGCATTCAATGAACCGGTGGTGGTGATACAATCGGCTGCCTGTTCCTCAATCTAAACCCCGAGCCGTTGGTAAACTCAAGAACGCTGCCGGGACTGATGGTCAACGCCCTGTTGACGTTATACTTTTTACTTTCTACAAAGCGGTAAGGGACATTCAACATCGCCATGGCAACATCCTCATCCTCAATGTCATTTTGGCGGATTTCAACATAATCCTTCCCGTTGCCCCGATAGTCTGAATCCCCATCCAAGATGCCGAGCTGATTAAAATATAGGCCAATCGGGGAGCCTTCATTGTCGGTGATGGTGTTGCCCGAAAAATCATCCAAATCGGCTTCATCGGTGACGTAAATCCCGAATCCATCATTATCGGTGATGCTACAATTGACAATAGCGGCACCGGATTCGTCACCACGGGTGAGCTGCACGGCGCCTTTTTCGCCCGATTGTCCGGAAGCAGTGCGACCGGCATGGCGTATGCTTACGTTTTCCAACCGGTTCTCGGGATGGTTCGAGGCAAAGTATATCCCCTTCCAAACGCCCTTGTTCTCGCTGGTGCCCTGTAATTTTATCGGATCTGCTTCTGTTCCAATGGCCTTTATCCCCCCACCTTCGGTCGCAAAAATGCCGCTTTCCGCACCCTCAAAGGCAATGATTACGCCGGGTCGAATAGTCAACAAAGCATTCCCCTTGACCGAAATGGCACACTGCACCACGTAATCTACCGCGTCGCCTGCTTCAACATCTTCCCATATGGTATCCTCGATAATTTCTATCTGATTACATAGGGATGCATCCCCGGTAAGTATCGTGAACGTAGGTCCGTTGACCGATTTGCCCTTGATCGTTACCGCTACCGGACCTGTGGTCGTACCTTCTCGCACCTTGGCGTTCAGTTGAGTTGACGAGGCCGATGTTGCAGCACTTGCAGTACCGTTAAACGTGATGGCGTTTTCTCCTGCCGTACTGCTAAAGTTAGTTCCCGTAATCGTAACTTCCGTTCCTACCGCACCGCTGGTAGGCGCGATAGCAGTAATCGTATGAACTACTGGATTAGGGTCTGGTTCAGGATTGGGGTCGGGATCGGAATCACTTTTACTACAGCTTACTACCGCTGTTATGCAAAGCATGATTGTTAGATTTTTTTTTATGGTTTTGAGAACTATACCCTTAATGTGGTCCTGTTCGGCCTCGAAGAGCTTAAGCTGTTTTTTTGTTTTCATGACTTTAAAATTTACATTGTTATTTCTTTTTTGGCGAACTTTTGAATGAAATCATCCACTTAGCTATTGAAAGTACACCAGCAGCTGTACCATTTCTTCGGCATCAGGTTGGTGGCCCACCCCCGAACGTCTTTCCGTTAAGATGATAAAGAACAGGGACGACAAGGGCTACCTCTTCGGTGAGGATACAAGTCGAATGTTCAAGTGTTTGGTTAATTTCACCATTGGCATCGGCAATCACTGCGTTACCAGATCCGTCCGACGACCCAATGGGAGGGTTCGTCTGGTTTACAAAGTCGTTTGCAAAATCGATACTTTGGCCTACAGATACTTTCCGCTTCATGTACGCGCAATTAAAGGACCCCTTTGTGCCCTCTGAAATAGGATGCTCTTTGTTTATATGCTTTACGTCTTGGATCGCTACAGCAATTTTACCGACTCATTGTTTTAGTTTTAATCTTGGTTCGTGGGTTTTTGCGGATTTTTATCGAAGAAACTTTAACAAAGGCATCTTCATAAGCCTGGATTAAAATACTTTTAGCCTTAATATCCCCATTGATTACCATCATCGCACAGACTCCTGTATCTGAATGCACAACGGAACTATTTAGTTCGGCACCCTTATTCATGGAAGCCGGAAAATATCCGCCTTTGCCGTAAAGAGTGCTCTTATCGGCCGCTTTTGTATAATTTGCAAAACCTAAGGACCTAGATTTCATAATCTCGAGTGTGGCTGGGTCGATCAATATTCCTTGAAAAATAGCGGAACAAAACTTGGCCAATTCGTGAACGGATACATGTGATCCCGCACTTCCAGGTTTTAATGTCCAATTCCCATAGGAAGTTCCTTTGGCATTCCCATACGGATATTTATAGAATAATGTGGGTGCCGAACCGGTAGCTTTATATTTTACATCATAGATTCCCAAGGGATTAAAAATGTGTGTGTTGACATAGTTGATAAAATGGGTTGCAGTTCCAAGACCGGGATTGGTTGTCCAGTTACTATACCCATCCAAACTTGCGACGAGAATGCGCAGTAGTGCGTAATTAGTATTGTCATAATGGTCATTTTTATTTTCCATTTTAATACCATTTTCAACCAGTTCTTTCATTCCGTCATAGGTATATTGCTGACCTTCCATTTTTCGTAAACCACTGGAATGATTCATTAATTCAGCAAACGTTATCGTCTTTACCGTGCTAGGTATATTCCAATTATTAGGCAAATACGTATGTATTTTAGTATCGACCGATAAATTATTCTTCGCCAATAACTGAAGCGTTGACACTGAAGTTGGTGTTTTGGCAACACTTGCAGGATTAAACCTTTCGAAGACCGTAAAATCTTTATTTGGAGGATCGGCTTTTGTTCTTGCGGGACCCTCAGCTACTTGTATCACTTTTAACCCATGCCTCAGTTCAAAACCATACTTTACATATTCTTTGCCTTGCATGGCTTTCTTTATATTATCTGAAAATTTAATCAGACTGAAGGTGTACCCTCCCTTGGAATATTTTCCGTTGGGAACGTCCTTTGGAGCTTCCCAGATAGCGGCATAACGGGCGGATTTTCCGATGGAATAACCGTCGACAAGTTGAAGTCGGTATCCAAGTAGGTGCTTCTCCATAAATTGCGCCTGATACTGCTTACTGTCCATACCATGATGGGCTACCCACGGGCCGCTTGGTTTTTTCTCCCAAATTGCAGCATAATAATCTTTACCGCCCACCTGATACCCACTTACATGTGCAAGGATATAACCGTTCTTCGTATGGATATTGAACTCCGACTGATATTTAGCGGAATTCATCCCATGTCGTGCAACCCAAGAACTACCTGATTTCTTTTCCCAGATGGCGGCATATCGCGCACTTCTTCCCACACCATACCCTTCCACTTGGGTAAGCGCGTACCCTTGGGAGACATAGGCACTGAATTTTTTCTGGTAATCGGCCGAGGTCATACCGTGATGTGCTACCCATTGTCCACCAGATTTTTTCTCCCAGATGGCAGTGTAGTATACGGTTGCACCTATTTTATAGCCTTGGACCCTGGGTAAGGCGATAGCCTTGGT
Organism: uncultured cyanobacterium; assembly: GCA_963710605.1. Taxonomy (GTDB): domain Bacteria; phylum Cyanobacteriota; class Cyanobacteriia; order Cyanobacteriales; family Cyanobacteriaceae; genus JAALKG01. Next base: position 1,412,021 of record CAVQBA010000004.1, read on the forward strand.
TCACATAGGTGTTGAACTTATTTTGATAACTGGCCGAGGTCATATTGTGATGACTTACATAGGCCGGCCCCGACATTTTTACCCAGATTGCCGCAAAAGTGGCCTTGCCATTTACATTGTACCCGCTTACCCTGTAAAGTCGGTACCCTGATGAGGTATATTTGTTAAACTCCGTTTGGTACTTTGATGCAGACATCCCATGCCTAGCAACATATGGATTTGATAAATTTGACATAATACTATTTTTAGATGTTTATAGATTCTCTACGGTATAGGAGTATATTTCTATCGTAAATACGTCAACTGCCTGCTGGCTCCTATTACCGAATTATTCAACAGTTTGTATTTGCGAATGCGTATGCTTTTCATGGTAACTTTAACAGAACATCCCAGGTTTGAAAATAATCTTCGTCGGTGTCGCCACGCTGGCCACTTACAATTTGACCTCTTTTTTGCAGTTCCGATAATTCTTTGTCAGTCCATTGGACTTCGGTTTTTTGTTAATCCAAAACTTTGTGAGTTTCCTGATTTCTTTTCCCCATATTTTCTAATTTTAAAGTTTCCGAAAATTGATGATTCGGCCCGTCGCCAATCAACAATACAAAACTAGAATAGCAATATCCCAATCGCTAATATCTGGGTTCCAGATGATAACAGTATAGTTCCAGTATAAAAAAGAGGATTGGATTATAAATTGTTGCAAACTGATGCTAGATGGTAAGGATTGAATTATAGGTCGTAGAAAATGACTATATCTGTAGTTTACCGGTTCTGAATTTTTATACGGTCAATCTCTAAAGGGGGAACTTTTCAAATTATAAATTGAAACAGACTACATCAGCACCGTACTCCATACCAGACCTTTAATTCACGGAAGATCCTTTTAAGGAATTTGAATCCTATCGTGGCAAAAGGCTTTTATTTTACGAAGACAATTACTTTTGGTTTGCAAACACGGAAAATCCCAAGGAAATTATATATACCAATTTAAAGTCAGATAGCCTGATCATCAATTATCCTCAGCTGCAGGAACGTTTCGTACCCGAGGCACAAAAAATAATTAAAAAGAACGATTCTATTTTCATGATTACCCTATCAGATGGATATGCGGAAATAAACTTGACCAAATTAAAAAAACAATTAATCAATTTTAAAGTACCAAGCCCAAAACTTGGCACTTTTAAGGATGAGGTCCAATTATATCCTATTGATCAGAATACCAAGCAAATACCTTATAAGAATTCCCACAATATAACTATCAAAATGGCATCGCCCAAATTGAACCAAGCTCGCTATTTCTATGACCTGCAAGGAAGATTTAATAAATCTGGCTATTTAGATCAGGGTATATTGAATTTTTCAAAACCTGCCTTATGGAGATTATGAACTGAAGGTATCATCGGTTAGCATTGATAATAAGATTTCTGAGCCCAATACAATACTTTTTCAAATAGCTCCGCCGTGGTATTTATCAAGGATTAGTCTTTTGTGCTATTTTTTATCGGTTTTGGGTATTATCTATTTGTTCAGAATGTATAACAAGAAAAAATTGAGGCGCAAACAGCTTCAATTACAAAAACAGATGCAACGTGAACAACATGAGCGAATTTTAGAAATCGAAAAAAGAAAAATTGGCCAAGGAAATTAAATTAAAACAAAACGAATTAACTAGCACAACACTTAATATAGCGAAAAAGAACGAGGTAATTTTGGAGCTCAAGGAAATGCTTATAGACCATAAGGAGAAGTTTTCCAATTCACAGCGGTATAGGCTTTTTCTTAAAAAACTAGACAAATCTGTTAAAGACTCCGAATGACTGGAAAAGGTTTGAATTAAATTTTAAGGAATTGCACGAAGATTTTTTTAAAGATTGCTGGAGCAGTACCCAAAACTAACCCCTAAGGACCTGAGCTTTCCGCTTATCTAAAAATGAACCTTTCATCCAAGGAAATAGCGCCATTAATGGGTATTACGATAAGAGGTGTAGAGATACACAGATACCGCCTTCGCAAGAAACTAAAAATAGACACATCGGAAAATCTTTCAAATTTCTTGATTACTTTTTAGTCAAATCTATGTAAAAACGATGTAGTCTGAACGATTACCACTACAACAAGACTACATCAAAACGTTAAAATTTACTTTTAAACTACAATGAACACTACGGCAATCACCGCAAAACGTGGGGTCTTCGGCTCAATGGTATATTGATGTATTTTTTATGTAGTTGTTAAATCTTTTAACAGGAGAGCTATTATTAATTTAGTAAAAACATAACTCAATCGTTGAACTATTATGAAAAATAAGCTCTTATTTTTATCAACTGTATTTTTGTTGGTAAATTTTACCATTTTGGCGCAAGAAAATATAGCTGTCTCAGGTACGGTGTCCGATGATACCTGGACAACCATTTCCGGGAGCCTCAGTATTCGTAAAAGGTACTACAGCTGGCACACAAACTGATTTTGACGGAAACTACCTATTGGAAAACGTTCCTACCAATGCAACGTTGATTTATAGTTATATTGGTTTTACTCGACAAGAAGTAGAGGTAAATTCCAGAAACACTATTAATATAAGTCTAAAGGAAGATGCTCAAGCATTGGACGAGGTTGTGGTTGTAGGTTATGGTCAACAGAAGAGATCTGACATAACCGGGGCGGTGGTTTCCATAAAATCAGAGGAGATTACTAAACAACCGGCATTGACCGCGGCACAAGCAATTCAAGGTAAAGTGGCTGGTGTGAATATTATAGCGAATGATGCCCCAGGTTCAACACCAACGGTAATTGTAAGAGGTTTGGGAACGGCGCAAGGTGGAAGGGAACCCTTCTATGTAGTGGATGGCCAGCCCTTACAGGATATTAGAAGTATTAATCCTGCCGATATCGAATCCATAGAATTTTTGAAGGGAGCCTCTTACGCCAATATTTATGGTATAAGGGCTGCAAGTCGGAGTAATATTGATAACCACGAAAAGGGGAAAGGAAGGAAAGGCTACCTTTAATTTTGACACCTTTTACGGTATGCGTACGGTTTTAAATCAGGTAGAAGTAGCTAATGCCGATCAGTATATTCAATATTTCAATGAGGAGAGCGCTGCGGATGGGGCTTTCTTTTGCAACCCAATCAACGTTATGATACGAATTGGTACGATGAACTTTTGCAGACGGGCACAATTACAAGTAATAACTTTTCCGTTTCGGGAGCGAATGAAAAAAATATCGATTATTTTTTGAGCTATAATTTTGTTCAGAGGAGGAAGGCGTATTGGCTGACAACAAATATAATAGGGGAAATATACGAAGTAACAATACCTTCCACTTGTTCGATGATAAGTTTAGAATCATTCAAAATTTGAATGTTACTTATACCAATGAATCTCCTAAGCCCTTTGGTGCATTTACCACCGCTTACACACAATCACCTTTAGTACCAGTCTTCTATGATAATGGCAGATTTGGACAAAATTTTGTGAATCAAAATACTGGTATCGTTGGTTTTGAAGCTGCGGAAGGAGAATCCGTCGGCCGTTTATCTTCAAGGGGAAATCCCGTATCCGATGTTTTCTTTGCCGATCAGCAAATTAACACTACTACCCTACAAGGGCAAATTGCTACGGAGACCGATATTACCGACCATCTTACTTTTACGGGAAGGTTTGGGGCTACGAAGTTCTTTTCAAAGAACAATAATTTTAACCCAATTAAAGCACGATGGTTGAATGCAGACCCTAGAAGGACCGAAGAACAATTTGAAGATGGCCGATCAGATTTTAGATGGAGATGGTATTATTTCAACGGAATTTGCAAACAATTCTTTTAATGTAATAGACGCTGAATTTTTTAGATGGAACCTGGAAGGCTTCCTTACGTATGAAAATTCGTTCGGAAACCACAACCTATCCACAACTGTTGGGGTAAGCCGTGAAAATTTTGGTGGGGCAGGGGAAGGGGTTGAGGCCCAGGCCTTCGATGTGTTTGAGCAACCAAGACTTAGGAGTATTGGCAGGAGGACTTCCTCGTTTTTTGATAATACCGTCCATTCAGCGCTTTAACCAGTCTACGAACCTGCAATCCTATTTCGAACTCGACTTAGGATATGATTTTTCCGAAAAGTATTTCATCAGGGCGGTCATCAGAAGAGACGGCACGAGTAATTTTGTCACCAACGAGAATTTTTTTGATGAATTCCCTGCAGTGAGTGTGGGTTGGACGATTACAGAGGAGAATTTTTTGAAGGAAAACAGTACTATTAATTTTTTAAAGATTTTTGCCGGTTGGGGACGAGGCTTCGGTAACGCCAATGTACCTTTTAACGCACAACAGGTAAATACAAATGCCGGACTCTGGAAATCAGAACTATGTTTTGGTCCAAACCAGGATTTAGTTTTTGGGGCTTCTTTTGGGAGTCCGGTGCTTCCACTGCAATGGGAGGTAACGGAAGAATATGAGGCTGGTATCGATTTTGCGCTTTTCAATAGGAAACTTTGGGTATACGGCTTCGTCACTATAACAGGAGAAATACCAATGCTATAATCAACGTGCAAAATATCTTGAACTCATCTGCGGAAGGTAATTTCTTGGCACAAGCGGCTGAAGTGTCGAACACAGGTTTTGAAGTTTTAGTGAACTGGAGAGATCGCATTGGCGAAGACTTTAGTTATAATTTTGGTTTCAATTTTTCTACCAACGACAACCGGGTAGAAAATGTAATACCTGGTTTTGACGGTGAGGTCGGAGGCAGTTTTGAACAATGGGCAAATAACCAAAAGGCTGCCAGGAAGGCCAACCCATATTCGCATGGTGGTTGTTGGAGGCCGATGGCGTATGGCAGACCCAGGATGAAATAGACAACAACCCCTCGGTTGGTAATGCTGCTCCAGGTCATTTGCGCTATGTCTAGATAGAATGGCGACGGTACTATTGATGACCGGGACAAGAGGTTTTTCGGCAATTATATACCAACCTTTAATTATGGTGTAAATATTGGGGCTACGTATAAAAATCTTGATTTTAGTATCGATGGCTTTGGCTTAGGCGGAAACAACATTTACAACGGTTTGGCCAATACTAGATTAGGAGGGGAAAATATTAGGTGGAGACGTTCAATAACCGATGGACAGGACCGGGTTCAACCAATAGCGCCCCGGGCGCAGATCGAGACGCTTTGGCATCGTCCTACTATCTGGAAAAAGGTGATTTTTTTAGAATCAACAATATAACATTAGGATACACTATTAATCAAATAGGTTTTTTGAATAGGGCAAGATTATATTTGACCGCCCAAATCCGTTCATGTTCACCAACTACTCCGGTTTTACTCCAGAAATTAACGGTGACGGAGTTCCGAATCAAAGTACTGGTATAGAACTATCCGCTTACCCAACTACGCGTACCTTTTTATTCGGACTTAATTTACAGCTATAATTAATACTCAAAAAAATAATGATTATGAAAACTCAATTCAGATACCTTTTCTACCTAATGGTTCTTATGACCCTTACGTACGGTTGTGATGATTTTGTAGAAGAAGTTGAGGTCGTAAATCCAACCGCTGAAGAAAGCGGCGAAGACTTTCAACGCGTGCCAATTCGTAACCTGGGAATCTATGGTAGGCATACTGATTTTGCATATGCTTTTTCCTATCTTGGTATAACGGAAATTATATCGGATAACGCCGATAAGGGCAGTGCCCCTACGGATACGGGTGCAGATAAAAACCTTCTTGATGGACTTACGCATAATTCGTCTGTAGCGTGCCCTCTATTAGAGCCATGTGGACCCAGTGGTATAAAACCATTGGACGCGCATCACAAGCTATTGAATTTACCGAAACTTTTGAGCCAATAAATAATGACTTTAGAACGCGACTTATAGGAGAGTGTAAATTTCGTAAGAGCGCTCAACTATTTTTGGTTAGTGCGCGCATTCGGACCTATTCCGTTACAGGACGTCAGAATTTAGTAGGGAGAGCGCCGATTGAAGATGTTTATGCTTACATCGAGCAGGATTTACAGGAGGCCATCCAAGCCTTACCGTTAAAAAGTGACTATGCAAACCAAGATTTGGGTAGGGCAACAAAAGGTGCGGCAGAGTCACTTTTGGCCAAGGTCTTCCTATATCAAGAGAAATGGCAAGAGGCGGCAGTATGGCAAATACGGTCATTCAGCTTTTTGGGCAGTACGATTTAGAACCTGATTATGCAACAGTCTGGAGAGCTTCCACGGAAAACGGTATAGAATCTATATTTGAACTTCAGGGACGTGCGAAATTATTCCACATGGTATACAACAATATCTTCAACGCAAGGCGCTCGAGGACCAGGAGGGTTTGGATGGGGTTTTAATACTCCTTCGGAAGACTTACTGAATGCTTTTGAGTCTGAAGGTGATGACATTAGAAGGGATGCCACTATCATCTTTAGAGGCGAAACCCTTTTTGATGGCAGGGAGATAAGATCCGGGAGTGGAAAACCCCAGATATAACGAGAAGGCTTATTCTAGCGCCAATGCGGGCGAGGGAGATGGCGACAAAAATATTCGGGTCTTACGTTTTGCGAAGTCTTGCTCATAAGGGCAGAAGCCTTGAACGAACTGGGCCAATCTGGAGACGCCTTAGTCCCGTTAAACAGGGTTAGAACAAGGGTGACTTACCCAATGTAACTACTACGGACCAAGCAGCCTTACGACAGGCCATTTGGAACGAACGCAGATTGGAATTGGCAATGGAACATGATCGTTGGTTTGACCTTCTACGGCAAGGAAGGGCAGCTGAGGTAATGATAGCCCACGGAAAACCTTTTGAGGTTGGTAAGCACGAATTATATCCAATTCCAAATGATCAACTGATACAGACGCCAGAAATGGAGCAATAAATCCGGGTTGGTAGAGAAAAAATTGGATATGAAAGTTGTTGAGTTGAGTTTAGTTTTGTTAGTCGTTATGTCCCTTTCGTGGGGATGTAATGACTTTAATTTAATAAGGGAAAAAGTTCTAACAAAAGTAACGAGGTATCATTGTCCTTATCGGAAGATCAGTTATTGGATACGGTGCAAAGGCAAACGTTCAACTATTTTTGGGAAGGTGTCGGTCCACATCCGGTCTGGCAAGGGAACGTATCCATATGGATAATGTATACCCTTCCAACGACAAGAATGTGATTACCATTGGAGGTTCCGGTTTTGGTTTAATGGCAATTTTAGTCGGAATCAATAGGGGATTCATTTCACGGGAAGAAGCTCTTGTTCGTTATGAAAAGGCTATACAGTTTCTTGAGAGAAAAGCCGATCGGTTTCATGGCGCATGGCCCCACTGGTTATCGCCCACGGGTAAAACAGTCCCGTTCGGTAAAAAGGATAATGGGGAGATTCAGTGGAAACCGCATTTTTAATTCAAGGGCTTTTAACGGTAAGGGAATATTTTAAAGATGGTACCGATACAGAGAAAGCATTGTGCGCCAAAATTCAGAAGTTATGGGAAGAGGTCCAGTGGGACTGGTATACCCAAGGAGGTCAAAACGTATTATATTGGCATTGGTCCCCAAATTATGCCTGGGAAATGGACTTTGATGTTCATGGGTATAATGAAACTTTGATTATGTATATTTTGGCGGCTTCCTCACCCACACATCCCGTAGAAAAAGAAGTATATCATGAGGGGTGGGCAAGAAACGGGGCAATTACCAAAGATACTGTTGTATTTGGTCTTGAAACGAATTAGACGTTATCCAGGAGGAGACTCTCCTGTTGGACCATTATTTTGGGCCCACTATTACGCACACCGGCCTTAACCCTAGAGGCCTGAGCGATTCCTATGGGGATTACTGGAAATTGAACCAAAACCATGCCCTCATCCACTACCGGCATAGCGTGAAAATCCAAATAGTTTTAAGGGTTACGGAGAAAAATGCTGGGGACTTACCTCAAGTTACTCCATTAATGGATATACGGCACACAGACCAGATAATGACCTAAGTGTCATTTCGCCTACTGCGGCACTATCTTCCATGCCCTATACTCCAAAAGAGAGCATACGGTTCTTGAGGTTTTTGTATGAGGAGCAAGATTCCCTTATCGGAAAATATGGTCCTTACGACGCATTCAACTTGGAGAAAAATTGGTATTTACCCAGATATCTTGCGATTGATCAAGGTCCTATTCCGGTCATGATCGAGAATTATAGGAGTGGTCTTTTGTGGAACTATTTTATGAAGAACGAGGAAGTTCAAAAAGGACTGAGAAAACTAGATTTCAAGATAGCGGAAGGTAATTGATTCAGCATAGCGGGGACCAAAATTTGAGTAGACAAACAAAACAATATGATCAGAAAGTTATTTTATTTGGTTTTAGTGGTTCTAGTCTCTTGTTCCGATGACGGGCAACCACCAGTTGATTCGAAGTCGTTCAGCCAGCAGTGGAAACGCCAGATCCTCCACAGGAGGTAGAAGAGCTATCCAACGAAGAGTTGATGGATGTCGACTCTGCAAAGGGAAACCTTTGAATATTTCTGGGATTTTGCAGAAATCTTGCCGGATTCGGGTGCTGCCAGAGAGCGTTACCACCCTACTGAACCAGGTTTGGGAGAAGGCACTGTTGCAATTGGGGGTACGGGTTTTGGCTTAATGGCGATTCTCGTAGGTATAGAAAGAAATTTTATCACTAGGGCAGAGGGGTTGGAACGACTAGAGAAAATCGTTGATTTTTTGGAGACTGCCGATAGGTTCCACGGCGCATGGCCACATTGGCTCAATGGAGCTACAGGTGAAGTTATTCCTTTTAGTGCGCTTGATGACGGAGGGGATTCAGTGGAAACTTCTTTTTTAGCACAAGGGCTCATTTGTATCAAAGAATATTTTAAGGACGGGAATACTGAAGAATTACTGTTGGCCGAAAAAGCGGATGTCGCTTTGGAAAGGTGGAGTGGGATTGGTATACGCAAGGCGAAGAAGTGCTTATACTGGCATTGGATGTCCTTTGAACGAATTTGTCGATTAACTTACCAATTAAAAAGCAGACAATGAGACTTTGATTACATATGTGATGGCGGCGGCTGTTCCTGAAAATTTTATTACTAAAGAAGTATATGAAAATGGTTGGGCTTCCAATGGCTCTATTGTCTCTTCCAACATGCCTTATACTATCCCTATATTGGTAGATCATTCTGGTTCACCGGAATTTGGCGGTCCAGCTTCTCTGGGCACATTATTCTTTCCTGGGAATGAACCCCAATGGACTTTCAGATAGCTACGTTGATTACGGAGCAGTCGCCGTAAACCACACAAGAATAAATTACAATTATGCTATTGAAAATCCTTTGGGATATAGGGATTATGGTCCGGATGCTGGGGACTTACCGCAAGCTATACCCGAAATGATGACGGGAGTATTGGCTACAGCGCTCACAGTCCGGCGAATGGTTCTTGGTGTAATTTCGCCCACGGCAGCCATAGGTTCCATACCGTATACGCCTGAGGTATCGTTAAGGGCAATGCAGACTTTCTATAGGTTAAAGGATAGGCTATTGGGTCCCGCAGGATTTTATGATGCTTACAGCCCACAAGAAAATTATTGGGTCGCCGAGGCTTAATTGGCCATTGACCAAGGACCACAAATTATCATGATAGAAAACTACCGCAGCGGGTTATTATGGGAGTTATTCATGCAAAATGAAGATGTACAAAATGGACTCGACAAATTAGGATTTTCGTTTACGCCATAGAACAACCTTTAAATCATTCTAAAAAGAAGGGACAATAAAAATGAGATATAAGTACAGACTTTTTACAAAGCGATTTTAATTTGTTTGATTATTCCTTTATCACTGCCGGACGAGTAAACAGTGAAATTCCAGAAGTACAATCACTTTTGGATAAAATGACGTTACAGGAAAAAATAGGCCAGTTGAATTTATTGACTCCGGGTGGTGGAGTGGCTACCGGATCGGTGGTAAGTAAGGATGTAGAAGCCAAAATTAAAGCCGGACAAGTTGGTGGGCTATTTGGTGTAGCCGGTCC